>CAJURQ010000005.1 GCA_910588955.1 uncultured Lachnospiraceae bacterium
CACAGGTCATGTAGAATTTACCGTTTCATATGGAAGTTAGTTTTACAATTCAGGCTCCAAATATCATGTTCTTACCTCCACCACCACAGGAAACCTTTCGCCCGAATCGTGAATTTAACGGTTTTTGTTCCGCCGTGATTATCTACGCCGCGAAGCGTCACGCTTGCCGTGCCCTTCTGCACATTGTTTTTGTAACTGCCCGGCACGATCTCATACTGGCTTTCATCAAGCTGTTTTCCTTTCATCTTTACCGTGATCAGGCTCTTTTCCAGCGTGATCGGCTCTCCCGTGTAAACCTGCTTCGGAACGGACACCAACGCGGAAGAAAGGGACGCCTTTGTGATTCGGTACTCGCCCTCCAATGCTCCCGTATAATTGCCGCCCGCTTTTGCCTCCACACGTACCCTGAGGACAGTCCCCGCCGGAATGATGTCCTCCTTGTCCACAACCGTCCCCGCCGCCCGGGTGACCTTTTCTCCGCCTTCCCTGCTCACCTCAGTCTCGTTTTTGTAAAGATAGGTAAACGCTTTCTGATAATCCGTTCCCGCCTTTAAGACTGTTCCATTCAAATCCGTGATGGACAGCTTTGTAGAATAACTGTTCTTCTTATTCTGGAAGGTTTTGTCCTGTGCCGCCAGCGTAAGCCTGCCGAGATCCTGCGCCACAATCTTATAGTTGAGTACTACGCCATAGGTTCCACTAAAGCGCCCCTTTCCTTTCACGGTAACTACAGGTCGCTTATCCGCCTTGCTGCCATCATTCACCGCATTATGATTTCGATACGCGAGCGTATAGTCCGTCCCCTCCGTCAGCGTCTGAGCCCCTCCGGTTTCCGTCCTGAATCTGACAACAATTTCCGGCTTCGCGCCGCCTTTGGCATAGGGAACGGTCTCCCGCTTCACCTCCGCCGTAAATCTGCCGTCCTTATTTGCCGCAATGTCAAATTTCCCGATTCGGAAGGTCTTCTTTATCGTTCCTGTATACGCGCCTTTTCCTTTGATGGTGACGCTCGCCTTCCCCACTTCCCTGTTACCAGCATAGACCGTCTCATAATCGGTCCCCGCCTCCAGCTTCCTGCCCTTTAGCGTGACCGTCATGTTCTGTTCCTGATAATTGCCGTTATACACTTTATTTTCAATCCCGGACACCACGATGCCTTTTAGGGGTGTTCCCGTGATACGAAACGACACTTTTTTTGTCCCCGTATATTTCCCGATGCCCGTCAAAACAACTTTCGCCGTCCCAATCTCCGTATGATCCGTATAACTGACCGTGTAGTCCGTCCCTTTGACCAACGGCGTATTCTTATAGGTAACCGTGAGTTCCGGCTCGATTGCCGCTCCGGTATAGGTCTGATTCGGAATTTTCTTTACGCTCACCTTGCCAATCAGGGTGCTGTCCGTAATGGTATAGACAACCGTCCTCGTCCCGCTGAAATTGCCGTCCGCCTTCGCCGTCAAAAGGATCTCATAGACGCCCGCCTCTTTGTAGGCGCCCGGCTCTGTGCCCGGATAGGAAACGGTAAAATCCCTGTTCTTCGCCAGTTTCCTGCCGTTATAGGTCAAAACGGGCGTCCTTTTCTGCACCTTTTTGTTATAGGCGGTCGTCATATCCTCCACGAATATGCTGCTGTCACTCAAGGTGGCCGCTGTGATTTTGAACGTGGCGGTTTCCGTTCCCGCATAGTTTCCCTTTCCCTTGACCACAACGGCAGGCGCTTTGGAACTGTTGAATGCGTCATTTGCTTTCATATTATTTTTATAGCTTGCCGTATAATCCTTTCCGGGCTGCAGTTTTTTCTTCCCGTCATAAACCCGGATTTCCGGCTTGATGGCGGCGCCGGTGTAGGTGTAGGACTCCTCCACCCCGGCAATCCACAGACCGTCCGGGATTTTCCCGTCCGCGGGGATGTCGCCCTGGAGGACTTCGCCGGGGTCGTTGTAGGGGATTTCTGTGCCTGCGCCGTCGGGGAGGACTTCCCGGATTATGTTGTCATTTTCATCCAGCACGAAGAGCGGAACCTGCGATACATCATTCCCATTTTCCGCCGCCTCTTTTGTATCTACAATGCTGAGCATTTGTTTGCCGTCCGTAAGCGCAACATTATCAAAAACCTTTTCCGACAAAACCTCCCCAAGATCATAGTCGAGAGTCTGCACCGTATACGCCATTGTGCCGCTATCGGTTGCAGTCAGATGGATTTCCAGCGGCTCATCCCCCTGAACAAAGACCGCCTTTTTGTCCCCATCCGTAAAAATCATTACTTCCCCGAACGAGGAACCATAATAGTTTGCTTCACCGCCTATGACAGAGGCAATCGTGTTTCCGTTCTGATCTGTAATGTTTACATCAACCGGACATCGGATATTAAACAATTTGCCAATAGATCTCCATTCAGCAACCGGAATTGTCATCTTTCTCTGCTCATAGGTCTTAAATGAATCGAAAGAAGACTTATCCCGTAAATGCTCCAAGTACGCTTTTTGATCATGCTTAGAAAAATTCAATGCAATCTCATTTATATTATTCCAATCTTTTGAAAACCAGCGGCTCTGTCCAAACTTTCCCCATGTGGTTCCCGGAATAAAACCTATGCTTCCCCCCAATACACCCGGAACCATCGTGACAGGATCAGGCGCATTTCCAATATTAAACATATTGTCATGTTCACCCAGCCAATTCCACATAGTCGGAATGGCTCTCGCCACATCAGGGCAGGCAAAATTATAACCATATACTTTTTCTCTTGCAACCTTTGCCTCAAATAGCTTTATTTCCAGTAGGTTCGCCACTGCTGCGCCTCGGCTGTGACCGGTAACGACATAGGTGGCGCCGTTCAGATTCCCGCCCATAAAATCGGCGAGAGAATCGTACACTTCATTGACCGCCGATTCAAATCCCATATGCCATGAACCAACCCCCACATTAAAATTACTGAGCCAGTCAAACGAGCTTGAAGACCCTCTTACCGTCACAAGAACAAGCGTTTCTCCGTTTGACATGGTCTTTTTCCCAAATGCATAGGAAATCTGTCTATCCAAATCCTCCTTGTTGTAATGGCTGAAAATGTCACTATCTTGAAACCCCAATTCTTTCATAGAAGCCTTCACATCGCCTTCATCATAGGCTGCGCAGGACATAGCGATCAGCATATGGGAAAGCTCCGGGCTGTACAAACTGGAATTTGTCGCAGAAACATAATAGTCCAAATTATGAGTAAATTTCTCTGTTGTTCCACCCCCGCAATGAATATGTACGGGACTTGAGCTGTTGTAGTTGATGGTCGCGGAAGTGAGCGGTTCATTATTATCCCCAATCGTTATGGCACGCCAGTCGCTCTCGTTTCCGCCATAGTAAACATCTTTCAGGCTGGTACAATTATAAAAAACAGATTCCCCTATTGTCATTACGCCTGACGATATTTCTATGCTTGTCAGGCTGCTGCAATTTAAAAAAGTACCATTCTCAATAGTCGTGATATCCAACGGCAACACTATATTTGTCAGACTTCCACAAGCACAAAAAGCATACTCTCCTATAGTTGTTATGCTCGACGGCAGTTTTATGTTTTTCAGTCGGTTACAACAATAAAAAGCATACTCTCCTATAGCCGTTACACTAGGCGGCAATTCTATGCTTATCAGGCTACTACAGCCCTGAAAAGCAGACACCCCTATAGTCGTTACATCTGACGGCAATTCTATGTTAGTCAGGCTGCTGCACTCGCGAAAAGCACGTTCCTCCAAAGTCGTTATGCCTGACGGCAGTTCTATGCTTGTCAGGCTGTTACACCTCTCAAAAACACTTTCCTCAATAATCGTTACACCTGACGGCAGTTTGATGCTTGTCAGGCTGCTACAAGCCTCAAACGCATGCCCACCAATAGCCGTTACACTTGACGGCAGTTCTATACTAATCAAACGGCTGCAACAGCTAAAAGCAAACATCCCAATAATCGTTACGTCTGATGGCAATTCTATGTCTGTCAAGTTGCTACAATTAAAAAAAGCATACTCATCTATCGTCGTTATACCTGACGGCAATTCTATGCTTGTCAGACTGCTGCAACCACTAAAAGCAGATTTTCCTATAGCTATTACATCTGACGGCAGTTTTATACTAGCCAGACTGCTGCAACTACTAAAGGCACACGCCCCTATACTCACTACGCTAGACGGCAGTTCTATATCTGTCAGACTGCTGCAGTCACTAAAAGCATACTCACCTATCGCCGTTATGTCTTCCTCTACAACAGCCTGCTTAATATTGGCACAATAGTCATGCCAAGGCACGCGGCTCTCATGCCCATAATCCTCCATCGCCCCCGACCCGCTGATCGTCAGCACCCCATCCTCAAATCTCCATGTCACATTCGCCCCGCAGCTTCCAGACGTCTCGCCCCCTTCAGTCGCAAATGTCTCCGCTGCCACAGACTCCCCCTGCTCCAGCAAAACGTCCTCCGCAGCTTCTCCCTGCGCTCCGTCCGCCTCGGTTTCCTCCGTCTCTTCATCTGTATCTTCCGCCCCGGTTTCCCCGGCGCTGTCTTCCTCCGCGCCGCCTATGTTCTCATCATCATCCTGCGTTTCTCCCGGGTTCGCAGGTTTTCCGGTTTCCGCGCCGCCACCTTCCGGCGGTGTCTCCCCGGTTTCCTCTTCCCCTCCATCCTCCTCTGGCTCTGTAGCTTCTGTTTCCGCTTCTTCCTGATCCTGTATGTCGTTTCCGGTTTCTTCTCCGGTTTCTTCCATCTCCGCACAAATTTCTGCAGATGCCTCCACGCTGCCGTTTCCATAATCCGCCGCAGTCACGCCCTGCGTCGGCGGCACAGCAAGCATACTGCAGACCAGCATCACACTTAAAAATTTCCGAAATCCTTTCATTTTTACCTCCCTACAAACACACCTGACATGCTGTCATTCATCAAATATCCTCTCATCTACTATCTTGTCACAAACTCATTTTACTCTCAATTGAATATTATAATTTTAGCTACCTTAAAATAAAGTATATCTAAAATATATCTTTCACACTTCTTCTGCACGGGTCTGCTCAAAAAAACGCCGTCCGACAATATCCGTCGAACAGCGCCTGCAATTTATTTTTCAATCAAATCCTCTATGGTGCAGCCCAGCACCTTTGCAATGCGATACAATGCTTCCGCGCTCGCTTTGTTAATGTCCTTTCGGCGCTGCTCGTACATTTGGATGGAACGCGGCGTTACGCCGGACGCTTTCGCAAGTTCAGCCTGTGTACAGCCGTATACGCTGCGGATTCGCTTCAAGTTCGTATCTTTAAAATGCTCTCTGATTCTTTCATCCGCAATGTCTGCAAATTTTGAAATATCCGCTTCATGGAGCGTATCGTACATGTCCTGCAGATCATCAAAGCAGAGCGCCTGAAAGATTTCGCTGTAGTTTCTGGAGGAATACCATTGATAATATGCAACAGCCCAGCCAATCCAATATTCTCTTGAGCGGCGAAGCGTTTCCTCCGGCTTGGCGTCAGTGCTTTTGCCTGTGGTTTCCAGCAGCACATCCACGGCTATTTCAATTCCGCTTTTACCTGTTACAATAGGCGGATCGCCGTTTTCCATACGGCGGCTTATGGTGCTTGCGGTGAAGAGCCCCACAAAGTCATTTCCGGAAATACCGCAGGTATTCACCGCATAATCAAAAGCGTCACCCAGAGCAGACTGTGCCCTGCTCAGATATATTTCTTGGTATGCGCGGGTCATCGTTCGCAACGCCTCCTCTCATAATATCCTGCATATACAGACCGTCTGTTTCCTCTTCCAGTATATCCAGATACGATTGATTGGCACTATCGTCTCTTGTTTTTCTCAGCACATAGTAAGTATCTTTTCCGGCGGGTTCAAAGCCCTCAAACCGGATTTTTGAAAAAGCGAACTTGGATTTGATGACAATCTGCTCTCCGAGTTTTCCGAGCCGCATGGCTTTTGCAAGCTGCTCTACAGTAATCGCGTTATTGATGAACGCTTCCGCATAATCGAAGTATGAATCATCCGCCCTGTATCCTGTGATCAGATCATAAGCATTGACATTGACGCCGAAGTTTTGGATGAGATAAGCCTTTGCTCGTTTCGCAACGGGAGTTTTAATGCTGAAAATCCGGTGTTCCACAAGAACAGCCATCCAGTTGAGTATGGTATATGCCGGGCTGTTAAGGCGCAGAATATTCAGAAACTCCGTATCCATGGTATACCGGTTTGAAAAACCGTCGCGCAAAGAAGAAACCGCCCATTCCTTGGCAAGTTCATTGCTCTCGGTGCAGTAGAAACCCAGCCCGAAATCGTTATTTTTCCGACCTTCACCAAAAGTCGGTGTCTCAACGATTTTCTGAGAGCCATGATATATCGTCAGCAGTTTATCCATAGTTACCTCCATGCCGAATCTTAATTTCTCCGTTCCTCTCAATTATATCACCATAGTGATACAATGTCGAGGACATTGGAAAAATCGGCAAAATAAATATCGCTCAAGCGATAACCAGACAACAGGCAATTTTTCACAGCGCAAACGCCTCAAAAACATCCTCCGTCCCATGCTCTTCCCCGTGGTATTTCATCAGATACGCCTTCATCTCGGTGTGTTCCTGCCCCATATCCTCCATCATAGGCTGAAAATTCTCTCTCGTGACGCCGCCGAGCTGCGTGAGAAACTGATAATAGCGCAGATCGTCCCCGTACTCCTCCAGCACGACCCGCCACGTCTCCTCCGTCTCGCACCCTTTGATATGAGAGAGCAGATACTGTTCCAGCTTTTCCCGCACAGACTGCTTCAGCCCGTAATCATGCATGAGCCGCAGCATTGCAAGCCGCACCTTCTCCCGCCTGCGCTGCTCCGTGTAATAGTCCAGATTATTCTCCCTGCTGCCGTAGTCTTCCTCCCCGCAGAGCAGCATTTTCGAGAACCCTTCCGCGTCGCCCCGCTCCATCAGCGTCTGCATCCGTCCGTCCCACTGCGCCATCCACTCTGGCGTGCCCGCACTCTCAAAGTCGAACAGGTAAAACGCATCGAGCCTGCTCATCACCGCCGCCAGAAGAAAAGCGGTGTCCGCAGTCTTCTTCTCCCCCGCGTCCGCCTCCTCGTCCACGATCTGTTCCAGAAGAAAGCAGTCCCTGAAAATCCCCTGACCGATCTCCATGCGGTGATAGGGCAGGACGACCCGCGCAAGCTTCGCGCAGTAGGCGAACGCCCAGTCATCGATCCGCGCAACGGACTCCGGCAGAGAAATCTCCTTCAGCATCTTATTGCTTAAGAATGCCTTCTTCCCGATACAGGTCACAGGGCAGCCGTCGATCGCGGCAGGCACGGCGAGCTCCGTGTCCTTTCCCCGATATCCCGTAATCTCCGCGGTCTCCCCGTCCGTCTTATAGGACAAAACGCCCTGCGGCATATTCAATTCACCATGCTTAATTTTTTGTGCCATCATTTCATTCCGTGTAATCTCAAATTATAAATCCAATTCCTCAATTCTTGCGGTCAGCTCCGTGCCCCGCTCGGTGAGCATCAGCTCCTCGTTGTGCCTCTGATAGTCCTCACATCCGTAAAGACTGATAAATTTCGCGCAGTCCGCCTGCACCGTACACTCTGTCACGAGAATCAGCATCTCATTGCCGGAGCCGAAGGTGTCCTCCACAAACTGAAAGAGGAAATGCAGCCGCTCCTTCACCCGCTCCGTGTCCTTTTTGTACTCAGACACCTTGGCGTCAAACTGCTCCTTCACCCGGGCAAATCCTGCGCTGCCGTCCTCTGTCTCCGCAAGCCGCAGCGTCTTTTCGCAGGCGGAGAGAAATCCCGCTATCGCCCTGTTTTGCCGCTTATCCCGCACTGACAGCGCGCCCGCCTTCTGCAGAGATTCCATCGCCTTCTGTCTGCCCTGCGCCTGTTTCCCTGCAAGCGCCGAAAGTTCCTGCGCCGTCTCTCCCGCCTCCGCTTTCACCTTTAAAGCACGGAGAGGATTCATCAGTTCGCTTAATATCTGTGATTGCAGCATGTTCTCGCGAATGTCCTGCTGCATCCTGTCAATCAGCATCCCCATCAGGGACAGCCGCTCGTCAAAATCCGCTTTTCTCGCCTTGTCCTTCGCCTGCTCACTGACTATTCCGGTCAAAATCTCTTCCGCCTTGTAATCGTTCTGGTATTTCCGATACAAGTCATAATATGCCGTAAACTCCTTGACAATCCGGTCGTTTCGCAGATACTGCCCGACAAAGGACTCCTCCACCGCGATCTGTTCTTCCTCGTAGAGCGTCAGCATTTCGGAGAGATCTTCCCATCCTCTCGCCGTAATATAGCTTCTGCCCTTCACCGTAGTCTCCACCTGATAGAAGTCCTCTTTTTTCATATCCAGATAGTTTAAGATCGCCGTGTGCACGCCCCGCTCTCTCGCGTACTCCCGCCAGACCGCATAGTCAGCCTCCACCTTCAGGATCTTCAGCCGGTCCAACGTCACGATATCGAACTCCCGCACCGACTTATTGTACTCCGGCGGGTTGCCCGCGGTCACGATGACCCATCCCTCCGGCACCTGATGTCTGCCGAAAATCTTGTACTGCAAAAATTGCAGCATGGAGGGCGCCAGCGTCTCCGACACACAGTTGATCTCATCCAAAAACAGAATGCCCTCCCGGATGCCGCTCTGTGCCATCACGTCATAGACGGAGGCAATGATCTCGCTCATGGTGTACTCCGACACGTCGTACTCTTTTCCCTCATACTCCTTATGCACGATAAAGGGAAGTCCCAGCGCGGACTGTCTCGTATGATGGGTCATGGAGTAGGACACAAGCGCGATGCCGAGCTCCTGCGCAATCTGCTCCATGATTGCAGTCTTGCCGATACCCGGCGCACCGAGCAGAAAAATCGGACGCTGTCTGACAACGGGTATCCGATACTCCCCCTCCTCGTCCTTCTTGAGATAAATTCGGACCGAATCCTTGATGTAGTTTTTTGCTTCCTTAATGTTCATGTCGTTTTATGCTCCTTATAAACCTCTCATATCAAAGCCTTTTTCAAATCTACATATCGTTCCTGCTCTTTAGACCTGTCAGCCTTGCTGTTTTTCTTTCTCAAAGTTCGCAATTTCCTCTTCTTCCAGAACAAGCCGTATCGCCCATGACGGCACTTTCGGCGCGTTCTCATCCTCGTTTAGAAACACAAACGCCACATCGTAATCCGGCATCTGCTCCGGATAAATCCCGTAGCCGTCGGTAAAGTAGAGAAGCCCCTTCAACTGCGCAAGCTCTCCATCCTCCCGCAGCTTTTCCACGTAGGAGAACACCGGGCGGAAATCCGTGGAGCCGAACCCTGTCAGCTTCCCTTGCTCCATAAACCGATCAAACTCTTCCCGCTCCGTGATCTTAATATCCTGCTGTACCTCGCTGTCACACTGGATGATATGCACATTGATCTTCGTAAAAAAGCTTTCCGCATCCTGCATGATATTGTAGGTCTTCTGCAAAAAAGCCTGCACAATCTCACCCCGGCAGGAGGCGGAGGTGTCGATTGCAATCACGAAGTCCCGTATCTTGTTACTGTCCTTATATTCAAGCGGCTCCACCAGCGGCATATTGCCGTAGGTATCCAGCCCGTAGGTATAGTAAATATAATCGAACTCATCGTCGTTGACCTGTATGGACTCGCCCATGACCATGAACTTTTTTAGGAAACCTGCGTAGTCGTAACGCTCTCTTGTAGCCTCCTTCAAATTCTGCTCAATACTCTCCGCGTTGTTCTTATCGCGGCTGAAACTTTTCAAGTCCGCCTTGATGCGCTCGCTGACCTTGCGCCACTCCTCCTGCGAGAGTTCCAGTTCCTCCCGCCTGTCCCAGTAAATATGCTCGTCAAAATGGCAGAGCTTATGCCAGTCCTCCACCGCCTTTTCGGACGGCTCCTCCACCCGGAAATGCCGGTAAATCTTCTCCGCCGTCAGACCTCCCGCCTGCTTTTTTAAAATCTCCAGACGGTTTCTCAGCGTGTCGTCCGTGGACAGCCCCGTCAAATGCAGATTGATATCCAGAATCGTGTTCTCCACGGCGATATCCGTCGCCATGTCCCAATACAAACGGTTCAACTTGTCCGTCCCGCTGCTGTGGAAAAAGATGCAGTGCAGAAGCGTATGCAGATAAAGCCTTGCCGCGTAGTTCGGCGATACCTTATACTGTCTTAACAGCAGCACCGGGTCATAGTATAATGTTGCTCCATCAAACAAATGCGCCCCCGTCTGCTGTCTGCATACCAGTTTCAGCTTCGACAACGCCACATCCAGAAACCGCATGTTGATCAGGAGACCGTCATGTGCCAGACGCATGATTTCATCCGCCAAACCTTCTATTTTCTGTTGTCTGTCGGAAGTTTCCTGTGCCACAGCGTCGAACCGCCCCTTTCTCTTCTTTATTTTGCGCGGATTTTTTGTTATGTAAACCTCTTGCCTCACGCGGCGAAACTCCGATGATTACGAGTTATGTAAACCAATCTTGACCAGATACAATACAAGCAGATGCGCCGGATAAAAAATGTAGAAAAACCATTTTGAGAAGTTTTGTCCTCTTCTCGCCCGCTCCCCATTGTACAACACGAGCGTCGCAACCGCCGCCGCCAATATGCCAAGCCCGGAAAGCAGACCATGAAAGACCGCGTAAGCCGTCCAGCCGCCCGTTTCACCGGACATATAACTCTGTACATTGATCATGGAAAAAAGTAGATACGCAATGAAATACTCAATCGCCATTCTTTTTTTGTCTCCCCATGCGTTGCAGAGCAGAATCGTGGTAACCGGCGCAACCACCGCCCAGTCAGCCATCGTCGTTATGAGAACAAGCAGCGCGCACAACACCGGCTTAAGCATGGGACTACTCACGTTCTCCATCACCACCAGAATCAAAAAACAGCAGAGCAGTGTAAAAATCATGTTCAGAATCTTGTAACCAAGCGCAAGCTGAAAGGGGATCTGAGACAGCAGCGCAAACAAAAACAGCCTCAGTCCGTATTTCACTTTTGAGCGCGTATGCATATACCCTTCCACCAGAAAATAGCACATCACCGGCGCGGTAAAGAAACCGATGTCCAGAAACACCTCATGCACCGCCGTTCCTTTTGTCAGAAACATATGGGCGAAATGGTTTAAGAACATGGTAACCATGGCAATATATTTGATGACGTCCCGGTTCAACATCCGACTCCTGACCGTTTTGTCCATCTGCATCTGTCCTTCCATATGCCGCCCCCATATATCGGATTCACACCCGTTCTTTCTCTCTTATCTTTGAACCTTTATTAGTGCCTGTGCCATTACTGCCGCCTACCCGCAAATCCCCGGCTTTACACTCGTTACATCGAGATAGGCGATCCACAGTCCCTGCAATCGCCCATCCTTCGCTCATTCTTATCTCTTTTTTCCATCCGTTTTCGACGTCTCCGTACCCTGTCTTTCGCGCGACAGTCCGCCGCCGGTCGTCACTGTACAAACGGGTTATACATCTTCTCGTGCCCAATCGTCGTAGATTCCCCGTGCCCGGGATAAACCTTTGTCTCATCCGGCAATGCAAACAGCTTGTCTTTGACTGATCTTGTCAGTGCACTCATGCTGCCCGTCGCCAGATCCGTCCTGCCCACCGATTCCTGAAAGAGCGTATCTCCCGCAACAAGGATGCCCGCCTCCTCAAAATAATAGCAGCAGCTCCCCACCGTATGCCCCGGCGTGGCGATCAGCCTGCACGTCATATCCGCGATCGTGATCTCCTCATTCTCCTTCAGATAACCGTCCGGGATCACCGTATAGGGACGCCCCACCTGATCGGATACATTCGTCACTGCGTCCTCACAGAGCGGCTTCTCCTCCTCATAGGCATAAATCGGCGCGCCGGATAACTCCCGCAGCCTGTTACAGCCCCAAATATGGTCGAAGTGGGCGTGGGTCAGGAGAATCCCTTTCACCTGAAAGCCCTTCTCCTGCAGTGTCTCATAAATATAGTCGCCCTTGTCCGCCGGATCGAAGAAAATCACATCCTTCGTGCCTTCCCTATACACAAAATAACAGTTCGTCTGGCATATGCCAAGCATCAGTCTTCCAATTTTTAAATCGCCCATATTTTTTCTTCCTCAGCCTGTTGTTCTCTCTATATCTATAATACTCTCAATGGTTCTGATCTTATCTATGATCCGCTGCAGTTCCTCCTTGCTGCCGACCTCAAAGCTGACCATGATCGTCGCCGTCCCCTGCTTATTCACCCTCGTGTTAAGCGCCTGAATATCGATCTCCTTCTCCGTGAGCGCGCGGGACACATCCGCCAAAAGACCGTTTCTATTGTTGGCGTAAATGCTGATCTCCACCAGATACTTCTCACCTGCCGCTGCCCCTTGCGGCTGCTGCCACTCCGCGTCAATCAGACGGTTTCTGTCTATCTCCGGCAGGT
The DNA here is from genome assembly GCA_910588955.1 of uncultured Lachnospiraceae bacterium. Classification (GTDB taxonomy): domain Bacteria; phylum Bacillota; class Clostridia; order Lachnospirales; family Lachnospiraceae; genus UBA3282. The sequence continues at coordinate 12,434 of CAJURQ010000005.1, forward strand.
TCAGCAGGTTCACACAGTCCGTCCGGTGAATGGAAATGCCCCTTCCCCTCGTGACAAAACCGACGATCTCATCTCCCGGCACCGGACTGCAGCACTTGGAAAAACGCACTGCCACATCATGGATTCCCTTCACCACAATGGCGCTGCTATTCTTGCCCGGCTTCGCGCGGTTGATCCGGACACTCTCCTCGATCTCCGCCATCACCTCGGCATCGGTCATTTCCCGCTTATGGTCTTTCTCGTAAAGCTCCTGCATCCGGTTGACGATCTGCCCCTCCTTGAGGGCGCCGTGCCCAACCGCCGCCAGCACCGATTCCCAGTTCTGGAAACCGTATTTTTTTATGACTGCTTCCTCATACTGAGGTGTCAGGACATCAGCGGGATTGATCGTCTTCGCCTTACAGTAAGCCTGAATCAATTCTCGCCCCTTGACAATATTATCTTCTTTCAGTTCATTTTTAAACCATTGATTGATTTTATTTTTTGCCTGCGTGCTCTTAACCACGTTCAGCCAGTCACGGCTGGGACCCTTGGAGTTCTGGGACGTCATAATCTCCACCCGGTCGCCGTTCTTGATCTCGTAATCTATCGTCACAAGCTTGCCGTTGACTCTCGCGCCGATCATCTTATTGCCCACCGCGCTGTGCACACTGTAGGCGAAATCAATGGGCGTGGAACCCGCGGGCAGACTCTTCACATCCCCTGTGGGGGTAAAACAGAATACCGTGTCGGCAAAGAGGTTTAAGTCATCCTTTAACAGATTCATAAACTCCTTATTGTCCGTCATATCCTGCTGCCACTCCAAGATCTGCCGCAGCCAGACAAGCTTCTCCTCTTCCTGCGTTTCCACCTTCTTGCCGTCGGACGCCTCCTTGTATTTCCAGTGCGCCGCGATACCGTACTCCGCAGCCTTATGCATCTCGTAGGTGCGAATCTGAATTTCGAAAGGCTGTCCGCTCACGCCGATCAGCGTTGTATGAAGGGACTGGTACATATTCGACTTGGGCATGGCGATATAGTCCTTGAAACGACCGGGAATCGGCTTATACATCTCATGGATCACGCCCAGCGCGGCATAACAGTCCTTCACCGTATCTACAATGATACGCACCGCAAACAGATCATAAATCTGGTCTATGGACTTGTTCTGGTTCTTCATCTTCTTGTAAATGCTGAAAAAATGCTTGATACGTCCGTCGATCTGCGCCTTGATGCCCGCATTTTTGATATGCACGCTGACCTCGTCCACAATCGCCTGAATATAACGCTCCCGCTCGCTCTTCCTGACGGCGATCTTATCCACCAAATCATAGTAAGCCTCGGGCTCCAGATATTTTAATGACAAATCGTCTAATTCCACCTTAATCTTAGAAATGCCCAGCCTCTGGGCAATGGGAGAATAAATATCGAGCGTCTCCCTCGCAATCTCCTGCTGTTTCTCCGGGCGCATATGCTGCAATGTCCGCATGTTGTGCAGACGATCCGCCAGCTTTATCAGTATGACACGGATATCCCTCGCCATAGCGAGAAACATTTTGCGCAGGTTCTCCGCCTGCCGCTCCAGTTTCTCCGTGTCCTTGTCATAAGTGCCGTGCTCCCCGTGGAAATTCAGCTTATCCAGCTTGGTCACACCGTCAACCAGATGCGCCACTTCCGCGCCGAACTGCTCGCTGATCTCCTCATCCGTCATAATGGTATCTTCCACCACGTCGTGCAGAAGTCCCGCCACAATAGTTTCCTTATCCATCTCCAAATCCGCAAGAATAATTGCCACATACAGCGGATGAATGATATAGGGTTCCCCGGACTTTCTCGCCTGACCCTCATGCGCGTCAGAAGCAACCCGGTAGGCTTTTCTGATCAGACTGATATCCGTCGAAGGGTGATATTTGCGCACACGGGCAATAAGCTCCTCGTAAAGCTGTCCGGGAGTCTGAAACTCTTCAATGGATTCTATTCTGCCGTCGTCAAATACCAGTTCAGTCTTTTCTTCTGTCGCCATACATTCACCAAACCCTTATCGGATTACATAATAATACATACTAGCAATTTTACGCTATTCTCGAATTATTTGCAAGAAAAATCAAAATATTTTAGGAGTTTCAATGTTTAGTCAAATGTCACCATATCCGCTTTCGTCTTATAATACACCGTCCTTGCCATCTTGTTTTTCTCCAGATAACCGTGCTGTTCCAGATTACCCAATATCTTCTTTCTGAAATAAGTGGAATCACTCAATCCCAGATATGCCGCAATCTCCGCGGCTTTATGCGCCTGATAATAGCAGAACGATAATACCTTTTCATCATATTCTGTCCCGCCCGGCACGGGAACAAACGTAAGCGGCGGATGTTTCTCATCCGCTACCCCGTCCGCATACGTCAGATCGGGAAGGACAAGGGTAAAATGGTCCGACGAAGAATAGATATACGGACGGTGCGGCTCATCAACGTCGCAATACTCTTCCATAATCTTATCGAACCCGGTTCCTGCCGCCTCCATCACATTACAGCTCACCAACACCGCCGCCAGCAACTCATTTCTTCTTTTGGAAATAATTCCCGAGAAATCGTATGTTTTGCCAAACTTATCTCCCTTATAGAAACCGCCCGGTGATGATATTTCCAACCTGTCCTTAAACATGTCAACCTGAATCTGTGTTCCGTCAAGAAAATAATCCCGATGCGCCACCGCGTTGATCACGCCTTCAAACAGAGCGCGCTGCGGATATGCGTCAATGTTCTCTCTTGCGTCTCCATGCTTTATCATGGAATGATTCATTCTCTGAGTGACAAATTCCATCATGTAGTTGATGACAGAAATCAAATTGCCATGATAATTGTTAATAGTTACAATGCGTTCACTGCCTTTGTGCATACCCGAGAACAAAGAACACTGCACCTGTGTCTTTTTCCCCTGATAGTCATCCCGAAACAGTGCTGCGCCGTTTGACAGCATACCTTCTTCATTGTAGAATCCCATGGACCGCAGCGCTTTTTCGGAGAGCGCTTTTCCGTCGTTGTGCGCCGCATAAAACGCCTGTAATACCTGAAAGTCAGACGCTTTATATTTCTGGTCGGAAATAAGAATATCATACTGCGTATTCTTGCTCTTTATGCTCATGTCAATGATTTCTTCATAGGTAGCGCCATTTGTAAAACCGTCTCTTCTCATAAAAATAGACGGAATATTTTTATACTTCAATATCACAGGCTTAACCACCGATTCCGGAACCTGCACTCTGATGATAAAGCGTTCCCTGTTTCTGATCTCATAACGTACGAAAGATAGTTTCATTTGCGGTCTAGGCACAAGGTGTTCGTTCACCTGATTGTTGAAAAAATTGCGCTCATCATCCGCCTCTTTCCTTCTAAACCCGATCAATTTGTTTGTCTTATCTTCAACCCCGATATAAAACTCCCCGCCACTGGCATTCGCAAAGCCCGCTATGCTTTTCAGCCAGCCGACGATATCGTCCCTATCCAGACGGCTCTTGCATTCGAGCACATCGCTTTCCAGACAGATGTCACCGAACAGTTCTTCCAGATACATACGGACACCTCAAATCTTCTCAAAATTTTATTACTGCAAGTTCACTTCTACGCCACTTCAATAATACTTCAAAGTCACTTCAATTTCAACTTCAATTTTACTTCATTTAAACTTCAAAGAACTTCAAAGTAATTTTAGATTTCGCCCAATCACTCATCTCCTCCTAGGATTATTTTTCCAACATCATAAGATAATTGTCCAGCCTTGCGTTCACATACCCTGCAAACAGTTTTTCCATTGCCCCCGGATGATTCTTTTCGTAAAACGCATCAAACGCGTCATAATAAGATATTCTGTCCGCAAACTTAATGTCAATCGGCGGATATCCGGCTTTCATCAGTTCCAAATTTACAAGCAGCCGCCCGGTTCTTCCATTTCCGTCAATAAAGGGATGAATCCCCTCAAATTCAATATGAAACCGTGCAAGCCGCGCAATTATATGTTCTGTACTTTTTTTATAATTTTCCAGCAGCTGCTCCATCCGGGGCTGAATCAAATAGGGCTGTACCGGTTCATGTTTCGCCCCCATAATTCTGACCGGAACTCTTCTGTAAACACCCCTATCCTCTCGTTTACCCGCCAATACCAGATAATGAATCTGCTTGATGATATGCTCCGATAAAGGCGCCTGTTCTTTCACCATATCCCGCACAAAATCAAATGCTTCCTTATGTCCGACTGTTTCCAAATGATCTTTCAACGGTTTCCTGTCAATCGTCAGCCCACGCAAAACCATATCCGTCTCGCGCAATGTCAGCGTATTTCCCTCAATTGCATTGGAATTATAAGTGTACTCAACAACGAACTCCTCGGTCAGCCGTTCCATTTCCCCCTCAGTCAGCGGACGTCTCGTATCCAATTCCCTTTTTTTCCTGTCTATGGCTGCAAGCAGGCTTTCTGCCGCCTTAAACCGTCCATCCGCCGGTTTTTCCGCATCTTCCGGGAGCATCCAGCTGCGCCCTTCACGCACAGCGCCGAAAACCTTATTTTCCGCACATAATACGCGCACACGCCTGTCTGAAATTCCCCACTTCTCCGCCGCCTGCTTTACCGTCATATACATAAAAGAACACCCCGCTTTCCTAATCATTATACCCCTCTTTCCGGAACAATAGCAACTCTAACGGAATAATATTCTTTCTGTTTTCGGAACAAAAAAAAGGACATATCCCTCAAGCTAGCTTGGGGGCTATGCCCTTTCCTCCTGTCTGCTGCGCCGCAGCTTATTACGTTACATCATCCCCATGCCGCCGCCTGCGCCTGCGGGCATTGCGGGTTCGGGCTCTTTGATGTTTGCGACTACGGACTCGGTGGTGAGCAGGGTGCTTGCCACGCTGGTCGCATTCTGCAGTGCGCTTCTGGTCACCTTGGCGGGATCCAAAATGCCTGCCTTCACCATATCCACATACTCCTCTGTCAGCGCGTCGAAACCTACGCCCACCTCAGACTCTCTCACCTTATTGATGATAACGGAGCCTTCCAGACCCGCGTTCGCAACGATGTGGAACAGGGGCGCCTCAAGCGCTTTCAGGACGATCTGCGCGCCTGTCTTCTCGTCGCCTTCCAGTTTCTCCGCCATCTTCTCCACTTCCTTCGCCGCGTGTACATATGCGGAACCGCCGCCTGCGATGATTCCTTCCTCCACAGCTGCTCTGGTTGCGGCAAGCGCGTCCTCCAGACGAAGCTTCGCTTCTTTCATCTCTGTCTCTGTCGCCGCACCCACACGGATGACAGCCACGCCGCCGGCAAGTTTCGCAAGACGCTCCTGCAGTTTCTCTTTATCGAAATCGGAAGTAGTCTCCTCGATCTGCTTCTTAATCTGACCGATTCTCGCCTCGATCTCCTTCTTGTCGCCCTCGCCGTCCACGATGACGGTATTCTCTTTCTGCACCTTAACGGATTTCGCACGACCGAGCTGATCGAGGGTTGCGTCCTTAAGCTCTAAGCCAAGCTCGGAGCTAATTACCTGACCGCCTGTAAGAATCGCGATATCCTCGAGCATTGCCTTTCTTCTGTCGCCGTAACCGGGCGCCTTTACCGCAACTACGTTGAAAGTGCCGCGCAGCTTATTCACGATCAGGGTGGTGAGCGCCTCGCCCTCCACGTCCTCAGCGATGATAAGCAGTTTCGCGCCGGACTGCACGATCTGCTCTAAGAGGGGCAGAATCTCCTGAATGTTCGCGATCTTTTTATCTGTAATCAGGATGTAGGGATTCTCCAGAACCGCCTCCATCTTGTCCATATCGGTTGCCATATATGCGGAGATGTAGCCTCTGTCGAACTGCATACCTTCTACAAGGTCAAGCTCCGTGAGCATGGTCTTGCTCTCCTCAATGGTGATAACGCCGTCGCCGGAAACTTTCTCCATCGCATCCGCTACCAGCTTGCCTACCTCGTCGTCGCCGGAAGAAACAGCCGCCACTCTCGCGATATGCTCTTTGCCGTTTACCTTGGAGCTCATCTTCGCGATTGCGTCCACAGCCGTCTCGGTCGCTTTCTTCATACCTTTTCTCAAAATAATCGGGTTTGCGCCCGCGGCAAGGTTCTTGATACCCGCATTCACCATAGCCTGCGCCAGCACGGTCGCTGTGGTGGTTCCGTCACCTGCCACATCGTTTGTCTTGGTTGCCACTTCCTTCACAAGCTGCGCGCCCATATTCTCGAAAGCGTCCGCAAGCTCGATCTCCTTCGCGATGGTCACGCCGTCGTTTGTGATGAGGGGCGCGCCGTAAGACTTATCCAGCACCACGTTTCTGCCTTTCGGTCCAAGGGTCACCCTGACGGTGTCCGCCAACTGATTTACGCCCGATTCTAAAGCCGCTCTGGCTTCCGCGCCATACTTAATTTCCTTAGCCATAATTTTATGTCCTCCTGATTTTCGATTTTGATTACTTCCATTTATTCCATGCGGAGAATGCTGTCTCCCACACTACTCTACGACTGCTAAAATATCATTCTGTCTCACGATAATGTATTCCTCGTCCTCACCGAGCTTCACCTCTGTGCCGGAATACTTGGAGTAAATGACCTGATCGCCGACCTTCACTTCCATCTTCACTTCCTTGCCGTCCACAACTCCGCCGGGACCTACCGCGATCACTTCTGCCTGCTGCGGCTTCTCCTTGCTCTGTCCGGGTAAAACGATGCCGGATTTTGTTGTCTCCTCCGCTTCCAGCTGTTTAAGTACTACTCTGTCGCCAAGTGGTGTTAACTTCATAATAACTGCCTCCTTCTTATTATATGATACTTTTCATGCTTTTCCTTCGATTTGTTAGCACTCGCCTCTTACGAGTGCTAACTCTGGAACATATATTATCTTCATATGCGGGCGTTTGCAAATGGTTCTACATGCGCATATTAGATTTTTTCTTTTATTTACTTCTATTTTCTCTCATTATCTCCCATTTTCTCGTTTTTATCCAGAAAAAGGGATTTAATACTTATTTTAGATTTTCCGGGTCAATCCCCAGAATCGCCCATATTTCTTCCTTTGCAAAGGCGTATTCCCCCATCTGCTCCTCGTAAGCCTGCATCCGGGCAAATTTCTCCTCCGCCTGCTGTACGTTACCCGCTTTTTGGTGGGCGTTGTACAGCATTGCCGCCTCATAATAGTACGCCGTCGCGTAAATCTGCGCCATGTCCCCTTTTATCGGAACGCCCTGCGACTCATTGCGGTACACGCTCTCCACAAGGTTGTCATACTGCTGACCGGTAATCATCCGAATCAAATTCGCCTCGTCAACCGCATACACCTTCTGATAGGAAGCCGCCTCCTTGACAAAGGTAACTACCTGTGCAAAAAGGATCACGCAGAGCAGAACAACGATACCGTTCAGCAAAAGAATCCTGCGTGAAACGCCTGTTTTTTCTTCCGCGCCTTGATTCAGACTCATTCTTCCGACACCTCCCCCTTCTTCTCCGCCTGCCGGCAAAGACCTTCTTCGAGCAGTTCCGCCCTCTTTATCAGTGAGTAATCGGAAAGCGCAGAAATCTCCTCGTCCGTCAGATGGCAGTAGACGGACAGCGCCGCTTCCAATTCCGTCTGCATCCGCTCATATGCCGCCACGTGCGCCGGGCTGTAACAGTCGTCATAGTATACGCTCTCATAGGAGACGCGCCCGACCGCTTTATAGAAGTTGTCCAGATGGGACGACATTTTGGAAGCCGCAGCAGCCACGTCATCCAAATCCCCCTCCTGCAGACGGGCGATCTCATTCAAGACACTCTTGTAGTCATAAATCATAAAGTAGAGTACTGTGTAGTCCTTCAAGTCGCGCGTGCTGTCGAGGGATTTCGCATCATAGTAGGCATGCAGCCCGCGCCACTCCCCCGCCTCCTCAAAGGCGTTCAGCTCCGCCCTGTACTTCTCCGCATTTTTCGCAACGTCCTTCTTCACCCGGCTTGACCAGAGATAATAAGCGCCGTCATTGATCGCAAAAACCATCCCCAAAATCATCACAAGGAGCACCGCGATCACCGCGACTCTGGCGGTAAAAGAGTTAAAATGAAGCGTCTTTCTCTCCACTTCCCGCTTTGTCTCCTGAAACTCCTGCTGATAGTGCCGCATATCCTGATTATGCTTCACCGCAAAGGGATTCTGGTTGCCGCAAAAGGGACATTTTTCATCCTCAATTTGTAAATTTGCGCCGCATGTGGGACATTTCATAGTCAGCTACAACCTTTCCTCAATTCGTTTTGATCTGTTTCTTTACAAAGTTCTTTACCTTCTTTTTCGCCGTCTGATAGTCAAAATAGACGCCGTACTCGTCCTCCACACGGCATTCCTCATATAAAAGGGTAAGCGCTTCCTCCTGTACGCCAAACACCGTGCCGACCTTGCGCTTTACCTCTTCCTGATATGCCTCGATCAGCGACTCCTCATCCTCCGTATAGGAATCATATTTTCTCTCCTGTATGAGAAACAAGACGTCCAAAATACACTCTCCCGCTTTCTCCGCGTCATACCCTTCCGAATCCGCCTTATCCAAGCCTTCCGTGCAAGTCTGATACCACGTATACACATTGATAAAATCCGCGTGTTTCCAGTTATCGATGGAATAATAGGACTCCGCCTGATTTTCAAACACGCATTCCATGACGCCGTCGTAATCTCCCGCGGCATACAGGGCGTCCAGCTTTGGAAACACTTCCTTTTCCCACGCCATCTGGGCGCGCATATCTTCCGCCGTGGGATCAGTGCCCATGAGTTTACGGCTCACAAAAAGGAGCAGCCCGACAAAAGCCATCAATACCGCGGCTGCCAGAAATGTCCATCGGATCACCCGCCCGGTTTTTCCGATTTCCCTGCGGTATTCCTCTTCCGGCACGGCGGACAGTTCCTCCACGTCCTTCTTTATGTCGTAAAGCTGCTCCATATACTGTTTTTCACCGCCGACAGCGTTCAGCGCGCCGCAATACGGGCACTTCGCGCTGTCCTCCTCCATCGGTGCGTGACAATTTTCACAATAAATCATCACTTACTTTCTCTTTTCCAACCGCTCCCTGTAACCGGGCGCATTTTTAATCTGAAATTTATTGTTGAACATCTCGTACTCCGCATCGTCCAGCTTATCCTCGATCAGCTCCTCCACATTCGTCTTGTAGACGACGCCGCATGCAACGGAAGGCGCCAGAATCTCGTCCTCATAGGAAAAGCATGCCTGCTGCACTCTCTGGCAATAGTCTTCCGCCTCGCCGTCCTCCGCCATGGGAATCAGCACGATAAAAACGTCCCCATCCACACGACCGATGACATAATCCGGCTTTTTCTCCTGTTTCAGAATGTCGGCAATGGTCTTGATCAGCCGGTCACTCTCCTCGTCGCCGAAATTGTCGTTCACATACTTCCAGTCGTTGATATTCACATTGATCACAGCCACAGGCACCACTTCCGCCCGGTCGATCACCCTCATGCGCTCCTCGAAATACAGCTTATGGTACACCCCTGTGAGGGCGTCTTCATTCTCTCCTCTCGCCGTCTGCACATGCTGCACACCAAGCTTCTGCTCCAGTTCGTCCGCATAGATCGCCGTCTCCGTGTGCAGGTAAGTCTGCTCCCCCCAGTGGGAAAGCATGGCGGCAAAGCTGTCCAGCATTTTCTCTACAGCCTGTCGTTTTTCCTCCGGCACCTTGCCTGTCTCGGCATATAGGTGCGCAATCGTCCTGCCGTACACCCTGACCTTGCGTCCCGGCTCCCCGACCACATCCGGCGTAAAGCCCGCAAACCCGCCTACCGACACGATCTTTTCCCCGTGTCTCTCGGTAATCAGAATCGCCACATCCGCCGCCGCGCAGAACGCCTTACAGAACTCCGTCAGCACATCCAGCGTATAAAGATTATCCAGTGCGTAGCTTCTGATATTCTCCTTGATTTTCTGTTCAAACGGAATCGCCTTGTAATCCATATATCCCCCATTCTCCTGTCCACGCTTTTTCATTATGCACCTTCCATACCCCGTCCAGTCCATAACCTTATTCTAACAAATAACACCGCGCTTGTGAAGTTGAAAATGGGGTGAGTTTGCAATTTCATTTATCTGTAATTCCGACTGTGGTAGACGCTCTCCTCCACCCCGTTTAAGGCGTTGAGTTTCAGCGCAAGCAAAAAGAAATAACCCGACAGCAGATTTGCCAGATCGAAAAGCCCGTCCGGAACTTCGCCTCCCCGCTGGAGATATCTGTATAAAAGACGTACCAGACATTTCGCCTTCACCCGCAGAAGATGCGCCGTACAGGCACACTGACAGCCGCAGGGCAGCACAAAGCCGTGTACGTTACTTTCCGCCTGCAGCCTGTCCACGGCGGCGGCAAGATGGGCAATCTCCTCCTCCGTCACCGAAAAAAAAGTGCGCAGGGTCGGATTCATATGGTAAATCAGTTCGCAGACCCACAAAAGTTCATCCGCCAGAGGCGGTTCTGCGATCTGGCTTCGCAGCAACCCGACGCCGCTTGCCAGCTCGTCCGTGAGCAGTTCAAAGTCACAGCGCAGATCATCGTCCGCGTCACACAAAAAAGGGTATGCCTCATAAGAGCTCCTGTATACCGCCATCGTCTCTCCTCCTCACTCCCATCGTCCATACATCCGCTTCATATAGCCTCGCACATCCATGCCGTAAAGCCTGTCCAGCAGCTCCTCATCCAGCTCCTGCACCGGGACACAGGCAAGCGCCCTTCCCGCCTCCAGCAAAAGCACGGTGTCCGCAAAGGCGAGCGCCAGACTGATATCGTGAAACACCCCTGTCACGCACCGCTTCTTATCCGCCGTCCAGTCACGCAGGCTTTCTAAAAGCTCCGCCTGATACCGCAAATCCAGATGATTTGCCGGTTCATCCAATAGGATAATCTGCGGCTCCTGCGCAAATGTTCTCGCCAAAAACACCCGCTGCAGCTGTCCGCCGGAAAGTCTCGTCACCAGTTGCTCCCGCAATTCCCATACGCCGGTGCACCGCATGGCGTCCTCCACGGTGTTTCGATCCGCCGCCGTCTCTGACGGAAACAGGGAATCGCTCCGGTGCGCGTAACGCCCCAGCATCACCGTCTCATAAACCGTGTAATCAAAAGCCGACTGGGAAAACTGGCTCATCAGCGCAATCTTTTTCGCCCGCTGTCTCGGGGACAGCCCGCCAAGAAAAACCCCGTTCGCCTCCACACTGCCCTGAAAGGGAATGACTCCCGCGAGGGCGCGAAGAAGCGTCGTCTTGCCGCAGCCGTTCGGTCCGAGAATACACAGCCGCTCCCCCGCCCTTACCTGAAAGGACAGGTCGTGTATCACCTCTGTTTTCCCGTAGCCGCAGGATAAATTTTTCACTTCAAGCATCGCTGTTCCGCCCATAATTCACCTCAAGCTGTGCTGTTTCTTACATCGCAAAATCCGTCGGTAACTGCCATCTTCTGCCCATACACAACGTTCCTAAAAGCCCCCATCTGTCATGGAGACGACCTATTAACTGTCCCTGCGCCCGGCAAAAAAGAGATAGAGAAAGAAAGGCGCGCCAAGTAACGCCGTGATGGATCCGATCGGTATCTCATGGGGCGGCGTTAAGGTTCTCGCCGCCAGATCGCACAGCACAAGGAAGGTTCCTCCAAGCAAAGCGCATGCCGGGATCATCCGTCTGTGCGCCGCCCCGAAAAACCGCCTTACCACATGGGGCACGATAAGGTCCACAAAGCCGATTATCCCCACAAATGCCACCGCCGTGCCCGTCAGCACCGCTACCGCCGTCATCATCCTTCCCCTGATCCTGCGCTGATCCACACCCATAGCGGACGCCTGCTCCTCCCCGAAAGTCATCACGTCAAGCTCCGCGGCATAGCGCAGAAAGTAAAGGCAGACAAGCGCCGTGACGGGAAAAAGCGCCCAAACCGCGCTCCACTCCCGCATGGAAAAACTGCCGAGCTGCCAGAGCTGGATGCGCTGCGCGTAGGCGGGAGAACCCGTAGCAAGCAGCGACATGACCGCATTGCAGAACAGGGAAACCACCATGCCCACCAGAATCACGGTCACATTGGACATTCTTCGGTCCAGCTTTGCCGCTAGGAGCAGCACAAAAAACACCGTGCCCAGCGCGAAGCAAAGACTGACCGCAGGCAGAAAAAACATGCCGAGCCCCGCCGAGGCAAGCCCCAGCACAATGACAAGCGCCGCCCCAAGCCCAGCGCCGGAGGACACCCCCAGCCCAAAAGGAGACGCCAAGGGATTTTGTAACAGCGACTGCATCACGCCCCCGCAGACAGCGAGCGCCGCCCCTGTCAAAAAGGCGAGCAGCACCCGCGGCAGACGCATGTCCACCACCATGACGCTGAAATTTGCAGGAATATGTTCCGGCAGGGGTCTTACGAAAAGACGCTCTCCCAGAATGGCGAGGATATCTGCGGGCGGCACATACACACTCCCAATCCCCACCCCGAAAAGCAGGGTAAGGAGCGCCGCCAGAAGAAGCAGCCCCATCTTTGTCCCGGTTCCCATCTTTATCCTCAGCTTCATAACAATTTCTTCCTCATTCCACTCCGAAGCACTCCGGATAGAGTGCCTGTGCCATCTGTTCCACCGCGATCACAATATTCTGGTCCGGCAGGGATGACGCCATATTATCAATATAATATACCTCTTTATTCATGACTGCGGACACTCCTGCCCACCCTTCTCTGCCGAGTATTTCCTCCACAGGCGCATCTGTATAATTAACATTGGTAAAAATCACATCCGGGTTTGCGGCAGCCACCGTCTCCCCCTCCACGGAAATCCAGCCGCTCTGGTCAGCCAGCACATTTTTCCCTCCCGCCAGCTCGATCAGCTCATGCAAATACGTGCCACTTCCGCTGCTGTACAAGTAGGGTGCGGGAGAAATCTCAAAGTAGACGCTCTTTCTCTCCCCCTCCGGGATATCGGAAACAGCCTCGGAAAGCTCCGCCAGCTTCCCGTCCATCTCGGCAACCACGCGCTCCCCTTCCTCTGGCACACCGAGCGCCGCCGCCAGAAAACGAATGTCGCCACGCACATCCTCCACACTGTCGCTGGTTGGCACGCAGATCACGCACACGCCCGCATCAATCAAAGGCTGATAGGGCGCCTCCTGATCGTAGAGAGAAAGGTTTGACACCAGAAGCATATCGGGCGCAAGCGCGGTCAACTGCTCTATGTCCGGATTCACCGTGTCGAAAGTCGGCACATCCTCTGGCAGCCCCGCAAGCCCCACACTCTGCAGATCGTAGCCCACAAGCTTATCCGCCACACCCAGCGCCGCCATCGTCTCACAAATCGAGGGCGCAAGCGCCACCGCGGAGTCCACCTTTTCCGGAATCAAAATGGACGCACCGCTCGGGTCAGTCGTCGGGAGCTGCGATTCCGTATCAACTGCCGACACTTCGGACTCCGTTTCCGTGTCAGGCGCTTCCGTTTCCGTCGTTTCGGTTTCCGCTGGCTGTTCAACCTGTGTCTCCGATACATTTTCCGTCTTGGCAGGCGCAGTTTCGCCGCCGCACGCCGTCAGCGCAAGCATCAGCATACTCAGCAAAATTGCTGTAATTTTTGTTTTCCCCGTATTTTGTATTACCATTTCTCTTTTCATATTCTCCTCCTCGTCTGTCTTTTGACTCTGCTTATGCATAAGCAGACTCGAAATGCTTCGCATTTCTCGTTCGCGTTGCTCGTCATAAGCCATTCTGCGTAGCTGCTCATGCAAGCATGGCATCTACTCAGCATGTCCTCTGACTCTGCTTATGCATAAGCAGACTCGAAATGCTTCGCATTTCTCGTTCGCGTTGCTCGTCATAAGCCATTCTGCGTAGCTGCTCATGCAAGCATGGCATCTACTCAGCATGTCCTCTGACTCTGCTTATGCGCGCAAAAAAACGTCCTGCACCGAAGCACAGAACGCAGAAAGTCCTGCCACAGACGCAGCAAGACCGAAAATCACGCAGTTCCGGTTTCGGCAGAATGCCGTCAGACTGCCACGTATCTGACTTATCCTCTCACAAGGCTTCACAGTGACCGACTCGCAGGGCTTTTCACCCTATTCCGTGCGCCGCCGAAGCGGCTGCAGCTGACGCCGTATTCAGTTATAGTGACAGTCTAGCACAGTTCTTTCCCTTTGTCAAAATCATGGTGGATATACTTTATTTTTGTGATAGACTATATGGTAAGCAAAAGAAAAACTTAACTATACAAATAACCCCGGGAGGAGAATCATGTTTACCCAAACCGAAAAACAAAACTATCTGTCACATATTGAAGCGGAAATCGCGCGTGGTCCCTACACGGACGACTGGTCGTCCCTCACGTCCTTGCAGCCGCCCCGGTGGTTTTCGCCCGCCAAATTCGGCATTTTTATCCACTGGGGGCTGTACAGCGTGCCCGCATACAGAAACGAATGGTATTCCCGCAATATGTACATACAGGGAACCCCTGAGTATGAACACCACATCAAAACCTACGGTCCCCATAAAGATTTTGGTTATAAAGATTTCATCCCTCTTTTTACGGCGGAAAAGTTCGATCCCGATTTCTGGGCGGAAACTTTTGCTAAGGCAGGCGCGAAATATGTGATTCCCGTGGCGGAACACCACGACGGCTTTCAGATGTACAGAAGCGATCTTTCCTTATATAATGCCGCCAGCATGGGACCCAAAAGAGATATTCTGGAAGAACTAAAAAACGCCTTTGAAAAGCAGGGACTGCTCTTTGGCGCCTCCACCCACCGGGCGGAGCACCACTGGTTTATGGGCTGCGGAAGAGAATTTGAAAGCGATATCAAAGAGCCTCTCTCCTGCGGGGATTTCTACTGGCCTTCGGAACGCACCCAACCGGACCATCAGGACTTGTTCGCCAAGCCTTACCCCGATCGGGAATTTCTGGAAGACTGGCTGCTTCGCACCTGCGAGCTGATCGACCGCTACCAGCCGAAGCTCCTCTATTTCGACTGGTGGATTCAGCATGAGGCGTACAAACCCTATCTGCGCAAGATTGCCGCCTACTACTACAACCGCGCTGCGCAGTGGGGACAGGAGACCGCCATCTGCTACAAACATGACGCCATGGCATTCGGAAGCGGTATCGTGGATGTGGAGCGGGGCAAGTTTGCGGACGCAAAGCCCTACTGTTGGCAGACCGACACTGCCGTGGCACGCAATTCATGGTGTCACACCACATCGTTAGACTACAAAAGCAGCCATGAAATAATCTGTTATCTGATCGACGTGGTGAGCAAGAACGGCAATCTCCTGCTGAACATCGGACCCAAAGCGGACGGCGGCTTTGCTGAGGAAGATTTATCCATCCTGCGGGATATCGGCGACTGGCTTTCCGTAAACGGGGAGGCGGTCTATCGCTCCAAGCCGTGGCAGTACGCGGCGGAAGGTCCCACCGTGGAGACAGAAGGACAGTTCTCCGACACCTCCGCCCCCGCGTACACCGAACAGGACTTCCGTTTTACGGCGGGAAACGGCTGTATCTATGCCGCCTGTATGCGCTGTCCGGAAAGCTGCTCTGTCACCATCCGCTCTCTCGCTGCCTCCGCTGACCCCAACAAACCGCATTTCCACGGCATCATCCGGAATGTACGGGCACTTGGCTTTGATGAAAAACCGACTTACTCCATCGACGAATCGGGACTTCATATCACGGCAAAAACCGTGTGCAGCGAGTTTCCCGTCGTGTTCAAAATATATGTGGAATAAGCCGCTTGGTTGCCTGAAAACCTTTTTGATGGTATGATATTCGTATGGAAAAATTATTTATTGCTGACGACGAAGCGTCCATCAGAGACGGATTAAAATGCATTATCGACTGGGAAGAACTGGGCTTTTCCCTGTGCGGGGAGGCGTCTAACGGAAAAGAAGCGCTCTCACAGATTCTTGCGCTCAATCCCGGTCTTGTTTTGCTGGATGTGAAAATGCCGGGCATGCACGGCACGGAAGTGATTCGCCGCGCCAGAGAAGCCGGTTTTCAGGGCAAGTGCATTATCTTGAGTGGTTACTCTGATTTTAAATACGCACAGGAAGCCATGAAAAGCGGTGTGCGTTTCTATCTCACCAAGCCCATCGACGAGGACGAACTGATTCAGACGGTCACGCAGATCCGGGAAGAGCTCTCGGAGGAACAGCAGCGTTCCAGCCATTTCACACAGTACAAAAACAAGGCGAAAAATGTGGTTCTGCAGGAGCTTCTGCACAGCGCGCCGGAAGTGCCTCTCTCTGAGGAGGATTGCCGAATTTTCCGCCTGACGGCGGAGGTTTATCAGGTCGTTGTATGTGAGGATTTTCACGCGCCATCCTCAGCCGCTCCCTACACCTTTGCGGAGATGCTCAAGGTGACGAACCGCGACAACATGATCTTCGACCATCTGAACACGGACGGCAGGGACGTGGTTCTCCTAAAAGGCGTCCACGGGCTGAACAAACTCGGTGAATTTCTGGAGCGGCTTGAGCATGGTGATTCTCAGGAAGGCAGCCCTATGGATTCCATGTTTCTCGCCTATGGCAGACCTGTGCGCGCGTTGGAGGATATCCATCTGTCCTATGGGGACGCGTCCGCATTGCTGGCACGCCGCTTTTTCTGCCTACCCGGACAGCACACCGCCGGGTATGACACGCTGCCGCACACGAACGAGAACCCGTCGCCGGAATTTGACGCCCCCGCTCCCTTTACATGGGATGCAGACACCGTTGCCGACTATGCAAACCGACTGACAGATTATATCGGCGCATACAACCGGCGTATGACCGTGGACACCCTGCAGGAAATCGAGCTGGGACTTATGACTGTCCCCAATGCGATCGACGATATCCGGCTGCTTTTGATCGACTTATACTTGCAGATCAAAGAAAACATGACGCGCAATTACCCTTCCGCCGGACTTTCCTTCCGCAACAATTCGGAGGCGATCGAGTATATCCACAGCCGCGGTTATCTCTACGAGATCCTGCGCTTTTTGTCAGAGCAGATCGAAGCCGCTATGAATGCCCTTGGCAGTTCCTCCAAAGACACGATTTTAGCCGATGTGCTCTTCTATATCGACCACAATTTTCAAAATAACATCAAATTGGAGACCATCGCCCCGCTGTTTGGCTACAACAGCGCGTACCTTGGTAAAATCTTCACGAAAAGCGTTGGCGAAAGCTTCAATTCTTACGTGGATCACAGGCGCATCGAGCACGCCAAAAAACTTCTTTTGGAAAACAGGCTGAAAGTATATGAAATTGCGGAACAGGTCGGTTACAAAAACGTAGATTACTTCCACAAAAAATTTAGAAAATATATGGAAATGAGTCCCGCCGAGTTCCGGAAAGGACAGGGGCTTGACGAGGAGCCGGGAGTTTACCCCCCCCCCTAGAAAAATCGTAAGACGGAGAATGCCCGCATCTGGGGCATTCTCCCACGTGAGACTTAGTGTTTCTTAGCGAGGCAGCCTTTGCTGCCAAGCTTTAGAAACACTTCTCACGTTGCTATTGTACAATTGCCACTTTCTCCGCAATGATATCTGTCATCATCTGCTCGGCTTCACTCATGCCTGTTGCCTCCAGCTCTGCGATCATCGCATCATAATTCTCATCGAACGCCATCTCGCTTCCAGTCACACATTTGATCAGGGCAGACCATGAAACCTCATCCAGCTTATCTGCGATCTCCGTGAACTCAATCGGAGTTGCGTACGCCCAGAGTGGAGAGTAATCAGGTGTCTTGAACTCATCCGCCTGCGGGAACATGTCTACCAGAAGCTCCACGCCCCATGCCTCGCACGCCGCTTTTTCTTCCTCGTTATACTCAGCGATCACCGCGTCCTTGCTTGTCGTCGTATAAGTGCTGCCTGTAGGATCTTCGATACCGTCGCCATAGGTCGGGAACGGATAGTTGTGGAATCCTACGCCTGTCTTCTTCTGATAATCCTGATCCTCCTGAGACTGCTTGATCTCCTCCTCGGTTCTGTAACGGTGTCCCTCGTCATCAAGGAAATAATTTGTGCCCTCGATACCCCATTTGTTGAGCACCTGTCCTTCGTCGGAGCAGAGGAAGTCAAGGAACTTGATCGCTGCCACCGGATCTTTACAGCTCGTCGTAATGCCGACACCGGTTCCCGTCGTCAGACCCTGATACATAAGGGAAGCGCACTTGGTTTCCTTATCCATAGTGAGCGGCAGTCCCGCGTAAGTAGAGCCGTACTTGCCGTCCGCCTTGAGCACCTTCTCGCCGTCCTGATAATCCCAGTCCGAATCGAACAGCGCCACCACACGACCGGACGCGATCTTCGCAATGTAATCCTCGTGAGTCTGCGTCGCAAAGTCGGGATCTAGAATGCCCTCGTTATACATGCGGCACATCCATCTGAAATACTCTCTCTCCTTCTCGGAGCGGAATTTGTACATTGCCTTATTGTCGTCCGTGATAATCCACTGCCCGTTATCCGGCGCGCCGTCCGCGATAAAGCCTGCCGGATTGCCCAGTGTGATCATCCAGTGCCAGTCGGAGGTGGACAGGCTGATGCCGATACGGTCAAGACCGTCCTCGGTGGTAGGACTCGCCGCAATGTAATCCTTGATCATCGCCTCCATCTCTTCCAGCGTTTCCGGAAGCTTGTAGTCTTTTGCCTTCAGCGCATCCCACTGGATCTGTGCGGTGCCGCAATGCTTAAACTTCTCACCACCCACTGCGTATGCGGAAAACTGATAGATAGACGGATCGTCCGCCGACTGTTTCAGTTTCTCAAACTCGTCGCCATAAAGCTTCTTGATATTGGGACCGTACTCCTCGATCAAATCGGTCATATCCATCATCACGCCCGCGTCGATCAGGTTGCCGGCAGAACCTTTCGCAAAAATAATATCGGGAAAATTCTGCTCCGCAATCATCAGCGCAACCGCCTCAGACTCGTCGTTACCGCCCACGGGACGGGTCGTCTTTAACTTTACGCCGGTCTTTTCCGTAATCGCAAGCGCCACAGGATCCGTCCACGGATCATCCTGATTCGCATCCGCCGAGAAGAATGTCAGCTCAATCGCCTCTCCCGATGCGCCATCACTGCTGCTCCCCTCATCGGTCGCCGCGCTGCCGCCATCAGTTACGACAGCCCCGCCATCGTCGCCGCCTCCGCAGCCGGCAAGTGTGCCTGCTGTCATTGCCATTGTCAGTAACAATGCGCAAATCCTCTTTTTTTTCATACTTTCTCTCCCTTCTGTCTCTCAACATGCAACTCTATATTGATATGGCGTCATACGGAAATGCCGCCATAAAAATACCGTATCAATCCTTCACCGCGCCTACTGTCATGCCGCCCACGAAATACTTCTGCAGGAACGGATAGACAATGATGATCGGCACCGTTGCCACAATGGTGACCGCCATTCGTATCGACAGAGGCGACACCGCGTTTTTCATCTGATCCGCCGCGTGGGGGTCGATCTTCATCTGTGCCTTCTCCATTATCTCATACAGTACATACTGCAAAGTCGGAAGCTCCTTGGCATACAGGTAGGTATCCATAAAGGAGTTCCACTGTCCTACCGCATAGAACAACGCCACCGTTGCCAGCACCGGCTGGCACAGGGGAAGAATGATCTTTGCCCAGATCACGAAGTCATTTGCGCCGTCCACTCTCGCCGCCTCCTGCAGTGCAAGTGGCAGTCCCTCAATAAAAGAACGCACCAGAATCATATTGTAGACCCAGATCAATCCCGGAATGATATAGACGATAAAATTATTCCCCAGCTTTAAATCCCTCATTAACAGCAGGTACTCAGGAATCAGTCCACCGCTGACATACATGGTAATCACAAACAGCGTGGTAAACAGCTTGTTAAAGTAAAAGTCCTTTCTGCTGAGCACATATGCCAGCATCGCCGTGCAGAGCACGCCCGCGCCCGCACCGAGCACCGTCCTTAAGACCGACAGCAGAAACGCGTGCCCCAGATTATTTTCCTTGAACACATAAATGTAGTTGCTTAAGGTAAACTGTCTCGGAATGATGAAGTTGATGTTGCGCATCGTGTCAATGGGGTCATTGAACGAGATCGCAAGCACGTTTAAAAACGGATATACCGTGATGACGATCAACAGCAGGAATACCGCCAGCAATATATAATCCAGGATATTATCGCGGCTTTTGATTC
This sequence comes from uncultured Lachnospiraceae bacterium, assembly GCA_910588955.1. Lineage (GTDB taxonomy): Bacteria > Bacillota > Clostridia > Lachnospirales > Lachnospiraceae > UBA3282. The sequence goes on from CAJURQ010000005.1 coordinate 32,585, forward strand.
GATTTGATTTCGTATTTGCCATGACTTCTCCCTCCTATATCAATCTGCTCTCGCCGAGCCACCCTGCCACCTTATTTGCAAGGAAAAGCAGAATAATACCGACTAACGACTGGAACATACCGATCGCGGTACCGAGACCGTAGTTGCTGTTGCCGATACCTCTGACATATGCAAACCATGAAAGCACCATCGCGTGATCCTGTACAATACCGTTGCTTAAGAGCATCTGCCGCTCCATGCCTACATTCAGCGCGCCTCCGATGCCCATGATCAAAAGCACGACAATTGTCGGTTTAATACCCGGCAGGGTAATGTGCCAGATGCGCTGGAGCCGGTTCGCGCCGTCCACCTTTGCCGCCTCGTACAGCCCCTGATCGATACCCGCCATAGCTGACAGATACACGATCGCGTCCCAGCCGACCTCTTTCCATGTATTGATCAGCACGACCGTCAGCCAAAATAGGGGCGAGTTGGTACTCATCAATCCGAGCTTCGTTCCAAACAGTGTGTCTAACATACCGCCGTCGTTTAAAACCATCTTCGCAATACTGGCAATAACGACCCACGATACGAAGTGGGGCAGATAGGAGATCGTCTGCGTCACTTTCTTGAATTTGACAAACCGAATCTCATTTAACATCAGGGCAAAGATAATTGCCATGAGCGTTCCCACCGCAATTCCCAGAATACTGAGTCCGATGGTGTTAATCAAGGTCTGCCCAAAAATACGATCCTGAAATGCTTTAATAAAGTTATCCAATCCCGCAAAGGGTCTCTCCCAGATATGTTTCGAGAGATTTTTAGGTTTTACCTCCTGAAAAGCCATCGTCCATCCCCACAGGGGTATGTACTTGAAAATGATCAGCCAGATCACAAACGGAAGCGACATCAACAACAGATACCGCTGTTTGTACATTAGCTGCATACTGAACTTTTGTTTCATAATCTTCTCTTTTTGCGCTTTTTTCGCACTCATGTCCCGCCACCCTTTCCTCACAGTTTTCAGGAAAAAGAAAATGCACCAGTGAAAATGTACATAGCCGCTCATTTCCCTGATGCATTTATTATAAAAAAAGAAAGAATCTAAAAATACCGAAAAGAATGGATAAAAAATACCGTCATTTTTTTATCTTCTGACATTCTCCATCATCTCCATCGGAATCATCAGCCGTACTCTCGTCCCTTTTCCCTGCTCCGAGTTCACATGCAGCCGGTATCCTTCTCCGTAATGCAGCTTCATGCGCTGATTGATATTGTACAATCCGATGCTCTTGCTCCGGCTCATATCGCGAACCTCAATATCCGTTCGCAGCTTGTTGAGTTCCACCTCCGACATGCCGCAGCCGTTGTCGTCCACATCGATCAGCAGAAACTCCGTGTTATCCGGCTTTTTGGTATAGACAGAAATGACGATCATCCCGTTTTCCTCCGTCTCATCCAACCCATGTATGACAGCATTCTCCACCACAGGCTGTAAAAGCAATGGCAGAATGAAACATTGCGACAACTCCACCTCCTCCGCTATGTTCTTCTGATAGCCGATTCTGCTGCCAAAACGAAGCCTCTGTATCTCCATATATTCATCCACATGCTTTAGTTCCGCCTCCAGCGTGGTATATGCCGTTCCAATATTTTCAAGCACATAGCGCATGGTCTTGCCTAAAAGCTTAATCGCCGTCGCCGCTTCACGATCTCCCGCAGTCAGCGCCTTCATGCGTATGGTTTCCAGCGTATTATAGAGAAAATGCGGGTTGATCTGACTTGCCAGCATCTTAAATTCCATCTCCTGCTGCCTGATCAACAATTCCTGTTCCTTGAGCTGCGCTTCATACGCAAGCGCCTCCTGCGCCTTAATATTGCCAACCATGACCTGCAGATCCCCGAACGCCTCTGAAAATTCGTCGTTCCCCTGAAACGCTGGAATCAACTCATAGTCCTGGTTGCTCGCCTTATGCATCTCCTGCCGCAGCAGCCGCACACGCCCCGTCAAATAATTTGTAAAGATATAAATCAGAATACCGGGAATCAGAAGCGCCGTCACAATGATCAGCCCGCATACCCACAGCACCTTTCTGATATTCGCATACCCGTGCCCGTCCATCACGCAGATATATATTTTGGAACCTGACTGATAGGCATGCAGTGTGGAAATATTGACAAAGCATTGCTTTCCTCCCACCTTCTCACGACCTGTATATTGAAAATAAGACTCTTCATAGTCGATCGCGATCGGCTGTGCCCTTCCGATTCTTTCCGTGGACGAGCTGTAAAAAACCGGTCCCCTGTCCACCGACAGCATACTGTCATACTCTGTGCTGTCTGCCCAGATCCACAGATAATTAGTGGCAATATGGATAACCAGCACAGCTTGATAGGGTGAGTTGACGAGCTGAATCCGTTTCACAAGGCACAGATCCCAATTGCTGTCCCGGTAGCCGTCCTCCCACGAAATCGCCTTCCAGAAGACGCCCGCCTGCTCCATCGCCTGCTGATACCACTGCGTTTCCCGAATGTCTCCGTCCATCTGCTTGAACTGTTTGTAGTCGGAAATGCTCGGATTGTCCGTGTAAATGTCAATGGCGCTGACTTCCGCGTAGGTCTTCGCATAGCGGTTCAACACCTCGTTCCTGTCAACCGCCCGCATATATTCCTGCCTGCTCTCAAAGTCATCCGTCAGAATCGTCCGCACGCCGTCGTCAAAGGAGATATCTCTGGAAATGCCGTAGACCTCTCTTGTCACGTCAAACAGAAGGTTCCTCACCCGGTAGTTGTCGGATTCCAGCAGATCCGTATAATAGTTCTGCATCAGATGATTCGTATAAATAAGCAAAAATCCCCCAATCAAAAGAATGGGGACAACTACTACCACTGTATAGATCCGGTAGAGCTGCCGCCTGATGGTAAGCCTGTTCAACCGCGCAATTAATCTCTGTATGCCGCTCATAATGTCTCCGTTTTCCCTGTTATTCCGGTTCCTCTGCCGTTTTCTTCTATCGTACCACGTTATCCGCCAATGCGCCACAACAACAAAACTCACCCCGACCTGCATTTTTGCATCGGGGTGAGTTTCATTCACTTTATATTCTTTTTCTTCCTGAAAACCGCCGCTTACGCGTTTACGATCTGACCAAAGTCAGGCTTTAAGGAAGCGCCGCCGATCAGCCCGCCATCGATGTCGGGCTTGGACAAAAGCTCTGCCGCGTTGCCCGCGTTCATGGAACCGCCGTACTGAATGCGCACTGCCTCAGCGGTAGCTGCGTCGTACATCTCAGCGATGCAGTCGCGGATACCCTTGCAGACTTCCTGCGCCTGATCGGAGGTAGCGGTCTTGCCTGTTCCGATCGCCCAGATCGGCTCGTAAGCGATAACCATTCCCTTCACCTGATCAGCGGTAACGCCTACCAAATCGGACTTAATCTGCAGTCTGATCCAGTCCATCGTCACGTTCATCTCTCTCTGCTCCAAGGACTCGCCGCAGCACAGAATCGGCACGAGACCTGCCTCCAGAGCCTTAAGCACTTTCTTGTTCAGGAAAGCGTCATCCTCCTTGAAGTACTCTCTTCTCTCGGAGTGACCGATAATCACGTACTCCACACCCGCATCCTTTAACATGGGAGCGGAAATCTCGCCCGTGTACGCGCCCTTGTCCTCGATATAGAGGTTCTCTGCGCCCACATGTACGTTGGTGCCCTTCACAGCCTCAGCCACGGGCACAATGTCGATCGCGGGCACGCAGTAAACTACGTCAACCGCATCATTCACTACCAGATCCTTTAAAGTTGCGCAGAGCGCAACAGCCTCGCTGGGAGTCATGTTCATCTTCCAGTTACCGGCGATGATTCTTCTTCTAGCCATTGTAATAATCTCCTTCATCATATTATATTATTCACTCCGCAGAGCCTCGAAATTGCGTTGCCCTGCTCATCGCATCACTTGTCGTCAGCCGCTACCACGCCGGGAAGCTCCTTGCCCTCCAAGAACTCAAGGGAAGCGCCGCCGCCTGTGGAAATGTGGGACATCTTGTCAGCAAAGCCGAGCTGGTTGCATGCCGCTGCGGAATCGCCACCGCCGATGATGGTGGTAGCATCCGTCTCAGCCAGCGCCTTCGCAACAGCGATGGTGCCCTTTGCCAGAGTGGGATTCTCGAATACGCCCATAGGTCCGTTCCACACAACAGTCTTCGCGCTCTTCACCGCGTTCGCGAAAAGTTCCTGTGTCTTGGGTCCGATGTCAAGACCTTCCTTGTCAGCGGGAATCTGGTCGGAATCCACGTACTCTACATCAATAGGCGCGTCGATGGGGTTCGGGAACCCGGATGCAACGCCGGTGTCAATGGGAAGTAACAGCTGCTTGCCGAGCTTCTCCGCTTTCTCCATCATCTCTTTACAATAGTCAAGCTTCTCGTCGTCCACGAGAGAATTGCCGATCTCATAGCCCTTCGCCTTCAAGAAGGTGAAAGCCATACCGCCGCCGATGATCAGGGTATCGCACTTCTCAAGCAGGTTGTTGATTACATTTAACTTATCCGCAACCTTCGCGCCGCCAAGGATAGCTACGAAAGGTCTCACCGGATTCTCCACCGCGTTGCCGAGGAAGTCGATCTCCTTCTGCATCAGATAACCTACAGCGTTCTCGCCGCCCTTCTCGGTGATATACTTGGTGACAACAGCCACAGAAGCGTGCGCTCTGTGCGCGGAACCGAAAGCGTCGCACACATAGACGTCAGCCAGATCGGCAAGCTCCTTCGCGAAAGCCTCGCCAGCCTCCTTAGGCTTGGTCTCCTCTTTGCCGCGGAAACGGGTATTCTGTAAGAGCACCACGTCGCCCTCGTTCATAGCCGCCACTGCCGCCGTAGCAGCCTCGCCGGTCACGTTGTCGTCTTTTACGAAATTAACGGGCTTGCCAAGCTTCTCGGAAAGTCTCTCAGCAACAGGCGCTAAAGACTCGCCCTCGTTGGGACCGTTTTTCACTTTGCCGAGGTGTGAGCAAAGGATTACCTTGCCGCCGTCAGCAAGGAGCTTTTTGATGGTGGGAAGTGCCGCCACGATACGGGTCTCGTCCGTGATCTTTCCCTCCTTCAAAGGCACGTTAAAGTCGCATCTCACCAGAACGCGCTTGCCCTTTACATTGATATCATCTACCGATTTCTTGTTTAAAGACATTTGTGTATCCTCCTTTTATTTATTATTTAATCCACATACGCACCCGCGCACATGTAAAAAAGAGACCCGGCCCAGCGGCCGAGCCTCTTTCATTGCTTTGTTCGTTTCAAACCAAGTCTGCAGAAACTTACTTTTAGTTGAGCTCAGAGAAGTACTTAATGGTACGAACCATCTGAGAGGTGTAGCTGTTCTCATTGTCATACCAAGAAACAACCTGAACCAGATTGTCCTCGCCTACCATGGTCTGGGTAGCGTCGAAGATGGAACCGTAGGTGCTGCCTACGATATCGGAAGAAACGATCTCGTCCTCATTGTAACCGAAGGACTCGGTAGCCGCTGCCTTCATAGCTGCGTTGATCTCTTCCTTGGTAACGGACTTCTCTACGGTTGCAACCAGAATGGTCGTGGAACCTGTAGGGGTAGGAACACGCTGTGCGGAACCGATCAGCTTGCCGTTCAGCTCAGGGATAACAAGACCGATAGCCTTAGCTGCGCCTGTGCTGTTGGGAACGATGTTAACTGCGCCCGCGCGGGATCTTCTCAGGTCACCCTTTCTCTGAGGACCGTCAAGAATCATCTGATCGCCTGTGTAAGCGTGGATGGTGCTCATGATACCGGACTTGATGCCTGCCAGATCGTTCAGCGCCTTAGCCATAGGAGCCAAGCAGTTCGTGGTGCAGGATGCCGCGGAAATGATGGTATCGGAAGCCTTCAGTGTCTCATGGTTTACATTGTATACGATGGTAGGAAGATCGTTTCCTGCGGGAGCAGAGATAACAACCTTTCTTGCACCTGCATTGATGTGTGCCTGAGCCTTCTCTTTGCTGGTGTAGAAGCCGGAGCACTCTAACACAACGTCAACCTTGAGCTCACCCCAAGGGCAGTTATTTGCATCGGGCTCTTTGTAGATCTTTAATGTCTTACCATCAACCGTGATGGAATCCTCGCCTGCGGATACGGTATCAGCCAGAGCGTATTTACCCTGAGAAGAATCGTACTTTAACAGGTGTGCAAGCATCTTCGGGCTTGTCAGATCGTTGATCGCTACAACCTCATAACCCTCTGCTCCGAACATCTGTCTGAATGCCAGACGACCGATACGGCCAAAACCATTAATCGCTACTCTTACTGCCATTTTTCGTTCCTCCTGAATCTTGTTTTTTTGTTACTTTGCTATATAATTTCGCCAATCAAATTGGATAAGATTGACAAAATTTTGTCAACGACTATATTTTACCCAATTTGTCCCAAAAATTCAAGACGTAAATCAAAAATAGTTGGGAAAAAATCGCAAAAATTTTAATAACAATCCCGCAAATCATAAAATTCCACCGACGGCTCCCTTCCGAAGTCGGTGACGTTTCCGTAAAGCTTTACGGTAAAGCCGCTGCCGTCCTCATTCTCCCACTCCCCGATGCGCTCCTCATATGCCGCGCCCCACTCCCAGTACTGGTCTGTGGTGATATTCCATGATTCAAACTGGAACATGTAGCACATATACGCGTACTTCAGTTCCCGGGAAAGCTCTTCCAGCTCCACGGTCCGCAAGTCATATGTCTGTTCCTCCGCAAAAGAAAACCCCGGCACGCCGCCGTATAAGAGCACCTGCGGAAACAACACGGACTCCGTGCTGACAGCCACCTCCGATATGTGCTGCAGCTCCTCCTGTTCCCTGAACATCTTTACCGCGCTCTCGCAGAAAGCGTCTAACTCCCCGATATCCGCGTAGCGAAGCGTCGCGTAATCTATGATTTCCGGATCTGCGTAAGTGCCTCCCTCATAGCTCACCAGACAGCCGTCCAGCCGTACTGCGCGGCGTAATACTCAAAAAGCAGCTGTCCGTAATTCTCTTTCACCAGATAGACCCGCTCTCCCTCCACATATCCGTTTTCCACCTTCGCGGTGACGGACAGTTCCGGGTGCGCCGACGCATGCAGCGCATAAACGATACTGCCGTCCTCCTCCTTATCGATCCGCTCCGGCTCGGAAAAGAACGTTTCCGGATAATTCTCCGCCATATAGTCGATCAGGAACAGTCTTCCGTTCTCCCGCTGTCTGTGAATCGTCACGGGAATCAAAATACAGACTGCCAGAAGCGCCGCTCTCTTCTGCCGGTCCATGCCGTCGTAATCCATCTGGTGATGGGCGCAGAAGCTGCGTGCGATCACCTCGTCAAAATCGTCGCCGCCCAGACGGTTATCTCCGCTCACGGCGACAATCTCTATCGCATTGTCAAAATAGTCCACCACGGACACGTCGAGCGTCCCGCCGCCAAAGTCAAAGACGAGATAGGATCCTTCCTCCTCCCCGCTGAGCCGGCTTGCCGTCAGCGCGGCGGAGGAGGGCTCGTTGACAAGCCGCTCCACATGGATGCCTGCAAGTCCCCCCGCCTCCTTGGTGGCATATCTCTGATCGTCGTTGAAATAAGCCGGAACGCTGATGACAGCCTCCGTCACCTCTTCCCCCCCAGATACCGCTCCGCGTCCTCCTTAAGCTGGCGCAGGACGAAGGAAGAGAGCTCCTGCGGCGTAAAGTCCTTTCCCGAAAGCGTAAACGCCTTGTTTGTCCCCATATAGCGTTTAAAAGAGGCTGCCGTCGCCTCCGGGTGGGAAATCAACCGTTCCTTTGCCACCGCGCCACGCATATTTCCCCGTTTTCATCTATACTTACCACACTGGGCGTAAGATTTTCCCCTAAAGAATTGGGAATCAAAACCGCCTTGCCGTCCTGACAGACACATGCCAGACTGTTTGTCGTTCCCAGATCGATTCCGATGATCGCCATGATACGTCCCCCTGTCGTCTCTCCTTCCGAAAGCGTTAAAATCCGCATCCTTTCTGAAATTATACACCCGCTAAAATCCATAAGTCGAAAGGAATGCCGAGATACATTTGCACGATAAAAACATTTGTAATTTTTCCTTCCATCAACTATACTTGTTACATAAGCAATAAAATCGTTTTCCGCCTGCGCGGAGAGGAGTTTTCCATGCCGATTACAGCAGATTTCCATTTACATTCCTCCTTCTCGGGGGATTCCGACACGCCCATGGAGCAGATGATCCTTAAGGGAATCGATCTGGGGCTTACCGAAATGTGTTTTACGGAACATAACGACTTCGACTATCCGGTGACCGAACGCGAGACGCCCGGTTTTTTCGAGGTGAACCCGGACGCCTACCTCTACGATTTTCTGAAACTCCGCGAAAAATACGGGGATAAAATCACCCTCCTTTTCGGCGTGGAACTGGGATTGCAGCCCCACCTCTCCAAACGAAACGCGGCGTTTGCCAAAGAACATGACTACGACTTCATCATCGGCTCTTCACACCTCTGTCATGGAAAAGACCCCTACTATCCCTCTTTTTACGAGGGACGCTCTCAGGAGGAAGCTTATCGGGAATATTTCGAGTCCATTTTGGAGAATTTGAAAGGTTACAGCAATTTCGATGTCTACGGACATCTGGACTATGTTGTGCGCTACGGTCCCACAAAGGATCAGGGCTACTCCTACGAGATGTACCGGGAACTGTTCGACCGGATCTTATCGGAATTGATTGCCATGGAAAAGGGGATCGAGATTAATACCGCCGCACTTGCTAAGGGTATGCGTGAACCCAATCCCTGCATCGGCATTCTGAAACGCTACCGTGCGCTCGGCGGCGAAATCATCACCGTTGGGAGCGACGCCCACGTGCCGGGACAGATCGCACACGCCTTTGACCGTGCCGTCGAAATTCTGAAAGAATGCGGATTTCGCTATTACGCAGCCTACGAAAAGCGAACCCCTTCTTTCCATAAATTGTAAGCCGCAGGAAATACCACCAGAGGAATTTGCCATGAAAATAAGAAATAAACTGACCCGTAAAACCGTTTTAAGGACAGCCTTTGTCATCTACGCGCTGTTCAGCGTCTATTTCACCACGCGCTTTATCGACGGTATGTTATCCAGCGAATATGATGCCATCTCCCATTATCTCTCCCTGAATGACGGCTGGGATATCACCATCAACGAGGACGTCTGGCAAAATGTATCGCTGGATACGTTCCGTTTCACCCCTGTCAGCAAGGGAGATACGATTACTATGGAGAGAACTTTTGCGGCGGACACGGACTATACCGGGCACGCCCTTGTCCTGCAGCTCAAACAGACTGCCGTTACCGTTTATATGGACGGGGAGCAGATCCACCAGTACGGCTGGGACCGGATCGAGCGGCATAAAACGGTCGGCAGCGGCTACCTGCCCGTCGATCTTCCCGACGACTATTCGTCAAAGACGCTGACGCTCCGATTTACCGTGGCGGAGGACAAGGCGTTCTCACGCATTGAGCCGATCCGCATCTATGAATGGAAAAGTTTTTACCGCATCATCCTGACCGAAAACCGTGTGCCGCTGTTTCTCGGCTGTTTCCTGACAATCTTCGGGCTTGTCACCTGCTGTATTACCTTTATTGCCATGCTGTTTTCCGGGAAATTTTCGCGTATTCTGTGCGTCTCCCTTTTCTCCATCTGTATCGGACTGTGGACACTCTGCTACTACAATGTGCTCATTATTTTCTCCATGCCAATCTACACGATGAGTCTGTTGGAATACATAACGCTGTATCTGACGCCCATTCCGCTGCTCATCTACATGCGGGCGGATGTTCTGATCTTAAACCGTCCTTTTGTGTATACGATATATAAGATACTCCTCACGACCCAGATTTTCGCCTCCTCGCTCTTTCTCGGACTGCACGGGGTAGATCTGGTGCACTGTGCCGCCACCCTGAAATATATGCAGATGCTGATCGTATGCCATCTAATCTTTTCCGTTGTCGTGGAATTTATGAATCTGCGGACTACCCGTCAGATCGTCCACCGGCTGTTCCTGATTGGTATGCTCGTGCTCTCGGCATGTGTGGGCTATGATCTTATTTTCTATTACATCCACCGCTACTTCGGCATTGCCATCACCTCCACAAAGGGCATTGCCTCCGTTGGGCTGGTCATCTTTATCGCCATGCTCCTGATCTCCTTCTATATTGACATGACCCAGAAAATGATGCAGGAGAAGGAGCGGGATTTTCTCCTCAAAAGCGCGTACACGGACGAGCTGACGCAGATTCACAACCGCCGTTACTGCATGGAGTACATGTCGCGCATCAAGGAAATGGAAAGCCCGGACTATACGGTCTTCTGCTTTGACTTAAACAACCTGAAAACGACCAACGACACCTACGGGCACGCGCAGGGCGATATTCTGATCCGCAGCGCCGCCGACGTCATTGTCAATACCTTTGAACCGCACGGCATTGTCGCACGGATGGGCGGCGACGAGTTTATCGCCATTGCAGAAACCAGCGATTCTAAAGAAATCTCTACTATGATAGGAGAGTTTTGGGACAATATTGCAAAGAAAAACGTGGAGATTCCGGACCTCAATCTCTCCATCGCCTACGGCTACGCCTCCTGCAGCCCGAAAGAATATAATATAGAAAAGATCTATCAGATCGCGGACGACCTCATGTATGAGAACAAACAGAAAATGAAAAAAGCGAGCGGCGGCGCACTCGCCAGAGGAAACGCCGCCCACTCGCCCGCTACAGTCTAGGCTGTCGCACATACATTCTTCCGCTTAGATGAGTTAGGTTTACATAATAGTGCCACCACCCAGCACATAGTCATCCTCGTAGAATACCACAGCCTGTCCCGGCGTGATCGCCCGGACGGGCTTTTTAAATGTGACGCGGATTTGATCCTCGCCCCTTTTCTCAATCACACACTTTTCCCCCGCGTGGGCGTAGCGTATCTTGGCGGTCACCTCCCTCGCTTCCGGCAGGTCCGCCATCCCCATATAATTAATGCGGTCACAGTACAGGGTATCGCCAAACACGTCCTCCGCCTCACCGATCACCACCTCGTCCGTCTCCGGTCTGATCTCTGTGACGAACACCGGTCGTCCCATTGCCAGATTCAAACCCTTGCGCTGTCCCACCGTGTAGTGGGTGATGCCCAGATGACGTCCCAACACCTCCCCGTCCCTCGTCACAAAATTGCCCGGTTTCGGCACACGCTCTCCCGCCGCCCTGTCGATAAAGGCAGCATAGTCATTGTCGGGGATGAAACAGATCTCCTGACTGTCCGGCTTGTGCGCCACGGGCAGTCCCGCCTCGGCGGCAAGCTGTCTGATCTCTTCCTTCGTGTGCACCCCCACCGGCATCAGCGTGCGCGCCAGCTGCTCCTGTGTCAGACTGTAGAGGGCGTAGGTCTGATCCTTCTTCGCGGTGACCGCATTTCTGACGGCATATCTGCCGTTTGAAAGCTTCACGATCCCGGCGTAATGTCCCGTGGCAATGTAGTCCCCGCCGATCTCCAGACTCCGGTGCAGCATTGCCTCCCACTTCACATGACGGTTGCAGGCGATGCAGGGGTTTGGCGTCCTGCCCGCCAGATACGCCTCCACGAAGTAGTCCATGACATGCTCCCGAAATTCCCGCCTGAAATTCATCACATAATGGGGAATATCCAGCACTTCCGCCACCCGTCTTGCGTCCTCCACCGCCGTAAAACCGCAGCATCCGCCCTGAGCCGCCGCCGTCTCCGGCGTTTCCTCCTGCCAGATCTGCATGGTAACCCCCACCACGTCGTATCCCTGCCTTTTTAGCAAAAGCGCCGCCACGGAGGAATCCACGCCCCCGGACATGCCTACCACTACTTTTTCCGCCATTCTGCTCTCCATTCCGGAATATTCCTATAAGGTGTGAGGCACATCCGCCTTAACTCCTCAGAAATCCTTTCCCCGGTTCTCCCCATGCGCCCAGGTTCTCCCCCGAATAAGAAAGGTACGTCTCGCATGTCGTTGAGACGGGCGCAATCCTTTTTAATCGTTCCGCCACAGAACTGTTGTCATCCGCAAGCGCTTCATCGTAAAGCACGTTTTTGATCCTGCACAAAAACACCTCGCCGCCGTCGAGTACAATATTCTGCGCCACTTCCAGCTCAAAATTCACAGGGCTTTCCGTCAGGACCGGCACGTTCAGGACTTCGCCCTTGCCAATGTCCGCCTGAAAATTCATTTTGTCCGCATCATATCCCGACTTATTTCCGAGATAATCAGCCATGGGAAGCATTTTTTCCGTGACAAGGTTTGCCGAAAAAACATGTCCCGCCTTGATCCTGTCCTTGGTCAGCTTTTCCCCGCCTATGCACACCATCGCCCCAGCGTCTTGTCCCAACAGTAACTGAACCAGCAGAACAGACCGAAATCCGGCGTACCGTCCTCCTTGTATGTGCCATACAAAAACAGCGTCTGCGGGCAAAAATCATTGGTTTCCTGTCTCGATATCTTCGCCATAGCTACAATTCCTCCTTCACATTGTCAAGCACCCTGCGCAGATACCCCTCAAACGCAAGGATCTCCTCCGTACTGAAATTTTTAAAATATATTTCGTGCATCTCCATGGAAACCTTGTCGTAGCATTCTTTCAGGTTCTCCGCTTTCTCTGTCAGCGCAATCAGGTTCTTGCGCCTGTCCTTCGGATCCGGCAGACGGCATAAAAGCCCCCCCGCCTCCATCCTGTCAAGCATGCTGGTGAGCGTCGTGTTCGCAAGCCCGGTCATCTTCGACAATTCTATGATCGAGATATGGTCGTGCTGCCAGAGAACGTAGAGGATCTTGCCCTGCGCCCCGTTAAACTCGCTGATATTTTCTTTTTGCAGGATCTTATCAAATACCCTGCCTCCAATCTGCTTGATCTGCGTGATCAAAAAGCCTGCCTGTGTCTCCATGGTCATTTCTCCCTGTATGAAATAATACTATATAGTATTATTTTTGTCAATGCCCTTCTATGACTTCTATTATCATTCTTTTCGACATAAACATAACTATATCCCACACGGAGATGGCGTTCTATGACATTTAGTAAATGGTCCCACCCATTGGTGACAGGAACTGTTATTCTCACTTTAACCGGATTAGTCAGTCGCTTTATCGGCTTTTTTTACCGTATTTTCCTCTCAAACGTATTTGGCGCGGAGGGCATGGGGCTCTATCAGCTCATCTCACCCGTGCTGGCGCTGTCCTTTTCCCTCACCGTGTCCGGTATACAGACCGCAATCTCCAAATACGTTGCAAACGAGACGAGCACACGCGACTACAAAAGTTCTTTCCGCACGCTCTGGGCGGGCTTTCTCCTCGCCATGGCGCTCTCCGCCGCCTGCGCGCTCGGCATCTATGTGTACGCAGAACCGATCGCGGCAAACCTTTTACTGGAAGCGCGGACTGCCCCGCTGCTTCGCATCATCGCGCTCTCTATTCCCATGGCAAGCGTGCACTCCTGCATCAACGGCTATTTCTACGGCATCCGAAAAACCGGCATTCCCGCCTTTTCCCAGCTTGCGGAGCAGGTCTTCCGGGTGGGAAGCGTCTACCTGATTTATTTTATCTGCCAAAAACACGGGCTTACGCCCACCATCAGTTTTGCCGTGGTTGGGCTTGTGATCGGCGAGAGCGCCTCCATGATCGTCTCGGTGGTTGCGATTCTGGCGCGGGCGCATCAGGTGTTTCCAGCACATACACACACCTCCGTGCGGGAATCGACGGGCTCTACGGCGGGACGGCTTCATAAATCCCTGCATTTCCGCCACCGTCAGGCTTCACAGCCACCTTCCTCCGTAATCACCGTATACCGGCGGATTACAGGGCAGCTCTTACAGCTCGCCGTCCCCCTGTCCGCGAACCGTCTGGTGCTGAACCTCCTGCAGAGCGTGGAGGCGATCTACATACCGAACCGGCTGATGGCATACGGCTTAGGCAACGCCGACGCGCTGAGCGTTTACGGCGTGCTCACCGGTATGAGCCTGCCCTTAATCCTGTTTCCCTCCGCCATCACCAATTCCATCTCCGTATTGCTTCTGCCCATCGTGTCCGAGGCGGACGCAAGCGGCAACTGGAGCGCAGTGCGGCGCGCCATCTATACCTCAATCCGACTCTGCCTTCTGCTGGGCTTTTTCTGCACCGCGCTGTTTTTACTGTTCGGAAGACTTGCCGGACGCCTGCTCTTCCACTCGGAACTGGCGGGCAGCTTTATTTTGACGCTCAGTTTCATCTGTCCCTTTATGTATATCGCAAGCACCCTAAACAGCATCTTAAACGGGCTTGGAAAGACCATCCAGACCTTCCTGTTCAGTGTGGTAAGCCTTCTTTTGCGCCTGCTGTTCGTATTTTTCGCCATCCCGCTCTACGGCATCAAAGGGTATCTGTGGGGGATGCTGGCAAGCCAGATGCTGCAGACACTCCTATGTACCGTGTCGGCGCTGTATATCTCGCGCAAAACGCACAGACGGTAAAGTGTGCGATACACAGCGCTCCCATGCGAACGAACCTCCGTGCTTCTCGCACTTACACTTGCGATTCTCCACTCAATATACTATAATGTATGTGTTTTTGCGAGAGTTAAAAAAAATATAATACAGCCGAAACGGTAACCCCGTTTTCGACGGGAGGAAAACATGTCATTTCAATATGTAGCTAAATTACCGACCCCCGACGAGATCCGCGAGCGTTTCCCCATGCCCGCCCATCTGGTGGAGGTGAAGAGAGAAAGAGATATCGAGATCCGGGACGTCATTACCGGAAAGAGCAGCAAATTTATCGTGATCATCGGTCCCTGCTCTGCGGACAACGAGGAGGCTGTCTGTGATTATGTAAACCGATTGTCGAAGGTGAATGAGAAGGTGAAGGACAAGCTGATCCTCATTCCCCGCATCTATACAAACAAGCCCCGCACCACGGGCGAGGGCTATAAGGGTATTGTCAGCCAGCCCGACCCGGAGAAGAAACCCGACTTTACGAGCGGACTGATTGCCATGCGCAAAATGCACATCCGCGCCATAGAGGAAACCGGGCTGACCGCCGCCGACGAGATGCTCTACCCCGACAACTGGGGCTATGTGGAGGACATTCTCTCCTATGTGGCAATCGGCGCTCGCTCCGTGGAGGACCAGCAGCACCGTATGACCGTCAGCGGTTTCGACGTGCCCGCCGGGATGAAGAACCCTACAAGCGGCACTCTCTCCGTAATGTTAAACTCCATCTATGCGGCGCAGCACCCCCACGATTTCACCTACAGAGGCTATGAGGTCAATACGGGCGGCAATCCGCTGGCACACGCGGTACTCCGGGGTTCCACAAACAAGCACGGCAGAAGTCTTCCGAACTACCATTATGAAGATTTGAACACTCTGTTCACGCTGTATCAGGACTACGACCTTGTCAATCCGGCATGTGTCATCGACGCAAACCACAATAACTCCGACAAAAAGTTCGAGCAGCAGATTCGTATTGTGAAGGAAGTGATGCACAGCCGCCGGCTGAACAAAGACATTCACAGCATGGTCAAAGGCGTGATGATCGAGAGTTACATTGAGGAAGGCTGCCAGAAGATCGGCGAGGGCATTTACGGCAAATCCATCACCGATCCCTGCCTCGGGTGGGAGGATTCGGAGCGGCTGATCTATGATATTGCGGAGTATGAGTAAAACTGATAACTAGCATTTACGCCCCTATTTCGGGGCGTATTTTTTTGCTTGACTTTAGTACGAAATCGTACTATAATTTGTTTTGGTACGATTTCATACTATTTTGCAAATACGTCCTGCCATACCGCAGGCATACACAAAACAAGGGAGAATAAAAATGTCCGCTGATTTTTCAAAAACACTAAAACGATACAATTATCTGTTGGGCGAGACCAACGCCGCTTACCATGACGCCTCGTCCAAACTTGGGCTTACCTACAGCTCCATGACCGTTCTCTACGTCGTCTGTAACACGGGAGATACCTGCCCGCTCCGGGATATCTGCCGCAACGCCGACATCAGCAAACAAACCGTCAACTCCGCCCTACGCAGACTGGAAGCGGACGGTCTGATTTATCTGGAAAACAGAGACGGCAAAAACAAGAACGTCTGCCTCACCGAAAAGGGACGAAAGCTTTCTGAACAGACAGTGTGGAAACTCATCAAAATAGAAAACGAAATTTTCGCCTCGTGGACAAAAGAGGATGTGAATCAATATCTGGCGCTGACCGAGCGCTATTTACAGGATTTTAAGAAACGGAGTCAAGAATTATGAAGAAAACAGCCATTCAGCTATCAGACCACTTTACCTACAATAAGCTGCTGCGCTTCACCTTCCCCTCCATAGTCATGATGGTATTTACCTCCATCTACGGTGTGGTGGACGGTTTCTTTGTGTCCAATTTTGCCGGAAAAACCGCCTTTGCCGCCGTCAATCTGATTTTTCCCTTTATTATGATTCTGGGCGGCATGGGATTTATGATAGGCACCGGTGGCACTGCCCTTGTCTCTTTGGTCCTCGGCACTGGCGACAAAGAAAAGGCGAACCGTTACTTTTCCATGATGGTCTATCTGACGGTTTTTCTCGGAATCATCCTGTCAGTTGTCGGCATCCTTTTTACCCGCCCCATGGCATCGTTTCTGGGTGCAACGCCAGAAATGATGGAAGACTGTGTCGTTTACGGTCGCCTAGTGTTCCTCTTTATCGCCACGTTCATGCTGCAGAATGTATTCCAGAGCTTTCTGATTGCGGCGGAAAGACCGAAACTCGGTCTTGCTGCAACCATCGGCGCAGGCGTGACCAATATGATACTTGACGCTCTTTTTGTGGGCGCTTTCGGCTGGGGCGTAGCTGGCGCAGCGCTTGCCACCGGCATCAGCCAGTGTGTGGGCGGCCTGCTCCCCCTGATTTACTTTATCCGCCCCAACACAAGCCTTCTGCGGCTCACCCGGGCTAAGCCGGAACTCCAACCGATTGTACAGGCGTGTGCCAACGGTTCCTCGGAACTGATGAGCAACATCTCCACCTCCCTTGTCAGCATGATCTATAATTTCCAGCTTCTGCGCTACGTCGGTGAAAACGGCGTATCGGCGTACGGCGTGCTGATGTATGTGCAGTTTATCTTTATCGCCATCTACATCGGCTATTCCATCGGCGCCGCCCCCATTGTCAGCTACCATTACGGTGCAGGAAATGATACGGAGCTGAAAAATATGCTGAAGAAAAGCGTGCTGCTCATGACTGGCGCAAGTCTCGTGTTGACCGCCGCAGCCATCCTGCTTGCCGCCCCGCTCTCCCGCATCTTTGTTGGCTACGACGCGGAACTGTTTGCGCTGACCAGACACGCGCTCCGGCTGTTTTCCTTTTCCTTCCTGTTATCCGGATTCAATATTTTCGCGTCCTCGTTTTTTACCGCCTTAAATAACGGCGCGGTATCGGCTGCGATCTCCTTCATGCGCACGCTGATCTTTCAAACCGCGGCTGTATTGATCCTGCCGCTTATCTTTGACGTGGACGGCATCTGGCTGGCTGTCACGGTGGCGGAAGTATTCGCCTTTTTGCTCTCCGCAGGTTTCCTGTTCGCGAAGCGCGGGAAGTATCATTATATGTAACATTATTTGGGTGTGGCGGTGATATCCGCCCATCCACGTCTTTAGAAATAGAACCGAAGCTGTCCCCTACGGAAATCTGTAACCCGCTCCCCACCGCAGTCTCCCTAATGGTCTCCATAGGCGCAGCCTTCCGTATCTTTCCTGTACGCACAGACAAAAATACCGCTCCTTTAAGGAACATGGGATTGACAGAGAGCCGACAGCATAACAATCAACAAAGCAAACTAAGCGGAGGGGGAAGAAATTTAGGAAAATTCAATAGAAATATGGGTGTGATTGTGATATTCTGTTAAAGGTACAAATCGGAATTTGACAATGGCTTAAGTGAGGACTAGAAACTATGACTGTACATGAGAAAATGAAACTCGTAATTGATCTGGCAGAGCAGGCATTAGAAAAAATGAATTACCGATAGCCTGTATTATATTTCACAATAATACAATAGTGGCTCAAAGTCATACATCTGAAAGCGAAGATAACAGATTATTGGTTCACGCAGAGTTAAAAGCTCTGATGGAACTGGTACTATTCACTTGACGCACCTTCTGATGGTGCGGCTAAATGGGCTGTGAAATCATGGAATGATTACCACGTTACATCATCTTTTTGTCTACCAGAAATTACATCGGGAATTTTAAAATCTGAAAGCAAGGCGTTATTCAAGAGATACATAGATATCCACAGGGACAGCACGTTGACTGAATGGGTCAAAGCTCTTATCCAATAAAGGAAAGTCCCCCCTGTTTTCGCCATGCAACCCTCAACAGCAGTTGATTTTTTTCATAGAGTCTCCTTGTCTTTTCATATGTTTACCAGCGCATTACCTCTAACCACGCCGTTAGTGTCCGCTCTCTTTCCATCCATTCCGACTTATTCCGTTCTGAAGCGTTCATGCGCCCCAACCGCCTTTGCTCACTGTCCGAAGCTGCCCTGCTCCAACTGCGCGATCAGATAATCCAGACATGCCAGTTTCTCCCTCTCCTCTTTCAGCGCTTCATTCTTTTCCCTGCGGAAACGGCAGACTAAGCCGTACTGTCCCCGTATATTGCCCGTCTCCTCATACTTTCGGTACTGCTCCACAATCGCAGGATCGGCTCCTTCCGCCGTCAATCGCTGACAAATTGTTGTCTTGTCTCCCATTTTCCATCCCCCTCTTGTAAAATAGTCAAAAGTTATATATTATGTAAATAAATAGATTTTATGTATGATAATTCGCAAGCTTATAAAAAGGAGCCGCCATGATCGAAACCCGCCTGCTGCAGTACTTCCTCGCCGTTGCTGAGGAACAGAGTATTACAAAAGCCGCCGAATATCTCCACATTTCCCAGCCCACACTCTCCAAGCAGATGATGGATCTGGAAGAAAATCTGGGCAAGCAGCTTCTTGTCCGCGGACGGAAAAAGATTACTCTGACGGAGGACGGGCTTTATCTGCGTGGACGCGCTCAGGAAATTATTTCCCTGATGGACAAGACAGAAAGCGCTTTCCGTGAAAATGAACAGAGCATTTCCGGCGACGTTTACATCGGCTGCGGCGAACACCGCACCACATTCTCCATCATGCAGATCATCCGAGAGATACAGGAAGAATATCCCGACATCCAGTTCCACTTTTTCAGCAGCAATGCCGACGCCATCATCGAACGGCTGAACAAAGGCATTCTCGACATGGGCTTTTTGCTGGAGCCGGAAATCAGTCCCCGCTACGATTACCGCAAGCTCCCGTTCCATGAAACATGGGGCATTCTCCTGCGCAAGGACTCTCCCCTTGCCTCCAAAAAGGAAATCTCCTTTGCAGAGCTTGCGGGACTCCCGCTGATTATGCCAAGCCAGTCATCCAACAAAGGACTTATGGCGTCACACTTTGCCAAAGCGGAGGTCGAACCCCGTGTCGTCTGCACCTACAACCTGATTTATAACGCGGGACTTATGGTGGAGGCAGGAATCGGCTATGCCCTTTGTATCGACGAACTGATCAACACCGAGGGCAGCCACCCGCTGACCTTCCGTCCTCTGTCCCCTGGACTTACTTCTGACGTCTACCTCTTTACCAAAAAATATCAGGTTTTTTCTAAGGCGGCGAAACTATTTTTAAATCGGCTGGAAAGCAATTTCGGCAATCAGTAAAACAAAGCTTTCACGCCGGTCGGACTGCTCATAATGCCGTGGATATTCTATGACCGTAGTGTCAGCGTAATCGTCACTTCCCCGCCGCCCAGCAGCTCCTCCATTTCCTCGGTGGATTTGTCCGTAATCCTTCCGAGTCTTGTATATGCCCAAGAATTGGAACCGTAAAACACCACCATCTGGCTGCCGGAATATAAAACGATATCTCCTGCCTGCGTGGTTGTCTGTTCGTCAGCTCTCGGCAGTTCTGTTCCAAAAGAACCGACCTGCTCAAACCCGCCATACATGGACATCTGTATGGACGCAGGCTCTTCCCTGAGAAGCGCCTTAAGCGCCGCGACCGATTCATTGTCCTCCCACTCCACCGCAACGGGCTCATCGCCAATCTTCATCTCCACGCGCATTTCTTCCTGCTCCTTTTCTCCTGCCATTTCATTCTCTGCCGACCCATCTTGTTCGGAAAGCCCTATGGGTTCTACAGTTGACGATAATTCCTCATCTGTCCCATTCTGCATTTCCTCTGTTGATACAGAATTTCCACATCCCGCCAAAATTCCGGTTAAACAGATAGCCGTCACTGCGAATCTAATCTTTTTCATACAGGGCTGTGCCCTGCCAAAGTATATCGCTATCATCTGCACTCCTTCCTCATCCCACACAGAATATCATCTAAATAACAAATACACGACTGATTTTTGTGGATTTCCTCAAGCATGGCATCCCTTTGCTCCTGCAGCTGTATCAAATCGCTCTTCCGCTCCTTTTCCGTCCTGTGTATGACCAGCCCCGTGCATTCCATCACAGCGTCGCCCCGGATGATCTCTCCCACGCTGTCTGCAACAATCCGTCCGGATCTTGGATTTTTCACGGAAAGAATATACCCCTTTACATCCGCATCCACATCCGAATACTCAAACGCCAGATCCGTATCCTCCATCGTACAGTTAATGAGCTTCAGATTCTTGCAGTAGCACAGAGGCTGCGTTCCAATGATTTTGCAGTTAATCAGCGTCAGGTTCTCAGAAAACCATCCCAGATACTCACCCTTTACGATACTGTCCCTCACTGTGACGTTTTTGCTGTGCCAAAACGCGTCCTTCGTATCCAGTTCGCTGTCGTCAATTTCCAGATTCTCCATATACTGAAACGAGTATTTCCCTTTCATCTTCACACCGCAAAGCTTCACATCCCGGCTGTCCATGAACAAATACTCCGAAACAATATCTGTATCAATCATAGTGATGTCCCGTGACTTCCATCCAAACTCCTGAGACTCGATCTGACAGCGTTCCAGACGGATATGCACGCACTCGCGCACCGCCTTGATGCCGCCCAGCACACTGTCCGTAATGCTGCCGTTCTCCGCATACCAGATTGCCGCACGCGTCTTATCGTCCATAGAACAATCCGCCATGGTAAATCCCTTTATATGCCACAGCGGATAGCGCAGGGAAAAACGACAATCCTTAAGTCCCACATCCACCGATTCCTTCAACACGGATTCCCCATCGGCAGGACCCGCGAACACGCAGTTTGTCACATCTGTATGCTGTAAGTGATACAGCGCCCGCTCCTCGTCAAATTGCTTTCCCGTAATAATTGTTCTCGTCATTTTCCATATCCTCCATTATTTTTATAATCAACGATTTCTTTGCCGTTTTCCCCTTCCCTCTGCTCCTTTTCTACATTTACTATAATTACATAAAACAAGAATAGCAAATATCTATATTGAATCATATTGTATAGTTTTTAGGAATGTATCTTCTGACTCTGCTCATACGTATGAGCAGGCTCGAAATGCTCCGCATTCCTCGCTCGCGTTGCTCGTCAGAAAACGCCAGAGCCAGTCTTGCATGCAAGCATGCATCCTGTCTCTGTCGCTTTCTGACTCTGCTCATACACGCAAAAAAGCACGGGGTGTTTCGATGAAACAGTCCCATGCCTTGTAAACGTATATATGCAGAGCCTGCCAAGCAGTGCTCGTGCAGATAATTCCGAAGGAATTTTCTGCGGTTAGCCGCGCGGATGCGCCTTCGCGTACACTTCCCTGATATGGTTGTGATTCAGGTTCGCGTAAATCTGCGTGGTGGAAATATCGGAATGTCCCAGCATCTCCTGCACGCTTCGAAGATCCGCCCCGTTCTCCACCAAATGCGCCGCAAAAGAGTGCCGCAGCGTATGGGGGGTGATATCCGCCTGAATATCCGCCTTCTTCGCATAGTGCTTAATCAGTTTCCAGAAACCCTGTCTGCTCATGGGCTGTCCGGAACAGTTGGCAAACAGCACTTCCGACGTCTTATTCTCAAGCATTTCCTCCCTCGTGCCGTCCAGATATCTGCTCAGGGCGTTCTTTGCCGCCGCGCCAAAGGGTATGATCCTCTCCTTGTTGCGGTCACGGCAGAGAATGAAATTCATCTGCATATTCACATCAGACAAATTCAGCGTAATAAGCTCCGTCACACGGATTCCCGTCGCATAGAGCAGCTCCAGCATCGCCTTGTCACGGATTTCCTTTGGGCTGTCTCCGGAAGGCTGCTCCAAAAGACGCACCACCTCGTCCGGCGACATGATCTCCGGCGCCTTCTTCTCGATCTTGGGCGCCTTAAGTCTGTCGGAGATATCCTCCTCCACCAGACCTTCCTGCACCATATAGTGATAAAATGCCTTCAGGGATGCAATATTGCGCGACACGGTGGCAGCCGCAAACTTACTGTCCTCCAAAAACTTTACATAGTCGGCGAGATCCTGCGCCGTCACATCCTTCGTCTCATGGATGCCGCGCGACTCCATAAAATGCGATACCTTTTCCAGATCCCTTCTGTATGACATCTCCGTATTGCCGGAGGTATTCTTCACATTATGTAAATACGTGATAAATGCACCAATCTCTTTTTCCATTTACTCGGAGGCCCTTCCCTGTGCGTTCTCTTTATGTAAATCAAACCACTGTCTGAGTTCCATTATAATCAGATTTTTTTAGAAAAGCAAATGGAATTTTTCTTGATTTTACGGGCATTTGCGCCCTTTTTGCTCCAAGGCACAACATATCGTCCATATATGATTTTATGTCTACTACATCTTGAAAAAAAGAACAAAAAAATTTTTTTAGAAGATTTTCAGAACGAATTGCACAATATTAGGATTGACATAACTTTCAAGCAGGCATCCCATTATGACAACTGCCATAATGCCGACAACCTGCATACCCTTTTTCAGATAAAAACGGCTGCTGTACCGTTCATACCCCTCCAACTGGTTTCCCCTCGCATAGAGCGTCCGGTTTACATCCGCTGCCCAGAAAAAAAGAAAGATATACGCTGGAACTAACAGCAATGCCTGCGGAAACAGAACCGCCGCGATAAACAAAAGCCCCCTGATCCCGTAGCGGATCACCGCCACGGACAAAAGACAGCCCGCCGACAGCCCCATATAACAAATGTACGCACAGAGAAACGGCATACCTATCAGGGTTGTGGAGATCAGACATAAAAGGCAGCCCGTAAAGAGTCTGTACCTGAGAATATATCCCACCAAGCCCTCTCCTGCCGGTCTGCTGCTTTTCAGTCTGTTCATCATCTCCGTCCCCAACAGGCTGCCGTTTGTAATCCAAGTATCATGTCCCAGGTTGACAAACAGGATTCCCATAAAAAGACCAATCATAAACAGATACGCCATATGATAGCCGTTCTTAATCCCAAACTGTCTGCGCAAAACTGCACCGCCTCTTCCAAGCTTCTATAGGACAGTATATGTCCGAAAGGGACGAGGCATGACTGCATCCTCAAATCCTCGCGGAGAATGCCGCTTTATGGCATTCTCCTATGCGAAACTTAGTACTTCTTGGCGTTCTGTCCTATGGCAGAACGCCTTTAGAAGTACTTTTCGCATTTTGTTTTATATGCCAGAATCGCGGACACTGTCTTTCCGTCCTGAATCTTGCAGTCGTAAATCATCTGCACCAGCTCGTCAAGATCGTGGCTCTCCACATTCAAAAACTCATCCTCGTCCAGATGCTGTTTCCCGGGCTTTAAATCTGTCGCCAGATACACGTCAATCTTCTCGTTGCAGAAAGCTACCGTCGTGCGAAGCGTCAGGAGAAGTTCCAATTTCCCAGCCACGTAACCGGTCTCCTCCTCCAATTCCCTCGCCGCCGCCTCTTTCGTCGGCTCGTCTACACTGTTCAATCCTCCCGCCGGAATCTCCAAGGTCTCTCTGTCAAGCGCGTTACGGTACTGTCTCACCATCAGCAGTTTCCCGTCGTCCTTCACCGCAACGACAGCCGCCGCTCCCTTGTGCGATATCAGATCCCACTTCACCACATTGCCGTTTTCCACGCGGATCGTGTCCTGATAGTAATCAATGATCGCGCCCTTGTGTATCAGTTCCCTGCCCAAACGTTCGTAATGATTGTCCGCCATCTTATCCCTCTTCCTTTCAAGCAATCTCAGCAACCGCCTCCTGCAGCAGCTTCTCCACACTGACCAGTTTCACGCAGAGCACGAACACATCCGTAGCCTGCGCCATCTCCTCCGCTGTCGGGTAAGTGGGCGCAATACGGATATTGCTGTCTTTCGGGTCTTTGCCGTAAGGGAAGGTCGCGCCCGCGCCTGTGAGAACCACGCCGAGCTCCTTGCATTTCGCCACGATCTCCTTGGCACAGCCCTCCATCGCCTCAAAGGAGATGAAATAGCCGCCCAGCGGTTTCGTCCACTCGCCGATCCCTAAGCCGCCGAGCTCCTGATCCAGAACCGAGAGCACTGCCTCAAACTTGGGTCTGATGATGTCCGCGTGTTTCTTCATATGTGCCAACATCCCCTCCAGATTTTTAAAATATCTGGCATGGCGAAGCTGATTTACCTTGTCATAGCCGATAGTCCGCAGCGTAAGCGTCTTCTTTACGTCCGCCAGATTCGCCGGGGAGGACGCCATCGCCGCTATGCCTGCGCCCGAGAAGGTGATCTTGGAAGTAGAGCAGAACTCGTAAACCATATCCGGATTACCAGCCTTCTCACACTCACTCAAAATCTCTAAAAGCGTATCCTGTTTATCCTCGTAAAGATGATGGATCGCATAAGCGTTATCCCAGTAAATACGGAAATCTGCCGCCGCCGGTTTCAGGGCGGCAAACCGTCTCACCGTCTCGTCGGAGTAGGTGATTCCCTGCGGGTTGGAATACTTGGGCACGCACCAGATTCCCTTCACCGTCTCATCCGCCATCACATATTTCTCCACCAAATCCATGTCCGGACCTTCCGACGTCATCGGAATCGGAATCATCTCGATGCCGAAATGCTGGGTAATCGCAAAATGTCTGTCGTAACCCGGCACGGGGCATAAAAATTTAACCTTATCAAGTCTGCACCAAGGGGCAGCCCCCATAACGCCGTGTGTAACGGAGCGGGAAATCATATCGTACATAATGGAAAGGCTGGAATTTCCAAAGACAATCACGCTGTCCGCAGAAACGCCCATCACATCCGCCATCAGATGTTTCGCCTCCGTGATGCCATCCATCAGACCGTAGTTTCTCGTATCCACGCCTTCCATGGACATCATGTCCGAGTCGGAAGTCAACGCATCCAGAAGACCCATGCCCATATCGAGCTGCGCCGGTTCCGGCTTACCTCTGGACATGTCAAGCTTTAAACCCTTTCCCTTCGCCTCGGCAAACTGTCTGTTAAGCTCCGCTCTCTCTGCCGCAAGTTCCTTTTTGGTCATCGCACTGTACGCTTTCATAGCACCCTCCTGCATCCTTGTAATTACGCTGTTGAATAATTGTATACAATCATACATCGATATTTATTCTACTATAAGTATGCCGATTTCACAAGTATGCATATACGACAATTTTCTGTATTTCTAAAGCCATTTTATGGTAAAAATGTTAAATTGTTCGCAGCACAAACGCCTCGTAGGGTTTCAGCGTTATTTCGCCCCCGTC
This sequence comes from uncultured Lachnospiraceae bacterium, assembly GCA_910588955.1. Classification (GTDB taxonomy): domain Bacteria; phylum Bacillota; class Clostridia; order Lachnospirales; family Lachnospiraceae; genus UBA3282. Next base: position 58,267 of record CAJURQ010000005.1, read on the forward strand.
ATACGCACGCCCCGTATTGGAAATCAGGCAGGCTGCTTTCGCAAACTGTGCCGGTATGGTAAAGCCCGTTTCACGGTCAACGAAACTGCACACGACAAGAAGCTTTTCCCCGTCCATCTCCCTCGTATAGACGAACAGTTCCCCGCTGTCCTCCAAAAGCAGCTCATACTTGCCGTACACGATGATCGGGTACTCTTTTCTGAGGGCGATCAGCTTCTTATAATAATGGAACACAGAATCGGGATCCGCCGTCTCCGCCTTCGCGTTGATCTCCGCATAGTTGGGGTTGACCGCGATCCACGGCTCTCCCGTGGTAAAGCCTGCCTGCGGCGAATCGTCCCACTGTACCGGCGTCCTCGCGTTATCGCGGCTCTTAAAAGTAATACAGCTCCAGAAAGTCTCATGGGGAATGGGACCTTCCTCACACCATTCCCGGTAAGCGTTGATACTTTCGATATCACGAAATTCCTCCGGGCTCTTAAACGGATAGTTTGTCATGCCAAGTTCTTCCCCCTGATAGATATAGGGCGTCCCCTGCATCATATGAAGACAGGTCGCAAGCATCTTCGCGGACATTTCCCGGTACTGCGGGCGGTCGTCGCCAAAACGGGAGACGGCGCGCGGCTGGTCGTGATTATCCCAGAACAGACTGTTCCACGCTTTTCCGTAAAGCTCCGTCTGCCAGCGTGATAAGATTTTCTTCAGCTTAATGAGGGGCATTTTCTCGTCCGTCCATTTCCCGTACTTGCCGTCCCCTTCCACATGCTCAAACTGAAATACCATATTCAACTCATGGGCATCCTCGCCCGCATACTGTTTCGCCTGCTCCGTGGTCACGCCTGCCGTCTCTCCGACCGTCATAATATCATATTTCGAGAGCACCTTCTCATTCATTTCCCGCAGATACTTATGGACGTTGGGTCCGTGCACGCAGTAAGGATCAAAACTGCCGTAAAGACCGTGCGCCTCGCCGTCCGGCATCTCCTTTGTCTTGGAGATCATACTGATGACGTCCATGCGGAAGCCGTCAATTCCCTTGTCGCACCACCATGTCATCATGTCAAACACTTCCTCCCGCACCTTGGGATTATCCCAGTTTAAGTCGGGCTGTTTCTTGGAAAAGAGATGCAGGTAGTACATGCCGGTTTCCCCGTCATACTGCCACGCCGGTCCGCCAAAGCAGGATCCCCAGTTATTAGGCGGCGTCTGCGCGTCCTTCCCCTCACGCCAGATATAATAATCACGGTATGCGTTATCTTTGGACTTCCGGCTCTCCACAAACCATCTGTGCTCATCCGACGTATGGTTCACCACCAGATCCATGACAATTTTGATCCCGCGCTCATGCGCCGCCGCCAGCAGCTCGTCGAAGTCAGCCATCGTGCCAAATTCGTCCATGATATCCTGATAATCGCTGATATCGTACCCATTGTCGTCGTTGGGGGACTGATACACCGGCGATAGCCAGATCACATCAATCCCCAGATATTTTAAATAGTCCAGTCTGCTGATAATCCCCCTCAGATCACCGATCCCGTCGCCGTTGCTGTCCATAAAACTGCGCGGATAAATCTGATAGATAACCGCTTCTTTCCACCATACCCTTTTCATATCCGTTTCCTTCCTTTCCTCACCGAATTTACAGTTCCAACACCAGAACCTGATAGCCCTGCAATTTGATTATGCCCGTTTCTTCCGCAATATCCTTATAATTGTTCAGAAGCACCCTTTTATACATCGCGGGCAGCTCGATCTCCTGCGGCTCTCTCTGATAATTTCCGACTACCAAGAGCGTCCGCTCCCCTTTCCGATAATATGCCATCAGGTTGTGCCGCTCCTCCCACACCGGCTCCAGTGCGCCGTACACGATGGTTTCTTTGTAAAGCGGATCCTTTCGCAGCGCGATCAGTCTCTTATAGAAGGCGTAAACCGAATCTTCGTCCTCCATCTGCGCCGCCGCGTTGATGGTATGATAGTTGGGATTGACCTTTAGCCACGGCGTGCCTTTCGTAAAGCCCGCATTGGCACCGTCCGTCCACTGCATCGGCGTGCGGGCATTGTCGCGGCTGAATTTCGACACAGCTTTCAGCGCATCCTCGGGGGAAAGTCCCGCTTCCAGCGCGACCTTGTACTCGTCGAGGGTAGAAATATCATCCACCTCGTCGATGGACGCAAACGGCACATTTTCCATACCCAGCTCCTGCCCCTGATAGATGAAAGGCAGTCCCCGCAGCATGAAATTTAATGCCGCCAGCATTTTCTTGCTCTCATCGCAGCAGTCCCCCTCGGGAATATAGTAGCTGACACCCCGGGAACCGTCATGGTTCTCAATGATATTAGAGAGAAAGCCGATATCTTTCACCTTCTCCTGCGCGGCAAAGCAGCACCTTTTATAGTCGTCCGGCATGATGGGCGCCGCGTCGTACCATCCCTTCTCGCTTCTTCCGAAAATTGCCTCGTTGAAGTCAAACATGCTGGAAAAATAACCGTCATCCCCGATAAAGTCCGGGATTTCTTCGGGCTTCTCATTGAATACTTCACCCACGGAAAAGGCGTCATACTTCTTAAAAGTACGATCCCGCATCTCCCCTAAAAAGACGCCAATCCCTTTCGCTTCCTCCAGCATGGCGTGGATGCTGCACAGTCCATCCTCCCGGTCCGGCTCATAATCGTGGAAGGGCAGCGCCTTCTTGATATTGATAATGGCATCGATACGAAACCCGCCAAGCCCTTTGTCCAGCCACCAGTTGATGTTCCGATACACTTCCTCCCTGACCTCCGGATTTTCCCAGTTCAGATCGGGCTGTTTCTTATGAAACACATGGAGATACTGCTTATCCGTCCCGGGCAGATCCTCCCACACAGACCCGCCGAAGTAGGACCGCCAGTTTGTCGGCAGCTCTCCCTCCTTTTTATCCCGCAGATAAAAATATTTCCCGTACTTTCCCTCCGGGTCCTCACATGCCTTTTTGAACCACTCGTGCTCGTCGGAGCAGTGATTGACCACCAGATCCATGAGAATACAGATACCTCGCTTCTTCGCCTCCGCAATCAGACGCTCCATATCCTCCATGGTACCAAAGCGGGGATCGATGTTGTAGTAATCTGAGATATCGTATCCCTGATCCGCCAGCGGGGACCGATAACAGGGAGACAGCCAGAGAATATCAATTCCCAGATCCGCCAGATAATCCAGCTTGCTGATAATACCGGGAATATCGCCGATGCCGTCGCCGTTGGAATCATAGAAACTCTTCGGATAAATCTGATATGCCACCTTGTCATGCCACCATTTTCTGTTCATAACCTTACCTCCGCCTTATGTATCACTTATTTTTCCGGCAGGCGGACATCTTGCTGTCCGCCGCCCTATTTTCCTGTGCTGTCTCTATCATAATGACATATTAGGCGAATGTCTTACGATTATTTGCTCAAAAATTACGGTATTATGACTTTCAAAACATTTCTACATTCTTTTTATATTGCAGGGGCGTCGTGCCCGTTCGCTTGCGAAACTCCTGTATAAAATTACCTAAATTGTTGAAGCCGCATTCCAGACAGACTTCCGTCACCTGCAGATCCGTCTCCTCCAGAAGCCGCTTCGCCTGCTTAATACGATAGGCGTTGATGTACTCTATGGGTGAGTGCCCGATTGCCTTCTTGAAGAGCCTGCAGAAATACTGCTCGTTCAGATTGACCTGTTCGGCAATATCCGAAATATAGATTTTACTGTGATAATTCTCCTCGATAAATAAAAGCGCCGTCTTAATGCTCTCCACACGTTTGTCAAAATTTCTCTCCACAGGCAGAAAAAGCCTGTGTTCGGAGAGCGTCGCGAAAATATGCATCAGAGATGATTTGACATATAATTGACTGGTTAAGTCATTCGCCATCTGTCCGAACACATGCATGATATGCAGAAAGGAGTGGCGCAACGATATAAAAACGGGATGCTGCGGCGTGATACATCGCGGGAAGAGCAGTTTCCCGTTCTGAATCGGTTTCATCAGGGAAATCTGCGCCTCGTCGCGGGAATCAAAACCGAGAATGCCGGGTGAGAAAACAACGGCGTCCTCCCAGTGCCGTTCCAATGTCTCAGAGATAATGCCGTGCAGTTCACCGGGATTGATGAAATAGATACATTCGGATTGAATTTCAAAAGACTCCATATTGATCTCAAGCCGAAATCCGCCCTCCGAAAAATACAAAATTTCTATCTCATCGTGCCAGTGATGTTTCACAAAAACGCCCTTTCCCACAGAATGCGTGCGGTAGACCGCACAGGGCAGCGACTTCGTACCATGGGAACAAATTTCTTTTAAAACAATGGGCTGCTGCTCCATCAAAAAACCTCCTTAATTGTCGCTGAAAAACCCCGCAGAATAAAATCTGCGGGGTTTTGTACTATTTGGCATAGTCTATGACACGGCTCTCTCTGATCACATTGACCTTGATCTGTCCGGGATATTCCAACTCAGCCTCAATCTGTTTGGAGATATCTCTCGCGAGCAGTACCATATCAGAATCACTGATCTGTTCAGGAACTACCATTACACGAATCTCTCTACCTGCCTGAATAGCAAAAGATTTATCCACACCTTTGAAATTGTTTGTGATGTCTTCTAATTGTTTCAGTCTTGTTGTATATGTCTCTAATGTCTCTCTTCTTGCGCCCGGTCTCGCCGCGGAAATCGTATCAGCCGCCTGCACCAGACACGCTATCAGCGTCTGTGCCTCCACGTCGCCGTGATGGGATTCTACAGCGTTGATAACCACAGGTCCTTCCTTATACTTCCTGCAAAGCTCTACGCCAAGCTGGATGTGAGATCCTTCCATCTCGTGATCGACTGCTTTACCGATATCATGCAGCAGTCCCGCACGCTTTGCCATTCTGACATCCAGTCCCATCTCCGCCGCCAGCAAGCCCGAAAGCTGTGCCACTTCAATAGAATGCTTCAGCGCGTTCTGACCGTAGCTGGTTCTGAACTTCATCTTACCGAGAAGTCTCACCAGTTCAGGATGGATACCATGTACGCCGACTTCGAGGGTGGCTGCTTCGCCCTCCTCTTTCATCATAACTTCGACTTCCTTCTGCGCCTTCTCGACCATCTCCTCAATTCTGGCGGGGTGGATACGCCCGTCCACAATGAGTTTTTCGAGTGCGATCCGCGCTACTTCTCTGCGAATCGGGTCAAAGCCGGAGAGAATAACCGCTTCGGGCGTATCATCAATGATCAAATCCACGCCCGTCATCGTCTCAAGAGTTCTGATATTACGTCCCTCTCTTCCGATAATCCTGCCCTTCATCTCGTCATTGGGAAGCTGTACCACGGAAATCGTAGTCTCGGACACATGATCTGCCGCACATTTCTGAATGGCTGTAACGACATACTCTTTCGCCTTCTTGTCCGCTTCTTCCTTCGCCCTGCTCTCCATCTCCTTAACCATGACAGCAGTTTCGTGTTTCACTTCATCTTCAACAATTTTCAACAGATAATCTTTTGCCTGTTCGGAGGTTAATCCAGAGATTCGTTCCAGTTCCTGTAATCTTTGCTCGCTCAGTTTGGAAATCTCTTCGCGCTGCTTGGCAAGAGCTTCTTCCTTCTCTGCCAGACTCGCTTCCTTCTTCTCAATAGCGTCCGCCTTTTTATCGATGTTCTCTTCCTTCTGCTGTACACGACGCTCATAGCGCTGTGCTTCGGCACGCCGTTCCTTGATTTCTTTGTCCAGTTCATTCTTCGTACGAATGGACTCTTCCTTGACCTCAAGCAGCGACTCACGCTTCTTCGTCTCAGCAGTTTTGAGAGCTTCGTCGATAATCTCTCTGGCTTTCTCGTCCGCATTTCCGAGCTTCGCTTCCACCATCTTCTTCTGATAGTTAATCGCAATGAGCGCAGAAACAGGAACGGCGATCACCAGTGTGACGACTATTGCTACCACAACTTGCCACATTACAGGAGCACCTCCTTATTTAGTTTTCATTGTACATTACCAAATCTATTGACGGCTGCCTTTCCTTCCCAAATACTGGCAACCCGATAGTTAGCAAAACTACAACATATTAATTTTATACTGAATTTTATGTTATGTCAAGCAAAAGAGCTCTGTTAATCGCGTCGGCGTGAAAGCCTTTTCGATAAAGAAAAGCGTACATTCTCTGTTTTTCCTGTCCGTCGGCAGTTTTGGCGTCATATTTTTTCTTTTCCAGCAGACTCCGTATCATAGACACTTCATCCTGCCTCATCCCGTCTTCCTCCAGTTCCTCAAAGACCGCGCGGATCGTATCTTTGCAAATCCCCTTCCGCATCAGATCCTGCTCGATACGCATCCGGCTCTTCCGCTCCATATTATAGACGATAAAGTCTCTGGCATAGCGCAGATCGTCTACATATCCATAGGACTCCACATAGGCGATTGCCTCCTCGATACATTCCTCGGGATATTCTCCGTCCCGCAACTTTTCCCTCAAGGATGCCGCCGTATATTCCCGTTTCTGCAGCAGGTTCATGGCGCGCTTCTTCGCACGCAGGGGCAGAATCTCCTCCCGGATCTCACGAAGGCACTCCTGCGTAATCTCCTCCCCCTCCCGGATTCCCAGACGGTTCAGCTCCCCCCTGTAGAGCGCAAAAGCCGGACGTTCCTCTATGTATACCTTATAACGGCCTTTTCCCATTTCCGCAAGCTGTGTGACAATCATAGTCCTTCCTCCGCGGCTTATGCCTGTCGACGTCTTTTCACCGGCAGAGTTTTCCGTTCACCGGGCTTCCTTTTTCATACTGCCTGAAACTTCTTTATTTCCCGGTTCCCTTTGCTGCTTTCATCTCCTTCACGGACTTCTCTGCCGTCTCAACGGGCGCGTCACCTGCAGCAACCTGCTCCGCGCCGTCTGTCTCCATATTGAAAAGCTCCCTGACCTTCCGCTCCACCTCGGCGCAGGTCTGCGGATTGTCCTTCAAATACTGCTTCGCGTTCTCTCTACCCTGTCCGATCTTATTCCCGTCATAGGCATACCATGCGCCGCTCTTGTTGATAATGTTATTCTCCGCCGCCAGATCGAGGATATCGCCCTGTGTCGAGATACCCTCGCCGAACATAATGTCAAATTCCGCTTCCTTGAAGGGAGGCGCCACCTTATTTTTCACGACCTTCACGCGCGTTCTGTTACCGATCACCTCGCCGCCTTGTTTCAGCGCCTCGATCCTGCGGACGTCCAGTCTGACGGACGAGTAGAATTTCAGTGCGCGACCGCCCGTAGTCGTCTCCGGATTTCCAAACATAACGCCCACTTTCTCGCGCAGCTGGTTGATAAAAATAACCGTGCAGTTAGATTTGCTGATGACCGCCGTCAGCTTTCTGAGCGCCTGCGACATCAGCCTTGCCTGCAGTCCAACATGGCTGTCGCCCATGTCACCGTCGATCTCCGCCTTCGGCACAAGCGCCGCCACAGAGTCCACCACAATAATATCCACAGCCCCCGAGCGCACCATCGTCTCCGTAATTTCTAAAGCCTGCTCGCCGCAGTCCGGCTGGGAAATATACAAATTGTCGATATCCACACCGATATTTTTCGCATAGACAGGATCAAGCGCATGCTCCGCATCGATAAATCCGGCAATGCCGCCCCGCTTCTGCACCTCCGCAATCATGTGCAGGGTAACCGTCGTCTTACCGCTGGACTCCGGACCGTAAATCTCAATCACTCTCCCCTTCGGGATGCCGCCGAGTCCCAGCGCAATATCCAGACTCAAAGAACCCGTAGGAATCGTCTCCACATTCATCTGTACGGAAGGATCGCCCAGCTTCATAACCGCTCCCTTTCCGAACTGTCTCTCTATCTGTCCTAATGCCGCGTCCAACGCCTTTAATTTTTCATCTCTTTCCATGTTTCCCTCCATGTCAAAGCGGTTTCTCCGCTTTCGTTTGCAGAACACTTGTTCTTACCATAGAATAAAACAAATGTTCGTTTTTGTCAACTTCAAATTTGATAAAACGATCTTAACACTTTTCATGTCCCATAAATGACACTTTACCCTCCTTCCTCTGTGAAATATATGTCAGGTAACATCAAATGCCCGCTTCTGCCGCGCTTGATTTTCTTCTGACATGAAAATAATGGAATTTGTGGCGAAATGCCGGACATGCATATGCATAACAGATTCCACTTTCTCAGATAAATCCAGTCTACCAGAGAAAGCAAAAGCCCGCAAGCATTTCTTGCAAAAAAAGTGAGCGCCGACATCTGCCCGCGCCCCTTCTTTCTTAATTTAAAAAACCTTCAAATATTTCTCGTACTCCTCATAGGTGACAGTCACCCAGCCTTCTTCGTAGTTAAAGCCGATCTCCATACCCTTCGGCGTGTAAAAAACGATGACGGCGTCGGACTCAAAATAATCCGTGATCTGCTGGTCAGTCATGTATGTAAGGTAGGAAATTTCCCCGTTCTGCTCGTCGCTCTTCTGGCGAAACTCCACAGAAAACTCGTCGTCAATCGCGAGAATATCCTCGTTGTCCAGAACCACCCCGTTTTTCATATCCACATTGATGCTCTGCAGATAGACGAAGCCGTCCCTGTCGCTGTACATCTCCTCCTGCCATGCAATGCTCAGCTTATCTTCATCCATATAAGCCACATAACCGGTCAGAGACGCCACAAAATAATTTTCCTCGCTCTCCTTGATGTGGGACTCGTACTCCGACTCAAAAAGTTTCGTCATCTCATCCACTTCTTTTCGGATATCCTTGTTGATCTTATCCAGATTCGGCACATCTTCCCCGGAGATAACGGGAATGCTCGCTATGATGATGGCGTTCTCATAATCCGACTCGTAATCAAAATCCTCCAGTTCCACCTGATAGGACAGATCCGACGTGATTTCATTGTGCAGATTGTAGTATCTGTCGTCATACTCAGCGTCCTCATAATAATCGCCGCCATAAAAATCATCGTCACTGAAAAAATCGCTGTAATCATAGTCGTCGTCATAGTTATAGTCATAATCGAAGTCGTCATCATAATGATAATCGAAATCGTAATCGTCATGTTCGTCACGATGCCTATAGTCATAATCATCATCAAAATCGTACACATCCCGGCGAAGGTCTTCCTTCTCCTTCTCGGAGAGCATATTCACTGCCTTGCTTGCCAGCGCAAACACCGCCACTAGAAACAGGACGATAATGCCGATCACAATGCCTACGATCAGCCCGGTGTTCTGCTTTTTCTGTGGCATGGCGTAAGGGCTGTAAGGATTATCGTAAGGCGGCTGTCCGCCAAAAGGAGGCTGTCCGCCGTACCCGCCGCCTGCCTGCTGGCTGCCGTAAGAAGGCTGTGCACCGAAACCGCCCTGCGGGTTTTGACCCCCGTACGCCGCCTGCGCATCATAGCCGCCCTGCGGATTCGGATTACCGTATGGTTGCTGCATACCATAGCCGCTCTGGCTCTGATTCCCGTATGGCGACTGCTCTCCATAACCGCCCTGCAGGTTCTGGTACCCGTATGGCTGCTGCATGTCATAGCCGCCCTGTGGATTCTGGCTTCCGTAAGGAGACTGCACATAACCGCCCTGCGGATACCCGTAAGGAGACTGCGTGCCGTAATTACCATCCTGATACCCGTAAGGGCTCTGGCTGTCCGCCTGATTTCCGGAAAAGAGACCGTGCGTGTCCGCCACAACCGGCGCATTCTCCGTCTCTTCTGCAAAAACGGCTGGCTCAACCACTTCCGGCGTTGCATAAATATTACTGCTGCTCTCGGATACATAGGGGTCTGTGTAAACTCCGTTTTCCCTGCCCCCGCCCTCCTGCAGCTCCTCAAACTTATCAGATTCGTTCATTCTGCTCTCCTTTTGCTTGTTCCTCGGCTAAAATGATATCCGTTTTCTACTTTTCCTTGCCGCCGAAAGTCACTTCACTGTAATACTGTAAAATACATTCCCGCATCAGGGACAGCGCCGCAGACACCGTGCTTTCCCTAATCTTCTCGCGGGTTCCGTGGAAATGGCACTCCTTCACCGTGACCCTGCCGCACACGTTACAGCCGATATACACGAGTCCCACCGGTTTCTCGGGTGTACCGCCGTCCGGTCCCGCAATGCCAGTAGTGGAAACGCTCACATCGGTTCTTGCCAAAGTCGCCGCCGTCTTTGCCATCTCTCTCGCAATCTGTTCGCTGACAGCCCCGTATTTCACCAAAATATTTTTCTTGATTCCCAGAAGCTTTCGCTTGGATTTATTGGAATACGTCACATAGCCGGATTTAAACACTTCCGAAACGCCGGGCACATTGATCAGTCTGGCGGAAAGCATACCGCCCGTGCAGGACTCCACCGTACACGCCGTCAGCTTATTTGCCATGAGCAGATCCACCACCGTTTTCTCCAGCGTCACTTCGCTGTCTGTCGTGTAAACATGGTTTCCGAAACGTCCTTTCAGTTCCTTTACCATGGGCTTGACGAGTTTTTTCGCCTCTTTCTCGTCCGGCGCCGTGGCGGTCACCCGCAGGTGCACTTCCCCGGTCTTGGCGTAAGTCGCAATGGTCGGATTGTCCTGCGCGTCAACCAGATCCTCCACCATGCTCTCCGCCTTGCTCTCTCCCACACCGCAGATTTTCACGGTCTGAGAATAAATAACACCCGTTGTTAGCTCGGCAAGATAGGGTATAATTGACTTTTCAAACATGGGGATCAGCTCCCCTGGCGGTCCCGGCATCAGCACCACATGCTTGCCGTTCTCCGCGATAATGATGCCGGGCGCGGTGCCTCCCGGATTTTCCACCACAATGCAGCCCTCCGGGACCATTGCCTGCTTCCAATTATTCTCCGTGATCTCCAGATTCCGCTCCGCAAAAAACTGCCGGATCGCCTCTCTTGAAGGCTCGTGCAGATACAGTTCTTTCCCCATCACCTTCGCCGCCGCCTCTTTGGTCAGATCGTCCTGCGTGGGACCTAAGCCCCCGGAAAGCAGGATGATATCCGCCCTTGTGAGCGCCAGACGAATCGTCTCTGTAAGTCTCTCCTCGTTGTCGCCGACCACGTCCTGATGATAACAGGAAAGCCCGAGTCCCGCGCATTTTTCCGCGAGATAGGCGGCGTTCGTGTTCACGATGTTTCCGAGCAATATCTCTGTTCCGACTGCAATAATCTCAACTGTCATAACATCATCACCCTCTTTATCAAACCATTACACTTGTTACCGTATCTTATTTGTTATTTTCCCGCATAACACCTTTGTTCTTTATCAGATAATCCACGAGGGAAACCACCGTCAAAACGAGCGCCACCCACATTACAATCTGCGTCACAAGGGCAAGGGACGGAAGATCCGCAATCATCAGACAGATCATAATCATCTGAAAGACCGTCTTAAACTTCCCCCAGTAGCTCGCCGCAATCACCACCCCGTTGTCGGAGGCAACCAGACGAAATCCGCTGATGATAAATTCCCTCGCGATAATGATGATCACCACCCATGCCGGAATCCGGGCAAGCTCCACCAGACAGATCATCGCCGAGCAGACCAAAAGCTTATCCGCCAGCGGATCCATAAACTTGCCGAAATTTGTCACCAGATTGTATTTTCTGGCGATATGACCGTCCAGAAAATCCGTCAGACTTGCAATAATAAAAATCGCCAGCGCAATCCACTTGTCAAATGCCGTGATATCAAACAGCAGAAGCACCACAAAAAAGGGAATCAATATCACGCGGAAAATTGTTAATTTATTCGGCAGATTCATCTTCCAACTCTCCTATCAGATCATATTCGTGGGAACCTGTAATCCTCACCCGCACAAAATCGCCGGTCATCAGTTCCCTCTCCGTCTGTACAAACAAATAACCGTCCACATCCGGCGCATCCTTGTAGGTCCTCGCCACATAGACGTCATCATCTGCAACCTTGCCCTCGATCATCGCCGTCACAAGGCGTCCTTCCATATCCGCCGCCGCGTCGAAGGCAATCTCCTGCTGCAGCGCCATCAGCACGTCACATCGCGCCTGCTTCACCTCGTCGGGAATCTGATCCGGCATATCCGCCGCCGGCGTATCCTCCTCCTGTGAGTAGGGAAAAACACCCAGCCGGTCAAACGCCGTCTCCTCTACAAAGGAAAGAAGCGTCTCGAAGTCACTCTCCGTCTCCCCCGGGAATCCCGCGATCAGCGTCGTTCTCAGACAGATATCGGGAAGTTCACGCCGCAGCTTGTTGACTATATCAGTCAGTTCTCTCCGGTCTGTCCGCCGTCCCATGCGCTTTAAAATGGAATCCGAGGCGTGCTGCACCGGTATGTCGAGGTAATGGCATATCTTTTCTTCTCTCTGAATCACCCGGATCAGCGCGTCATCTATCTCCTCGGGATAACAGTAGAGAAGCCTGATCCACATAAGTCCTTCTACGCGGCAGAGCCGCTCTAAAAGTTCCGGCAACGCCTTATGCCCGTAGAGATCCTGCCCGTAGACCGTCGTCTCCTGCGCCACCAGAATTAATTCTTTCACGCCCTGATCCGACAGTTCCTGCGCCTCCCGCAGCAGACTTTCCATGGGGACGCTCCTGTAAGGTCCCCGCACCTTCGGAATGATGCAGTACGAACAGTGTTTGTCGCACCCCTCCGCTATTTTCAGATAGGCAAAATGTCCGCCTGTAGTCAAAATACGCTTTTTATCCGTAAGCGGCTTTTCGTCCAGTCTGTGATAGCAGTCCTCCGCTTTTCCCGCGAAGGCGGCTTCCAGAACCGCCGGCAGCTCCTCTATGGCGGAGGTGCCGATCACGGCGTCCACTTCCTCGATTTCCTTCCGGATCTCATCCTGATATCTCTGCGCCAGACACCCCGTCACAACGAGCGCTTTCACCTGCCCGCTCTTTTTCAGTTCCGCCATCTCCAGAATCGTGTTGACGCTCTCCTCCTTGGCATCCCCGATAAAGCAGCACGTGTTCACCACAACCGCGTCCGCCTCGCTCTCATCGTCCGTAAAACAATAGCCGTTCTCCGCAAGCATACCGAGCATCATCTCGGAATCCACCAGATTTTTATCACATCCCAGAGACTGGAACAGTACCTTTTTCTTCATATAATATATACCCGGACCTTACTCTTTGTCCGTCTCTTCTGTGTCTGCGGATTCCGTGTCAGAAACTTCCCCCGAAACTTCCTCCGTCTCCTCCTTAAACTCATCGGTCAGAATCTGGATTTTACCCTGATTCAACTCCTCCACAGCAACGGATAAAGGTTTTTTGCCTTTACCATCCACCAGCTCGTCGTCCCCGGCGATAATCTGTCTCGCCCGTTTAGACGTCGCCATCACAATAGAATAGCGGCTGCTCACAACCGGGTCTTCCCCCTCTTCCACACCGCTGTTCACTACTTTAATCAAATCTGCATAAGATGGATGTAACATAGATTATTCTCCTTCCAATTCTCTCCTCATTTTCTTTATAAATGCTCCATTCCGCCCGGGCGCATGATGCGCTGCGGCGATAATGCCATGAAGTTCTTTCACACAAGTATCCAGATCGTCGTTTATCACGATATAGTCGTACTCCTCTATGCCTTCCGCCTCTTTTGCGGCACGGCAGAGCCTTTTCTGGATGACTTCCTCCGTCTCTGTGCCCCGCCCTGAAAGTCTGCGGCGCAGCTCCGCCGCGTCAGGCGTCGATACAAACAACAGGAGTGCGTCAGGGTACTGCTCCTTGATCTTAAGCGCTCCCTGAATCTCAATCTCCAGAATCACATCCCTGCCCGCGGCAAGCTCCTTCTCCACGTAATCCCGCGGCGTCCCGTAATAGTTGCCGCAGTACTCCGCGTGCTCGATCAGGGCGTGATCCGCAATCCGCTTCTCAAACTGCTCCCTGGACAGGAAAAAATACTCCCTGCCGTCCTCCTCGCCCGGACGCGGCTTTCTGGTGGTCGCCGAGATCGACAGCGAATAGCCGTCATACTCCTCCACCAGTTTCTTCATCAAAGTGCCCTTGCCCGCCCCCGAAAATCCGGAGACGACAATCAATATCCCTTCATTCCTCATCTGTCTGCCCATCCTCAGTCTGTGCCCTGCCCGAAATGGTTTCCGGGAGAAGCGCCGAGAGCACGATCTGGCTGTTTTCCATCACCAGCACCGCCTTGGTCTTGCGCCCCTGCGTGGCGTCGATCGCCATTCCCGTCTCCTTCGCCTTCTGCACCATACGCTTCACCGGCGCGGAATCGGGGTTGACAATGGCGATAATCTTGCCCGTATTTACCACATTGCCAAAGCCTATATGAATCAGTTTACCCATAGCAGCATCCTTACTCGATATTCTGTATCTGTTCCCGCACTTTCTCGATCTCTGTCTTTAATTCGATCGCTCTGTTCGACGTTTCCAGATCAGTAGTCTTTGAGAGGATCGTGTTCGCCTCACGGTTCATCTCCTGCGCCAAGAAATCCAGCTTACGCCCGATGCTGCCGCCCCCTGTGAGATCCCCTTTCATGGTAGTGATATGGCTTCTCAGACGCACCAATTCCTCATCCACGCACACCTTATCCGCAAAGATCGTCACCTCTGTCAGCAGTCTGGACTCGTCGATCTGATTGTCCTCCAGAAGCTCCTTCACCTTATCCTTAAGCTTCTGCTTGTACTCCGCAATAATCTGCGGCGCGCGGTGCTCGATAAACTCCACTCCCGCAAGCATGGCATTCAGCTTCGCCAGCAGATCGTCACGAATGTTTTCGCCCTCTTTGATTCGCGTCTCCACGAAAGCCTCCGCCGCACCGCAGACCGCCTTCTCCAGAAACTGCCAGAGTTCCTCCTCGTCTACCGTCTGCTCTTCCATGGTCAGCACTTCCGGATAACGGGACAGCGTGGATACCCGCACGTCGTTGTCCAGCGAGAAATCCTCCGACATCTGCCAGAGATATTTCATATACTCCGCCGCCAGTTCCCTGTTATATTTCACACAGAGATTGGTCTCCGTCAGATCCTCGTAGGTGATAAAAATATCTACCTTTCCCCTCTGAATATAATTTTTGAGTTCGTTCCTGATCGCCGTCTCAAAAAAATTCAGTTTTTTCGGCATCTTAATGTTGACGTCCAAATACCTGTGGTTGACGGCTTTCATCTCCACGGTGATCTTCCGTGCGCCCTCCGCCACCTCACATCTTCCGAATCCGGTCATGCTCTTAATCATCGTCATACTCTTCTCTCTCCGTAACTGTTCGGTACCTTCACAGCCTGGATGCAAAATCCCTTAGAATTCAGCTGCCCTTCTCCCACTACAAGCGCACACGCGGAAAGACCCACGCATACAGTTTTTATTATAGTGGAAAGAGAAAAAATAGTCAAGGAAGAGAAACCGTGGCATTTTGACAGAAAAAATAGACGCCCGAATGCCGTCGGCAATTGAAAAGAAATGCCGTTTATGCTATAGTAGGGAGCGCACAGAAAAGAACAAAAAGAAAGGGCAGGCACGATCATGGCATTTGACGGCATCACCATAGCAAATATTACAAAGGAACTTTCGGAGACGCTTCTCGGCGGACGCATCTATAAAATCGCCCAGCCGGAGAGCGACGAGCTGTTAATCACTGTCAAAAATAACGGCAGCCAGCACCGTCTGCTGTTGTCGGCGGACGCTTCCCTTCCGATGGTCTACCTGACGGAAAATAACAAGCCGAGCCCCATGACCGCACCGGGCTTTTGTATGCTGCTGCGCAAGCATCTGCAGAACGCCCGCATCACCGCCATATCGCAGCCTGGGCTGGAGCGGATCATCCACCTGCGTCTGGAGCATCTGAACGAGCTTGGCGACTTATGCGAAAAAAAGCTGATCGTGGAGATCATGGGCAAGCACAGCAACATCATCTTCTGCGACGATCAGGATCGAATCATAGACAGCATCAAACACATTTCCGGCATGGTCAGCTCCGTGCGGGAAGTGCTGCCCGGCCGTCCCTATTTCATCCCGCAGACACAGGATAAATGGAACCCCCTGCGGTTTTCCGGCAAATATATACTCGAAGACTCCCCCCTCTTCATCAAATCTTCGGAAGACTGCGAGGCTTTGACTTATGTAAACCTAAGCGCGCACATGAGAGAGAAACCCATGCCTCTCTACAAGGCGCTCTACACCACCTACACAGGTCTGTCCCCCATTATGGCGCAGGAGCTCTGCTACCGTGCCGGCATCGACGCGGACATGCCCGCAAACGTACTGGAAGAACCCGCCTTACAGGCGGTATACAAAGCGCTTTCCGATCTGATGGGGCAGATCGCCGACGGAACCTTCTCCCCCGTTATCGTCTACGACGGCAGAGTGCCTTTGGAATACGCGGCGTTTCCCCTGACGCTCTACAACGACAAGGCTTCGCAAAATGTTCCCTTCATCAGCGATGTGCTGGAACGCTACTACGCGGAGCGCAGCGTGGTGACCCGCATCCGCCAAAAGTCCGTGGATCTGCGAAAGATCGTCCAGACCGCCTTAGAGCGCAATGTAAAGAAATATGATCTGCAGCTGCGGCAGATGAAGGACACGGAAAAACGTGACAAATACAAAGTTTACGGCGAACTGATCAACACCTACGGCTACAATGTGGAGCCGGATGCGAAATCCATGGAAGCGCTCAACTATTATACCAATGAGACCGTCACGATCCCGCTTGACAACACGCTGACGCCGCAGGAAAACGCGCAGAAATATTTTGATAAGTACGGGAAATTGAAACGGACCTACGAGGCGCTCTCGGAATTGACCATTCAGGTCAAAGAAGAGATCGAGCATCTGGAATCCATCCTCGCCTCACTGGATATCGCCATGCAGGAAGAAGATCTGGTACAGATTCGGGAGGAGCTGGTCGAGAGCGGCTACATCCGCAGAAAAGGTGGAACCAAAAAAGTAAAGATCACCTGCAAGCCCTTCCACTATGTAAGCAGCGACGGATTCCATATCTATGTGGGGAAAAATAATTTCCAGAACGACGAGCTCACCTTCAAGTTCGCCAATGGGGGCGACTGGTGGTTCCACGCCAAACAGATTCCAGGCTCCCATGTAGTCCTAAAGACCGAGGGCGCCGAAGTGCCGGACCGAGCCTTCGAGGAGGCTGCTAGACTTGCCGCCTACTATTCCAAGGGACGCGAACAGGATAAGGTTGAAATAGACTATGTGCAGAAAAAGCATGTAAAAAAGCCTGCTGGTGCAAAACCCGGCTTCGTGGTGTACTACACCAACTACTCTATGGCGATCGACTCCGATATCTCTGGGCTGACGGAGGTCTGACTTACCGCACAAACTCAAAAGAGCCGCCCGTCGGATACTTCCCGCGGCGGCTCAATCTTTCCCGGCATCTTTCTGTTCGACTTTCAGATTTTCCCCGTCAGAAAACGCCGTGACCATCCCCTCGTCCGTATAATACGCCTCACACCCATACGCATCTAGCAGCGCCACCGTCTCCTCCTCCACCCGCAGCCGCTCCGGGTCTGCTGTGAGGACGGCATAGCGGGGTTTCGCCGTCGCGAACAAGGTTTCCAGATTCTTTGTGTAATTCCCGTGATGGGGCATCTTGATCAGCTCATACCGCCCCTTCGCCGCCTCTGACGATAGAAACTCCTCCGTCCGTATTTTCTTGGCGTCCCCCATCAGCAGAAACCGGTTTTTCTCATGCATAACACATGTTATCAACGAATAGTTGTTATCATTCTCATACTCGCTCTCATGGGGCGCGTCCACATAAAAGGAAACTCCTTCCACAGTGAACGAAATGTCCTTTTGCAGACGCTCATACGCCGTGTTCGTCTCCGCAAGTGCACGCATCAGCGCAAGGTACGGCTCGGAATCCTCCTCATAATCCGGCATCAGCACACAGCCCACCTCATACCGGGAAATCAGATCCGCCGCACTGCCGATATGATCCTTGTCAAAATGGCTCAGAATCAGATACTCGATCCGCGTCCTCTCCCGTTCGTCCAGATAAGCGCAGATCGCCGCCGCGTCATCTGAGTCCGCCGTGTCGTTCACCACAACGCTCTCCCCCGCCTCGATCACGATACAGTCCGATTTTCCCGTATCCAGAAAAGTCAGTTTCAGGGAAACGCCGCCCTCTTTTTCTTTACCGCAGCCCGCCAGAAAAAAGGTCAGACACAAAAGGCACAAGAACAGCCGGTTTTTCATTCTCATTCGGGCATACGCTCCTTTTTCCGCTTTTTCTTCTTTTTCCGCCGCCTCTTTTTCTTCTTTCTCTCCGGCTTATCAGATAACAGATGTAATTTTTCTGCGATATGCACAAGCGTGTACCCTCTGGGGAACGCCTGCAGCTCCTCCCTGCTCACGCCGCCTACCAGAAGCAGCACCGCGCCGTAGACGCACACCCCGATGCCGATAGCGATAAGCAGCACCACCCGGCTTATCGGAATCAGCAGAATCAGCCCATGGTAGACGCCGAAAACAACCGCCCCCATGATAACCGCCGCAAAGAGCGGTTTTAAGAAGAGTTTCACCACATCCATGCGGTATTCCAGATGCTTTCTCACGGACAGATGGTTTAAGACACACATCACAAAGGAATAGATGCCGTTTGCCGCCGCCAGTGAATACAGTTCCAGATCCGTATAGAGCAGAAGCGCGACCAGACCCGCCACCTGAATCACCAGCGCAATCGACGCATGAATCACCGGTGTATTGACCTTCCCAATTCCCTGTAATACCGCGTTGGTCAGTGTCGAGAGGCTGTAGAGCACAACAGTCACAGACAGAGCCGCCAACAGCCCGGAGGCAATGTCCAACGATTCTTTCTGCGGAAAGATAAACTGCATAATGGGTTTGGGCAGCGCGGTGATCCCCACCGCCGCCGGAATCGCAATCAGCATGGTCATCTGGATCGCCCGGGTCACCTGCTTTCTCGTCTGCGCCACCGTCCCCTTCACATAGGAAGCCGCCACCCCCGGAATGATGGCGGAAGACATGGCGGAAGCGATGGCGATCGGAATGTTTACCACTGCCACCGCAAGCCCGGAAAAGATGCCGTAATGATTGCTCGCCAGTATCGCGTCCATCTTTTTATAGTCCATTATATAATAATAAATATTCATATTTACCACTGTCGTACAGTTGTAGATAAAGGTACTCAGGATAAATGGCGTCACGATGGTAAAGATCACCTTGAAAATATCCTTGTAGGTCTCCTCGTGCCATGTTTTATCCCGCTCCACCCGTCTTTTGATCACGCCGCCGTTGAGACGGTACATCCCAAACATGAAGAGAAGACCGATCAGCACACCCGCGCCTGTCCCCAGCGCCGAGCCCGCCGAGCCGTAAATGGCGCGCGTGGTAGCGTCCCCGTCCACCACCAGCCCGATCAGGAACTTCGCCGCCAGAATGCTGACCGCCGCATTTAATATCTGTTCTAAAATCTGGGAAATGGAGGTGTGCACCATGGAACCGTGCGCCTGAAAAAAGCCGCGGAACACACCGAGAAACCCCGAAAAAAAGATGGTCGGCGACAGCACGCGAAGCGCCACCACCGCATTCTGGTTCTTTCCCACGAGAAAAGGCGCTCCCACGAAAGTCAAAATCGAGGCAACGCCGCCAACCACCAGAACATAGAGAAGTGCACAGACAAAAACCCTCTGTGCATTCCGATATTCCTTAAACGCAAGCCGCTGGGCGATGACCTTGGAAATCGCCGAGGGGATGCTGTAGGAGGAAATCAATAATATAATTGTATAGATATTGATCGCCGCATTATAATAGCCGTTGCCCTCGATCCCGATAATAGAAAGAAGCGGGCTTCTGTAAATCAGACCGATCACTTTGACGAGCATTCCGGCTGCCGCCAGAATGCCCGCCTGAAACACAAACGTGCTTTTTCTCTTCGGATCTTCCATGTCCCTATCCAATCAGCCAGTCATACATTTCCTGATACTTCTTCGCAGATACATGCCACGAGAAATCTGCCGCCATGCCTCTGTCCACGATCTTGTTCCATTCCCGTTTCTTATCGTAATAGATATGCTCCGCGTAGCGGATCGTGCCAAGCATCTCATGGGCATTGTAGTTCTTAAAGGAAAAGCCTGTACCGGTGCCCTCATACTCGTTGTAAGGCTGCACCGTATCCTTCAGACCGCCTGTCTCGCGCACGATCGGCACTGTGCCATAGCGCAGGGACATGAGCTGACTCAAGCCGCAGGGCTCAAAGAGTGACGGCATAAGGAAGGCGTCACTTGCCGCGTAAATCTTATGGGAGAGCGCGTCCGAATAGTATATGTTCGCCGACACCTTGCCGTGGTACTTCCAGTCGAAGTGGCGGAACATGTTTTCATACTGCTCCTCACCCGTGCCGAGCACCACAATCTGTACATTGTCCTGACAGAGCTCATCCATGATATAGGCAATCAGGTCGAAACCTTTCTGTCCCGTCAGTCTCGACACGATACCGAGCATCATGGACCTGTCATCCTGATTTAAACCGAGCTGCTCCTGCAGCGCGCGTTTGTTCTTCACTTTTTCCTTGCGGAAGTTTGCAGCATTGTACTTAAAATCTATATGCTTATCCGTCTCCGGATTAAAGTCATCGTAATCGATGCCGTTCACGATACCGCGCAGATCCCCTGCCCTCGCACAGAGCAGACCGTTCAATCCCTCGCCGTAGAACGCCGTCTTGATCTCCTCCGCATAAGTGTCGCTCACCGTGGTGATGGCATCCGCGTAAACCAGACCGCCTTTTAAGAGGTTCGCATCCTTGTATGCCTCCAGCTTATCCGCCGTAAAGAAATACCCCGGCAGTCCCGTGATCTCCTTGACTTCCTTCACGCTCCACTTCCCTTGGAATTTCAGGTTGTGGATCGTCATAACGGTCTTAATGCCCCGGTAGAACTCTCCGCCTTGGAAACGCTCCTTTAAGTACACCGGAATCAGTCCGGTCTGCCAGTCGTGACAGTGAATCAGATCCGGTCTGAAGTCGATCACCGGAAGAATGCAGAGCGCCGCCTTGCAGAAAAAGGCGTATTTCTCGATCTCAAACAGCGCGTTGTCGCTGTAAGGCTGAAAGCCGTTAAAATAACTCTCGTTATCGATAAAATAGTATTTCACCCCGTCGACTTCCGCCTCCAGAATCCCCACATATTCCTCTTTCCAGTGGAAATCCATGTAGAAATGGGTCTTGTAGGTGAGCTTATCCTTCATCTCCTGTTTCATACAGGTATACTTCGGCAGAATTACCCGCACATCAAAGTACTGCTTGTCAATACACTTGGGCAGAGAGCCGACCACGTCCGCCAACCCGCCTGTTTTGATAAAAGGTACGCCTTCCGACGCGACAAATAAAATTTTTTTCATGACAACCCTCCAACTGTAAATGCTATTCTTAATACAGGCAGTCCCTGAGAACTCCTAAATAACAGTATACAATATTTCGGGTGGCAATAAAAGGGGTTTTTTTATTTAACGCCAGTATTTAACGTCGGTATTGCAATCGAATCTTGTCCGCGATCAGCGCGATAAACTCCGAGTTGGTAGGCTTCCCTTTTCCCGTGTTGATTGTATACCCGAAAAGCGCGTCTAACGTCTCCATCCGCCCTCTTGACCAAGCCACCTCTATCGCATGGCGAATCGCGCGTTCCACCCTGCTCGGCGTCGTCTGGTATTTCTTTGCGATGGTGGGATAGAGGATCTTCGTGATAGAGCCGAGCATCTCCACATCCTCCACCGACATCATGATCGCCTCCCGCAAATACTGATATCCCTTGATATGGGCGGGCACGCCGATCTCATGGATCATGTCAGTCACATCCTTTTCCAGATCCCGTCCCTCGATTTCCGGCATGTCCTCCGCCGTTTTCGCTATCTCCATCTGTTCCGTTCCCTTATCCCCAGAGGGGACGGTAATCAGTATCCGAAACTCCTTATTCGTACTGATCAAATTATCCAGAATACGGTAAATCTGCTCCTGATCTCTCGCTGCTGTCACATTCAATGTCTCCATTTTTTCCTCCATTCCCCTTTTACGCGGCGTTTCCTGTCTGTCTCTCTTCACACAAAGCGCCATGATTCCGCTGTGCAGAGAATGCCGCTTTCTGGCATTCTCTTATGTGAGACTAAGTACTTCCAAGTCAGCTATGCTGACTTTGCGATGCAGCCTCTGCTGCCGAGCCTTAGAAGTACTTCTCACATTATTATAAACAATAGTTAGGATATGGGAAACATTTAGGCATCGCATTACACCGTGATCCGCTTCACCGACTCCCGCTCAATCAATTTACAGGGAATGCTCTTCTCCAAAACAGTATTAGGCAGGCTCTCCTCCGCCGCCTCCAGCCGTTCCAGAAGAATCGCAGCCGCCTCAGTCCCTATTTCCGTAAGCGGCAGAGCCATCGTCGTCAATCCCGGCATGAAATACTGGGCTACATCCTGATTGTCAAATCCTGTCACGGAAATATCCTCCCCCACCTGAATGCCATGCTCCCTGCAATAGTCGTACACGCCGGCCGCCATCCAGTCATTCATGCAAAAAATCGCCGTCACACCTTCGTCAAGCAATTCCCCCGCAAACCGGTAGCCTGAACCTCTCTCCCAATCCCCGTAACGCACCCATGCGGGATTATACAAAATATTTTCCTCAAACAAAGCCTTCTGATGCCCTCTCAGACGGCTCCCCGTATGTATATTGTCCACCCTGCCCCCAAGGACTCCTATTTTGCGGTGTCCCATAGAGATCAAGTATCTTGTCATTACACATGCCGCATTTTCGTCATCCAAAACCACAACCGGCGTGTACGTCGCATGGGTGTAGGCGTAAGCGACCACCGTCGGCATTGCCATCACCTCATTAAAATAGCGCACGACTCTGGCGTGCCCCGCCACGTAGAGCAGCCCGTCCACCTTGAGGGATATCATTTCCTGTATGATAGGATTCAGAATGGAGCGGTACGCATTGTCGTTTTCATACCAAAATTCGCCCCATCTGGCATACAGGCGCAAATTCTGGATCACGGTGCGGTAATTCCTCTTTTCGCAGTATTTCATGATCCCTTCCATTATCGCAGGCGTGGAAAACTGACAGATATCTTCCGCGACAATGCCGATCATATTGGTCTTTTTCTTTCTCAGACCCCTCGCCACGTAATCCGGCTGGTATCCCGTCCGCCTGACCGCATCCAACACTCTCTTCCTCGTCTCCACGCCCACGTTGGATCTTCCGTTTAAAACATTGGATACCGTGGCGACGGAAACGCCGCACTCCGCCGCTATTTCCTTGATTGTTACCATAAAGCTGCCCTGCCTTTCTCACCGCCTTTGCGCGGCGCAAAAAAGGTTTTATCCCCTATAACGGCAAACGGACGCCGGTTGATGCCTGCGCCCATTTGCCATTGTAAATCCCCCCATGGATTTATCTGTGAAATCTGCCCACAATCTCTCCGAGATGATCCGCCATCTCCCTGTTCTGTATGGATTGATCCTGCGTTGTTCCCGCAATCTTCGCCGTCTCCGCGTTTTTCTCCACAATTGTACCGATAGCGGTCTGGTTTTCCGACATAATCACGCCTACGTCGCTGGCGTTCTCCGCGATCTGCGTCACGGATCGCTCCAGTCTTCCCACTGCGTTAAGCATCTCGTCCAACTTATCTTTGATCCCGCTCACGGCCTCGCTGTAATCGGTGGATTTCTCCGCAAAACCCTTAAACTGCACCACCACTTCCTGTTCAATAAAAGAAATAATGGATTCAAAGCAGGTATTCACGGTAGCGATACTGCTGTTCGCCTCTCCGCATATATTCTGAATGGAAGAAGCCGTCTCCTTGGAAGTATCCGCCAGATTGGCAATAGAACCTGCCACCACGGCAAATCCTTTCCCTGCCTCGCCTGCCCTCGCCGCCTCGATCGAAGCGTTGAGAGACAGCAGATTGGTCTTTCCGGCTATGCTTAAAATCTCAGCCGCCAGCTCGTTGATCTTGGTCAGGCTCTTTAACTTCTCAATTGCCTCCTCGACAGCCGCCTTCGTCTCATGCAGCTTTTCTTCCCCGTTCCGATATGCAAAGTTCGCCTCATCCTTCATATCTATGGCGCTGCCGATCACCTGATCGCTTGTGCTCACGGAGGCTTTGATTCCCTCCAAAATGCCGTCAACCAGATGGTTGATGCTGTCAATTTCCGTAGTTACGTTCTGAACAAGCGTGTTTGTGTTATCCATGGACGCCGACAACTCCTGCGTAACCGCAATGTTATCCGACGTGCCGTCCGCCAAATTCTCCGCGGAATCACGCATGCTCTCAGCCTTCTCGTTGAGGGATCTTGAACAGTCGTTCAAGGTGTCCGATATGGTCTGCAGAGAATGGATCAGCCCATCCGTCGCCTCCGCAATGCTGCCGAGCTCATCGCCGCGTTTAATATGCTTTTGAATCACCGGGTTATCCGCAATATTGAACTTCTGCAGAGCCACTATGCTCTCCTCAATGGAGCGGAGTGGATTCATAAGCCCCCTGATGATTACGCCGGAAGCCACCAGAAGAACAACCAGCGTCGCAATCGCCCAAAACATCATGGTCTGTTTGAGCCGGTCTGTCGTCGCAAAAATCTCCGCCGCGCTGTCAGACACAATAAAGAGCCAGCCCCGGTTCGCCATATAGTAGTAGGTGGCGATATTCTCCCGCCCGTCTTCCGTATACTCCGTAAATCCCATGACGTTTGCGGCAGCGCCGCTGTATTGCGCACACAGATTGCGGATATACTCTTCCTCCGCCTCCGTCGCCACCTTTTCACTGTCCTCACAGAATATGTACTGCCCGTTCGCCACATTTACCATGCAGTACTCTGCATTCTCCATACCCTGCATGGTCAGGGAATCCAAAAGCTGGATCAGCCCTGTGGTGAACACGCCGCCGCCGACCAGTCCGACGGGATTGCCGCTCTCGTCAAAAACTGCCCGGTATATGGACACGATCTGCTGCCCGCTCGCAGGAGATATGATAATTCCTGTATTATATACGCCGTCCGCCGCAAGCAGCGCATCCTGCAATGCCTTGAGCGGATCGCCCTCTCTGGTGGTGATGCCCACCACCGCCGCGTTGGTATGCGCCAGCACGTGGGTATTCCACTCACTCACATAAAGCCCTTCCAGATTGCTCACATCCGCCGAAAACTTTTCCGTGTAAGCCTGTGCAGCCGCAACCGCCGCCTCGTCGGTGGGATTTTTCAGCACGTCCAATATCTCTCCCGCCCGGCTGTACGCCGTGAGCTTCTGCTCTACTTCCTGTACATAATTCTCAATGATCCGGCTGCGTTCCTCCACGACCGTCTCCATGTTGTTCGTGGTACTCCGTCTCGTATTATTGGTAATCGCATTACCGATAAAAAGCACCATCGCCGCCATAACAACAATCTGCACCGTTAAAATACATGCCGTAATCTTAGTACTTAAACCAAATTTAAAGCTCTTCATGTCTTTCGCCCCTCGTTCTGATTAATTTTTTCATACTGTATGACATTATATTAAACGTTTTACTAGTATCAAGAAAATTATATAGAGAAAACCCTTTTCTTGTCAACGAAAAGTTTTCCACATATATTGCTAAATGCGCTGGCTCCGACACCATGCAGCAAGTGCATGGTGCGAGTGTGAAATGTAACTATCTAATACCCCGCCGGAAAAGTCACCGCATACGCGCTCCCATACACCTTCCTAAGCGCCTCATGGCTGTTAAATTCTTCCGTCAGCACAAAGCCCTTGCTCCACGTCATATAATAGCACCACGGCACACGGCTTTGCTCCAACAGCTCCATATCCGGCAGAATCCCGATTTCCGCCAATGCTACCGGCTTTTTTGCCCGCGTAAGCGCCTTGAGCCGCTCGTATTCCGCCCGATAATCCGTTTTCGTCCCTTTTTCCACATAGTGATCGCTTGACAGAATATCCACCACATCATCTCCCGGATACCCTTCCGCAAGCGGGCAGTTCCACACCCAGATTAAATTATGTAAACCGCACTCCCCAACAAAGTACTCATACTGCATACGAAAAAGCTTCGCCGCCACAGACGGGCCTCTCCTCCCCCACCAGAACCAGTCCCCCTCCGACTCATGGAAGGGACGCCACAAGACAGGGATGTCCTCCGCAAGAAACGGCTTCAGGCATTCCGCCATTCTGTCAAGATCATGATAAAATGCCGCTCTCTCCGGCGTACCGTCCCGCAATATCCGCTCCGGGTCAAAATCCGTATTCCTGCTGTAAAAGCTCTTGTCACGTCCGCCGAGCGGCGAAAACCAGTGCCATGTAAAGGTCAGAATCCCGCCGCTTCTGCCGAAGGCAAGCGCCTGCGCAAGTGTACCGCGGTTCTCGTCAATCTCTGTCCGGCAGGCTTCATCACCCGTCTCGTAACAGATATTCGGAGAATAGGCAAGAAGCTCAAATCCCCGCAGCGCAGGCTCCTTTCCCGTGATTTTTCTTATCTTCCCAATCTCTTCCATTGCCACGGTCTGGGTATGTTGCCCTGTGATGATGCCGCTGCCGCCCACGGAGGATAAATACTGTAATAATCTGCGTGCATTCGGTGTTGCGTTTTTGTTTACCGGTTCCATGTCAATACCTGTCCTTTCCGCACTTCATTCATGCTGCCATAAAGCTAATGATACTCTTTTCCCCTACAGTACGCAAAGTAATCTTCCTTAAAATTCCCTACAATGCGCAAACTATCAATGCGTCAGCATCTCCTCGATAAAGATCCCGTACCCCCTCGTGGAATCATTGACCAGCACATGGGTCACCGCCCCTACCAGTTTCCCGTTCTGGATGATGGGACTGCCGCTCATGCCCTGAATGATACCGCCCGTCAGCATCAACAGCTTTTCGTCCACCACGCGGATCACGATTCCCCGGTTCACATTCTCGTGCTCCAGATTGACCTCCACGATCTCCACGTCATAAAATTCCGGCTCCCCGGCGACGGAACAGATGATCTGTGCCGGGCCAAGCACAATCTCCTGCTTCAAGGCGATGGGCACAGGCTCATAGACGGAATTTGCCACCAGCTCCTCATCGCAGACCCCAAAGATCCCCTCCGCCGTGTTTTCCGTGATCTCCCCGATCACATTGTCGCTGTCATACTCAATGTATCCCGTCAACTCCCCGGGCGCGCCGTCCATGCCTCTTGTAATGCCTACGATCTCCGTCCTGTAGAGCGTCCCTTCCTCCAGATTCATCAAAATGGAAGTGTCCACATCATTGATGCCGTGCCCCAACGCGCCGAAGGTAGCGTCCGTGCCCTCGTAAGTCATTGTTCCGATTCCCTGCGCGTTGTCCCGAATCCAGATTCCCAGTTTCCACTCCTCCATCCGGTTTTTTCCGGCGTTTATACAAACATCTGTTATTTCATTGTTCCTCCGGATGGTGAGAATCATATCCTCCCCCTCGGACGCCTCCACCATGCTGATAAACTGCTTCTTGTTTTCCACAGGCTCACCGTTGCACTCCAGAATATAGTCGCCCTTTTGCAGCACATATTTTGCCGGGGATATGGTTTCTCCGCCGTTATTCTCGAACTCCCCGATCCCAACCACAAGCACACCGTCCGTCTTTACATAAATGCCGATAGGAATGCCCGAGGGAATCAGCAGTTTATCCTGAATCACCTCGATATCCACATTTTTATAGGGAAGGACGCCAAACAGCTTCAAATCCATCTGGTAAGTGTCGATCTCGTTTGCCTTCAACTTCACGGTACGGGCAAAATCCACATGGATACTCTTCGCCCTCCCGTCTCCCTCTGCCAGAAGATACTCCTCGTCCGCCGCGTCCACGTCCGTCACGGAAGCCACAGGCGCCGCCTCCTCCGCGGTACGGTAAATCTCCCCCGACACCGGGACACGGAAATCAAACTCCTGCTCCACCCCTGCGCGAATCCGGATCTGCGAGGGAATCTTATCCAGATAAGAAAAATATATTGTCAAAAAAAGCGCGGCTATGCCCGCCAGAAGCAGCATCCACAAAAAACACCTGTATTTTCTCTCCTGTTGTTCAGTCATATCTATTGAATTGCCCACTCTTCACATTCCTTTCTTTTTCTCTATACTGTATAAGCAGACTCGAAATGCTCCGCATTTCTCGTTCGCGTTGCTCGTCATAAATCGTCATAGACAGTCTTGCGTGCAAGCACGCATCCTGTCTCTGCCGTTTTATTACTCTGCTTATACGCGCAAAAGGACACACTTTACAGTATGTCCTTTCTAGTATGTGAAGAATCTAAAATTTTAATTTTGTATTATTTGGTTTTTGCTGCCAATTCTTTCATTTCCTCGGCATTTTTCAATGCGCTTTCCGTGATCGCGTCGCCGCCCAGCATTCTCGCCAGCTCCTCCACGCTCTCCTCCTTGGCAAGTTCCCTGATCCGGGTGATGGAACGGTTGTCCTCCACCTGTTTTTCGATGACAAAGTGGGTGTCAGCCATAGCGGCAATCTGGGGCAGATGCGTAATACAGATCAACTGGTGCCCCTTTCCCAAAATTCCCATCTTTTCCGATACTTTCCAAGCGGTCCTTCCGCTGATCCCGGTGTCAATCTCATCAAAAATCAGCGTCTCGATCTCGTCCTTATCCGCCAAATGCGTCTTTAGCGCCAGCATAATGCGGGAAAGTTCTCCGCCGCTCGCCACCTGCGCAAGCTCCCTGACCGGCTCTCCGGGATTCGTGGAAATCAAAAAGCGTACCTCGTCAAACCCGTTTTCGGAGAGCTTCTCCTCATCGGCTTCCACCCGGATCTCAAAAACCGCCTGCGCGAAATTCAAGTCCGCCAGCGCCTCCTGCATCTTTTCTGACAATACCCGCGCGTTTTCCCTGCGCAGATCGGAAATTTCCGCCGCAAGCGCAAGGGCTTCTCCTTTCAGCGCCGCCGTCTCCTCCTCGAGCGCCGCCCGGTAAGCGTCGTAATCCTGATACTTTTCTATTGTCTCCAAAGCGCGTTTCCGATAATCCAGAATTTCCTCCACCGTATTGCCATATTTTGACTTTAATCGGTTTAAAAGGTTCAAACGCGTTTCCGTCTGCTCAAACTGCCCGGCGTCAAACTCCAGCCCTGAAAGGTACGCCGCCATCCCTCTGTTATAATCGTTCAACAGACTGTCTATGTCCAGAAGCTGCTTCTCATACTCCATAAGTGTCTCGTCGTAGGCTGAAACGGAACGAATTTCCTTGATCGCCCTCGCGATTACGCTGCCCGCCCCGCTGTTCTCATAACCGCACAGGGCATGGACGTTCACTGCCGCCTCCTCGATCTTTCTGGCATTGCTCATGCGCTGGTACGCGCGTTCCACCTCCGCGTCCTCGCCGGGAACGAGAGCCGCCTCCTCGATCTCCCGACACTCAAACTCCGCCAACGAGCACTCCTTCTTCCGTGTCTCCTCGTCGGTCTCGTTCTCGGACAATTTCCTGCATTTATCCCGGTATTGACGGTAAACCTCTCTGAGCCGTTCCTTTTTCCCCGAAAGCCCGCTGCCCGCGTAGGCGTCCAGTATCTCAAGCTGTTTTGCCTCTTTCAAAAGGGACTGGTGCTCATGCTGTCCGTGAATGTCAATCAGAATCTCTGAAAGCTGTCTTAACTGTTTCGCGGTCACGGTCTCCCCACACACCTTGCACTGGCTGCGGTTCTCCATGATTTTTCGCTGTACGATGACCTGTCCTTCCTCCAGCGTAAGTTCCATATCCTGTATGGCTTTAACCTGCGCCGGATCTTCCACCGTAAATACCAGCTCTACCAGCGCATACTCCGCTCCCGACCGTATCATCTCCTTGTCCGCCTTCGCGCCCAGCGCCAGATTGATAGAACCGATGATAATGGACTTTCCTGCGCCGGTCTCCCCGGTCAGGATATTGAGCCCGCCGCCGAAGGTGACTTCTGTCTCATCAATTAACGCCAGATTTTTCACATGTAAACTCTGTAACATTTTATCCCACCATTCTGCCGATCTTCTCCATCACGATCCTGGCATCCTGCTCGCTCCTCATAGCCATCATCACCGTGTTATCCCCGGCGATACAGCCCACGACCTCCTCGATCTTCATAGCGTCCACTGCCGCTGCCACAGCCATCGCCATACCCGATACGGTCTTTAATACAAGAAGGTTCTGCGCCAGCTCCATAGACACATACCCTTCCTTCAAAACCCTGCCGTACTTATCTCCCAAATGTACTTCCTCCCCGCCGAAAGCCACGTACTTTTGACGCCCCCTGCCGTTTGGAATTTTAGAAAGCTTCAGCTCCCTGATATCTCTGGACACGGTCGCCTGCGTGACCTCATATCCGTCCGCCCGCAGCCGCTCCACCAGTTCCTCTTGGGTTTCTATCTCATTCTGTGTAATCAGCTCTGTAATCCTTTCGTGTCGCTTCTTTTTCATAACGCGTTAATTCCTTCTCTATGTCTCACTCATTTTTTTGTGGAGCACTGTCAAAAAGCTCTCCGTGTTCAGCCGGACAATCCCCGTCGTCTTCTCGGATCGGCGAATCCGAATGCGGTCGCCGGTCTTAAGCGTCACTGTGTTACTGCCGTCAAAGTTTGCCTCCACCACCTGCTCTTGCCCGTCCTTCCACTCGGGAATCTCCACCGTAATTTCATCTTCCGGCGAAAACACAATGCTGCGGGTATTTAAGGTGTGCGGACAAATCGGTGTCAAAAGCAGCAGTCTCGCCGACGGCTCCACAATGGGTCCGCCCGCTGAGAGATTGTATCCTGTAGAACCGGTGGGCGTTGCCACAATCACGCCGTCCGCGCAGTAATCATGCAAAAATCGGTCATTCACATAAATGCGTACATTCAGAATCTGCAGGGAACCGCATCTGGAAATAACGATATCGTTGAGCGCATACCGCTTTTCTCCCTCATCCGACAACACCCTGCCGGACAGCATCATCCGCTCCTCCCTCACAAATTCATCCCTAAGAAGCTTCTCCACCGCCTCCTCGGCGCAGGCGCTCTCCACCTCCGCCAGATACCCCAGCGTACCGAGATTGATGCCCAGAAGTGGAATATCGCTGTCCAGCATGTTTCCCGCCGCCCGAAGCAGCGTCCCGTCGCCACCAAGCACCAGCGCGCAGTCCACCCCGTCCGTGCCCTTTTCCGTCAGCGCCTGTCTCTCGTTTTTGACGCAGACGGCTTCCCCACCATGCTTTTCAATGATAGATGTTATTTTATTTGTAATCGTCCCAACGGGGTCTTTCGACTCGTTGGTAATCAGATAAAACTTCTTCATCCGCTATTTCGCCTCGTCCAGTGCTCTGTGCGCCTCCTCCACCACTTCTTCGATCCGCGCGGCATGCCCCTTTGCCGTGGAAATGCCTTTCCCTGCCGCGATCAGCCCGTGGAGCGCGTCGATTGCCTCTTTTTCCGACATGTCCAAAACCTCCTCCGGAATTTCGATACGTTTCGCAATCCACATCAGATACTCAATATTTCCTTCCGGTCCCTTGATCGGCGAGTAGGTGAGTCCTCTCAACGAAAAACCGATCATATCCGCGTAATCGACAATCCGGTGCACCACCTCGATATGCACATTTCTGTCCCGCACTACGCCCTTTTTCCCGACCTTGTCACGCCCTGCCTCAAACTGGGGTTTAATCAGGCAGACCATCTCTCCTCCCTGCTGCAAAAGCTTCCTCGCAGGAATGAGTATCTTGGTGAGGGAGATAAAGGAGACATCCACCGATGCAAAGTCGATGGGCTCTGCGATATCTTCATCCGTCACATAGCGGAAATTAGTCTTTTCCATGCAGACCACCCGCTCGTCGCTCCTGAGTTTCCAGTCTAGCTGTCCGTGCCCTACGTCTATGGCGTACACCTTTCCCGCACCGTTTTGCAGCATACAATCCGTAAACCCGCCTGTGGAGGCGCCGATATCCATACAGACCTTACCCTGTAACGTGATCGGAAACTGCCCGATCGCCCGCTCCAGCTTCAACCCTCCCCGACTCACATAGGGCAGCGTTCTGCCCTTCACCTCAATTTTTATTTTGCTCTCGTCAAACAGTGTGCCCGCCTTATCTTCCCTCTGGTTATCCACAAACACGTTCCCCGCCATGAGAAGCGCTTTCGCTTTCTCCCGGGAGGGCGCATAGCCCTGCCTGACCAGAATCACATCCAGTCTTTCTTTCATAATCCCTGCTTATCTGTCGCCGTCCGCCATGCCGCGGTCACCTTTTCCTCCACGGACACCGCGTCGATACCTGTCTCCTGCTTCAGAAGTTCCACATTGCCATGCTCCACATATTCATCCGGAATGGCGATACCGAGTACTTTTGTCTCAGTACCCAGAGAGTCCACAAAGTCTCTCACCCGGTCGCCGAACCCGCCGCTCGTCACATTCTCCTCCATGGTAACGATCAGCCTGTGGTTCTTACATGCCTCGCGGATCAGTTCCTCATCGATCGGCTTCACAAAGCGGGCGTTAACCAGTGAGCAGGAAAGTCCTTTTTCTTTGAGTTTTTCCCGCACTGCAAGCGCCACCTTCACCATGCTGCCCACCGCCAGAAGCAGAATATCCTTCTCCGTAAAAAGCGGCTCACTCTTCCCGTAAACAATAGGCTCCCGGTATTCCTTCAGCCCGTCGTACGCCTCCCCTCTCGGATAGCGGATGGCAATGGGACCGCCAAACTCCACCGCAAACTTAATCATATCGGAAAGCTCCCACTTGTTTTTGGGCGCCATCACATGCATATTTGGTATGGACGACAGGTAAGACAGGTCAAACAACCCCTGATGTGTCTCACCGTCGCTCCCAACAAGCCCGGCACGATCGATACAGAATACCACAGGCAGATTCTGAATACAGACATCATGCAGAATCTGGTCATAAGCCCGCTGCAGGAAAGAGGAGTAGATCGCAACGATGGGTTTCATGCCACCCGCAGCCAGCCCAGCCGCAAAGGTCACAGCATGTTCCTCCGCGATCCCCACGTCAAAGAACCTCTCGGGATACATGTTCCGAAACCGTTTCAGCCCCACGCCGTCCGGCATCGCCGCCGTGATCGCCACCACTTTCTCATCCCGCTGCCCCAGCTTACACATAACCGTGGAAAAAATGTCCGTGTAATTCGCCTTCGCCTTGGGGGAGCTGGGAATACCCGTCTCGATATCAAAAGGCTCCGCCCCGTGGAACCTTGCCGGATGCCGCTCCGCAGGCGCGTACCCCCTGCCCTTCTGGGTAATGACATGAACCAGCACCGCCTTTTTGACCTTCCGCGCCTCCCGGAAGATATGTACCATCTCCTGAATGTTGTGACCGTCCACCGGTCCAAGATAAGTAATGCCCATGTCTTCAAAGAGCATCCCCGGCACCACCAGATGCTTAAAGCTGCTCTTGGCGCGCCTGATCTGGCTCACCACTTTGTCGCCGTATTTCGGCTTGCCGCGCAGAGAATTGTAAATCCCCTCCTTCAAATCCAGATACATATCCGCCGTCCGGATATTGTTCAAGTATTTGGAAACGCCGCCCACGTTCTCGGAAATGGACATGTTATTGTCGTTTAAAACAATGATAAAATTCGTCTCAAGACGGGAAGCATTATTTAACGCCTCATACGCCATGCCGCCTGTCAGCGACCCGTCGCCGATCACGGAGACAATGGTGTTATTTCCGCCCTGAATGTCCCTCGCTTTCACCATGCCAAGCCCCGCCGATATGGAGGTGGAGCTGTGTCCGGTGTCAAAACAGTCGCATTCGCTCTCCTTCCTCTTCGGGAAACCGCTCATACCACCGAATTTCCGCAGGTTCACGAAACCGTCCCGCCGCCCTGTCAAAATCTTATGAGTGTAGGACTGATGCCCCACATCCCAGATCAGTTTATCCTCCGGCAGGTTTAAAAACAAATGGAGCGCCATGGTCAGTTCCACCGCCCCCAGATTAGACCCGAGATGCCCGCCGGTCACGCTGATAGACTGAATCAGAAATTTTCTGATCTCCTCCGCCAGTACCCCGTAATCCTCCGGCGCAATCTGCTTGATATCATTTGTCTGTGTTATCTGCTCAAGTAACATACGTGTGCCCCTTATTTTTCTCTGTAGATCAACTGCTCCACCAAAGTTTCCAGAAAAGCGTTCCTGTGGGGAAACGCGCTCAAAATCCCGACCGCCTCCTCGGAAAGCGCCTTCACCTGTCTTTTTGACTCCTCCAGCCCGTGCATTGCCACATAGGTCAGCTTGTGGTTCTTCTCATCGCTGCCAGTGGGTTTACCAAGTACTTCCAGACTGCTCGTCACGTCCAGAATGTCGTCCTGAATCTGAAAGGCGACGCCGATATTTTCCGCACATCGTTCAATCTGCTCCACCGCCTTCTCGTCAGCCCCCGCAAGGACGGCTCCTATCATCATTGCCGCCTGAATCAGCGCGGCGGTCTTATTTTTATGGATATATATAAGCGATTCTTCCGTCACCTCGGTCTCCGGTTTCTCCGCCAGAAGATCTGCACACTGACCGCCGACCATCCCGTAGACACCCGCCTTTCGCCCCAAAATGTTCATGGCGCACTCAATCCGCTGATAGTCCTCCATCGTTATCGCTTTGGCAAAAGCGCGGGAAGCCGTCTCATACGCATAATTCAAAAGTCCGTCCCCGGCAATCACGGCGATATCCTCCCCAAAAACCACATGGGTCGTCTTCCTGCCCCTGCGGTAATCGTCGTTGTCCAGCGCCGGCAGATCATCGTGGATCAGGGAGTAGGTGTGGATAAACTCAATTGCCGCCATAAACACAGGCAGCGCCCTCACTGTGGCAGACCCCGGTACTGCGGTCACGTCCGTCCGCCACACTTCCTCCGTCTCCGCGAACAATGCCGCGCTCTCTGCCATCATCAGCGGACGCAGCCTCTTGCCCCCCGCCGACACCGCATACGCCATTGCCTCCAGCACTTTACTCTGATGCCCTTCCGGTTTGGGCAGATAAGCCACGAGTATGTCCTCCACCTTCTCGGTTTTTCTCTCCAGTTCCTCTTTAAAATTCATCCAGACCTCCGTCCTCATTGATCTTAAGCACTTTCTTCTCCACCCGGTCTATGGTCTCATTGCACTGTGCCAAAAGCGCCATACCCCGGTTATACTCCGCAAAGGACTGCTCAAGCGTAATGTCCTCCGCCTCCAGCCGCCCGATCACTTCCTCTATCTGCGCAAACGCTTCCTCCAAGGATAACGCCTGTTCTTTTTCTGATGTCTCTTCTTTCTTCTTAGCCATTCTGCTTCTCCTGTACCTGCGCCAACAGGCTGCCGTCCTTCACATAGACCCGGATCTGCTCTCCCACCTCCACCTGCTCCACAGAGGACAGAGTTCTTCCGTCTGCGTCTGACGCATAGGCATATCCCTGACTCAGTTTTTCAAGCGGCGACAACCCTTTCATCTGCGCCGCGTAGAGCGCAAGACTGTGACGCGCTTCCTGCAGCCTTCTCTCCATCGCCGCCTGCAGACGCTCCTCCAGCGATACTGACTGCGTTTTTTTCGTGCGGAGAATGTACAAAGGACTCAGATAACGAAGCCGCACCCCGTACTGTGCTGCCCTGTTCCGGCAGCCCTGTATCGTTCTCCCGCAGAGACGCTGCATGTCTACCGCATACTCTTCCATCCGCTCTTCCAACTGTCCGAAATCGCAGACCGCAAGTTCCGCCGCCGCAGACGGCGTGGGCGCGCGCAGATCCGCCACAAAATCCGTGATCGTCACATCCGTCTCGTGCCCGACTGCGGAAATAATCGGGACGCTGCAGTCAAAAACCGCCTGTGCCACCGCCTCCTCATTGAAAGCCCAGAGATCCTCGATGGAACCGCCGCCCCGACCCACAATAATCGTATCGACCTGCAGACGCTCCAGCGCACGAATCCCGTTGATGATGCTGGGCGCCGCCGCCTCTCCCTGCACGATCGCCGGATAGAGAATCACCTGCACATAGGGGTTCCTTCTGGTCGCCACGTTGATGATGTCGCGCACCGCCGCCCCCGTCTCAGCCGTCACCACGCCCAATACCTTTATATAGCGCGGAATCGGGCGCTTATACTCCTCGGCAAACATCCCCCGCTCTGCAAGCTCCGCTTTCAGCCGCTCATATCTCTCATATAAGGCACCGATTCCGTCCAGTTCTATCTGTCTGGCGTATAGCTGGTATTTCCCGTCGCGCTCATAAATGTCCACACTTCCGCTTACAATAACCTGCTGCCCCTCTGTCATGCGAAACGGAAGACCTCTCCTGTCCGACGAAAACATAACGCATGATATTGCGCTTTTTTCGTCTTTCAGCGTAAAATAAATATGTCCGGAGGTATGATATTTACAATTACTGATCTCACCCCTAATCCGGACTTTCTGCAGCATGAAATCCTGTGTGAACATGTTTCTGATATAGGAATTGACCTGCGCCACCGTGTATACATTCTGCATACGTCTGCCTCTTACGCGAATTTTGCCAGAACGCCGTTCACAAACCCGTAGGAAGCGTCCTGCCCGAATTTTTTCGCCAATTCCACCGCCTCATTGATCGCAACGCCGGTGGGCACATCCTCGTCGTAACAGATTTCATAGACCGCCAGACGCAGGATCGTCAAATCTAC
Source organism: uncultured Lachnospiraceae bacterium (assembly GCA_910588955.1). GTDB lineage: Bacteria > Bacillota > Clostridia > Lachnospirales > Lachnospiraceae > UBA3282. Next base: position 94,780 of record CAJURQ010000005.1, read on the forward strand.
CTTACTCATTCTCCCGGTATCCCAGCCGGAAGCCTTCTCATTCAAAAGTGCATCAATCTCAGCCAGCTTCTCGGAAATCTTATGGTATTTCTCTGAAATATAGGAGGCGTCCCCGTCCGTCGCGGCATCCTCATCCTCAAAGAACAGCTCCTCCTGCTCCGGCATATCTTCCATCTTATTAAATTCTACCCGGAACAGCAGCTTAAATATCTGTTCGCGCAACTCTCTTCTGCTCATAAACCACTCGTCCTATTTGTCTTTTGTCACGTTGATGCCAGCAATGCGGATATTCACATCCAGCACCTCAAGCCCGGTCATATTCTCAATCGCACCTTTCACCTTCGTCTGCACTCTCTGACATGTGGCAGGGATATTGTAGCCGTATTCCATGGTGATCGCAAGCCCCACCTTGACCTTTTTCCCTGACACTTCCACCTTGGCTCCTCTGGAAAGCCCCCTGACGCCTACCCTGCTTAAGAGATCGTTCGTGAGATTGCCCGCCATAGCGGCAACCCCGTCCACCTCTGTCGCTGCAAGCGCGGCGATCATCGCCACCACGTCATCCGCGATCTTCACTGTCCCGGCTTTCTCCTCCTGTAAATCGTATCCGCTCTTTGTCTCTTCTTCCATGTTTTCCTCATTTCCGCGCCGCTTCCCGCGCATAATGCAATATTTGTCCATAATTAGGATAAGTATATCAAAATTTCTGGTTTTTGCCTAGTCCCATCCTAGCGCCATCAAAGCCAGAAGCTCAAGCTGTACTGCTTTTCATTCTCCACATAGGACACCGCTTTGTCCGGACAGTTCAGATAACGGAAAACCCCCTGTTCCCCGATCAGCGTCTCCTGCATTTTCCGGTAGATATCGGGTCCCTCGCATTTCAGCGTCACATAGGTGTCTCCCCGCTCGTAACTTTCGGTGAAAATTTTCTCGATCTTTTCCTCGTCGAACTCCGTGAAGTAAACGCCCTCGCGCACATAGAAATTGGCGTCTATGGACGTACACTCAGGCATTTCCACCACATTTTCCTGCGTATGCGTCTGCTCCATCTGCTCTGTGGTCACGCAGAGATAATCATAATTTATTGTCGGTATTTTCTCCGCGGGATAATCGCCGCCGCCCACCGCCTGATAGGACGCGTCTCCCCACGTGGTGTCCACATAATAGTATGCCCCGTCGATCCGCACCAGATTCCATGCGTGTCCCTCTCCGCCCACAACCCTGCCGAGCACAAGCGTGGAAAAGACACCCGCCCGCTTCAGGAGATACTGCGTCGCCTTCGCATATCCCTGACATACAGATTTCCGTTCCAGAAACACAGAGCATATATTCTGGCTGTCCTTCGCCGCCGCGTCATAGTCCGTATGGTGAATCAGATACTCATAGACATACTTCACCTTCTCATACTCATCCGCATCCTCCGGCATTCCGGCAAGGCATTGATTTACATAACTATCAATCTGCCGCTGTTTCTCCTCCACTTCCTCCGGACTGAACCGATAGCTGCCCGTAAAGGTAATCTTTTTCAAGATACTGCCCAGCGTGTACTCCGTATAACTGTATCCCTCCACATAGAAGATTTCGGGATGATCGTTTAACACACACTGAAACACGCGGGAAATCAGATCCTTATCGCAGCTGGAAAGCTTCACATTCTCCTTAAAATGGACCAGCGCCTCGAGAATTTCCAGATAGACCTCCTTCTCCTCCTCCGACAGCTTCCCGAAGGCGTAGCAGTCCGCCTGCTCCCGCCGCAGCTCTTCGTCCGTCCGGGTGAGCACCTGCTCGGGCAGATTCTCCTTTGTCCCTCCCGCCGCCATATCCTCCTGCCTGTAGAGACTGCTTTCACTGTGGGACAGTCCCTGCGCCGCAAAGTAAAGGGTGCCGGTGAAAACCAGCATGCAAAACAACAATATCCCCGTCTTTTTCATACGCTTTCACCCTCCTTCCCACAGGCTGTCCCGCCCTCTTACGTTCTGCCAAACTCAGACAGAATCAGTCCTTCATTTCTCTCCACCGTCATGCCAATGCTCCACTGGTTGACGAAAAGCAGAAGCGGATTATCCTTTAAATCCTTGATTTTCTTCATGTCCGACGTGCCGGTCAGCTTGTCCAGATCAATGTCCTTATTCTCAATCCAGCGGATATATTCGTAAGGCAGGTTCTCCAGTTTAATCTCCACGTTATATTCGTTTTCCAGCCGGTATTTCAGCACGTCGAACTGCAGAACGCCGACCACGCCGACAATGATCTCCTCCATACCGGTATTAAACTCCTGAAAAATCTGGATGGCGCCCTCCTGCGCAATCTGCATGATACCCTTGACAAACTGCTTGCGCTTCATGGTGTCCACCTGTCTGACCCTCGCGAAATGTTCCGGCGCAAAAGTGGGAATCCCCTCATAGGCAAACTGCTCCCCGGGCATACAGACCGTATCCCCTATGGAAAAGATGCCCGGATCAAACACGCCGATAATATCGCCCGCATACGCCTCGCTCAATATTTTGCGCTCGTCTGCCATGATCTGCTGGGGCTGGGACAGACGCATCACCCTGCCGCCCTGCACATGCCGGACTTCCTCGTTCACATCGAACCGCCCCGAACAGATACGCATAAATGCTATCCTGTCCCGGTGCGCCTTATTCATGTTCGCCTGAATTTTAAATACAAAGGCAGAAAAATCATGTTCCACCGGATCGATCAGCCCCACGTCCGCCCTGCGGGGCAGCGGTGTGGTCGTCATCTTCAAAAAGTGCTGCAGAAAAATTTCCACACCAAAGTTCGTAAGCGCCGACCCGAAAAACACCGGTGTCAGATTTCCCGCCTGAATCTGCTCTAAGTCAAAGGGCGCGCTCGCACCGTCCAAAAGCTCGATTTCATCGGTGAGCTGCGACAGAAAGTCCTCCCCTATCTGCGCTCTCAGATTCTCTGTCTCCGCAAGCGGGATCCTCGTGGCATGTCCCTCCTTCGTCCCCTTCTCCGTATCGGCATAGGTGATCACACACCGGCTCTCCCGCTCATATACGCCCTTAAAATTCTTTCCTGAGCCGATGGGCCAATTCACCGGGCAGGTGGCTATCCCCAGCTCCTTCTCGATATCATCCAGAAGCTCAAAGGTATCATTGGCGTCCCTGTCCATCTTATTGATAAAGGTAAAGATCGGGATATGCCGCATCACGCAGACTTTAAAGAGCTTGCGCGTCTGTGCCTCTACGCCCTTGGAGGCATCTATCACCATCACAGCCGAATCCGCCGCCATCAGCGTCCTGTATGTGTCCTCCGAAAAGTCCTGATGCCCCGGCGTATCCAGAATATTAATGCAGAACCCGCCATAGGAAAACTGCAGCACGGAGGAGGTGACGGAAATACCCCTCTCCTTCTCAATCTGCATCCAGTCGGAGACCGCATGTCTCGCCGTCGCCTTGCCTTTGACGCTGCCCGCCAGATTAATCGCTCCCCCGTACAGCAGAAACTTCTCAGTCAGGGTCGTCTTTCCCGCATCCGGGTGCGAAATGATCGCAAATGTTCTTCTTCTGTTTATTTCGTCCGCATAATTTCCCACGTTTTTATCCTCCAACTACGATATTGCCATTCTACAGCATGGATGTGCCTGCAAACTCCGGTTTGATCCCGAAATAGGAAAGCACCGTCGCGCCGATATCCGCAAAGGTCTCTCGCGTACCCAGATTCCCCGGCTCAACCAAACTGCCGTACATCAAAAACGGCGTGTGCTCTCTTGAGTGATCGGTGGACACCGTATATCCCGGATCGCAGCCGTGATCCGCCGTGATCATCAGAATATCCTCCTCCCTAAGCCTGTCCAGAATCTCCGGCAGTTTCCCGTCGAAATAGGTGAGCGCCCGGGCGTACCCGTCCACGTCGTTGCGATGTCCGTAAAGCATGTCGTAGTCCACCAGATTGACAAAGCACAGTCCCTCGAAATCTTTTTCCAGATATGCCAGCGTCTGCGCGATGCCCTCCTCATTTCCCTTCGTGTAGACAGCCTCCGTAATGCCTCTCCCCGCAAAAATATCCTTGATCTTGCCGACGGAGATAACCTCTTTTCCGGCGTCCTTCAACTGATCCAGCATGGTCACAGCCGGCGGAAGCAGCGAAAAGTCATGTCTTCTCGGTGTCCTCGTATAATTGCCAGACGTCCCCGTAAAGGGTCTGGCAATCACCCTGCCCACGCCGTGTTCTCCCTGCAGGATTTCCCTCGCCTGCCTGCAGTATTCGTACAGTGTCTCCACCGGCACCACATCCTCGTGCGCCGCAATCTGGAACACGCTGTCCGCAGAGGTATAAACGATCAGATCTCCCGTCCGCACATGCTCGTCGCCGTACGCTTTAATCACCTCTGTTCCGGAGTAAGGCTGGTTGCACAGCACACCTCGGCATGTCGCTTCACAAAAAGCGTCCAGCACCTCCTTCGGAAAACCATTCGGATAAGTGGGCAGCGGTTTCTCTGACAAAACGCCCGCAATCTCCCAATGCCCTATGGTAGTATCCTTGCCTTTGGACGCCTCTTTCATACGGGCGATTCTCGCCGTGGGGGACGCCGTTTTCTCCCCGCAGGTGACGCCGTCCAGATTGAAAAGCCCTAACGTCCCCATATTTGGCATAGCGAACTCGGGGCTTTTGGACACGGACAGCAGCGTATTAGTTCCCTTATCGCCGTAGCTCTCCGCGTCCTCCATCTCCCCGATTCCAAAACTGTCTAACACAATCAGAAAAATTCTCTTCATCTTTTGCCTCCCTAAAATTAACTTGCATTTTGGCGCTGGCTTCGACACCATGCAACAAGTGCATGGCGCGCATGTAAAAGTAACATACTTTTCTATAGTATCATAAAACCCTTCCCAATGCACACAGGAATTATTTCGTCCGCCTGCGTTTTTATTTCTCGTCGGAATTTACCGTGCTGATCACAACCGCGTCCGCACTCACGCCTGTCTTTCGGATAACGATATCCTCAATCTGGGCGCGCTGTGCCTCGGAAAGCTCCGCCGTATTCACGACCACGTCCACGCTGTCCCCGTCTATGCTGACAATGGCGTCGTCAAAGCCCTTCGCCTCCAGCAGAATCTCCGCCGCCGTCTCCTTCTCCGCAATGTCCGTCATGGAGATCATGCTGCTCACCGCCTCCTGCTTCTGTGTCTCGCTGATGTTAGCGTTATTGATAATCTCCAACAGCGTCTCCTTATTCTGCACCCTCGTCTGTTCCTTCTCGAGCTTCGCGCCGGAGAGTGCCGACGATGTCTCAGCCGATGTGAAGACCGCCTCGCCGGGCACCTCATCCATCTGCTCCTCTGCGAGCGCCTTCGCCAGTTCCTCGTCCACGCTTCCGCTCTCCGCCATAGTCACGTCGCTGTCCAAACTCTCTATATCGCCGGATGCCTGAGCCATGTCCTCCTCCGACAAATCCAAAAGCGCCGCGTACTCCGCCTCCGCATCTTCCTGCGTGAGCCCGGTTGCCCCCATTTCCCCACTCACGCTCATCAAGTCCTCGTCCGTCACCTTGGTACCCGCAAAATTCAAGTACCCCGCCACCGCGATCATAATTGCCAGTGCCGTAATCATCATCTGGTTCTTCTTAATCATATTCTTCAATTTCTTCTCCCCTTCACTGATTATTTGTTTTCATTTTAATTATTGCTATTCTATTCATGTCTACATCAAATAATACCTGAATCACCTCGATTATATCCCTGCGCACCTGCGCCCGGTCAGCGCCCTCCGCGATCACCACAACCCCCTCCACATCCGGAGATACAGTCTTGACCACTAAGGGCACGTTCTGCCCCCGTTCATCCACGGTGCAGACCACCGTCTTATCCAGTCGGTTCTCCGATATATGGCGGCTCCCTCCCGCCGCGTCCGTCTCCGTCGTGTCCGAAGACTCCTCCGTCCCATCCCTCGCCAGCATCATCTCTTCCGATTCCCCTGTGTAAAGCAAGACTCTGACTTTTCCCGCCCCCTCCACGCACCGCAGGCTCTCTTCCAGTTTTTCCTCCCAGTACGTCACGTAGTCCTCACTGGGCTCCTCTTTCGCAAACATATGTTCGTTTTCTATGATAGCTCCTGACGCGTCCGATAAACCGGACTTTGACTTTTCTTTTTCCACCGGCAGGGAAATCACGCAGAGCAGGACGCCCGCCAGAATCAGTATCAGGCACTGATCTTTTCCGAGTTTCTTCCCGCCGCTTATCCGCCCGAAAAACTTCTTAGCCTCTTCCATCCGGTCTCACCTCCACTCTCTCTTCCTCCATCTCCAGAAGCGCGGCGAACCGAGCCCGGTAGGACTGAAAAGACTTTCCCGTATCTGTTTCCCTCTGCTGTCCAACCACAATCTCCCCGATGCCGATCTGCCTGCCCTCCTCCTCTTGCGCCCGTTCCCTCAAAAAAATCGTGATCGCAGGCTGCAGCGTTCCTGCCTCCGCACCGGAATCCTGCATCAGCCGGATCGAAACGCGGCTCACACAGTACGCATCCCCCGTCAGTTCCCGGTTTAGCTGCTCCTTAAGCGCCGTCTCCATCCGGTCGGTCACCTCCCCCGTCACGCCGCCTGTCTCCAGCTCAGCCGAAAAATCGGGTATATCCGCCAGTTCCTCCCATTTTTCCATAAGCTCCCGGGGTTCCTCCCATACAGCGCCCGCAAGCTGTAAAACGGGTTTCAGAAAGAGGAGCAGTATGATAATACCCGACACGGATTTGATATACTTCTCGTACTGCCTCCCCGGTGCGAAATGCACCACCGCCTGCGCCGCTATCATAAAAACGCCGATCTCCCTGATCGTGTCGAGCATACCGCCACCTCCGTTCAACGCAACGCCTGCCCTGTGGAATAGCTGATGATTGCCGCCTGAATCAGAAACATCCCCACAGAAGTCAGCGCAATCCGCAAAAGCATCAGATTGCCTTCCCCCACCCTGCTCGCACAGTTTGTCAGCCGCTTGTCGCTTATGATGCCGATCAGCGCCGCACTCAGCTTAATCACGCACGCCGTCATGGCAATTTTCAAAACCGGCGCCGCACAGAGGGCAATCAGCATAAACGTCATAAAAAGCCCAAGGCTGTTTTTGACAAGCACAGCCGATCCCAGCACCATCTCGAACATTCCCTCCGTCAGCCCGCCGATTCCCGGCATTGCGGAGAGTGCCTTCTTTACCGCCGATGACTGCAAAGAATCAATAACAGGCGATATCATAGACTGTAACAGGCTGAATCCGGTGAGCAGCCATACGGAAAACTTAAGGCTCCCCTTGATCGCCTTCTCTAAAAGTTCCAAAAGCAGCGCAAGCTTTTCCTCCATCCAGATTCCGTTAATCACCGTCAGCAGAACATAGGCGTAGACGCAGGGCACCAGCACCGAGAGATACCCCCTCTCAATCAGGTAGACTGCCACCAAAAGGAGCTGATAATACACCGTCGCCGAAGCAGGTCCAGAAGATGTGCCGACAGCCAGCATATAAGTCGGAACATACAGTCTGACAAATGTCACAACGCCGTTTAAAATCTCTTTCACCGCCCCCGCCGTCTCCGCAAAAAATTTTAGGAGCACCGCAATCAGCAGCAAATATACAAAATAGAAGGCGAGATCGGACACCTGGTGATCGCGGAACAAATCGGCAAAGCCTGAAAAGAGCGCCGCCGCCACCCCAAGAACGAGAATTGTGAAAAATAACACCCGAAATTCTTCTCTCTGGAACAAGACCGCTCCGGAAATGCCGCCGAACAGCTTTTTAACCGCCTCCCAAAGCTGACCTGTCATAATATCAGCAAGCACCGCTTTCGCATCAAAGGAATACGAGGGAAACAACCTGTCGAAATCCCTTGCCAGCGCATCCATCTCCAGCTCCTCCCACACAAGTGCGCTCTCCTGTGGTTCCATCCTTAAACCTCCCCTCTCTTACAGTATCGACTGTATGCTCTCCATCAGAGAAGACAGCACCGGCATACCCATAGAAAGAATGTAAAGTTTACCAAGCATCTCCACCTGCCCCGCCACCCCGGCGTACCCTGCATCCTTACAGATCCCCGCGCAGAATTCACAGGCATAGGTGGCGCCCACCGCCTTTAAAAGCAGCGCCAGATAACTGTAGTTGTCCCGCAGATAACCACGCAGCGCCTCCATCCCCGACAAAATCTGCATAAAATAACGCATGATATATTCTAACATCACAAAGCAGACCGCAAGCGCCACATAGACACCGTATTCCGCCTTGTGACTCTTCAGCGACACCGCAAGCAGCACCCCGACTACGCCGACGACACCCGCTTTCACCATATCCATACCATTTACCCTCCCTGCCAAGCAGCACTCGCGATTGAATCATCGGCTTAAATCTGATCACAATTCAAACAACTGCTGCATCATTACAAACAGATCATAGATATACGGAACAATCCAAGTTAAAACAAGAATTAACCCGGCAAGGCTGATTAGAAAGGCATGTTCCTCTCTTCCGCTATGTTTTAAAACTTGATTTAATATTGTGACCAAGATACCAACTGCCGCTATCTTGAAAATCAGACTAACGCTCATTCGTCCTCCCCGTTTTTCACAGCAGCAGTATCGCAAGAAGAAGCCCAGTCAGTATACTGACGCTGTGTATCATTTTTGATCTGTTTTCAAAAGTTTCCTCCGCCTGCCGGTACCTGCCCTCCAGAAATTCTTCCGCCTGTCCGACACGTCCTGCCTGTCCGATCTCTTCGCGGAAACACAGGCTTTTCGCAAGCTCCATCATTGTTCTTCTCTCATCCTCCCGCAAGGGTAACGGCTCCAGACACTTCTCCATCTCCTCCTCCCAGACCTTCGGGAAATCCGCGCTGCCCTCCCCTGCCGTCCTCCCGTAGATACTACCGAAGCATATAGAGTAACACCCGTCACTCGATTCTGCCAACAGCAGGCAGATCTCCGGCATCGTATGCTTTCCGTAGGAAATTTCACTCCTCATCCGGGACAGCATTCGGGACAGCGCCCGCAAGTGCCTCACCCGCTCCCTCTCCTGCCCCGCCAGACTGTGCCCCCATCCGGCGCAGCCGGCGAGAATGCACAAAAAACCTATCGCCCTGTACATGGTTTCCCTTCCCCGTCATAAATTCCCGCAATCCTGCACACGCCCTGCCTGCGATCCAGCATTACATACCGTTCAAACAATCTCTGCTCTATCATATAACGCATGTAATTTTTCTGTCTCACTTCCTCCATGGAACCGCCGTGAATTGTCGCCAGCAGTTTACAGCCGCAGCCGCCCGCCATCTGCAGCGCCTGCGCGTCCGCCAGACTTCCGATCTCGTCCACCGCGAGCACCTGCGGCGCCATGGATCGTATCAGCCGCATCATGCCCTCCACCTTTGGACAGCCGTCCAGCACATCCGTGCGGATTCCCACATCATTTTGCGCCACGCCGAGATAACTTCCCGCGATCTCCGAGCGTTCATCCACCACACTCACGTTGACCCCCCGCCCGTAAACCGTTCCGTCCGAAACCTGCCTGATGATGTCCCGAAGCATGGTTGTCTTTCCCCCGCCCGGCGGGGATATCAGGAGGGTGCTCATCACTCGTCCCTCCTCGAACAGGCGGGGCATCAGCCCGTCCGCGGCACCCCGTATCTGGTGGGCAATACGGATATTTAAATAACGTATGTATTTCATATTCTTAATTCGCCCTTCTCCGTCCAGAATCACCTGTCCCGCGAGCCCTACCCTATGCCCGCCCCGAACGGTCAGAAAACCTTGTCTGATTTCATCTGCAAAAGCGTAGATGGAATATCTGCACAGATGCCCCAGCATGCCTTCCAACTCTTCCGGCGAAGGTTTTGCCGCTTTTTCCGGCATGTCCACAATCCGCCCCGGCATGTCCACAAAATATTCTCTGTTATCAACCAATATGGATATAGGCATCCCCGCCCGGAGCCGGATTTCCTGAAGCCTTTTCGCCCGTTTCGCCACTTCCTGCCATCTGTCCCGGCTCTCCTCTGGAAACAAGCAGAGAATCTCCTCCGCGCGCATTGCCATCCCCCCCTCATCTGTCTCATTACAATATATGAATCTTTGTCCAAGTTATGCCTTGCAAAAAAAACCAGTGGCATTTCATGCGAAAAGAGGGTAGAATAGATAGGGAAAATGGTGATAAAAGAGGAACCGATATGAAACTGGACATGCACTGTCACACAAAAGAAGGGTCTCCCGACGGGAAACTGGAATTGCTGGAAAACATTTCGATTTTAAAGCAGAAGGGCTATCAGGGTATGCTCATCACAGATCATAACTCCTACAAGGCATACCGCTATTATAAGAAATTAAAGGAAAAACCGGACGATTTTGTTGTCCTGAAAGGCATAGAATACGATACCATAAATGCGGGGCATATGCTTATCATCATGCCCACCGGCGTCAGCCTGCCGATCTTGGAGCTGCGGGGACTTCCCATCATCCTCCTCATAGAGATCGTGCATTTTTATGGCGGCATTATCGGACCCGCGCATCCCTGCGGCGAAAAATTTTTAAGCATCTGCAACACGCTGCGCGGCAGGTTCTATGAACATATTTACCACAAGTTTGACTTTGTGGAAGGCTACAACGCCTGTGAGGACGCGGATTCCAATATGCGCGCCATGGCGCTTGCCACGAAAAACAACCTCCCCTGCTTCGGCGGCAGCGATTCCCACAAGGAGGACTGCGCCGGTTTCGGTTACACGGTTCTGCAGGAGGACATTTCCTCTGAGACGGATTTGATCAAATACATCCGCGCCGGCAAACCTACCATGATCGGCGGGCGGCACTACATGCATACCACGAAAGCGAAACTCGGCAGGGCAAACAGCGTGCTGGTATACTCATTCTGGCTCTACAATAAGTTTCTCGCACTGTTCCGCCGCAAGGCGCGCAATTTCGAGCTGATGGAAAACCAGCTCCTCGACTCCATCCGCGCCGGCAAACGCAAAGACCCACGCTATATTCCGTTGGGGGACGAGTAAGGCAGACATGTTATCTCTCTGCCTTATCGTTCGCCAATTCTTTCAACTCCTCAAACTCACTCTCATATTTATCGCTTCGCATGGTCGGATTGTTTCGGATCATATCACGCTTATAAAAATCAAGAAGCCTGCCATAACCCGTTTCCCGTTCCAGATAGAGACTGAATTTGCCGCGCAGTTCAGCAATCTCCTCACGCACACTCTCCCCGTACGCCGAAGGTTTGCTCAAAAGCGCCTCCTTTATCATGGCAAAGCCCTGCTCCAGCCCGGCTGTCAGATCCTTCATGCGAGTCCCTCTGCGCTCTTCCCTGTCGAGACGTTTCTGCTCCTTCTCGTCATTGCTGAATGCAATCAGTACATCCAAACGCTTCTGCATACGAAGCAGCTCCTCCTTCATACCAACGAGCCTGACCATGAGGTCCCGCAGGTCGAGCGCCGCCTTGAAGGAAAGCGTAAAATCCGCCACGATGTAGACCGTGAGAAGCACGGTCAAATGATGCAGCACCTTCTCTGGCAGGGAGAACATCAGCTGCTCGATCGGTCTGTGTATCACTCTTGTCATCAAAATGGTAAAAAATCCCCACGCGATCGAGGACCGCAGGCAGATATGCCCCTTGTAGTTCATGAACCGCCCCGAATAATCCCAGTATCTCATCTTAAAGAGCGCTTCCATGGCGACCCCCGTCACGTACTCGAGCGCCGTCGCGCCAATCACACCCGCAAAATAGGTGAGCAGCACATTGTCCACGAACGGCATGGATACCACTAACATCATAATCGCTCCGGTACCGTACAACGGCAAAAAGGGACCTCTCATAAAGCCCCTGTTCACCCATTTACGGGATTTTATCGACACGAATACCGACTCGAAACACCAACCCCCGAAACAATAAAAGTAAAACAAAAACAACCACTGAAAACCTGTATAACCCAACATAGCCTTTAACCTTTCATACATCAGACAAAGCTGATGATCTCCTCTTTCGGTGCCTTCGTGCGTTCCACACTGAGGGCGCGCAGTATAGGACCTTCTCCCTGATACTGCTCAAAATACGACGTCTCCACCCGCGCCGTGACCTTCACCCACTTCTGTTCTTCAAGTTCTGCCGCCTGCCCGTACTCACAGGCGTACCCGAGGAAAGCCATGTCCTCCGCACAGCAGGTCATTGCCATACGCCCCGGCACAAAGTAATCCTTCGGGAACTGCTTCGGCTTCAACACCATCCCCACAAAGGAGACCGTCTTGCCCTCATAGCGCTCCGGGTGGTCCATGGTATCCAGATACCATATTCCATAACGCTCGTTATCTAGTTCTAGCACCGGCGCTTTCAGATCGTAGGGCAGATCCTCTTCCATAATCTCATTGATCTCCCCATTGGAATCCTCAAACACAATCTCCGCCTTTGGATTGATCGCCTTTACGTTCCGCTTGTAGCTGCCAAGGTCCTCCACCCCGTCACAGCGGTTGAAAATAATCAGCTCCGACTTCCGGATCTGCTCCGCAAGCAGAGACTTCATATTGGTAAAATACATGGGAAACGTGGAGGCATCGATGGTAGTAATCTGCTGCTCAATCTTCCAGTGCCAAGGCAGCTTCATCTCCTTATAATTCCACATGCCGTTAAACTCGATAATGATGCGCTCCGGCTTATGCTTTTTCTCCAGCTCGATCAGCCTGTTCGGCGTAAAATTCTTCTCCCCGTCGATCAGCTCAAGCACCGTTCGGCTCTGCTTAAGGAGCGCGGGATCGTACTCGTTTTCCCCCTCCTCGCACAAAATGAGCAGGGTTTTGCCCCGCACCTGAAAATAGGGCTGCGCCAGCGTATAGGTGATAAACTCTGTCTTGCCGCTCTCCAAAAAGCCGTTAATCATATAGACCGGTTTCAATCTTCCTTCATCCCTTTCTCGTTTCTATCTCATAAAATATCGCTTATAATTTATTTCTCAAACAGCGCCGCAAGCTTCTCCTCTTTCAGCTTGGATCCGATCACACAGAATTTGCCTGTCACGCCGGGGTTACCGTCCCTGACGTTGCTCTCCTCCGGCACATAGTCAAAATAAATCCAGCCGCCCTCTGCGCCGGCAACCATGCCCTTCGCGCGGAGCACCAGACCGTATTCCTCCTCCTTATCAAGTTCCGCCAAAATGTGCGCGATCTCCTCTTTGGTGTAAACCGCCGGCGTCTCAAGCCCCCAGCTCGTAAACACCTCGTCCGCGTGATGATGGTGGTGGTCGTGTCCCTCATGCTCATGGTCGTGGCAGCAATGTCCGTGCTCTTCATGGTCATGATCATGATGACAATGTCCATGCCCGTGCTCTTCATGCTCGTGGTCGTGATGACAGTGCCCATGCTCCTCGTGCTCATGATCATGGTCATGACAGCAATGCCCGTGCTCATGGTCGTGATGATGGTGGTGCTCCTCCTGCATCTCCATCACTTCCCGCATCAACTCCGCCTCCAGATCCTTCGCGCCCTCAATGGTTTCCAGTATATCCTTCCCCTCAAGCGCATCCCACGGCGTGGTGATGATAGTCGCCTTCGCGTTATGCTCCCTGATCATCGCCACACAGGCGGAAAGTTTCTCCTCGCTGATCTTGTCCGTTCTGCTAAGTACAATCGTTCCGGCATGTTCAATCTGGTTCACAAAAAATTCCCCGAAATTTTTGATATACATCTTACATTTGCAGGCGTCCACCACGGCAACCGCACTGCTCAGCTGCACATCCCTGTCCGTCATGGCATCCTGCACCGCCTTCATAACGTCGGAAAGCTTTCCCACACCCGAAGGCTCAATCAGAATGCGCTCCGGCGCATAGGTGTCCAGCACTTCCTTTAAGGACGTGCCGAAATCGCCCACCAGTGAGCAACAGATACAGCCGGAATTCATCTCCTTGATCTCGATGCCGGACTCCTGCAGAAAGCCCCCGTCTATGCCAATCTCACCGAACTCATTTTCAATCAGCACCACCTTCGTATCCGCCAACGCCTCCTTTAAGAGTTTGCTAATCAATGTGGTTTTCCCGGCTCCCAGAAACCCCGAGAAAATATCAATCTTTGTCATGTTACATCCTTCCTTTCCCTATAAAGCTCCCTAGTTTCCCGCGTCAATCTAAATTTAATTTCCTATTCATCACATACCACGTCAAAATATAGAAAATCACACAGCTAAAAATCCCTGAAATCAGCGTCGTCTCCCAGTCTGTCCCAAAACCGGAAAGATAATTCATGGGCGACACTTGGCTGTGAACCGCTGCCCGGATGGCAAAATATACCCCCTGCAGCATACTCTCCACGATATAGATGCCCACATACCACGCAAAGGAAAGCATCAGCTTGTGGTTTGAGGATAGCTGCCCGAGTGAGATGCACGCCCCCACCTTAAGCACTTTCGCAAAAAGCGTGAAAATATACGCTGTTATAGTCATAATCACCATAAACACAGAGACCTTTTCCGCCCCCAGATACTCGAGGGTGTCTACCAGCCCTTCCATCATGGATTTGACTATCTCTGTGGACGTGGCAAACAGAAAGATCACCGAAAAATAAATAATCAGCGAGTTCATCATCACCCAAAGCACGCTGACCAGCATCTTTGCAATAATAATATGATGCGTATCCACCGGAAGCGTATGGAGCAGATACCCCTGATCTCCGTAGGTTGACGTATAAAACCGGTGAATCAGATAGATCGCCGTGCCCACATAAACCGCAAACATACTCGCCACATAGGTGAACAACACCATCACCGCCACAAAATCCATCATTTGAAAATCGCTGGAATAGGGCGCTTTATCCATCAGGTATACCATCCATCTTGCAAGCCCCGTCATCACCACAGTCAGAAGGTTCGCGGACAAAAGCAGTTTCCATGTCGCCTTCCACTCATACTTCATCAATTTCCCTAGCATGCGAACACCTCCCTGAAAAACTGATCCACGGACTTGCGTTCATTGCGTCTGATCTGCTCTGCGCCCGCCTGCAGCACAATGCTTCCGTACTTGATAAACACCACCTCGTCAAGAATGTTCTCCACATCCGAGATCAGGTGCGTGGAGAGCAGAATGGAACCACAGCGGTTATAGTTGCTCACGATGGTATGGAGAATATAGTCCCTTGCGGCAGGATCCACGCCCGCGATCGGCTCGTCCAGAATATAGAGATCCGCGTCCCGGCTCATCACCATGATGAGCTGCACCTTCTCCTTTGTCCCCTTGGAGAGATTTTTCAGCCTCTCCTGCGGCGGAATCTGCAGCCTCGCCAGCATGTCAAAGGCTCTGTCCACCCGGAAATCCGGATAAAAGTCCTGAAAATACTGTACCAGCTCGAGCACCTTCATGCCCGGCTGTAAATAGGTCCGCTCCGGCAGATAGGAAATCCGCATCTTCGTGTCGATCCCCGGGCGCTGCCCGTTAATCAGCACTTCCCCCGCCGTAGGCTTCAAAAGCCCGTTCATAATCTTAATCAGCGTCGTTTTACCGCTGCCGTTAGGTCCCAGCAGACCGATAATCCTGCCCCGCTCCAAATTCAGATACACCTGATTCAACGCAATCTTTCTTCCGTAGGTCTTCGTCAGACCCATACACTGCACCACTGGCGCCATAAATCCCTTCCTTTCCCTCTCTCACGAAACCGTGATCCGATAGGACGCCTCGAAAGCCGTCCCCGTAAGCTTTTGTACCCACTCCCGTTCCTTGTAATCTCCTGTAAAATCCACACTGTCGCATCTGCCGTACCACGGCTCTATACAGATAAACGGCGCGTTCTTCTTCGGCGGCGACCAGACGCCGAACAGAGGTGCGTCAAACTCCACCGTCAGATAGGGCACACCGTCCGGTCTGACTAACGCCACACTGTGCGCCTGATCTCCCTCAATCACAAGCGCGTCGTCGTCAAAAAGGTCAGCCGTGACAGGCAGCATGCCGTCTCGCAGCTTGTAAGTTTTCTTTTCCCCGCTTACCAGACCGCCTTCAATACAGGAGGTGACGATCTGATCCTTCGCATCAAAAAGCAGTTTATACTGTGTCTGGTCCGTCCCCGGATCAATGGGGCATAAAAACCCCGGATGTCCGCCGATGGAAAACCAGATCACATCCCCCGCCTTATTGACCACCCGCCACTTCACGATCACCGTGCTTCCGGAAAGTTCATATCCGATTTCCAATTGGAACGGGTAAGGGTACTTCTCCAAAGTTGTATAACCAGAATTCAGGGTAAACCAGATTTCCGAAGCCACCTGACTTTTTAGCTGAAACTCCATATCCCGGGCAAAGCCGTGCTGCCCCATGGCGTATTCTTTGCCGTCCACCCGGTATGTACCGTTCTTTAAACCGCCCACAATAGGAAAAAGCACCGGCGACGTCCGCCCCCAGTAGGCGGGATCTCCGTGCCACATATACTCCCTGTGGTCAGGCAGGCTCTTTAAAGACTTAAGCTCCGCCCCCATACTGTCCACCTGTATCGTAATCTTATCGTTGCTGATCTGAAATAACGCCATAGCCTCCTCCTTTTTACTCCCCAGTTCTTCTCACATTATTGTATCACAGCTTTCCGAAAAAGGATATCTTTTAATCCCCCGTGATTTCCCAGTAAGCCTCCCATACTTGATCTACGGGCACTCCCGCGATCTCGTTCCGGTAAGTGCCGCCTGTCAAAAGCCCTATCAGCCGCCCGCAGCCGTCAAACATACCGCCGCCGCTCATCCCCTCTCTGGCAAAGCCGCGCCCGTAAAGCATCTCTCCCCCAAAGGTCTCTATATATCTGTCAGTGTCCTCCAAGACGGCGTCCTGAAATATCGTCTCCTCTTCCTCCCTGCCCGCTCCCAGACAGAAAATCTCCTGTCCCTGCCGCATTTCAGAGAAAACGCCCTCACCCGCAAAGACGCTGCGAAGCTCAGATAACGCCTGTAATCCAATCTCTTCCCTGTCCACCCGCAAAAAACCCACGTCACAATCTTTTGAACTGCCGAGCACGCGGGCGCCCGCATAATACCCCTGCGGAAACCGTATCACACCCGAATCCTCCCGCCAGTAAGCGAGCACATGCCTGTTGGTGGCGATAACCGCCCCGTCAGCCGTCATCCGGAAAATCACCCCGCTGCCGTACGCAGTTCCCATATCGATCCGCACCACGCTGCCCTTTACATTTTCAAAAGCCGCTTCCAAATCCGGCTCCTCCAGCACAGGACAGTGATACAGGTCGAGCGCGATCATCCCCTCAAAGATATCCTCCCCGCTCACACTCTGAATCAGATGGGGCGGAAGGGACGGTTCCCCCGCCTTTACGGGCTGAGTCTGAAAAAGGCATCCCAGAAAAAATATAATAACGCAAGCCATTTTATTTATTTTTCCACCCTTCGCCACACGCCTCTCCTCGCCAGCCATACCTTTCACAGGGGCACGGGGAGGACTGCGTGCCTCTCCCCGTGCCCCTGATTAACAAATAGTTCTTTTCGCTTTGGGAGCGGAACGATAAGCCGGGTTATGTCGTGAATGATCATCTATCTAGGAGTTTCGTCGCCGAAACCCTCCAGCAACCTACCTGAGAGCGAACCGGGCCGGTCATTGCTCTCTGCTTGGTCTTGCTCCGGATGGGGTTTACACAGCCCGTCCCGTTACCGTGACGGCGGTAGTCTCTTACACTGCCATTCCACCCTCACTCAGCAGTACGCTGAGCAGTTTATTTTCTGTTGCACTAGCCTTGGAGTCGCCTCCACCGGATGTTATCCGGCATCCTGCCCTGTGGAGCCCGGACTTTCCTCACCTGCACCCTTTCGTCTGTGCAGCCGCGATCATTTATTCCACTCACCTTTTAACTTTAAACTTCAAAACAACTCCCGCCTACAAACTCCCTGCAGAGGGAATTTTTCGGCAGCTCCTCACTGCTGATGCCGAGGAAATATTCTAAAAACTTGAGCAGCCGTTTCGCCTCATGGTATCCCGGCTCCCCCTTCTGTATGCTGAAAAGCAGCGGTTCCGCATACTGCTTGAGAACCGACAGCTCAAAGAGCATCGCCGAATTGAACATGGCGTCCGCCTCCTCCTGGAACGGGAAAATATATTTTTCTTCCCCTCTCCTGACGGAAGGCCACATGGAAATGGTCTTTGCCGCGGTAGCGCCACGCGTCCTTGCGTCCCGCACGAGACGGCGCAGCAGCCGGTTGTCCGTGGTGGGGATCCGGTTGTGCTCATCCACATTCAGCGTGGTCAGCGCGCTGATATAAATTTTATACTTGCTCTCTGCCGGCAGGGAGTAGGACATCTTCTCATTTAACCCGTGTATGCCCTCGATAACAAGGATGTCGTTCTCGCCAAGCGTTGTGATTTTTCCACTGTACTCCCGCTTCCCGGTCTTAAAATTGAAGGTGGGAAGCTGCACGCTCTCCCCCCGCAGAAGCGCCGTCATGTCCTTGTTAAACTGCTCCACATCCAGCGCCTCAAGACACTCGTAATCCGGCTCGCCGTCCTCATCAAGCGGCGTGTTGTCGTGATCCACATAGTAATTGTCAAGCCCGATCGGATGGGGCTTTAACCCGTAGGTCCGAAGCTGGATCGAAAGCCTGTGGGAAAAGGTCGTCTTGCCCGAGGAGGAGGGACCCGCAATCATGACAAACTTCACGCCCTCGCGCCTTGCAATGTCTCTGGCGATCTCGCCGATCCTTCTCTCCTGCAGCGCCTCCTGCACCAGAATCATATCGGCAATATTACCGTCACAGATCTGGTTGTTTAAATCGCCCACCGTGTCGATGCCGATGTCGCGCCCCCACTCTCCCGTGGCGAGAAGCGTCTGAAACAGCTTCTTTCGCGGCTTGAACTCCGGCAGCGTCTCCGGATCATCCTGCTCGGGAAGCAGCAGAATCATCCCCTCCTCGTAAGCGAAAAGGTCAAACTGTCTGATATAGCCTGTGCTGGGCAGCATATAGCCGTAAAAATAGTCGTAGTAATCTCCCATGCAGTACACGTTAATATTAGAACTTCTGCGGTAGCGGAACAGGGAAACCTTATCCTTCATGCCGTTCTCCGCAAAGAGCGCCACCGCCTCTGCCGCCGGATAAGCCTTCTTTGTCACAAGAAGATCCATGTCCACAAGCTCGCCCATGCGCTCCTTTACCTTCTCGATCGTCTTTTGATCCAGTTTCAGACCGTTCCGGAACGCGCAGTAGTAGCCCGCGCCGATGGCGAACTCCACCTTCACGTTTGCCGCCGCCTCCATGCCAGCCACATCCTTGATGGACTTTAGCATAAGCATGATCGCCGTCCGCACATAGGTCTTATGACCGATCGCGTCCGCATAGGTGATAAAGTCAAGCTCACAGTCCCTGTCCACACGTTTCATCAGCTCCTGAATCTTGCCATCCACCGTCACAAGGGCAATCTGGCTGACAAAGTCATTCTGATGCGCCTCCGCAATGATCTCGTACTTGATGCCGTCCTCGTAACGTTTCTCTTTTCCTCCGATCATAATCGTAGCCATAGACTTTCCCCCTCCTTTTTTGTATGATGATCGCAGTATACACGGAATCTTTCGATTCCACTACGATATATCTTATGTAAACTATCTGTAACGGTTCCGTCTCCCAATCTCGTTACCCTGCACGCAAACTGCAAAAATCATGATACGACTGTCCCGATGCTTTCCGCCAGTCGGTTGTCCCGCAAAAGAAGCTCCACTTCCGCGTATCTGGCGCTCCTCTTTTGCTCCGTCAGTCCCTGCGCTCGCAAATTCGCGAGAATTTCCTCATAAACAGCTTTCTCATGTTCCAGAAAGGATAAAAATACAGGTGTTTTCTTTCGCAGCAGTACGGGACCATATCTATCCATAAGTTTACATAACTCACCTCCGCAATCAAGTTTCGCAGACTGCGGCTCCTTCCCCGCCGCCCGGATCACTTGATAGAACTTGCCGTCCTCCTCGACCATCTCCTCGTCGAGAATCACGCCGCCTCTCTCCCACAGGAAACGTCTGAACCGCTCAATCTCCGACTGCGGCTGCAGCACCAATTCCCGAAACGAATCCGTCTTTTCCCGCTCCGCCTCCAGAATCCGCATCATCAGTCCGCCGCCCATACCGGCGCAGATAAGCGTGTCCGCCTCGCCCGCTTTATAATTATGTAAACCATCTGACAGTCTGGTCTCAATCCGCTCTTCCAGCCCGTATGCCAACACATGCTCCCTCGCCGCGCGTAGAGGTCCCTCCCGCAGATCCATCGCCAGAACGCCGGGGCTGATGCCCTGCTGTACGAGATAAATCGGCACAAAACCATGATCACAGCCCACATCGCAGACCCGGTTTCCTCTCGTCACCATACCTGCCACGGTGCGAAGCCGTTCGGACAAAGCCACCTGCCGCATCAGTCCAGATAATCCTTGAGTTTCCGGCTTCTGCTCGGATGGCGCAGCTTTCTTAATGCCTTCGCCTCGATCTGCCTGATACGCTCACGGGTCACGTTAAACTCTTTTCCCACTTCCTCAAGCGTTCTCGCCCTGCCGTCGTCCAGCCCGAAGCGGAGCCGCAGCACCTTCTGCTCCCTCTCCGTCAGGGTTCCAAGCACCTCCACAAGCTGCTCCTTTAAGAGCGTAAACGCCGCCGCATCCGCGGGAACAGGCACATTGTCGTCCTGAATGAAATCTCCGAGATGGCTGTCCTCCTCCTCACCGATGGGCGTCTCAAGAGATACCGGTTCCTGAGAAATCTTCAAAATTTCACGCACCCGCTCCACAGGCATATTCATCTGGACCGCAATCTCCTCCGGGGTAGGCTCCCGCCCCAGCTCCTGCAAGAGCTGACGGCTCACCCGGATTAGTTTGTTGATGGTTTCCACCATGTGCACGGGTATGCGGATGGTTCTCGCCTGATCCGCAATAGCTCTCGTGATCGCCTGTCTGATCCACCATGTCGCATAGGTGGAGAACTTATATCCCTTGCGATAATCGAATTTTTCCACAGCCTTAATCAGACCCAGATTGCCCTCCTGAATCAAGTCAAGGAAGAGCATACCGCGCCCCACATAGCGTTTGGCAATGCTGACCACCAGACGCAAGTTTGCCTCCGCCAGACGCTGTTTCGCCTCCAGATCGCCCATCTCCATCTTTTTCGCCAGCTCAATCTCCTCCTCCGCGGAGAGAAGGGGCACCTTGCCGATCTCCTTTAAGTACATTCTGACGGGATCTTCAATGCTGATGCCGTCCGGCACGGTAAGGTCGATGTCCTCCACATCCACTTCGTCCTCTTCCGTCAGGATGATCTCTTCGTCATCCACGTCATCCTCCTCAGTGATGCGCAGCACATCTACATTATTCTGCTCAAGCGTCTCTAAGATTTTGTCAAACTGCTCTTCCTCCAGTGTCAGATCGGAAAAAAAGTCGTTGATCTCTTGGTACTCCAGAACATTTTTTTTCTTCTTTGCAACAGCCAGGAGATCTTTTAAGCGCTCCTCAAACTTTGCCTGTACATTTTCATCCATGAATTGCTCCATCCTTCCTATGTTTAACCTATGTCCGACTGTAAACGTGCCTTTTTTCGATTAGCTTACCCCGTTCACAAGGAAATATGCGCCTTTCGCAGTTCCTCCAACGCCTTTTTGCCGGATATTACCTGATTTAACGCCTCCATATCCGAGCCCATTTTCGCCGAGTAATAGTTGAAACTGTTGTCCTTCACAGCCACCACCACATCGTGAAGCGCCTTTTCCCTCTCCTGCTTCGTGTCGAGCCGCTCCAGTTTCGTGTTAAAGATCGCCGCCACCTCCCGCTGCTCCTCTTCCTCCTCGAAAGCGCTGACAACGGACGCCGGGGAAAAGGACCCCTGTTCCAGTCCGGCGAACAGCTTGTCCGCCACCTGCCGGTACAGCTCCTGCGTAAAGTCAGCCGCCGATATATATGCCTTGATCTTCGGGTAGATCTCCGGTTCCTCCGAAAGCCATGTCAGGAGAATGCGCTGTGACTTTTTGATGTGGTCCTCCGGCGTAGGTTTCCCTGCCGTCGTGGATTTCGGTCTCTCCACCGGCTTTACCATACCGGTGCGCGCCGCATAGCCGTTCACCAGTTTCCGCAGGTTTTCGTACCCGATATGGTACCTTGCCGCCACCGATTCAATGTAGTTTTCCCGCTCCACCTCTTCCTCGAAACCGCAGAGCTTTTTCGCAATCTCCCGGTGGAAAGCGGTCTTTGACTCCGGGTCTTCCATGCGGTAATCCCGCTCCAACACCATCAGCTCAAAGAAAAAGCCGTTCTGCGCCTGATAGATCCGTTCCTGAAACGCCTCCGCGCCGAGATTCTTTATAAATTCATCGGGGTCTTTGTAGGGTTTCATATCGATCACCCTGCCCCGGAGCCCCGCCTCCTTCAAAATGCCAAGCGCCCGAAGAGCGGCATTCGTGCCCGCGCCGTCGCTGTCGTATGCCAACAGCACCTCCTCGCCGAAACGCTTCACAAGCCCAGCCTGTCCGGACGTGAAAGCCGTTCCGAGCGAGGCGACAGCCTGTCCAAAGCCCGCCTGATGCAGGGCGATCACATCCATGTAACCCTCGCACAAAATCAGGTTCCCCGTCCTCGCCGTTCTGGCGAAATTCAGCCCGTACAGATTACGGCTTTTGTCAAAAATCGTTGTCTCCGGAGAGTTCAGATACTTCGGCTTGGCATCCCCCATCACTCTGCCGCCAAAACCGATCACCCGGTGATTGCCGTCCTGAATCGGAAACATCACACGGTTCCAGAATTTATCGTGAACGCCCCGTTTCTCGTCGAACCCTGTCAAACCCGCCTCTGTGATCAGATCGTCCGCATACCCTCTTGACCGCAGGTAAGCCGTCAGATCTGAACCGGCACCGTCCGCGTAGCCGAGACCAAACTTTTTCATCGTCTCGTCCGTCAGTTCCCGCCCCGAAAGATACCTGTAACCCGTCTGACCTTTCGGGGTTCGCAGCAGATAATAATAATATTTCGCCGCCTGTTTGTTGACCTCAAGAAGTTTTGCACGCCTGCTCTCCTTGCGGCGCATCTCCTCGCTGTACTCCACCTCCGGCAGCGCCACGCCCGCACGGTCGGCAAGCATCTTAAGCGCCTCCTGAAAAGTGGCGTTCTCATATTCCATCAAAAAAGTAATCACGTTGCCGCCCGCCCCGCAGCCAAAACAGTAGTACATCTGCTTGCCCGGCGAGACTGAGAAAGAAGGGGATTTCTCATTGTGAAACGGGCAAAGCCCAAAATAGCTGCTCCCCTTCTTCTGCATTCGCACATAACCCGAAATCACTTCCACGATATCATTTTTTGTTCTGATTTCCTCAATCAGTTCCTCTGGATAACGCATGTTATTTTGCGACCTTCCTGTCCCGAACCGTCTCTTTCCTTTCTATAGTATTTCCATCCATCAACCGTGCCATGTCTTCGGGATAAACAGCCTCTCATACTGCGCGATGGCGAAACGGTCTGTCATGGAACTGATATAATCGCACACGATCTTCTCAAGCGGTTCCCCCGCGTCCAGAAGCTTGAACAGGAAGTTCGGCAGCTGCTCCGTGTGCACCAGATAATGCTCGTAGAGCGTAATAATCAGGTTTTCCGCCTTGCCCTCCTCGCTTTTCGCGATGGGATTCCTGTATACATTGCGGAACATAAACTCCCGCATTTTCTGCATTGCCTCCGCCACCTCGGGCGACATACAGATATCGTCCCGGTCGCGGCTGTTTGTCACAATATTGTGGATAAAGAAGTCCAAACGCTGTCCGCAGCTATAGCCGATCACGCTTCCGATCTCCTTCGGCACATCCGCCTCCTTCAAGATCCCGGCGCGCACCGCGTCGTCCATGTCGTGGTGAATGTAGGCGATCTTGTCCGCCAGCCGGACGATCCTTCCCTCCAGCGTCTGCGGCATACCGGAAGTCTGGTGGTTCAGGATGCCGTCCCGCACCTCTATCGTCAGGTTGATGCCTCTCCCGTCCTTCTCCAGAATATCCACGGTGCGCACACTCTGCTCGTTGTGTTTAAAGCCGTAAGGGCACACCCTGTCAAGCGCCCGCTCTCCCGCATGCCCGAAGGGCGTATGCCCCAGATCATGTCCGAGGGCGATCGCCTCCACCAGATCCTCGTTCAGCTTCAGCGCCTTGGCAATGGTACGCGCCGTCTGGCTTACTTCCAGCGTATGCGTGAGTCTCGTCCTGTAGTGATCCCCCTCAGGCGTCAGAAACACCTGCGTCTTATCTTTCAGGCGGCGGAAAGATTTGCTATGTATGATCCGATCCCTGTCCCTCTGGAATACAGGGCGGATATCGCACTGTTCCTCCTCCTTGAGCCTTCCTTGGGAATTCATACTGAGCATGGCATAAGGACTCAGATACTCCTTCTCCCACTGTTCCAAACTTTCCCGTATATTCATGGCTGTGCCTTTCCTTCTCCTAAAAAACCAACCTTTCTATTTTTATTATTCGCCCCAAAACGCCGTAATCCTTTTTTTATTTTCATTTATTCAGAATCCATGCAGATTTATAGCCAACAGACTGTCTGTTCTAGCGGCAGATGTCATAAATAAACTCCGCATTCTTATCCATCGCTTCATAGGCGGTCTTAAAGGGCGACATCTGGAATACATGCCACATTCCCTTGAACACGTCCATCTTCACACTGACATTATCCTTTAACAGCTTTTTGTAGAGCATCGCCGAATCGTCGTGCAGAATCTCGTTGCTCCCCACTTGAATATAGATGGGCGGGAAACCCTCATAATCCCCAAACAAGGGAGAAATCAGCGGGTCCGTCAGTTCCTGCCCCGCCGCGTAGTTTTCTATCATCTGCTCCAGATAAGACGCGTTCAGGACAGGGTCGATCTCCGCCTTGGTCACATGGGACTTGCCGGAAGCCGTCAGATCCGTCCACGGCGACATGAGGGCAAGCCCTCTCGGCATCAGCCGTCCCTCGCTTTTCAGCTTGAGACAGAGGGAGAGCGCCAGATTGCCTCCTGCGGAATCTCCCGCCAGAATCACATCCCTCGCGCCGTACCCCAAAAGCATCAGATAATCCCATATCTGCATAGCGTCCTGCGTCGCCGCCGGATAGGGATTCTCTGGCGCCAGCCTGTAATCAAAGCTGAGCACGTCCATGGAAGTAGAGGACGCCAGCTTCGTCGTCAGCGTTCTGGCATAGAGGCTGCTGCCCGTGGAGTACCCGCCGCCGTGGCAGTACAATATGATATATTTCTTCATGTGCGCCCGGTTCACGGTAATCCATTCCCCGTGAATCGTGCCGCCCACCTCCCCGCGCGCGGCAATCTCCACATCCTCCACAATCACATCCCTGCTGTTCCCAAGAAGGGCGCCGAAATGATCCTGCGACTGGCGGTGCTTCTCGATATCCACGTTCTCCACCACACCGTGCATCCGCTTAATCAAATTCATCAATCCGGCGTTCTTTTTATCTATTCTGTCTGTTTTTCCCATAGTTCCCCCGCTCTTCTTCGTTTCCCGGCGCTGCGTTCGTTTTTCCGCGCGCTCCTTAATATGCAACAATTTTACCATAAATAAGGGAATTTGTGGTATACTTATTCCATGTACAGACATTTATCGAAAAAACAAGTAAATAAACCGGCTCTCCGGAACAAAAAAGACGTCTGGTATAAGCTGGATTTGTCAGCCACCGTCTATCCCACTCTGCAAAGGCGGGATTTTTCCTCGGTGTACCGTCTCAGCGTAAAATTGAAGGAAGAGATAGACCCTGCACTTTTACAGCAGGCGCTCGACCTTACGCTGCCCCGTTTCCCCACCTACAAAGTATCGATCCGCAAAGGACTGTTCTGGCGTTATCTGGAGCCGAACAACAGACCCGGTCCCTTCGTGCAGGAAGATATCAAAAACCCCTGTATGCCCATGCACTTTAAGAGTAACAACCGTTATCTTATCAGAATATACTACTTCGGCTGCCGCATCTCCCTTGAGGCGCATCACTGTCTTGGCGACGGCACCGGCGGCATGAGCCTTTTACAGACGCTGACCGCCGTATATCTGGGACTGCAGGGGCACAAAATAGCCCCCTCCGGCTTCGTGTTAAAGCTGGACGAGGAGCCTGACCCGGGCGAGCTGGAAGACTCCTACATGCGCTATGCCACGGCGAAAGTCAAACCGCCGCGTCCGGCGGAAAAGACATACCGCGTCCGGGGCACGAAGGAACCCTTCTACACATTGAACATCGTAAACGGGGTTTTATCCGTCCGGGAGGTCATGACGGCGGCAAAGAAATACGGCGCAACCATCACGGAATACTTAAACGCCGTGCTGCTCTACGCCCTGCTCCAAAAACAGCAGAAGGAATTTCATCTGACATACAGACCCGTCCGGATCGCCATGCCCGTAAATCTGCGCCGTTTCTTTCCTTCAAAAACTCTGCGCAATTTTATCACCATGGTTTATCCATCCATCGATCCCCGCCTCGGCGACTACACCTTTGAGGAGATCGTGACGGAAGTGCACAATTTCATGCGCTATTATATAAACGCAAAATTCCTGTGCGGCGATATCACCACGAACGCCGCCACCAAGCACAACTTTTTGATACGCATTGTGCCACTTTTTATCAAGGATTTTGTGGTGCGCACCTTCTACACCCGCGTGCAGGACAAAAATTCCTCCGCTGGGCTTACCAACATGGGCGCGCTGGCAGTGCCGGAGGATATGAAACCGTTTATCGACCGTTTCGATATCTACATGGGACAGCCCTTTTCCTCCCGCACCAACTGCGCCATCATCAGCTTTGAGGATATCCTGACCATCAACTTCGCAAGCAGTATCGTGGAGAGCGACGTGGAACGGCATTTCTTCCGCAAACTGGTGCAGGACGGCATCCACGTAAAGATAGAGAGCAACCGCTCGTCGGAAACATTATAACATTCGTTATGAATTGTCCGGCGTTGTATCGCATACAATTAAATCTTGATTTAAGAAAGGATAATCTATGTCATACTGTGTAAATTGCGGCGTAGAACTGGACGCTTCCCTGCGGGAATGCCCGCTGTGCCACACGCCTGTCATCAATCCAGTCGAAGCCGGAAAAGAGTTTCCGCCTTCCCCCTATCCCGTCAACAAAGGACAGGTGGAGGTCGTCAAGAGAAAGGATCTCGGCATCCTGCTCTCAGTTGTTCTGATTGCCACGGGCGGCACCTGCCTGCTGTTAAATCTGCTTGTATTCAACCGCTCCCTCTGGTCCCTTCTGGTAATCGGCATCTGTATCTGCCTGTTTGTATTCACCTTCCCGGTGGTATTCTACAGCAAAACGCCGTTCTTTATCTCGCTTTTTGCGGACGGGATGGCAGTGGCGGTATACCTGTACATGATCGCCTATCTGACTCCCTCCACCGCATGGTTTTGGGAACTGGGACTGCCCATCGTGGCGCTTGTCACACTCGGCATGGAAGTCTTTACTCTGCTTGCAAAAAAGGTGCCCTTCACGATTCTTTCAGGCGCCCTGTGCCTGTTTATCGAGATTCCTCTGTTCTGCACCGCCCTGGAACTGATGATCCGCCGCATGATCCAGTCTCCTTTGCGGCTCACATGGTCCGCTGTGGTACTGACCGTCTGCGTCATCATCGACGTTGCGCTCGTCACTATCCTCGTAAAAAAACGCCTGCGCAACGAGGTGCGCAGACGTCTTCACTTTTGACGAAAGCAAAATGGAAACAAGCGGCTGCGCAGCAGACATTTGTTTCCATTGCGAGTCCTGCTCAGCCTTCTCCCGTATACCTCTTCTCCGCGTCCTCTAAAGACTGGTAGCCGTAAAACGCGGTTTCATTGGCGATGGTCTGTTTTAACAGGCTCTCGCCCTTTTCTTTTGCCTCCTCCGTCTCCTTTAAGATCAGCGAGAGCGTCCTCATGGAATAGGTATAAAGCTCGCCGCGAAGATAACTCTCCATGGAGGAACCTGCCATAATGCCGTCCTCCGCAGTGGTAGCCACCCGCCCCCGCCTGCGCAGATTCGGATACTCTTCCGCCATTTGGGCGTCCCACTCCAGATTGACCGCTATAATCTGTTCCACAATCTCTTTCTTTCCGGACACGTCGGGAAGATGCCCCTTAATCTCCTCAAATTCCTCCGGGTAGGTGCTCTCCATCATCCACCCGTATTTCTCAAAAATCGGGTTTCTGCCCTCTTCTACCGCCTCGCGGCAGTCCTCCTGATAGCTCAAAAGCACCTCGTCAGAGTAGACCATCCACTGGCTCATGCGCATTTTAAAGAAAGTGTCGGGATCGTCCTGGCAGGACGCCCTGCCGCCCGTGTTATAGACCTGCTGAAACAACTCCCACTCCATCTGCGCAATATCAAATATCAACTGTTCCCTCTTACTGACTTCCGCCATGATATCTGCCCCCTTCGCTGTATGCCAGCCGTTTTCACGCTACTCTCCGTCCGCCGCCGCTGTCAGATATGCCATCATTTCCCCGGGCGTATAGTCTGTCAGCGCTTCCGTATACGACATATGAGAGGTGACAAGTGTCTCTCCCTCCACTGTTATGTAAACCGCATTGGCATCATAATTCGACAAAAATGTATTGACAATCGAAGAAATAATAATACACTCTGCCTCTGTGGACATAGTCATCAGATACTCGCGAAAGCTCCCCGAAAGATCCAGATACAAAATCTTCCTTCCGCCCTCTTCCCTCTCCTCCATGGAGAGCGCTTTCGTGTCAAGAAGCGGCACAATATTATGTCTCGCCAGCGCGCCCAGAAGCACATCTGGCGTGATCTGTTCCGCTGTAACCACTTCCTCCGTCAAACCGGCTCCCATATCTTTACCGTAGCAGATCACTGTAGCCTTTTCCAGTTCTTCGCTTTCCTCCTGTATCCTGTCGCTCTCTTCAACAGACTTATCCGGCTCTTCCTCCAACAAGTATTCCAAAGAATTGACCAGCATTTCCTTGGAAGACATTTCCGGCACAACAAACTCTTCCGTAGTCACAGCCGTGTCCGCCGCCCTGCCGCAAGCCGTCAACAGCATGACAGCCAGAAGCGCAAGCGCCGCCATGTTTCGCTTTTTCATAATTTTCCTCCCCGAATGCAAATCCTCTGAATCGCTTTATTTTATCACACCGCATCCGAAAAGTAAATTAACTTTTTATCCCTTTACCGTGCGTCCTGACTTGATCACCTCCAACAGGGCAAAATCCTTGTCTGCAAGCAGGATATCGGCACGCCGTCCCGGACACAGAACGCCGCACTCCCCGGAAAGCCCGACTGCCTCGGCAGGATTCCTCGTCGCCGCCCGGACTGCCTCCTCCTTGGGAACGCCCATCTGAATCGCCGTCCTCATACAGTCATACAGGTTGGTGGCGCTTCCCGCAATGGTGCCGTCTTTCAATAACGCCCGGTTGCCTTTAACAATCACCGGCTGTCCGCCCAGAGCGTACTCCCCGTCTTCCATACCTGTCGCCATCATACTGTCGCTGACCAAAACCATCCGATCCGCACCGAAAAGCTTGAACGTGCTCTTCACCACACAGGGATGGATGTGAATACCGTCACAAATCAGCTCCACCCGCGTCTCCTCATTCTCCGCCGCCGCGCCGATCACGCCCGGTTTCCTGTGCGTAAAGGGCGGCATCGCGTTATACAGGTGGGTCACATGGTGCGCCCCCGCCTCCATTGCCTCCTTCGCGGTCTCATAGTCCGCGCAGGTGTGCGCGATGGAAAACCGGAAGGCATCCCGGCAATCACGGATGCAGTCCATGGCGCCCTCCGTCTCCGGCGCAATCGCCACCATACGGATCATCCCTTTCGCCGCCTGCTGCAGCTTCTCAAGCATCTCCCTGTCCGGCGTCCTGATATATGCCGGATTCTGCGCCCCCTTTTTCTCCTCAGATATAAAGGGACCTTCCAGATAAATGCCTCGCAAAACCTCCTTTACGGGAACGCCCTCCGGCAGAACTTCCGTCTCCGCCGCCGCTGCGCCCGCCGTACAGATTCCCAAAAGCTGCTCCTCGGAAAGCGTCATCGTTGCCGGACAGATCGTGGTGGTGCCGTGAGTCATCTCGTAGGACGCAATGGCGCGCACCGCCTCCGCCGTGCCGTCGCAGAAATCATAGCCCGCACAGCCGTGGAAGTGAATGTCAACCAATCCCGGCAGAATGTAGGTCTGTGCCTCCTTCTCCGTAAGCGCTCCCGCCTCGACCGGCTCCACCTTCTCAATCCGCTCCCCGTCTATCACAACTTCACCCGGCTCAAAACACATCCTGTCGGTGTAAACCATCCCTCTGAGTACTCTCATTTCACCCACTCCTTTCCCATTTTTACGATTTTTATGATACAAACAGAGGCAGTTGTGCACGCATACATCCTGCCTCTGTTACTTTCTGATTTTTACCTTTTTTCACAATGCCCCGTTTATCTTTAGAAGCCTGCAAGCGCCGCCTCGTCTCCCACCAGAATCACATCACTGTGAAGCTGCAGCACAGATGCCTGCACTTCGGGGGTAATCGGACCTTGAAACGCTTTCTTCACAATCTCGCGCTTTCCTTCCCCTGTGACGATCACCACAATCTTCTTCGCCTGCATAATGGATCCGATACCCATAGTATATGCTTCTGTGGGCACTTCATCCATAGAATTGAAAAACCGCGCGTTTGCCTCTCTCGTCGTCTCCGAGAGGGTCACACAGTGAGTCTCCTTCTCAAAAACACTTCCCGGCTCGTTAAAACCGATATGCCCGTTGTGCCCCAGTCCCAGAACCTGCAGATCAACGCCGCCGTGAACTCTTATAATCTCCTCATAATCCCGGCACGCCTTCTCCTTATCCGGCTCCAGCCCGTCCGGAACATAGGTATTTTTCTTATCAATATTTATTTTGTCAAACAGATGCGTATTCATAAAATAGCGGTAGCTCTGGTCGTTCTCCGGCGAGAGCCCCCGGTATTCGTCCAGATTAATGCTGTGCACCTTTGAGAAATCCAGATCTCCCTGCTCATACCGTCTGATCAACTCCTCGTAGGTGCCGATCGGCGTAGAGCCCGTCGCCAGCCCAAGCACACAGTCGGGCTTCATAATCACCTGCGCCGAAATGATATTCGCCGCCACGCGGCTTGCATGGTCGTAATCCTTTGCACAATACACTCTCATACCTTGTTACCTCCATTCTGTTCCGTTCCCCAGTGGGTGTTTCGATACTCCCCGGCGGACATTCCCTCCATCTTTTTAAACACACGGGAAAAATGCGCCAGATCCTGAAATCCCACCTGTTCCGCCACATCGCAGATCCTCAAGGAAGGATCTTTCAACAGTTCCTTTGACTGGTCCATGCGCGCGCCGTTCAAGATATCGGAAAACGTCTTTCCCGTATGCTTATTCAGCAGTTTTGACAAATGCCACTGGCTGACATACACCTGTTCCGCCACATCGGAAAGTCGCAGTTTCTCTCTGAAATTTTCCCGGATATACTCCAGCGCGTTTTTCACGATAAAACTGTTCGCCTCACCGTTTTCCTCCTCCGTCTCCGGGACAACTTCCTCCTGCGCCTGCAAAATCGTCTCCTCGGACGCCGCAAACGGCAGATCCAGCAGTTCCAGATGCTTTGTAACAGCGGCAATCGCTTCCTCCAGTTCGTTCATTTTAGAAGGTTTCAACAGAAATCTGGTCACGCCAAGCTCGATCGCCCGCCTCGCGTACTCAAATTCCCGATAACCCGTAAGGATGATAAGCTGCATTTCGGGAAACTCCGATTTCAGACCCGCTATCATTTTCAGTCCGTCCATCTTCGGCATACAGATATCGGTAATTACGACATCCGGTTTCTTTTCGCGAATCAGCTCAATTCCTTCTTTTCCGTCGTTTGCCGTGCCTGCCACGTAGCAGTTCCACTTCTCCCACGCAATTGTCTTGGACAATCCCTCCACGATCAATGGTTCATCATCGATAATTGCCACTTTGTACATTTCTAACCCCCACATGGTGCCATAATTCTATGATACCGAAATTCCTCACAAATGTCTATTCCTTCTTTTATCCTATTCCATACATACAATCTTAATCCATTGCGGAGAATGCTTCTTTTCGCTCTAACCTTTGACTGCACCCGCGGTCATTCCCTTGATAATCTGCTTCTGCAGACAACAGTACACGATAATAACGGGAACGATAATCAGCGCTACCACAGCCGCCATCAGACCGTAGTCGGTTCCCTCCTTGGCGCTGATGTTGTTGAGCATCATGGTGATACTGTACATGTCCGGTCTTCTCAGGAAGAAAGACTGTGTAAACAGATCGTTGTAGCTCCACAGGAAAGAGAAGATTGCCACCGTCGCGAAGGAAGGCTTTGTCAGCGGCATAATCACCTTAAAGTAAATCTGGAACGCGTTGCAGCCTTCCATGTAAGCCGCCTCCTCAAGCTCTATGGGCAATCCCTTGATATAGCCGGTCAGAACCACCATCGCAAATGCCATGTTTCCGGCGATCTGCGGCAGGATTACCGACAGCATGTTGAGGAACCAGCTGCCCGTGCTGGCGATGCCCCATTTGAACTCCATCTGATACACCGAAATGACCGTCGCAAAAGCCGGGAACATCATCGCCCCTACCACAAGGGAATTGACCAGATTGGAGCCGCGGAACCTGTATCTGGCGAGGGCGTAAGCGCCCATACCTGCAAGCAGTACCACAAACAGCGCAACCATCGTGGAGATAAACAGGCTGCTCTTGTATGCCCCGAAAATATCCGTCGTCTCAAAAGCCTTTCTAAAGTTCGCCGTCGTGAATAAATCTCCCATCGGAAGCGCGAAGGAGTTTTCCAGAATCTTATTCTTCGCCTTAAATGAGTTCTGTATAACCCAGATGATGGGATAAACCGTTGTCAGCGCCCAAATAATCAAAATCACATACACCACGACCAATCCGGGTGACATCCTTTTTTTCTTTGTCATAGTCTATCCCTCCTCCTAGTAATCTTTCTCTCTGAAAATGGCGTTGACCACCTTGGAGAGCACCACGCCCAGCACCACGATCAGAACCGCCAGCGCCGCACCGTAGTCCACGTTCTTCGTCTCCATCGTCTGATAATACATGTACGTGCCGGTCAAGAAAGTCGTCTTAAGGGGCATCCCCTTCGGGAACATCACCCACGGCAGGTCGAACACCTTGAGTGCGCCGGTGACCGCCAGAACGCTGCACGTACAAATCACATTGTGGAGCATCGGAATCGATATATAGCGCACCCGCTGCAGTGCCGTCGCGCCGTCGATGGTAGCCGCCTCATACAGCTCGTCGGAAATATTGTTCAGTCCCGTCACAAGGATGACGAAGTAAAATCCCACGTACTGCCACATAACCGGAGCCATCATCGTAACAAGGGCGATACCCTCCGCCTTCCAGTCCGTCAGATCCTGCTTACCGAGCATTTCCAGAACCTGATTGACCATACCCTTGTCCCGAAGAAAGATCAGGTTGAACATCAGACCTAATGCCGTAGCGGAAATCACGATGGGGAAGAAATAAAGCGTTCTGAAAATCTGTTTTCCCCTGCCGATATTGTCCACCATCAGCGCGAGTACAATGGCGATTCCCACCTGCCCCACAAGCGTGACAACCATCATAAAGATCGTATTCTTTACGGAGGTCCACACATTCGGATCGTGCAGCATCTCCTCGTAGTTGGTATACCACGGCGCGTTAAATTCGGTTGCCGTAGCGCCAAGCTGTTTCAAATGCATAAAGCTGTTAAGAATCGTTTTGAAAAACGGATAATAAAGGAACACTACCATGAACAGAAACGCCGGAAGAAGAAATGCCAGCGCCGGCTTTTTATTGCGATAAATATTAGCTCCCATAAGCCACCTCCACACTTTCCAAAAAGTTTTTTAAGGAAGGGGCAGGGTGTTACCCTGCCCCTTCAAACACTCCCCTATGTGTTTTTACTGGTTGTGATATGCATCTAATCCTTCCGCTACCGCGTCCTCGGCTGCCACTCTGCCTGTCACGATCTCAGGCATACCGTCGAAGGTAGATACGCGGCAGTCGCCTGCGAACAGATCCTGTACCGCACCCGTCAGGGATGTGGTGCCTGCCATCATGTTCATTGCCTTAATCTGCAGAGAGTTGAACTGTGAAGAGTCAACCTCCGGTGCATTCTTCAGTGCGGATGCGCCGTGCTGTGCAAACTTGGGAACCTGCTCGTCAGAAGTCAAATACTCTACAAAGCTGACTGCCGCCGCTCTCTTAGCCGGGTCGTCCCATGCTTTTCTTGTGATAAAGTATCCGGAGGAAAGACCACCCCCAAAATCGGTTGCTTTTCTGCTGCCCTTACCGGGTACGTAGGTTACGTCAAACTTATCTAACTTTGCGGAATCAAGAGTTGCCGGGTCGTTCGGGTCGGACTGACATGC
Source organism: uncultured Lachnospiraceae bacterium (assembly GCA_910588955.1). Taxonomy (GTDB): domain Bacteria; phylum Bacillota; class Clostridia; order Lachnospirales; family Lachnospiraceae; genus UBA3282. Next base: position 129,105 of record CAJURQ010000005.1, read on the forward strand.
GCCCACGATACCGCCCACTTTCCAGGAACCGTCAATCAGGAATGCCGCTTTGCCTTCCGTGAACATTGCGAAGGTCTCGTCGTCCGTTGCGGAGAGCGTATTCTCCGGGAAGTAACCGAGCTCATACAGCTCCTTGATATCGTTCATGCCCTGTACCCAAGCCTGACCGTTCTCGTCGCCCGCGTTCTCCGGAATTTCCAGATGGGTTGCAGGAGACTGGTTGTTAAAGATTGCGAACTCCCACCAGTAATGCGGGATATTGCCGAGCGCTGCCGCGATGGGCGCGTAGCCCGCTGCTTTAATCTTCTCACAGTCTGCCTTGAACTGATCCATGGTATAGTTTGCGCCGGGCATTGCCACGCCTGCTGCCTCGAGAATCTCGGTGTTTACGAACATTGCCTCCCAGTAACCGTTTGCGGGTACCGCGTATTTCTTGTTGTCCACCAGAGAAGCTGTAATCAGATCCTCGTTCATGTTGGACGCGTAGTCCGGATACTCTGCGCGAATCTCGTCGATGGAAACCACCTTGCCCGCCTCGATGAAGCTGTTGGAGTCTGCCCCGTTAAAGAAGAACAGTACATCCGGCTCAGAGCCCGTCTCAAAATCTGTCGCTACTCTCGTCTTGAAGGTTTCGTCTGCGGTTGCGGAAGTGTCAACTACCGCGTTGCCTGTCTCCGCCTCCCAGCCTTTTACCGCATCCTTGTAGTTCTGTGCGTTGGAGTCCTCACCTGCGAAGGTGGTCGTTACCACCAGCTCTACCGGACCTTCCGCCGCCGCGGGCGCTTCCGCCGTCTCTCCTGCATCTGCCGCCGGAGCCTCCGCTGCCGCGTCCCCTCCTGTGCTTGCAGCGTTTCCTGCGTCACCGCTGTTTCCGCATGCCGTCATGGATAATACCATGGCGCCGGCAAGCATTGCTGCCATCATTCTTTTTTTCATCATACCCTTATCCTCCCTTTCGTTTTCCTTACAGAACGTTTTCGTCTGTGGTTTTTGTTTATGTACTTATCATACTCCGTAAGGGAGAATCCGAAAATTGTTGGTGTTGTTCTTTTTTGCCTTTTATTGTTCGCTTGGCACATCCATTTTGAGCAAAATTGTGCTGACGGTATGTTCCTCTTCGTTGCTGTCTATAAATAGTCCACAATCCGGTCCGTAAATCATCTTGAGTCTCTGGTCAACATTACGAATGCCGAGGCTAACTCGCTTCTCTTTTGCCATCTCCGCGTCTTTTGACAGGATTCTGTCAATCCGTTTCCTGTCCTCCTCCGTCAGATGACCGTTGTCCTCCACCTCGATGCACAGATACCCGTCCTCCCGCTCAAACAACCGCACTTCCAGCCTGCCCTGCGTGGTGATATCCATGCCGTGCTCCACCGCGTTCTCCACAATAGGCTGGATAATCAGTCTGGGCACCTGCACGTTGAGCAGCCGCTCGTCGATTCTTTCCTCGCACCGGAATTTCGCCCCGAAACGCTGGGATATAATGTAGAGATACGCGTCCGCGTAAGCCATCTCCTCCGCCACAGAATGGAACTGCGCCTCCTTCCGGTTCATGGTCTCTCCAAGCATCGTGGAGAGCGCCTCGATCATGCCGCTCACCTTATAGTTACCGTTTAGGCGCGCCTCCCAGTTGATGATCTCCAGCGTATTGTTCAAGAAATGCGGATTGATCTGGGACTGCAGCGCCATGATCTTTGCGTCGCGCAGCGCCACTTCCTCCAGATAAATCTTGTCAAACTGGTTCTTAAGCTGCTGGGACATGTGATTGAAGGAATCCTTCACCTGATAGAACTCCTCGTTGTCCTCCTCATTCACAATCTGTATTCCCAGCTCCCCCTCTCTGACCGCATCCGCCGCGGCAATGACTTCCCCGAGCGGCACCGTTACTTTATTATGGAAGAAACGCATCATCTGCACCACAAGCAGTATCATAAAGAGAAACAGGATGAGGAAAAAATACCACATGACTTTCATCTCCGCATATATCACGCTGTTATCGAGACTGACCATGAGTACCATCGTTCCTCCATAGGTTTTGATTCTGCGGTATGCATGGGAATAGTCCCCGCTCTTGTACCGATACACCGCATCGCGCTCTCCCAGCGTGTCCGTGATATAGTCATAATCATGCTCCGTATACTCCTCATTCTCCAGTCTGCCCGGCACAAGCAGTTCCCCGTTCCAGTACAGGGCGGCATCCGCATACCCCCAGATCCCCGCATAACTTTTCATCAGCGAATCCTGATTCAGCTCAAGCGCCAGCACTGCATAAGGAACGAACTTGGAGGTGACCAGATTTCTGACCATATAGATCCTGCCATCGATTCCCACCAGCGTCGTGCCCGTATCGAGCGTCTTTGCCACCTCCAGTATTTCCTCCTTCGCCTTCGTCCTGAAAAAACGGACATCCTGATAGGTGCCGCCGTTGCTCTCGTTCAGGGCATAATAGCAGTTCTCCGGCTCATTTAACACCACCAGCTCCGCCGTCCGGCAATTGTCGTCATAGGCATACTGCTGCCTCAAATATTCTTCCACGCTCTTCTCAAATTCCGTGCGGTTTTCCTCCCCGAAATACTGCCTGTAATACTTCGAGATCATCGCCATATACGAAGCGTTCTTGGACGCTGTCTCACAGTCCTTCAACTGGATCTCCATGATCTCCACCGTCTTTTCCACTGAAGAGTGAATGGTCTGATCTACCTGCCTCAGCACATTTTCCGTCATCAGCACGATGACCACAAGAATCATAATAAGCAACGGCAAAAACCACCCAAACACGAGCCGCCTTACCATGCTCCATCTGAGTGATTTTCTCCGTCTGTGTTTTTCCACAGCCTTATTTGTCATACTGTTTATGATACCCTCCGTTTTTTCTTATCTTATCATAAACCCAGATAATCCTCAAACACCTTACAGAACGCCGCCGCATCCGGCTTCTCCTTCATCTCACAGAAGATGCGCAGAAGAGGCTCCGTGCCGGAGAATCTGACAGAGATCCATCCGCCGTCCTTCAGGTAAATCTTTAAGCCATCCAGATAGGAAACCTTCTCCACCTCGTAGGGAATCTGCGGCAGCTCCTTATCCTGCAGAAGCTGCTTCTGAATCGCCTCCTTTTTCTGGGGACTGAAACGGTAATCCCGCTCCTCCAGCGCCATGCCGCCGAATTCTTTCCGGATCGTCTCCATAATCTCGGAAAGTTTCATGCCCGTAACCGCGATCATCTCCACAAGAAGCGCGGAGGCGTAGATGCCGTCCTTACCCTTAATGTGCCCTCTCACCGCCATGCCGCCGGAGGACTCGCCGCCGATGATGGCGTCTGTGGAAAACATCTTTGCGGAGATGTGTTTAAAGCCTACCGGTACCTCGCAGCACTGTTCCCCGAAGCTCTCCGCCACCCGGTCGAGCAGATGGGTGGTACAGATATTTCTCACTGCCGGGCCGTGCCAGCCCTTATATTTCACCAGATAGTAGTACAGCAGCACCAGAATGTCGTTGGGATGCAGGAAGTTCCCCTGATCATCGATCACGCCGATTCGGTCCGCATCGCCGTCCGTCGCCAGCCCCAGATCGCAGCGTCTGTCAATCACATAGTTCTGTAGCGCGCGAAGCGTCTCCGCCGTGGGCGCGGGAAGCTTTCCCCCGAAAAGCGTGTCGTGCCTCTCATGGATGGTCTCCACCTCGCATCTTGCCGTCATCAGTATCGTTTTTAAGGAAGTCTCACTCACCCCATACATCGGGTCAAGCGCAATGCGAAGCCCTCTCGTCTTGATCTTGTCCATATCCAACGTGTCGATGATACTGTCCAGATACTCGTTGAGCGGGTAGATTTCCTCAATCAGCCCCTTCTCAATGCCTTCCGCGTAGTTCATCTCGTCCACGGGGATGTCCGTCACCTCGTTTATGTAGCGTTCGATATCTGCCGTCTGCACCTCGTCCGCGTCCCGTCCGCCGAAGGTAAACACCTTGATGCCGTTGTAAATCGCCGGATTGTGGCTCGCGGTGATCATCATGCCGTAGTGGTACTCGTGCTTCATCACATAGAACATGACGAGCGGCGTGGGCGCCGATTTGTTGATGAGGCTTGCCTTGATCCCTTCCGCGGCAAAAACCTGCGCCGCCCACTGCATCGCCTCCTTGGAGAGGAAACGCCTGTCATAGCCGAGCACAATGCCCTCCTTCTCCACCTTCTCCTCCCGCATCTTATCGCAGATCGCCCTCGATAAAATCTGGATGTTCTCCTTCGTAAACTCGTCTCCAATCACGGCTCTCCAGCCGCCCGTCCCAAATTTAATCATTGTATACCCTCCTTTTTATCCCATCGTTATCTCAACTATATGCCTGCTGCCAGCCTCCATAGGAAGAATTTTGTCTACCGCCACGCCGTCCACCTTGATTTCTTTTACGCCCTTCATCACGCCGTCCGGATTGAGCACCCGGATCTCGTAGACCGCGCCCCTCCATTCACGGACCGCATCAAACGCCTTCCAGTCCGCCGGAATACAAGGGTCAATGGTCATGCTGTCATAGTCCGGGCGTATTCCCAGCATGAACCTTGTCGCCGAGAAATAGGACCAGCCTCCGGAACCTGTCATAAAGGGATGTCTCGCCCTGCCGAATGCGCTGTGATCCCTGCCCATAACAAACTGACAGTAGGAATACGGTTCCGACTCTCTCATCTCTATCCGGTCATTCTGGTGATAAGGACAAAGCGCGTCGTAAAATTTCATTGCCAGATCGCCCCTGCCTCTCATACATGCAGCCGCCCATGCCCAAGGGTTCGGATGGGAGAAGATCGCCCCGTTCTCCTTTACCCCCGGATACACTCTGGTGACAAAACCGATATCATCATCCGGCACAGTATAAGACGGGGTGTTCAGCAACAGCCCGTAAGGCGTGTAGAGATACTCGTCGATGGCGGCAAGCGCCTTGTCCGCCTTCTCCTCATCCGCCGCGCCCGACAGAACCGCCCACGCGTTGGACTCCAGATGTACTCTTCCTTCCGCATCCGCCTGCGTGCCGATCTTTTTCCCTTTCGCCGTGATGCCGCGGATAAACCACTCGCCGTCCCACAGCTGCGTATTGCACACTTCCTTTACCCGCGCCGCAATCTGCGCGTATTTCTCCGCATCCTCCGTCCTGCCAAGCTGCTTTGCCAGACCGATAAACTGTGTCAGCGCCCAGTAGTGCAGGAAACTTACCATGGCGCTCTCGCCGCCGCCCAGATTGAGACAATCGTTCCAGTCGGCGCGAAGCCCCTTGCAGATGCCTGTCTGCCCCACCTGCTCCGTGGAGAAGTCCAGAATCCGTTTCAGATGCTCATAGACCGACTCCGTCTCCTTTTTTCCTTCCAGAAACGTGTCCGCATAAGGCAGCTGCAAAAAAGCAAAATCCCTGTCTCCCGTCTCCTTGATATATTCCGTCACCGCAGCCACAAGCCAAAGGGCGTCGTCTGAGCAAGCATCCTTCAGTCCGTGTATAATGCTGTCTTTATCCGGCTCCGGAATCACCGTCGGGGATTTAAAAGGCTTTACGCCCGTATCTTCCATAAACCATTCCGGCTGGAACAGATGCAGCCCATAACCCGCGCTCGTAAGCCCCCTGAGAAGCTGCTCGATCCGCTCCCTGCACTTGACGGGATTCGAGTGGGGAATCGTCATGGCGTCCTGCGCCGTGTCCCGGTAGCCCAGTCCCACTCTGCCGCCCACCTCGATAAAGGAGGCGAACCTTGAAAACATCACGTTGATCTCCGACTGGTACAGCGTCCATGTGTTGAGCAGGGCGTTCATCCCATCGTTTGGCGTCTGCACCTGCAGTTTGGAGCACTTTTCCTCCCAGAAATTCTTAAGATCCTCGCGCGCCGCATCCACCGCGCCGTGATCCGCATACTTTGCGCGGATGCGCCTGCCCTCGTCCCTTCTGCCCTCCCCGAGCATAAAGACAAAGCGCGCCTCCTCTCCCGGCTGCAGCGTCAGATTCTTCTGCAGGCTGCCGCAGTGGTTTCCCCCTTTTTCATAAGAAGAAAAGCATTTGCCCGCGATCACCGCCGCCGGATTTGTCTCCGTATTGTAGGTGCCAAGGAATTTGTCCCGCATACAATCGAACCCGTCCGGCGTAAAGTCCGCCGTAAAATACTGATACCCCTCTTCCTCGTAAAATAAATCTTCCTCGATAATCCCGTCCTCGTAAGACGCGCCCGCGCAGTACAGACTCATCTGGAAATTTTGGTTGTCGATCATAATATGGTGGAACGAAAATTCCAGATAGGAGAACAGGCTTAAGTTTCTCATCTTATCCCCCGTGTTCTTCACTTTCACGTCCCAGAGCTGTACCGCCTCGCCTCTGGGAATAAACATGGTCTGAGACGCCTGTATCCCCTCATACTCGCACTCATAGACCGTGTAGGACATGCCGTGACGGCAGGTGTACTTCGCCCGTTCCAAAGGCTTGCCCACCGGCTGCCATGATACCGACCAGTAATCCGCACTGTCATTGTCCCGCAGATATACATAGAAGCCCGGTCTGTCCATGGGCACCGCGTTGCCCCGGAAACGGCTGATCCTGTGGTACTCCGGCGTCTTGTAGAAAAGATAGCCGCCCGCCGTGTGGTTCACCACCGCCGCCATATCCTCCACGCCGAGATAGTTCGTCCATGAACAGGGCAGATCCACCCTGTCAATGACATACTCCCTGTTTTCGTTGTCAAAATGTCCGTATTTCATGTAACCCCTCCCCGTTTGCGGCGCTAATATCCGTCCTTGCGCCTTCTTATCTTCCATTATAGGGAGGAAATGTTTCCTTGGAAATAGATTAAGATGTGATAATTTGCCTTTTCTTGTGATGGTGGACAATGGCGGTCAAATGTGAAAGGACACCGCTGAAGCGATGTCCTCTGTGCGTGCAGGAAAAGAGACTTGAACTCTCATGGTATTGCTACCACACGGACCTGAACCGTGCGCGTCTGCCAATTCCGCCATTCCTGCGAACAAATGTTATTTTATCTTCTTTTATGTCACATGTCAACCCCTTCTATTTAAAATCTTTATAAAATTTCATTGTGAGGTTCACGAATAATTTTCACAAAAACCCTTGACTTTTTTCTTCTTAAACATTATTATATTAAATGCGTTGTGTAACGTATGCGGAAGTGCTGGAATTGGCAGACAGGCATGACTAAGGATCATGTGTCAACAGACGTGTGGGTTCAAGTCCCATCTTCCGCAGTCAGAAAAAGGAAACCTTGAAAGTAAATGTATCAAGGTTTTCTTTTTGATTGATGATTTATATTGATACAAGCTTATTATAGCGGTTTTGCGGGAAAGTGTAAAGTCTATTTCATCCAGAGCATGAATCACTGGATTTTCATGTAATTGCACACAACGCTATACCCGTTTTATCATATCTATGCACCAGTCTTCATACTGCCCCTTATTGCCTGCCCCGTCCGTATATTCATACACACCGTCCAAGTGTATTTCGCCGATCGCATGATAACCCAGTCTTTCATATAATCTTTTCGCTGCAGAATTATCTGCAGGATTCACATCAAGTCCTAAATAGGGAATCCCATTTTCTTTGCAGCATTTCTCACACGCCAGCACCAACTGCGATCCGACACCATAATTCCGCAAGGGTTCTATTATCAACAGATCAATCATATCCGCACATTTTTCGCGGTTTGTATATGGCATGACGTCTTCTTTATTTTCCAATGACAATAACACATATCCAATCGCATAGTTATTGATAAATGCGCCCAGATAAACTGCCACTCCGTTTTTCTGCTGCCTGAATCTGTCACTGTGTACGGAAGCGTCACTTTTCACCAACAGCAAACTATCTAAATCGCTTTCTTCTATGATCCGAATTTGATACGATATAGGCTTTATTTCAAACGATTCCTCATGCATATCCTTCCCTCCCATACACTACTTACATGCAATATAAATATCCATACTCTCCCCGTCAGTTTCAAAGCAGGGAATCACGTCCTTTTCCGTGTGTTCGAGACCATTCACGCGCATGTATTCCATAAGTGTTTTATAGGCGTTCGGAATAGTCACAAAGGGATTATCAAAGGGCTTTTCAATGTGTATTGCCGCATATTTGTGGGCTGCCTGTTCATATACTTCACAGTTAGGCGAAACAACCCCATCCGGCAATACCCACGCCGCCTCATAGCCGTGCATATTGAAGACATTGATCTGTTCCTGTGACACATTCGGAAAATCCCAGCCGATGACGCGGGGATTTTCCACACCGCAGCTGCGGGCGATGGAAATTACATTGTTGATAGCATCTCCCTCCGGATCTGCGCTGATAACGGCATGTTTGATATAGCGAAAAGCGGGAACGGTCTCGACCCGCAGATTGGTATACGTTTCACCGCATGCCACCATATCCCCGCGGAACAGATCGTCCAGCGTACAGTTGAAAAAACCGCAAAGCTCTATCGCTTTTTCCATTTCGGGCTGCACTGCATCCAGTTCCCATTTTGATACCGTCTGGCGGCTGATATGCATTTTTTCAGCCAGATCCTCCTGTGTCATATTGCCTCTCAGATGTCGCAGAAACTGCAAATTTTTCCCGAAACTCATAAAACATTCTCCTTTACCTTTTCTTACGCCGCGCCGCATAATCAGTATAAGTTTTTCCCCGGCAGGCTTCAACCAATCTGCATGCGCTATTTTGTTGAATCGCGCAACTTCAAGGTGCGGAGAATTTTATTTTAATTTAATGTAAACCCCCACAAAACAGGTATAAGGCTTAATGAGTGTTTCATAATACTTCCTGTCCCCGCGCGCGTATTCATTATCTGTCGCAAGCCACTCCTCCCACGCCTGACTGAAACAATCCATCTCCCATGTTTCCACCACTTCGATTCTGTCGCCGCCGATAAGTTCTTTCCAGCCTTTCGGGCTTTTGAACATATAAGCGTCGTCTCCGAGCCAGTCAGAAAGCAGTTCCTCGGCGCGGTCTGCATAGGCATCTTTTAAACCGGGGATTCCGATCAGAACCTCTCCGCCGTCTTTCAGAAACGGCAGAATCTTTTCCTGAAAAAAGCCCTCGTTTCCCGCAAAATAATGGTAGGAGTCGATACTGACCAGTGCGCAAAACTGTTTCTTTTCAAAGTGAAGGTCGTTCGCATCCTCACAGACGGGCGTTATCTGCTCTCCAACGCACCACCCGGCAAACCGCCTCCCATTTTCTTCCGCGCTCATCCATAAATCGTTCGCAAAGACTTTCGCCCCTGTCTCTCTGGCAATGATTAGGCTTGTCAGTCCCGTCCCGCATCCCAAATCGAGAACCGCATCGTCCGGAGCAAGCCGCAAAGGATGCCGTTCAAGCAATTCTGCCAATATCCTTACGCTGTTTGGTCCCATCATCGTCTCCGCTGAAATATATGCCTTATAATTGTCAATATTCATTCAATCTTCCTCCTCCGAATATCAATCTGACTTATTCCCATATTTTACACTTCTCTCAGACACCACACCATCACAGCCTGTTGAACCGACAGCAGGCTTTTCTTAAATCCATATCCGACAAAATAATCCGACTCTATCGCGTCGGCGGAGACTTCCTCTCCGCGGTAAAAGGGCGGACAGGGATTTAAGAGCGCGTTTTTGTTTGCCATATCCATCACTTTCTCTGTTACCTGACAGTTCTTAAAATTCTTTAACTCGTCCGCCGACAAAAAGTCCGTGCAAATGATATCCTTTCCTTTGACCGCCGTTTCTATTTCATGGTACACCTGCACGCCGTCCATCTCATAGCCCGCGCCGCAGCACTGTGACAGCTCAAATCCCATCACTTCGGAGGCTTCTTTCCACGCGAGCCCGATATTGCCGCTTTTACCGCAAAACAGATATTTATCATGGATAAAATCCTCCCTGCGTTTTGACAGGGCATACAAGTCTGACAAGATTTCACAGGGGTGATTCACATCGGTCATGGCGTTGATAATCGGAACCTCTGCGTACTTGGCAGCTTCCTCCAATAACCGTATATCCTTATGACGGATCATAATCAAATCAGCCCAGTTATTTAAATAGCCAAATACATCCCTTGTCTCTTCCCTCTTATCCCAAACGTCACCGGGAAACAGGATCGGCTGACCGCCCAACATCCAGATTCCCTTTTCAAAAGTAACCCGCGTTCTGATACTGGTTGTCGGGAAAAACAAAACCACACTTTTTCCGCCAAGAAAACCACTATATTTTCCCGCGCTGATTTCATCCGCAATCTGAAATATTTCATAGATATCGTCTGCCTGCAAGTCAGTCAGCCTAATCATATCTTTCATTCTTTTACCCCCTCTAAGCAACAGTCTCCGATTTCCCTTTCTTCCAAACTGCCAACCCTCAACTTTCACTTTCTGACTGTGTGCCTTCTGTAAACAATTTCCTGTCAAACCAAAAGCTTCTATAACAATTTGTCCAGCGCTTCATTCAATTTGGACTTTAATATTTCCAGCTCCTCCCCCGTCGGCTGATACTTTTCATCATTTAATTCTTTTCCAAGCTGCCACACGGGACCGGGGGTTGGCGTATCGCCCTCCCTTCTCGGATAGATATGCCAGTGCATATGTAATCCGCGCCCCACGCCCAGCAGCGCGTAGTTCAGTTTATCCGGCTGAAAAGCGTGGTAAACCGCCTCCGCCACGACAGCCATCTCATGCAGAAATTCGTCCCGGAAATGCGGTTCAAGTTCGTGCAGTTCATAGGCGTGCTGTTTGCATAAAAACAGCGTGTACCCCTTGAACCTCTGGCTGTCGCCTAAGACGACATATCCCGTTTTCAGTTCACGGACAAAGTATGGGTTTTTCTTTTCCTTTATTAGTGCGATTCTTTCGCAGATTAAACAGTTATCCATGCTTCACTCCGCCTTAACACTTATTTTCAATCCAATACCGCTGTACCACGTGCCCGTCCTCCTCCATTTCATTTTCCAGCACACCGCCGTTTTTAACGATTGCTTTCGCCGAACCGACATTATCTTTGTCACAGCACACCAGCACTCTGTCGATGCCGAGTTTTTTACACTCTTTCAATGCCATGGCAAGCATTGCCGTCGCGTACCCTTTTCTTCTCTCGCCGGGTCTGACTCCATCGCCTATATGACCGCCGGTTCTTAACAGTCCCTCATTTAAGTAGTGGCGGATATTCACGGCTCCCACAAAAATGTTCCTGTCCTGATCCAGACAAAACAATGTCGTGTCGGGAACCCAGCCGTTTTCCGTCTCCTCCCTCACCTCAAGCTTTTCTACATAATTTTCAAAATCATGGAAATCGTTTGTCCAGATCGCCCTCGGGGACATATCTGTCTGATTTTCCATGATATCGCCCTTCCACTCTGTCAGCATTTCAAATAGCTGCTCTCTGTATTCGTAAGTTAACCGCACAAGCTGAATATTCATGTTCTCCTCCCATTGTCAACTCTCCTAATGGCAAACCGCAAATGATAAGAAATGTTAATACAATCACTATTGAAAAGACACCCGCTCCTATAATAGCTGTCATAGTCAACCTCCAAACACCGATTCTTTGTTCTATTCTATCACTCCACCGTTTTTAATGACGCATAAACTTTTCGTCTTTTTGACGGACGAACACTATATCCAATAGTAACACAAAATATAAACTCTGCTCACAACTGTATTTTCAATCCGTCATACGCAAAATGTATGAAGTGCAATTCTCTCTCCAATTCTCTGTAATCATCATATGACTTTCCCCAGTCTTCCTCTAAATGTGTAATAAAAACTTCCTTGATTTCCATACTGTTTCCGTATGGCATCAATTTCATCTAACGTAAACAGTTCTTTGCGAAGTGGGTTATCTTCGTTTAACACAAATCCATCTTTTAATATATCCCCGACAATGGTATTGCCAATAATCAAAACATTGTCCTTTTTGAAGACACGAATTTCTTTTGTTTTTACAAGACCCTTGGCTTCATAATATTCAATGATTGAGCCATACTTTGTACCTTGCTTTTTAATATCTGCGAGAATGGCAGGCTAAGAAGCGACCTCAATCGGATGATCCGGTTGCTTTCCCAGAGAACTGGCAAGCCAATCCATTTTCAATTGTTCAATTACGCGCATTCCCATTGTATGATCAGGATCACAATGGCTGTATAAAATATGTTCTACCTTCTGTATGCCGGAATTATTCAGGGAAGCATTGATATCTTCCGGCGTATCAATCAATAAATTCACATCTTCAACAAGCAGACTGCACCCCGTTCTTGCATAAGGAAATCCTTTCTGCCGCGCTTCTGTACATACACGGCAGTTACAACATGCCCTTGGCGTGCTGACACAGCCTCCGGAACCAAGTATGATTACATTCATGTTCTGTTCCCCTCCTTAATAAAAATCCGCTCCCCGTCGTCGGGAACCCACACCCTGCCCGAATAAACCTTTTCCCCCTCCTCCTTGTAAAGCCGCTTCCTGTCCTGTATATGGCTGTCCTCCGTGTGCATGAGAACCAGATTTTTTACGTGCAAACTCTCCGCAGTCTGACAGACGTCTCGAACCGTGCTGTGATGCTTTTCGTAAGGTCCAAACTTCTCTTTCTCAGAATACAGACAGAACGCCTCATGGAGCAGCCATGAAACCCCTTGCGCCTCCGGATAAAATGCCCGGTTCAGCGGTTCGTCTCCGCAAAAAAGCAGTTTTTCCTCTGCGATCTTAAATCCGTACTGGATCAATTTGGTTGACATAATATCATAAAAAGTGATTTTTCTGTCTAGTATCGTATGAGACTCACCATCCCGCAGCCTTACCAGACGTATCCTGCCGCCAAACAAATCCGTCACCTTTTTCATCAGAACAATCCTGCAGATGGTTAACAGATTCTCCATCACCTCATCGCAGGCATAGATTCTAAACTCGTCGTCGTATTTCCCCGCAAGCATCAACTGCCCGACCCCTCTCACAATCCACACCGCCCCGAGGATATGGTCAGAATGGGAATGCGTGATAAACAGGTCATGAATCTGCACAAGGGCAATGTCCCGCTCTTCCAGGATGCGGAGAATCTGGTTCCCTCCGCCGCCATCCACCAGAAAGCACCGCTCATGCTCCCGCAGGACAAAGCACGTATTATAGCACTTCGTCACCGTGGCATGCCCGGTGCCCAACATCGTAACAAATAAGCCTTTCTCATTCATAAAGCTATATCCCTTCACATATTTTAAGGCTGTTCGTCCGCCATACACTCATGGATGAAATACAGCGCCATTGCCTCCATCCGCCGGTTCCCGTCCTCCGAAAACCCGTGCGGTTCTCCGTGAAACAGTTCCAATCGGGCATTCGGATATTTTTCGGACGCCCATTTTGAGTATTCCAGACCCACAACCTCATCCTCTGTCCCGTGCATCAGAAGGACCCGTCCGCCGAATTTCCCGATCTGCTCTCTGATACGGAAATCGCGGATGGATTCAAAAAACCTGCGCCCCAGCGCCATGTCCCACAAAACTTCCGTATCGGGAATATCCTCCGGCTTTTGAAAGCGCTCGTTCCAGTTATCCGCAATACAGAAAGCCGGATACAGCAAAATAAGCGCACGAATATCCCTACCTCTTTCCTCCGCCGCCAGCGCGGAAACCATGCCGCCCTGACTGGCGCCAAACAAATAGATCTGGCTGCTGTCCACCCACGGCCACTTCTTCGCTTCATCTACAACGGCGAGCAGATCTTCCCTCTCCGTAAACAAGGTCATCTCCGTGGTCGGAAAACCGCTCAAATCCCTCGTACTGCCGCCACAAAAAGTAAAGCAGACCGCACCGATCCCGCTTTTTGCAAAATATTTAGCCGAAGGCGCCGCATCATCCTTGTGCCCGTTATAACCATGGCTGAAAATCACCAGCGGAAAGCTGCCCTCCCCATCCGGCTTATAGTACGCTGCATCAACTGTTCTGTTATGGTGAGATATAGTTATATTTTCAATCTGCATGTTTTTCCCCTTTTCCCTATCCGTTCTCTGGTCTGCGGACCACGATTTTATTCGACGCGTGAAGGTGCTTTGGCACGCCGGGATGCTCGTCCTCAAAGGTATAGGATTTAAACTGCAAAATTTCCCAGTCGTCATATAATCCTTTGATTTCCCCATTCTTCGCAAGCCCCACCGCAAATGGTGCGATGTCAGCCGAAGCCGGCACCGTATCGGTAAATATCTGCATGATATGTATTCCGCCCACATTGGTATGTGCTTTCGCCCTGTCTATCATCGCCCGCCATTCCGTTTTGGGGACAAAATGCAGCGTCCCGAAGGACATCACGCAATCATAGTTTTTCTCAAACTGATAAGCCGTCAAATCGGCGACAAACGCATTGATCTGCAAATTTTCCTTTCCGCATCTTCGCTTTAGTTTTTCGATCCCATGCTCCGACAGATCAAAGGCATCCACATTGCAATACCCCTGCCGCGCCAGATAGAGGACATTCTGCCCCTCGCCGCATCCGATCTCGATGATATGGGACTGCCTGCTAAGCATCACTTCAAACTCTTTCAATGTCGCATTCGGTTCCACGGAAAATGCAACCGCGTCTTCACTTTGATACGCTTCTTCCCAAAAGGGCATCAGACCTTTCTCCATAAAAATCCCCTTCCTGTCCGATTTCACAATGACTGCATTTATTTTACTTCATAACAGGGCAAAGCACAAGGAAGGGAAAACATGTCTGGCACATCTTTTATTATAAATGCAAAATGTTCCCCCGCCGGCATTCATTATAGATTATACTATTCCACAGAAGCTTCAATAACTGCCGCACGAAGAAATGGCTGTGGTTTCCCGTCCCTTTGATACATAAAAAGTATAAACTACTTTACAGATTAAAATAATTTATGGTATAAGGAGAATGTCATGGAAAACAAAATAATCGTAACAGCATCAGAACGGTTGATTTTAAGAAGATACAGAGAAGAAGATATACAGGACCTATTTGAATATTTGTCCGATCCAGAAGTGGTGAAATACGAACCCTATAAACCGCTGACTTTTAATGAAACAAAAGATAATCTGGAATGGCGCATAAGTACAGAGGAAATGATTGCCGTCGAATTGAAAGCCTCTCACAAAATGATCGGCAATGTATATATAGGAAAACGCGACTTTGAATCGCTGGAAATCGGTTATGTATTTAATCGGAACTACTGGGGAAACGGCTATGCCTCAGAGAGCTGCAAAGCTTTAATCCAGCAGGCATTTGCAGACGGCGTGCACAGAATCTATGCGGAATGCGATCCCGACAATAAGAACTCGTGGAAATTGCTTGAAGCATTAGGATTTCAGCGTGAAGCCCATTTTAGGAAAAATGTATATTTCTGGAAAGACGAAAGCGGAAAAGCAATTTGGAAAGATACTTATGTGTATGCCAAATTAAATCCAAAAGCGGAGGCAGGGTATTGCTTATGGAAATAAAGATTATAGATTTACCAATGATTACTGTTATTGGAAAAGAAGGCTTATGTGGCTGCTCTTGGCATGAAAAATTCAGATGGGACATATGTTGGATTTTGGGGAGCAATGAGTGATGAGAGCAGGTCTTTTCGTCCATGGACTCATCAGTTTACAAGAGGATTATATCTTGCGGGTGTTGAAACTTATGCTGATGCAGTTGCACCTGAAGGATGGACTAAATGGGTAGGTTCAGAAAACAAGAGGCTCTTTCGTAATCACCGCCACCGCGCAGGGCATTCGACCCTCCACCACAAAGCAAGCGACGTTCTCATATCCTGCGTCCTCGAAAAACTTTTGATAAGATTGGAGGTCATACTGTCGCTTAAAATCGGCGCCCGCCAGTTCCAGCAGGCGCACCGCTTTCCTATTCACGCCTGCCGACGCATTAATATAGGTTGGCACGATTATTTTGCCGCCCGGCTTACATACACGCTCCAACTCCTTCAATGCGGCGCAGGGGTCGTCCAGCAGATGTATCACATTTCCCGCAATGACCTTATCGAATCTATTATCGCGGCATTTCAGATGTGTCATATCTGCACGCCGAATTTTCACGTTGTCGTAGGCGCGGCAGTTTTTTGCCGTCTGCCTCAGCATCCCCACGGAAAAGTCCGTTGCAACCAGCTTCCGGCACTTCGGGGCGATATAACTGCTGATCGCGCCCGTCCCGCAGGCACACTCCAGCACCACATCATCCGGCGCGATTTCCTCCGCCACTTTTCTGCCAAGCCCGCGGTACACCTTTCCGTTATAAATCGTTTCAAACAAATCATACAATCCTGACACGTTATCCCAAAACATAGTTGCTCCTTAACCGTTCCTCTCCCGAACATCGGATTTTTATGACGTCCGATTAAATACATTTTATCAAAATTCCAAGCCCCGCGGACACCACGATCATCCAGACGGGCGATGGCGCTTTCCGTCTCGCCCTTCTGGCGAGCACGCCCCAGACCGACAATGCCAGAAATACAAAAATTCTGCCAAGATGAGGGGCAAAGGCATCCTCCAAGCGTTTGATACCAAAAAAGACATCCAGCCCCATAATGACTGCTGTCGCCAGAATCAAGGCGGCGACGCATGGGCGGACCGCTCCGAGGAACGCCTTGACGCCCTCATATTTCATCAAATTTTTCAGACAGGCGACGATCAGCAAAATCAGGATAAAAGCCGGCAGTATCACGCCGAGAGTTGCCAGAAACGCCCCGAGGATCCCTCCCTGCGAGGCCCCTACAAAAGTAGCCATATTCACGGCAAGCGGTCCCGGCGTAGATTCTGAAACAGCCACAAAAGCCATAAATTCCTTTTCTGTCAGCCAGTTGTTCTCGAGAACCGTTTCTCTGATCAGAGAAATCATGCCATAGCCCCCGCCAAAGGAAACTGCGCCGATTTTCAAAAATGCAAGAAACAGTTGTATATAAATCACCGTTTATCCCTCCCGTCCCGCATTTTCTTGTAAAGATACGCTGCAACGCCAGCCAGACCGCAAATAACAATATAGAGTACCGCCGAAACATGGAACGAAAACAGTGAAAACACAATCATAGCCGTAAAGACAATGGCTGCCGCCGTTTTATCCCGCAGACTGCCGCAAACCGTTCTGATCATCTGTACCCCCGCAGAACCGATTAAGTAGATCACGCATGCCTGTATACCCTCGAGGGCATAACTGACATATGTCAGTTTTAAAAACTTTTCAAAATACAGCGAGATTAGAAAAATAATTGCAAATGACGGGATGCAGACAGCGACTGTGGACGCGAGCGCACCCCAGAATCCGGCGACATGATAACCGATATAGGTGGCGCTGTTGATTGCGACCGGTCCCGGCGTTGATTCGGCAATCGCAACCATATCAAAAAACATGTCTTCTTTCAGCCAGCGTTTTCTTGCTACAAATTCATTTTTCAGCAGGGCAATCATGGCGTATCCGCCCCCAAAGGTAAAAGCGCCAATCTTAAAAAAAGTCAGAAATAATACCGCTATCTTTTTCATCACCGTGCCTCCTTTTCCATAGTATCATGATACACCCTTTCCCGCCATAAAAAATTCGTCCCCCAATCTGTTTATCTCTCAAGTCAAAAATCATGCGGGAACAAAACATATCATTGTGAACCCATCCGTGGATATGATATAATTTCGATGTTGCTGTTATCGCAGCCGCAAAACATTCTGATATGGAGGTAACCATGAGTCAAAAAACAAATCGTACCAAAAAATACGCCGCCCTGTGCGCTATCCTGCTTTCCATGGCAATAATGACGGGCTGCGCAAGCTCATCCATCGACGGCGGAAATAGCACGGACAGCGTGACGTCTTCTCCCGCCGCCGAAAACGCTGTAAACGGAGACACACAGGCACAGCAGACAGATACCGCCGCATTTCCCGCTTTCACGGCGACAGACTTGGACGGCAGCACAGTCACGGAAAGCATTTTCAGCGAAAAGGATCTGACGGTGCTCAATATCTGGGGCACCTTCTGCGGTCCCTGCATCGGGGAAATGCCGGATCTTGGCGAATGGGCGAAAGAAATGCCGGACAACGTGCAGATCGTCGGTCTGATTATCGACATCAACGGGGAGGAAGACACCGAGCACCGCGATCTTGCGGTTGACATAACACAACAGGCGGGCGTCGACTTTACCAATCTGATTGCCAACGCGGACTTTGCGCCAATCTTAAAGGACGTGATCGGCGTCCCTACCACCCTGTTTATCGACGGTGACGGCAATATCGTGGGCGACCCGATTGTGGGCGCGAATGTGGACGGCTATAAAACCTTTGTGGAGGATTACCTGAATGAAAAATAATACGAAAACACTGCTCAGAATAGCGGGACTTCTCACCGCCTTCTCTTTCATCATATATGGCTTGATGCGTGGCGAGGCAGGCGTGGTTTTAAATAAAGCTGTCAACATCTGTCTGGAATGTATCGGACTTGGATAAATCGAGCAGAAATGAGATAACATATGAAAATTACCTATGCAATCAAACGAAAACTTCTCCAGATTATCGCCTTTGGCTGTTCCAACGCGCATCTTCTGAACTTTAAGGGCGGCAAACTCTATACGGGAAAGTGGAAACAATTCTGTAATCCGGGACTGAACTGCTATTCCTGCCCCGCTGCGGGCTTTGCCTGCCCCATCGGCGCTTTGCAGGCTGTAAACGGTTCCAGACAGTTTTCATTCAGCTTCTATGTGGCAGGACTGCTCCTTGCCTTCGGGGTACTTCTCGGCAGGGCAGTCTGCGGCTGGCTATGCCCCTTCGGTCTGTTGCAGGAGCTGATTCACAAAATTCCCTCGCCGAAGCGAAAACTCAAAAAAGGATTTCTGTATATCAAATATGTTGTCCTTGTGGTCTTTGTCCTAATCCTGCCCATTGCAGTCACAGACTACATGGGCATGGGCAAACCCGCCTTCTGCCAGTATATCTGCCCGGCAGGCACGCTGGAGGGCGGACTCTCTCTCCTCGCAGCACACGAGAGTCTCAGAAAAGCAGTCGGCTCGTTATTTAGTCTGAAAATGACGATTCTTATTTTGACGCTTATCGGCTGCGTGTTCTTCTACCGCTTTTTCTGCCGGACCCTCTGTCCCTTAGGGGCAATTTACGGGCTGTTTAACAAAATCAGCATTGTTCATCTGGAAGTGGACCGCCACAGGTGCGTCGGCTGCGGGAAGTGCAAAGATGCGTGCGGTATGGAAGTGAATCCCGTACAGACGCCGAACGCGGCAGAGTGCATCCGGTGCGGCGCCTGTGTGGACGTGTGTCCGGCAGACGCTTTATACCTTGGATTTTCGATAAAATGCAAGAAAAATCTACCATAGTAGGAGTGTTTGATTTCTATAAAAACAGGCGCCAATTACAATGCCCCTTCACAACCTCTTCTCCATCAGCCAAAACCTTCCCATCCGCCAGTCCGCGAAACCCCTTTTTTCATAACCGTTCCTTGTATACAGCGCGACGGCTGTCGGATTCTGGGTAAATGCATCCAGCCGCACGGCGCCGATCTTCTGTCTGCGCAGTTCTTCCTCTATATGCCGCATCGTGCGCCCGGCAACGCCCCTGCCCTGAAATTCAGGATTCACGCAGAGCCTGTGGATGATGCGGTACGCTTCCTTCGGATACTGCCAGTCCCCATCTTCATACTCGGGATCGCAGGTC
This sequence comes from uncultured Lachnospiraceae bacterium, assembly GCA_910588955.1. Taxonomy (GTDB): domain Bacteria; phylum Bacillota; class Clostridia; order Lachnospirales; family Lachnospiraceae; genus UBA3282. The sequence continues at coordinate 148,737 of CAJURQ010000005.1, forward strand.
TGGTTCACGGTAAAAGTGACGGCTATCTTCCCTTCTATTGTCCCCACAAATAATGTATTTTCCTTCAAATCTCCCAGAAAGTCGTCCCTAGTGGGATACTTTTCATCCCACTGAAAAATCTTCTGCTCCTGCATATGTGTGATCGCGGACGCCACCAGCGCACAAATCCCATCTATATCCGTCTGCTGTGCCGGTCTAAATTCCAGTTCTGATTCCATTTTTTCACACCAAAACAGGCATTTCCCGAAAAAACCACGGGCAAACGCCTGTTTTTCTCCTTTCGGACTTTTTCTTTATTTCGACTTCCCTGCAAGATAACAGAACCCGTAACCCGGCAGCATAATCTTAGCCGGAGACACCTTTTTCCCCGTAATCATATCCTGATAGGCGCCTTCCATGCCTTCCAGGGACACCTCTTTCTCATACTCACTGAAATTGAAGACGCCAAGGATCTCCTCGTCCCCATAAACCCTGCCGATTACGAGCACGTTGTCGTCCCCGGTCGTAAGCGTCCTCGCGTCCGCCTCCACCGTAAACGCCTGACTGGATTTTCTGATCCTTTCCAGCCGTACAAGCTGCCCGAAAATCTGTCCCGCCACACTCTTTTTGTCGGAAACCTGCTCCGCCAGCTTCCAGTCCATCTTTCCACGGTGCAGGTAACGGGAATCCGCCACCTTGTCCGGGTCGTCCTTATAGCTGTAATCGTTCACCTGCCCGACCTCGTCACCGCTGTAGAGCACGGGAATCCCGGACTGCATAAACATGTACGCGTGAAGCGTCACGTCACGTCTGATGGCGCGCTCCATCGCCTCGTCGTCCTGCTCGAAGCCAGCCTTCTCGACGCCGCACATGGAAGCCGTGGTGCCGCAGAATCTGGCATCCCCGGAAACGGGATCGGCGTTGTAAAGTTCGCCGCGGCTTACGCTTTCCCCCTCATAGCCCTGAAAATAATTGTTCAGATACTGCTTGTGGGAGCGCTCCTCAAAGCCCCAGAGGCGCAGGGTATCGTAATCCAGTCCCCAGCCGATATCATCATGGCAGCGCAGGTAATTTAAGAACACATACTCCTTCGGCAGACTGTTCACAATGTCAAGCTGCTGTCTTAACAGCCGCACGTCCCGCGTCGCCACCGTGTGCCATGTAGTTGCCATAGTAGTCACATTGTAGAGCATATGGCACTCCGGCTTTTCCAGCGTCCCGAAATAGGGAACCACCTTCTCCGGCTCCATCACCACCTCGCCCAAAAGCAGCACGCCCGGGCATACAATCTCCCCGATCATACGCATCATGCGCACAATCGTATGTACCTGCTTCAAATTGCGGCACTGGGTATGCAGCTCCTTCCAGATATAGGGCACCGCGTCGATACGCATTATATCGATTCCCTTGTTTGCAAGGAAAAGGAAGTTGTACATCATCTCGTTAAACACCCGCGGATTCTGATAATTCAAATCCCACTGGTAAGGATAAAAGGAGGTCATCACATAATGCCCTGCATCCGGCAGCCACGTGAAATTGCCCGGCGCGGTGGTGGGAAACACCTGCGGCACCGTCTTTTCATACTCAGCGGGAATGGTGTCGTTGTCAAAGAAAAAATAGCGGCTCATGTACTCGCCCTCGCCCGCTCTGGCACGCTTCGCCCACTCGTGATCCTCGGAAGTGTGGTTCATCACGAAATCCATGCAGACACTGATCCCTTCCTTCCGGCACGCCTCCGTCAGGCTCTCCAGATCGTCCATGTCCCCGAGCGCGGGCTGCACTTTCCGAAAATCTGCCACCGCGTAGCCGCCGTCTGACCTTCCCTTCGGCGTATCCAGAAAAGGCATCAGATGAATGTAGTTGACATTGCAGCTCTTGATATAGGACAGCTTCTCCTGCACGCCCTGCAGGTTCCCCGCAAAATTGTCAATGTAGAGCATCATGCCGAGCATGTCGTTGCCCTTGTACCAGTCGGGACATTTTTCCCGCTCGACATCCTTCTTTTTCAGTTCTTTTTCCCGCTCCTCATAAAACCGGTGCAGGGAATCACACAGCTCCGCAAACATAGAGCCGTTGTCGTAAAGTTCCATGTACAGCCACTTAAGCTCATTCAGATGCCGCTCAAAACGCTTGCGGTAAGCAGCCTCTTCCTTTTTTTCACTCATATTATGCCTCCCGAACCAACTCAATCTGATACGCCGGATACTCCTTCTGCTCCACCGGCATAGGAAGCCCCGCCTCCATCAGATCCGCCCCGTAATAGCATTTGCCGCTCTCCGTATCCCGGTACATCGAAGCGGCGTCAAGTCCTCTCAATTTCACATAGCTCACCGTCATATTGCCGTGCGTCTCTAACATCACCACACTGAGCAGCGCGCGGTCTTTGTCCTCTGACACAAACATCCACGCCGTGTACGCCGCCGTAAACGGATCGGACAGCCGGTAATACCTACCGCGCCGTATCAGTTCTTCCCATTTTTTATACTGCGCGATCTGCTCCCTGACAGCCGCCTTCTCTTCCTCCGACAGCTTTTCGGGGTCAAGTTCATAGCCGAACGCGCCCGCCATTGCCACCACGCCCCTTGTGTGCAGGCTCACGCTCCTGCCGGTCTGGTGGTTCGGCACCGCCGACACATGGGAACAGACGGTGGACGCCGGATAGAAGAAGGAAGTGCCGTACTGGATACGCAGCCTGTCCAGCGCGTCCGTGTTGTCACTGCACCAGATCTGGGGCGTGTAGTAAAGCATCCCCGCGTCAAACCTGCCGCCGCCGCCGCTGCATCCCTCTATGAGAATATCCGGATACTTTTGCAGCAGCCTTTCCAGGAACTCATACACCCCGAGCACGTACTGGTAGGTTACCTTTCCCTGCGGGGTTTCCCCGGAAAACACATCCACGACGCTGCGGTTCATATCCCATTTCACATATTCAATTTTTCCCTGATCAAGAATAACACAGATCTGCTCAAAAATATAGTCCCTGACATCCTTTCTGGAAAAGTCAAGCACAAGCTGATTCCGGCTTCTGACAGGCTCACGCCCCGGTATCCGCAGCACCCAGTCGGGATGTTTCCTGTAAAGCTCGCTGTCCTCCGACACCATCTCCGGCTCGATCCAGATGCCGAATTTTACGCCCTCTGCATTGACTTTTTGGGTCAATTCCCGCAGGGTGCACCCGAGCTTTTTCTCGTTGACCTGCCAGTCCCCGAGACCGCTGTTGTCGTCCTCTCTTTTCCCGAACCAGCCATCATCCATGACAATCATATCGATACCGAGCGCCGCCGTACTCTTTGCCAGTTTTAATATGGTCTGTCCGTCGAAGGTAAAGTAAGCTGCCTCCCAGCTGTTGAGCAGTACAGGACGGGGTGCATCCTTAAACTTTCCTCTGCAGAGGTGCTCCCTGATACAGTCGTGAAAACGTGCGGAGAGTGTGCCAAGCCCCTGCCCGGAATAACATAGAATTGTCTCGGGAATCGTCAGCTTCTCGCCCTGCTCTAACGCATAGTGGAACAGGTCGCTCTGCAGTCCCATCAGGATTCTGGTCTGATCGTACTGATCCCGCTCCGCCTCGCAGAGAAAATTACCGCTATAGACAAATATCATGCCGTAGCAGTTTCCCGCGCCCTCCGTGGTGTCCTTATCCGCAAGGATCACCGCCGGATTGTACTGATGGCTGGACGTGCCTCTGCGGCTGCCAATCGCGTAAGTGCCATGCCGCAGCTCCTCCCGCTGTAAGTTTCTCTCCATGGTATGTCTGCCGTAAAAGCTGAGCATGTCAAAACGGCCCGTGACAAAATCCAGACAGGCGGAAGCCGCTTTCTCTACCGTCACACTATTCTCTCCGCGATTTTCCAGGATAACGCTCCTGGTGATGATATCCGCATCCTCCAGTACGCCGTACAGAAGTGTCGCACGCACGCCGCTCACCTTATCGCCCAGAGTGATTTCCAGCGTCTGCGCCTCGCCTGAGTCAGCATAGACTGCCGGCAGTCCCGGCAGTCCATACTTCCCTTTTTTGATCTCGTGTCCGATATAGCGTAAATCACAACAATCAGAACCGTCGGCGTTCCGGACAATCAGGGCGCTGTTTCTGAAATCCCCGACGCCCATAACCGGATACTCCTGCGGCAGCACATCCAGAGAGTAGGTCCTGTCGTTCCCCACATCCCACGGATTCCCGGAAAACCCTCTGTCATAGCAGGTGAGCAGATAATCCATATTTCCGTACACACGCCCCCCATAATACAGATGCAGCAAAAACCCGAAGTCATCCACCTTCATCTGATAAGAAGTGTGCGCCGTGTCCAATGTGAAAGTCCGATTTTCAAGCTGATATCCAATTGCCATAATCTATACCAAATCTGTCCTTTCTTAAAGTTTGTCTTACTTCTTTTTCACGAACCGTTCCTATCATACCGCATTTCGGCACCATTTACCAGTCCGTACGGAAAGTACCGCCTTTCGGCATCATTACCAGTCCGCACGGAAAGTACCGCTTTTCGGTATCACTGCCAGTCCGACGGAGAATGCCGCATTTCAGGCATTCTCTAGCGCAAAACTTAGTACTTCTTGGCGTCCCGTCCAATGACGGGACGTCTTTAGAAGTACTTTTTGCGCCGTTATTTTACAGCCCCATTTACCACACCGTTCAAAATCTGCTTCTGACAGATCACATAGAAAATGAGAATCGGAATCAGCGACAGCAGATAAGAGGCAAATGCCAGATTATAATTGGTTCCAAACTGTGACTGGAAGTTTAGCTGTGCCAGCGGCAGCGTGTTCTCGGAAGAGCCCGCCATAATGATGAGCGGCGTCATCACATCATTCCATACGGCAAGCGCCGTGATAACCGCGACCGTCGCGTGCATCGGTTTCATGATCGGAAAAATAATTTCCCAATAGGTCCGCCATGTGGAAGCGCCGTCCACTCTCGCCGCCTCTTCCAATGCCAGTGGGATATTCGTCAGATATCCCGAATACAGCATAATATTCATCGGCATATAGAACACCACATACAGAAGAATCACGCCGAACCAGTTCGCAAGCCCCATCTCCGCCGTCTGCTTTGCAAGCGGCATCATCAGGATCGCAAAAGGCACAAACATACCGCTGACAATAAACAGATACACAAAACGATAAAACTTGCTGGATTTGTTACGTCCAAGAGTATACCCCATCAAAGAATGAATCAGGATGGAAAGCCCCACCGTCAGCACGGAGATCAGCAGACTGTTCTTCAATGAGTTCCAGAAATCCGTCACCTCCATCGCTTCCTTGAAATTGTTGAGGCTCCATACCTTAGGCAGCGACAAAATGCCGCTGATACTGTTTGTCATCTCCGAGGGCTGTTTGAACGCGATCACAACCGTCATATACAACGGAAATATAATCGTGGAGAGCCCGAGAATGAGCAGCACCATAACGGTTCTGTTCGATTTTCCGACTGTCGATGTTTTCTTCATAGCTGCTCCTCCTTTGAACTTGAAAATTTCATCTGCGCAACAGAGATCACTACAATCACAATAAAGAATACAACCGCGTTGGCGCTCTGGAAACCGAACTGTCCGCCCGACATACCGTTATTGTAGATCAGGTAGGAAATGGATTCCGTGCTCTGTGCCGGACCGCCTTTTGTCAGGGCAATGATCTGATCGAATACCATCAGGAAGTTTTTCACGCACAGCACCATGTTGATGGAGAAAAACGGTATAATTAACGGGAACGTCAGATGCTTAAACTGTTTCCAGCCGGTGGCGCCGTCCAGTCCGCCCGCCTCGTAGACATCCTCGGGCACCGTCTGCAGTCCTGATATATAAATGATCGTATTCATGGCGATCGCCTGCCACGCGCAGACAATCATCACACCGATCCACGCCCTGTTCGGGCTTGACAGAATACTGGATTGAAGCGACGTAACGCCTGTCATATCCGCCAGCGCGGGCACAATATAAGTAAAGAAATAGTTAAAAATATAACCTACCACCAGCGAACCGAGTATGTTCGGCAGGAAATATGCACCGCGGAAAAATCCCTTTGCCCTGATCTTGCTGTTTAATCCCAGAGCCAGAATCAGGCTTAGCACATTCACCACCACCGTCGTCACGAGCGCCAGCTTGATCGTGAACAGATAGGATTTCCCTACGCGCGCGTCAGAAAACAGGTCAATATAATTGCGAAGCCCCACCCAGTCGTGGCTTCCGAACCCTCTGGAATTGGTGAAGCTGTACATGGCGCCACGAATTAACGGAATCGTGTTAAAGCAGATAAACAGCGCCAGAATCGGTATCGTAATCAGTAAAAACGTTCTTTTTCTCTCATTTTCGTGTTTCGACATCACATTTACCCCCTTCCTACTTTGCACTTCCATGTGCGGCTTCATACTCCTGTACCATACGTATGATATCCCTGTTGTATCTCTGCCAGCTTGTATCGAAGTTTTTCAGGAACGCATCCTGATCCTTTTCTATGAGGAACGTCTGCAGGAGCGCATCCACAGACATCTCGGACGGATAGTAGTGATCCTGGTAGTCCGTCATGTTGCCGCTCTCGATAAACTCCGACATACCGTCTAACAGGGTGGATAACTCGAAGCTTCCCTTTTTGCACGGAACAGACGTCTGGGCGTCGATATATTTCTGCAAAGTGTCATCTGCATACAGGAAGTCCAGCACTTCATACGCCGCCTCCTTGTTTTTGCAGTCCTTTGTCACGCAGAAGCCCAGGTCGATGCCCGAGTTCAGCGTCCTGCCCTCCTTCCCGTCGCTCGCCGGCATAACAAAGGAATCCATTTTCAGATCCGGATTCACCGACAGAATCTGGGGCGCCGCGTAGCTGCCGATCGGATACATGGCGGATTCCCCTCTGGCAAAGGCGGTGCAGGCATCGTTGTAGCTGTAGGCAAACGGATCGTCCGGTCCGTAAGGCAGAAGCGCCAGATACTTTTCCGCAAGTTCGCCATACTCGTCGGTAAATGTCGTCTGCCCCCTATTCACCTGCTTGGTCGTATCCGCCGGCGCAAGCTCCACCGCCATCGCGTTCCACGGCGCCAGACAGGTCCATATGTCCTTGAATCCAAAGTAGAAAGGCAGGATGCCTTCCGCCGAAATCTCCTCACACAGCGTATTCAATTCATCCCATGTCTCCGGGATCTGCCAGCCGTGCTCCTCAAACATTTCCCTGTTGTAGAGAACGCCCGCCGCATTCGCCGCATAGGGCAGAATGTAGGTGCCTTCCACCGGAACCAGCTCCAGTGCCTCGGCAATTTCCAGATACCCTTCGTTGACATCCTTCATACCCTCATACCCGGAAATGTCCGCCAGTATGTCCGCATCCACAAAATAGGAATAGTTAATATCCCCACCGATTCCGATGATGTCCGGATAGTCCTCCCTGATAAACCTTGTTTTCAGGATCGCCATCGCGTCGTTAGGCGAGCTGATGGTCAGGTGGATGTCGTCGTGGGTCGCATTGAACGCATCTTCCACCGTCTTGAAATAGTTCGCCGCCTCCGGCTTATACTGCACAATCTCAACTTCAATCTTTCCGTCCGAGGTATCGCCACAACCCCAAACGGCTGGCGCCAGCGAGGTAATACATACTGTCAGTGCCAGACTCTTCAATCCCTTTCTCTTCATTGCCCTTCTCCTTCCTTTTTGGAATATAACGTGTCAAAAGCAGATCTAGGTTGATTCGTTTTATTCATTGTAACATGCCACAATGCTTGCAAAAATATCGTCGTTTTGCTCTTTTTATGCCTTTATGCACGTTTTTCGTCTATATGTTGAAATGACCACGCATTTTGGTATAATAAAGTAAAAAGAACAGCATTCTCCGCATAAATCTGATTCCTGAAATGGGGGCTATCCATGAGCGAAGTAATCTTCTCAGTTTTTCCGAGTGAAAATTTTGTTGATCTGGGACTTTATCAGTTTGGCTGGGAACAGTGCGCGCCTTCCCACTCCTTCGGTCCGGCGGCAAGAAACCACTATCTGTTCCACTACTGTCTCTCCGGCACCGGCACCCTGTTCGCCGATAATTCCCACGGCGAATCCGTGCGCTACCAGATCAAAAGCGGACAGGGCTTTATGCTCTTCCCTAATCAAGTATGCATGTACATTGCAGATTATGATATCCCATGGGAATATATATGGATTGAATTTGACGGACTGCGCGCCAGGGAGACCGTTCAGCTGGCGGGTCTGACGCCCGACCAGCCGGTCTATAAAGCGCGATACAAAGACATTGCCGAGACGATGAAAAACGAAATGCTCTACATCGTGAACCACAGGGAGGAATCCCCATTCCACCTGATCGGACATCTGTATCTCTTCATAGACAGTTTTGTCCGCGCCTCCACCTCCACGCAGGTGGGCAAGGGAAACAGTCTCCGCGACTTTTATATTAAGGAAGCATTTTCCTTTATCGAACAGAACTTTCAAAACGACATTACCGTGGAAGATATCGCCGCCTCCTGCGGGCTGAACCGAAGCTATTTCGGAAAAATTTTTCACGAAAACACCGGAAAATCTCCACAGGCGTTTCTGATCTCCTACCGCATGACGAAGGCGGCGGAGCTGTTAAAACTGACTGGCCTATCGGTGGCGGATATCGGGAACGCGGTGGGCTATCCGAACCAGCTCCATTTCTCCAGAGCCTTCAAAAATGTATATGGCATTTCACCAAGACAGTGGCGCAATGAAAACAGACCTGTCATTTAGAGAATAACCGTTGACGTACTGTTTTGACATCAAGTATAATTTTACCTGTACATCATAAAGAAAATACATAAGGAAGCGAGGTCAACATTTTGAGACAGTTTTTTGGTATGAGCCCAAGCGGCAATCTGGAGGAGGCAGTCCGCGGTCTGAAAAGCCCGCAGTTGATTATGCTTATGTCCAACAATGAACAGTTTGAAGCCCATGTTAAAAAATTAGAATCCCTTTTTCCGGGCGTTCCCAGCATCGGATGTATCGGCATGAGCTACGACGTCCGTGTCGTTGAAAAGGGTGTAGGCGTCATCGCCTATTATGACGGCGTAAGCGCCGTGGCAAACGTGCTGGAAAACGTGTCCGTCATGCCCGTGAAATACATCGGACGGCTGCAGCAAGACATACGCGCCATCAAAAGCTCCGGCAGGGATACGGTATGCATCGATTTCTGTTCCGGAAACGACGCCTGCGTGTTAACGACCATCTACAGCGCCTTACAGCGCAGCAACATTTCGCTAGTCGGCGGAACCGGCGACGGCGGAAAGATCTCGGCAAACGGCAGGGTTTATGAGGATGCAGTGGCATATGCGCTGATTAAAAACCTGAACGGCAAGGTAAAGGCATACAAGGAAAATATTTACCACCAGCTTGGAAATTACCGTTTTGTCGCGTCAGGGACGGACAAAGCAAACTACCGTCTAGGGCAGTTAAATGGGAAACCCGCCAAACAGGTCTACCAGAATATTCTCCATGTGACGGAGGAGCAGATTTCCACCCAGACTTTCAAGAATCCATTCGGAAAAATCAACGGAAACGACACATGCATCATCTCCATTAAAGAGGTCAGCGGCAATTCGCTGACGTGTTTCCGGCAGGTAAACGACTCCGATGTACTGATTCTTCTGGAACTTGGCAACTACCGACAAATTGTGCGTGACACCATACAGACGATCAAAAATGATTTCCAGAGAATTTCGGCTGTGTTCTCCGTAAACTGTCTGTTCCGGTATCTGCTCTTCACCGATAATAACTACATGAAAGAGTACCTGATGGACATGAGCACGCTTGGACACCATGCCGGTCTGGTCGGATATGGCGAACATTACAATAACCGCTTTGTCAACCAGTCCATGACCTGTGTCGTGTTTGAGTAAGGGAGGAGCAGAGATGAAATTCAGAAAAAAATCCCAGCGGGAAGAAAAAACCCTTGATCCGATCGTATATGTAGTGGAAAGCCTGCAGGGCTACCGCAGCGCCCTGATCCAAAACGAGGTGGACTCCCTGCACGAATTGAGCATGGTCCGCCAATCCTTCGGCAATGTGCTGCATGACTCCGAAGAGCTGAGAGAATCCCTCTCCGACTTTGAGCAGACTTTTTCCAGCATCAATACCGTATCCGGACAGTTTGCATCCGTAAAGGACAATATTTTCGAGTCCGTCAATCAGGTACAGGGGGAAGTGGAGACACTGAAAAGCAGTTCCCTTAAAGTCGCAAACCATTTTGAAGAAATGCAGAGCACCTTCGAGACGTTCCAGCTTTCCTTAAATGAAATCCGCAAATGCATGGGAAAAATCGTATCTATCGCAGACCAGACAAACATTCTTTCCCTCAACGCTTCTATTGAGGCGGCAAGGGCAGGGGAACAGGGCAAGGGCTTTGCCACTGTAGCCGGTGAGATCAAGAGCCTGTCCGAAGAGATCAAAAATCTTGTGGCGATGGTAGATTCCAGCGTAGGCGAGGTGGAGAACGGCACCGACCAGCTCCATGCCAGCATTCAGACTTCACATCAGGCACTGGAGGAAAGTCTCACAAAAGTGGATGAAACCTATGCCATGTTTGACAGGATCACACAGGCAGCCGACGGTGCGGAATCCGTGCAGACAGAAATCTCAGGGGTCATCGATGACTCAAAGAATAAGCTCCACACCCTGAGCAGTTTCTTTGAAAGGATGAAAACCCATTATGACACGGTTATGAAGCATATCAACCGCGTCAGCAATATGGGTACGACCAAAAGCGCGATGTATGAGGATATCGACAATATGATGTCCCAGATTCCTCCTATCATCGATGACTACAATGCCGGATAGCAAAAACTCTCCCAATACGGGAGAGTTTTTTATTTTTTCCCTTTTGTACCCAAAAAAGTCGGATCGCTCTGAAACGCCCGAAACTTACGCGCAATCTCCGCTTCGGACAGCACGCAGTGATATATCTCCAATCCGGCAACCTTACCGTGAAAGGACTTCTGGTACTCGTCCCCGCCTATGACCACCCGTTCCGGCACTTTCAGGTTCGGCGCGAGATCCTTGCTGCCAATCAGCAAACCGTTGAAATACAGTCTGACCAGCCCTGTAATCACATCACAGGAGACGCACATATACGCCCACTCTCCCGGCACCGCATGCCTGCCGAAAATATCAAACCACTCGTTCACTTCCCTGTCGTCCTTCATGCGGAACACACAGCTGCAGATCGCGTCCGAAGGCACCAGACTTATGAAGCCGTCCATATAAGTGACGTAAAACACGCTTGTCCAAGACTGCAGCTCCGCCGTGTTAACCCACAGACAGATGGTATAGCTCTCGCTGTACATAACGGATTTCGGCAGAGCGACAATATTTTCCCCCACCTTGCCGCCGGGAAAAGAAAGCGCCATCTGTCCCGCTACCACGCCGGTTTCGTAAGTAATCCCCTCTCCCAGAAATTTTCCCTCGTTCTTTCCCTCCGCGTCCTTCAAGTGATGGTTGAAAGAATAGACCGTGGGAATCCGATTGCTCACAAAGAAATACCGATCGTGGTACATCTCATAAAAGCGTTCCGGTGGCTGCGGTTTCCCGTAAAAGTCACCCAGCCCGAGCTGCGCCCCGTAATTGGCTAATGCCCCTGCCTGCACGGTGCTTTCTATTCCCTGCGCCACGATCATAAACTGCAGATCCCTGCCAAGCCCTATGAGATTGCGGAACAGGAGAAGCGGTCGTCTGTCATTTCCTTTATCCGACTTAAGAAGCTTTGGATCAAGTTTCAGAATATTCGCCGGAACGTGCTGCAACACCTTGAAGGAAGAGGCGGAGCCAAAATTGTCAATAGCGATCTCAAAGCCCATCTCAGACAAAACTTCCACCGCACACACAATCTTCTCTCCCCGTCCGAGAAAGCTCTCCTCCTCAATACAGAGTTTGATTTCCTCCGGTCTGACCTGATAAGTTTCCATGCATTTTCTGATATGTTCCATGCCGTCCGCCTGCAAAATCGTCCTGGCAGAAATTCTGACATAAATCTGCAGCTCCTTAAAGACTGTATCCTGCCATTTTTGTTTCCAGCGGCAGATCTGTTCAAAAATCATTTTATCCAGTCTGGTTATCACTCCGTACTGCTCCAGCACAGGAATAAAGGTTTCCTCCTCCAGAATCTCTTTCCCCGGAAAGTGCCAGTACAGCACCGCTTTCGCCGCATATACATCCGAGTTTTGCAGATAGATCATCGGCTGGAAGCGAAGCTCAAACTCCTCCTCCCGAAACGACGTAAGCGTCCTGTCCTTCATCGCTTTCTGTTCCGCAAGCTGTTCCCTTATTACTTCATAGTTTACATAACTTCCCTTGCCGTTTTTTTTGACATAATACATCGCCTCGTCGCCCTGATCCAGAATCACGGACAGATTTTCGGAAACACTGCATCCGGCAACAAAGCCAATGCTGAAAGAAAGCACTTCCCGCAATGATTCATCAAAATCCTCTTTCAGTCTGTGCTGCAGCCGGGCAAACTGCTCTTCCGGCTCCTCCACACACACGGCGGCATCGCAGATCACCACAAACTCATCCCCGCCCAGCCGCACCACAAGCTGCCCGGGAAACACATCCTGCAAAAGCTCGCTCACAAACAGCAACAGCTCGTCGCCCTTCGCGTGTCCGTACACGTCGTTGACCAGCTTAAAGTTATCGACGTCCATATAGAGACAGTGGATATGCGCGCCCTTGGGCAGAGCGTCCCAAATCTCATGAAGCCCTCTTCTGTTCGTCATTCCCGTCAGATAGTCGGTATTCTTTTCACCTCTCGCTCGTTCCATCAAGTCGTCGAATAAGCTTTTCATATGTTATCCCCCACATACACAAACGCTACAGTTTCATTATATAGAAAACGGGCTGCTGTTTCAACCGAAAGCGGTATCACAGCAGCCCTTTGGCAATGGAGTGTATGCCCAAAAGTAATTTCCCTAGCCTTTGACTGCTCCAGCCGTCATACCCTCAATAAAATATCTCTGGAAGCAAAGGAAGATGATGAACACCGGAAGAATACCAAACATGGAACCGGCAATCAGTACATCGTAGTTGTTTCCGTAGGGTGTAAGCAGGGTGTTCAAACCAATCGGAAGCGTAAACTTCTCTGCGCTTCTGTATACGAGCATCGGCCAAAGCACGTTATTCCATGAACCCATCGCACACAGAATCGCCATAGCTGCAAATGCCGGCTTCGTGATCGGCATCATAATCTTGAAGCAGATGCCGTACTCGGTCGCGCCGTCGATACGCCCCGCATCCAGCAGGTCTTTTGGCAGTCCCGACATATACTGCCTAAAGAAGAAGATCGTGGACGCGCCGCAGATACCCGGCAGCATCACGCCCCAGATGGTGTCGACCAGCTTCAGGCTGATCATCTCCTTGTAGAGCGGGAGAATCAGAATCTCGAACGGAACCATCATGGTTGCAATAACAAGGAAGAACAGGAAGTTCTTCAACTTATAGTTGTACATGGTCAGACCGTAAGCAACTATGTAGCAGACAAGCAGCGTCAGGAATACCGTGACAAGCATCAGTACCAGACTGTTCTTATACCACATAAAATACTTCTGACCGTCCACATTGTTGCCAAACAGATAAGTGTAGTTGGCAAGCGTCATGGTACTAAAGTCAAGATTGATACTAAGTCCCCGGCGGATCAGCTCCGTGCCGGGACGGAAAGATGCGATCAGTCCGGCAAACAACGGATATACAATCAGGAAGGAGAGAATCGCGAACAACGCCGTACCGAGCACGGTCAGAATCCTTCTCTTGGTCCTCATTCCTCCGGTTTCTTTGCCTTTTACAGAGGTTGTTTCTGCCATATTAATCTTCCTCCTTCCCTAAAGTGCCGTTCACAACAAGCTGTACGATATTGATCGCCAGCGCTATCACGAGCAGGACGATACCTACCGCGCTGCCGTACCCGAGCTGGTTCTTGGTGATACCGCGCTTGTACAGATATCCCACGATGGTCAGTCCGATGTTGTTCGGTGAATCGGGACCCGCCCACAGCATGTAGGATTCCATGAACATCGCCAGACCTGCGTACACGCTGATCGTCAGCACGTAAACGGTGGTCGGTTTCAAAAGAGGAATGGTAACATATCTGAACTTCTGCCATGCGGTCGCGCCGTCAATATCTGCCGCCTCATACATAGCAGTGTCAATCGCCTTCAATCCGGAAATAAAGTAGAGCATATTTACGCCGGTCCACCTCCAGCACGCCACAAGTAAAAGTGCGCCGAGACCGGTTGCTTTCATTTTCAGCCATTTAAAAGTGCCAAGTCCGAGAGCCGCCGTGATCACGTTCATCTGCCCGGTCGGATACTCGGAAAACATCAGTCTGAAAAGCGTACCCGAAATAACGACCGAAGTAAGAGCCGGCACATACAGGCATGCCTTCCAAAAGCCTTTCGCTTTCACCAGTCTGGAATCCATCAGCACCGCAAAGAACATCGGGAACGGAATCAGCAGAACCAGCGTCAGAACCATATATTGAAAACTGTTTTTAATTGCCGTGTGGAAAATGCCGTCTTTCAACAGCTTCGCAAAGTTTTTCATACCTACCCACTCCGTACCGGTAGGTTTGATATCCTGAAAACTCATAGTAATCGTACTGCATAACGGATAAATCCAGAATAAGATAAAACTGATAATAAAAGGAAGCACGAACACATAGGGTGCTGCCTTTTGTGAATAAAAGAATTTTTTAAATTTGTTCATACGCACACACTCCTTACCCCGATCAAGCTACGCTTGATCCCGAGATTTGCTTCGCAAACTCGCTCAATTTCTGTTTACTATACCAACCCTTTTTAAAACAAAGAGGGGATTGCATTCACAATCCCCTCTATTAAATTCAGCCTATGCCGAGCCCGCGTTAGCGGTGCTCGTGCAGTTAGTCCTGCAAGGACTTACTGCGGTTACTGCTCGAGGTCAACCACATCCTGAGCTGCCTGCAGCGCCTCTTCTACATCCATGCCGTTCTCGAGAACGTCATTCAGAGTTACGTTACACATCTGCTCGTTGATGGTCGGGCTGATTGCAACCGTGTAAACCGTTCCGATATCGTCCTTGATGCTGTAAAGCACATCGTAAGGGTAGTTGCGGAAGAACTGGTTGTACTGGTTGTTGTCGTCGTGTGCGAATGCGTCGTCGTTCCACAGAACGGTGTTACATACGTCGAAACCAAGGTTATCCCAGATGAGCTGCTCACCTTCCTCGGACATCTTAGCCCAGCAGAGGAACTCGGAAGCCAGATCTTTGTCAACAGCCTGCTGTGTCACAACAGTACCGGTACCGCCGATACCTACGGAGCACTTCTGACCTGCCTCGAATACAGGACACTTAGCGATGTACCAGTTGCCCTTCTCCTCAGGCATGTAGTTGGTGAAACGGCTCATGTACCACATCGCCTTCGGGAAGGAAACGATGTTGTGATCCAAAATGTTCTGGAAACCTGCCTCTAAGTCAACGTGACCGTCGGGAGATACCATTGCGAGACCGCTGTTAACCCACTCCTGCTGCATGGTGAGCATCTTCTTTACGGAATCAAGCTGTACGTTTGCCGTGCCGCCCATGCCGCCGGTCCAGTCCTCGCCGTACTCAGCCATAGCGATCCATAACCAGTCACAGCCTGCGGTATCAACGGAAGTCCAGTGCTTATCTTCGGGATTGCCGATTGCATCCAGATACTTCTGTCCAAGCGCTGCGTAATCATCCCAAGTAACAACCGCGTCCACGTCTGCCTGAGAAAGACCTGCCTCCTCAAGGGCAGCCATGTTATAGTACATAACCGTAGCGCCTACGTGGTAAGGAATACCGTAGTTGTTTCCGTCAGAACCGGAGTAGACAGCCATTCTCGCCGGAACCATGGTGTCAAGGTAAGGAGCTGCCGCATCGTTCTGGGGAACAAGCCATGTGTCAAGACCTGCTACCACGTTCGGGAACTGTCCGATCTCCACGTCACAGATATCAGGTGCGCCTGTACCTGCATTCAGGGAAGTTAAAAGCTTTGTATGCATGTCTGCGTAAGGATATGTAGTGCAGGTGATCTCAATGGTTCTGTCGGGATTCTGCTCGTTCCACTTCTCAACCATGTTTCCATAGTGCTGTCCGTGGATTTCTACGAATGTCCACATCTCCATGTGTGTACCGTTGGGATCACCGAAAGTAGCGGTAGGAATCTCTTCCTCAGCTGCTGCCGCATCGTCTGCGGGAGCTTCCTCAGCCGCACCGTCGTCTGCTGCCGCTGCATCGTCGGAACCAGCGTCTGCCGCGGGAGCTTCCTCAGCTGCACCGCCGTCTGCTGCCGGAGCGGAACCTGCGTCACCGCCGCCGCATCCTACCAGTGTGGTAGCAAGCATAGCCGCTGTCATCAAGGTAGCCAATACTTTCTTTTTCATTCTTTTTCCTCCTTATTATGAATATGCTGTTCGACAACCGCACTACAGTTTGTCTAAAATACTTTAGGCGATATGCTATATTTTACCAAAACAGGTGTCTCTCGCCTTTTTTTGTGACAGGTGCCTGTTTTCGATTTTTTAAAAATTAAGCAACCTGTACACTTTTTTTTTTTTTAAAGTTACATAAATTTATTCATGTTATGTCATTCATCTGAAGCACCCCATTTATCGTAGGGGCAATGATTTTTTCTGATCGCCGCGCGCAGCTCCACAAAGCATCCGCACGCCCTGCACATGCCGTCCAGAAGCAGGTCGCATTCCTTACAAAGAGAGAGCCGCTTCTCATAAAGCGGCTCCCCGACCTTTACATCTTCATCCAGATTGGCTATGTAGTCATGCAGATTTTGAAAATACGCCGCCTGATCCATATCTCTTGTGAGACATTTGCGGCAGATCCGTCTCTGCTCCATCTCCATCTCTGCTTTCCTCTCCCCTGCTGTTCGTTCCGCACCCGTCCGCATAACGCGCCTTCCCGTGCGGATCAGGCTTTTATCTGATACGGAAACTGATCACGCTGCCCGCAGGCGCGGTGAAACTGATCATGCCGTCCTTCACCTCATAAGCGGTAAAGTTCTCCTCCTTCACCTTCTCGGGATCGTCAAAGGTGTTGTGCGCGTGCATCTCGCCTTTCAGAATTGCGGCGGTAATCTCCTTCGGCGCAAGTTCCATAAAGGACATTTCCACAGGCGCTTCCTCATCCGTGGAGAGGTTTGCCAGCGTCACGTTCACATAGCCGTCCTTGTCCACAGAGACGGACTCGTCAAGGAACGGCACCTTGCAGGCGTCGTCCACGCCGATCATCCGATTGCCCTCGATACAGCTCTCCACAAGTTCCGCATCCTGATGATGCTTGTACATGTGGAAAATATGATAGGTGGGCGTCAGAATCATCTTCGGTCCCTCCGTCAGAATCACGGACTGCAGCACATTGACCATCTGTGCGATACACGCCATCTTCACCCGGTCACAGTGCTTGTTGAAAATATTTAAGGTCACGCCCGCCACAAGCGCGTCGCGCATGGTGTTCTGCTGATAGAGGAATCCCGGATTCGTGCCCGGCTCCACGTCAAACCAGCAGCCCCACTCGTCAACGATCATGCCGATCTTCTTGTCGGGATCGTACTGATCCATGATCGCGCCGTGCCGTTCCACCAGTTCTTCCATATAGAGCGCCTTCGCCATCGTCTGATACCATGTCGCCTCGTCAAACTCCGTGGCGCTGCCCTTGTTCTCCCATCCGCCCGGATGCACGTAATAATGAAGGGATAAACCATCCATGTAACCCGTAGGAATATTGTTTGGCTGAGGAAACTCAAAGCAAGTCTTAAGCACCCCCTCCGTCCAGAAATAGTCCGCCACATTGGCGCCGCAGCAAATCTTCTGAATGGGCGCCGCATGGTCATAATGCCGCACATAGGTCTGGTATCTTCTATAGAGGTTCCCGTAGTACTCCGGCGTCATGCTGCCGCCGCAGCCCCAGTTTTCATTGCCCACGCCGAAATAGTCGATCTTCCACGGCTTTTCATGCCCGTTTTCTTTGCGCAGGTCCGCCATGGGGGAGACGCCGTCAAAAGTGATGTATTCCACCCACTCACTCATCTCCTGCACCGTGCCGCTGCCCACGTTTCCGTTTACATAAGTCTTACAGCCAAGCTGCTCGCAGAGCTCGAAAAACTCGTGCGTGCCGAAGCTGTTGTCCTCCACCACGCCGCCCCAGTGCGTGTTGATCATCTTCTTGCGCGTCTCCTTGGGACCGATACCGTCCTTCCAGTGGTACTCGTCCGCAAAGCAGCCGCCCGGCCAACGCAGCACGGGAATCTGCATCTCCTTCAATGCGTCCACCACATCCTTGCGCATCCCGTTCACGTTGGGAATGTCGGAATTTTCTCCCACATATAACCCCTCGTAGATACATCTGCCCAGATGCTCCGAGAAATGCCCGTAGATTTCCGGGTTAATGTGCCCCTTTTTGTTCTTCTCATTGATAAATAATTTTGCCATACCCTCTCCCTTTCTAATTGAATTTGAATACCGGTCTGCCGTCCTCCCAGCCGAACTTCATCAGCATCGCATGGCGGTTCGGATTGTAGAGCGGGTCGCCCACGATCTCCGTCTCTGTCCTCGCGTGGTAGACCAGAATGTCGTTGCCCTCCTCGTCCACGGTAAAGCTGTTGTGCCCCGGTCCGTAAACACCCAGCGTCTCGTCTGACTTGAGCACCGGGTAGCGCTCCTTTTTCCATGACAGGGGATCTAACATATCCGCGTCTTCATCCGCCGTCAGCATCCCCATGCAGTAGGCAATGCCCGTCTCGGACGCGGAGTAGGTCACGAAAATCTTTCCGTTCCGTTTAAGAACCGCCGGACCCTCGTTCACCCAGAAGCCAACCCGCTCCCAGTCGTAATCCGGGGTGGTCAGAAGCACCTGCACGGTCTTCAACTTATACGGCGTTTCCAGTTCTCCTATGTAAAGGTTGGAAATCTGCTTTCCGACGCCCACCTTTTCCGCCCAGATGTAATACCATTTGCCCTTATTCTCAAACACGGTGCCGTCCAGTGAAAACGCCTCGAAAGAAAAAACGTCGTCGTCCGCTCTCCCCATTTTTCCCTTTTCCGTCCATGTGCCTGTCATCGGATCTTCGTCCTTACACTCCAGCACATAGGGTCTGATCTGCCAGACGTCGTCCTTGTCGCCGCCCGCATAGTAGATGTACCATGCGCCGTCTATGTAGTGCAGCTCAGGCGCCCAGATATGGCAGCTCATAATCCCCGATTCATGCTTGTGCCAGACTTCCGTCTCCGGCGCATCCGCCAGTCCCGCTAGCGTATCCGATTTGCGAAGCACAATGCCGTCATAAGCCGGCACGGAAGCCGTGAAGTAATAGGTGCCGTCCGTATGCCTGTACACATAAGGATCCGCCCGCTGCAATATCCACGGTTTGTTGTATAATAGTTCGCTCATCTTTATCCCCCATTTCCGGCTTCTCCCCGAAAGCCATTTTTTATTTACATAAACTATTTTAATTGTATCTAAAATTATACAAGGTTTCTCACCAGAAAGCAACCCTAATTTTTGCGAACGGGCGCAGGCTGAACCCCCGCCCCTCCTCTGCATAAAATATAACATAAAGTCACTCCCCCGCAGGAAGGAATCCGCCATGTCAGCTCCCACCGTACTGATCGCCGGTCGTCCCGAGGACACCAGAAACTATGAAAATATCATAAAAAGGATGGGCGTTTCCTGCTCTGTCAGCATGGATCCCGCTCGGACGAACGACGCCACACATCTTCTGCTCCCCGGCGGCGGCGACATCACGCCTGCCTTTTTCGGTCAGACCGACCACGGCTCCCACCACATTGACACAGAACTTGATATCCTGCAGCTCGACATCCTCGCCCGTTTCACGGCGCAAAAAAAGCCCGTACTCGGCATCTGCAAAGGGCTCCAGCTCATCAACGTCCATTTCGGCGGTGACATCACGCAGCATATCGACACCGCCGAAACCCACAGATGGATCGGGCGCGACCAGTTTCACTATGTTTTTCACAGCGATCTCGGACGGCGCGATTTCTTTTACCAGCTCTACGGAAACAGCTACAAAGTAAACTCCGCCCACCATCAGGCGATAAACCGCACAGGCAGAGGACTGATCCCGGTCTGCCGCGCCGGGGATAACGTGATCGAGGGGCTTGTCCACAGCTCCCTCCCCATCCTTGCCGTGCAATGGCACCCGGAGCGACTGCCCGACGGTACGGGCGAATCGCTGTTTTCCTACTTTTTCTCGCTCCGCTGAAGTTTCAGGCGGCTTTCTAACTGTGCCATGCCCTCCTCAAACTTCTCCCGCTGGAGTTCCCACCTGTTTTTCCAATCCGGACATTTCGGCTTTCTGGCTCCCCGTCTGCTCTGCGCCTGCTCCTTCGCATGAAGCGAAACCATCTCGAAAAGAGCGCGCATAATCTGCATCATCACCCCTGCGGTCTCCTCGTCCACCCCGCCTATCGCCCTGCCGATCTTTTGCAGACTCTGAAACCAGTGCGACGTAAAGTCGATCAGATTGTCCGTCTCCGACGCCTGCACCACCCCGTACAGCGTATCCACAAAAATGCGCATCTGCGTCTGATCCAGCGAAAGTATCCATTCGTTGAGCGTCTGGTCCAAAAACTTTCGCCCTGGTCGAATCTCGTCCACAATGCGAAAATCCCCCTCCTTCACCAGCCATGTGTAGGGATTGTGCTGTGCCAGACCAAGGGTTTTGCTCTCCACCACCCGGTAATCGCCGTCCGTGTATAAGAGCATCCCCACAAGCGAAGAACGCGGCACCGTCTTGCGGATGCGCCCTTCGATTTCCTGCCATGCCCCCCGCGCTCTGACTTCCGGTCGAAAGCCCGGTCCGTCGTGGTCATAGATTCTTTCTATCCGCTCCCTCACCGCCGGGTCACAGTGCATTGCCGCATAGACTGCCAGATTCCCCCCTTTGGAATGACCGCCCACATAAAAACTGCCTTCAATTGTCCGTGCCGCCCGTTCCAGATAAGGCACGCTGTAAAGCTGCCCGGGCACCGGCTCCGAAAAGGCAAAATTTAAGTCCTCCTTCCACCCCACGATATTCTCATCCGTCCCCCGGAACACCACATAGGAAAGCCCCTCTGGCATACCACATACCACGGCTGAAAACTGGCTCTCCTTCTCCGGCTCAATTAAGTTTACATAATTCCACAACCGCATCTGCCCGAAACGCCTGCTGTTTAAGACCCCTGTAAAAAGCGCGGTATTGTCTTTGCGGTAACGCTCATCCGCATAGAGTCGGTCGTAGTCCTCATGTGCCGCGATATCCTCAAGGCTTATCGGCGCGCACACTTCCCCCGGTCCCGGTACAATGCCGTCAAATTTCAGGTAGGAAAGCTGGCTGAGCACCAGACTGTCCACATCGCAGAAAGGTTTTTCCGCCAGACTGTAATCCCCGTATTCTCTCAGATAGTCTAAAATCGTCCCCAATTTCTATACTCCGAAAATTTTCTGCCAGTCCTCAGACCTTTTAACTGCGCAGTCATCAAAATTTATGGCTCCCATTTGCAGGAATCCACTGTGTTTACCTCAATTATATTTTAGCCTCCAGATGCTCGATATTCTTAATCAGTACGCTGACCGTCCCGTCAGGATTTGTGATAAACTCCACACACTTTGGATTCTTATACTGCTCCATAGGAATTTTGATCTCAATGCCCGTATCCGTGAAAAGGTGCTGGCTCTGATATTTCCGTGTGGTGTTCTCGCTCTGCGGCTCTATGGTTTCTTTCACCATGTTGTACTTTTCCATTTTATCCTGAAAAGCTGTCCTTAATTCTGGTTCATCCTCAAAGATCTTCTCCGCGATCTCCTCCACCACGAAGCCACCCTTCTCCTCCATCTCCTCCTGTATGATGCTCTTGGCGCGCATCTGTCTCTCGAACCGCTCGCTCTCCGCAAAGCCCTCCTTCTGCACACTCTCCACGGCGCGCCCCACGATGGAAAGCTTCGATTTGTGGGAGAGATGGGAACTGCACTTTAAGAACAGGAAGGAGAAATAGTCCGTCTTCTCCCCGTTCACCTCATATCTCTTTTCCACCACCTGTAAGGAGAGATCAGACAGACAGATCACCGCCGCCTCCGTCAGCCGCTGCGTCTGGGAAGGCAGGATCGACTTGTGCCTGATCAGCTCGTTGCTGTTTCCCTCCCCCTCCGAGAGCGGCATGGTCCTGTGGGTATAAAGCGTCTTGTAATTCATCTTGAGGAGCGCCAGATACTCTTCCTCCCCCTCCCTGAACCGCACCACCATCAGATCCGCCGGCGGGATGTCAATATTACCGCTCATAATCTCAAACAGAAGCCCCGCGATCTCCTGACTGATGGCGACAAAATTTTCGTCCTCATACCCGGTCAGGAGCTTGCACACCTCCGACTCCCTCTCGTAAAAGCGGCATTCCTTCGCGTCGTCCCCGGCGCAGATTTTCCCGATGTGCTCCCGCACAAACTCCGCCACCTCCGAGCCAAACTCCAGCTCCGTGTCGGAGAGCACCGGCATCCCGATGGTGGGGTCCAAGATATGTACGATCACATGTTTGATTCTGATGTCCTCTTTGTTCATTCTATGATGTTCCTCCTATGTAGCATTGCATAATTAATTGTACTTCCCAACATAATCCGTCCCTGTCTCGGTCTGCATTAAGTTTACATAATGTTGCGGATCCTGTTCCATCAGAAGCATGGTGTGAAACGCCTCCAGCAGCATCTTATCCCCGTTGCTCTTCATCTGCGTGCGGTCCCTGTCTAGCTGCGCCTTGAAATGGTCCATCTGCCACACCATGATGTCAACCAGACTGTAGCCAGCCACCTTGTACTCGCACAGAAAGTTCTCGTTCTCCAAGTAGTACAGAAACTCCCTCGACACACCCGCAGAAGCGGTCAGCATCCCAAAAAACCGTTCCAGAAATGCCTCGTCCTCCCCGGCGTAGTGGCACAGCGCTTTCGCCCACGCGTAAGCTCTCTCTTTTTCCTCACTGTTCATTGCCGCTCCTCCTTCCTCACTCTTTCTGACACTGACTAAACTGAAATTTGCACTTATGAATGTATCTTGTTTTTTATGCGCAAGCCCGCTTCTACGTGCATAATCCAATGTCTTGAAAATGGCATTTGTATCAACCCCCGAATATCTTTACCGCACCAGTAATCAATAAGCCAGATTGCATTTTTATCATTACTTACAACGTTTAAACATTTTAAGTGTTCTTTTCTTTCCTCTGACATTTTCCTTTTCAATTCATCATAAGACAAACGATTGATTATCTTCTCGGTGCTGTCCTTTACCTCAAATATATAAGAATAAAGTTCTTTCAGGTTAAGTTGTTTTGAAAAATCTGCAATCTGCTCTTTTACAAGTTCATTTCCTGTTGTGATGATAGGCGAATGGATCCGTTCCTGATAATTGCCCGAAAAAAACACCTGCTCGTTTTCACTTATCAATGTATGGGCAACTATATCTTCAATACGAAAAATATGCCAGATGGAATATGCAATCGTTTTACTATGATAACCGTCTGCATTGATAAATGGAATTGCGTCAAACTCTTCTCTGCTCAATTCTTCATAAAATGACAGTAAGGTTTCCATCAACTGATTTCGCAAATCAAATAATGTGCCAATACCCGCTTCATAAGTATCTTTCTTTTTAATTTGCGTCTGCATTGTTTTGTTCAGTTCTGACCATACCTTATTCATAAGCAAATATCCTCCAACAATCGTATCGTTCAACGCTGATATTTTATCCGCCCGCCCACGGCATGTTCTTTTTCTCCGTCTCTCCACATAAAATATCCTAAGTAACTTCGGGACGTGTTTTCTATGGCTCTCTTAGAACAGATCAACAATCTTTTATGGGGTCTTCCCCTGATACTCCTGCTTATGGGCACGCATATTTATTTCACCTGTAAGCTGCGCTTTCCCCAGAGAAACCTTTTTCGGGCGATCCGCCTCTCCCTGTTTCCCGCGGAAGATACGCCGAATCTCTCTCCCTTCTCGGCGCTCTCCACCACCCTCGCCGCCACCCTCGGTACGGGAAATATTATCGGCGTTTCCACCGCCGTCGCCCTCGGCGGACCCGGCGCCATCTTCTGGTGCTGGATCACCGGGATTCTCGGGATGGCGACCGCCTACGGCGAATGCTACTTAAGCGTTCTCCACCGCCAGAGAAACAAGGACGGTCTCTACGTTGGCGGCCCCATGTATGTGTTAAAAAATGGTTTACATAACAAGAACCTCGGCAGCTTGTACGCGCTGTGCACCCTTGCCGCCGCTTTCGGCGTGGGCTGCACCACGCAGGCAAACTCCGTCACAAGGGCGACATCCTTGAGTTTCGGGATTTCCCCCCACCCGGTAGGTTTCGCCCTCGCCGTGGTCACGGGCGCGGTTATCATCGGCGGCATCCGCAGCATCGGCAGACTCTGCGAGCGCACCGTACCCGCTATCACCTTTCTGTACCTGTTCGGCTGTGTGCTTCTCCTGTTTCTCTACCGCCATCAGCTTGTCACAGCTGTAGTCTGGATTCTGAAGGATGCCTTCTCCTTCACAAGCCTTGCCGGGGGAGCGGCGGGAGCCGGTTTACAGCACGCCATGCGCTACGGCATCGCCAGAGGACTTTTCACCAACGAGGCAGGCATCGGCACCTCTGCCATCGCAGCAGCCGCCTCTCATGCCGAGGATCCCAAGGTGCAGGCTTATGTGTCCATGACCGCCGTTTTCTGGGACACGGTGGTAATGTGTCTGCTGACCGGGCTTGTGGTGGTCTGCAACATGCTCTACGACCCCGCCTCCACCGTCGGCGCCGCCGAGACGGACTTGACTGCAGCCGCCTTCTCCCACTTACCATATGTGGGGGACGCCTTTCTCACGATCTCCCTGTGCGCCTTCGCCGTGACCACCCTGATCGGCTGGTCCTACTTCGGTGAGAAGGCGGCAGAGTATCTGGGCGGAAACCGCAGCGTCCCGCTCTACAAACTTTTCTACATCATCATGATCTATCTGGGCGCCATCATTCCCATGCGCCTCGTCTGGGAGTGCACCGACCTGATCAACGGTGTGATGGCACTTCCGAATCTGCTCGCCCTGTGGGCGCTGCGGAAGGAAATCAAATCCTAAGCTTTTCTTGCCGCCTAAAATATATGTAAAAACCCACGCAGATCAGCGCGGACAAAAGCGACCCGAGGGGCGCCGCCCACCCCATAGGATAAAGGCTGTCCGGGAAATACACGCCCGCCAGATAAGCGCCCGGTATGCGCACCAGAACAATCGCTATAATATTATGGATAAAAGATATCCCCGCCTTCTGGTCCCCGCAGAAATACCCGCTGAAGCAGAAATGGACCGCCGCAAAAAGCGTGTCGAAGGAGTAGGATCGCAGATAAGCGCAGCCCGCCGCCAGCACCGCCGCGTCCCTCGTAAACAGCCCCACCAGCGTCTGCGGCAGGAACTGGCTGTAGATCGCGCAGAGCGCACCCCAGCTCATGGTGATCAGCAGACCATAACCGAGCGAGACTCTGGCGCGCTCCGGCTTGTCCGCCCCCATATTCTGCGCCGTGATGGCGGAAATCGCAGAGAGGAACGCCGAGGGCACCAGAAAGAGAAAGCCGATCAGCTTTTCCACAATACCAACAGCCGCGGAGACAACCAGTCCCCTGCTGTTGGCGATCACCGTGATCACGATAAACGCCACCTGAATCAGCCCGTCCTGACAGGCTATGGGCGCGCCCACCTTGAGAATCTGCGCAAAAATCTCCCTGTCTATCCGCACATCCTGTCTCGTCACCCGAAACCCCAGATCTCGTCTGCGCAGCATAAAAAGCGCGAACGCCACGCTCACCGCCTGCCCGAATACTGTTGCCAGTGCCGCGCCCGCCGCACCCATGCCGCCGCCCACGAGAACAAAGTCGAGCATGATATTCACCGCGCACGCCACCGCCACAAAATACATAGGTCTCTTGGAATCACCCGCCCCACGGAAAATACTGCTGATCACATTGTACGCCGTGATAAAGGGTACCCCCGCAAAACAGATACCCAGATACAGCCTTGTCTCCTTCACCGCCTCCGCAGGGGTAAGCATAACGTTTGTAATTAAATTTACACAGAGCAGCAGCCCCACCGTGAGCACCGCCGCAAACAGCGCGAAAAACGCCACGGACGCGCCAACCGTCTTTGCCGCCGCGCGCTCGTCCCGCGCGCCAACATATCTGCCGATCCGCACGGTGGCGCCCATGGCAAAACCCACGATAATCACCGTGAGCATATGCATCACCTGACTGCCGATCGCTACCGCCGTAGTGGTCTGAGAGCCGTTGTACAGCCCCACCACAAACAGATCCGCCATACCGTAAAAGGTCTGCATAAAACACGCCAAAAGATATGGGAGCGCAAACCGTATCAGGTTTTTTCCCACGCTCCCCTCCGTCAGATTATTTTCTCTCATCATCTGTCCCTTACTTCCCGAAGTATCCCGCCACCGTCTTCAAGTGCTCGATCACTGGCAGATGCTGGGGACAGGCGTTCTCACACTGACCGCACCCGATACAGTCCCCCGCCTTTCCGAAGGTGCCGGTCAAACGGTCGTAATACCCGCCCTGCGGCGTCCAGCCTTTTCCTTCCGCCTCCTGCATCTCCGCATTGTAAAGAGCAAAATATTTCGGGATCGCAATATTCTTCGGGCAGCCTTCCGTGCAGTAGGAGCAGCCTGTGCAGGGAATCGCGATATTGCCGTTGATCATTGCCGCCGCGCGGTACACCATACGCTTCTCCTCCTCCGTGAGAGGCTTGAAATCGCTCATATAACTGGTGTTATCCAAAAGCTGTTCCATATTGCTCATGCCGCTCAACACCATCTTTACATTGTCAAGACTTGCCGCAAAGCGGATCGCCCAAGAGGAAACCGACATATTCGGATCATACTTCTTAAACATTTCCTCCACCGCCTCCGGCACCTTTGCCAGCGTGCCGCCCTTGACCGGCTCCATCACCCAGACGGGCACGCCGTGTTTCGTCGCCACCTCATAGCAGAGCTTCGACTGAATCGCACTGCTCTCCCAATCGAGATAGTTGAGCTGGAGCTGCACAAACTCCATCTCCGGGTGCTCCGTCAGCACTTTATCAAGAAACTCCGCATTGTCGTGGTAGGAAAAGCCCATGTGCTTCACAAGCCCCTGCTTTTTCTTTTCCGCCAGCCAGTTGAAACAGTCCAGATCCGAATAAATCTTATAATGCCCGAAGCCCACGTCGTGAATCAGGTAGTAATCGAAATAAGTAACACCCGTTTTTCTAAGTTGCTCCTCAAAGATTTTGTCACGGTCTTCCCTCTTTTGGATAAAGCTCGCGTGCAGCTTGGTTGCAAGCGTATAGCTGTCCCGCGGGTGTCTATCCACCAGACATTCCTTCGCCGCGTCCTCGCTCTTAAAGCCGCAGTACATCCACGCCGTATCGAAATAGGTAAACCCCCTCTCGATAAACGTATCCACCATCTTCTTCGTCGTTTCCAAATCAATGCTCGCCGCATCGTTCGGATTATGTAACGGCAGCCGCATCAAACCAAACCCCAGTTTTTTCATTTCCATACTCATCTCCTTTTTCTTTCCTCTCTACTATAATTAAGTAATTGCGAAACGTTACTCTAATTTTAATATCATTGTGTAAATCATATAACCATAAGCAGACCCTTGGAAAACGCCGGTACTTAGCGAAGGTACTGAGTTGCTTTGCAACTCACGAGCTTAGTACCGCTGCGTTTGGAACGGAGCGCAAGCGCGTCTGTGTTGGTTATATGATTTGCACAATCTCAATAGCTCAAACGGAGTTTCGCATTTAACTTAACGCCACATCTAAAATCATCATAATCACAAACCCCACCGCCACGCCCACGGTGCCGATATTGCTGTGCGCCCCGGACTGCGCCTCGGGAATCAGTTCCTCCACCACCACATAGATCATCGCTCCCGCCGCAAACGCCAAAAACACGGGCAATGCCGAGACAATCTGCTCCGCCAGCAGAATCGTAATAAACGCGCCGATCGGCTCCACAATGCCGGACAGCGCCCCATAAGCGAAAGAACGCGTCTTGGAAACGCCCTCACTGCGAAGAGGCATAGAGATAATCGCACCCTCCGGAAAATTCTGGATGGCGATGCCGACCGCAAGGGCAAAGGCGCCCGCCATAGTAATGCCGGCGTCCCCGATCAAAGCCCCCGCAAAGGTTACGCCGACGGACATGCCCTCGGGAATGTTGTGCAGCGTCACCGCAAGGACAAGCATGGTCGTTTTTTTTAACGAGCTCTCCACTCCCTCCGGCTCTGTGCTCTCCAAATGCAGATGGGGAATCAGACTGTCCAGCACAAGAAGGAACGCCATGCCGCCCAAAAAACCGCCTGCCGCCGGAACCCAAGCGACCTGTCCCATCTCGCCCGCCATATCGATCGCAGGGATTAAAAGCGACCACACCGAGGCGGCAATCATAACCCCCGAGGCAAACCCGAGAAGAAGCCTCTCTATCTCCTTATGCATCCCCCGCATGAAAAATACCATAGCCGAACCGAGGGTCGTTCCCAAAAAGGGAATCATCAATCCCGCAACTAACTGCATACGCTGTCTGTCCTTCCTTACTTCACCTTTACTGTACACCTGACGGTAACAGGCTTCACATTATCCGCCTGCTCCCTGAAATAAACCCGAAACTGCAGGGAATAGTTCTTACCCTTGACGGCGCGTCCCGTGTCCTTCATGGTAAGCGTCCCCTTCCCATCCTTATTATATACATAATCAAAGGCATCCGTGTTTCCCGAAAGGACCACATTCTCTATCTCCGGCGCGTCCGCGCCCTTTAATACCGCGTTCATGGCAATCTCCACGGAATTGTAGGAACCGCTGTACATGAGGGCGGTTTTCGGTAATGCGCCCACCTTAACGCTCCCCTGTTTCAGTTTAAATTTCACAGGCGCGGTCAGAATTTCCTCCGTATCCCCGTTCACATTCCGCAGAGTGAGCGCGGGCGTCACCGTGTACTGATATTTGGTAACAAGTGTTTCGTTATTTTTCGCCCGCAGTTCAATGGTCTTTCCGTCCTCGCTCCATACCGCCCGGAACAGATGCGCGTCCCGCCCTGCCAGCTTCACGGCTCTGTTCTCCGGTATCTCGAAGACGCCGTTCACCGCCTTCAAGGAGGGCGTCAGCGTCATATAGCTGCCCTCCCGGTTAAGCACGTCGATGCTGCCCTTCGCGGCGATCTTCACCGCCTTATCGGGCGCGGTGTCCACCACCTTCAAGGTCAGCGGCGTTTTCCAGATCTGCCCGTCCTTCGCCGCCTGCACAATATATTTATAGCTACCCTTCGCCACCTTCTTATTATTCAGGCGCGCTTTCACCTGATAACTGCCGTTTTCTTTCTCCACGGAAAAGATAACGCCGCTGTCCGCCACCAACGCCTTCGCCCTGGCGTCCTTCGGATCACAGTAGACGCTCACGCGAACGCCCTGATCGGTTGTCACCACGCCGCCGTCCTTCCATTTCACCGCGGTGGAAACCGCATCGTAGCTTTTGTATGCCTCGTTCGCGTTGAGCTGCAGCGTTTTGTTTTCCAGCGCGATTGCCGGCTGCCCCATATTTACTTTAACCTGCAGCGTATAGCTGATTGTCTCATTCCAGTTCTTTTCATCGCTCAGAAGGATCTGCATCGGAAAACTGTCCGCCCGATTCAGGTTTCTTCCGCTCAAAACCAGACCGCCCTTTTCCCGATCCACTTCCACCGTATAATTCCCTTTGCTCGCACCGCTTCTCTTCTCAGCCGTTACCGAGTCCCATGAGACGACTTCCGGATTCTTTATGCCAAGCCACCGGCTCTGGATGCCTGCCTGCGGATAAAACGTCGCCTTACTCGTCTCCCATATAATCTTAGGCGCCTTTTTCTCCACACCCACCGTAAAGGATGTGGTGTAGGATCCCTGCCAGCCCGAAAAATAGAGCGTCAGCTTTCCCTTCTTAACGCTGTTTAAAGTCGCACTGTCCTTCGCCTTGATATAATAACACGCGTTTTCTTCATCCCTTTCCACTTTGTAATCCGCCAGACCGGTGTCAACCAGCCGTGTCAATATCTCATCCGTATCGATCTGCAGCAGGCTTTCGTCGTTTTTATAGAAGAGATTCAGCTTTCGCGCCTGCTTCACTTTATAGACCGGATTCTTCGACACCACCTTGACCGTGAGGGGCAGTTCGTAGGTCTTCCCTCCCGCCGCCGCACGGATTTTCACCTTGTAGGTCCCGGTTTTCGTGCCACTCTTCGCCTTTATAATATAGCTGTTCGTCAGTGTTCCTTTCGTCAGCGTAAACTTTGCGCTCTTTTCATCGGATCCCATAGTGGCATACGTTATCTCATATTCTGCACCCTCCGGGCTTTTCGCCGGGTACAGGGATATTCCTTCGCCCTTGGTCTGCATGAGATTCAGCGTAACACTCTCTTCGCTTAAGCCCGGCTTCGCGTCGCCCACAACCAGACGGAGCGTCTTTGACGTTTTCGCTGCATCGTTCCCGGTCAGCGTAATCTCCGCCGTGCCCGCCGCCTTGACGATCAGGGATACCACAAAGCCGTCCCCCTCTGCCGCCGCCGACTTTACCGCCACCACTTTCGCGTTGCCGCTCTTCGCCGTCACTCTGCTTGCCCCCGGCAGCGTCAGCGTGATTTTACTGTTGACCTGATTAGCACTCTCCGTCTGAAAATCGGAGAGCAGACCCGTATATTTATCAATCGCCCGGTCTGCATCGCCATCTGTACCGCTGACAAGGTTAAAATTCTCCACACTCTTTACCGTCAGCGTGCCGTCCGGCTCCTTCACCGTGAGCTTCACACTGGCGTTAAATGTTTTCCTGCCGAGCCTGAGACTTGCCTTCACCGTGGCGCTGCCCGCACTTTTGGTCGTAAGGCTCGCGCCGTACGCCGTTTCCTCCACGGAAACCGCATTCGGATTACTGTTGCTCCATGTGATCGCGTCATCCATTTTCTTTAGGATGTCTTTTTTCTGCTCCTTGAACCATTGATTGTTCTTATATTCGTCCTTCTTTTCAAGCTGCTCCAGCGCTTCCGCGAACGAATAGTTTACATAACATTTTGCGTTCTGTCCGATGGCGAGCGCGGCATTCTCCACTTCTTTTCCTTCCCCCGTCCGCACATCCATGGAAATGTTTTCTACCGTCAGGAAATACACTTCCAGAAGCCGTCTGGCAGGCAGAACATTCTCCCCCGCATCCGCCGGTCGGTAAAGCGCCGCAAATTTTTTCGTCTTTCCTCCTGTAAACTGTGACAGCGCCGTGTCCGGCTCCTCCCAACTCCAGCCTTCCGGCAGCGCCACATCCCGCAAGGCGCTCTGCATATTTGTCAGGGCAACCGGTCTTGGAATAGCATCGTCCGCAGGTACAGCCTCCGCCCGCACCGTCACTGTGCAGGACGTCTCCGCCCGCTTCCCGTCGCTGTCCGTCACCGGATTTCCTTCCTCGTTTACAATCACCGCAGAAATCTTTGTTTCACCTGCGCCGACCGCAGTCACTGTAACCGTATTGCCGCTGATCGTCTCAGCCACAGCAGCCTGCCCTGTCTCCGTACCCGATCCTTCTTCTGTGCCCGGCACTTCTTCTGTTCCCCGCGTATCATCCGTCTTGAACGCTGCGACCGTCGGATCGCCGGACATCCATTTCACGTAACTCTGCCCCCGGTTCACCCACTTGCTGTCCGGCGGCGTAAAGTATAACCGAAGCTGTCTGCTTTCTCCCTGCGGATTCCCGGCAGCGTCCCTCTTTATGATCAGCGTATATGCCTTCTCCTTCAACTCTATCTGCGGCAGCTTGGAGTCCTCCACCTTCACCACACATTTCAGCAGCGCAAGCCCGTCGTCCACATCAGCCCAGACCAACGTCTCTCCCACCGAAAGGGGCGTGACATTGCCGTCCGCATCTACCGCAGCCACACTTTCATTTTCGCAGATCCATGTGATTGTGTCTGTCGCAGCGCCGCCGATCCCGTCAGGATCACCGTCCATAACAGTGAGACGCCCCGGTGCTGCATTCATCGTCAGATCAAAGGACAGACTGTATGTTTTCGTCTCCTCGTCAAAGGAAAATCCCGCCGCATCCGACTGCAGGGAATAATCCGACACCTTGACGGTACATACCCCCTGTACGCCGTTCGTTGCCGTGGCTGAAATTTCCGTCGTGCCCACGCCCACAGCCATGACTCTGCCGGTTTCATCCACGGTGGCAACCGACTCGTCCTTGCTCTTCCAGACCAGCTTCTTATCCCTTGCATTGCCGGGCTTCACCGTGGTAAGCAGCGTTTCCTCCTGCTTTCCCTCCACGCCTTTCAGCAGATGAAGCGTATCCTTATTCAGGATGATCTCCGACACCTCAGCCGGTTTCTCCTCCAGAGAAAAGAAGTCCACGTTATAGTTGATGGTCGCCGCATTGCCGTCTTTATCTTTGAGCCCTGTGACAGTCACCTGAAACTGGGAATTTTTACTGTAACTGATACTGTTTGGACGAAAGATAATGCAGTTTCGCATTCCATAATATTCGATATTTACCCTGAAAACGCCATTTGCGTTGGAACCTGAAAAATTCCAGCTCTTATTGTTGGTAATATCCTTCAGCGTCACATGCACATCCTGAATGTTCGCCTTCCCGTAATCGCTTCCCAGACTCAGTGTCCACGGCGTCCCGGAGCCGTTCATCAGCTCGATGGGCATATTCTGCGCAGGCCATGCCACATAATCCGTAATCCCGCTGCCCTGGCTGTCGAAAGCATACATCGCCGAGTAGGAGTCGACCGCCCCGAAGCCTGTCTGTGTCATGGAGGGATTTAATACCCATCGCCTGTGACCCATTGTACTGATATTGGAGGAATCCCCATCATACATCCAGCCGTTTAGCAGACTCTTTGCAATATTACTATAATTACTGCCCGCCGCAAGATTGCCTTTAGAGCACCCCTCATATCCTGTCTGGTAAAGCTCCTCTGGAAACCCCTCGGGCTTTGTCGGCTTATGGTCCAGTTTGCCGTTGACGCGGTTTAACAGCGCGCCTGCCTGTGCTTTCTCCGTATAGTCCTCGTTCAGTGTCACATCCGCCGGGACACCCGCCACATAACGGATGAAATTCAAGAGATTTTGGGCATTCTCCAGACTGTTATCTGTGAGATGCCCGGCACGGTAAGGCGCTTTGACAGAAGGATCCACGCTGTAACTGTTTGGCACATCCAGACTCCATGGGTAGGCTTCATAGCGATCAATGATCTCCCCCACACCCGGCGTGTTGTGCCTGATCCCCTCCGCCTGTGGTGAGACACTGCTATAGGTGTTGATCCCGTACCCGCCTTCCGTCTCCGTCATAAGCGGCGGCTCGCCTACAGAGGACTCCCCGCTCCAGTCTGCCGGAATTTCCTCTTCCTCATCCTCTGTCGTATTTTCTGAGACCGTATTCTCCGACACCGCCGTCTCTTCTGTCTCCTCCGGCGCGATATCTTCTTCCGTTGGTTTTTCCGTCTCCTCCGGCGCAGAACTCTCTCCCTCCGCCGGCTTTTCTTCCTCTGTCGGTTTTTCTGTCTCCTCCGGCGCGGGGTTCTCTTCCTCTGCCGTATTCCCTGTCTCCTCCGGTGCTGCGTTCTCTTCCTCTGCCGGATTGCCTGTCTCCTCCGGCGCGGGCACGACTGTATTTTCCGACACCGTCTCCGGCGCGGCACAAACGTTTCCGAGCGTCCCCTCCGCCCACAGCAAAGCCGCCAGCAGAAGCGGCAGCGTTCTTCTCCATTTTCTTTTATTTCCTGTCTTTGTCATTGCCAACATGCGTTCCTCTTCTTTTTCTCCCCACTATTAGATCATAGCTCTCCGCGATCATGCGCTTTATGTCATCGTCCGGTATCGAACCGTCCAAAATTACCGTATTCCAGTGTTCTTTATTTTGATGATACCCCGGAATGACAGACTCGTAGGTCTGCCTCCAGAAATCGCGCCACGCCGGATCTACCTTGATGTTGATCCGCATGGAACCCTGGTATTCGTAAGTCCACAAAAACGCCTTTTTATTCCTTTTGCACCGCACCAGCACCCAGTTGGTATCGTGAAACGGCATGTCCTGATACACGTCGGGAAACGTCATGCCGTACTGCAGCGCCTCTTCTCTCGTTGTCATAGTTACTTTAAGACTTCCTCCCGTCTGCGGTATGATTTTCGGTCTTTCACCCCAGTGTATCCAGTATACCACTTCCACAGCCGCATTTTCAACGACTTTTCCCACCATACACACCTCTGTAACGTATCACATTTTTCCAGTGCAGCGCAATCTGCTGCACAATTCCCGCAATTTTCAAATTTCATCTTTACCGTCGCACTTCTTCTATAGTATAGTGTTATTATACATACAATTCGGCGCCTGCCGTCTTCGCCGGCACACCGCTGAACAACCAGACAGGGGGATATACTTATGGACAAAAGTGCAGAAATCAGAAAACTGTGTCAGGAGAAAGAGATCCGCATGATCGACTTCAAAATGACCGACATCGACGGACGCTGGCGTCACATCACAATACCGGTGGAGCGGTTTGATGAGAACGTCTTCGTCTACGGAATCGGCTTCGACGGTTCCAACTACGGGTACGCGCCCGTTGAGAAGAGCGACATGGTCTTTTTGCCGGACCCCGATACCGCCTACGTGGATCCTTTTGCGGAAGTGCCCACGCTGACCATGTGCGGCAACGTCTGCGTGATCGGAAAGGGCGAGAACACACCCTTCGACCAGTACCCGAAAAATGTCAGCCTGCGCGCCATGGATTACATAAAAAAGACCGGCGTTGCGGACGAGATGGTGATCGGACCCGAGTTTGAATTTTATCTGTTCGACTCCGCCCGCTACGAAGTTTCGCCCAGACAGTGCGCTTACAGCATTGACACGAGACAGGCGGACTGGAACTGTAAGCTGGATACGCCCGGCAACAACGGCTACGAGGTGACCCACGGCGGTTACCACATCGCCGCGCCGCAGGATGTTGGCTACGACCTTAGAAGCCGCATGTGTGTGGAAATGGAAAACTGGGGCATCAAAGTGAAATACCACCACCACGAGGTGGGCGGTCCCGGTCAGATGGAGATCGAGGTGGAATTGGCAGATATGCCCACCATGGCGGACAACACCATGATCATCAAATATATCATCAAAAACATGGCGGCGCGGGACGGCAAAACAGCTACCTTCCTTCCCAAGCCCATCTACAAGGAGGCAGGCAACGGGCTCCATGTACATATGCTTCTTAAGAAGGACGGCAGCCCTGTCTTCTACGACGAGAACGGCTACTCGGGTCTTAGCCAGACCGCCCACTACTTTATCGGCGGACTGCTCTCCCACATCGCGTCCCTGTGCTCCTTCACCAACCCATCCACCAATTCTTTCAAGAGACTGGTGCCCGGATATGAAGCGCCCGTGACGGTCGGCTACGCCACCTCCAACCGCAGCGCGGTCATCCGCATTCCCGCCTACGCGAAATCCCCGGAGACAAAGCGTTTCGAGCTGCGAAATCCTGATGCCACCGCCAATCCCTACTACGCTTACGCGGCAATCCTGATGGCGGGCTTGGACGGCATTGAGAAGAAGATTGATCCCGCGGCAAACGGCTGGGGGCCTTACGACTTTAACCTCTACACCCTTTCACCGGAGGAGCAGAAGAAGATCAAGGGGCTGCCGAAATCACTGGATGAGGCGCTGGACGCATTGGAAAAAGACCACGACTATCTGACGAAGGACGGCGTGTTCCCGGAGAGGCTGATCAACGTGTGGATTGAGAGAAAACGCGCAGAATCAAAAGAAGCCGGACAGATTCCTACGCCGGCGGAGTTTATGATGTATTATGATTTATAATTGGTGCTTATGCACTCAGCTAAAAACTGCGGGTATCCTAAGCGGAACCCGCAGTTTTATACACTTTATGAATTGCTTTATGCCCATTCATATCTCGGGCGGGCTTTCCACGGAATGATTTCTTCCTTCATAAGCCTTCCCTGCACAATATAGTCTTTTACATTCTGCGAATCTGCAAAGCGCTCAATTCCATTTAACCGCCTATATCCCTCCGAAGCAATAAACACCCGATATGCCTTTTCATCGATCAAAAACTCTCCCGCCATGCTGTCCGCTTTGGCTTCCACCTCTCCCGATACAGAATCAAAATCAATAAATTCGTGTTTTGTATCACCATTTAGGATATGCGCGATCTCATGAAACAAAGTGAACCAGAAAATATCCGCAAATTTCTGTCTAAGTGTCATACAGAGAATTAACGCCCCATCCTCCGTTTCCTTAATGAATCCCTGTACTGGCGCACCTGTAAAATTAGGAACAATCCGAAAAGCAATACCACACTCAGAGAAAATATCTGACAATTTCTTCTGTATCTGATTTGCCCTCACAAACATGACACGCTTAATATCAGGAATCTTATTCTTAAGCTTCTCAACATCAATCCGATCTGCAATTTCAATATTTTTCGTGAGCAGCTCACACATCCTTTGCCACGCAAATAACACATATGGGTCTACATTCGCATTTTTACTTTGGGCACGATAGGCTGCAGAATATGAAATTTTAGGTGTATCCAACAGATTACTGATTCCGAATATCCTCCGTAAATCCAAGACCATTGCCGGAGCATTCGCCTCCCTGTCAAGCCACCCAAAAGATATCCATACGTCTATAACTTCCTTCAAATTTTTAAGAATTCCAATTTCTTCTTCCGTTATATTATTTATTTCCTCAAACTCAAGAATTTCACGGTCATAATGAGCCTGCAGGTTCATCCAAAAAGAAGCCTCAATCCCCAAAGCATATTCGAGTTTTTTTGCAAAAGCGGCTGAAATATTTTTTTGACCGTGTATAACCGTACTTATATGTTTCTCAGTCATTCCCGTTCTGACAGCCAACTCTCTTTGCGTCATTTCTCTGTCTTCTATCACTTCTGCTAATGTTTCGCCCGGATGAATAATATAGTCACGGGATAATCCAACTGAATTTTTTTCCTTTGCCATGATAATCAATCACCCCTTCGATAATTAGTGTATCGCAATTTTTCAAACTTTCTGCACTCAAGTCTTTTGCTATTGGTTTTACAATCAAGCGATAATTGGCAGATACTCTTAATGAATACGTTCCTTTTCTGTCTCCTTCCAGAGACTCCATCTTTCCTATTCCAGAATGTTGAAGGGTTGAAAACGAAGAGAAAGCGACGATTTGATTGTATCGCTTCTTTAGCGACTTCGTTAATTCCGCGCCAATTTCCTTCTTCATCAAGTTTTCAGACTTGCGAACGTCATTCAAATCGTCAAATAATTCTTTGACTCTGTCATCTTCAAATTCAACGTACAGAGCGGAAACACCTCCCTTCACTTTTCTTACCTTTTAGGTAAGTTTATTGTAGCATATAGAATATAAAAGTCAATACCTGCTTAGATATTTGGGCACCATCCTTTTTTATATCAAAAAGCGATTGCTATAAGTGAACTTTTTTAGTACAGTAAATACAGATTGATGTCTATCACTTTCTGTAAAGGAGGCTGATATTATGAGCGACACCCTGCAATTCCCCACCCGAGAAGAATTTAGAAACTGGCTTTCCGAAAACTGCCTCTCAACTGACGGAGTCTGGCTCCTATTCGGAAAAACGGGCAGCCCGAAAACCCTGAAAGCCGGCGAGGCTCTGGAAGAGGCGCTCTGCTTCGGGTGGATCGACGGGCAGATGCAGAGCATCGACGAGAAAAGCTACAAAAAGTATTTTTCGCAGCGCCGCGAAAACAGCAAGTGGTCGGAGAAAAACAAGGCTCTGGTCAAAGAACTGGAAAAGCGCGGTATTATGACTGACCACGGCAGAAAGAAAATCGAGGAGGCAAAGCAGAATGGTCAGTGGGACAAGCCCAAACCCTCGGCAGTCACGGAGGAGCAGATTGAAATGCTCTCCGCGCTGTTGAAAGAGTATGAGCCTGCTTACACAAATTTTCAGGCTATGTCCCCGTCTGTTAAAAAGACCTACACGAAGGCGTATCTTGACGCGAAGACGGATGCCGGACGCGAAAAGCGGATCGCATGGATGGTGGACAGGCTGAACCGGAATCTGAAGCCGATGTAGTTCACTATGCTCTGAACAATGTTGCTATATGTACACTCACAGAGGGAGCCAAAATTATGTCAAACGTTTTATTTCTGGACATCGACGGTGTGCTCAATTCTAATTTCTGGAATGACAGCCATCAGACAGAAATCAGTGACGGCACATTGATTGACGAGGAGAAAATCAGCCTGTTAGCGGTTTTGATAAAAGAGACAGATGCAGAAATCATTCTTCATTCCGGCTGGCGCTTTTGGTTTGACACCGAATTAAAACCGCTATGCACAGAAGCGCGGAAACTGGTGGAGCTATTAGCAAAGGAAAACTTGTATATAAGCGGGGTCACCCCGGATCTGACCACCGAAGAAATCAGAAAAACAAAGAAATTCAGTCTGGTAAAAGCTGACGAAATTCTTTTGTGGATAAGTTTACATAATGATGTTACGGCATGGGTCGTTCTCGACGATCTTGATTTGCACAATGAACAGATAAAACGACATCAAGTGAAAACGGATCAGACAACAGGGCTGACACCCGAGGATGTGGAACAGGCTGTAAAAATTCTGACTGGTAATCTAAAATTGTGAATGAGAGGAAACAAAGGAATTTTGAAAACAGTAGTTTTTGATTTGGGCGGAACGTTAATGCAGTATGTCGGAATGCCTTATTCGTGGGTGGATTTCTACTACAAGGGATTTGAATCGATTATCCAGAGATACCATCTCAACATCTCACAAACGGTTATCGAAAAATCAGTACAGATGTTAAAGGAATTTAACCCGCGCATTAGTGGTAGGGAGATTGAGTATTCCGCAGAGTATATTTTCACAAAAGTATTGGAACCGTGGCATATGGATATCTCACTTCAAAGCTGTATAAAAATTTTTTGGAGTGGATTACAGTTAAAAGCAGAAATATTTCCGGAAACAATGTATATATTGCATACACTTAAGGAAAGGGGCTATGCGATAGCTGCATTGACTGATTTGCCCAGTGCCATGCCTGATGAAATTTTTAAACGGGATATCTCAGAATTATTGGGGTATTTTGATTATTATATCTCCTCTTCTGTTGCGGGATATCGGAAACCGAATTGCAGAGGATTACAAATGATTGCCAAAAAATTCACCATTCCAATCACAGAATTGATTTTTATTGGAGATGAAGAAAAGGATAGGAAAACAGCTTATCGTGCTAATTGCCAATTTATCAGGATACAGCGTGTAGAAAAGCAAAAGGGTAGCATTAACAATTTGTATGAATTATTAGAAGTATTGCGCTAATACCATTTTACAATTTTGCACCCATTAGGGGCAAAATTGTAAACAGTATTGAAAACTCAGGAAACTCATGCTTTTTATACCCGTATTCCTTTTCCCTTATGAGGATGGCTTTTTGCATAAGCCGCCGCCTCCTCGCTCACCTGTTCCAAAGTCATGCCATCAAAATACTCTCTCCGCCAAACTGTGTAATCAAAACTATCCCGTTTAATCATCGCTATAAAACGCTCTGCATCAACAATCCCCAATTTTTCCACCAGACATGCAAACCCCATATCCATAAGCTCTACCGCACTATTCATCAGTCAACCGCCTCCAATCTTCTGATAAATTCTCCCGGAGTTACCACCTGTATCTCCTCTGTTTGCAATTTAAGCAAACGGTCATCTGTGGTAATAAAATAATCACTCCCGGCTAAGACTGCACAAGCAACATGCAATGCGTCTGCACTTTTTATGCCATTCTCCATAATATGCCCTGCAACTGTCTTTGCTTCTGTCTCTTTGTTTATTCCTACATAGTATGATTCATTTGCATTCATAAAATCGGCTATTGCCTGTTTTTTATGAGAAAATCTGTTTTTTCCATTCTCATATTCCAACATATAAGAAGTGACAAGTTCTATCTCTCCTCGCTTA
The DNA here is from genome assembly GCA_910588955.1 of uncultured Lachnospiraceae bacterium. Classification (GTDB taxonomy): domain Bacteria; phylum Bacillota; class Clostridia; order Lachnospirales; family Lachnospiraceae; genus UBA3282. The sequence continues at coordinate 188,776 of CAJURQ010000005.1, forward strand.
ACCAAATCTTGTATATGCAGTTTAGCCTCCGTCTCTAAATGTATTCTAATATATGTCTGATCATCATAGGGACGATTATAACAGCAATTATCCATATATATCTTCATAAACTTTCAATTCCCCTTCCATATATATTCAAAGTTTATCATATAATTTTGTTTTGGTAAAGGAAACCGCCCAATCAATCCCTATTCAACGACTCCCGACTCCATAATCTTAAATGTTACACAGCTACAATCAAGCTCCGCCATTGCCCCCATTGGCATAACAGCCATAGGTGTTCTATGAACAAAATCAACAATTGATAATACCGGAATATCTTCTCGACGTGCTTCATACTTCAAAAACTTAACCAGCATGTTTTCTTCTTCCTCGCTACTACAATATATTTATGGTTAATACCCCTTACAGCCAGTAAGGAATTATCCAT
>CAJURQ010000006.1:0-44848 GCA_910588955.1 uncultured Lachnospiraceae bacterium
CAGGTCATGTAGAATTTACCGTTTCATATGGAAGTTAGTTTTACAATTCAGGTTTTGTACTCCCTCACCCCGCCTCGCCACCTGCCCTGACAAAATTTACGCAAATTATACCATATTTTCTACAATCCATGCTTTTTGCTTGACACCCCGATACTATATATAGTATTTTATGAAAGATTTCAACAGATATGCTATATAGTTATGTAAACCAGCATGTCATTTGACAGCAAAGGAGAAGTCCATGCAGACTCTTAGAAATATAATCAGCCGCTATATGCGCTCTGTCACATTCGTTCTCGTGGTCGTTCTTTTGGCATTGATCCTGTGCCTTCAGATTATGAGCGAACACAAACAGGCGTATCAGACCGCCACGGAAACCTTTTCCCAGATCGAACAGCTTCTGGAAAAAAACCGGGAGGAGCTTTCCGAAACCAAGGAGGCATACCGGCAGACATGCCTGCACAACGCGGAGGCAATCGCCTATATTATAGAATACAATCCTTCCATCTTAGACAGCGTGGCGGAATTAAGACAGCTCGCCGAGATGATGGAGGTGGACGAAATCCATATTTTTGACACCACCGGGCGCATCTATGCGGGAACACACCCGGAATACTATGACTTTACCTTTGACTCCGGGGAACAGATGAACTTTTTCAAGCCCATGCTCACGGACAAATCACTGCGTCTGGTTCAGGATATCACACCCAACACGGCGGAGGCGAAACTGATGCAGTACTCCGCCCTCTGGAGCGGGAGCGGCGCGTTTATCGTCCAGATAGGCATGGAGCCGGTCAATGTGATGAAGGCAACCGAGAAAAATGAGCTTTCTTACCTTTTTTCCCTGTTCCGCGTCAATCCCGATGCCAGCTATTACGCCGTGGAGAGGGAAACCGGCGAGATTGTCGGTTCCACCGACCTGTCCTGCGTCGGCAGAAACCTTACGGAGATCGGATTAAGCCTTAGCGCCGTCTCGGCGGACAGGGAGGGGTTCCATGCCAATGTGAACGGCGAGGAATCCTACTGCGTGTTTGTGGAGTATCAAGGCAATTATATCGGACGCGTCCTTGCAAGACGTGACTTGTACGAACGCATCCCTACCATAACGATCGGGCTTGCCTTCTGCCTGATCACCATCGCGATCATTCTTTTTCAGGTGGTCACCCGGTATATGAACCAGTATGTGGTGGGCGGCATCCACAGCGTCAACGAAAAGCTGCACAGCATCGCGCAGGGCAATCTGGACGAATTGATCGACATCCGGACGAGCGTGGAGTTCTCAGAGCTGAGCGGCTATATCAACCGGATGAAACAAAGCCTTCTGGACAACACGCAGAAAATGTCCTACGTTTTGAGTAAGACGAACATGTATATCGGCATCTACGAATATAACCGCCATATGAAGAGGGTGCGGATTACCCAGCATGTTCCACGCATCCTCTGTCTGAAACCGGGCGAAACCGACAAGCTGGCTTCGGACTACAGGCAGTTTCGTTCATTCATCACCGACCTGCGCAAAAATCCCGTTGACGGCGAAACCAATATATTCTCCCTGAGAGATCATTATGTCAAATTGGAGGAACTGAATAAGGATGACGAGATTTTCGGCGTAGTCATCGATGTGACGGAGGAAATCAGTAAACGCCTGCAGATCGAAGCCGAGCGGGACTACGATCCACTGACCGGGCTTTACAACCGCCGCGGGTTGGAGATCCGTCTTGCCGCCTTGCTTGACGAGCCGGAAGCGCTCGGCTGCAGCGCGGTTGTCATGATTGACGCGGATAATCTGAAGACAATCAACGACACCTACGGTCACGACGCAGGCGACGTCTACTTAAAGGAAATTGCCGCCCTGTTCCGGGATTTTGGTTCCAAGGACTGCGTGTCCGCAAGATTCGGCGGCGACGAATTTATATTGTTCCTGTATCACTACGACAGCGGGCAGGAGCTGGCGGATACGATCGCCCTTCTGTCTGACCTGCAGAACAGCCGGTTCGCGGACTTAAACGACGAGGTGCGCGTGCCGATCCGTTTCTCCTTCGGTTCCAGTCTGACCGAGCATCTGGTTGACTATGAAAAGCTGCTGAAGGAGGCGGATGAGAGGATGTATGAAAATAAAAGGGAGCGGAAGGAGTCAGGGATATAACCCCTGCCCCGCCCGCTTCGCCATCGCAGCCTTTCCTGCCTATAACAGGATTATTTGGAATAAAAACTCCGTATTATCCCTTAATACCTGTGGAAGCGATTCCTTCCACATAGTATTTCTGCAAGAATACAAACATGAGGAGCATAGGAATTGCCGAAATAGTCAAAGACGCCATAATCGGTCCGTAATTAATCGGTTTAGAACCGAAAAAAGTCTGAATCGCAAGCTGTACCGTTCTCTTTTCCTCCCCTGTCACTACAAGCAGAGGCCACATAAAATCATTCCAGTGCGCTACGAAGTCCAAAATCAGGATGGTTGCATACACAGTTCCGGAGATCGGTACGACAACCCGGAAAAATGTTTTAATCGGTCCGCATCCGTCGATCTTTGCCGCCTCCAGCAAATCATTGGGAATGTCCAGAAAAAACTGCCTGAACATGTAGATACTGAAACACTTTGCAACAAAGGGAACAATCAGGGACGCCCATGTATTGATCCAACCCAGATCCGCCATCTCACGGTACATAGGCAGCATAATCGCTTCCGCCGGAAATACCATCAGGCTGATTACCAGCGTCAAAAGTGCATCTTTCCCTTTAAACTCAAATTTCGCAAGCGCATAACCGCACAGGGAGTTGACAAACAAATCCAGTACGATAATAACCATCACATAAAACAGACTGTTAAAAATAAATTTCCACATGTCAATCCGACTGAACACTTCCTTGTAATTCGCCAGCGAAGCAGCTTTCGGTATAAAAGTCGAGATCGAATTGAGACCCTTAAAAATTTCCGCCTCCGGCTTCAGCGATGCTGCAATCATCCATATTAAGGGTGATACAAATATCAATGCAATAATCGTATTTCCAATATAAAAGGCAAGACTGCCTATCTGCTTTCTTTGTTTCTGTGTCATAATGACGCTCCTTTCCTTCCTCTTCACACTATTAATCCGCCTTAATAATCTTTTTCATTCCGATTGACAGAGAAATCACGATAACAAAGAACACCGCCGCCACAGCGCAGGCATAACCGAAGTTCCTCTTCTGGAATCCCTGCTCGTACACATAATACACAAGCGTTCTCGTCGCATTCTGAGGACCGCCCTTGGTCATGACATAGGGCTGTGTGAAAAGCTTCATCGCCTGGATAACCGTAATCATAATGACATAGGAGATCACATTCTTAAGTCCCGGCAGCGTCACATAAAGAAAGCTTTTGATCTTACCGGCTCCATCGATGGAAGCCGCCTCATACTGGTCCTTAGGGATTCCTTGCAGTCCTGCAAGAAATATCATCATCTGGTAACCAGCCCCCTGCCACGCCGACATGAAAATAATGGAGTTCATCGCCGTCTTCGGGTCGTTTAAGAAACCGCACGGCTCCATTCCCAGATTGACCAGCAATGCATTCAGAAGACCGCTGCTCGGATTGGAGTTGTACAGAACCGTCCAGAGTATCGCCACTACAACCATGGATGTAACCTGCGGGCTGAAATAGGCGGCGCGGAAGATCGAGACGCCTTTCCTCCTCGACGAAATCAGAAGTGCCAGCGCCAGTGCAAGCACCGTCTGAAACGGAACAACCAAAACCGTAAATTGCAGCGTATTTTTCACCGCAATCCAAAAATCTTTATCCTGAAAGAGTTCTATGAAATTATTCAGTCCGCAGAACTTGATTCTGTCGGGACGCATAATGTTATAGTCCGTAAAGGCATATCTGACAGTCTGCAGCGCCGGATAGAGCAGGAACGCCGCCAGCAGGACGACTGCAGGAATGATAAAGAGATATGCCGCTTTTCTCTCACTTTTTTTGTTAACCGATACTTGCATAATGACCCCTCCTTGTTTTCCTTCCGCGCGCTTTACTCCTGCGCATAATATTTGTTGTAATCCTTATCTGTTGCCGCCGCAGCTGCATCCAGCGCCTCCTTTGCGTCAACGCCCGTAAAGATATTCAGCATCGCCTCAGAAAACTCCGCCGACAGGACGCTGTAGGAGGGCGTTCTCGGACGGGGATGACCCGTCTCCATAAGCTGTTCCTTAAAAAGGGATCGGGGATATTCGTTGTACTCTGTCAGCACGTCATAGCTCGACTTCCTCGTGGGCGGCTTGGAGATCGCCTGCGCGTAAGTCGCCACATTTTCCTCGGAAAACAGGAAACGCATCACCTCCTTGACTGCGTCCATGTCCTGTGTGTTTTTCGTCACGGAAGCCGCCCAGTCTCCTGTGGGGGATGTCAGGATGCCGTTCTCAGCTACCGGGAAATACGTCACACCCCAGTTTAAATCCGGGTAGTCGTTCTCCAGTGTCGCCACTTCCCACGAGCCGCCTAACATTGTTGCCGCCCTCTCGTTGTGAAACTCCTTCTGGATCGGGTCGATGTTGGCGTAGCCGCCCTGAATCAGGCTGTTTAAAAACTCCGCCGCCTCTACCCCCTCCGGGCTGTTGATATAGCCGTCCGCCTGACTGCCGTCCGCGCTCACCAGGTCGGTGCCGTTCGATATCCAGAACTGCTCCAGAACATAGGGAAGACCTTCCCCCTTATCCATGATAATGTTCGTGCCGACCACGCCGTCCTTCGTCAGTCTTTTCGCCGCGTCATAAAATTCCTGCCATGTCCACGCCTCCTCCTTCGACTCCGGCACGCGTATACCCGCCTCCGCAAGCATATCCGCATTGTAATACAGCGCCACCGAACTCTCCGTCGCGCTCACGGCATAGATTTTGCCGTCATATGTATTCTGCTGTCTGGATGAATCCAGAAAATCCTCCCATTCCGCCTCCGTAAACAGATCGTCCAGCGGAAGGGTAATTTCATTCGCCGCATAGACAGATACCGTCGGACCGTCCACGAAGAGAATATCCGGCAGGTCGTTTGAGGTGATCGCCGCATTGATCTTATCCTCGTAGGCGTAGGAATCCGCCCTCACGATCGCCTCCCTCTGCAGATGGATTTTCCCTTTATGCGCCTGATTGAACGCTTCTATTTTTTCCACCCACCACTCTTCGATTGCCGGCTCATCCGTCGGGCTCCACACTGTGATAACCGACTCCCCCGCCTCATTGACCCGCTCCTTCGTCTGTCCGCATCCCACGCACAGACCGACGACCGTCATAGCCGCAAACACAGCCCCAATCACTCTCTTCCTCATTTTGACCGCTCCTTTCTTCTTGATACAACCTCACATTTCATACGGAGAATGCCGCTTTTCAGGCATTCTCCTACGCGAAACTTAGTGCTTCTTGGCGTCCCGCCCTATGGCGGGATGTCTTTAGAAGCACTTTTCGCGTTTCACACTTTTACCAGATGGATTTCATGCCGACTGCCTCCGCCCACACAACGTTTTCCGGCGTTTCGGCGTCAAGCGCAAAGCACCCGGCTGCGGAACCGCTGTAAAACACCTTTGTGCCTACCGCCTCTCCCCCGTTGACATAGACTTCCGCCACCCGTCTGTCCATATAGATCTCCAGCTCCCTGACTTCCTCCACATCCGCCTTGAAACAGATGCCCTCACTTTTGACTCCTTTGGTCACAATCCGCAGACCTTCCTCTTCATTTACGAGGGAAATCGACCTTTCCCCATCTTCTCCGAGCAGGATGGTAAAGAACGTGTTCTCCGAAAACCCGATTCTGACCCGGTACGCATTGCCCTCTATCCCGGTAAGGCTGATATTCTCCCCTTTTCCCACGTAGAGCGTTTTTCCCTTAAGCGCCCGGATTTCCCGCACAGGCATCATGTACAGCTTTCCGTCCCTGACATGAAGTTCCCTCGGAATTGTCATACTGCCGTATGCGCCGTTTTCACACGGCACATGCTCCCCATAAAAATCGGAAATCCAGCCGATGCTGATCCGCCTGCCCTGATGTGCAAAGCTCTGCATGGCGTAACAGTTGCTTCCAAAGTCAAACCAGCCGTCGTTTTCCACCGCAAATTCGCCGTCCCTGAAGGTTCCCGTGTAATATCTGCACATCTGGTATCTGCCGCATTCGTCGTAATGCTCCATCCATGCGCCCGTCGCCACATAGGTACCGTCCAGCTCCATAAAATCCGGGCACTCGAAGCAGCGTTTCACCCTCTTCTCCACAAGCAGCGGATGCGCGTACTCCCACTTTTCTCCATCCGCGGACTCATATAAAAGGATTGCGCCCTGCCCCGCTATGGCGCTTCCAAGCACCATGTACCAGCGGTCCCCGACCCGCAGCACTTTGGGATCCCTGAAATCGAAGGACGCCCCTTCCGGCGGCTGTCCGATCACGCACGTTTCCTCCGAAAAATGAATCATGTCACGGCTGTGCATCATCCACTGTTGTTCCACGGTATCCTCGCCGTCCTGCAGCGGTCCCTTATGTCTGGTCAGATAAAAGACAACCTCCTCATCGGAAGCCACCGCACAGCCGGAAAAAGCGCCGCCCTTCACGCTCTCCTGATTTTCCAGAATTTCTTCCTGCGGGGCGAGCACAACAGGGAGGTGCGTCCAGTGCACCAGATCCCGGCTGACCGCATGCCCCCAGTACATATTTGACCACCGCTGCTCATGAGGGTTAAACTGGTAGAACATATGGTAGTATCCCTGAAACCAACACAGACCGTTCGGGTCGTTGATCCAGTTTTTCCACGGTGAAAAATGGTAGGTCTCACGGGTCGATCCGTCGTACCATGCCGTCTGACCGGCTATGTAAAAGCTGCCATCCGCCTGATCCTTCTCCAGATAGCACACCCCTGTCTCCAGCAGATCCTTACTGCCGCTCAGATAGCTAAGCGACACCTCGCAGTCCTCGCCGGTTATTTCATAATCCGTATCTTCTTTCAATGGAATTTTCAACCATGCAAAGTAGTTTTTGCCCGCCAGCTTCTCCACCATTGTCTGGGAACCGTCGGCATTCCCGGACAGAACCCGGATTTTGCCGCCTTCGGCAAGCTGCCTCGCAAAAATCTCCAAACATGTATATTTCGCAGAATTTACTTTTTTCATTTCTCATCCTTTCTTATCTTCTAAAATGTGTAACACACGCCACATTTATAGAACCGTTTCCATACGCAAATTCCTTTATTATTATTTTGTTTTACTTCTTTTATTTTCCTATATAATTCAATTTTTAATGGAACCCGTTCCACATTTATGATTATATTTCTGTTCCATCTGTTTGTCAATTGCCCCATCACATTTTTTACCCTATACACAAAAAAGCAGGGAATGTTTTTGTACACATTGCACAGCCCCTGTTTTTCCTTTTTCATTTGTTCCCGACAACAAACATTTTCTGCTGTCTCACGGCAGCGACCTGCCAGCCGTCAGTCTGTACACTTTGTCGTTCCTCCACAGCAGATCTCCACATTCAAAATCTGCCTGTGAAGAATGTCTCTCCGCTGCTCGATCTGATCGAGGAGTGTACTCACCGACACCTCCGCCAGCAGCGGTGTATTCTGCCGGATCGCAGTAACCTGCGGATATACCATCTGCGTCACGCTCGTAGCATCGAACCCAATCAGGCTGATGTCCTCCGGAATCTGCATCCCTCTTTTTCTTGCCGCGTTCATACATGCCACGACACCTAAATCCCCCGAAAATATCCCATCAACATTCGGATATTCGTCCATAAGCCTGTCCGCCGCTTCGCAGAACGCCTCCCAGCCGAAGACATTCCAGTCCATAGATACCGTTCTCACTTTCACCCCATGCTCTTCGAGTGTCCTCTGAAACGCTGTATGCCGCTCGTTTGCCAGAATATGCGGAGACACACCGGCAATCTGTATCACATCCCTGCGTCCGTCGCGAATCATCAGTTCTGCCGCCATTCTTCCTCCCATGGCATGATCACTTCCAACAATCGGTATCTTGGGACCAAAGTCACGATCAATGGAAACGATCGGCTTCTCATGACTCAAATACTCTTCGCCGTCAAGACAATGTGAACCCGTAATAATCCCATCCACAATATTGCGTTCCAGCATATCCAGATATTCCCGTTCCCTGTCGCTGACTCCCACCGCATTGCAGACCATCGTTTTATAGCCCTGCGCATACAGCTGCATCTCTATATTTTTGACCAAGCTCGAAAAGAAGGGATGATCTAAATCAGGCACAATCACCCCCACAATTCCGCTTTTGTTGCGAAAAAGATTCCGTGCCAGTTCATTCGGCGTATAATTCAGCCTCTGTACCGCTTTTTCTATTTTCTTTTTTGTTTCCGGCGAGACATAACCGGTATTGTTGATCGCCCGTGACACTGTCCCAACGCCAACTCCAGCTTCCTTCGCCACATCCCTGATACTTGCCATGCCTCTTGCTCCTCGTCCCGTTTTACCCCTTACCTGTCAGTCCACCGCCAACTCTCCCCAAATGACAATTTACTGCTCTCATCGTCACCGCAAAGAATCAGGCGTATAAGTCATCCAGTGAGAACAGCACGGTATCCCTGTTTTCATTGGCGCGGAACCAATCCGTGTAACCGCTCAAAGAGAAAAACAGGTATTTCGTCACCCGGTATTTCCCGGAGACCAGACCTGCCCTTCTTAGCAGAGTATCATAAACTTTTTTGTCTATTTTCTCATTCCTGAACTTGCACTCTCCGACAACTGCCGTCTTGTCTGTTTCCGAGATTGCCAATACATCGATATCCGCAGACTGCTGCACCCTTTCTCCTATCTGATTCTCCACCTGTTCCACACCCCACCAGCTGCCCACCTGCGTCAGAAAGCTGTCAAACCGTCCCTGTATGCCCTGTTCAAGTGTATAGTACCTGCACATCTCCTCAAAAATGCTTCCCATAAAGGAATGGAGCTTGGGCTTTACCGCCTTTTCATAATAGAGATCGCCCTGCCCCATCTCTATGACGCTGTGCGCTTTCGGTATAAAATCATACCAAAACTTAAACATGTAATCCTTTAACACATACTGCGTTTTTTTCTTATTTTTCTCCTCAGTCAAACACTTTTTCTTTTCTACAAGTCCCACCCTGATCAGTTTTTCCAACGTATACAGGACAGTTGGTTCCTTCTCTCCCACCTTACCCGCAATACCGTTCACCGTATTCTCGCCAGACGCAACCTGCTCAATGACATTATTTACAAGTGTGATATCAGAAAACTCCTGCGTAAGCAAGTTTCTGGTTTCGTCATACAGGTAGCCGTCCGGACGGAAAAACAGTTTCTTGATATTATCATCCAGACTCTTCCCCCCGTCTATCAGGGACAGATATTTCGCGACGCCGCCCGTTATGCCATAGCATATTGCCTTATCTTCCACCGAATAATCCGGCACAAAAAGAGCTGCTTCTCTGTAAGAAAACGTCTCCAGCCTGATCTGTGAATCCCTCCTGCCAAACAGCGGGCTCTTTTCGCTGAGCACTTTATTTTCCATAAAGCTGAGCGCAGACCCGCAGAGTATGATCATCAGATTTTTTTGATTCCACTTGGTGTCAATATATTTCTGCATGACCGAGAGAAGCGCCTCGTCCTTCTCCGCCCAATACGGCAGCTCATCTATCACAAGAATCAGCTTTTCATCCGGCATTTTTTGCGTAATAATATCAAAAACTGCCTCAACCGATGAAAAGACCGCATCTTCAAACGCCGGATCCAAAACCGTCAGCACCTGTTTGGAAAACAATTCGAGATTCTTTTCTTTTCCCACCTTCGTCGCGGTATAAAAGATAGATTTCTTATCTTTCAAAAACTCAACGATCAATGTAGACTTTCCGATCCGTCTCCTCCCATAGATCACCGACATGCCGAATCCGTCTTTCTCGTAAAGCTCCTGCAGGGTGTTCAATTCTCTGTCCCTTCCGATAAACAAGCCTCATCTCACCTCTTTTTTAATAAAATTAATTCAAATCAATTTTATTAAAATTGATTTTATTAAAATTGATTTGAACTAAATATATCACATTTATCGGTAAGAATCAATCCTTATCTTTCCGGCTCACTCCACCCGCTTCGCCACCACCACAAGCCGCCCGTCCTCCACATGATAGGCGCAGGTGGACAATGTCAGGAAGGTGTCGCCGAACTGCGCCTCCACGCCCGTGTCGTAGAGAGAGCGCGTTTTGATGTTGTCATAGAAATCGGCAAACTCCTCTCTCGTGTCCGCCTCGTAAAACTGATAGTACTTGAATACATCCTCGTCATCCCTATACACCTGCGAGCGGAACACCGCCACGATCTCATAGGCGCGTTCCTCATAGAGCGTATCGAAGGATATCACGGAATGTTCTCTATAAAAATTCTCGTCCAGATACAGATCCAGTTCCCCAAACATGGGGCCATCCCTCATATTATGCCCATAGATGACAAAGTTCGTTCCGTCCTCCAAATCCGCCTGTTCTCTCACGTAGAGACAGCCGTACTTGCTGTCCTCACCATAGAAATCATGGTGCAGATAGTACTCGTCATCCTCATTCTGCATGACAGGATAATCAATCCTCATATCCGCTATGGAAAGCCAGCCCACAAGATCGCTGTTCTCCGCATATAATGCAGTAAACTTGTCCAGCATGACCGGTTCCGGCGGCGCAGTCGTCTCCTGCCACATCAGACTGCCCGAGCGTTGTGCCGCATTGTCATTCTGCATCGGCTCACCGACTGTCTGTGCCGCATCGTCTGTCTGCGCCACCGCATCATCCGTCTTCTGCACCGTGCCGCCTGACAGCCCTGCGCCGTTGTCTCCCGTATCAGGCGCGCCGCTGTCTTCCGCCGCCAGCTCCTCCTGCGTCGTTACCGTCATTTCCTTCAGTTCATCCTGCTGCACCCTGTGCTGTACAGACTGAAAATATGCCTGTCCGAGCAGAAACAGGCAAACCAGAAGTACCGCAAGAGCGAGGCGTCTGAAAAGTCTGATTTTATCTTTGATTTTCATAAATTGTGTTCACCCTATCGGTCTATTGAAACCTGTACTTCCCTTTACCGTGCCCTTTCACCGATACAATCACCCCTGCCTCCGACAAAATTTGCAACAGTTCGGATGCCCTCGCGTGCTTTAATCCCGTCACTGCCTGCACACCGCTTCTTCCAAAAACGGTATCTTTCCCAAACGCTTCCTGTATTTTCTGTACATGCATGTTCGTCTTAGTGGAGAATGGAAGAAGCCGAATGTCTGCTTTTTCCGGTTCAATGTCCACTTTCTCCCGCCCAATGTCCGCTTTCTTCTGCTCAATGTCCGCTTTTTGATAGCTCTCTAAGATACCACTGATGTGCATGGATCTGTTATGCAGTTCGTGCAGCTCATCCAAAAGCAGGTTCCGTAAAAATAATTCTAAAAATTTTGTTGTCTCATGAATACCGTTTTTTACATCGTTATAATTTGCGCGTACCAGAGCATTCCGGAAATACCACGCGTTTTCGGCAAAAATACTATTTGTCGCCTGAAAGCCCAGCGTTCGTAGGTATTTAATAAAAAATACCGCTGTCGTTCTCGTATTTCCCTCACCGAAAACATGAATCTGCCACAGCCGCGAGACAAAGATCGCGAGATGATGAATCACTTCATCCATGGATAACCCTTTATAGCTATAGCCTTTTTCCTGTGATAAATCGTAATCCAGCGTTGCCCGCAGCTCAGACGCACTTCCATAGAGAACGGTCGCGCCGTCGAGAACCCATTCCTTCTTGGTAATATTATAATCCCGAATCTGACCGGCGTGGCTGTATATGCCGACAAACAATTTTCTGTGAATGGATAGATATTCATTAGGAGCAAAACTGAACGCTTTTTCAGACAGAAGCTTTGTAATCCGCACCGATACCTTGTCCGCCTCCTCCGTCCGGACATCTTCCTCCCTCACTTTCGGATTTTCTTTATAATAGCTGTCCAAAAGCCTCTGAGCTTCCTCCAATGTGATTTTGCCTTCAATATTTTGAATCGCCGTCTCCATCAGATATCTGGATGTCTTCAAACCGTCGACAGCCTGCAATCCAATCGCGGTACTCCATGCGTACCCTCTATCGCGCTGATTCGGCTCTGTCTGCCTCAGATATTCTTTGAAAGGATCCTGATCCATCGTACACCTCCGTCACACTAATAAAAATTAACCACTATTCACCCACTTCAAACAAGTCATCCAATGTTATCACATTTGTAAACACCCCGCTATACTCGTTGTGCAGCATTCCGAATGTGGTAATTAACGTGCTGCGAATTGCTGCCTTTCGGGAAACCTCCTCCGCCAATATTTCCTGTCTGCGCAAAATAACCGCATAGTAATTTTTATCCACAGAAAATTTCCCGCCGTAATATTTCATTTCACACATATTAATTACATTATCATTTCTGGATATCAATAAATCAATCTGCGTTCCCGCCTCATCACCGCTTTTTTTTGACCACGCCGAATGCGCAGATATCACACCTGATATGCCAAGCGCTCTTTTTATCTGATGCACATGATTAAAACAGACGTTTTCAAATGCAAAACCGCGCCATATTGTAACCGGTGCGGAAGTCACATTCTGTTGCCAGAATTTTTCATTTACCCGCCTTTGCCCATTGATAAAATGAAGGTAAAAGATACAGAACGGATCGATAAGCTTGTAATGTTCTTCCCGTTTGTTTAAGCCGAACGGTACATATTTTACAATGAAATCGCTGGCTATCAGGGCATTCAGGTTACGCGACAGTCTTCCGCCATCCGTGATTCCAAGTTTTTCCGTAATTTCCCTTCTTGTAAATCCCGCATTTCTGGTATACAGCAGTTGTACAATGGACTTGAGCGCCCCGGGATTCACAAATACCGAAGCGAATAATCTGTCGTATTCGTCCCGCAGCGCCGCATTCCTCGCAAAAAAGAGATGGTCTATATTTTGAGCCAGACTCAATTCTCCATTCACATATCCCATATAGTACGGAATCCCGCCGAAAATCATGTAGCTTTGGACAATATCATACCTTGAAAGCCTTACATGGCTGCTCTCATAAAATTCTTCACATTCACTCAGAGTAAAAGGCGACAGCTTCATCTCATAAGTTACACGGTTATACAATCCCCCGTGATTGTTAATCAGTTTATCCTGTATCCATGAATTAGCGCTTCCGCATACGATAACCATCAGGTTCTTCCGATGGCATCCCCATGTATTCCAAAAACCTTCAAACGCTCTGATAAATCCCGATCTCGCTGTGTCAAGCCACGGCAGCTCATCAAGAAAGACTAACTGTCTGGCGCCATCGTCAATCTTCTGCAAAAATTTTTCCAACAGCAAAAAAGCTTCCATCCAGCTTTTCGGTTTTTCGGTTTCTTCCATACCATGAAGCACAAGCGAATTATAGAAGTGTTCCAACTGTAATTTTAAAAGACCCCTCGCGTTTTCGTCCGCCGGAGACAGTCCTGCATGTCTGAACGTGATACGACCAGCAAATGTCTCATCCACCAGATAGGTTTTTCCCACGCGTCTTCTGCCGTAGATGGCAGCCAATTCCGCCTGATTGTGGTCATACAGTCTGTTTAATTCCTTTATTTCCCGTTTTCTCCCAACCATACTTTCCCCACCTTTAAATAAAGCGGCGGTCAACGGCATTATTAGATGCTTAACCGCCGCTTTGTTATATAAATATAGTATATTTGTAAATAAAGCGGCGGTCAACACTCTTTTTTATGTGTTCACCGCCGTTTAATTTCAAATATGTGAAAATCCGCTATTTCATTTTAAAAATGACCTACGCTCACGCATCCTGCTCCATCGCCGCGGCAACGTCAGCCTCACAGCTTCTCATCGCCTGAATGGTCTTATCGAACAGGTCGTCCAGCTCCCAGCCGAGCATCTCCGCTCCCTGCGCAATGACCTCTCTGGAACAGCCCGCCGCAAACTTCTTGTCCTTGAACTTCTTTTTCAGGCTCTTGACCTCCATGTCCATCGTGCTCTTGGAGGGACGCATCAGCGCGCAGGACCAGATCAGCCCCGCCAGCTCGTCAGCCGCAAACAGCACCTTCTCCATCTCAAGCTTCGGCTCGTCCTCGCTGCAAAGCCCGAAGCCGTGGGAGCAGACCGCGTAGATCATGTCCTCGCTCACGCCGCCCTCGCGCAGAAGCTCCGGCGCCTTCTTACAGTGCTCGTCGGGATAAAGTTCAAAATCTATGTCGTGCAGAAGCCCGGTAATGCCCCAGAATTCTTCCTCCTCGGCATAGCCCAGTTCCTTCGCGTACCAGCGCATTACACCCTCAACAGTCAGGGCGTGCTGGATATGGAAAGGCTCCTTATTGTACTTCTTTAAAAGTTCCAGCGCCTGCTCGCGGGTCACGCTGCTCTTCTTCGCCGCGCCGCCCGCCGGCTTTTTCGCGGATTTCGCCGTGTCGGAGGGCTTTTTGTCCAGACTTTTCATCGTCGGGAAGAGCAGAACGTCACGGATCGCAGGGGAGTTGGTGAGCAGCATTACCAGCCTGTCAATGCCGTACCCGATACCGCCCGTGGGAGGCATGCCGATCTCCAGCGCGTTCATGAAGTCCTCGTCCGTCGTGTTCGCTTCCTCGTCGCCCGCCGCCAGCGCAGCCTCCTGCGCCTTGAAACGCTCCCTCTGGTCGATGGGGTCGTTTAACTCGGAGTAGGCGTTGCACATCTCCCTCGCCGTGATGAACAGCTCGAACCGCTCCACGTAATCCGGCTTGTCCGGCTTTCTCTTGGTGAGGGGCGAAATCTCCACGGGATGATCCATGACGAAGGTGGGCTGTACCAGATGCTCCTCCACAAACTCCTCAAAGAAGAGATTGATGATATCGCCCTTCGTATGGCGCTCCTCGTAGTGTACGCCTTTCTCGTCCGCAATCTTCTTTGCCGCTGCCGTGTCAGGCACTTCGTCAAAATCAACGCCCGTATATTTTTTCACTGCCTCCACCATGGTGATCCGCTCGAAAGGTTTGCCAAGGTCAATCTCAACATCTCCATAAGGAATCGTAGTCGTGCCGCAGACTTCCTTCGCCACATGGCGGAACATATTCTCGGTCAGGTCCATCATCCCGTTGTAATCGGTGTAAGCCTGATACAGCTCCATCAGCGTAAACTCGGGGTTGTGTCTCGCGTCAAGCCCCTCGTTCCTGAAAACTCGCCCGATCTCATAGACTCTCTCCAAACCGCCTACAATCAGTCTCTTCAAATATAATTCCAGAGAGATGCGAAGCTTCACATCCTCGTCAAGCGCGTTGTAATGGGTCTCGAAAGGTCTTGCCGCCGCGCCGCCCGCATTGGACACGAGCATGGGCGTCTCCACCTCCAAAAATCCCTGTCCGTCCAGATAACGCCTGATGGAGCTGATGATTTTGGACCGCATGACAAACGACTTTTTCACGTCCGCGTTCATGATCAGATCCGTGTACCTCTGTCGGTAGCGGATATCCGTATTCACCAGACCGTGATACTTCTCCGGCAGAATCTGCAAGCTTTTTGACAGCAGTGTCACTTTCGACGCATGAACCGATATCTCGCCTGTCTTGGTCTTAAAGACCTCGCCCTCGACGCCCACAATGTCACCCACGTCATATTTCTTGAAATCGGCGTAAGGCTCCTCGCCCACACTGTCTCTCGCCACATAGACCTGAATATCCCCCTGCAGATCCTGCACATTGCAGAAGGAAGCCTTGCCCATAACGCGCTTGCTCATAACACGTCCCGCAACGGAAACGCCTTTTCCTTCCAGCGCGTCAAAGTTGTCATGAATTTCCTGACTGTGACGGGTTACGTCATATTTCGTGATTTGAAAGGGATCTCTGCCCGCCTCCTGCAATGCCGCAAGCTTCTCCCTTCTCACCTTCAAAAGCTGGTTGATATCCTGTTCCTGCTGTTTATTCTGTGTATCTGCCATACTGCCGCCCTTTCTCTTAACCGTTCCGTCAAAACCGCGATCAACGCGTTGCGATGCATTCAAATTGTTCGCTCAGGACTGCGCATTTACTGCGCTGTCCGTACACGCGCCATACAGCTTTAGCTGTATGTGTGCATTTATGTCTGACTGGACGCGCTCTACGCGTTCAGTTAGACCTCTGTATCTCCAATACCTTATACTTAATGATGCCCGCCTGCGTCTCCACCTCAACGGTATCGCCGACCTTGCTTCCAATCAGCGCCTTGCCCACGGGAGACTCGTTGGAAATCTTTCCCTGTAAGCTGTTTGCCTCGGTGGAACCGACGATCTTATAATCTAACTCCTCGTTAAACTCCACATCCAGTATCTTTACCTGACAGCCAATGTTGATCTTGTCGAGATCGATCTCATCCTCCACTACAACCTCGGCGTTCTTAAGGATTTTTTCCAGTTCTTCGATCCTCGCTTCGATATCGCGCTGCTCGTCCTTTGCCGCGTCGTACTCTGCGTTCTCGGAGAGGTCTCCCTGCTCTCTTGCTTCTTTGATTTTCTGAGCCACTTCCCTGCGTCTCACGACCTTTAAATCATGTAATTCATCCTCGTACTTGCGCAAGCCTTCATACGTTAAAATATTCTTTTTCTCCTGCATGGTAAAAAATCTTCCTTTCTGACGCTTTTCATATTTTTCTATAATACTCATTTTTCACTACAGTGTCAAGATATTTGAGGGGCGAACTGTAGAGAATCCGCCCGTTTTTTCTGAGGCAAATCCGCTCCTTTTCCGGGCTGGAAGTCAGATCAGCATAGACGGTCTGTCCCTCCCTCTCCACTCTCGGCATTCTCGGCGCATCCGCGTAATCCAGAATCACCCCGCTGCACCTCTCCCTGCCGCAGCAAAGTCCTTCCTGAGAAGCCTGATAAGCATTCATGCCCGGCACCAGCCCGTAATCGTACCCGTACGCCTCCAGTTCATCCGCCGTCTCCTCCCAGATATCCGTCCCCTCCACCTCCTCGTAGTAGAAGACAAGGCTGTTGATTCTCGGCAGATACGGTGACAGGAGCCGTCTCGTCATTTCCATCTGCCAATCGGTATCATCATGTCTCCCGAGCAGTACCGTCACCCTGCCCTCCTTTCGCAGGCAGTCGGCGGCATATCCCGCAAGCAGGGCGGCATACAGTCTTTCCAACGTCTCCCGGCGCGGCTCCCATCGTTCCTGCCGTTCTCCTGACATAAGTGTCATTATTTCCGGATGGAGATACGCGTCCGCCATTCCCGGCACGGCTCCCATCGCCGTCTCCATCGCGTTTGCGAGAATTTCCCGTTTCCACGGTTTCTTTTTATAACAGAAGGGCGGAACCGGGCAGTCCACGGGCACAAAAAAGCCGCCCGCCGCCTCCGCCGGCAAAACCTTCCCCGGCAGCGCTGCGCTCTCCCACCAGTGTTTCTTTGCCGCGGTCATTTTATGCATATCCTGTATGGGATGAAAATAGACAATGTTCTCTGCTTCCATGTCACTTTCCCCTGTGCCTGTCTCCTGTTCTGACACAGTATATGTCTTTGCAGGCGCAGGAATGCCATCCAATTCCCGACATTTACATGGCTTCTACCAGCCGCTCAATCTCGGCAAAGCTCTCCGCCTGATTCACAACCCCTCTGAGTCTGGCGGAACCGGGCAGTCCCGCCGTATACCACGACAGGTGTTTCCTCATTTCGCGAACTCCTGTGTACTCTCCTTTTATTTCCATCTGCAGCGCGGCGTGGCGCAGAATCATTTCCTTTTTCTCCTCCATTGACGGCAAAGGCGGCGTCCGACCGTCTCTCAGATAGGCGGCGGCATGCTTAAACAGCCACGGATTCCCTCTGGCGGCGCGTCCGATCATCACGCCGTCGCAGCCCGTCTGTGTCAACAATTTTTCCGCGCTCACCCCGTCCGTCACGTCTCCGTTTCCGATGACGGGAATGGAGACCGCCTCCTTCACCTTCGCTATGATCTCCCAGTCTGCCTCCCCGCTGTAAAACTGCTCTCTCGTCCTTCCGTGCACAGCCACCGCCGCCGCGCCCGCGTCCTCCGCAATCTTCGCAAGCTCCACCGCGTTGACATGGTCGGCGTCAAAGCCTTTTCGTATTTTCACGGTGACAGGCTTTTCTATCGCCTTTGCCGTTGCGGCAACGATCGCCCCAGCCAGCTTCGGCTCCCGCATCAACGCAGAGCCTTCCCCATTGTTCACGATCTTCGGCACGGGACAGCCCATGTTGATATCCAGTATGGCGAAGGGGCGCTCTTCAACCCGTTTCGCCATCTCGCTGATGATCTTCGGATCAGAGCCGAACAGCTGCAGGGAGACCGGTCCCTCCTGCGGATGAATCGCAAGCAGTCCCTCCGTATTTTTGTTGCCGTACAAGATCGCCTTGGCGCTCACCATCTCCATCCCGGCAAGCGCCGCCCCCTGTTCGCTGCACAGCAAACGAAATGGCAGGTCCGTCACGCCTGCCATGGGAGCCAGTATCAAATTATTGTCCAAAGTAACACCGCCGATTACAAGCGGTCTCAGTAAATCACCCATGCCCTCAAACCAATCTTCCATGCAAAACGCCTGCGTTGCAATTTACATAACGCCTCTCATCTGCGTCATTCACCTACTATATTGCAAGTTACTCTTCCACCGGTATCGCCTCGTGCAGAATAAATACCCGATAATACAACTGCAAAGACTCCAGCATCTCCTGCCTGTTCCTGCGGATCTCCCCCACCAGAAGCCCGCTGCTGATCTCGTCGTAGAGCAGGTCGTCCTCCTCCGCGTCCGTCTCCAAGGAAATGCTGCCGTCCTCCTCAAAGACAATGGTAAAGATACCGCCCACTTCCTCCGTAAAGAGCACGCAGATGATGTGCAGCTCGTCCTTGATGGACTGCGGAATCTTATCAAATTTCTCGTTAAAATAATATTTCTGCTCGTAGGCGTTGGCGCCGCAGAGCACGATTCTTCTATCTTCCATAAGCGTTTCCTTTTGATCTCAAAGGCTTTCAAACCGACATCCGTGTCATTTTCCTAATTTTTATCAAACGTAGCCGTACAATCCCCGCACCGACACTTCCCCGGCATAAACCAGCGTGCGCTCTCCGTTTTCCCTCTCCACAATCAGCTCTCCCGTGTCCGTAATCCCCCTCGAAACGCCGGTGTACTCCCCCGCCGGATCCAAGACGCGCACGACGGCGTCCCTGCCGACCAGCCGCGCCTCATACCGCTCCTTCAGTGCGGACAGCGTGAGCGTCCGCTCAAAAGTCTCGTAGTCTTCCTCAAACCGCGCCAGAATCTCCGCTAAGAGTCCCGCCCGGTCAAAATGCCGCCCGGACTCTATTTTCAGGGAAGTCGCCGTCTCCCGCAGTTCTTCCGGAAATTCCGCCGCGCTCTCCTGATTCACATTGACGCCAACGCCTGCCACAAGAAACTGAATCTCGTTCATCTCCGGCGTCATACTCATCTCCGTCAGAATCCCGACTACCTTTTTCCCGTTCACCACAATGTCATTGGGCCACTTGATGCCCGTGTCAAGCCCCGTCACCTCATGGATCGCTTCCGCCACGGAAAGAGCCATCACAAGCGTGATCATAGACGCCTTATCCGGGGCAAATGCCGGACGAATGACAATCGTAAAATAGATGGATTTGCCTGCAGGCGACTCCCACACCCTGCCTCTGCGTCCCCTGCCCGCAGTCTGCCTGTCTGCCGCCACCGTGGTGCCGTGGGGTGCGCCTTCCTCCGCAAAGCGCTTGGCGTCAGGATTCGTGGAACCGGTGGACTCAAAAAAGATAAGCCGCTGTCCCGCCCATTTCGTGTGGAGCCTGCTTGCAATCTCGCTCTCCGAGTATGCGTCCGCGGGACTCTCCACCAGAAGATAGCCACGGCTTGGCACCGATTCAATCCGGTAGCCCTCCTCCTTCAGCTGGTTGATCACCTTCCAGACCGCCGTACGGGAAACGCCGAGACGGTCACAGAGCTGCTGCCCCGACACATAATCCTCACTGTTCCGCAGACATGCTAAAATATCCGATTTGTCCGTTTTCATGGAATTTTCTCCTACGCGCCTCCGAGGGTCACCGCCATAACCGCCTTGATGGTGTGCATCCGGTTCTCCGCCTCGTCGAACACAATCGACTGCGACGACTCAAACACCTCGTTCGTCACTTCCAGCTCCGCCATCCCGTACTTTTCCCCGATCTCCTTGCCGATACCCGTCTCGTGATCGTGGAACGCGGGCAGACAGTGCATGAACACCGCCTCTTTTCCTGCAAGCGCCATCGCCTCCGCGTTGACCTGATAGGGCGCAAGGTCACGCAGCCGCTCCTCCCAGATCTGCTCTGGCTCGCCCATGGACACCCACACATCCGTGTAAACCACATCCGCTCCCGTCACGCCCTCCGGCACATCCTCCGTCAGACGGATGGAACCTCCGTTTTCCTCCGCGATCTCCCGACAGGTTTTTACCAGTTCCTCTTCCGGGAAATACTTTTTGCTCGTGCACGCCGTGAAGTGCATTCCCATCTTCGCGCAGACCACCATCAGGGAATTGCCCATATTGTAGCGGGCGTCTCCCATGTAAGTCAGCTTAATGCCCTTCACATGCCCGAAATGCTCTCGTATCGTCAAAAGGTCCGCCAACATCTGGGTCGGGTGAAACTCGTTGGTCAGCCCGTTCCAGACAGGCACGCCTGCATATTTCGCCAGCTCCTCCACGATCTCCTGCCCGTACCCGCGATACTCGATGCCTTCGTACATGCGCCCTAAAACCCGCGCCGTGTC
This sequence comes from uncultured Lachnospiraceae bacterium, assembly GCA_910588955.1. GTDB lineage: Bacteria > Bacillota > Clostridia > Lachnospirales > Lachnospiraceae > UBA3282. The sequence continues at coordinate 20,734 of CAJURQ010000006.1, forward strand.
CGCAATGCTCTCTTTCTTTCCGATCTGGGAACCCGACGGGTCGAGGTACGTCGTCCCCATACCGAGATCGTGCGCCGCCACCTCAAAGGCGCAGCGGGTTCTCGTGCTTGTCTTCTCAAAAATAAGCGCCACGTTCTTACCCCGCAGACTGTCCACGGGGATTCCCTTCTTTTTCTTATCCTTCAGATCCGCCGCCACATCGATCATATATGAGATTTCCTCTGGCGTAAAATCCAGAAGCTTTAAAAAACTGCGTCCCTTCAAGTCCATGATACTGCCTCCTCTTTATGTAATCTTTTTCCGGCTCTGCCTGTTCGTGAAACCATCAACAGGACGGGTCCGCAGAACCGTCCTGTCGTTTATCTTTCACTCTAGCCAGTGCGGAGAATGCCCGCTTCTGGCATTCTCCCGAGTGAGACTTAGTACTTCTTGGCGTCCCGTCCTATGGCGGGACGTCTTTAGAAGTACTTCTCACTCTGTTATTTGAATACCTCTTTCGCAGAAGCCGCCAGCCCCGCCAATCCTTGAATTTCCGAGGGAATGATAATCTTCGTCGCCTGACCGTCAGCCGCCTTCTCGAACGCCTCAAGGCTCTTGATCTTTAAGACCGCCTCGTCCGCACCCGCCTCGCGGATCATACGGATACCGTCTGCGGTAGCCTGCTGCACTTTAAGAATCGCCTCCGCTTCACCTTCCGCCTCGCGGATCATCTTCTCCTTCTGCGCCTCCGCACGCAGGATCGCGGACTGCTTCTCCGCCTCCGCCTCGAGAATCGCGGACTCCTTCTGACCTTCCGCTACAAGGATGGTGGATTTCTTCTCACCTTCCGCACGCAGAATCGCTTCACGGCGCTCACGCTCCGCCTTCATCTGCTTCTCCATGGCGTCCTGAATCGCCGCCGGAGGAATGATATTCTTCAGCTCCACGCGGTTCACCTTGATACCCCAAGGGTCTGTCGCGATATCGAGAGAAGCGCGCATCTTCGTGTTAATTACTTCTCTGGACGTCAACGTCTGATCCAGCTCCATCTCACCGATGATGTTACGAAGGGTCGTCGCCGTCAGGTTCTCAATCGCCATAATCGGATTTTCCACACCGTAAGCAAACAGCTTCGGGTCCGTGATCTGGAAGAATACCACCGTGTCAATCCGCATGGTAACGTTATCTTTCGTAATCACAGGCTGGGGCGCGAAGTCAACCACCTGCTCCTTCAATACAACCCTCTTTGCCACCTTATCAATAAAAGGAACCTTGATGTGCAGTCCCACAGACCATGTCTGCTGATACGCGCCCAGACGCTCCACCACATAAGCCTGCGCCTGCGGCACAATCTTGATACATGACGCCAGAATCAGCACAATCAGTACCAATACAACAAGTAACGCTACAAGTCCACCCATTTTTTCTCTCCGTTTCCGAAAGCCCCTACATCTCTTTCTTTTCCTCTACAATCAGTTTCACGCCGTTTATCGCCAGCACGATCACCACTGCTCCCACAGGCAGCTTCTCCTCGTCCGTCTTCGTCCTCGCGGACCATTCCATGCCGCCCACATTTACCTGTCCGATGCCCTGCAGATTATCTATTTCGCTTATTACGATAGCCTGTCGCCCGACAAGGCCCTCCGCGTTCGTGCGCACCCGGTCTTTGTTAAAATATTTTACCGCAATCGGTCTTGTAAAATACAAGAGCAGCGCCGAAACCACAAGAAACAGTATCACCTGTAAAATAACCGGCAGATGAAGCAAGGAAGCCAGCGTGGCAACAAGCGCGCCGCCAGCGAACCAGACGGTGGTAAGCCCCATCGTCAGAAGTTCTATCACAACCAGCGCCACAAGGATGACCAGCCAGACCACCGTCATGTTTAACGCCTGTATCTCCATCATGTTCCCTCCTTAGATGACTCAGACATATAATGATTATCTCACATTATCCCCAATATGACAAGGACTTACCAGAACACCTGCCTGTCGATGAGCAGACCCTCGTGGTTTCCGGCGCGTCGGAAATGGGTCGCGTCGCCCACGTTTGTCTCACCGTTGATCGCGGCTCTTGCCGCCTCCCAGCAGCTTTCGGGAATATCGCCGCCGTACACTCTCGCCACTTTGCCGTTGAGCGCGGGAGTAAACTGTCCCGATGCAAAAATAACACCCGATATCGTATTTGGGTAAGCCGCGCTTCTGACACGGTTCATAACCACCGCGCCTACCGCCAGCTTGCCGTTGTAAGTCTCGATGCCCGCCTCGCAGTAAATCAGTGCCGCCAGAAGTCTCGTGTCGTCTCCGCCCACCACAACAGCGCCCCTGTTCGCGGTAAGCTTCGCCTTACGCTCTTCTTCCTCTCTCTTTTGAATTGCTACCAGCGTCTCTCCCTCGTCAATGTGGAAATCAATATCCACATACTCCGACGACACATAGCCTGTCTCACCCTCATAATCCACGCTGATCCAGTCATCATCGAGCACCTCGATGATTTCCAGCTCCTCGTCCCGGGGAATAAAGCCCACTGCCTCCGCTTCCGCCTCAGGATCTTTCCTTACGCAGAGCGTGTCCGTCTCGATCTGCACAATGAGGTTTCCCACATCATTCGCCAGCAGCTCCGCGTCCTCGCCGAAAAGCAGATACTCGTCGCTCGCCCAGCCCACAAGATCCCCGCTGCGAAGTCTTGTCCAGCCGTCTTTTCTCTCCAATATTCTGCCGCCGCAGTCCTTATAGAGCAGACCTACCTTACTGGATTCCTCGTCCGCCTCCTCGCGCACATTCATTGCTACCTGCACGTTAGCCATGACCAGATCCGTTTCCCGTTCTGCGCCGTTTGCTTGTGACACCTCTGTCAGTTCTCGGATTGCGTCCTCGTTCGCCGCCTTCCCGGTAGGATCTACAATCTGTGCCACACCCGCGTTCATAGAATCCAGACACTCGTTCCTGCTGGTGGCATGTACATCCAGAGTCAGACCGCATAAACATATTCCAAGAATCAAACCGGCGTGCAGAAGTCTATACCCTTTCCGCATAAACATCCCCCCATCTTCATCCATACAGGAAATGCTTCATTTCCCATAAACCAAAAAGATAAAGATTGTTACAAAATTGTTACAGTTCGGTTAAGTATGGATTATTTTAGCAAAACGCCTATTCTTTGTCAAGTTTATACAATTTGGCTCTGTTTTATCTCTATATTTTGTTACTATTTTTTTACAAAACACAAGATATTCCGACAGGATTTCCGCAAGCATGATTTGGCACACAGATAAAACTCAGCCCGCACCCATTCACAAAATCGCGCTTACAGCATTTTGGACTTCTCCACCGCCGCCAGCAGCGCGTCCATGACCGCGCCGCGGAAACCGGACTCCTCCAGCACGCGCAGCCCCTCTATGGTCGTCCCTCCCGGGGAGCATACCATATCCTTCAGCTCGCCGGGGTGTTTCCCCGTCTCCAGCACAAGCTTTGCACTGCCGTACACCGCCTGCGCCGCGAACTCGTAGGCCTGCGCCCTGGGCATCCCCGCCGCTACCCCTGCGTCCGCCATCGCTTCAATGAAAAGGAACACATACGCCGGGGAAGACCCGCTCACCGCTCCCACGGCGTCCATCAGCCGCTCCTCCACCAGACTTGCCTTCCCGAAACTCTCCATCAGCCGGAGGCTGTACTTACTCTCCTCCTCCGATACCGCGCCGTTTACGCAGACGCCCGTACAGCCTTCCCCTACAAGTGCCGGGGTATTGGGCATACAGCGCACCAGCTTCATCCGTCTGCCGAAAGCCTCCTCCAGCCACGCAAGCGTCTTGCCCGCTGCGATGCTGACGACAAGCGTGTCCGGCTGTACCGCGTCCTTAATCTCCGCAATCACGCCCGCCAGAAACTGTGGCTTCACCGCCAGAATCAAGGTCTGCGCCTCCTCCGCCACAGCCGCGTTTGACGCCTTCACATCAATACCGAACCGCTCGCGCACCGCGTCGCGGGTTTTCTGCGTCTTTGCGCTGCCGCAAATCTTCTCCGCAGAAACAATTCCCTGTTCCAGCATACCGCCGATCATAGCGCACGCCATATTGCCAAGTCCGATAAATCCTATTTTCATCCTTTCCTCTCCCTTCCTGTCATTCCGTGCATTTATCTGTATTTCCGCCACCTTTAACACACATATGATTCGCACTCATAAAGCAACACCCGTTACTTTCCTGTATTTTCCATAGTTTCCAAGTCTTTTCTCCTTTATCGTTTCTTATTAGAAAACAGTTGTTACGCGTAGATTAAATCATGATTCAACTTTTTCTTCTCTGCCTGTATGCCTCGTAGAGCAGAATAGAAGAAGCCACAGCGGCATTCAGAGACTCTACTTTTCCCTCCATGGGAATCCCGAGAAGCGCGTCTGCGCAGTCCGCCGTCTCGTCCCGCAGACCGTTCGCCTCGTTCCCGATCAGAAACGCCGTACTTTTTTGGTAGTCAAATGCGTCATAAAAGTTCTCCGCTCCCAAGTTCGCGGCGTAAACTTTCGTCCCTTTTTCCTGCATCATCTTTATAACGGAAGAAAGATCTTCCGTGTAGAGAAAGGGCATTCGGTAAACCGCCCCCATTGTGGAGCGGATAGTCTTAGGATTGTAAATATCCGCCGTCCGACTGCTCATAATCACGCCGTCTGCGCCCGCCGCCTCCGCCGTCCGGAAGATAGTTCCCAGATTCCCCGGATCCTGTATATCTTCCAGCATTATAAATAACGTTCGTTTTTTATTATTGTCCCGGAGGATTTCTTCTATATTATAGTGTCGCTGCCGCACGAGGCACAGAATACCCTGCGGCGTCACTGTATCCGACATTCTGGCGAACACCTCGTCCGTCACAATATCGCAGGAAAGTCCGGACAGCTTATCCCCATACCGCGCATACATTTCCTTCTCGGCACTCTGCGCAATAAACACCCGGCTGATCCGCTCCGTCGGCGCTTCGCCAAACATTTTCCCGCCCTCTGCCACAAAGAGCAACTGCCTGTCCCGCTCCTTTTTCTTTGCAAGAAGTGCCGCCACTTCTTTGACTGATTTATTATGTAAACTAGCAATCATATCTTTCCTCTTTCCGAACTTCCATATGCGGGTCTGCATATAAAAGCAGATTCGAGATATGACACATCTCAAATCTGCTTATCATTCCTACTGTTTCCGCGCCCGAAGCAATCCTCCGCGATTATAAAATCTTCGACATCTCGTAGGGATAATCCGGAATCCCCTTCTCCATGTTCAGCGCCTCTTCAATATCGAAATCCATAAATTCGCCGTGCTGGTAGCCGACCACCCGGTTCGTCTTGCCCTCACAGAGAATGTCCGCCGCATAACAGCCCATGATGGATGCGTAGTAGCGGTCTTTACAGGTGGGCGAACCGCCGCGCTGCATGTAGCCGAGAATCGTTGCCCTCGTCTCAATGCCCGTCGCCGCCTCGATTCTTCTCGCCATGGATGTAGAATGCCCGATACCCTCCGCATTGATAATCAGATGGTGGGTCTTACCCTTTTTCCGATTGGCAATGATATTGTTGATGATCTGCTGTTCGTTGTAATCGTACTTCTCCGGGAGCAGAATGTCCTCCGCACCGTTGGAGATGCCGCACCACAGCGCGATATATCCCGCGTTCCTGCCCATTACCTCAATGATGCTGCAGCGCTCGTGGGAAGAGGAAGTATCCCTCACCTTGTCAATCGCCTGCATTGCCGTATTGATCGCCGTGTCGAACCCGATGGTGTACTCCGTGCAGGCGATATCCAGATCGATCGTTCCCGGTATGCCGATTGTATTGATGCCGTGTCTCGAGAGAGCCTGCGCGCCGCGGTAAGAACCGTCGCCGCCGATTACCACCAGCCCGTCAATCCCGTGCTTATGGCAGATATCTGCGCCCTTCTGCTGTCCCTCTTCCGTGCGGAACTCGTGGCAGCGTGCTGTGCCCAGAATCGTACCGCCCCGCTGAATCGTGTCCGAAACCGTCCACTTTTCCATATCGATTATTTCTTCATTCAGAAGACCCTGATACCCCTTCTTGATCCCCTTGACTTTGACCCCGTTAGCGATTCCCTTTCTGACCACCGCACGAATCGCCGCGTTCATACCCGGCGCGTCTCCCCCGCTGGTCAGCACACCGATCGTCTTAATCTGCTTCGCCATACCGATTCCCACACCTTTCCGCCTTATTATATTACTCAAATCTATTTGTATTTTACTCTAAAAATGTAGGTTTTTCAATATATTTCCATCAAGGGGAATGAATTTAAACGACCTTGACATTCCCCACCCCGAACGCCGCCTCCAGCCTCTCAATGAGCGGCGCCTCCGCCGCTACGTTCCAGTTCGCCGACAGCGGATTCATTGCCTTTGGATTCTCCACATAGATCACCACGTTGTCCTTTCCCTCCGACTCCCGCAAAATATCGAAAAGCGCATCCCTGCGCTGCTCGAACGCCTCCTTGGTCGGGAACTTGATCCACAGTTTTCTCGGCATCTGCTCAAAGGTGGTGATCTGCTCGCAGACAAGCTTCGCGTCCTTGTCCTCCTCCACGGACACCTTGCCTTTGATAAAGACCTTGCTGTCCTCCATCACCGCGTTGCCGTACTTCTCATAATCCCTCGGAAAAACGATAACCTCCACGGAACCGACCAGATCCTCTACCTGCAAAAACGCCATCACCTTCTCATTCTTGGTGTACTTGATCTTCTTCTCCGTGATCATGCCGCCAATGGTCACCCTCGCGCCATCCTCCACCCTCGTCTCTCCGGTTTCCTCGTCCAGCATAAAGTCCGCCGTGGTTTTCGTGATATGCTTCTTCCAAGTCTCCCTGTACTCCTCCAGCGGATGCCCGCTGATGTAGATACCCAGCACTTCCTTCTCAAATGCCAACAGCATCTCCTTGGAATACTCGCCCACGTCGGGAAGGCTTACCCGGTAATCCACCTTCTCCTCCTCGCCCGCCAGATCGAAGAGGGTGATCTGCCCGGCAAGATTATTCTTGCGGTTCTGCTGGATGCCGTCTATCACCTGCATGTACACACTGAGGAGCTGCTTTCGCGTCCCCCCGAGGCTGTCCATAGCTCCCGCCTTGATAAAGTGTTCCACCACGCGCTTGTTCATATCCCGATCTGTCACGCGTGTCACAAAATCGCCCAAATTCAGGTAAGGACCCCGCGCCTCGCGCTCCGCCACCACCGCGTCAATCACGGGACGTCCCACGCTCTTAATCGCGGAAAGCGCGTAACGGATCTGCCCGTCCGCCACCGAAAAACCGTTTTCGCCCACGTTGATATCCGGCGGCAGAATCTGGATGCCCATGCTCCGGCTCGTCATAATGTATTCCGCCACTTTGCTCGGGTTGTCGATAACGGAAGTCATCAGCGCCGCCATAAACTCCACCGGATGGTAATATTTCATATAAGCCGTCTGGTAAGCCACCACCGCGTAACATGCCGCGTGGGACTTGTTGAAGGCATACTTGGCAAAGTCCATCATGGTGTCATAAATGTGATCCGCGACTTTCGCGTCGATGCCGTTCGCCACACAGCCGGGCACGCCCTCTTCGGGATTCCCGTAAGTGAAATTTTTCCGCTCCTGCTCCATCACATACTGCTTTTTCTTGCTCATGGCACGGCGCACCAGATCGCTTCTTCCCATGGTATAACCGCCCAGCTCCCGCACGATCTGCATCACCTGCTCCTGATACACAATACAGCCGTAGGTGGGTGCCAAGATAGACTCAAGCTGAGGGCAGTCATAGGTCACCGTCTCCGGGTGGTTCTTGCCCTTGATATATTTCGGAATAAAGTCCATCGGACCGGGACGGTACAGCGATATACCCGCGATCACATCCTCCAGACTCTGGGGCTTCAACTCCTTCATGAAGCTCTTCATCCCGCCGCTCTCCAGCTGGAACACACCGTCCGTCCGCCCCGTGCCGAGGGAGGCGAGTACCGCCTTGTCGTCGTAGTCGATCTTGTCTATATCTATCACGATGCCTTTGCTCTGCTCCACGAGCCGCACCGCGCTCTGAATCACCGTCAGTGTCCGAAGCCCCAGAAAATCCATTTTGAGAAGTCCCAGCTCCTCTATGGTCGTCATGGGAAACTGAGTTGTGATAGAACCGTCGGATCCTCGGGACAGGGGCACGAACTCATCCGCCGCCTCAGGGCAGATCACCACGCCAGCCGCGTGCATGGAAGTGTGCCGAGGCAATCCCTCCAAGCGCCTGCACATGTCAATCAGGTTGTGCACCTGCTCGTCCTCCTCGTAGAGACTCTTAAACTCCGGATTCATCTCCAGCGCGCGGTCTATGGAAACGCCCTGATTCTGCTCGAGGGGAATCATCTTCGCAAGACGGTCCACATAGGCATAAGGCAGATCCATCACTCTTCCCACATCGCGGATCACGCCCTTTGCCGCCATCGTACCGAAGGTGACGATCTGCACAACCCTGTCACCGCCATATTTTTCACCCACATAGTCAATCACTTCCTGCCGTCTCTCAAAGCAGAAGTCCACGTCGATATCCGGCATGGAGACGCGCTCCGGATTTAGGAACCGCTCGAAGAGCAGGTTATATTTGATCGGATCAATATTGGTAATTTTTAGGCAGTAGGAGACAATGCTCCCCGCCGCCGATCCTCTGCCCGGTCCCACAGCGATCCCGTTCTCCCTGCAGAAATTGATATAATCCCACACGATCAGAAAATAGTCCACAAAACCCATGTTCTTAATCGTTTCAAGCTCATAATGCAGACGCTCCTGCAGTGTGCCGTCATCCTCCGGGTAGCGCTCCTTCATCCCGTCCTGACACAGCTTGTTCAGATAGCTCCAAGAATCGTAACCCTCCGGTGCATCGTAATGCGGCACCTTGTAATGACCGAACTCAATCTCCACATGACAGCGGTCTGCGATCCGCTGGGTGTTCTCCACCGCCTCCCACGCGTAGGGGAAAAGCCCTTTCATCTCCTCCTCGCTCTTCACATAGTACTGCCCGCCCTCGTAGCGCAGACGGTCCTCGTCCGCCACCTTCTTCCCCGTCTGCAGACAGAGAAGAACATCATGGGGCTGGGCGTCCTCCGCGTAAGTGTAGTGCACGTCGTTGGTCGCCACAAGGGGAATGTCCAGCTCTTTGCTCATGCGAAGAAGCACGGAGTTGACCGACTGCTGCGCCGGAATCCCGTGATCCTGCAATTCCAGAAAATAATTGTCCTTCCCGAAAATATTCTGATATTTAAGCGCGACTTTCTTCGCCTCTTCCACAAGCCCCTTCTGGATGTAACGGGGCACCTCCCCCGCCAGACACGCCGAAAGCGCGATCAGCCCCTCGTGGTACTGCTCCAATACCTCCATGTCCACACGCGGTCTGTAATAGTACCCTTCCGTAAAGCCCTTGCTGACAATCTTCACCAAGTTTGCATAACCCGTGTTATTTTCCGCGAGGAGCACGAGATGATAATACCGGTCCTCGCCGCCCGTCAGTTCCCTGTCAAAGCGGGAGTGTGGCGCCACATAGACCTCGCAGCCGATCACGGGATTGATGCCCGCCTCCTTCGCCGCCTTATAGAAATCAATGGCACCGTACATGACGCCGTGGTCCGTGATCGCCGCGCTGTCCATCCCCAGCTCCTTCACATACCTCACATACTCTTTTATTTTGTTGGAACCGTCCAAGAGACTGAACTCCGTGTGGACATGCAAGTGCGCAAACGCCATGGTGGTATCCTTCCCGAAAATCCTGTGTAACTGCCAAATCTTCCTGTTTTTACCGTCTTATTTATTATAGACTGCCAAAAAGAATCAGTCAAACACGTTCCGACTTACAAATCCAGATACCGTCCCAGCCTCCAAATCATATACAGCGGAATACTATAGGTGTGTGTATTCTCCACCCTATGCTCACCCACATTTTTCATGGAGAATTTAAAGCCCAGCGGCGGTTCATATTTTTTACAAAACTGCGCATAGCTCTTAGCCCGCGTGCTGATATTCGCCTTTGCCTCTACCGGAATGGCCCTGTCCTCATGTTCAAATAAAAAATCCAGTTCCGCCGTATTGCCCGAACGCCAGAAATACGGATGGATGCCTTGCGCCAGCAGCTCGTTCAGCACATAATTTTCTGTCAGCGCGCCTTTAAAATTTCGGTATAATTCCGATTCCTCCAGAATTGTTTTATGTGACAGACCCGCCTTTCTCCTCAGAAGTCCCACGTCCGCCATATATACCTTTAAAAACGTAGAATCCGCATAAAAGGACAGCGGAAGCTCGGGGTTTGAAACCATCTCCAGACGATGGACAAGCCCGGCATCCGTCAGCCACTCCAGTGCATCCTCCAATTCGCTGGAACGTTTTCCCTCTTTCACATGAGAAAAGATAAATTTATTATTATCCTTAGCAAGCTGTTTCGGTATACTATCCCAAATCCACCCCAGCTTGGGCACATCCGTCTTCGGGGCATGTTTGGCAAAATCGCTTGCATAATCCTCCAAAATATTATCCTGCAGGCGGGACACATCCTCGCAATTATGGGTATCCACCCATTTCTTTACCACTTCTGGCATACCGCCAACCACATAATAATATTTCAGGCTTTTCATAAGCGGAACGCTGTAAAGCTCCGGCAGCTCACGCTGCAAAGGAAGCTGCTCCGCCCCATCATACAACGCCTGCTCTCCATCTGCACACAAAAATTCCGCAAAAGTCATCGGATACATCTGCAGACGTTCTACCTTTCCCACCGGAAAAGAGATTCCATCCCTTCTGACTGAAACGCCCAGCAGGGAACCGGCGCACGCAATATGCAGTTCTCTCTTATTTTCGCAAAAGTATTTCAGAGAGGTGACCGCATTCGGACATGCCTGAATCTCATCAAAAATAAGGAGCGTTCTCCCCGGAATGATTTCCTGTCCCCGGACAATGCTCCCAAGCTCCTTAAGAATCCTCTCCGGGTCAAGGTTATAATCAAAGACCGAGGAAAGCCCCTTATTTCCTTCAAACGAAAAATACGCCGTATCCTCGAAATATCTGTTTCCAAAATCCTTCAACACATACGTTTTTCCACACTGCCGCACCCCGGTGAGCAAAAGCGGCTTACGGTCAGGGGAATCCTTCCATGCCACCAGCTTTTTCATAATATCCCGTTCCATATTTCCCCTTACCTCCCGTGCTGACACGAATGTCCAATAAGACTGTAACTGTAGACGGCAAGGCTATGCCAAGTCTGCTTACATTCATCTTACCATAGCTTAACGTTTATCTGCAAGAAATATGCAGTTTTTCATAGGAACTTATGTATTTTTTTTGCGTTTTTCATAGGAACTTTGTTGTGCAGACTTAAAATAACGCTGGTGCAGCGGCATATAAGCAGCCGCCAAAACACAGTAGCACACCACACCCCGCCCCGCATAATGAAATGCATAGTCAAAATTGAGCCATCTGTTCTGCTCCGCCGCAAGCGCAATGACTCCTGTCATTTCCGGCGCACCTGCCCCGGCATTTTCCATGTCCGCCAGATCCATCTCCGTCACTCCGATAAACGGCTCCCCGCTCTCCTTCCACGCGCCGCGGACACTCCCCAGACAGGCGCAAACAAGCACGATCAGCAGTCCCACATACTTTTTATCCCACAAAAATCTTATATAATTCATCAGGATTCCCCTCCCAGATACTCATAAATCTGATAGCTTGCATCCTCCGCAATCTGCCTGTACCGCTGTTCGTCCAGCTCGCACTCCTTCGGCGCGTAGACGACGATTCCCTCCCCCTCCTCACAGCCGCGCATTTCCTCCTCACCGATGCCATGACGGTAAAACTCTTCCACCGTTATTTTTTTAAACTGCCTGTATTGCCCAAATTCAAACCAATAATTATGAAACAGGTTATCCTGTTTCTTCTCAATGTAAAGGCAGTTATAATTTTGATAGACTGCCGGCGTCTGACGAAATTCATCCACAAGCGACACGCCCTCAGACATACATTCCACAACCTCCTTCGCGGAAGATACATATCTGCGGACCACCGTCCCGGAGCAGACAATCCACACGCCGATCAACGCCATACCGATTCTGACAATGTTTTTCTTCCACGAAATCCTGATCCTCGCGCTCAGATCAATCAGCACCGTAGACGTCCAGACGATAAATACCACATATAATGCCGTCATATAATACAGGTTGCCGCCATCCAGCGTATATATAATCAGCGAATAAATCAGACCACTTCCCGCTGCCATTCCTCGAAAAGCCTGCCACCAGTCATCCTTCTCAGCGCCCTTTGTCCGCCTCATATAAAACATGCCCGCGCACCAAAAAGCCAGTATAATCACCCATCCCGCGCCGTTTTCGCCGAACAGACTGTCCCTGAGAAAAAGCACATATTCCTTCACTTTTTCCGGAGACCAGCCTTCCACATCGGCATGTTTACCCTGTGCCTTTAAAAAAATATGGAACAAAGCCCACGGATAACAAATCCACGATACCACAATCCCAACCACACCGGCGTACATATATGATAAAAGTTCCCGCAGCCTCCCGCGCCGGATCAGGAAAATCATTGCCAATAAAGTCAACGCACCCCCATAGACATAAAAATAATAGTGAGTCAGCGTACCGAAAAAGATGCACAACGCCAACTGTATGAAGTCCGTCCGGCGCCACTGATATTTGATCAGCCTTGCGTGGATGTACAGATACCAGAGACAAAACAGAAAAAGCATCATATACATCCGCGCCTCACATCACATCCCGCGTCTCCACCCGCCACACGGACAGCCAGACAGATATCACCGCCGCCACAAACAGGATTGCATAAAATGTCATATTATTCGCCAGCGTCACCGATCCGATCCCTCCCTGCGTAAAGCAGACAATGACAACCGCTGCCACGATCGCCGCCTTCGAGGATTTCATTTTAAGACCCACAGGCAGCGCGATAAAGCTGATGCTCACCATCGCCGCCGAAGAGAGAACGGCGTCCAGCCAAAACGACGGCTCCCCAATCGGAAAACCCGCGGCAGATATGCCCGTAAAGGACCTTGTCGCAATCAGCACAGCATAAATCACTGCCTTGCTTAGCACCATCGCTGCAAAGTTAAAAAGCCACACCGCGCCGATTTTGGAGAGAATAATCTTACTGCGCTTGATCGGGTAGGAAAACATTAGATTGATCGTCTTCTTCTCATAGGCGCCCACGATAAACGCCGCGATCATCACGCCCGTAAAAATAATGTACGACATGTGGACAAACAGACCAACGGACATGTCCAGCATACTTTTGCCATAGGACTGCACCGTCTCCTCCGTCTCCAGCTCCCCCGCCGCCATCAGCAGAAACAGGAGAAGGACTGCTGTTGTAATTGCCGCGTTTCTCGCATATTTTAAGATATTATTTTTCTTCCACTCCAGTCTCATCAATTTAATCATTTGTCTTCACCTCCGCTGTCAGTTTCAGGAAATAGTCTTCCAGCGTCTCCGCCTTCCTCCCCAGCGAAGTCACCGCCACCTCATTCATGGCAAACGTCTTCGCGATCTCCTCAGTTGTGACACGCTCGTCATAAATGCGGAACATCCCGCCTTCCATCACCTTAAAGTTGGTAAGTCCCAGCTTGTCGGCAAGCACATATGCCGCCCGCTCCGGATTCTGCGCGGAAAGCTCGATATATGCCAAGCTCATCTCCTCGATCTCTTTCAGACCGATTTCCTTTTTCATCCTGCCCTGATGAATGATGCCGATGGTGTCCGCAATGCTCTCTATCTCCGAGAGAATGTGGGAGGACACCACGATCGTCGTCCCCTGCTCCGCACTGAGCATCCGCAAAAGTTCACGGATTTGCTTCATGCCCGCCGGGTCAAGTCCGTTAGTCGGCTCGTCGAGAATCAGCAACTCGGGTTTACATAAAATCGCCCTTGCGATCCCAAGACGCTCCTTCATACCGAGCGAATAATTCTTTACGGGCTTTTTCGCCGCCGCCGACAAATCCAGCATTTTTAACGCCTTTTCCACACTTCCGTGCTGATAATATCCCATGTATTCACAATGCATCCGCAGGTTTTCTTCCCCCGTCATATGCTCGTAAAAGGTTGGAAACTCAATGATACTGCCGATCCGCCGCAGCACTTCGTAGGACTTCGACGTAATCGGCTTTCCAAAAAGTTCAACCGTACCCATAGTCGGTTTCCAGAGATTCATGATCATTTTCATGACCGTCGTCTTGCCAGCACCATTGGGACCGAGAAATCCGTAAATCTCACCCTTTTTTACATGGAGATCCACGTCTCTTACCAGTTCTTTGCCGCCGATGGTCTTGGTAAGGCGGCTTGTTTGTAAAATATAAGACATTCTGCTGCCTCCTTTCTGGTACATCGCATGTTCTTTATTTGATGTACTGTAACCAATTGTAACGGCTGCGACTTTCAAAACTCTTACCCAATTCTTACAAATTTCTTTCGGGAAGCAATTTATTCATACCGAAACATTCTGACACAAATGTCGTTTTCTTTAGCCCTCACAATACCCGATTTAACCCAACCGTAAAAGCAGTCCGCACATACGGCTCGCTCTTAAGCGTCAGCTCCCCGCCCATCTGCTCCGCCAGCCGCTTCGCGATCGTCAGTCCGATACCGTTGCCCTGCACGCTCCGGCTGCGGGAATCCTCCATAGTAAAAAGCCGCTCGAATACACTCTGCGCAAAAGCGCTGTCTATTCCCTTCCCCTTGTCCACCACATCGATATACGCCGACTGATCGTCCGTCCGCAGGAAAATGCCCAGATACTTTCCCTCCGCGCCGTAGCGGATCACGTTGGAGATGAGATTCGAGAGAATACGCTGCAGAGCCTCCCTGTTCGCCAGCGCGTAAACAGCCGCCGCCGGCAGTCCGATCTCCACCTCAAAATCCGCCCCTGTCAGCATTTCATAGAAATCCAGAATGCTTTCTCTGCACAACTCGCAGACGTCCAGACCGGAAAGCGTCAGTTCCATATCGCCCGCCTCGATTTTCGCCAATGAAAAAAAGCTGTCGACCAGCTCCATAAGCGACTCCGCCTTCTGTTCCGCCTTCTCCAGCATTTGCAAGTTCTCCCGCACCTCTGATCCTTCCCGCGCCTCCAAAGCCGCCTCTCCCCTCGTCCGCATGATCTCCAGATAGCCCTTGATCACGGTCATAGGTGTTTTCATGTCGTGGGAAATATTGGACAGCATTTTTCTGGAAGATATCTCAGAACGTCGAAAATCTGCCTCCGTCTTCGCCTTCTCCTCCAAAAGACGGTTGATCTGCGCCACCAGCTCCATCACTTCCTTATTGTCCGTGAATATCATCACCCGCTCGCCGCTGTCCGCATCCAAAATCTCTTTCAGCTGTTGGTGGAGTTCCCGGAGCCTCTTTTGTGCGCCATTTCGGAAAGCAAACTGCTGGTACAGCACGACCGCAGCCAAAACTGCTGCCAGCAGCCCCAAAGCAACTAGCATCATAGCAATCCCCCCAGCTTATACCCGATTCCCCACACCGTCAGCACATACTTTGGGCTGCGCGGATCCTCCTCAATCTTGTTCCGCAACCTGCTGATATGCACGTTCACTGCGTTTTCGTCCCCATAGTAAGCGTCGTTCCACACGAGGGAATAGAGCTGCTCCTTCGTATATACCTTTTTCGGATTCCGCATAAGAAGCTTCAAAATCTCAAACTCCTTCGCCGTAAGCTCAATGGTTTGTTCTCCCTTCCGCACCGTGTAATCGGACAGGTTCATTGCCAGCTCTCCCGCCGTAAGGACAGAAGGCTCTTTCATTGTCCCGACGGCTGCGCCGTCATACTGCATCGTTCTGCGCAGCGCCGCCTTGATCCGTGCCAGCACCTCCACCACGGAGAAAGGCTTGGTAATATAATCGTCCGCCCCAAGACCCAGCCCGAGAGTCTTGTCGCTCTCCGAATCTTTCGCGGAAAGAATGATGATCGGCACAAAGCTTTTTCCCCGGATGTGCTGCATCACGCTCATGCCGCTCACCTTCGGAATCATCAGATCCAGAAGGACAATGTCAAAGGACATATCGTCGAACATAGCACAGGCGTGCTGTCCGTCAAGGGCGCACGCCACTTCATAGTTTTCCGTCTCCAAATAATTTTTTAACATTTCGCTGATCTCAGCGTCGTCCTCCACAAGAAGGATTTTGTATGGGTTCATCCGCTTTCCTCACATTTGATAATTATTTGCCAAAACAATTATACTATAAAAGTACCACACTTGACATTCCTATATTTTCTGATGTACAATATAGTATATCACGATATAGTATATTATAATATAGCATGTGAAACTTGAAAATTTATCTGCGAGAAAGGAGGTCCCTATGTTTATTGGCAGAGATTCGGAACTAAAAAAAATGAACCAGATGTATGAGAGCGGCAAACTGGAAGTCGCCATCGTCTACGGGCGCAGGCGCGTCGGAAAAACAACGCTCATCACAGAATTTTGCAAGAATAAAAAAACGGTGTTCTTTGCCGCACAGGAAAGCAATGCGAACCAGAATCTGGAAACCTTTTCAAACGCCATTGCGGAAGTTGAAAAGAATAGCAGTGTCAGCATGATTTTCCGCAGTTTCAGGGACGCCTTTACCCGCCTTGCGGAAATCGCCGCCTCGGAACGCCTGATTGTGGTGATCGACGAATATCCCTACCTTGCGGGTGCGGAGAAAAGCATTTCCTCTCTGCTGCAAAACTATCTTGACCACCAATTTAAGAACACGAAGCTTTTTCTGATTCTCTGCGGCTCTTCCATGAGTTTTATGAAAAAACAGGTATTGGGGTATCAAAGTCCCCTCTACGGTCGCAGGACAGCGCAGTTTAAAATCCTGCCCTTTCACTATCTGGACACCGGGAAATGGTTTCCTGACTATACTTTTGAGGAAAAAGCGCTGATGTACGGCATTACCGGCGGCATCCCTCTCTATCTGGAACAGTTTTCGCCATCCTTAAGCATACGCGAAAATCTGTTGGAAAACCTTTTCAACAAAAACGCGCTGCTTTTCGAGGAGCCCTCCAACTTCTTTAAACAAGAGCTGCGGGAGCCTTCCTCCTACAACGCCATTATTACCGCCATCGCCTCCGGCAAAACGAGGCTTTCGGAGATCTCGACCACGGTGGGCATGGAAAGCGGACTTTGCAGTAAATATCTCTCCAACCTGATTACGCTCGGCATCATAAAGCGTGAGACGCCTGTCACCGAACAGAGCAGCAAACGTTCTATCTATCTGATCGATGACCAGTTTTTCCGTTTCTGGTTTACCTTTGTTTCAAAAAATATGTCCTCTATCCTTTCATGCAGAATAGAAGACAACTATGCGGCGTCCGTGGAGAGCCGCTTATCCGATTATATGGGATTGACCTTTGAGAAAATGTGCCGCGACTATATTTTGTATTACACAGACAATCTCCCCTTTTTGCTCGGAGAAGTCGGTCAATGGTGGGGTGGTCATCCGCGCAAGCACAAGCAGGCGCAGATCGATCTGGTAGCCTCCGCCGCAGACACAAACGACTGCATCGTCGGTTCCTGTAAATTCCGAAACGCTCCCGTCGATACGGACGAGCTGAACCTTCTGAAAGATTACGCAGACGCTATGGGACATTTTGAAAAACGCTACTACTATATTTTCTCCAAATCCGGCTTCACAGCCGCCCTGCAAAATCAAGCTGCGGATGTACGGCTGCTCACGCTCGAAGATCTGTACCACAACTAAATATTTTGACTCAGGCTTTATCCTCCGCTTCCGCCCCCAGCGCCTCGTCCAGCCACTCCACAAGCTGCAGATCCACCTTGCCCCTCTGCGCCATGTCTTTCAGTATCTGAATCGCTCTGGGTCTCGAGATCGGCTGTTTGTAGGGTCTGTCCGTTGCCACCAGCGCGTCATAGATATCCACCACCGTCAAAAGTCGTGTCTCCAGATCCAGCTCGTCGCCATTCAAACCGTTCGGATAGCCGCTGCCGTCCATATACTCGTGGTGGGCGCCCACCCATTTAGGCACCATGGAAAAGCCTTTGTAAAACTGCACCTTCTCCAGAATTTTAGACGTCATAACCACGTGGTTTTCCATCTCTTTGCGTTCCTTCACCGTCAGCGTGCCGCTGCGGATGCTCAGGCATTCCGCCTCCTTCTCCGTCAGATAGGGAAGCGCCGTGCCGTCCTCGCTGACATGTTGTTTCCCTGCAAGTCTTTTGATCCGTTCGCAGTTTTCGTCGCTCACACGGTCGATCACATCCATCTCATGGACGAAGGCAAGCTCCGCTTCTAAATCCTTGATAACCGCCTCGTACTCTTCACCGGTAATCCTTCCCCGCAGCATGTCAATCTCATACAGCGCTCTAAGCAGCGCAAAACGGTCGTCCACCTTCTCAAGCCGCGTATCCAGTCTGGTCGCCTTATTCATAATGCTTA
Source organism: uncultured Lachnospiraceae bacterium (assembly GCA_910588955.1). Classification (GTDB taxonomy): domain Bacteria; phylum Bacillota; class Clostridia; order Lachnospirales; family Lachnospiraceae; genus UBA3282. Next base: position 39,144 of record CAJURQ010000006.1, read on the forward strand.
AGGGCACCACCATCTTGCCGATATCGTGAATGAGCGCCGCCAGCATCAGCTGTTCTTTCCGCTCCGGGTCAAAGCCCCTGTCGCATTTTCCCTCTTTATGTAATTCGGTGATATAGTCCGCCAACAGGCTCACATATTTTTCTACGTTCCTCGTATGCAGGGCGTTGTACGGCGTTCTCTTTTCCAATGCCGTCGTGAGCGCCTCCACAAAAGAATAAATCTGCGCCTTCAACGCCTCCACATAGGAGAGATTCGTCAGCTCAATCGCCGCAATCGCCCCAAGCGCACGAATAATAATTTCATAAGATTCGTGAAAAGCAATCAGACCGCCCTCTTCGTCCATAGCATTGATCAACTGTAAGACGCCGATCAGTTCATTTTCATTATTCACAAGGGGCACGACAAGCTGCGACTTCGTACGGTACCCGGTCATGCCGTCATACTGTCTGGGACCCGAAAAATCAAACCGGCTGCTGGCATACACGTCCGGAATGTTCACGACTTCCCGGTGAATCGCCGCATAGGAGCACACATTTTCTTCCTTCATCGGCACGGGCGGCAGGTCGATCGGCTCCCCGTCCGACCCTCTGTTTATCCCCTGAGAGAGCGTCTTCATAAACTGAAACTTAAGTCCGTCATTCTCGTACAGATACAGGGTGCTCGCGTCACAGTTTGTAATCTCCATACCCTTATCCAGAATGGTCATGAGCAGACAGTTTCTGTCTCTTTCCGTGGAAAGGCTTATACCAATGTCCATTATCTTTTCAAAGTCTTCGTATTGCAGATGCATCACTCTTCCCTCTCTCTTTCCATCGGATAGATCCCGTGGCTCTTCATGTACCGAAGCGATTCTTCCTGCGCCTCGTAACCTTTTACCTCCACCAGCACCGGCGCTTCTATCCGGCACTGTCTGACCAGTTCGTCAAATTCCTGCCAGTCCAGTTTCCCGGCGCCCACTGCCAAATGCAGGTCGTTTTGCAGATCGTTGTCGTTGATGTGTATGTGACGGATATAAGGCGCCAGCGTCTCCATCCACTCCCGCCCCGAACATTTGGAAAAAATCATAGCATGGGCATAATCGAGACAAACGCCGAAATTTTCGACATCCTGCATCCTCTCCGCCAGCCCCGCCAGAATATCCGGCGCTTCATCGAACATATTCTCCATATAGATCTGCTGCCCTGGGTATTTGTCCGCAAGCTCCGCAAAAAACGCTTCGTTTCTGTCCCGCCAGTTTTTCAGATAGCCCTCCGCCCGAAAACCGGCAAGACGTCCCGTGTGGAACACAACGCCCTTTAATCCCATGTCCTTTGCCATTTCCATAGACTGTCGCACCCGCAGCATGGATGCATCCCGGATTAAGGGATCGTCGCTGTGTATCGTCACATCCAGAAACGCTCCGTGCATGGTATCGTTTTCAAACTTTCTTTTGTATATCCCGTAGTCTTCAAGAATCTCTACCTGCTTTTGGGGATCGTCCATGACCTTCGGCATAAAGAAATCATTATATTCAAACGCACACCCGTACTCTGCTGCCAGAGCGCACATACGCTCCATATCCTTCCTGTCGGGAACCAAATACAGCCTGCTCATTTTATTTATCACCTACCTCCTATGCGAAACTTAGTACTTCTCACGCTGTCTACCTGATATACAAAGACGCCGTTGCTCTTCCCCTTCAAGGGAATCTCCCCGATCGGCGTCACAACAACCCTGTCTTTTACCGCCTCGTAAACATCCCTGCTGATCAGGATCTGACCGGGCTTCGCGTTGCTCTCAAGTCTCGCCGCCGTATTGACCGTATCTCCGATCGCCGTGTAGTCCATCCGGAAATCACAGCCTATATTCCCCACAACGGCATTGCCACAGTTAACACCGATTCCGAAGGATACGCTCTTGCCGTATCTCTTGCTGAATTTCTCGGCAATCCTGTCCGCTCCCGCCTGCATATCCCATGCGGTGGCGACAGCGCGGAAAATATAGTCGTCCAGATCAAACGGCGCGTTGAACACCGCCATGGTCGCGTCCCCTACGAACTTGTCCAGGGTTCCGCCGTTATCGAAAATAGCCTGCGTGGTGAGTCCCAGATATTCGTTCAAAATCTCCACCACTTCCTCCGGCTTCAAGCTCTCCGACATGGTGGTGAATCCCCTGATATCCACAAACAGCACCGCAATATGACGATTTTCCCCGCCGATTACCAGCTCAAAATCCTTATCCTTGCTGATCTTGTCCACCACCTGAGGCGCCACATACTGTTTAAAGACATTGAGCACCCGCCGTCTGCGCATGATCTCCGCCAAATACCTGCGCACCATCTGCGCCAGCCAGATGACGAGCAGGCAGATCGGCAAGAGGATCGTTGGCACGATCCATCCGTTTCCATACATGACTTTCGCGAAGACAAGTTCAAGAACGGTGAGCAGCGCCAGCAGAACCGTGGCATACAGCATCCGCATCTTTTCGCTGCACACATAAAATATACCGCACAGGAGCGCCGCCGCCAGCGCATAGAACAGGGGCGATACCGGAAGCTGTGTCTTTCCTTCCAGCAGCGCTTCTATGATGTTGGCGTGTATCTCCACCCCGTACATCTGACCGTTGTGGGCGATCGCAGGCATATAGGCGTCCTGCATCCCCACCGCATAGGCACCCACCAGCACAACCGCATCCCGAAAAATCGCCGGATCCACCGTTCCGTCAAGCACATCCGCCATAGAGACTACGCTGTAGCCCCCCGCCTTGCCGGAATAGGTGAAGTAGAATCGGTTATTTCTCCCATACACGGCGGGAAACACCGCCTCTTCTCCTCTGCTTTCCTGATAAACCTTATAGACTTGAGAGGAAAGGCTGTACGCCCGCTCCCCCTCGTAATCCAGGTAAGCCATCGCCTGCCGCACATAGCCGTCCGTATCTACAAAGGTATTGGCGAAGCCGCACATCACCTCATCCTTCAAGCTGTCGTATGGCTCGATCACATGATCGACATGATAGGGATTGTAGACGATACGCCCATCCGCCCCCTGTTCGGGTTGTTCCTTAAAAGAAAAGCTCATCGCCGCAACGACATTCCCGGCTTCCCCGCAGACACGGGCAAAATATTCGTCCGCCTCCCGATCCGCCTCCTCGCTGTAGATCACATCGAATCCGATCACGGCAGGACGCGCGCCGTCCGCACCGTTCAGAGCGGTTAGCAGTTTCGCCGGAATCTCCCTGCTCCAAGTGTTGACAGGACCATATTCCTCCAGCGTTTTATCGTCGATGCCAATGATATAAATTTTTTTGTTGGTGACGCTCTCCCGCTGGTTCAGCTTATCGGATATTCCTATATCAAGAAACCCCGCCGTGCCGAAATACAAAAAAGCAAGAGATGCCAGAACAACGGCGGCAGTAACCGCCGCCGTTTTCATTTTGTTCAAATATTTCATCCCCTACGTCCCGCTATTTCCACGTTATTGTCGTGTTCGCCTCTATTTTTGTTCCGAAGTCAAAATCCCACGCACCGCTTGGCGCCGGGGCAAGCACAGGCGCTGAAACCGTCTCCCCGCGTTTCACCTTCTGCGTCGCAAACTCCTCGCCCTGATATTGAAACGTCACCGTGTAAGTCTTTGGCTTAGAGGGTTTCTCTTTATCTTTATCTTTGTCTTTATCTTTCTTATCGTCGTCCGGTTTGTCTTTGTCGGAATCCTCTCCGGTATTTTCGTCCTGAGAGCCGTCTCCCCCCGTATTGCCCTGATCCACATTACCGCTGTTCGCCGGCGGTACTGTCGGCTTAATCACAGGAGCTTGCGGCTGGGGTGTCGGCTTGGGCGCAGCCTGTCCTGCCGACGGCTTAATCGCTGGGGCGCCCTGCTTTTCCCTGTCCGCTTTCGCAGGCGCATTTTTTGCCGTATCTGTCTGTATATGTATCTGTGTGTCAGCTTCTTCGTCCGTATCGCTCTCCGTGTCCGCTTCCACAATTTCAGGCTGTTCTGTCTCTTCTGCGTATTCCGTCTCCGCCGCTTCCCCGGCGTCCGCAGTTTCCAAGGTAAGCTCCGTCAACTCCTCAGCTGATATGCCTGTCATCTCCTGACCGTTCTCCATCATGCCAAGCAGGTTTACAACTGCCTGCAGGGGAAGATCCTGATAGGCAATGTCGCTGACCTCTCCCACCGTTCCGTCCTCATATACAGTCAGTTCGCAGCCTGTCGGAACAAGTACTTCCTCCCCGTAGGTGCCGTCCGGAAGAATGGGCTTCGCCCCGACTTTTCCCTGAAAACAACATAATTTTGTATTCTGACTGCCGTCTTTATCCACGTACAGCTCCACACGGTAGATCGTCCCGCGGACCGCCATCACGGAATTTGGAGTAGAAGTCTCATACTGGGATCCTTCACTCAGCGGATGCTGAATCTCATTGGTAATCGCGCCCTGCTCCAGACATATCTTTGTCTTGGAATCCGCCGCTGACCCTTCCGCTTCCACGGAAAACACCGTATTCGCCTCCGCCATCACGTATTTATCGTCATCCAGCTTCATGCGCATACTGGATTCTTCCGCCACGCTGGCGCGGTCGCCCGATTCCAGATAGAGATTTTCCGCCGCGTTCATAGCGCCCACAGTCTCACGCTCAATCACGGCGTCTCCTTCCACGTCATAGACCAGTATGGAGCGGAACGCCTCCTCTTTATTTGATAAAAGTACAATCGCCGCCACAACAACCAAAACCGCTGCGGCACAGGCACAAATTATGATTTTCTTATATGACATTAATTTCTGTATCATCTTCCACGCCCCTCTTTCGGCTCACTGTTCTTATCCGCAAAATTATTTTGAAAACTGATAACTGCCGTTCGCAGGCACATAAAAATCCCTGCCGCCCTGATACACCGACTTGTCACCGTCAACCTTCCATTTCCCTTCCGCCAGATGATATTTCACACCCACTTTCAGCTCATATTCGCCGCTCTTGGAAATCGTATAACCCGTTTCCGGTTTCGGTTCTTCCGGTTTCGGTTCCTCCGGTTTCGGTTCCTCCGGTTTCGGCGTCACGGTTCCAGACACGGTAATGCTACAGGTCGATTCATGTCCCGCCTTATCTATCGCTCTGATCACGCAGGACGTGCCGTTTGCAGCCACCTTATAACTTCCGTTTTCAGGCGCTGCCTCCTGCTCATTCACCAGAACCTTGTCCAAATTGGCGTCCTCCACCTGAAACAGTGTGCCTTCCGGGTAGGTTTTTCCTTCCTCGACGCCTTTTATGACAGGTTTTTTAGTGTCCACCACAATTCCGTTGGAGCGGGCGTAATACGTCTGTCCCCCGGCCTCTACTTTCACATATGCAACATAACAGCCGTCACCCTTATTAGGCATGATGCTTATGGGCGAAGTCTCTTTCTGCCCCCAAAATAATGTGCCCATCTGGTCTTCCGTCTTAGCCCCGGCTTCCACATCCGTCACTTTATCTGTATGGCAGTAAAAGGGAATGCCGCTGTCGCTCCCGCCGACAGACACATCAAACAGCGTGTCCTGATAACCCATATATTCAAGAGAAATCGCGCCGCCCAGACTGCAGGCTTTGTTCTCATCACCTCTCTTGATGAAAATCTCCGGGGCTTCCGCGCTCTCAACGCTATCCGACTCTGCACTCAGATCAGACGCAGGTACCGTCATGATATCGGCACTCCGGATCCCGTCAACGCTCTCCCCGTCTGACACATTTTCAT
>CAJURQ010000006.1:44948-143234 GCA_910588955.1 uncultured Lachnospiraceae bacterium
CACCCGGCATACCTTCTTCGTCCGTCACGGTCTCATCATCCGGCATACCCTCTTCGTCCGTCACAGTCTCATCACTCGGCATACCTTCTTCGTCCGTCACAGTCTCATCACCCGGCATACCTTCTTCGTCCGTCACGGTCTCATCATCCGGCATACCCTCTTCATCCGTCACGGTCTCATCATCCGGCATACCTTCTTCGTCCGTCACGGTCTCACTCCCTGAAACGTTTTCCTCCTCGTGAAACGCATCGTTTTCAGGCACAGACGCCTCTGTCGTTTCCGCATCCTCCTCCGCCGCCAGCATCGTGCTCATCGGCATCATACACCCGAGCAGCACCGCCAGTCCCAATGCCGCCGCGCTCTTCCAATTCCTGTACATACTCACCGCCCCCAGTTCTCACACTTGATACACAAACTACTCTGTTAAAACATACACATACTTTAAATATATATCGACTTTTCTACCACAATATTTTACATGTAAACCATAATTTGGTCAATCGTTTAACATACAGATATGCCAAAAAACACCCCGAAAGATTTCTCTTCCGGGGCGCATATTATTTCTTTATAAATACTTCTTCAGTGCATCCACCTTGTCAAGCTTCTCCCAAGGCAGATCCAGATCGTTGCGTCCAAAGTGACCGTAAGCTGCGGTCTGCTTGTAGATCGGACGGCGGAGGTCAAGCATCTTGATGATGCCTGCAGGTCTCAAATCAAAGTTCTCGCGCACGATATCCACCAGCTTTTCATCCGCAATCTTGCCTGTGCCAAAGGTGTCCACCATGATAGAGGTAGGCTGTGCCACGCCGATCGCATAGGAGAGCTGTATCTCGCACCTGTCCGCGATGCCTGCCGCAACAATATTCTTCGCCACATAGCGCGCCGCGTAAGCTGCGGAACGGTCAACCTTCGTGCAGTCCTTGCCGGAGAAAGCGCCGCCGCCGTGACGCGCGTAGCCGCCGTATGTATCAACGATAATCTTACGACCTGTCAGTCCCGCGTCGCCGTGAGGACCGCCGATCACGAAACGTCCCGTAGGATTGATAAAGAATTTGGTCTTGTCGTCGATGAGTTCCTTCGGGAGAATCGGATCAAACACATACTTTTTGATATCCTCATGAATCTGCTCCTGCGTCACATCGTCATCGTGCTGGGTAGATAACACAACCGCTTCCAGACGAACCGGCTTGCCCGCCTCATCGTACTCCACGGAAACCTGACTCTTTCCGTCGGGTCTCAAATACTTGAGTGTGCCGTCCTTGCGAACCTTGGTAAGCTGCCGCGCAAGTTTGTGTGCAAGATCGATCGGATAAGGCATATACTCTTCCGTCTCGTTGGTGGCGTAACCGAACATCATGCCCTGATCGCCCGCGCCTGTGTCCAGATCGTCCGTCTGCTCGCCCTTCTTCGCCTCGAGCGCCTTGTCCACGCCCATTGCGATATCCGCCGACTGCTCGTCGATCGCTACGAACACCGCGCAGGTATTGGCGTCAAAACCGTACTCGGACTTGGTGTAGCCGATCTCCTTGACGGTGTCGCGCACAACTTTCTGCATATCCACGTATGCGTTTGTGGTGATCTCGCCGGTCACCAGAACAAACCCGGTGCAGACCGCCGTCTCACACGCCACACGGCTCATAGGATCTTTTTCCATGCAGGCGTCCAGAATCGCATCAGAAATCGCATCGCAGACTTTGTCGGGATGTCCCTCGGTTACAGACTCGGATGTAAATAATCTTTTCTCCATTTTTCCTCTCCTTTTTGTGTGTTATTATATTCTGCAAATAAGCAGAGACTCGAAACGCTGCTTATTCGCGGAAATGAAAAAGCCCTCTTATTTCTCTTTGAAATAAGGGGACCCGACATACAATCGTCAAATCCTCTTATTGTTCGATCATGCTGCGCTAACAGCTTCGCTCAGGTTGGCACCTTCCTTGTCAGGGGTTGCCGTGGCTTCATCGATCCTATGTATCTCCACCACTCTGAATAAGAGAAAGACATCACACTATGAAGTTTTTATCTATAAATAAACATACACCTATCGACAGGCTGTGTCAATACTTTATCAGCTGACCTTCAATTTAAATTTCTGCAGCTCCCGATCTGTGGTCACCAGATCAATCTGCGCGCCCAGATGCTGCAGCTTCAGATGAAAATCCTCATAGCCGCGCTGAATATATTTGATATCGTCAACCGTGCTGATACCGTCCGCCGCCAGCGCCGCGATGACAAGCGCCGCTCCAGCACGCAAATCCGGCGCGGTAATCTGCGCCCCGGTATATTTGGACACGCCGTCGATAATCGCCGTGTTGCTCTCCACCTTGATATTCGCTCCCATGCTGGTCAACTCGTCCACATATTTAAAACGGTTCTCGAAAATACTCTCCGTCACAATGCTTGTGCCTGCGGAAAGTCCAAGCGCCACCGTGATCTGCGGCTGCATATCCGTGGGAAACCCGGGATAAGGCAAAGTCTTCACATGGGTGTGCCCCAAAGGTTTCGCCGCCACCACGCGCACGGCATCGTCAGACTCCTCGATCTCGCAGCCGATCTCCAAAAGCTTCGCGCTGATGGACTCCAAGTGCTTCGGGATCACGTTCTTTACCGTCACATCACCCTTCGTCACCGCCGCCGCAAACATAAAAGTGCCCGCCTCAATCTGATCGGGAATAATGCCGTACTCCGTCCCGTGCAGCCTCGACACGCCTTTGATACGAATCACGTCCGTACCTGCGCCTTTGATGTTCGCGCCCATACTGTTTAAGAAGTTCGCCAGATCTACGACATGGGGCTCCTTCGCCGCGTTCTCAATCACGGTGACGCCCTCCGCCATCACTGCCGCCATCATCACATTCATAGTCGCGCCCACAGTAACCACATCCATGTAGATATGGTTGCCTTTCAGCTTCGCCGCCTCGGCGCTGATCCTGCCATATCCGATTCCGACAGATGCGCCCAGCGCACGAAACCCCTTGATATGCTGGTCAATGGGTCGCAGTCCAATATTACAGCCGCCCGGAAGGACTACCTCCGCCTTGCTGTATTTGCCGAGCAGAGACCCCAGCAGATAGTAGGAGGCTCTGATTTTTTTAATATAATCGCCCTCGATCACCAGATCGTGAACCTGTGAGGCGTTGATCTTCACCGTATGTCTGTCAATGCGGTTAATCACCACGCCGATACTTTCCATCGCCTGCATCATGACATTTGTATCTCTCACGTCAGGCACATTCTCTATCATTACGGTTTCGTCCGTCATAATGGCAGCTGCAAGAATCGCCAGCGCCGCGTTCTTCGCACCGCTGATCTCCACCTCGCCGACTAACGGATTCCCACCTTTAATCGCATATTGTTCCATCTATGTTTACTTGCCTTTCTTGATCGAAAAAACTCAAACATTAAAATACAGTATAACAGATTTTGGAGGTTTGTAAACCCCACTGCTAATTCAGGTAGTCAAACGGGTTCACCTGCGTCCCGTTTATGAGGATTTCAAAGTGAATATGCGGTCCCGTACTTACGCCCGTATTTCCGCTCAAGGCAATCTTCTGCCCCTGGCTCACAGTCTGTCCCTGTTTTACCAACACTTTGCTCAAATGACCGTAGCGGGTCTGCCTGCCGTCCGCATGGTTAATGTAGACCACGTAACCGTAGCCGCTGCCCCATCCGGCTCTGGAAACCGTTCCCGCGCAGGATGCCATAACCGCCGTACCCACAGGAGTAGCCCAGTCCACGCCCTTGTGATAGGTGCTCGCTCTTCTCGTAGGCGCTTTCCGCCTGCCGAACCCGGAAGAAAGTCTTCCGCCGGAAATCGGTTTCAGATAGGTAGGCGGGATCTTCGTGCCGCGCTCCACGATTTTAGGCACAGCCGCATAAGTGATCTCCTCCTTCAGGATCTCACGGGAAACCTCTTCATTATTGCGATAGGACACATCCGCCACCACCTTGCGGTGACCCGCAGAGGGCTCCTGCAGAGTCTGCGTCTGGTTCGTATACCAGTCGTCATTGTCTACATAGATGATGTCCGCCTCGTAATCCTCTTCATAGTACATCTGCTCCGTGCGCTCCACGGAAAGCTCCGGCTCGGGCACGGTAACGATCAGCTCGTCGCCCACACGGATCATGGAATTTTCATCCTCTATCGTCTCGTTCATGGCGATCAGTTCATCTAACGGTATCTCATTTTTCTCGGCGATCTGGGAGAGCGTGTCCCCGGCAACCACCTCGTAAATCTGCTCCTTCTCCTGATCTTTGGTCACCTCTTCAATCGCCTGATCCAAAGGCGTCAGCTCGTAGTCCAGCAGATAGGACTCCACCACCTCCACCGTGTCGCCGAAATCAAGCGCAAGAAGCCCCAGCTCATAATCGGAAAATTCTTTCTCAGAAGCCGGCTCAATATCCTCAAAAATATCATCCAGCACCGCGTGAATCCCCGTGCTGGTCATAACCTCCTCCGCTTCTTCCTCCTCTTCCTTCTGCTCCTTTGCGGAATATATCTGCGTTGTCAACACATTCAGTTCGCGGCTTGAGTCCATAACCAGATCCGCGTAATAATGATTGCCGCTGTCATACTTTTTGATGGACGCCTGCAGAAGCGCAAGCACCTCCTCCGTGCTCGCCAGATTCACCGTGTACTCGTTGATCTTCACGGTATAGGAGCGGTTCAGGGTTTCCTTGACGCTGCCCCGCAGAGCAGTCAGCATATTGGAAATTATGACACTCTTGTCATCTACGGTGCCCCAGAGCACCTCCTGTCCTTCCCAGCTCAACTCGCTCTCCGCGAGCACCATCTCATCACTGCTCGCCGCAAGGGTCTTTCTCGCCTCGATCAGACATGCGTCCACCTCCGCAATATCCCCCATCACGCCCACCCGCGTTCCGTTCAGGTACACCGTAAAGTAGTTGTCCCCGTCGCTTTCAAGGGTTTGCAGACCCGGCAGGAAAAAAGCGGCGGCAATGCACGCAAGCACCGCAACCTTAATATATGCAATTTTCATTTTTTTATAATGTCTGCTCAATATTTTCATGGTAATAAAAAGGATAAAATTCGATTATCTTTTCAGCGATCCGTTATAGCTTACCCTTAAAACAGCTTAAAATTCGTCATTTTCAGAACAAGCGGAACAAGCGTGACCGCGATATCAACCGCCACGCCCACCAGAATCACAATGGAAAGCCACAGTGGCGTACCCTGCCCCCTTGCCGCTTTCCCCTGCTCGTTCTGCTTTGCCAGCTCCTCAGTAAACGCCGCCTGCACATTGCGGTAAACCTTTACGTTTTCCCGGTGCACAAACTCCTCGGACTGCGTAAGGCGCTCCTCCAGAAGACTCTTGATCCCGGCAAGCTGCGTCTCCACTTCTTCCGTCTGCACGCTCTCCGTCTCCAGCGCCGTCAACTTTTCCATACACTGTGAGAGGACGTCGCGCACATTGTCCACATTCTCGGCGGTCTTGATATTGACCCGGCGAATCTCCTGCATCAGCTCGTCGTACGCCTTCATCTGCTTCTGCATCTGGTCCATCTTCGCCGCCTCCGCCGCAGAGTTCGCGCGTATCATCTCCTGCGCGTTTTTCTTCTGTGCCAGCTTATCTATAAAAGTATCCATAACAATCTCCGTTTCCTTTATCTTTATGTTTGCCTCAAAACAGAAAAACCATGTCTGCATTTTAACATCTTTCCGCTTTTATGACAACAGCGAAAACGGGGAGCCTTTTTTCTTTCTCTCCCCGCCAGCGCTTATTTGTGCAATTTGCATATATTTCTACCTGTATTTTTTACATATTTAGAAATATTTACCATAACTTTACAGTTTGTTCATAATTTATTCATATTTCAGAAGTATACTCAATTTATACAAAAACAACACGAGATGTCGTGTAACCATTACACACATAGATAAATTTTTTCATAATAGCTCGGGTGCCGAAAGGTGCCCGGGCACTCCTCATGTCCACGCATAAGCAGAGTCATAAGTTGTCAGAGCCAGTCTCACATGCAAGCATGTATCCTGTCTCTGCCACCTTCCGACTCTGCTTATGTGCGCAAGAAGAGGGCTTTCTCAGCCCCCTTCCACATTCTTATCTTTTCTCATCTTCTTCCTGCCCGATATGTAGGATTTCCTCGTTCAGTGACATCATCCTCGCATCCAGCGCGGAAACCATCTGCGCGCATTCCACAAGCTGCTCCTTGATGTGCTCCGGCGCGTTCCCCTCAAATTTGTAATGAATCTTATGCTCCAGACTCGCCCAGAAATCCATCGCCACCGTACGGATCTGAATCTCCACCTTCGTGTCTGCAATCCTGTCGGAAAGATAAACCGGCACTGTCACGAGCATGTGATAACTCTTGTACCCGCTCGCCTTCGGGTTCACAATGTAATCCTTCACGGATATGACACGAATGTCACTCTGATTGCTTATCATCTCCGCAATCTGATAAATATCCGACGCAAAGGAGCAAATCACGCGGATGCCCGCAATGTCATTGACATGGCTCACCATATTGTCAATGGTAGACTCGTAGCCATGCTTTTTCAGCTTTTTCACGATACTCTCCGGCGTCTTAATGCGCCACTTGATATGCTCAATCGGATTGTATCTGTGCACATGCTGGAACTCGTCGTTCAGAATCTCCAGCTTCGTAGAAATCTGCTTCAAGGCGGAATTATAAATCAGCTGCACCTCTTTCCAACTGTCTATATCGCCGTCTTTTTCCCTGTCAACCACTACTTCCATATTCAAGAATCCCCCGGATTTTTATTTCATATCCTCAGTATATCACATTTCTTACCAAAAACGTATATTTTAGACAAAATTTTCTCAAATTTTAATATTTTATTGTGTATTTTCACTTTCTTTTTATTCTCCATCCGGCGCAAGGCATGGCAATATGACGGGAATTGTCACCATCAATGGGTAAATATACCTCGCAAGCACCGTCGGAGACAGCAAAAGTGTCAGACAATATGCCGTCAAGAATACAATCGGCAGCGTCTCCCGGTATTTTCTTCTGTAAAAAGCCGTCACAAGGTACAAATATAACAACCACCAGTACAGCGCCGGCGCAAACAGAAGCCTGACCACGGGTATCCTGCTGTACGCGTTATCCGACACAATCCTTTCCATAAAAACACGGAGTCCCGGAAGAAGACTGCGCTCCTCCACCTCGAATCCGGCAGGCATCACACGGTTATCCGTGGAGAGATAGCCGAAGCCGCTCTCCGTTCCGATCCCGTACACCTGCGCGTGGGAGGTGTCCCACAAATACCAGAGCCCCAGAGAATTATCGAGAAACGCGTCAATGTAAATGGCAGGATGCGCAAGCCCCAGCTTTATCCACGTCCGAATCAGTCCCGCAGGGTCGTCATGTATCACGGCGCGGCTTTTCACCGGATCTGCCAAATGGGGATTATAAGCCGCAAAGACCCACTCGGAGGGAATGTACTTTTCCAGTTCCTGCCTGATAGACGGGTCAATCTCTTCCTCTGCCTCCACCCTCGTGCGCGCCATCTGCTGTAACGGCACACTCAGCATCTCACGCGGGCTGCCATTTTGTGCGTGGGTGACTGCCTTTAGAGAAAACGCGCACGCGCCGTACAGCACAAGCGTAAGCAGTGTCATATACAGATAATGTCTTCGCGTTCTCCCGCCGAGTCCTATATACACGATCGGCGCGCTCACCACAAAAGCGTACACCGCATTGTTCCGAAACAGCAGCATGAGAACCGCCCAGAAAACGCAGGCCGCCATTTCTTTTCCGCCCGCCTTTTCGCCCTCTCTAACCACCGCGCGCTGACCGTCCTCCGGATTCTGACTGCATACGATACGGTAAAGATACAAAGTATAGAGCAGCACAAAAGCCGCAAAGAGCACATCCTTCGTGGTGCTTAAAGCCAGCACGGAATTGGCGGGAAAGACTGCAAAAAAAAGAAGCAGCGCCGCACGCACCCGCCCGGAAATCTGTCTTTGGTATAAGAAGGAAACCGCCCAGCCAAAAGCACATGCCATCAGCGCCATCTGCACCACCGAGTGCACCGCCATGCCCGCAGAGACGGAACCGCACGCAATGCCCAGCCGGAAGAAGGCTCCCAGAAATAAGGTATGCAGAAGCGGGTGATGTGTGCTGTAATCTCCGGCAAGCACCTGATAAAGCTGCCCCTCCGCGTCATAGGCAAACACCGACGGGTAATAGGCGAGAAAAACCGGCATCCGGCACAGAAAAATCAACAGGCTGTAGAAAAGCCATGCCTGCCATGCGGGACGCCGTCTCTCCTGCGCCTTTCCAGAAACCGCGACGCCCTCTCCTGTCACCGTGTTCGACGCATGTTTCGTCTGCGCTTTCCCTGATACTGCGCACATCTCTCCTGCCGCCGTGTCTGATGTCTTCCCGCCGCGCATGAACACCGCCGCCAAAGCCGCCGCAGGCACAGACAGAATGGCTGTCTCCAACAGGGACAACAGAAAGCTGCCCACATAGGCTGCCGCCGAACCGCCGCCGCCGAATATCGTCCCCTCATGGACAAGCCGCCAGCCAAGCACGCAGGATATGGCGAACGGAATGCCCCAGAGGAGGGCATGACAAAAAAGCCTTTTATTTTCCACTAACAATATATATATGCCCGATTTTTGCATATATGACATTTTCTTTTCATTTTTCATGGGAACAGTATATCATATCATCAGGTTACTAACCAATGCCTCATAACATCTTATTTATCAATTTCCAAAAGTTCTTTCCAATTTTCTTTAAAACCCATTGTTGCTATATCAACATTCTCATATTTATCGAACAATATCTCAATCTTATCTACAAACATATTCCAATGTTTATCATTTTTCAAAATATGTTTAAGACACAACAACACACCAAAAATACGGTTATTTCCAATCCCTGCTTCTGAATACTCCTTGTACAGCATTGGTGTCTTTGATAATTTCGCATTATACAAGCGTCCATAATGTGCACATATATTTCGAACATAAGAAATACTCTCTAACCAGCTCTCTAAGTATGTATAGCCTACCCCAAACGATTTCGCTATTGCCTTCTTATCCGGGTTTTTCATATTCTTATAAAACTTAGATAACGTGCCAAAACTGAAAACTTCCACCAAAGCATATATTGGCAGCATGCCGCCCTCATAATTTACCCGAAAATTCTTAACAAAAGGCGCCTTAGAATTTCTTCTTAGTTCTTCCTGAATGTCCTTCATGAATTCTTGGTGATACCTTGCATTTCCAAAATTATCTACTTCTAAATAACCTAAAACACCATATTTATCAGCAAAATAATTTGAAATTCTGCACCTTACATTTATTTCTATTTTTTCAATTTCAGAGAAAATGACTTGACGAAAATTTGCATTAAAAAGGTACAGCTCTACCAGTTGCTCAAAAGTAATATGTTCTCTATATCTTCCGTCCTTTGTTTTAAGATTCAAACTGTAGGCTTTAACCAATCTAAAGTATGAAATATCATTTAGTATTCTTTTCGCATACTCCTCATCTTCGACAATCAATCCAATATTTTTTAAATTCTCTACCTGTTCATCAATTGTCATAGGAGGCTGATGTTATTTTAATTCTTCCATCCAACATTCTCCTTAAATTAAAAGACCCAACATGGTCCGCATCGTTGAGAGGCGTGTTGGGTTCTGTTAGTTATTATTATATTCATTTTAGGGAAAAAATCAACCATTAAGTACGCTTTTTATATTTTTCTTTACATTTGCTGCCGGGCTTTGTATATTGGTAGGAGGGCGGCTGAAAGGCAACGCAGAAAAGAGGTTCGATATGTTTCGTCTATGGGCAAAAGAGTTTAAGGATAACCGGATGGTAAAAGATACCGTGATCGAGGATGGGCGGGCGGAAACGCGCACCCACAAGGTATTTGACGCGTTGGACGAAGTCTGCCTGCAATTCGATCTGGGAAAACCGATCTGGCTGGAAAGCACTGTCGCCGAATTTAAGCGGCACAGCAAGGCGCGTTTTAATCAGGATAATTTTATAGAAGAAATTGATTTTGATTTTCTGGAGATTCATGTGATCGAGGAGGACTGAAGTTCCCCGGTCTTTTTCTTGGCTTCGGCAATATTTCCAAAACAAAGAAAAATCCACATAATATTTTGTGTATAAAGTGATTGACTTTGCACATTTTAAGTAGTAGTATCATAGTATATTACACATAGTTTTTAAAACTACATGTCGAAGTTTGAATATTTATAAGGGAGTTGATTTTATGCAAATTACCATTCGTGAACCCGGAAGCGCCATCACCCACTTTATCGGCATGATGATGGCAATTATCGCGGCGACGCCGCTTATGGTGAAAGCCGCCACAGACGCAGATCATATCGTCTTTATTGCGCTCGCCGTATTTATATGCAGTATGGTTGCCCTCTACGGCGCAAGCGCGCTCTACCACAGCGTCACCGTGAAGGACAGCATCTTGAAAATATTCCGCAAGTTGGACCATATGATGATTTTCGTGCTGATTGCCGGTTCCTACACCCCGGTCTGTCTGGTAATTCTCGGCGACCGCCGCGGATATATGCTGCTTGCCGCGGTCTGGAGCATCGCCATTGTCGGCATGGTGATTAAAATGTGCTGGATTACGTGCCCGAAGTGGTTTTCGTCGATTCTGTACATCGCGATGGGCTGGGCTTGCCTCGCCGTATTCGGCACGCTGTGGAACACCCTCTCAAGAGGCGCTTTTCTGTGGCTTTTGGCGGGCGGCATTTTCTACACGGTGGGCGGCGTGATCTACGCGCTGAAACTGCCCATCTTTAACTCAAAACATAAGAACTTCGGTTCTCACGAAATCTTTCACTTGTTTGTGATGGGCGGGAGCGTATGCCACTTTATCTTTATGTATCTGTATGTGGCGTGACGGGATTCACTATAATAAACCCTGTGCCAAATAGAATAGTCCCTTCCGTTGCAAGCATCAGATAAATATTTTATAATTCCGAGTTTGACACTTGTAAAAGTGAAAAGTGGCTGCAGACCCAGTAATAATGAGGCTGCGGTCATTTTCTCTTTGAAAACGATTTGTGCTATTTTTTTACTTCTTCTGTTTTGGTTCTTTTGATCATACTTCTCATAGTTGAAACTTGCAATATTTCTTGGTTTATTATAAAATATAAGCGTACAATTATTTGAATTTGCATGTAGAAAGTTGGTGCCTGCATGGATAAAAAAACATGTGCACAAAAAGTCATTTTAAATAAGGGCGGCATAGCAAAAACAGCCGATTTCGTTTTGGCAGGCATTAAAAGCTATGAAGTTGCGGCACTCTGTAAGGAAGGTGTCATAGAAAGAATTCGCCGTGGTTTTTATCAACTGCCTCAAAGTGTTATCGTAACAGACGAACAGCTAATAAAGGAAATTCTTCCACAAGGAATTATCTGTGTAGAATCGGCTTTGTTTCATTATGGATATAGCGATTTTTCACCTCGTGAATGGTCAATTGCTGTGCCTAGAACAGCTTCAAGAACTGTAAAACGAGTACAGGAAATATCGCTGAAGGCTTACTTTATTCCAAAAAATATATTTAATCTTGGTAAGGTCACTGATAATTTTAACGGCGTTTCTTTGGCGGTTTACGACCGTGAAAGAACGCTTTGCGACTGTTTCAAGTATCGCACGAAACTGGATAATGAAATTTTTAATAAAGCTGTCAACGCCTATGCCGCTGACGACAACAAAAATCTTACAAACCTTTCTAAATATGCAAAAGAAATGAAGCTTTATACAAAGGTCATGAATGTAATGGAGGTGCTTTTGAATGGCTGACATAGCTGCGTCTGTGCTCGCGCGACTAAAAAACAAAGCTACGGAAAGTGGTAGAAGTTATCAGCTCTGCCTGCAGCTTTTTTGTCAGGAAGAATTCTTACGCCGTTTGGAAAAATCCAAATATGCCGATAATCTTATACTTAAAGGCGGACTATTCATTTATTCAGTTACCGACTTTGACAGCCGTGTTACAGTGGATGTTGATTTTCTTCTTAGAAAAGTACCCAATACTCCCGAACAGTTGAAACCAGTATTGGAAGAAATCATTGAAACATCTACTGGAAATGATTTTATTACCTTTGAAATTAAGGAAATTGTGCCTATTGCCATTGCAAAGAAGTATGCTGGTATCGGAGCTTCCCTCGTGGCTCGGATCAAGAATACGAAGACACCGTTTAGTATTGATTTTGGTGTTGGCGATGTTATTGTCCCAAAACAAGAAAAAAGAAAAATCCCTACGCAGCTCGATGATTTCCCAGCACCTACAGTAAATACTTATTCGCTTGAAACAACGATAGCGGAAAAGATAGACGCAATACTCAGCCTAATGGAGTTCTCCAGCAGAATGAAAGACTATTACGACATTTATTACCTTGCAAATAAATTTGATTTTGACGGATCCACACTTACCGAAGCTTTGAAAAAGACCTTTGAAAACCGTGGACATACCTTTACGGTTGAACAGTTTGCGCAGGTTATGGGTTTTGGAAATGACGAAGCAATGAAGAAAAAATGGAAAGCTTTCTGCCGTAAAATTAATACAAATACCGAGGATTACGAAATTGTACTACGGAAGATAAATAGATTTCTTTCTAAGCCGTTTGCAGCGGCTATTGCCGATACCAGCCTGACTGAATGCTGGGTTTCCTCGGTAAATAATTGGCAGAAAGGTGGATTTTAAAAGGGGGCTCCAATTCTGTATATCGCGATGGGTGGGAGCGTGTGCCACTTTATCTTTATGTATTTGTATGTGGCGTGACAGGATTCACTATGTGAATCCTGCGCTTTACCAAAGTAAACTTACTAATTTTATCATTTGAAGATAGCAGGATTCTCTCTTTACCTATTTTCTCTAACATAATTATCATTCTTATATAACTTTTATTTTTTAGATATACGTTTAATATCTTCAAATGCTTTTTGGCTTTCTATAATATTTTTGTGTTTAAAAATCAATCCATCAATATACTCCTCATTAAAATAAGACCACTCTTTGAACCGTTCAGATTTATAAATTTCCCACTCATTTCCTATTATCTCTTTCCGCCTTAATTGAGGCTCAGTTTCCCAAATTTCCCACTTTAATGTGGCAAGAATATCCCTTAGCGTATTAATTGCTCTAGTTTTTTCATCGACTTCTAATCCAAAAGACTGCATATCAAAGTTTTTACCGATATTTATTTTAAAATGTTTTCCATACTGTTCTGCTGCAATAGGAACAATTATAGAATTGGATAATTGGGCAATCTGAACAATCCCCCAATAACAAGGCAACACTGGCAGATTTGGCGAAATATTCCATGTCCCTTCTGGAAAGTACATTAAATTTCCGCCAGAATTTAAATGCTGAACCATTCTTTGTGATACACTTGCTCGATCTTCTTTTATTTTTTCATTAAAATATATCACTCCATTTAGTTGCAAAAAAAAACGCATCTATTATTCCCTGTATATGCTCGTAATCTCCTGAAAGTAAATAATAATGCTCTTTAATTGCTTCACTGATTACTTGAATATCGAATTTTCCAACATGAGTTATAGCAAAAATAATTGGGCGATTTGTTTTCTCTCTATTATCGTTTATTATTTCATAACTTAATCCACCAACGTGATTTTGTATTATGTAAACCAAAAGCACTAATGGATGAAGTCTTCTTCGTGTTTTTAAGGATAAGCGTCCGAGATAACTGTTTTCCTCTTTATGCCTTAAATCAAAATACATTTGATAAAATGATTCCACCCTTTTCTGATGCTCTTCCTCGCTTACGCTAGTTTCAAGCATTCTTACTTGCTCTTCCGCTAGAATATTCATTACTGTTCCCTACCTTTCCAGCCCTATTTTTACAACGCACTTTTCCCGTGTTTCCTCTTCCAGTAATATCTGATACCAGAGCGGCATCTTCCCCGTCATTAAATCTTTCTGCACCTGCCAGTACTCCCATTTTTCATGGGGAATATATGTATTGACTACCTGCTCTTTCATGGAATATTCTTTCCATTCCATAATACGGCTCCGAATAAATTTATCCCAATAATCACAGGTCAGACTACTCCGTTGGCATATCCCATTTCCTTCCCAAATTTTCCACTTTAATCCGGCAAGTTCATCCCGCAAAGCAACTGTAAGTCGTTGTTTATCCATCTGTAACCCGGCTGGTTCCAGTACCCGCCCCTGACATATCACAAAATGTTTTTCATATTGCTCTATGGCAATGGGTACGATCACCGCACCGGCAGAAATGGCAACGTCGGCAGTACCATATGCAATATCGCGTATCATCTCATTCTCTGACAGGTTCCATGTCCCTTCTGGAAATATCATTATATTTCTGCCGGACTGCAGTAGCTTTATCATCATGCTCTTTGTATTTGCCTTGTCCTCTTTATCCTCCTCATCTACATATATGACGCCATTCCATCTCATAAAGAAACCGCCTATTGTACCGTGTAAATGTATGAAATCGGCGGCAATTACAAAAAACTGTTCCCGTATTGCTTCATTTACAATTTCAAAGTCCCATTTTCCAATATGCGTAACGGCAAAAATGACGGGGTGCCCTTTTGGCACTTTTATGTCATTTAATATTTCTACTGTAAAACCATTTACTTTTCTTTGAATCCATAAACACAGCCGAAACAGCGGGCGAAATTGTTTCCTTAGCATTTTATGCGGGATCTTTTTTTTGTCTTTCAGTATTAGTTTCTTATTTCTCTTATAACGTTTAAAGCTTTCGACCTGCCTGTCTATCCGATTATTTTTCAAGCTTTTCTCCTCAGTCTTTTAAAATTCTATTCATCAGTTTTTTGTTTTCTTTTAAACATATAGATTGCGTATTCATGAAATATTCCATCGCCAAATCTATGCTCATATTTTCAGGAGAAAATGGCTCTCCGAAATTAACAATAACTTTTATCCTTTTATCATTAACCCACAATATCGTTATTGGCTGTATAATAGAATGATTTTTCTTTGCCAGCGCAATAAATGTTCTGTCAAAATTCCCAAAATCGGCTTGGGGTGGTCTTCTTGTTGTACCTTCTCCGAAAATTCCTATTTTTGATTTTATTTTGAGGTAATTATTCATATCCTTAATGGCAGTAATATTATTTGCATTCTCATTATCACTTTTTCTTTCAATCGGAATGCACTCTAAATAATATAATATTTTTTTCGTTATTTTACGCAGAACAGCCTTTTTACTATTATTAAAAACACTGTCTTCTCCTTCAAAAAATCGTAGCAATGCTGCCCAATGTATATGTGTACATAATATAGCGGAGATTATAATTGGATCCCATGTACTTCTATGATTAGGAGCATATACTATACCTGTCGATGAGTCTAAGCATATATTTTCTTTGTTTAAAATTAATGGTTTAAATTTAAATAGAAACAAAGGGCAAAGCGGCTTAAGCCTATTAAAATACATGCTGGATTTTGCCTCTTTATCATAATATTTTAGATTTGCGCCAAATAATCCGTTTAAAGCTCTGTCGATTTCACCAAGATTAAAGGATTCTATATGTTGCATATTTCTATTTATTGTCACTGTTTGATTATGCCGACCTTTTATGTAAATAACTTTATAGTCATTTTGTGATAACTTCTCAATAATTTTGGGCTTATCATCAAACACTAGATCAGCATTTGCATTTATTATTCCATTAATTTTAGCATCATCATTTAGATAAAAAAAGATGCTTGATGGTGTTACAAAAATACCATTTAATATAAATTGAATCCAAGTAAGTATTCTAACGAAAATACTTTTTATATTATTTCCACACGAATATCTACGAGATGTATGTATCTCAATTGTATGATTTTTGTTTCTGATTTGTTTAAAAAAAGGTTTAACTCCTTTACGAAACTTTAATGTAAAAAAGGAAATAAAATTCTTCTTCCAAAATCGCTTTATAATTTTATTTTTGTCTTGCTCATCAATATCAAAAATTTCTTCAATTTCAAGAAAATCAATATTTTTAATTTTCAAATGATAATTTTGAATTATGAATGGAATTGCTTTGTTGTCTATAAAGGCATTGTAGTCAGTAAGAGTTCCATCAATATCAAATATTATTTTCATTTATTAGCCTCCGTTTAACCAAAGCGTAAAACCACAAAAAACAAATCGCATACTTTTTAACGATTCTAATTAACGCGTGTTTTGTCCTTTTTGAAAATATCCAAATACATCTTCCCCTTAATTAGTACGCAATAAAAACGCATTTTCCCGACATGGGACCAGTTTATCAAAATATAAAAAGGCATCTCTCTGCTCAATCTCGGCTCTGGTATGATAGCGGGTAACCTCAATATCTTCCAAACTATAGGCATCTCCCATTTGAGTTTCAATATTTGACAAAAACCCATCCCAGTAATCTTGTGTAATGTTTGAGCGGTTGTCTACTGCATATTTTTCGATTATCTCCCATTTCAAAGTACACATGGCATCTCTAATCTGGTCTGTTAAAATCTGTTTTTGAGAAATATCATACTTAAAACAATCAATATTTGAACCAATATTTACAACATACCTTTTCCCATATTGCTCAATTACAACAGGAACAATTTCCGCTCTTGTACGAATTGCCATTTCCGCTGCCCCTGTAAATAATTTCATGACAATTTGATTTTTGCTTATATTCCATGCTCCCTCTGGAAAAATCAGAAGATTACCTCCTTGCCTCAACAATTTTACACAGGTTTCTCTACCAATAAATCGGTCCTCTTTACTGGCACTATCAATACAAATAACTCCATTCATCCGAAGCATCAACCCGTCAATACTACGATAGAGTTCTCTCGGATCTCCCAAAAGAAGCCCACTAGGATCTCTTAATGCACAATATGCTACTTCTACATCGTTCCAACCAATATGTGTACATGCGTAAATCACGGGGCGCGCTGTTTTCTTACGTTTATCATTCAGCACTATAATTGATATTCCTGTTATAAGTTGCCTCAATCGAAGTACCGAAAGCAGCATATAATGAACCAACCGCCTTACTTTGATTCCTGAAAGGGGAATATTATGTTCAAACCGAATCTTCCGTTGATTAAGGCAATACTTTTCTAATTCCGAAAGGAGCATTGTTAATCGGCGAAAGACCGAAAGTTTCCTCATCACTTCTGCTCACCCTCCAATTTTTGTATAATCACAATGCATTTCTGCTTCTAAATTCATCCAAATTTAGAAAGCCGGGTTTTGTTTTATGAATGGTTCCATATGTATAAAACTTCTCTCGCAAATTAAAAGCCACATCCTTTTTCTGTAAATCCAGTTCCTTCAAAATATATTCCCTATTGCACAACTTAGTCTGCAACAACACTCTTTTCTTTAGCCCCAGCCCGCTTAACGTCCTGACCACTTCCTCATATTCCCTGTCAGCTTTGCTTTTCTTTGTCATATATTCTGCATCAAACACATCATGCCGCCATTTCAGCTTTGTAAATATTTCCTTTACATAACCGTCTATATACGCTTTCTCCATATCCCCATAACGGCTTCGCTTTTTCATCTCTGTATGTCTTGCCATCTGGTGATAACATGCAGTCGCCATTTTATCTCTCAAATAACTGCTAAGGACTTTCACACGATATTTTTCATCCTCTGGTTCTCCCGGATAATAATCTCTGATATGTAAAGAAAGCGCACTGACATCAATCGGATTCCCAACATCAATATAATAAACGCTGTTTCCCTCATCTCTAAGCAGAGTAACCAGTACAATCTTTTTATTTGTCTGCCGCGCCAAATTGACCGAACCATCAAACAAATGATTGATAAGCTTGTTCGGATGATAGTTATGGGATCCTTCTGGAAAAATTAGAATACTGTTCGTTTTCAGCACGCGCTCCATTTTAGGCATCAAAGCCTTCCGCTCATTTTGCCCCAATATATCAAAGACAATCATCCCATTCAGCCAGCTCAGATACGCTTCCCGGTTGTACTTTATCGTTTCCACGGAACCAAGCACCAGATATGTGTTGCGGTCAATCACACTCAATATCAATTCGATATCTTCTGGAACGGTATGGTTCCCCACAAAGATATAGCTTTCATTCCTGTTGAGCGCTGGATATCTTTCCAGAACAATATTGACGACATTCTTTTTCTTTGATAATGGATACAAAGAGCGTGAAACCGATTCTACTTCCAGCCGTGAAAAGTATTCCTCATCGCTCAAGTCCGCATTGTTCTCTATCCGAATGATATTGATATACATGAAAATATGCATTAGCTACTTAAATGCCCTGTCCGCCTTTCTTCGCAAGAAAAGACCCATATCGGAAGTAAAATGATCTATATCCTTTTTATTCAGATTGCTAATAAATAAATTTTTCATCTTCCGTATCCTCGTTGAGAACGAAAAGGGAATTGGCGTTTCACAAAGCAGACTTTTTGAAACGCATTATGTATAATACTTTTTTGGGGAATTTATAAAGATTTATTATTAGAAATATGATTTATAAGTTCGTTTCACATTGTCTACAATTTAAAACAATTTTCTTTCACAACTCCTTTTCGCTCCACACACCTACGATAAAAAGTTGTATGTTTCATTTTTAAAATTTCCGCTGCTTTACGTAATGATATTTTCCCTTCATTCCACATCTGATAATACTTTTCAAACTCTTTCGGTAATTCCGCTTTTTTACATCCAAATTTTACTCCTTTTTGTTTTGCTGCCGCGATTCCTTCTGCCTGACGCTGCTTAATAAACGCACGCTCCGTCTCTGCTACATATGCCAATATTTGCAGTACCAGATCCGAAATGAACACACCTGTCAAATCTTCATGAAAAGAGTTGGTATTGAGGAGCGGCATATCGATCACCTGAATGTCTGCGCCAATTTCTTTCGTAATCCTTCTCCACTGTTCCAGAATCTCCTCATAATTTCTTCCCAACCGATCAATACTTTTGATAATAATTACGTCTCCCTTTTTCAACTTTTTTAACAGCCTCGTATACTGAGGTCTTGAAAAATCCTGCCCTGATACTTTGTCTAAAAAAATATTTTTTTGCTTAATTTGCTGCTCCTTCATTGCAATAAATTGTCTTTCCGGATTCTGCTCTTTCGTTGATACTCGGATATATCCATACCGCTCCATATTTGCCTGCCTCCCAATATAATAATGTTCTTCTATTATATTTGATTTGACAGGCAGTCACAGCGCATGAACGTCTGCACGGAAAAATGAAATAGTCCGAAACCGTCAAGTGGTTATTCACTTTCCATGTGTCCAAGAAAATGCAGGCAGGAAAACAAGTTAATCAGCAGCGCACCGATCCACGCCGCCCCTTCCGCATAGACTGCCGCCGTAAAGCCAAACACCGGCAGCCCGAAGAAAATAACGCCTATGCGGATCGCCATCTCCACAATTCCGGAGCACATGGGAACGGCAGGTTTCCCCATCCCCTGCACACAACTTCTGAACACAAAGAGGAGATTGAGCAGGACAAGAAACAGCGACAGAAATTTCAAAAAAGCAGAAGTATATGCAATCGCTTCTTGTCCGGCAAGCATCAGCCCCGCCAGCGGCTTCGCAAAGAAAAATAAAATTATTCCGAGAAACAGAGACCAAAACAACGCCAAAAGACAGGCGCTTTTCATTCCCCCGCGAATCCTCCCAAATTCCCCCGCTCCGAAATTCTGCCCGGAAAATACGGACACGGCGAAGCCGAGCGTAATCCCCGGCAGCATAAAGAGATTCAGATACTTATTGCAGACAGAATAAGCGGAGGTATAAGCGACGCCGTAACCGTTGATACAGCTCTGCACAAAAATACAGCCCACGGAAGTAACAGAGTTCATCAACGCCATGGGCACGCCGTTTCGGAGCAGTTCCCGTTCCAGTTTCCAATCAGAAACAAAATCACATTTTCCCAACCGAAACTCTTCCATCCCATATAGTCTGCCGCCGCAAATTGCCACCGAAACAAGCTGTGCCAGAACAGTCGCCCATGCAGGTCCTGCCACACCAGTGTCGAGCACAAAGAGAAAAAGAATATCCAGACCAATATTAACAAAGGACGCGGCGGCGATTGCAAGCAAAGGCGTTCTGCTGTCCCCCACCGCCCTTAAAACAGCCGAGAGAAGATTGTAGAATACCGTGATTACCAAACTGCCAAATATCACATAGCCGTAAGATAAGCAGTCTTTTACCAGCGTCTGATCGGTCTGCATCAACCCCAAAACAGGTGGCAGGCACCACAGACCGCCCCCTGTGAGAAACAGCGCGAAAAAAATCGACAGCTTCACGGACAAAGCCGCCGCCCTGCGAAGCGCGGCAAAATCCTTCTCCCCGTATGCCTGCGAGATAACGACGGAAAACCCGCTTGTCATACCCATGATAAAACCTGTGATAAAGAAAGAAAACGTGGTAAAATTCCCGACCGCCGCCACGGCTGTATCACCCAATCCTTTTCCGATAATCACCATGTCCGCAAAAGAATAGAATTGCTGCAAGATATTGGCAAACAACATAGAGAAGAAAAAAGACAGGAGGGCTTTTGTGATGGAACCTTTGGTAAAGTCTGTCTGCTGCATTCTGAACGTCTCCTTCCCATACCGCGCTGTAATACATTTGCCAATCACCCGCTTGCGCCGCAATGATTTCTTTTTAGCATGAATAGCTCGGAAATTATATCAATATTTTCGCCTTTTTATCAAATTTATGGTATTCTATACACAAAGCAGGAAACGATAGACTTCCCGTGTGTACTGTATGAGCAATCGGAGGGAACTTACACATGAAAATCAGAAAAGAACTCAACAGACAATTATATCAACAGAAAGCATATGGATACGAAAAAAAGCCCTACTACTTTGATGAAGCAGTCTCAGCTGCGATTCTCGGCGGTGACGTTGAAACACTAAAAACGTTGATTGCATCCGGCGCAATAATCTTGTCTACGGGAATGAGGAGCTTATCAGAAAATGAGTTAAAAAACGGGAAATATCACTTCGTAATTACCGCGACATTTCTTGCCGAATCGGGAATAGACGCAGGACTCAGCCACGACGAAGCCTACATGATCGCCGACATTTACAGCCGGAAAGCTGACAGAGCCGACGCCTGCGGCGATCTGCAGATTTTGCTTCAAAATATGTGTCTGGACTATACAGAGCGAATCAGCGAAATCAAAAAAGAAGACACGACATCCTTTCACATCCGGAAATGTATCAATTATATTTATGAAGACTTAAGCGCGGACTTGTCCGTGAAGGGGCTTGCCGATTTGACAAATCTGAACGTTTCCTATCTTTGCAAATTATTCAAACAGGAAACCGGAGAAACGATCAAAGAATATGTAACCGCAGCAAAAATGGACACAGCCCAGAATCTGCTGAAATACAGCGATCTGAGCTGTTCCGAAATTGCCACCTCGCTCGGGTATTGTTCCCAGAGCGCGTTTACTTATGCCTTCCGGCGGTTTATCGGGACGACGCCCGGAAAGTACCGGGGTTAATCCTCATACCCGTTCGGGTTGTTGCTCTGCCATCTCCAAGAATCCGCGCACATCTCCTTGATGCCGTACTGCGCCTCCCAGCCAAGCTCCCTCTTCGCCTTATCCGCGTTGGAGTAGCAGGTCGCGATATCGCCCGCGCGTCTCTCCTTGATTACATAAGGAATCTTAACGCCGGTCGCCTCCTCGAAATTCTTCACGATATCGAGCACGCTGTAACCAACACCGGTTCCCAGATTGTAAATGCAAAGTCCCGCTTTCTCCTCAATCTTTTTAAGCGCCTTCACATGTCCTACCGCCAAATCGACTACATGAATGTAGTCGCGCACGCCCGTGCCGTCCGGCGTGTCATAGTCGTTTCCGAAAACGCCCAGCTCCTTCAGCTTGCCAACCGCAACCTGCGTGATGTAGGGCATCAGGTTGTTGGGGATGCCGTTGGGGTTCTCTCCCATAGTGCCGCTCTTGTGTGCGCCGATGGGGTTAAAGTAACGGAGCAGGATCACATTCCACTCGGGGTCGGCTTTCTGGATATCCATCAAAATCTGCTCCAGCATGGACTTCGTCCAGCCGTAGGGGTTCGTGCACTGTCCCTTCGGGCACTCCTCCGTAATCGGAATCATCGCCGGATCGCCGTACACCGTCGCGGACGAGGAGAAAATAATGTTTTTCACATTGTGCTTACGCATCACGTCCACCAGCGTGAGTGTCCCCGCAATGTTGTTTTCATAGTATTCCCAAGGCTTCTGCACGGACTCGCCAACCGCCTTAAGTCCCGCAAAATGGATGCAGGAGTCGATCTTCTCCTTCGCAAATACCTGCTCCAAAGCATCCCTGTCCAAAATATCCGCCTTATAAAATTTCACGGGTTTTCCCGTAATCTTCTCCACCCTCTCCAGAGACTTCTCGCTGGAGTTCGCCAGATTGTCCACTACCACCACATCATAACCCGCATTCTGTAATTCCACTACCGTGTGGGAACCGATATACCCCGCACCGCCTGTCACCAAGATTGCCATAACCGCACCCCGCCTTTCTTTTCGGAAACTTTGTTTTTTGTTCTTAACGCAATTACAGTGTATACCGTTTTCCCAGCAGTTTCAATACAGGAATGTTATCTAAACCTGTCAAAATGTTATGTGCTTAAATTGCTTTAAAAACTCTCAACGTCATTGAGAGTTTTTATCCTCATCCACCATTTCCGTTAATTCCTCAAGTTTCTTTTGTAAGATTTCCTTACTGATTAATTTGGTTCGATATTCGGAAATCATGGTTGGACTCATATTCCGGCTCAAGGCATATTCAACAACATCCTCGTCCTTACTCTTGCAAAGAATAATGCCAACGCTGGGATTTTCATGGGGCTTCTTTACATCCCTGTCTAACGCTTCAAGATAAAACTGCATTTTCCCCAGGTATTCCTGTTTGAAATCATCAATTTTCAACTCAATCGCAACAAGACATTGCAGTTCCCTGTGAAAAAAGATTAAATCCGTATAATAGTCATTTTTTCCTACTTGAAGATGATATTCTTCCCCCATAAAAATGAAATCTCTTCCAAATTCCAGTAGAAACTTTTTCATGTTCAGCAAAATCGCTTTTTTTAAATCATATTCCTTATAAGGCTCGGGCAAGTCTAAAAACTCCAGCATATACATGTCCCTGATTATGTTCGCATGAACAGCCCGGGGTATGGCGGAAGGTGCCTTACCGTCTGATAACACTAACCGCTCATAATATCCGCTGTCAATCTGTCGTTCCAGTTCCTTTGCCTTATACTTTTCACGGGAGACCAGCTTCAAATAGAACACTCGCTCAGCATCCGACTTTGTCTTTGACATGATATGCAGATTATTTGACCATGTATTTTCTCTTAACAGAGTTCCTAATTCTGGTTTGTCACAATAGGTTTCAAAGAATTGCTTCATACGCCAGATATTCTGTGGGGAATAGCCCCTAATCCCCGGCTCCTGCGTCAGAATGTATTCAGAAAGCGCCTTTACGGTAGAGCGTCCCCAGCCATCCTGCATAGCCTTATGGGAAACAAATTCTCCAATCCCCCCAATAAAGGTCAATCATTGTGGCATTTACCTGATAGGCAGCTTTCTGGCGGGCATCTGCTATCATTTGCAGAATGGTATTAAAATCACTTTGATAGCTTAACGCCAAATCGTCCATACACTTTCCTCGTTCCGATAGTTTATTTGAATAATTATACCATGGAATATACATTTCCGCTGTCTACAACTCAATCCCATTCTCCCTACAAAGCTCCCTCGCGCTCTCCACCGAGTCAATCCCTGTCTTATTCTTAATCGGCGCAAACTCTTTATTTCGAACCACCTCGTAAGGCAGGCAGGAATCCAGCTCGTGGATCATATCGAGCACAAGCTGCTCGAACTTGTAGCCGTTTGGCTCTTCCGGCTTCACCAGCTCTCCCTTTTCGTCCAGATAAGGAATCTTCTTCTCCACGATATGAAGCGGAAGTTTTCTCGCAACGATCTCCTCCAAATCCTTCACCCTGAACAGATAGTTTAAGATTACGCCGAAATGATAAGCCGGCGTCCCGTCTGCAAGCTTCGCCTCCATCAGCTCCGGCGTCATGTCATAGTATTCCACGATGGACGGTCTGCCATCCTCCAGACACATCGCGCCCACCTTCTCATCCGGCGCGTTCTTCGCCACCACCTTCGCGCCCACTGCGCTGTTCGTAGCGATCGTCGCGCCCACAAAACAAGGGTCGGCAATGCGCTGCAGCACATTGTCCACGGCAAACACATTTAGCCACTCCACGCCCGCCTGATGCATCTTATCCGCCACGCCCCATTTCTTCATGGAGAGAAACCAGCCGCCGTTGCCGTTGGGGGAGGTGGACATTTTGTTCTTTGCTTCCATATATACCTTCCCCGTATAATCGGATGCCGGCGCCATATCCTGCATGAAAAAGGTCACATAGTCCGCGTTGTAACCGAAAAACTTCTTTTCCTCAAAAAAACTGACAGTAGCATCATGATTCTTATCGCTAGTCATCACATAGAGGGGCACCCACGCTCCCGCCTGATCCACCACGTCCATCAGATTCTCGATCAGACGCTGGAAGATAAAGACATCTTTTGTCAGTCCGATATTGTAAACGCCCTTGGGCGCGTCGGAACCAAGTCTTGTGCCCATGCCGCCTGCAAGCAGCACCGCGCCTACCTTGCCCGCCCGGATCGCCTCCAGACCTGCCTTCGTATATTCTTCCTTTTTCTCCGCAATCTCGGGAAGCTGCATGACCACAATCGGCTCAATCTTCCCTCTGGGATTTAAGGTTTCCTTCTTTTC
This sequence comes from uncultured Lachnospiraceae bacterium, assembly GCA_910588955.1. Taxonomy (GTDB): domain Bacteria; phylum Bacillota; class Clostridia; order Lachnospirales; family Lachnospiraceae; genus UBA3282. The sequence goes on from CAJURQ010000006.1 coordinate 69,761, forward strand.
GCACAGCGACAGCACGTCAAAATCCGTCTGCTCGATCTGGGTAAGCAGCGCCTCCCTCTCTTCCTCTCCCAACTCCTCATAGTATTTCAGCACATGAAGCTGCCCGTATTTCTCCAGTTTTTTGTATGCCTCCTGATAATTCATGACGTCCTCTTTTCCCGCGCCCGCTTTCTTTTCGGATTTCCGTGTCCGATGCGCGACGACACGGCTCCATTTCCAGTATTTCTCTTTTTCCCATTTTAACACGGGGCAGCGGCGGACTCAATGTGAAAATCTAATTTGAGAGCGGTATTTCAACTGTCTCTTTTCTGGTGGAGGGCAAATACAGACAACCTGTTTATTGTAGCAAACAGAGCTTCCCTGTTACAAATACAGCACATAATCCTGCATCTCTTTCCTGAATCCCGCCTTGTGCAGAGCTTCTGCCGCTGTGTCAGGGTATTCTTTCACCACGATCCGCTTCCTATCCGAAAAAATACTGCCCCGCCTGAATTTCTCCGCAAATAACCGCAGGCATTCCTCCTGCAATTCCGCCTCCCATATCCGCAGAACTTTTCCCTGCCGCTCCATCACGGCAACCGGCAGCCCGCCGTAACAGGCGACCGCCGTTCCCGGTACATTAATAAAGCTGCGCCCCTCCTTATGCGGCAATACTTTTCCCCAGCACTGCGCCGGATCCGCCGCATTGATCCAAACCAGTTTTTTCTGAGGTTCTTGCAGTCTGCGCACCACGCTCTCATAATCTTTTCCCAAAATAAACTGTGCGCCGGAAAGGTCTTTCACAAAATACCCCCGCCTTGCCTGTCCCGTATATTCCCATACGCGAAGCACCGAAAGCGCCTCCTGCCATGACAGCCCGCATGCCGCCGTTGTCTCTTTGCTGAGAATGGGACTGACGAGGAAACAGGCGTTCAGCTTCTCTTCGATGGTCTTCTCCCGCACAGGTCTGACGATATCCCACCTTCCCGTCTGCAATGCCTTTACGCGCAGATTGACACGCTGTCTTACCGCCACTTTTTTTGTCTTTTCGCGGTCAATCCACTGCCGCACCGGCAGAAAACTGTCCGCATAGACAAGCCCCTTTTCCATCAGGGACAGCAAAATATCATAGGGCAGCTTGTCCGGCAGCAAGTTATTGAGCGACTGCATAAAACAGGCGCCGCGCCTGACGATCGCTTCGTAAATAACACGTTCTTCCTCAGTCAAATCTTTCCCCGTCAAATCCTCCTGCTGTCTGTCCGCCTCCCAGTCAACATCCGACTGAAAATCAAAGCGCAGACCGTCCTTCTCCTCCATATGCCAGAACAGCTCGCCCTCTGCCAGATACGCATCCAGCAGGGAAGGTTTATAATTTCTCACATGACCGGGCAGCAAAATCTTTTCCCAGAAGGCGGCGGGAAACGTCATTCCTGCATACTGTCTGAGTGTCTCCTGCAGACATTCCGCTGACGGCGCGCCGGATTCCAGTTTCGACAGCATAAGAGCCGCATAATTTTCAGCTGGGCAGGTCTGTATCTCTTCCCGTCGGTTCTTCAACGTCCGCACTCTGGCGCGTCTGTATAACTCTCCGTGATAATATCTGCCATCCTGTTTTACCGCCGCCTGCTGCCGACACAGCTCTTCCAAAATTTCCTCCGTCAACGCTGCAGACCAACCGTATCGGTCCGCTGTCTGTTTGGCATCCACCGCACCCCTGTAACGCAGCATCCGCCGGACGATATGAAGCTGCGCATCTAAAATCTGTCCGCCTTCCTGCTCCGCCGTTTGCCGTCCCGCAGTTTCTTCCGTCTGCCCGCTGCCAGAACCCAAGCAATCCTGCAATGCCGCTTTTGCCACTTCCGTCCCGCCCAGCGCTGCATCATACTCCGCCTCCTGCTCCGCGGCAATCCACAACCCCTGCTCCAGATACAGCACTCTGCCTTCCTTTGCCAGACTGTCCAGCCATTCCACCGGAATATCCAGTTCTCCCGCCGCCAGATCGCCTTCGGTCATGAGAAGTGCATGCAGTTGTTTCTCATCTTTGGGCAGGCGGTTTCTCTCCTGCACCTCTGAAAGTTCACGTTCCCCCGGACGGATCAGATGCTTTTCTTTCGCCAAAGTCTCCTCCACCGCACCGTGGATTCCTCGCGGCGTTGGCGCATAGTCATACATCACCGCCGCTTCCTGACTCCACTGTAGAGGCAGCGACATCGGGGACGGTATGTCCGTATAGATTTCCCGCACCTTGACCGCGCCGCTGCGAATATCATAGAGCAGCGCCTGCACCCCTTCCGCGTCCCACAGCTCCTGCATACACTCCCGCCTTGTCTCCCGAATCAGCGGGTGCTCCTGCTCCCTGACCAACTGTTCCAGCATTTCCGCGCTCTTTAATCTCTGCATCCACAGGGGCTGTCTGCCGTTTTTCCGCACACCCATCATCAACGCCCTGCCGCTGTTGTAGCGAAACGCCATATTAAAAAGCGGCGTGGCAGGCAGTAAAATTTCCAGTTTCCGCAGGCATGCATCCGCATCCACTCTCTGCAGCAGTCCTTCGGGCAGTTTCTGTTCGCCATAAGAATAGAGCAGAAAGCCGTCCTCCTCGTCAACGCTGCCGATCTCCATCTGCAATTCTTCTCTTGCCGTCTGCGCCGCAAGCAGGGACAGGGGCGCATTGATCCGCCTGCCAAAGACAGAGTGCACCATCATCTGGCTGTTTCCCACCGTATCCTTAAAGTGTTCCACAATGATCGTCTCATGATCCGGCAGGCTGCCCGCCGCTTTAATCTGCCGCTCCAGATAGCCGGACGCCAAAGACGCCGCTGTCTCGTCAAGCCCTAACTCGCCAAGCGCTTCCTGTAATCTGTCCTCCTCGTAAGCGCCCTGTAAAGAACGAAAAATACGTCCAAACGCTTCTCCTGTCCGTTTGTCCCTCCCTTTGATCTCCCCATGCCAAAAAGGAAGCCTCGCGCCTTCCATCTTTGCCTGCGTCACCGTCACGGTATCGCGGCTGATATTCGTAATCTTCCACGCAAAAGAGCCAAGAATGAAACGGTCACCCCTTTGGGACTCATAGATAAATTCCTCATCCACCTCGCCCAGCTTGACTCCTTCCTCGTTCTTTACCGTATATAATCCTTTGTCAGGAATCGTTCCGCCCGCCGACACGGCTAACATCCTGCTGTAACCGTCTCCCTCCACCTTTTCATGAATGCGATCGTAAAGAATCCTCGGCCGCACGGGAATATCCCTCTCATGTTCATAATCTCCCGCCAGCATAGAAAGGACCGCCTTCACATCCTCTCTGGTAATCTCGCAAAAGGACCATGCGCGGGGCAGAATTTCCATCACTTCATCAATCTCATAACTCCGAAAGGCTGCCATGGACACCAAATGCTGCGCCAGCACATCCAGACACTGTTTGGGCGGTTTGACATGTTCCACGCCGCCTTCCCTTGCAAGCTGCGCCGTCATGCCGCAGGACACACACTCCGCCGCCATTCTGGGGAACAGATACATCACGCTGACACGCCCCGGGTTATGACCTGCCCGTCCCAGCCGCTGCATCGTTCCCGAAATCGTGCGGGGACAGCCCACCTGCAGTACCTGATCGATCTCTCCCACATCGATTCCCAGTTCCATAGAAGATGTGGCGCACAACAGTCTCAGTTTACCGTCCCGCAGCTGCAGCTCCGTCTCCATTCTCTGTTCCTTGGAAAGACTTCCGTGGTGTACTCTGGCAAAACCGTCTCCTCCTAATTGGTTTACATAATATGCAAGTTTCTCCGCATATCTCCTTCCCTCCACAAAGGCAATCACGCTACGGTTGCCCTGACAATACTGATAGACCAGCTTCCCCAGCTCCTCCCACACAGGATCCTTTCGGGGACCCTTGGTCGCATCCGGATAAGGGCTTAAAATTTCCAACCGCACCTGTTTTTTCATGTTTGGCGCAATGATTTTTACCTCCTCGGGAGCCAGATACTGCGCCGCTGTCTCCAACGGCTCTATGGTGGCGGACAGTCCGATGCGCTGCAGAGGTTTTCCGCACAGATGATCCAGCCTTGCCAGAGAAAGCATTAAATGCGCACCCCTTTTAGTATCGATCAGAGCGTGCAGTTCGTCGATGATCACCGCACCGGCTGTCGCCAGCACGTTCTGCCCTGTCTTGCTGGAGAGCATCAGATACAGAGATTCCGGCGTGATGATCAGAATATGCGGCGGTTTCCTAGACATTCTCTGCCTGTCCCGCTGGGAAGTATCTCCCGTGCGGATTCCCACCGATATCATTTCCTGCGCGCCAATTCCCTCTAAAGGACGCTTTAAGTTCTCCCGGATATCCGCCGCCAAAGATTTGAGCGGAGAGACATAGATGAGCTGTAATTCCTGCGGCAGCGTCCCGGCTTCCGCCTGTCGCTTCATCCGATCCAGAAACACAAAGAAAGCCGACAAGGTTTTCCCCGTACCCGTGGGCGCGGAAATCAGCGCATGGCTTCCCTCCGCAATGACCGACCAGCTCTCCTTCTGTACGGGGGTCGGCTCCCCAAGCGTATCGGCAAACCAGTCTGCCGTCTGTTTTTCAAATAGAGTTAACACATTTTCCATGATGCCCCTCTTTTCAATCTGCCTGATTATTTCATTGTACACATCCAAAACAAAGCCTGCAATATCTCACTGCAACGTTTTTAAACCGCTTTTCGCATCGTTCGAGACAGCATTGTGACCCCGTCGATTATATGATACAATTAAAAAAATTATATTATGGAGGCGCCATATGAGTATTTACGAGTTCTGCCCTACGCTGGAAAGCGATAAATTTATACTGCGGTTATTTCAGGAGGAAGACTGCGACGAGCTTTTAAAAGTTTACAGCGACAAAAACGCCCTGCCGTTTTTTAACAGCGATAACTGCGACGGCGACAATTTTTATTACGCGACAAAGGAGCGGATGGCGGAGGCGCTTGCGTTTTGGAAAATGTCCTATGAAAACGGCTGGTTTGCAAGGCTCTCCATTATCGACAAAACATCCTCGGAAGTGATTGGAACCGTCGAACTGTGTTTAAGAATTTCCGAAGACGTCTATCATAATATGGGAATCCTGCGGATCGACGTCCGGAGCGACTACGAAAAAGACGACGCACTGTATGACATTACCGCATTGATCGCGCCGCGTCTTCCGGAATTGCTAAACTGCAACGGCGTCATCACCAAAGTCCCCATCTATGCGGTAGAACGGGCAAAAGCCATGCAGAAGGCAGGGTTTACCAAGTCAGAGCAATATCTGATCGGAAAGACCGGATACGCGTATGACGGTTACTGGACATATAAAACAGCAAACTAGGAAAAGAGGATCACATTATGAAAAAGAAAACGTTCACCTCTCAAATATCCGCCGTACTTTTCACTGCCGCTTTACTCGCAGCCGGCGTGAGCGCGTGCGGCACGCAGGACAGTTCCGATTCGGATACCAAATTTGAAATCTCACCGATTACCGATGACGGAGAATCCACCGGATCAGAAACCGACAAGCCACAGGACGCTTCGCAGACAGGAGACGCCGCCGGGAATACCGGCGAAAATTCTGACATAGATGTCACATCGAATACTCCAGACGCATCGGAACAGAAAGCCCCCGAAAATCCCGTCTCCGTCACTTTCGAGAAATCTGTCGACGAGATCAAGAGCGACGACGGCACGGTAATTTGCACAAACAGCGTACAGATGCCCGTGGTAAGCATCAAGGGCGCGGAGGAGATTGCGGAAAAGATCAACGCCGATCTGGAAAAATACTACCAGACTTTTTCCACAAATAACAATGGAACTGTCGATATAGCAAAAGAAGACTATGCGGCAAGCCTCGGAGAAGACGGCTGGGACTTTCTCGCCTACAGCACAGATGTCAGCGTGAAAGTGACCCGCATGGACGACGCCGTGATCTCCTTCCAGATCACCCTCTACGATTACACCGGCGGCGCACACGGCAACTACGGCTCTGGCGGCAGAAACTACAGCGCGAAGACAGGCGAACTTCTCGCCTTTGACGAGATCTCCGGGGACTACGAGGCATTTCATGCCACGGTTCTCGATTACATGATCAATCTGGCGGAGACACCCGCCTACAAAGATAGGCTGTTCGGTCCGCCTTCCAAGGACGATTTGGACAGCGCGCTGTTTGAGGGTGACAACTGGGTATTTACCCGGAGCGGCATCAGTTTTTTAGCTGCCCCCTATCTACTCGGTCCTTATGCTTCCGGGGAAATTTCTTTTATGCTGCCTTATGAAAAAGCATACGATCTTGGCTTAAAAGAGGACTTCCGCTACAACGGCAATTTTGTGGACGAACGCTACTATATTTACAAATATGATCCGGAAACTTTTGAACCGATTGTGGACGGCACGCCCGACAATTATTTTGATCTGGACGGAGACGGCACGGAAGAGGGACTCGCCTTCTACGGTCAGGTCGTTGACCCTGCCACTGGAGAAAGCCGCTATGCTTTTTATATTGACGGAAAAGATTACGGGGACGTGATCAATGACGAACTAATGAATATAAAAGACAACGGCTATATGGAAAACACTTATGCGCTGTATCACGCCGACGCCCCGGACGGGGGTGTTCCGGCGATCGCCGTGCTGTTCACGGAGTTTGGGGAAGGGGAGGATGATAACGGCGATCCCGTCAGGCATCCACGCTCCTTTATCTTCGGCTACACGAAAGAACAGGGGCTGTACTATATGTATTGGGAAGAAGGGTTTGTAACGCTGCCCAGACAGCCGTAAAATCTATGAACACCCTTTCACAGCCTCCGCAATCTCACAAGCCTCCGCAGCCGGATAGAACAGCCGCGCGGAGGCTTCCAGCGCAATATCGGTAATACTTTCCTTTTTCAAATAAAACTCTACTTCCGAGGGAGACATTTCGTTCTCCCTCTCTCTCCATGTCTGAATCAGATCGTTCAGCTTCTGAAAGTGCGCCATCAACGCTCCAAAATCCTGTATGCGGTCAATGGTACTGCTGCCGTAAGCCTGTTTTTCCAGCTCGCACACCGCTATCACCTGCATGGACATCTTCAACTCTCCCGTAATGTCAGAGGCTTCCATCAGCACGTCCGGGCGTTTCTCCAGACATGTGAGCATGTACTCTTTCGCCCCGGCAATATCCTTTTTTGCAAAGTACTCTGCCAACCGCTCCTTGATCTCCGCCGTCTCCCGCTTTTCATCGGTCATACCCACCTTGCACTCGCGAACCTTAAGCCCCTGCACCTGCGTCCATACATAGAGCAAAAATTCCGAGATAAAGCCGTAAACCCGCTTGTGGTAGTCGTCGTACCCGGACGCGTCAATCTTTCTCTCCGCTTTCTCAAAAATACCGAAAAGCCACTCGCAGTAAGCGTCATAAATCTCTTTTTTGCAGACCATCATATTTCCGAAATAAGTGCCTTTGCCGTGTACCAGTTTCTCAAAGGTCTCATAATACGCCGGCTCATACTGCCGGATCACCTCTCCGACAGCGTCCAGATCGTGAATGTTGTAGTCCCCGGCATATCCCTCATAGTAGGTAAAATTCAGTTTCAGCAGCTTGGACGTTATGATATCGCAGGAGGCAAGGATTTCCTCATAATCTTTCTCCGTGAAAATCCGCCCTTCCTCTGTGCAGAAATATCTCCGGTAATGGCAGACTCCCACATAGTCGGAAGTCTTTATATTTTTCCACACCCAGTAAACGCCTGTCAGTTCCCCATAGTAGCAGTTCTTCTCCGAAATACTGACACCCGTGTCATCTCCAATATAGCCCAAATCTGCCTTCCCGGCTCTGCCCACCTGCAAGGGCACATAGACAGGATCGCCGGGGGTAGGGAATTTTTTGTGAGTCATCGTAAAAATCGTTACGCTCATAACTTCAAAATCCTCTCCATCTTCTTCCTCACATAGAAAAACGCCGGTATCAAAAAGATATCCGCAAAAATCCACGCCAGCGGATTCGCGAAGCGCACTGCGCTGAACCCGAATTTAGGCACAAGCAGGAATCCCGCCAGCGCTCTCGCCAGCATCTCAAACGCGCCCGCAAAGACCGCCAGCCTGCTGAAACCCATTCCCTGAATGAGAAAGCGCACGATATTCACAAGCGCCAGTGGGAAGTAGAAAACCGCGTTCATCTGGATGAAGGAATAGGCGTTTGCGATGATCTGCGTCTCACCCGCATCCAGAAACAGTAAGAGAAGCTGTTTTCCGAACAGGAATACCGCGCCCAGCGCAATCAGGGAATAAATCGCCCCAAGCAGGGTACAGCTTTTCAGTCCCCTGTTCACGCGCTCCAAATCACCCGCGCCCACATTCTGTCCGCCGTAAGTTGCCATGGTGGATCCCATCGCGTCAAAGGGGCATACCAATAGCATACTCACCTTACCGCCCGCCGTGACCGCCGCCACTGCGTTAGAGTCGATGCTGTTCACCGCGCTCTGCAAAATGACGCTGCCGATCGCCGTGATCGAATACTGCAGTCCCATAGGAATCCCCATATTACAAAGCTTCGCCGCGTAATCCCTGTCCCATCCGCGCTCCTCCTTAGACAGTTTTAAGATTGCAAACTTTTTGCGCATATAGATCAGACAGGCAAAACCCGCAACCGCCTGCGACACCACTGTGGCAACCGCCGCGCCGTCCACATGCATGTGAAGCACCACAATGCAGAACACGTCGAGAAAGATATTTAAGACAGCCGCCGTCACAAGGAACACGACAGGCGTTCTGCTGTCCCCCAGAGACCGCAGGATCGCCGCCGTCATATTGTAGAGAAACACCACCGGTATACCCACAAATATAATAATTATGTAGCGGTAGGAGTCGTCGATGATATTTGCCGGCGTGCGCATCACCTGTAAGATCTGACGGCACAAAAGCGACACCACGATCGTGATGACCACTGCAAAGATCACGGACAGCCACACGCTGTTCGCCACAAAGCGTTTCAGCTCGCCCTCATGCTTCGCACCGAACTCCTGCGCGATCGGAATCCCAAAGCCGTTGCAGACGCCCATACAGAAGCCGATAATCAAAAAGTTGACAGAGCCGGTGGCACCCACCGCCGCCAGCGCGTCCACCCCCAGATAATGCCCCACGATCACCGCGTCCATCATACTGTAGAACTGCTGAAAGACAAGTCCGAACAAAAGCGGCACGGCAAAGCCCAGAATCAGCTTCATAGGACTTCCCTTCGTCATATCTTTTTCCATAATACTCCTCCACCATTCTTCTCAAGCTAATCATTGCAGACGATTTTATCACACTGTTGCAAAAACGCAAGTAGCTTTTTGATAAAATTTGAATTATTTTAAAAAAATTTTTATATTGGGGAAAACCGATTGACATGGGAAAAAGAATGTATTAAGATGTTATCACTTTACGCAAAAACGGAGGATTTTTCCATGCAAAGCGCGGCTGCAAAAGATAACTTTTACAATAAAATCTTAAAGCTTGTCATTCCGATTGTGATCCAGAACCTTTTAAGCGCGGCTGTGAGTTCCGCGGACGTGGTTATGTTAAACTATGTGGGGCAGTCCTCTATCTCCGCCGTATCCCTTGCGGCGAACTACGCGAACGTTCTCTTTATGATTTACTACGGTCTGGGGACGGGCGCCTCCATGCTGAGCGCGCAGTATTGGGGAAAGGGCGATCTGCAGCCGATCCGCGCCATTCAGGGAATCGCTATGCGGTTTTCCCTCGTGATTTCCCTCGGCTTCTCCGGCTTTGCTCTCTTTGCGCCGGAACTGATGATGAAGCTTTTCACCAACGAAACGGAACTGACCGAGATCGGCGCGGGTTATCTGCGCGTGATGGCAGTCACCTATCTGTGCTGGGGCATTATAGAAGTGTATCTGGCGATCCTTCGGAGCATCGGACGCGTAACCGTCTGCATGGTCCTAAATGTCATGGCTTTTTCTTTAAATATTTTCCTGAACGCCGTATTTATTTTCGGGTTGTTCGGCGCCCCTCAGCTTGGCGCCACCGGCGTCGCTATCGCCACAGCCCTGTCCCGCATCATCGAACTTGTCGGCTGCATCGTGGTATCCCTGTTCAGCAAGGATATCAAACTCAATCCCGGTTATATGTTCCTGCGCAATAAACTGCTGTTTCAGGATTTTGTACGGCTTTCCCTTCCCGCTCTGTGCAACGATATCGCGTGGAGCGTCGCTTTCTCCATGTACTCCGTGATTCTCGGACATATGGGCTCCGACGCGGTTGCCGCCAATTCCCTTGTCGTCGTTGTCAGGAATTTCGGTACCGTGCTCTGCTTTGGCACTGCCAGCGCAGGAGGCGTTCTGCTCGGAAATGTGATGGGCGAAGGGAATATGGAGCGTGCGAAAGAATATGCCTCCAAGCTGATGAAGCTGACCATCATCACCGGAGCCATCGGCGGTGTGATGGTGCTGATCGCCACGCCCTTTGTGCTGCATTTTGCCAAACTTTCCGAGACAGCCATGCACTATCTGAAATATATGCTGCTCATCAACACCTACTATATCATGGGAGCCGCCGTCAACACGACGCTGATCGCGGGCGTATTCCGCGCCGGAGGCGACAGCCGTTTCGGTCTGATCTGCGACGTGATCGACATGTGGGGCTACGCGGTGCCGCTTGGCTTTCTCGCGGCTTTCGTGTTAAAGCTCCCCGTTCTGTGGGTATATTTCCTGCTGTGCACCGACGAGTTTGTGAAGTGGCCATGGGTCATCAAACATTACCGCAGCGGCAAATGGCTGAAAAACATTACAAGGGACGATCTGTTCGCACCGTAGCGCGAAATTCTTTTCTGCTGCACACGTCCGCCTTCTGATAAATATGGGACACGTGCTTTTTCACCGTGGTCTCCGCGATATAGAGGGACTCTCCGATCTGCCTGTTGGTGTAGCCCCTGTAGAGCAGCCACGCCACCTCCAATTCCCGCTCGGACAGATCTCGCCCCTCCATCACCACCAGAAAATGCGCATACATTTCCTCGTAGCTTTGCGGCGCCGGGTTACTGTCCCCGCATGCCGATGCATTTCCGTTTTCTGTCAGAGTCGAATTTCTGACATGATTGTCATCTTCTGCGGAAACATTCTGCCTGCCCTCTGCCGCCTCGTCTCCTGTATGTCCTTCCCGCGCTTTCTCCCATCCGCTATCCTGCTCTTCCAGTTTCTCACTCACCCGCATATAGAGCGCAAGAACCACCGCCAGCGCAACGCCGAGAGCCAGCGTACCGAATACCGCCACCGCCCACTCCCGTCTCCCGCCGAACACCCCTGCCTGATACAAGAGTAACGCCGTCAGAAGAACGACATAACCTGTTCCGAGCAAAGCCCGGAGCACACGCTTCCTCATATCTGCCCTTCCCCTGTGACAGCCGTTCCCATAGGCTCTGCATCCGTATCTACTTCCATATAATCAATGATCCGGCGTTTCGCCTCGATCTGCAGGGGCAGAAGCAGCATTTCCAAAATCACGGCATACAGCAGGGTCAGAATCGCCACCGCTATATTGGGACCAAGCTGCGCCAGGTCGGACAGATTGCCCAGAATATGGATAAACGAGAGAAGCATGCTGATAATTCCCGCACAGGCTACCTGTTTCTGCATCATCTCCACCGCATCCAGAGAGCGCCTGATCTCACTCAGATGACAGGTGTACTTCCTTTGCAGCATCTTCCACGCCCTCGAAAAATCCTTCCACATACCGCCCCGCAGCAATACCGGCACCGTGAGCGCCAATATGATGATCAGCGACACGGGATCGAGCAGATAAAGCCAGTTTGTGTAGAACATGCCGCCTCCGCCATCCACCGCTCCCAACAGGATTACCCCAACAAGAATACTTATGATTTCCATCAACATATTATTTTCCCTCCTTCAGATAAGCTTATTTTCTGATTCCACCATACCATGCCGACCAGCCGAAATCTATGCTACTTTTTGTAAAAAAGGGAGTAAAAAAGGGAGTATGCCCACTGGCGACCCCCTGATTCCCAATAGCTCCGGCAAAATATCATACTAAAAACTATGTGTAGTTTCCGCATCATACAATACTTTACCATTTTTAATAGTCTTTATTACTTTAATATTTTTAAGTTCCATTCGCTCCACTTCAAGCGGAGATCTGTCTAACACAACAAAATCTGCCTTTTTCCCTTCTTTTATTGATCCTTTTTCTTTCTCTTCAAAGTATTGGTATGCAGCGTTAACAGTTATCGCTTTCAATCCATCATAAACAGAAATTTTCTGCTCTTCGCCAATCACCTTTCCGCTTCGGCTGATACGATTTGCAGCACACCAGACGCTATGAAGCATATCAGGTTTGGTTACAGGTGTATCCTGATGGAAGTTCACCACAACGCCCCTCTTTATCACATCTTGAACAGGGCTAATATGATTTCCTCGTTCTACCCCGAAGTTACGCATATGCACATCACCCCAAAACCAGACATGCCCAACAAAAACAGATGCTATCATCCCCCATTCTGCCATTCTGTCGATCTGATCATTTCGTACTGTCTGACAATGGATCATCACCGGGCGAACATCTTGTTTTCTATTTATTGCTGCAGATGCCTGTTCATATGCATTCAGAAACTGCTCACTTGCCGCGTCACCATTACAATGTGCCAATATCTGCTTTCCCTCATCAAGCGCTATCCGAATATTTTTTTCCACTTCCTCATCGGGCAGCCATTCATAGCCCCTGTAATCTCCAGAATTTTCATAAGGTCTGCTCAGCCATGCAGTCTTTCCCTGCGGAGAGCCATCCAAAACTAATTTATATCCCCCTATTTTTAAATGACTGCAGTAATTTTGATAGGTATCTCCATATTTATGCATAACGTCACAGCCGCCAGCCGTCATCAGCGGATATGCCACTACATCCAGTTTCAGCAAATGTAACATCGAAAAAATTTTCAGTAGTCTGAAACCCTGCATATCTGTTGCGCCATCCTGTACAGTTGTAATGCCATGCTGCAAGTATATCGTTTGCGCATCTTTCACTATTTTCTTTATATCACGTTTCACTCTGGCGGCAATTGCTTTCTGAATAAGCATAAGCGCTGATTCTTCCAAATAACCCGACGGCTCTTTTCCATCCTCTAAACGCCCAATATGTCCCCCTGCCGGGTCTGATGTCTCAGAATTAATGTTTCCCAATTTCAGTGCGACACTATTAGCGCATGCTAAATGAGCTGAAACATGCAGTATAAAAATGGGAATCGTTTTACTGACCTTATCCAGAATACTTTTATCGGGATGTTTTTCTTCCGCCAAAAAATTATGGTCATACCCAAATCCTAATACCGCATGCTTTTCCTTGATATTATTTTTCTTTATATACTGCGTTAGCGATTCAACAATATCCTCAAATGAATTACAACCTGATAGATCCGCACACATAGACATCTGGGCATTCATCACATAATGGCTGTGTGAATCTATAAATGAAGGCATAAGGCAACGCCCATTCAAATCATAATATTTTACCCCGCGTCCAGCCGCTGCTGTAAGCTCCTTCAACGCTCCTACCCGTTTTATGATACCGCCTTCTACCAATACTGCTTCTGGTGTATTTCTTTTAGCAGACTCCACATCCGGCTCTTCCATGGTAATTATATTGCCATTAAAAAAAATTTCTTTCATGTGTTACCGCTCCCATCGAAATGTTGCTTTTCCCCAGCACTTTGTCAGCTTTAATATAACTAGATACACTATCACGCATATCAGCAACCCATATATCGCTACTGTCATTTTAATGCTGCCCGCAGCCAAGGCAAGTATAATCAAATATACTGGTGTTGACGCCAGCATGATCAGGTTGCATGCGCCTAATTCCAAACTTGTCGTCGTTTTAAAGTCCGGATCCACAATCCTCACAATCGCTACTCCTGTAGGCACAGTTCCGGTACACATTCCATATAACCCCAATGTCCTTTCAAAATCATTTTGTCCCCCAATACGCTGTCCAAAATAGAAACAAACGGCAAATGTGATTAATGTAATAAAAATACTGACAATTAATATCAATGGCAGCCAATCCTTCAGCATTTTAACCGCTATAGCCATGAATGAGCATACAACTAAATAATCCGCTGTCCAACTGGTAATTTTATTTTGTAAAATAGTCTCCTGCAGAAAATCTATATGTAGTTTTTTTATAATGTACCTTACAATGTACGCTGCATACATGCCGTTCATAAACATCATGGAACTCATGGATGTCCCTAAAAATCCTGGCAGATACGAAAATATCCTGCCAATAAGAACCGCTAACAGATAGCTGACCCCGATCAGCGCAAAGTGAAAAGATAACGTTTCTATATTACTGCCGCAAGTCGTATCTTTCATCATATATTCCGACTGCTCATTTCTATTAAGATAACCTTTTAATGTTTTCTCATCTATCTTTCCACAATATTTGGCAAGCCCTCTTTTAATTCCCAATTTAGCCGCCGGAACCCCCATAGCAAACGCCACTATAAATCCAATGGCTGAAAAAGTAACCGCTGTCATAGCTGCCTGTTCCCAGCCATATTGTTCAAAAATCATACCATATGCCGCTGCCTGCCCCGGTCCCTGACAAAATGCAAACTGCACCAGCATACCGTAAACGGCATCCATTCCTACCTTCCCGCCAAATAAAGCGACAATCCCCGTGCCAACCAACGGAGTAACGGCATACAAGAGACACCATATAATCCCCATTGCAAATGTTCCCTTGGCAAAATTTTTTACATCGCCGCCCTCCTTCTGCGCTGCGTTTGTTGTCAAGCTGATAGATATAAATGATATAATAAATAGCTGATTCACAATTTCCGTATACGTTTCAGATTGAATACCAATTTCTACTCCCGTCTCAGCTAATACATTCATAAAAATAAATCCTATGACTCCGGCAATAACAGATGCCGGCATCAGCATATTTCTAAATACGGATATTTTTGCCCTAAAAAACATTCCAAGGCAAAGCATAACACTTGCAAATCCAAAAGCCGACATAACTCCCATTATCGTTTCCTCCTTCGATCTGCGGATACGATTCTGGCAGAATATGCCCCTTCTGATATATCCAAATAACTTCCCATGATCCACTGTCCTATCGAATTAATGTACGTATTAAGCGCACCCATGGGAGTAAATGTCAATTCTCCAAACAAAACCTTTTCTTCAAATTGATATAAATCTACCCGGACAAAAGGAAACGGCTCCGCTAAACGCTCAGCCACGGAAATCATTTCATTTAAAACCTGTGGACGGTACTGCTGAATTTCCTCATCCGTAACCTGCCTTTCCTCCGGCATAACAGGGAATAGCCTAAATTCTCTGTCAGTCATAAACCGCAGCATATTATTCTTGTCATCTCTTCCTACACAAACAAGAATATACCTGACTTTACCGTTCATGACAAAAAACTTGTAGTCATGCGGATACCCTCCTGATTCTTCTTCAATATATTTTTCACATATATAGCAGGGTTCAATATATTGATAGTGATACTCAGCAAAAATCAATCCATAATTTCGTACTGTCCCTTCTCCCAGTTTTTCTATCTTTTCTTTAAGCTGGGGTTCTCTTTTCTTGTCTTTTACGATTAACCCCCCCCCCGCATCATTATTACGTTTTAACGCGAATTTATTGGGGATTTTTGAAACATCAATTTCTTTATAATCCGTCCAGACACCATATAATTCGTTTAGTATATTCTTCAGACCACACTCTTCCACATACTGTCTCACTCTATACTTATCCGCACATTGTATGACCAGCTCATTGTTGGAATACAGCCCTGCTTTTAATATAGTCAGCTTTTCATCAAAAAGCACCGGATTTTTCCAATCTATGTGCTTCCCATAAGTATAATAATAGTTTTCTTCCGCATATTTTTCCGGTTCTGTTTTTATTTCCTTTTCTTTTAAACCCTTTTTTCTTTCCACAAGAAAAATTTTTCTTTTTACCCTAAAATGTACTGTTTTCAATGCTTCGAACAGCATTTTTACATTCCCTCTGATATTTGTTCTAATCATTTGCTTCTTCACTACTCCCATCTCAATATTTTGTCAAAAATTGTCTCGTCCGTTCCTCCCTCGGATGGTCGATCACCTGTTTCGCGTCGCCCTGTTCCACGATCACGCCCTCATCCATAAAGATGATCTGATCCGCCACGTCCCTTGCGAAGCTCATCTCATGGGTGACGATAATCATGGTCGTGTGCTGCTCCGCCAGTCCTCTGATTACCTTTAGCACCTCCCCCGTCAGTTCCGGGTCAAGCGCTGAGGTCGGCTCGTCAAAGCAGAGTATATCCGGCTTAAGCGCCAGCGCCCTTGCAATCGCCACCCTCTGCTGCTGCCCGCCGGAAAGCTGATGCGGGTAGTGATCCATGCGCTCCGAAAGCCCCATCTGGTCTAAGAGCGTTTTTCCGTGCGCCTCAATCTCCTCGAAAATTTCCTTTTTCTTCTTCTTAAAGTCTGGTCTCTCCTGCGCCAAAAGTTTCTCTGCCAACATCACATTTTCAAGCGCGGTGTACTGTGGGAACAAATGAAACGCCTGAAACACCATGCCAAAATGCAGCCTTTTGGTGCGCAAGTCCTTCTCCTGCCCCGCGACGGGATGATCCGCATCAAACAGAGTTTCCCCCCGCACCGTGATGGAGCCGTGATCCGGCGTCTCCAGAAAATTCAGACAGCGCAAAAGCGTCGTCTTGCCGGAGCCGGAGGAACCGATAATCGCCAGCGCGCTCCCCTCCTCCAGATCAAAGCTCACGTCATCGAGCACTCTTGTGGAATCAAAATGTTTTCCGATATGTTTCACTTCTAAAACCGCCATCTTCGCCTCCGCTCTTACCTAAAATAGTCCAGTCTGCGCTCAATATAGTTAAACAGCAGCGTCAAAATACCAACAAACAGCAGGTAAAACACGCCCGTATAGAAGAGCGGCCACGTCAGTCCGTTGCTCTTCATAAAGGAGTAGCCCGCAAAGGTAAGTTCATACGCCGCGATAATCCTCGCAAGGGACGTATCCTTTACCAGCGTTATGATCTCGTTGGACATGGGCGGCACCACGCGCTTTACCATCTGCAGCAGCGTGATCTTAAAGAAAATCTGCCACTTCGTCATGCCGAGCACCTCACCCGCCTCCCGCTGTCCCACGGGAACGCCCTCGATGCCACCCCGGAAGATCACGGAAAAGTAGCAGGCATAGTTGAGGCTGAAAGCAACCACCGTCGCCGTAATCCGTCCCGCTTCACTGCCGCTCCAAATGTTATGCCCGAGCCACAGACCGGGACCGTAAAATATAATAATCAACTGCAGCATCAGCGGCGTGCCGCGAATAATCCACACAAGCGTCTGAATCATCCCCCGCAGGGCTTTCCATCTGCTCATCGCACCGAATGCAAGAATCAGTCCGAACGGCAGCGAAAAAAGCAGTGTAAAAATAAAGATCTGAAAGGTAGTCAAAAGACCATCCAACAGCGAACCTGTCACACTTAAGAACATGGCTTACTCTCCTAAAGTCTCGATTTATCATCACGTATCTGCGCGACGACCGCACCGCCGTATTACTTGCCGGGAACCACAATCACCTGCGCATTGTTGCAGTATGCCTTGGTACACTCCATCGCATTTTTTACCTCTTCTGTCAGCGTCATGCCGTTCCACACAACATCAATGTTTTTGGAATCCAGCTCCATAATCTTGTTGTCCCAGTCAATCACCACAAACTGTGCCTCCACGCCGAGCTGCTTTGCCACCATGCGCGCCATATCCGCATCAAAACCAATCCAATCGCCGGCGTCGTTCTTGTAGTCCATCGGCTCAAACTCCGTGATGCCGACAATCAGCGTACCCTTCCCCTGAATATATGCCACGTCACCGGAACCGTTGTCCGTATACTCACTCGCCTGCTGCTCCACGATCGCCTCCTGCACACCGTAAGTCTCAGCCGTCGCCTTCATGGAACCGTCCGCATAGCTCTGCGCAAACACGGAATTGATATAAGAAGCCAGATCGGAGCCCTTCCGGCAGCCCACGCCGTACTCCTCCTTAGTCAGTTCATCCGTATGTACCAGATCCGGATAGCTTGTTCCCTCGCCGATCATGGCACCCGCCATCAGAAGGTCGATGATCGCCGCGTCCGAAGTGCCCGAAGCCACCTCCATCAGCGCATCCGCCTGAGACGCCACCGCGTTAGTCTGAAAACCCTTCTCGTTTGCGACTTCTTCCCCGGCGGAACCTGCCTCCACCGCGTACACCATATTCTTACTGTCCTTCGTGCCGCCGCAGCCTGAGAGTGTGCCACAGACAGCCACCGCTGCCACCAATACCATTGCCAATTTCTTTTTCATAGTTTTCCTCCTCTTTTTGAACCTGTTTTTCTTTCTATATAAAATAATTTCACACACTTTTGTATTTTATCATAGCAGTATGCTAAAGTAAATGGAGAAAGCAAAAAGTTGCTACTGTCTGTCGAAATATGCCTTCCCGTCGTTTGGCTTAAAATATGTCCGAATATATCCGTCCGTGGAGACGATCACAAACTCGTTGCCGGATTCCAAATAATACACATCGTCCCCGTCTTCCGCCTCCAGTTTATGTAATGCATCCGGCGACGCAATCACCCTGTTTGCTCCCGCCAGATACTCGTCCGCCGACGCGTAGCCAAATTCCGCCCCATGTTTTTCAAAATGCTCCTGTAGATATTCCGCCTTTCGGAAGGAGTAGGTATACTCTGACGGCGCCGTCTTGGAGGTCTGTGTGTCCTCCGGCGTATCTGTCGGAACATCGTCCGCCTTCTCAGAGACTTCCGACTGTGTATCCTCTATCGCACCCGCCGCAGCATTCTCCGACTCCTCAGAACCTTCAACCTGCCTATCCTCTGCCATATCCATCGGAACCTCGTCCGTTCCACCAGATATCTCAGCCTGCGAATCCGTCGGAAGTACCGACTGCATATCTGCCGCCGCAGATTCCTCGATGATTTCCGCATCTGCATCATATACCGTATCAGACGACGCGTCTTCCCGCAGCACTTCCCCGCGAAACACGCCGATACCGACTGCCAGCAGCACAAAGAGTAACGCTGCCGCCACATACCATTTAACCGTACCGTCCCTCTTTTCACGGTAAGGTCTGACTACCTGCCGCGCCGCATCACCGCCCGCCTTCGCCCTGTTCTCCCTGCGGCAGTTCTCACAGCGTTTCGGCAGATGCAGATTCTTGCTCCGATAAAAGGCAATCTCGTCCTCAGACAGTGTAAATTCCGCGCCGCATTGTTTGCATGTTCTCTTCATTTTTCCTCCATTCCAATCCTATCCCAAAGCGTTTCCGTCAAGAAATCGAGAGAGTGCCCTCTACAGGCACTCCCTCGCATTTTTCGCCGGAAACTTCCCGCACCGGCTTAATATTTGTTTTCTGTGCTTACTCCGCCGTCGCCTCTTCCGTATACTTCACCGCCAACTCATTGACCGTGCCATCCGCAAGCATCTTGTCGATGGACTTGTTGATCTTGTCAAGCAGCTCCGTATTTCCCTTCTGCACCGCGATCGCGTACTCCTCGGACTCAAACGCGCCCGGATCCTCCACTATCTTTAAGCCCTCGTTGTCACCCACATATTTCTTTGCTGTAGCGGAGTCGATCACTACCACGTCGCACTTACCGTTCACAAGCTCCATAACAGCCTCGGTGCCTTTCTTGAAAGCCTCGTAGGTGTAGCCCATATCCTGCACACAGATTTCTCCGGTATAGCCCTGTATCACGCAAATTTTCTTGTCAGCCATATCTGTAGCCGCCGTTATGTCGGAGTCTTCTCTCACAATCATAACCTGCGTAGCTGTGTAGTAAGGGGTAGAGAAATCTACGGTTTCCTTTCTCTCATCCGTAGCAGTCATGCCTGCGATCACCGCGTCGATCTGCCCGTTCTGCAGCGCAACCAGAAGGGAGTCAAACTCCATGTTCTCCATCGCCGCCGTCATGCCGTTGTCCTCTGCAATCTGCTTTGCGATCGCCATATCGATGCCGTCATACTCGCCGATCGCACCGTTTGAAGTGACATACTCAAAGGGCGGGAACTCCGCATTTGTACCGAAGGTCAGTGTATTTCCCTTCGCCGCACCGCCGCATGCCGTCAGCGTGCACACCGTCATCACCATGGCAAGCGTCATTGTCAAAAATTTTGTTGCTTTTTTCATAATCTTATCCTCCTCTTTGTCTACATCTATCACAACCGCAGCTACAGAACCTTCGACAGGAAATTCTTTGTCCGCTCGTTCTGCGGGTTGTTAAAAATCTCATCGGGCGTACCGCTCTCCATAACCACGCCCTGATCGATAAACAGCACGCGGGACGCCACCTCTCTCGCAAACCCCATCTCGTGCGTCACAATCACCATCGTCATACCGGATCTCGCCAGATCCTTCATAACGTCCAGCACCTCACCCACCATCTCCGGGTCGAGCGCCGAAGTTGGCTCGTCAAAAAGCATGATCTCCGGATCCATTGCAAGCGCCCTCGCGATCGCCACACGCTGCTTCTGCCCGCCGGAAAGCTGCGCCGGGTAAGCGTTTGCCTTCTCGCCCAGATTGACACGCTCCAGAAGCTCCTGTCCCCGCTTCACTGCCTCCTCCTTCGTCATTTTCTTGAGAAGTACGGGCGCGAGCGTGATGTTATCCATAATGGTCAGATGGGGAAACAGATTAAACTGCTGAAACACCATACCCATCTTCTGCCGCACCCGGTTCACATTCACCTTCGGCGCCGTGATCAGCTCATCGTCCACATAAATTTCCCCCTCTGTAACCGTCTCCAACAAATTCAGGCAGCGCAGGAAGGTACTCTTCCCCGACCCTGAGGGTCCGATCACAACCACCACTTCTCCCTGCGTGATGTGCTCGTCGATCCCGCTTAAGACTTCCAGATCTTCAAATTTTTTATGTAGGTTATTTACTCGTATCATAATTGTCTCCACTCACAGAGAATGCCGCTTTTGAACCATTTTCGCATTGTCAGCGTGCATCCGCCCTGCGCAGCCGTATCTCCACCTGACGCAGCGCCAGGGTCAGTATCTTAATCAGCACATAATAGATAACCGCAGTTCCGATTAACGGCATAAACGCAATAAATGTCGCACTCTTGATGAAATCTCCCGCTTTCTGGATATCCATCAGTCCCACATAGCCGACGATGGCGGTTTCCTTGATCAGCACGATAAACTCGTTGCACAGCGCAGGGAAAATATTTTTGACCGCCTGCGGCACGACAATCCTGCTCATGGTCTGAAACGCGGAAAGCCCGAGCGACCTGCCCGCCTCCGTCTGTCCCTTGTCGATAGACAGGATACCCGCCCGGACAATCTCGGACACATACGCGCCGGAGTTGACGCCGAAAGCAATCGCCGCAATAATCCATTTATCAAGCGGCACCGTCGCAAAGATAACGAAGTAAATAATCATAAGCTGTGTCACCGAGGGCGTACCGCGGATCACATCCGTATAGATACCGCCGATAAATCGGAGCAGTTTTTTCTTTGACAGATTGCATATGGCAATCAGCATACCAATCAGAATACCGATAACGATTGCGAGAAGCGACACTTTGATCGTCACGCCAATACCGCTCAGAAGAAGCTTGTAACGGTCTTCCCTGATAAAACATTTATAAAACAGATCACTGAAATTCGCCGCCCACTCTGACATCCGTCTTTCGTCCTTTCTATCTTCTGAACCCGTGCCCGCTCTATCATACCACAACCTTTTCCGAAAAGAAAGGAGAAAAATGCATATTATACACTTTCCTCCTTATATTTAAGCGTCCAATTCTCGCTTCCACTCTTCGATGATCTCCTCGCACCGTTCCGTGTCGATATCCTCCACCGCGTTTTTCAGTCTACCAAAGATATCCTTCTGCGCATCGCTGTAAGAATACTGGTTCATATCTTTAATTGCCTGCTCCATGGCATCCATGTCCAGATTTTCCATCGCCTCTTCCATCTGTTCAAAAAGCGCTTTCAATTCTTCCACTTCCGCCGCCCTGCCGCTCTGTTCTTCCTCTTCCTTTACAAAATAGGGAGCAAGAATGCCTTTATAGAACATATATTCCTCCAGCATTCCCGGCGTAATTTTGTGGATCAGCGCCGCGTTCCCTGCGTTCCCCGCCGCCTCCATCTGCTCAGCGGTGTACGCCAAATCCGTAGCGCCAATCTGTCTCGACGCGCTCTTTAACGCGTGCACCTCCACCGTGTAATCCTTCCACCGCTCTTTCTGCTCGTACTCCTGTATGAGCGCGCATTTCTTCTCGATCACGCGGTAATATTCCTTCAACACGGACCAGAACAGTTCTTCGTTCCCGAGGAATCCCAGCGCTTTTTGCACATCCAGTCCCTCAATGACAATGTTCGTAGCCATCTGTGGTCCGCCGTCATCCCTGTGTATATTCAACATCGGTCCGTTTTTCTTATTCTTCTTTTTCTCAATTTTCTCCGGCGGCAGCCATTTGCGAAGCTTGGAAACCATATCCCGCATCTCGATCGGCTTCGTCACGAAATCGTTCATACCCTCGCTGATAAACATTTCCGCAGTTCCCTCCACCGCGTTAGCTGTGAGGGCGATAATCGGCACCTGCCCGTTGTTCCCCAAGAGTCTTCGGATGACCCTCGTCGTCTCCACACCGTCCATCTCGGGCATCATATGATCCATAAATATAATATCGTAACGCTTATCCGTGACCATCAGAACTGCGTCTTTGCCGCTGAGCGCCGTCTCTATCTTCATCTCAAGCGGGTTTAAAAGCCCCTTCGCCACCGTCAGATTGATGGCATTGTCGTCCACCACCAGAATCTCCGCCTTGGGCGCCACGAAATCAAAGTCCTCCGCCTCCATCAGCGAAAAGGCAGCGTTGTCCTCCTTGCCGTTAAAAATATTTGCGAGCCCCAGAATATAGAGCGGCTTTTTCACCACGCGCAGATTCGGCAGTTCATAGGAGCGCACCGAGCGGTAATTTGTCAGAAGCACGCCTTTTACCTCGGGATGCAGCCTCAAAAAATACTGCACGGCTTCCGTAAAGAGCGGCTGCTCTATAAAGAAATATCCCGCGCCGCTCTCCTCAATCCGGTTCAATGCCTCCTCCGAATCCAGTCTCTCATAGCTGACGCCAAGCCTTTCCAGATCAATCGCCAGCTCCTGCGCAATGTAATCGCTCTGAATCAGCCCCGCCGAAACAACATTTTCCGGCAGCTTTTCGACCGAATGCTGAATATCCGTCACCTTCTGGGGAATCACAAAGGAAAACGTCGATCCTTGTCCATATATGCTGTCCACATGGATTTTCCCCTTCATCAGCGTCACAAGCTGCTTGCAGATAGCAAGCCCCAGCCCGGTTCCCTCAATATTTCGGTTTCTCTTGCTGTCAAGCTGCTGAAAGGACTGGAAAAGCTTACTCATATCGCTCTCTTTGATGCCGCTCCCCGTATCCGTAATGGACACGATCAATTCTATCATATCCTCCGACGTCTGCAGAAAATCGACCTTGATATGCACATTCCCCTCTTTGGTAAATTTGACGGCATTGTTCGCTATATTTACCATAACCTGCTTAATGCGCACATTGTCGCCGTAAAGCCCCGCCGGCAGATCCGGATTCACGTCCACCGTCAGCTCCAGATCCTTGCTGCCGATACGCGTCATAATAATGTTGGACACATCATTGATCATGGACATCGGTTCGTACTCCACGTCGCTGATATCCATCATGCCCGATTCAATCTTGGAAAAGTCCAGAATGTCATTGATAATCGTAAGGAGCGTCTGCCCCGAAGATTTGATCTGCCCGATATATTCCCTCGCCGCAGGCGTCAGATCTTCCCTGAGCGCCATCTCCGCCATCCCGATCACCGCGTTCATGGGGGTGCGGATCTCATGGCTCATATTCGCCAGAAAGTCCGATTTCATACTGGAAGTTTTCTGCAGCTCCATGTTGGTCAGACTCACCTGATATTTGCTGTAGGCAATGTCCGAAAGAACGTTGGCAATCGTGTAGAGCGCATTTGACACCTTCCTTACCGTTTCCTTGTCCACAATCCTGATAGCCTGCGAAGCACGCACCATCTCATCCGCGTCTGCACCGATCTCCGCCGCCACATGCCGTATCTCTTCTTCATCAGGCGGTATGGTCAGCATCTGTCCGCCGATAAAGCATCCCACCAGATGCCCGTGCGCCATAATGGGCGCCGCAAACGCCACCAGTCCTGCATGGCAGAAATAGGCGCAGGAGCCGCCCGCCTTCGCCGCTTTTTCCACACCAAGCCTGTCGCATTCCTGACAGCGTTTCCGCCCCTCCTCGGTGTTTCTGACAAATTTTTTGCAAAAATCCGTGAACCCGGAAGGCTTCGTCTGTATCGTGCCGGAAGCGTTCGTAATCATGGATGCGATTCCGGACATATCCGAAAATGCATCCTGTATTTTCTGTAAAGATTCCACATCTATCAAATCTGTCAGCTTGAGTTCGCTCTCTATGATCGCCATGGCAACCTCCCTCTACAGAAATATCATTTATCAGCCCAAGACACCTTTTATCGTGGAGGAAAGCTTTTCCATATCAATCGGCTTGGCGAGATATCCCTGCGGTTTCATCGCCAGCACCTCCATGATCTTATTTCTGTCTGTCACACCCGTGAGGAACACGACAGGAAGACTTCTCGTCGCCGGATTCTCCCGGATCTTTGCGAGAACCGCCGCACCGTTATCTACCGGCATCTCATAATCGAGAATCACCATGTCTGTCTTTTTCGTCTCAAGAAACTTCAGGGCAATCTTGCCGCTGATAGCCGTCGCCACATCGTAGCGCTCCACCAGATACCCTTTTAAGAGCTTAAGTACACTACTGTCGTCGTCCACCACCAGAATATGCTTCTTTCTCGCCGCCTCTTCCCTCAGCTTCTTCTCCTTTTCCTCTTCTTTCGCAAGCTGTGCCAGAAGTTCCTCCGCCACCCGCATGACATCCTCTGTTTTCAGCGTGCTTTCCGGCACTGTCACGGACCGTTTCCCCCGGATGCTGTCGGGCCGTTTTTCCTTCAGAAGTTTGACAATGCCCTCTTCCAGCTTCTGCGTGGAAATCGGGCGGCGGAATATCGTAACGTTCATGGAAGGGGCAATGCGCACAAACTGTTCACACTCATCGGAGTCCCCGACGATCACGATGGGAATCCTCTCCTCCGCAATCTTGCTCTCCACATTGACAAACCGTTTCAGATCGTCTGGATTTTCCCCGTACAGACAATAGACAAGCACATCCGGCTGTACATATTTAATATGGTTCATAATATCGTCGTAGCGCTCCGAGGTGCTGACACACTCGAAGCTGAAATCCATATATGTAAAAAATTCATTGATAACCATCTTGTTATTTCCCGTCAGTAAAACCTTGTACTTCATATTCTTTGCCCCCTCATAAATATAGTTCTTATTCTCGCCGCCCTCCCGGAAAATCCCCCGTTTTTTCCCAGGAGCGGACAGTTATATAAAACAAGTATACCAAAATCCCCCACTTTTTGCACTGCTTTTTTGCGGGAAGTATGCTAAACTAGTGATAACAGAAATCGGGGGAGGGAATTTACTTATGATCAAAGAAATCAAGTGGAACGAGCGGTTTAACATCGGCGTGGAAAGTATCGATACCGCCCACCGGAAACTGTTTTCCATCGTGGGAAAACTGATCGCCCTCAACGAGGACGAGAACAAGCAGCAGCACGCATGTCGTGAGGGCATAAAATATTTCAAAAGCTATACCATGAAGCATTTCGCGGACGAGGAAGCCTACATGCGGTCCATCAATTACCCGGACCTCGCCATCCATAAAAGTCTGCACGACAGCTTGCGGAATAAGACGCTCCCGGCTCTGGAGGCGGAGATGGAAGCGAACGACTATTCCACCGAATCGGTAGGGCATTTTCTCGGAATCTGCGTGGGATGGCTGAACGGTCATATCATGGTCGAAGACCGCGCCATCACAGGCAAGAACCCGCACAAATGGGTGCACCAGCCGGATGACAACGAGCTGGAAAATCTGGAAAAAGCGCTTTCACAGGCGCTGGAAAGTCTGTCGCAGGCGGATGTCGATGTCATCAGCCGCCGCTACAGCGGGGAGGAATTTTCCACCGGAAAGACACTCTGCTTCCGCCTGACATACCGCACAGAGGAAAAGAAACCCATACGCATTTATCTGGTTTATGAAGAATCCCTTGTGCTGCACACGCTCAGCGAAATTCTGGGAAAAGACATTTACAAGATCGACCAGACGGTAATCACCGCCATGAAACTTCTGTCGGAGCAGTTCATAAGCCGGCTGAAAACGCACTTCCCGCTTACAGAATGCGGCACCCTCGAGCGGAACGACATGCTGACCTTTGAACAGTTTGTCCGCACATTCGACAAGGAATATCCGCCCTACAGCCTGCTTCTTGGCGCGGAGGGGAAGGGGTATTTCGCGTTCTGCGCGCAGGTATAAAAAGAAAACATGAAGAAGGCGGGCAATCTGCTGTCCGCCTTTTCCTATTCCTATATATCTTTTATACGCTCTTTAAATTTTCACGCTGCCTGCTACTCCGTATAACTGTATCTTCGCAAAATCCGTCCGAATCCCAGACAGATCACCACCCCGAGCACACCGAGAATAAACATCATCATCGCCGCACCCGATCCTTTCCCCTCGCCGAACAGCCTGACAAGCATACCCCGCGCGGGCGATGCCGCCATCACCGGTTCACAAAACTGATCTACCATAAAACCGCCCAGAGACAAACCAATCGGAATGGTAAAAAACTGTAACGTGTTTCTGCAGGAATAGACACGTCCCTGCATATCCACAGGAATCGTCGTCCGCAAAATCACGTCCAGATTTGCGCTCATCACAGGCACTAACAGCCAGCCGATGATCTGCCCCATGCACCACAATACAGGCAGCTCTGTAAATGCCAGCAGAAAATTTTCCGTGCCAAGCGAAAACAGCATCGTCAGATAGATTACCCGGACACGGTTTTTCGGCGCGGGCAGCGCCGTCACAATCAGACTGCCAAATAACATGGCAATTCCCGCGCAGGAAGTCACAATTCCCAGAACCGTCTCCCCGCCGTTTTCCCTCGGCAGAATCAGTGCCGGAAGCACCGCATCAAACGCCGACGCCACGAAATTGACCCCTGCCAGAAACAGAATCAATACAAGCACCAGCTCATTTTCCTTAAGGCAGACAAGCCCCGCTTTGACCGTTTCCAGAAAAGATTCCTGTCCTGCCTCTTCTTTCTGTTCCGGCATGGACAGCTTTACCCCGAACAGCAAGGCAAAAAAAGCGATTGTGAAAGTGGCCAGATCCACATAAATGACAATGTCCATCCCCGCAAAGGCATACAGCGCCGTGGCAAAGACAGGATTCAGGATCGTCACAAGCGACGAAGAAAAAGACCGCAGACCGCTCGTCTTCTGGTAATACTTTTTTGGCGTGATCATGGTCATCGCCACGTCGCTTGCGGGCTGCTGCACCGTATTCATCAAGCCTGTCAGGGCATTCAGAATATACATATGGACAGGCAGCAGCAAATCCGCTTTCAGCAAAATCAGAACCGTCACGGAACAACATGCCGCCAGCGTGTCGCAGACAAGCATCACCTTTTTCTTGTCCCACCTATCGCTCAATGCGCCCGCGAAAATACTCATCACCACGTAAGGCGCGTAACTGCACACCGCAAGAAGCGCCGTCTGCAACGCGGACCCCGTCTTTTCATAGAGCCACAGCGTGAGCGCAAAACCCGTCATGGCGCTCCCAAGCTGTGACAGTGACTGGGTGCTCCACAAAATCAGAAACGTTTTTAATTCCTTTATGTTATTTTTCATTTTCCTTTGCTCCTTTTATTTGTAATATGAATCAGGATGCAAAGGCTGAGGACCTACAGCCAGCTACGGCTCTCCTCCATGCAATGTCCTCATCCCTTGCATGGAGCGTCTGCAATGCACAATACTAACGGCATTCTGCTACCTCCTTTTATTTTGAACTGCTGCCACAGTTTCCTATTTCATAAAAACGTATCTCTAAACCCAGAATATTTACAGTTCTTCCCGTATCATTCGCCATGCCTCCACCAGCCGTTCCAGCGAATACCCCGCGTTCGCCGGGCTCGTGGACGGCAGGGCGACCGCCTCCCGACCCGTCACCGGGAAAATATATTTCTGGTACAGTTGCTTCGCTTTCCCGCCGTTGGTGTAAATAGCGCGGATGTCCGCACAGCCAAGAATCTCTGATAAATCGTTGGGCGTCACATCCTTGATGCTGGCATCCGAGGAGCCTGCGATCTCACAGCTTGCAATCACATCCCACACCGCGATATGGTGGGACAAAAGCATCTCCCTTTTCTGCGCCACCGTTTCCGGCACCGCACAGTCAAGCACCTGCGCCATCACCCGCCAGAAGCGGTTCTGCTTATGACCGTAGAAAAACTGCTGCTCCCTCGATTTCACCGAGGGGAAACTGCCAAGTATCAAAATTTTGGAATGCTCGTCGTAGAGCGGTGGGATTGGGTGAGAAAGCATTTGGAGCTCCTTTGCTGTTTACTGCCTTTTATGCATCTATTATACCCTCACCCGCTTCATTCCACAATCAGAAAGTCAACAATCATTTTCTTCTCCCGATCCGTCAGTCCGTGTATATGCCCTCTGTCCTTTAGCAGGTAGCAAATGCTTTGTTTCCAGACTTTTTTTGCCTTCCGAAGAACCTTTTTAGCCGGAAACAGACAGTCCTTTTCCGCTGCCATAACCAGCACGGGATTTTGATACTTGCCAAGCGCCTTACATCTCTCATTTTGCGGCATGACAGACTTAATCTTTGCATGGTCAATACTGCAGCGGGCGGTTTGTAAAATTTCCTCTGTGATATTGTCTTCTGTTACCGCCATCGGAAGAAGACACCTCACAAACCATTTTTCTTTGTGGGTAAGCCAGTACATAAGCATTGGAAATGCCATGTTGATACTCTTAAAGACAGGCGCATTCTGAATCGCGGACGGCACCAGCAGCACGCTGCGTTCAACAGCCTCCGGCGCCACACACATTGCTTTCACTATGATTCCCGCCCCAAATGAACCGCCGAAACATGCCATCTTCCGAAACCCCAGACCTTTGATGACTTCAACCGCCCACTTCCCGTAATCCTGATTCCGGGGCGACAGTGAAACCTCCGCGCTCTTACCGGGATGCCCGATTGTGTCCACAGAAAAAATGCGAAACTCCTTGAGCAGGAAGTCGCAATACTTCAGATTGTACGCAGTCGTCGCATTGCCGCCGTGAAAAACCAGCAAAGGTTTTCCCGTCTGGCTGCCGCACACAATCAAATGCGTTTTCCCAAAATAAGTGTCTATATATAAATCCGTGTACGACAGTTTCAAACTTTCCATCTGCCTGTCATACAACTCCAAAACCTCTTTTTTAGATTTTTCACTCCGATAAATAGATTTTTCCTGCGTCATAACACTCCTGCACCGCCTCCGGCAGTTCCTCATACTGCACCTCGCTCCACTCCACCACGCCACGAATCGGGCTGACGGTCAGTCTCAAAAAAGCGCCTTCCCACAATTCCCGGGATGCCCCGAAGGTAATTTCTTTTTCGATGCCCTTTTCACTGTAAGCAGGCAGCGTATAAGAATAGCTCATGCCTCCCTCCATGTCAATCACGCCGTCCCTTGGCATCCCCTCGGAAATCTTACTGTTGTCAATCTGCGTATAGTAATAAATACTTCCGCTCCCCGAGTAGAGCCACGCGCCAAGACTGAGCAGAGCCGCCACAACCGCTACAGCAATTCCGATTCCCACAAACACGTTTTTCTTCATAATGATATCCTCCTGTCTTTCTTTACAAGATAAGATATCATGCCTCCCTTACGTGCGCCTTGTGAAAACCTTGCGTTTACCTTACATTTTCCTGCACTCATATTATCACAGCCTTAAAGCTGTTACAATCCTATTTGAGCAAGCGCCGCTTTTATATTTGAGGAAAATACCGTCAATCAATCATCGTTTCAACAACTTATTTTTATACAGTATTTCTTCTCCTGTTGAAATGGTTACCTTCTTCTTATATAGCAACGTCCATAAAGCCTGATTCCTTGTATAATCCATTTTATCCTGCGGGAAAAATGAACGGCAGAAATACCTTCCTTCCCCTCTGTTCTGCGCTAAAAACAAAAAGATATTTCTGCCCTCTGCATAGTTTTTCATAATATAATCTTCTTTGATAACCGAATAAGTATTTATTTTGCGATTGTACTTGAAGATTGTATTATTACTGTCTATCACACTTTCCAGCAGCGGCAGCATGTCTATCTTATCTGCAACAACACAGATACGTTTTTTCTTCCCAATATCAAATGATATTCTTTATCCAACAGTTTCTCGAAAGCTTCCACGCAGTCATACACGTTGCTCATCAGACTTACCTCTTTCTCTTTTGAAAATGGACGAATATTGCAATAAAATTATGAGATTACTTTCGATTGAACGTTTTCACAATGATGAAATGCAAAAAATATATGATTATTGGATAAGCCAATAAATTTTCAGACAAAGGTATTTTCTCTGTTAATGTCAATAGGCATAATCAAAACAACACACAGCAAATATCTATCGCTAAAATTTTATGCGCCGATATATCTTTTTACGCAGCGGTGGCTTTTTTGCGGACCATTGACAGATAAACATAAACAGGTTTTTCGGGAAAATGCGTATGCGCATATCCACAATTTTTCAAAGAAATAGAGGGCATCTAAAATGGCGAATGTATTAGTCGTTGGCGCCAATCAAGGGATTGGTTATTATCTTGTGGAAAGATTACTGGAATTGGGAAATACGGTAACGGTGCTGGATATTCAGATTCATGCAATTGAGATATTAAAAGAAAAGTATCAAAAGACACTCCAGCCAGTCATTGCAGACGCAAGAAGCCTTTCTGACATTGAGAGCGGTGTGCTGCAGGCAATCAGAAATTTTGGAGATATCGACATTGCAATACAAAATGCCTGTCTATGCACTTTTGAAAGCGAGCATGACACGGACTTTGAGATTTATCAAAAGGTAATGGACGTCAATTATTTTGGAGCGTTGAGATTAGCAAAAACAGTTCTTCCTCATATGCGGAGAGTGAAAAAGGGACGTATTATATTTACAAGTTCAGGAGTAGGCGTTACCGGATTTGCAAACATTTCTCCGTATGCAAGCAGTTCTCTGCCTAATCCCTTCCCTCCCTCATCATCGGAAACAAAAAGCATTTCAAGATGCCGCCCTGCAAAACCTCTCCGCCTGCTCCGGGCTGTGGTAACTGGAAAACGCCTCGACCCCGTCAATCCCCAGTCTGCAAATGTCTTCCAGCATATCCTCTTTCCCTTTTAAGTTCACGCCGGGATGCGCCAGAACAGCCGCGCCGTGATTTCGGTGAATCGTATCAATGATTTCCTCCATCGCCGGATAATCCGTCTTCGCATAGCACGGTTTCTCCTGCGCATAATAGTCCCAATAAAAATTGACAAAAGGGTTGTCGCTTCTCTCCCCGCCGGATCGGTAGGGCTGTAAAAGCGGATGTCCCGCATACTCCGGCATTGCCAGCAGAACCTCAGCAAACATCTCGCCCGTCCAGCTTTTCTGCCAGTAATTGTTTTCCGACAACGCCAGCAAATCCTTTTCCGCAATCTGGGTAAACCCTAATGCCCGCGTTTTTTCCAGCCTCTCCAGAGAAGCCTTCGCACTCTGGTCCGCCACATTCTTTTCGATTTCTTCAAAGTCTCTGCTCTGATAGTCAATACCATATCCCAGCACATGAAAGTTTACCCGCTCAAAGGTACCGTCAATCTCGATGCCCGGAATATACCGTATCCCTTTTTCCTCCGCTGCCCTCTGCGTCTCCTCATTTGCTCTCGCACAGTTATGGTCTGTCACCGACATGATACGGACGCCCGCCGCCGCGCACTGTTCTGCCAGCTCGGAGGGCGTGTATTCCCCGTCATCGCTGTATCTACTGTGCATGTGTAAATCAATCATGTGCATCCTCCCTCACTCTGGACAATAGTTTCTCGTGCATCACAGCCATGAGAACCAGTATTGCCAGCAGAAATACCGGATACAGAAACGCACCGATATGGTTCGCCAGAAACCCGAACACAGGCGGCATAAGGCAGGTCCCTACATAGGCGGACGCCATCTGCACCCCGATTACAGCCTGCGACTTATCCGCCCCGAAATGCGCCGGCGTGGAATGTATGACGGATGGGTAAATGGGCGCGCATCCCAGACCGGTAATGACCAATCCAGTCAAAGCAGTTATCTCTCCAAAAGGAAGGAGCAGGAACACGATGCCGCACAGGATCAGCCCCTACCCCAGCCGTATCATCCGGGTATCATTTAATTTTAGCGTCATAAACCCGCCAATGGCTCTCCCCGCCGTAATCCCGATATAGAACAGGCCGGCAAACC
This sequence comes from uncultured Lachnospiraceae bacterium, assembly GCA_910588955.1. Classification (GTDB taxonomy): domain Bacteria; phylum Bacillota; class Clostridia; order Lachnospirales; family Lachnospiraceae; genus UBA3282. Next base: position 102,240 of record CAJURQ010000006.1, read on the forward strand.
CTGCCGCCGTTTCCGCCGTAAGTCCGCGCTGCAGCACAAGATAACTGCTTGCCCACAACCCGGCTGTCTGTTCCAGCGCACAGTAACAGAAAAATGTCACCATGATTTCCTTCGCTCCCGGTATGCCGAAAATCTGCCGCAGGGAAAGCGGTTTTGCATTTGCTTCCCCGGACTGGTCCGCATCCTCCGCCGTCCGCTTTTTCCACAGCGGCAGGCTGAAAAGCAGGACCGCCGTCAACACGATCTGGAGAATGGCAATATAGCGGTACCCCATGTTCCAGCCCTGTCCGCCTGTCAGCGCATATCCCATAATATACGGACCAAGGGACGCCCCCACACCCCACATACAATGGAGCCAGCTCATATGCCTGCTCGCATAATGCAGCGCCACATAATTGTTTAAGGACGCGTCCACGCTCCCTGCTCCCAGCCCGTAAGGAATTGCCCAAAGGCATAGCGCCGCATAACTGTGGCTGACGGAAAATCCGAACAGAGCCACCGCCGTCATAAGCACGCTGAAAGCCGTCACTTTCCCCGTTCCCAGCTTTTTCGTCAGCCGGTCGCTCTGTAAGCTGGAAACAATGGTTCCTGCCGCGATAATCATGGAAATACCGCCCGCATAGGAAACCGGCACGGAAAACTCCTCATACATAACCGGCCAAGCCGAACCTAACAGAGAGTCCGGAAGTCCCAGACTGATAAAAGCCAAATAAATGATTACCAACAAAAGTTGAAACATTTCGATAACCTCCTGCATTTTCATTTCTATAATGAAGATAATACCGTCAACAGCCGCTTGATTCAACTCATTTTCCGACATATAATATAACAAAACCGCCAAATAAAACGGTATCTCAAAGAAAAGTAAGGAGAAAACGGAATGGCATTACAAGAATGTGGACTAAACCTGAACAGCGTGTCAAAAGAACTCCAGCCTCACGGCAGTCTTGCGTTCCCCTGTGCCGGGTATGCATCTCACCACACAGACAGACCGGAAGACAGTATTCCGTGGCACTGGCATGAAGAAATTGAAATGATATACATAGAAAGCGGGCAGCTTGAGGTAAAAATACCGTCGCAGTCATTTTTGATGAAAACCGGTGACTGCCTCGTTATCAACGGCAATATTGTCCACTTCGCGGCAGCAGTCCCGGAGGGTACGCTCCACTCCCTCGTCTTTGACCCGGCTCTCATTGCCGGAAAAGAGGACTCTGTGTTTGCGAAAAAATATATGTCGCCGCTCTTATCCTGCCCTGCCTTTTCCGGCTTTTATATCAGCGCGGAAGCCGATACGGATATGGCTCTCCGATTTAACCGCGCCTTTGAAGCGCTTGCCAACGATCATTACGGCTATGAATTTACCGTGCGTGAAAACCTGTCACGTATCTGCCTTTCTCTGTATCAGGCGTATGAACCGCAGATGGATATCCAAAAGGCAGCGCCCAATCAGGACAACCTCCGTATCGGTAAAATACTTACCTATATCCACGAAAATTTTGCCGCTCCCATTACCCTCTCCGATATCGCAAAAAAAGCCGATATCAGCGAGAGAGAATGTCTGCGCTGTTTTCAAAAAACAATCCAGCTCTCCCCCATCCAGTATTTATTAAAATACCGGGTTATGCGGGGAGCCGAACTGTTATTGACAAATCCGTCAGCCAGCATTTCCGAGATCGGGACATTCTGCGGCTTTGACAGCCAAAGCCATTTTGCAAAAATGTTCAAGCGTTACTATAACTGCACGCCGCGGGAATACAGAAGCCGCAGTCTCAAATCTTTAACTGCTCCTTGATGACTTTTACCGTAGAGCGGTACACCGTGTAGATCACCGCAATGATCATCGCAATGATGCACAGGCAAAGACCCATCGCCGCCCATTCTGTTTTAAGCATCCTGCCGTCGTTCGCGTAGAGGATCATGGCATACAGCAGGAACATGGCGGCAGTGCCCACAAATGTCGGCATCTTAAAGACATTGGTACACTGGCTGCGCACTTCCTTATCCAGAAAGGCAGGCGAAGCCCCCAGTTTTTTTAGATCGTCAAAAATATAGCGGTTATTGAGGGCAATGCTCTGACAGCGTGTATGACACACCACCAGCGCCGTGATCATGCACACGATGAAGATAAAGAGGAACATCATGAACATTACCGCCATGTTGCGCAGATAATCATTTTGATTCAAAATGCGGAAACTTGGCATGTACACCCAGTAGGTCCGAAAGGTAAAGGAATCCGACAGCTCGTAGCTGATTTTCGTCATTTCATCCGTATCGCCCCAGTACTCTAGCCCCTCCTCGTTTTCCCTGATCTTCTGTACCCTGTCATAAAAGCTGACGCGTTCACAGGATTGATCAAAAGACGATATGAAAAGATGATAAAAGGCAACGGCAAACGGATAGGAGTCCTTTCCGTCCGCATTAAATGCTGCAAAACGCCCCCGCCAGTCGTCTGTCAGCCCCTCGGATATCAGGTCATAGTCCGCATTGTCAAGCACACAGCAGGGAATCTCCTCCGCGAAATGATCATAGTGCAGGTATCCCGCAAACTCTGTGGCAAGCACCTTCCTCGTCGTCATATTGGTGATCTCCTTTGCGGAGTTATTGACATAGGGGGAAGTTCCCTCCTGATCGTTCACGCACCGGTAAGTGCCGGGCTTAACGTCAACTTCCTGACCGGTGATCATCCGATAAGCGTCCTCGGAAAGTACCATTGCCTCCTGCAGCATAGGGACATATTCGATATGATACCGCAGACCGTCTTCTTCATAAATTTCAGTCATTCCGCCCATTCCCACAGTGACATAATCGCACTCATTCCAGTCTTTTAAGGAAAGACCATATTCTCTGCCAAGAGCTTCGATCTCTGTCCTGTCCGGCACGTCCTGATCCGCCTGATACTTATAGAAATAGTCATAGGGCAGGGACGCATAACGCAATACCGCCGAAATACCGTTGGTCGGCAGATAGAAAACCGCAAAGCATCCGCCTGCAATTAACAGCGTGACCACCAGCAGATTGTTGACCGTCTGTTTCCCCTGAAATTTCATCATGCTGCGGGAAATGATATTCTTGTATGGATTCCTGCGATGACTTTTCCAGCCGTGTACCACCGTGTGCAGCATGATCATGTAAAGTCCAACAAATACGGGTGCATAGAACACACCCACCCAAGCCGGCGGGAACATGTAAAACCACGCATGACACGCCCAAGGCGCGCCGTACCCCAGCACAGCGCCTGCAAGCAGTACCAGAAAACCCACAGGACCGCACCATCTGCCAAGCTCTTTTACCGGCTCATTGATATGCTCCTCTCTGATCACTTCCATAATGTTCGTTTTTTTCAGATACCGCCACGCCGTCAGACCGGCAAATCCCACCACCAAAAGCAAAAACAGCAGGGAAATAAACAGGCATCTGAAATCAAAGGTGAGCACCATATCTGAACTGTCCACAAGGAGCAGCCGAAACGCGTGCCAAATGACCCACACAAAAGGAAAACCTGCTGCCGTTCCTGCAATGGCGGACACACCGCTTAACAAAAGCACTTCCCGATACAACCCCGGCGCAAGCCGCTTTCTGGACGCGCCCAAAGCCATCAGAACACCGAGCTGCCCCGACTTATGACGGAAAAACAATCCCAAGGCATAAATCGTAAAGACCACGCATCCCACAAGCGTCATCACAAAAATCATGTACATCTGTTTCGCGCTGTCGCCGCCCTCCGGGAACACCTTCTGCACCGTTGGCGAGAGCATCAGCGCAGAGTACGCCGAAATGATCATCAGCGCCATAAAATTGCAGAACAAATAAAGCCGCGACTGTTTCCTGTCCGCCCGCTGCAATTTCTGTTCCATCTGTCTCATATTAATTGTCTGGCTCATCTCACCACCCCCTACTCACTCATTTGTTTGATTGCATCTAATAGCTGGTCTTGGAACACACCGCGGTCCTCCCACTTTTCAAGCTGCCTGTAAATCGTCCCATCCTTCAATAAAATCACCCTGTCGCAGAAGGATGCCGCAAAGCTGTCGTGTGTCACCATAAAAATCGTGGCGTTCATCTTCTGTTTCGCATTGATAAACGTCTCGATCACCGCCCGGCTGGACTTAGAATCCAGATTGCCGGTCGGCTCGTCTGCCAAAATGATCAGCGGATTGTTAATGAGGCTTCGCGCCACCGCCGCACGCTGTTTCTCACCGCCTGATATTTCCGCCGGGTATTTATTTAAGATGTGCCCGATCCCGAACATTGCCGCGAGCTGATCCGCCAGCTTTTCCGCCTCCTTCGGCACCTCTCCCTGCACAATGCGCGGCACGAGAATGTTCTCCCGAATGGTCAGCCCGTCTAAGAGCATAAAATCCTGAAACACAAACCCGATCTTCGTATTTCTGACCCTTGCCAGCTCCTCCTCGTCCATGCCCGCCAGCTCCATGCCGCCCAGCCTGATATTGCCCTTGTCAAAGGGAATATAACAGGAAATACAGTTTAACAGCGTCGTCTTACCCGAGCCGGACGGTCCCATAACCGCCACAAACTCCCCCTGCGCCACATGAAAATCAATCCCCTTTAACACCTCATATTCGTTTTTTCCCACCTCATAAGATTTGAAGAGTTCCTTTACATACAGCATATCTTTTCCTCCTTTTACTGCTATTTGTCATAAAACGACCATACCACAGATACGCCGCATAAAAATCTTGCCTGTCATTTCTGACCGTCAGCATGTAAAATTTGAACGGGATTTGCAAAGAATGTAAAATTTGAACTAGCAAAATGTAAAGTTTGAAATAGCACCACAGGACTACACTCGTAAAAATATGCTATACTCAACATAGAGTCAGGTAATTGCGAAACGCATTTACCTAGCTACAGATCATTATCAAAAGGAGTCTTTTCATGCTGCGGATCGCAATCTGTGATGACGAAACGGACGCAAGGGACGCCCTGCGTTTCCAATTAGAAAAAATACTGATCGAGGACGCCGAGGAGATAGTCTACGAGTTTTCCTCCGGCACAAACGCCGCCTCATGGCTGAAAACCCATCCGGGCGAGATCGACCTTCTCTTTCTGGACGTGGAAATGAAGGGCTTAAACGGTATGGAAACCGCGAAAAAAATCAGGACTTTTGACGAACAGATTACCCTTGTCTTTGTGACCGGCTATTCCGATTATGTCTTTGACGGCTATCATGTGGGCGCACTGGATTATCTGATGAAGCCTGTCGCGGAGGAAAAACTGCGGAAGTTGATCGGGCGCGTGCGCACCAAATCCGCGCAGGAGGAGTCCCGCTCTTTCACGCTGAAAAACATGGACGGCACATGGCGTTTCCGGCTCTGTGACATTCTCTGCTTTTATTCCGACAGACGGAAAGTCACTCTGGTAACTGCCAAGGGCGAGTATTCTTTTTATGCCAGACTGGATGAGATCGAGGAGCAGCTATCCCCCGATTTCGTGCGGATTCACCAGCGTTATCTGATCAATCCCGCAGGCGTGGAGTATCTCGGCAGCGAGTCAGTCACCATAAACGGGCGGGTACTTCCCTGCAGCAGACGGTATCGGGAAACCGCCCTTCCAAAAATCGCACGCTCTTTGATGTAAGAAATGCGGCATTCTCCGCAATCATTGGACGAGGAATATTAACATGATAACTTTAATTAAAATCCTGCATTTTGCCGCCATCTTTCTCTCCGGGTGGCTTGTCATGCTTGCCATGTCGCATCTGCTCAAGATTTCCGAAAAACGGTTCAGACATCTCCCGCTGTTTTTCGGCTGTTCCCTGCTCTGCTCCACGGTCATTTTTATTGGAGACCCCTATAATATTCTGGCAATCACCCCGGTCTTTCTGGCGATCGTCCTTTTTACATGCGAGGGCAGTTTCTGGCAGAAGACTGCCATCGCGCTGATGTTTTCCAGCACGATCATTTCTTTCAGTGCTTTGCGGGATAATTATATCCACGATCTTATATTTCCCGCAGAGTCGGACGGATTAGCCATAATCTTCTTTGGGAACAGCAATACCGATACTCTCCTCACAGAGACATGGATACAGTCCGGGCTCGGCTACCACGTTTCCTACCTGTTCACGCTGCCCTTTGCGCTGATCCTCTTCCTTTATACCAGAAAAAATGCGCCCGACAAGGAGTATTCCCTCTCAGACAGCATGTGGCGGCTACTTCTTTTTCTCACGGTCATTCCTTTTGGCATCGTGCTTGATGTAGTCGTCTTATTTCCCATCAACGAATATGAAACCATCAACCTCCGGATTCATATAGAATATGTTGTTTTGCTGCTGATCACCCTGCTCGCCTTCATCAGCCTGCTCTGGTGCGTCACGGTTCTGGGAAGACAGAGGAAACTGGAACAGCAGGGTATGTTTGCGGAAATCAACCGCAAGTATTACGAAGCAATGGAGCAGCAGCATTTTGAAGTTCGGCGCTTAAAGCACGATCTGGCAAACCACATTCAGATCCTGTCCGCCCTGCCCGAAGAAAAAAGGGCGGCATACGCCGCAGAACTTTCCGACAATGCCGCCCTCTCCCATTCCTTTACTTACTGTGGGGATTCCACAGTCAACGCCGTGCTGACCGTCAAGAAAAGTGCGATGGAGCGGTGCCATATCCGTCTGAAAGCGGAGATAGATATCCCCTCGCCGCTCCCCTACAACAGGACCGACCTCTGCGCCCTGTACGCCAACGCGCTTGACAACGCCATGGAAGCATGTATGAAACTGAACGAAACGCAGAGGGAAATTTTTCTGAAAAGCAAGGCGCGAAAAGGGGTGTTCTGTCTGGAAATCAGCAACCCGGATCCCGGCGCGGAAGAAAGCGGCTCCGTAAAGCAATCAAAAAAGCGAGCCGGTTCCGTGTCTGAAAAGAGACCGGAACACAGCCCGCTTCTGCCTACCTCCAAGCCGAATAAAGCAAGTCACGGCTTCGGTCTGCAGAGTATACAGGAAATTGTAAAACGGTATCACGGCAGTCTGGAAATCAAAACCGAGGACGGGGTCTTTGATCTGTTCCTGTACCTGCCATTACAGGAATACCCTCCTCAAAGCGGGAATTAAATTTTTCACGGATTCGCTGACGCGCCGATCAGCACCGTCTTCCCACAGAACGCAAATCCGTACTTTCCAATCCGTTCTGCCGGAATCCCTTTTGCCGTGAGCGCCGCCTGATAATCCTTTTCCTCAATCTGCTTAAGCGCTTCCCGCACCGTGTCCGCCAGTTCCATTTCATCCATGTCCTGTACCTTAAACTCTATGATGACAGCGTCCCATCCTGTCCCCGCAGGACTGCCGCCCTCCTGCGATGTCGTTTTCGGCTCCAGCATCACATCATATCGCCCGAAACCGCTCTCTCTGTTTGATGTAATCACATATCTGTCCGCCAGCTCCACCATCATACCGAGCACGAACCCGTGATAAAAACGTTCCGGCTCCTCCTCCGAAGGATTTTTCCCCATGTCAAAATAGCTGAATGTCTGCAGGGCAACTTTGTTCATATAGGTGTTCATCGCTTTCACATCGCCCGCCATCAATCGCCTCTAAAAAGGCATTATTGACTCTGCGGCATCTATCAAACCAGTTTGCTATAATCTGTCTGAACATCACACGCACTTCCAAATTGGTCAGCCGCAGGCTGTACGCCGCCTTTTGGCTCATTACGTCAAACTCATACCGCATGACCTTTAAATAGCCGCTGGCAAGCAGAAGGCTCCATACTGCCTCATCCTCCTGATCCAACTGACTGAAAACAATCTGCTCATCAAAACTCGTCTCAAAACTTTCCCCACGGAGCAGCCGCTCCATCGTCATTTTTAGATCTGGGCTTCCTTCGCGGACCAACTTCCCAATCAGACTGTTAGAGCTAGTATTCGCCCAGTATGTTCCCACCTCCCTTTTCCCAAGAAAATTAATGATAGACCACGGATTATAGATATCGCTTTGTTTTCCAAAGGTAAAACCGTCATACCAGTCCTTGACCTGCTGTTTTTGACCCCCTAGTCCGAACTCATCCAGCGCATCGAACACTTCCTCTTCCGTAAAGCCGAAGCAATCCTCATATTTGTCTAAAGTCGTCGTCACCACTTCTAAATTGTTTAAATCCGAAAAAACTGACTCCTTGCTGTCCCCGTTTTCCCACCATTCCTTGATAAACTTCGTCTTATCCACATAGAAATAGCCGGTTTCCCGAATCACCTCAAAATCCTGATGTCCGATCGCTGCCACTCTCGCCATAAACCAGTCCCCCGTTTCTAAAACATGACTGTTTTCCGTTTCTCTTGGTTATAGTATATCCGCTCTCCGTTTCAAAAGCAATGCATATAAAAACTACAGCTCGTTGATCGTCTCCGTGATCGCCATCTCCCGAATCCGTCTTGCGGGAGCGCGCACCGCCGCCACACAGGAGAGCGCAACGATGATCGTAATAACCGTCAGCGGTTCAAAGGGAATCTTCCACGACCCGCCGAAATGCGTGAAAACAATCTTCACCATAAACAGCCGGTGCAAATACAGCCCTGCAGTATAGCCGAGAACCAGACCGCAGACCGCGTAGGTAACCGCCTCCGCCGCGATCATCCGGGTCATCTGCGCTGCGCTCATACCGACTGCACGCATCGCGCCGTACTGCTTCATTCTCGCCGAAACGCTCATGGAAATATTGTTCATAATGTTAAAGACCGTAATCAGGGCAATAATAGCCAGAAACCCATAAGCCGCAATGCGGAAAACCCAGAAGCTGGAATTGCTCGTCTCGTCGTCCTCACGCCTGTCCACAAAATCATTTGCACCCGCCAACTCCCGGATCGTCTCCACCGTCTCCTCCGGTGCATCCTTTGCAAGCCCAAAACCGAGCATCATATAATCCGTCTCGCCTGTCAGACGCATAAACGTTTCCTCCGTGCAGACAATCGCCGGGCGGCTCTCAGTCCCGATGCCCTCCGAACACACACAGGCAATGGTCAGCTCCGTATCACCGACCTTAACGACATCCCCGGTATTTAAGCGGCTGTCCATGTTAAAAATGGTCATCACATAGTCAGTATCGCCGGACACTTTCTTAAAATCACCGCTGGTGACAGACCTCTTTGACCAGTCAAACATCCAGTCGTCGTAGGAAATCAAATCGACGCTGCCAGAAACCCCGTTAATCTCCGCGGGCGTATCATAGCATACGGCACAGCCGAACGCCGTGTCCACGCCGGGAAGTCCGGCTATCTCCTCTTTCATCCCCCTGTCAATGGAATTGTCCGATGCCGCAATGCTGATTTCCGGACTTAAGTCGTTCTCTGACGGCATGAACCGCTTAAATAGATCAAGCCCTGCCGAAAACACCAGAAATAACGCGACCGTAAAGGCAAAGGAAAGGGTCATCAGAATCAGATTCTTTTTCGCCGCCGTGGCATGATGCACCCCCAGCCCATGCTCCACCTTGAAGATACGGGTGTTCGCGGCATGAGCGACAGCCTTTCCCGTCTCCACATTGCCGGACACCGCCGCCACGGGAGACACCGATGCCGCCCGTTTCGCGGGAGAATGCGCGGCAAGCAGCACCGATATCACGCCCACCAAAACACCCGACACAATCCCGATCACGCTGAAACGATAACGGAAATCGTCAAACTCGCCGCCTACCTTGTACTGTAAAATCATGGACAGCACAAACGTAAATATTTCGCTGACAATCAGCCCAACCGGTATCGCCGTCTTACACCAGTTCAGCGCCTCCAGCCGCACAAAACGCATCACCTGCTCTCTGCTCGCGCCGATGCAGCGCATCATCCCGAAAAACTTCGTCCGCTGTGCCACCATACTGTTTAGACAGCTTGCAATCATCAGCACGCCCGCAGTCAGAATCAGTACAAATACGATGGCGGCAAGTAAATAGAAACTTTGCATCGCCAGATTGCTGCTGGCACCCGACACGCCCATTGTGACCAAGTTTTCGTCGATATCTCCGTTTGCCAACCCGTACTGATGCTTTATGTCAGCGCTCGCTGTTTTGGGGTCGGCGCCGTCAGAGAAGCGCACATAATATGCCGGCTTCATCTCCGTATCCGTACTCTCTCCACCAGCGGCACAAATAGCATCCAGCGCGCCTACACTTATATATGCCGTCACATCCTCAAACTTGCTGTCATACTTCTCCCACTCGTCGGCGCAGAACCCGCTTACCGTAAAAGAAAAATCACCTGTCGGGACATGAATCGTAACGCTGTCGCCGCCCTGAACGCCCAGACGCTCTTTCGCGCCCGTGTTCAGCATAACCTCACCATCGTTTCGGGGAAATGCCCCTTCCCGATCATATGCCCTGATGTCGTCAATGTAGTCCGCCTCCGCACCGTATAATATGACGCGTGTGTCATTTATATAATACCCTTCGTAAACATCCTCCCCAAGCGCATTGCACCACGCCGCCGCGGACACATCTTCCCTTGCCGCAATCTCACGCGCCTCCGTTTCTGAGATACCGCTGATGGCAATATGATGACTGCCGTGATGCCGAATCATTCCCTCCGTCTGCCCCTTCGTCATAATTTCCGCACAGGAGAAGACCGTGGTGACAAGAAACACCGCAAAGATAATGCAGAGCAAGATCAGACGGTTCTGCTTTCTGCGGGTTCTTGCCGAAATAGGAATCAAACTCAAATAACTTTTCATTCTTGCGCCCTCCCCAGATCCGTCAACACGCCGTCCGACACTTCCAGCACCCGGTCCGCCGTCTGCGCAATCATACGGTTATGAGTAATCATAATGATGGTCTGCTCATATTTCCGGGACGCCTCCCGAAGCAGCGCGATCACCTCGCTGCTGTTCTGGGTGTCCAGATTTCCCGTCGGCTCATCCGCCAGAATCAGGGACGGTCTTGTGATCAGCGCGCGACCGATCGCCACCCTCTGCTGCTGCCCGCCGGAAAGCTGGCTCGGCAAGTGACCTCGCCGCTCCTTCAGGTTGAGCACGGAAAGCAGCTCTTCCAAATATTTTCCGTCCGGTTTCTGGTAATCGAGCAGCAACGGAAAAACAATGTTCTGCTCCACCGTCAATTCCGGAATCAGATTAAATGCCTGAAAGATAAAACCAATGTTCCTGCGTCGGAAAACCGTAAGGTTTTTCTCCTTCATGGCAAAGGTATCCTTGCCGTCAATCAACACCTTGCCAGACGTTGGTATGTCCAACGCCCCAATCATGTTGAGCAGTGTGCTCTTGCCCGAGCCCGACTCCCCCACGATCGCCACATACTCTCCTTTGGGCACGGAAAAGCTGACGTTCTTAAGCGCCTGCACCGCCGCCTCTCCGCTTCCGTAAGTTTTACAGATTTTACTCACTTCCAGTAAATTCATTCTAAGCACTCCTTTCCCGATATTCCAATATCTTGCAGAAAATGCCTGCTTCTGGCATTCTCTCAGAAATGATTTAGATTTTCTTGGCAGCGTCTTTTGATGCCCTAGAAAATCCTCATTTCTTGTGAAAAGAATAGCACCCGAATACTACTGATGAACTTCTTATATATTACAATTTTGTAATAATCGGAAACACCAGTACAAAAGTCGTCCCTTCCCCCAGCCTGCTGTCCACCGAGACAGTGCCTCCGTGTATCTCCGCCACCGCCTTTACGAGCGAAAGCCCCAGACCGATTCCCTGCGTGTCCTGAGAATACCGGCTGCGGTAAAAACGCTTGAAAATGTGATGCAAATCCTCCGGGTGGATACCGCTTCCGTTGTCCCTCACCGCAATGCGGACGGCGGACGGGAGGCGATCCCACGTCACCCATATGCTGTCCCCGCTCTCTGTGTGGTCGAGGGCATTTTTCACCAGATTGTCAATCGCCTCCGCAATCCAGTTCCGATCACACGAAAAGAAGAGAGACACATCGCCATTTAGCACGATCTGTTTTCCCTCCTGCCCCGCGCGAAATGCAAAATGTCTCTCCACATCCGTCATAATATCCGAAAGGTTTTCCTGCCGTTTTTCTATTATCATTGTGCCCGCATCGAATTTCGTAATCTTTAGCAGATTTTGCACCAGCGTCTCAATCCGATCCAGCTCCTGTTCCGACAGCCCGGCAAACTCCCGAATCGTCGCAAGTCCGTCTGCCTCCGCCTCCGTCTGCATGATGCCATTATAAATGTTGAGGGCGGCGAGAGGCGTCTTCAACTGGTGGGAAATGTCAGAGATCGTGTTCTTTAAAAACTCCCGCGACTGTCCCTCCTTCTGCGCCTGTGCATTTAAGATTGCCGCCAGAGAATTGATCTCATGAAAAAGCCGGTAAAGCTCCCCCTCCTCGTCACAGACGATACGAGCGTCCTTGTCACCGGAAACAAACGCCCGAATCCGTTCGACCGCCTCCTCCATCTGCCTGTCCTGCTGCCTGAAGTACCGATAGCAGAAAATAAGCGCCGCCCCTCCCGTGAATACAGTACAGAACGGCGCAAGCAGCGCGAAAATTTCTGACACCACTATCATATTTCCCATTTCCAGATCAGGACGCACGAAAACCGCCGCTCCGAAACCCGAAATTACAGGCAAGACCGAAACCAAAACAACCGCCGCCATACACAGGACAATCTGCAAAAATAATCTTTTAATATCACGATTTACAAATACTCTCATCTTTGCTCCAATCCGAAATTAACTTTCCCAAAACTATTTTGCCTCATTTTGTACGGAAAACTGCTTTCCGAAAATTAATTCAGCCTTTCCCTTTCGTACTCCACTTATATCCCAACCCCCGAACAGTCACGATCTTTTCCGGTGCTCCGGGATTATCCTCTATCTTCATGCGCAGTCTGCGGATATACACCGCCAGCGTTTTATTTTCTATAAAATTCTCGTCACAGTCCCAAAGCCCGGCAAGGATCTGCTCCGCCGAGAGTACCCTGTCCGGATTTTGCATAAACATCCGAAGCAGCTTATATTCCCCTGTTGTAAGTTCCAGCGCTTTCCCTTCCTTACGCGCCTCCCCTCTTAGCATATCCAGAGTAATGCCGTTTGCGGATATCTCCTCCCCCGTCTGCATAAAGTTTTCGCTCCGTCTGAGCAGGGCATGGATTCTGGACAAAAATACGGCAAGCTTAAAAGGCTTCGTTATGTAGTCGTCGGCGCCGATATCCAGCCCCATAATCATGTCCGTCTCCTCGTCCGCAGCCGTCAAAAACAGGAGCGGCACTTTGGAAGTCTGCCTTATCTTTTCACATAGAGCAAAACCCGTGCCGTCCGGCAGCGCCACATCCAAAATCACAAGGTCATATTCTCCTTCCGTCCACAGCGTTTCCGCCTCCGCCGCCGTGCGCGCCGTCTCCACCTCATAGCCTTCCTTTTTCAGCGCATACGTCAAACCGCCTATCAGACTCAGATCGTCCTCCACAAAGAAAATACGTTTCATGTCCTGTCCCTCCCGCATCATATCAAAGCCTATTTTTTCATAATACTCTTTAAAGCTATCAAAAACAATCTCTTCCGCACCCATATTTTATCTGTTCACACACCGTATATAACCGCAGCTATCCGCATAAACTCATACTAACGACAGAAAAAGAGGAGCTTCTATGTGTACCAGCATCGCCATGAATACCGAGGATTTTTACTTCGGGCGCACAATGGATATCGAATATTCTTTTAATGAAAAAGTGGTTTTCACGCCCAGAAACTATCCCATTGCCTTCCGCAGAAACGACACTCTGCGCAGACATTACGCCATGCTTGGCATGGCAAGCGTAGTGGAAGATTATCCGCTTTACGCGGAGGCGGTAAATGAGAGAGGGCTCTGTATCGCCGGACTGAATTTTCCCGACAATGCCTACTATCCGCCGAGGGAAGACCCTTTGAAAAAAAATATTTCTCCCTTTGAGCTGATCCTGTGGATATGCGCGAAATGCGCCTCCGTCACGGACGCAAAAGAACTTCTCGCCTCCACACAGCTAACCGATATCCCCTTTAGCGACGACCTGCCTCTTGCGCCGCTGCACTGGCACATCGCTGACCGGGAATGTTCTATTGTGCTGGAATCCACCAGAAACGGGCTGGAAATATATGACAACCCTGTCGGGGTGCTGACAAATAACCCCGGGTTCAACTTTCAAACAACAAACCTATGTCAGTATATGAATCTGACTACAACATGTCCCAAGAACTGTTTCACCAATATAAAAAGCCTTGTCCCTTTCGGACAAGGCTTGGGCAGCTTCGGACTGCCGGGTGATTACTCTCCCGCCTCGCGCTTTGTCAAGGCGGCTTATCTTTCCATGAACTCCGTCTGTGAAAAAGACGAGATGAGCAGTGTCTCCCAGCTGTTTCACATTTTGGACTCCGTGTCCATGATCCGCGGCAGCGTCGTTACAAGCGGAGAACTTTACGACACCACCACCTACGTCTGCTGCATGAACGCCACACAAGGCAGATATTACTATAAAACCTATTCCAACTCCCAGCTCACCGCCGTCGATCTCCGCAAGGAAAATCTGGACGCGGACTCACTAAAAACTTATCCTCTCATGACAGAGCCTCACATTGCATGGGCAAACTGACCTGCCGTGCGCTTAGTACCGCCGAATATTTTTCAACCGGAAGGAGCTGATCAGCTCTTTCAGCATGCTGGACTGAGACGACAGCTCCTCGCTTGCCGCCGCGCACTCCTGACTGGTCGCGGAGTTGTTCTCCACCACCGCGGAAATCTGTTCGACGCCGGTGGATACCTGCTCCATCGCCACGGTCTGTTTCTCTACCGCGTCCACAACCTGTTCCATCTTGATCGTCACATTGCCGGCAAGTTCTCCCGTCCTGTCCAATGCCTCCGACACTTTATCCATAACCCTGCTGCCTTCTTTTATAGTTGCAGCAGAATTTTCTATCAGTTCCTTCGTAGCCTTCGCTGCCTCATCCGACTTCGACGCAAGACTGCTGATCTCCTCAGCCACCACGGCAAAGCCTTTGCCCGCAGCGCCCGCTCTTGCCGCTTCCACAGCCGCATTCAGTGAGAGAATATTGATCTGGAATGCAATGTTCTCTATCGTCGCAATAATAGTGCCGATCTGCTTGGAATCCTCGGAAATGCGCTCCATTGACACACTCAGATCCTTCACGCTCTCTATGCTGATGCCAAGCTGCGCACCCGCCTGATTGACGTACTGTCCCACTTCCGCCGCCGCATCGGACGTTTCCCTTGCGCCCGCAGAAATATCTGCGATCGTTGTCGAGATTTCCGTGACTGCGCTTGCCTGCTCCGTCGCACCCTGCGCCAGAGTCTGTGCGCTGGCGGACACCTGATCCGACCCGTCGGACACATGCCCGGCGCTTGCCGCAATCTGTCCCATAGTATGATTTAGCGCGCCTAAAATGCTGTCCAAAGACTTTCTGATCGCCAGGAAGTCTCCCCTGTAATTCTGCTTCGCCTCCCGCGTCAGGTCACCCTCCGCAATAGCGCCCAATATATCGGAAATCTCCCCTATGTATCCGCGAAGACTGCTAATCGTCTCCTCAAAAATTTCTCCCAGCAGTCCGATCTCGTCATTAGAGCGGACACCGACCTCGATCTTCTTTCCGTCAGCCAGACCAAGCTCGCCCTTCTCCAATCGCTCCGCCGCCTGAGTGATCTTACCGAGCGGATTGGATACGCTCTTTTTCAAATATACGGTCAGGAACATAATACCGACGATAATCACCGCCACACTTATGATCATAGCGTATGTGATAATTCTGGCGGTTTCCTCCTCCGCCTCCGCAATGGATATACCCGCGAAAATCAGACCGTCAACCTTTCCGTCAGCGCCCTTAGTGGGCACATAGGAACACAGGTAAGTAGCGTCCAGAATATCCGCCTCGCCCACATAAGACTGCCCCTGCTTCAAAACGATATCTATCAGATTGTCAGCCAGCTTAGTTCCAACCACGCGCTCGCCGTTCTTGGTCACCGTGCTGTACGCCCTCGTGTCTCCCTCAAAAATGGTAAACTCGCAGCCCTGACGCTTCTTTAAGCCGTCCAATACCTGATTCAGATCGTCCTCCTCGGTTACCCGGGTCAATTCATATGCCAACAGATTCGTGCCGTTCGTACAAATCTTTTCCTGCATGCTTCTCACAAGGGAATTGTACATATAAACGCAGGTAGCAACCGCAAAAACCACGGAGATTGCCTGCATGATCACAACCACATTGCCGACTTTTTTCCCGATACGCTTTCTCTTTCTTCCTCTTTTTTTGCCTTCCATCATCCGTTCGTTTTCCATACTGATTTTCTCCATTTTTCAAATAATAATATAGCCTGCATCTATTGTAACATAAGAGTAAAAAAAAACAATCATGTTTTTGCGGCTGCGGCTACTTTTTATTCGCGTTTCATCTCAATAATATATTCCGTCGTCCCCTCCTGAAACTCTTTCTTTCCCGTAACTGCAAAACCGTACCTTCCATAGAACCGTCTGGCATCCTCGTTTTTTTCGAGCACCCACAAATACCTGCAGCCCCGCTCTATGGCAAACCGCATCAGCTCACCGCCAATCCCGCAGTTTTCAAAGAAATGCTCCACATACAGTTCCTCGATTTTTTCTCCCGCGATATGCACCAGACCTTTGACAAATTCATCGTCATATACCCAGATGCCCTCCAGTTTGTCCGGGTTTTCGATATAAGTTTTCGCGATTGGATATACCTGTATCTCCCCGAAGGACACCTTATCGTTCTGGAAAATTCTTCTGTAATTCATACGCTTCGTAAACACCAAAATTTCCGCGAGTCTCGAAGCGTCTTCAGTCGTCGCACGTCTTATCATTATTGATTCCCTTTACCCTCTTTTCGTAATATTATATTGTATATGTATCCGCCTTTACATCTCACTTTCCATGAATACCCATAAATATCCGCCAATTATTGCACTTCGATAACTATGTCCAGCTCCGCATACATATACGGTTATATGATATGGGCTGCGGCAATCACTGCACACAGCGTCAGCAGACAGCGCAATTTTATCCAAGCTTTCCCCTGTGTTCACTCCTATAATACACATATCACAACAAAGGAGGCTCATACAAATGTGTAATGAATTATTTGAAGCATTCAACAACGGCTCTCTCAGACTGCCGGGCGCAACAGCGGAATTTACCGACATTCCATGGGCAAAGCACCCCGCTTTTGACGGCGTGGAACTCAAACACATCGTTACCGCCAAAGATACCGACGGGCAGTTCAGCTATCACCTTGTCCGCATCGCACCCGGCAAGAGCATTGCCAGCCACATCCACGAAACGCAGCTGGAAACCCACGAAGTCATCGCAGGCTCCGGCGTCTGTGTCAACGACGGCACGCCCATTTCCTATACGCCCGGCGTCATTTCCATCATGCCTTCCGGTATTCCTCACGAAGTGGATGCCGACACAGACGGACTGCTTCTATTCGCAAAATTCATGCCGGCATTATGCTAACACAGCGCCTGTCGATATTCGCTCGGCGTCAGTCTGACAATTCTCTGAAAGCAACGGTCGAAGTGGCTCTGGTCGCAAAAACCTGCGGCATAAGCTGCTTCGGTCACGCTTTTTCCCTCTTCCAAAATCTTCTGCGCTTTTCTGACCCTGCACTGTATCTGAAACTGATGCGGCGTCAGCCCGCAGAACGATTTAAACTGCCGGATCATATGATAAGGGCTCACGCTTATCGTCTCCGCCATATCTTTGATTGACAATGGATCCTCCGGCGTCTCCATAATCATCCGCTTTAACCTCTTTATGTAATGCTCGTCCGCGTCATCCCACTCCCGTATCTCACCAACGGGTATACAAACACTTATCATGGAATATTTCTTGTCCTTTACCTGCTCTATTGCATGAGGTACATCCGGCTGAATATAAAAATACTGCCCCACACCGTATATCCTTTTCTCACCATTACAGACAATGCAAACCATGCCGTCCGAGACAAGCCCGAATGTATGGTGGCTGGCGTGGGTGTGAGTGGGATAGGATTGTACCGCGTTTTGATAGTAAACACAATCTATGCTTTGTTTTTTATGGTTGTAGGTAATAGTTTTCTGCACTTTAGTTTCCTGCACTTTAGTTTCCTTTCCAATATCTTGTGGTATCGGCATTTTCCAAGCCGTCTCTCAATACATTATATAACCGCCGTAATGCAAATGACAAAAATTTCCTGCGCCGACAGACGATTTATTTCCTTCTCCGCATCCTTTGTCATTCCTGCTGCCGAAAAGAAGAGCGCCGTCTTATTTCCTTTCATACTTGAGATATGCGCGATATTTCTGACCTGCTGTAAATTCACATGTGCGCGCCAATTTTTGCACTCTACCAGAATATAGGCGCCCATCTTCCACAGCGCACACTTTCCAACACATAAGCCGCCGCATCTTCCCAATGTGTACCCCTTTTGTATGCGTCTGCGGTATCTGCCGCCTCTCTGACCATGTTATGCAATATATCTGCCGAAAAACTGTGTTCTTTTTCCACATGCGAAACCAGCGACCATAAATAAGGCAAGTATACATACCGGCTGTTCATTGTTTGATGCAAGTCCTTGGAGATGACAGGCTCGTCCTCCCCTTTTAAAAAGTCACGATTTCCCTGAATGGTACACAATAACGCCGCAAGATATCCTTCTTTCTTCAGGATGGTTTCAACCCGCGTCGTCTCGCAGACGAACTCCTGTAAAAATTCCAGAAACTCCTCATACGGCTCTGAAATGCTCTGCTCATCCCACGCGCACTCTGAAACGGCGCAAAGGTATAGAAATACTTTATGCCATTCTTCGCAGAGACTGAGCGGGCTGAAATATAAACCGTACGCATAAACGGTATTCATTAGAATGGTCCGCAGATTTGAGGTAGAAAATCCTCCAAGATCATTCGGATGCACGGTTTCCTTTGTATAAGAAAAGGACATTCCCATAGAAAGGCGGTGTCCGCCCTCAAAAACAAAACTCCACTCTCCCGTCTCCGTTTGCGGAATACAGGCAATGACCTTCCTCCCCACGATATCGCGCAGAAAAAAAGAGCGGATCATCATCTGTTTCCCGCACAGACACGGCCCCTCACGCGCAAGCCAAAGAGAAACAGTCTCATCCGCAAGCAGGTCAAGCGCTTCATCCGGCATACCGCTGCAGCATATGCCCGCAAACATCCAGTTCCCGGACTCGCAGAAACTCTACCTCGGGAAATGCCCCGGCTGCTCACAAAAAAATTCCTGCACACATGTAAAAAACGCGTTTCCCGTCCGCCGGTGAATCAGCAGAGAGCCGTACATCAGTATGATAGTTGTCAACGTTTCCAATATAGTCACAAAGTCAAACCCAATCATTCCATGAATCAAAACAGCTATAACGGCACAGACAAAAGCGCCCCTGTCAAAAAATCTGCCGGGCTGATACAACAGATTGATTTTATCCGCCAAAACTATGTAAAACAGACCTTCTCCGAATCCCCACGTCAATGCAATCACCAGATAGCCAATCACATTAAAAGGCAGCGGCGCGCCTAAAATTTACTTTGTCAAAAACATGCCCTGAAACGGTAAAAACCCATGTAAGTCATTTGTTGCGAAAAGAAATGCCACCGTCGGGACGGAAACCAGAAGACAGCCGAACAGCGACTGCCAGATATGTTTCCGAACCTGACCGTATGCCGAAAGCTTTTCTTTATTTTTCAATAGGACAATCAGTATGCTCAGACAGGACATGCCGAACTGTATCAGCAGAACCGGCAAAAACCGCAGGAACAGGGGATGCGACAAGTCCCGCCCGTAATCCATGATTTTTTCACCCAGCGTAAGATACAATGCCGCTGAGATAATGCTGATTGCTAATATGGCAGCGATATCCTTTTTTACAACATCTGCAGAGTGGTTCATCTGTCTTCCTTTCACGCGTTCCCATTTATAACTGCTTAAAATATGCCTTCAAATCCGCTTTGCAATCATCCTCAAGCTGCTTAATCCCACATCCGCGGATAGCGGCTTCCAAGTGATAGAGAATGACAACGCAGGTGCCCGGGTACTGCTCCTTGAGCCGGAAAACTGCCTGTTTGCTTCCCATTTCCGTCAGCTCCTCAGCCGAGTGAATACCGATTGTATGAAGTTTCTTTTCCATCGTTTTTCCTAATCCTAAAGTTGTGACAGACGCCATGATTTCTCCTTTGCTATAGCCGCTATACCAATAGTCACTATCAGAATTATATCATTTCTACATGCCGCATTGTCAACCTATTTGCATCATGTTAAAATACAGAAAAAAGGACATTACAGTTATGAGAGTCAGACCATACATACCGGACAAAGATTATGCATTTTTATCCACTTGGGTTACCGATGAGAGAACCCATGCCTTTTGGAGCGCCAACCGCTTCCCTTACCCCATAACCCCAGAATCTTTCCATGACTTTTTAGAGAAAAATGCGGCGGAATGGACGGACAGCGCTTATGTGGCATGCGAAAACAGCGGGCAGCCGGTGGGCTTTTTCTGCTATTCTGTCAACACGGAAGACAATACCGGCTTTCTGAAATTCGTAATCATTGACCAAGCAAAACGTGGAAAGGGTTACGGGAAAGAAATGCTTCAGCTTGCGCTGCAATATGCCTTTCAAATTACCGGGGCAGAAGCAGTACAACTGAACGTTTTTGACGAGAATACCGCCGCGAAAAAATGTTATGAGAGCGTTGGATTTGTCGAGAGAACCGTTGATAAAAATATATTTGCGTATCAGGACGAATTGTGGAGCAGATGTAACATGATTGTCTCCAGACCATAAAATCTCAAAGCATACGAAAAATTTAACCTGTCATTTTCAACAATGCCTGTATAGAATAGGTGCATAACCCCCACGGATTGCATTTACTTTCCAAACGTAGTATTCTATATATCAGTAATCAGACGGCTCACCGGCATCCGGCGGCACGCCAAAATCTATACTGTAAGGAAGATATGCAATATGCGAGAAACATTTCATATTATCAGCGACGGTTCGTGCGACCTGCCCTCCTCGCTGGTGAAGGAAAAAAACATAACTGTCGTGCCCTTTTACGTATCCTTTGACGAGGAGCACTACTTAAAAGAAAAAGTGGACATTTCCGTCCGTGATTTCTATCAGATGATGGTGGATAAAAAGGGGGTATACCCTAAATCCTCCATGCCGTCCATTGAGGATTACGAGGTGGCTTTCCGTCCCTTCGCGGAATCTGACACCCCTGTCATATGCATCTGTATCACCACGAAATTCAGCGGTTCCATGCAGTCCGCGCTCAACGCGAAGGAACTGATTCTGGAAAAATATCCGCAGGCTCAGATTACCGTCATCGACGCCACCATCAATACCGTTCTTCAGGGGCAGTATGTTCTGGAAGTGGCAGACCTGCGGGATCACGGCGTCAGCTACGAGGATACCGTCGCGCGGCTGGAAGCCATCAAGAGCACCGGCAGGATTTTCTTCACCGTGGGAAATATGGAATATTTAAAACATGGCGGCAGAATCGGAAAAGTGGCGGCTCTTGCCGGAGGCGCGCTGGATATCCGCCCCATCATTACATTGAAGCAGGGAGAAATTTTTCCCTCCGGACTCGACCGCGGACGGAAACGCACGCTGAAAAAAGTAATGTCCCTTCTGCTGGATTACTTGCAGGAAAGTCCTCTCGGAATCGAATGTTACAGCATTGCCGTCGGATACGGCTATGACCGGGAAGAGGGAATCGCTTTCCGCGATCAGGCGCTTTCCGTCCTACGCGAAAAGGGGTACTCCATAGACGAAATCCCCCTTTACCAGATCGGGGCAACCATCGCCGTGCACACCGGACCATACCCGCTCGGATTCGGCATTATCGAGAGAGGACAGGCAACTGCAAAAGGAGCAATGTTTTGAATACTTTCATCCGTGAAATGACCATAGAAGACATCGAACAGGTACGTCAAGTTTACATTTTGGGCTGGCAGAATGCCTTTCGTGGAATTGTCCCACAGACTTACCTTGACACCATGAATTTAGACGACTGGGCGCCGCCGTTAAACGGCGCTTATGTGTTGACGGACGGGAAGAACATCCTCGGAACATCATCCATCGCCCCCGCAAGGGACAGCGCCTTTGACGGTTGGGGCGAAATTATTTCCATCTTTATACTTCCGCATCTGATCGGTAGGGGTTATGGTCATCAACTGTTTACTTTCGTTAGGGACAAACTTATCGAACAACACTATACCAACCTATATCTGACCGTTTTCGAGGATAACCACCGCGCCAGAAAATTCTATGAGAAACATGACTTTTCATGGAACGGCGAGCGCCTTACGATCAACGTGGGCGGAAAAGACTTAATAGAATTGCGCTATCAACATTCTATTGCGGCTCCGTGACATGCCTTGCCCACCGTCCGCTCAGATAATACGACCACGTAATCAGAAAGCCAACCCCAAAACCGAAAATGCCGTTCCACCAAATAATCGTATGTCCCAAAAAGGGGCTATAGCGGAACAGATATGTCACAGCCACCCGTGTGCTCAACGCACAGGTGGCTGTAATCATCGGAAGCACCGCGTGGTTTGTCCCTTGAAACACCCCAAACAGCGGAATATAGGAGGACAGCACCAGATTAATCAGCGCAAGTGCCCGCAGATGCGCGTGACAGTAGACGGCAGACTGACCGCCGATTCCGAACATCCGTATAATCATATCCGCGGTCAGCCAGAGCAGTACGGAAATGACAAGCGTCATTGTAAGAGAGATTGCCACAGCCTGTCTGGCACCCTTTTTGACGCGTTCCGGCTTTCCCGCACCGATATTCTGCCCGGTGTAAGTCGCCAGCGTCGTCTGGAACGCATTGCAGGGCAGATTGATATACTGCTCTATCCGATTGCCCACCGTAAAAGACGCAATCATCGACTGACCAAATTCATTGACTGCGCGCTGAATCAGCGTCAAACCCAAGGATACCACAATAAGCTGCGACGCGATCGGCAGCCCCGTTGCCATCGTTTTCTTTGCCAGAGAAAAATCCCACGTAAAATCCTTTCTTCTAAAAGAAAAGACAGCGTACTTGTGCGTCATGTAAAACCATGCGGCGGCAAGCGAACCAGCCTGCGTAATGTCCGTTGCCAGCGCTGCCCCGAGAACACCCCACTTAAAACCCGCCACAAAAAGCAGGTCCAGTACAATATTCGCGGCGGACGCAATCAGCAGAAAATACAACGTTGCCGCGCTGTCCCCCACAGCCCGCAAAATCGCGGCAATAATATTATAACCGAACTGAAATATCAGCCCCAACGCATACACCCGGACCTTCTGTCATTGATTTTCCTTCCATAAAAATTCCTTTCAAGTGTAGGGTTAATATCGAATATCAATGCATCTGCCTATCTCCCTGCAAGAAGTTTAATCCACTTCGTCTGGCTATGCGCATAAAAACACCTTGCCCACAGCCAGACAAATCCCGTCTTCCATCCAGCTCCAATCTCTACCTCGTCGCTGTATTCCGTTGAACCATCCGGCATGACTTTCAGCCTGATTCTATGATTCCAGACTGGCACATGCGTATTGCTTTCATTCGTATAAATACATCCTTGGGAAAATCTATTACATGAATCGTGTGAACCCCATACGGCATTAGACAAAACCGTTTAAAACGAAACGCTAATTTCTGCCCCTTTTTCCAGCATACATTACTATCTCCGTCTATCGGGGTAAATGAGGCATATGGCTTCGCAATATATTGAAGCGTCTTTAGACTTTTTAGCAGCGAAAAAAATACAATCTATGTCTGCAGGCAATATGCTTCTTCTGTAAACTTTTTTCGTTTTCATTCAATTCACCCCAACGCCTTCCTGATCTTCTCTATCAATGCGACGTCTGCCGGAAGCCACTCCACATCATACAGGCTGTCTGCCGAGAGCCACCTTGCCGCCTCCGCCTCTTTGAGCGACAGCTCCCCCGACTGCACCTGCGCCCAAAAACAATCCATAGACAAATGAAAATCGGGGTAATCATACTCTACCGTAGTAAGCAGCTCCCCAACCTTGATCTCCGTGTCAAGTTCTTCCCTGATCTCTCTGCGCAAAGCCTCCTGCGGCGTTTCTCCATCCTCAATCTTTCCGCCGGGGAACTCCCACTTCCCTTTAAATTCACCGTAGCCTTTGGCTGTAGCAAAAATCCGGGTGGGATGATTCATGTTATCACAAATAATCGCCGCAACTACGCGAATAGATTTCATTAATCAGCTTCCTCCACTGTCATCTCAATAATATCAAAAAAGGTTATGTTATAATCTGTAAATCTGATTATACCCTCTCCGTTTTCATTTTACTACCATAAACTTTTCACAAATTTGCTAAGCAAAATATTTTGGGATATAATAAGAGCGAACACTCTCAACAGGCATATTTTAAAACTTTTTAGACGGCACTCAAACAGTAGCAAGAATGGAGGAACAATCATGTTAGAGATCGGAACAAAGGCGCCGGCATTTTCCCTGCCGGATCAGGACGGAGCCATCCACACTTTGGAGGAATATCAGGGCAAGAAAGTCATCCTGTATTTTTACCCAAAAGACAACACGCCCGGATGCACAAAGCAGGCATGTGGATTTGCAGAACGCTATCCGCAGTTTGCGGAAAAAGGCGCCGTGGTAATTGGCATCAGCAAAGACAGCGTTGCATCACATAAGAAATTCGAGCAGACTTATTCCCTGCCTTTCACAATCCTGTCAGATACGGAACTGACGACCATCAAAGCATACGATGTGTGGCATGAGAAAAAGAACTATGGCAAGGTATCTATGGGCGTAGTACGCACCACTTATCTGATCGATGAGGAGGGCGTTATTGTTCGGGCAAATGATAAGGTGAAAGCGGCAGAAGATCCAGAAAAAATGTTAGGGGAAATCTGAAGCCCTGTGTGCGAGGTCAGTTATGGACGTAACGATACGTGAAATACAAAAGCAGGAATATCCATTACTGGATAATTTTCTATATGAGGCAGTCTTTATTCCCGAGGGTGTCGAGCCTCCCCCAAAAGCCATTATTGCATCTCCCGAATTGCAGGTTTATGTTGAGCATTTCGGGGAATTGAAAGATGATTGGGGATTAGTGGCGGAAGTTGACGGCAAAATTGTCGGCGCGGTTTGGGTTCGCATTATGAACGATTACGGTCATATAGATGATGAAACGCCCTCTCTTGCAATCTCTCTTTACAAAGAATATCGGGGATTTGGCATTGGAACGGCTATGATGAAGGAAATTCTTGTCTTGCTTAAATCACATGGGTACAGCCGGGTTTCTCTTTCCGTTCAAAAAGCCAATTATGCGGCAAAGATGTATGTAAAGGTGGGGTTTGAAATTGTACGTGAGAAGGAAGAAGAATATATTATGATTTGTAATCTCTAAAAGTTAATACCCCATTGCCGTTTTGACTTCCACAGCTTTTTGTTGTGATGTAAGCATTTCTAATAAATAAAACGCGACATCCGGAGCTGTTTTAGGACATGATGATGTTATGATATTATCATCAATTACTATCCATTCATCTCCAAGTACAACTCCAAAATTTTTCAATTCCTCCCTCTTATATCCACCCCGCAAATGATATGTTGTCGCTTTTCTGTCTTTTAATATACCGCTTTTAGCTAATGAAAAAGCAGCAACGCAGACTGACGCAATAGGCTTATGCTGTGAATGGAAAGAACGAATTAGGTTTAGCGTTTTTTCATGATACGCTTCCTTATAAAATCCATATTCTTCAAATCCTCCCGGTATAGCCAACGCATCATATTGGTCTACATCAACATCATCTATTAGAATATCTGCTGTTATGGACACTCCAAACGTACTTACGATAGTACGATTGAATCCACATATATCAATCACTATAATATCATCTTCAAAACGACATCGAGATAAACTTAGTATAATAAAGATTTCTTTATAAACCCTATTCTTTTATTCTATTTAAAATCAAATCATACCGATATTACATATTCTTCCCTGTAAAAAGGAATCTTTAAATCATGTGTAAGAAATCTTAATCCGTCTGCCTTAGCCTGAGCAAGCATAATTCGATCGAACGGATCATTATGCACTTGATCCTTACTGTAGTATACCAGAGTCTCCAGTGCCTTAACATGACGATCCGCAATTGGCAGCATCCGATATCCCATCTTCCTACATAAATCTGACAACTCAGAACCACTAATATGAATTTTATCCGGCTTTGCCATATATTTAATTGTTGTCTCCCAAACAGACGCAGAACTATAATAAATTTCATTCTCAGCATCCATAATCAGACTTCTCGCCTGACTTGACAATCTAGGATTATCGTCCAAAGCCCACAAAATAATATGCGTATCTAACAGTAGCTTCATTCCATCCCTCCAAACATTAGGGCAATTTCAGAATTCATCTCATCAAAATCGTAATCATCATCATACAAGTGCTGCCCTTTTGCAATCCCAATTCTTTTCGAAATTGCCACTGAGTTCTTTTCCTCAGAATCCGATTGCATAAAGCGTTCTATCATATCCAATATAAACTGCATATTTTCCTCTGACAATCCACTTACCTTCTGAACTACTTGATCTTTTAAATTCAGCATAAACTTTTCCGCCTCTCTTTTTAGTTCTTTCTCTCTACGCTTTTCCCATTTTTAGACTATAACTATTCCTCAAAATGCCCGTGATCCTTAGTCTGCACCATTCCATTAACTACAATTTACGCCATCCGCAATCCCGCCAAGTCCCTCACCACCTCTATCGGCAAACCAGCATCCTCCGCAATTTCCTCGACTGTCTGTTTCCCTCTCACAATCAAACGGCGGGCAAACGCCCTTTTCTCCTCCATAACCCTTCTTTCCACTAAATCATCAAATACCCGGCACATAATACCTTGGTCTCCCAACTTCTCCTTGAAAATCCTATCAAAATTTGATAATTTCACACAAGCCGTTTCCCATACTGTTCTATATATGCCTTTGCCCGCGTTAAAGGTAGTCCAATAATCTTTTCCTGCAGCTTTTTCAAAATTTCTGCATCATCAAGACCAACTTCCTGTCCCAATTCAATAATGGTCTGTATCTTAATCTTATCAGACTCTGTCTCAATAACTGTTCCACCCATATTATTTCCCAGTCTTTCTTCCCGCTCTCCATTCAAGGTATGTGTAAAGATAGTGTTGACAATTCCATAAGCTTATATAGGCTATTTCCCATACTGCGCCAAATAAAGTTTTGCTTTTTCCAAGGACAAACCAATCTTTTCCTGCATTTGTTTCAAAATCACCTCATCATCAAGTCCATACTCCTGCCCCAGTTCAACAACCATCTTTGCAGCTCCCATACGCATCAATCTTTCAGATTCCGTCTCAATAACAGTTCCACCCATTATATTCACCAGTTTTTCTTTCATACCAACTGTAAACCCGCTAAATCCCTCACCACTTCAATCGGCAGGTCAGCATCCTCCGCGATTTCTTCGACTGTTTGTTTCCCCCTTGCAATCTAGCGACGGGCAAACGCCTTCTTTTCTTCTATTCGTGCTTCCTCTGCTCTCTTCTCTGCTCTTTTTTCCGCTAAATCATCAAACACCTGACACATAATATTCTGACCTCCTTCCGTCT
This sequence comes from uncultured Lachnospiraceae bacterium, assembly GCA_910588955.1. Lineage (GTDB taxonomy): Bacteria > Bacillota > Clostridia > Lachnospirales > Lachnospiraceae > UBA3282. The sequence goes on from CAJURQ010000006.1 coordinate 129,817, forward strand.
CCTTGAAATACCTTACCTGCTTTGCCAATGCAGGATAAAACATATCTACCGAACTCAAACATCTAAAGTCATGCATCAGCTTTCCAATCGGATCACTGTCATCTTTATAGCTGCCATTAACATATATGATATGGGAGCCATCACCAAAATATGCGCCCGTTTCCTTAATCACCCTATCAATATGGTACAGCGAGCACCCGGCTCCCATAACATCGCTTGCCGTTATGAAAATCACATAAGAATCATGGATTTCGTTAAATTCCTGTTCAGCCTTCAACATTTTTGTATCTATCATGCTGCTATGGAATCTCGCTCTGTGGACATCTGCTCCAGCCGAGGCACGTTGCACTTCAATGTCATAGACCTTATCTTTCCCGTCTTTTGCGTAAATATCTATCGTAATAGATCGCCCATCCGCATTGAATTCTTATACTCTCTCTGCGCTACCACTTCCAACACTTTTAAATCATTGCGCTGGAGGATAACATTCAGCAATAATTCCGTAGCTTCGATATTTCTGTCGAATACCAACGTCATTAAATTATCGTGTAAAAGGTTTAATTTCCCTATGGCTTCTAATATTTCTTGCCTCTCTAATTGTTTCTGATTATCCGCTCCCATCAAATCACCTGCCTTTTCACCAAGTATCATATCATGGATTCCTCCTTTTTTCAATTGCGCCTCCCCTCTGCATTCCATTTACAGAAAAGCTAAAATATTCTGCCTTTTTCTTCTACGCCATATAATTCTGGATTCCGAAAATCCACCGAATCCATGAAAACAGTATTCTCATGCCTTTACACCCCTTCCCCGCCTAAATTTTTACTTATCCCGCCTCCCATTCATTTCCAGCACATGACGGTACTGCTCTAATTCCAGCTCCGCTTTCCAGTTCCTCCGCTCTGCCGGGTTCTCTTTTTCAAACAGATAAGCTGTCCCGTCAGCGATATCAACAACCGTCAGCACAAGTGCAAGATAGTCATTTTTTAATTCCCGATACCCCTCATCTGACAGAGAAAAATCGCCGGACTGAATTTGCCCGGCGATCTCCCTCATAACCATCTGCATTTCCTGTAAAGCATCCACAATCCGCTGTATGTTTTCCCTCTTCCCAACTACAGTAATATGGGAGTACACACAGCTTCTCGCAATAAAATCCTTCTTGTAAATGCCGCTATTCAAAGGATATTTCTCTTTGCCGCCGCCTGTTCCTGTCGCGCCATGCGTTGATAGCGGCATAGCGTATGACGACTTTGCAGAAACCGTTGAAAGAATACATGATGTGTTCCTTGTATGCTTCTGTGCAATCCATAGAAATTTCCCTCTTTCTCCCCACATGGGGTGATGCATGGTTTACAGTTGCATTTATATAATTCAGAGAGGCGGCAGCACTTTAGACTGTCGCCCCTCTAATTACTCAACAATGCGATTATCTACAACAACGCAAAGTGATAATTATTCTTCAATTGCTTGTTCAACTTTGTCAAGAATATACTGTGCAAAGCTATCATCAGAAAACTCTTCTTCCAATTCTTCTCGTTCCTCCTCAAAATTTTGTCGCACTTCTTCTTGTTCTGCTGGTGTCATGTCGTCCCAATTCTTGTTATTAACATAAGCACAACCGTTCATTGTCATAACAATCATGCTAAACAAAAGAATAGTAAGAAACAATTTTGAGATTTTTCCTGTTCGCTCCATAATTTTCCTCCTAAATTCCTAATCGTGAAAGTAAGCCTAAAGCAGTAATAAATAACACTGTGACTATTGCTGTTGCTGCTATTATGGCAATTATACCTATTGCTTTTTTGTATTCGTGGCTCAATTCTTTTTTCTCTGGCACTGGAACGGATACCTTTTCAGTGCCTAACAGAATATAATCTGCACTTACATTATAAATTTCTGTTAATTTCACTATGTTGTCAATTTCGGGTTTTCCTTGTCCGCTTTCCCATTTTGAAATAGCTTGTCTTGAAAGCCCCAACATTTCAGCAACTTGCTCCTGTGAATAGCCCGATTGTTTTCGCAATTCTTGAAGCCGTTCTGCTATGCTCATGTTCATCACCTCCGATAAAAAAATACTACAATTTACTGGTTGCATACCACCAACAGTCATTTAATTGATGGCAACTTTCCGTTGCATCTTAGAAAAATTGAGTTGCATTGCAATTTATGGAGCCAACATCACTTATTTTAGCATATGGTGGTAGATTTTTCTATCTTGTGCTTTTAACATATAAAGATATGTGAATTATAATGCCTCATCTGTGATGCTGTATGCTGTTCCGGAATGTGATCCGGCACAATGTCAATGGGGACCACGTCCTGTTTCGGGCGGGGAACCTCAAGATGACCGTAATTCGCCGCTGGGATCTGATCCGCTGCCGTTTTCCGACAGCGGCTGACCCAGTTGTAAAAGGTGCTTACTGCAATGCCGTTTTCACGACACCAGTCAGCATCTGTCATGCCGCTCTGGCGGCATTCATTGATAAGCCGGATCTGTTCCGTCATCGGAACACGGGTTTTGCGAGTACCTGCCATAACCTGTCCTCCATAATTGTAGTGAAATAGTCTAAATATCTATCGACTACAATTATAGGTGATACTTGAGGATCAGGAAATCCGCAGGAATATTTGGCGCTTACCATGGGGCGGAGCCGGTGTCCTTGAATACAGCGTAGAGTCTGTTATTGATCAATTCTATTTCGCTCAAAAAGCACATACACGCCGCGGTGATTTTGGAAGATATATGAGTCATACACTTTTTGCTTTCTCCCCTGAAGGAGAATATGCAGTAGACAAAAATGATATGGACGTTGACGAGATTGCCCGCCAAATGGCAAGAGACATCTTTGAACAGGATCATTGCCAAGTCGTTTATGGCGTTCATAAGCCAGACAAAACAGAACCTCACCTACATATCCATTTTGCCATCAATACCGTAAACTATCGTACAGGTGGTAAACGCCATGAGAATAAGACACAGACAGCCGAAAGAAACGAACATTTTAATAAAATAATTTCTGATGCGATTTCCGAGAAAAATCTGGAAAACGAACGTTTTTAGAACCAGAATAGAACCACAGGCGACAATAAGCGCCGGAAAACCCGCTGTTTATGCGGATTCCCGGCGTTCCGTTGTCTACTTGAACTCGGCGTGTTCTTTGTTGCTCTTAACTGTATTTGTTTAAGTTTTATGCAAATACACACCCATTTTTACATCAATTACATAATTTATACTGGCTTGCTGATTTTCTGTTGCCAAAATGTTGCCATAGCAATATTATATATAATACACAATCTTAAATCAACATATTCTTTCCTAAAAAACAAGAAAAACACAGGAATGTACAATCTCTATGCACACTGCACTGCGGTGTTTAATTATTTTAAGATTTATCTCAATTTTTTACTTCAGAAATTTAAAAATCACACCAGCGAACATAGACATTATTATTTTACAAATAATTCATTATTTACTCATGCGTTTGTCCTGTCCTAAAAATCCTTTTTTATCTCTAACATACAAAAAAGAACTCTTTTTAGCAATTCAAGTATTTCTAAAAAAAGTCCTTTTAACCAACTTAAAATCGTATTATTTTTTCAAATAATCTGCCACAGCCTCTTTAGATGTACCTACTTTATCAACTGCTTTTCTTAATTCGTCTTCACTACAATCAAAATGATTACACCAATATTCAACTTCATATGATTGACCTAAATTTATTCTTGAAGCATCCTGCGGTCTCTTTTTTGTTTTATCATCTGGCATATAAAATTTCCCCTTTCTATACAATCTATTTTTATTTGCATTATATATTATACATAATAAAGTACAATTTTGCAAATAAATTTTTAACGAATCTCATCTCTCAAACCTTGAATATTTAAAGTGCTTCTATAGCATATTCCATCATATCCTAAAGACTTAATAAAATCAGAAATATATTGCGCTGGTAAATAATCCAATTCACTATCCTGTCGCCTTAACGGTTTCGCAATTTCTTCACTTATTTTCTTCAATATATTCATATTAATCGCAAACCACTCACATCCAAATGTTCCTGCCGAAAAAGGACTTATTTTATGAAGCTTTGACAAATCAACTAATTTCAATTCTTTATTTGGAACAAATTCACCTACTGAAACATAGTCTAAATCTCTTGCTCGAATTTCATGAAAGGTTGTCATTACATCACTTGCTAAATATAAACAACTAATACCTTGAGAATTAGCCCGTCCAGCCGTTGCAAGACTAAACGGCGGAGGTCCCATTTCATTTTTAAATAAACTTTTTCTCCACTTATTCTAGCACGATAATATGTTACACTCTTCTTAGAAATCAATAGTTGCAGACTTGGACTATCAAACAACTTCTGTAATAATCCCAAATTAATATGATTTGAATGAAATCGATTTATATTTTTTATTGAACTCATAAATCGTTTCCACGAGGACTCTTTCATGATACAATTTCGCCTCAAAAAATTTGAATCGCATAGTCTTTCTAATCCAACTTTCTCTTTAAATACTAAAGAATTTTCCGCATATATACTTTTACAAACTTCTATTACCACTTGCTTTATCTTATGTACAGAAAGATTAAATATTGACCAGTCTGAAAATAAGATATCTTCAATGTAAGCTAAACACATCGGCGGAAAATCAGATGGCAATTCTGACTCTGGAGTATATACATCTAAAACTTCTGATAATAAAACAGCCAAATCAGCATTACTGTTTTCATCTAATGTATCATAAATCAATACATCCTTTTGCCCTGTAACATCGCAATTTCCTACTTTTCCACCAGATGCAAAAATAGAGCGTATTTCAACATCTTCAAAGCAATCTATTCCAATTTGCACTATATTTCACCTTCTAAAAATTTATTCATCAATTCAAGATGATGCATTATTGAATACTTTTTTACAGTTCCCAGTCCTGGATAACGCCCCATCTTGTTACACTCTAAAAACATATCTAATCCGACCGTATGTGGCGGGTTATTAACTTCTACCCATTCTGCTAATTTTCCAACTGCCTCTCCAAATTTTCCAGCCGGATCATTTATATCGTCATTTGAATCTGAAACAAAATGGCGAACTCTTAAAGTCTTATCCCTATCAAAATATATAATGTGAATAGCTACTGCAAGTGGTGCAAATCCTGTTTCACTAAAATCAGAACCTACGATTGAATAATCCGAAAACCCTCGAAAACCTTCTGTATCGTAATACAAATGATCTTTTGAATAAAATTCATCTTCATTTTTACCATAATCTGAATTTCTCGGTGCTTTAGGGAATCTATCCATAAATAAAACTTTTGATCTAGGGGCTTTTCGACTAAAAGTTCTATCATCAGGCAACAGTGTATACACAGGTTCCAACTCGGTATATACTTTAAGATAATCTTCCATACAATCTCGCTTTGGATTAACAATCATTAAGCTGCGTAAGAAATTGCGCTTTGAACCGGATCTTCCAAACTATATTGAGAGTGTCGCCGGAATCGGCTATAAATTTGAACGCTTGTAAACTAAAGTCACGAGATTTTTTGTGGCTTTAATTTTTTAACGTCCACTTCCAAACACTTCATATTGAAGGTTGTATTGTTCGAGCTAAAGAACTATAATGGATTCTATGGAGGTGCGATATGGAATATATAACATTAAAAGAGGCCGCCGAAAAATGGGGTGTGACGCCTCGTAGAGTAAATTATTATTGTGCTAGTGAACGTATTTCTGGAGCAGTAAAGATGGCCGGTATTTGGCTAATCCCTAAAACTGCGGAGAAGCCGATTGATGGCCGGACAAAACAAGGAAGGTGCAGAAAGCATGAAACGATATAAAATTATGGTAATTGAAGATGATTCTGTGATACAAGGAGAATTGCAAACATTATTGAATGGAAATGGATATACAACTATTGGAGTAAAGAGTTTTTCTGCTGTGACAGAACAGATTAAGGATGAAAAGCCACATCTGATTTTGTTGGACATTAAGTTGCCCGGAGAGAATGGTTTTGCTTTATGCTCTAAAATCCGTACCTTCTCCGAGGTGCCAATCATTTTTGTAACGAGCTGTAATACAGATATGGATGAATTAAACAGCATTATGCTGGGCGGAGACGCTTTTATCACGAAACCCTATAACTCAGCGATCCTGCTTGCGAAAATTGCTTCTCTGCTGAAAAAAGCCTATCCCGCACAGCAACGGGAACAGATCGTCTATGGAGATGCGGTGCTGCATCTGGAATCCAGCAGTCTGGACTATAATGGACAGAGCGTAGAACTTACCAAGAACGAATTGAAAATTCTCTATTACCTTTTCAAGAACGGAGGGAAAATCTGTTCTCGTGGAGATATGATTGAGTATTTGTGGGACAATCAGTTATATGTGGATGATAATGCTTTGAGCGTCAATATCAACCGCATACGGGAAAAACTGGCGAGCATTGGTCTGACGGATTTTATCAAGACAAAGCACCGACAGGGGTACACGATATGAACAGCAAACGATATTGGAAAAACAGGCTTCCATTTCTGCTGACGAACCTTGTTTGTATGGCTACGCTCACTGTATTTCTGTTGGTGTGCGGCAATTCGGTTTCCGCAGTAGTATTGATCCTAATCGTATGGGCATTGGTTTTGCTGACGGGACTTGTCCTCACTTACTGGAAACGGAAGCGGCAGATGAAAAAACTTCTGGATATGGCGAAGCAGCTTTCAGAACGATACCTCATTCCCGAAGTGATGGAGCTGCCGGAACAGGCCGAGGATCAGGTTTACTATCAGCTTTTGAAAATGGCTGGAAAATCCATGTTAGAGCAGATTGGCGCGGTCGAGCGGGAACGCTTGGAGTACAAGGAATACATTGAGCAATGGATTCATGAAATTAAAACGCCCATTACTGCCATGAAACTTCTATGTGAAAACCACCGGACGGACTGGACAAAGGAACTTCTGCTAGAACTGGAAAAGACCAACCGCTTTACCGAACAGGCTCTTTATTACGCCCGCAGTGAGCATACAGAGAAAGATTATTCTGTCCGGGAAATGGCACTGTCCCAATTGGTGCATCAGGCGATTGCAGATAATAAATATCTGCTGCTCCAAAGTGGTATGCGTCTGGAAGTGGAGGAAATGCATGATACGGTTTATTCAGATGAAAAGTGGGTGCGCTTTATTCTGAACCAACTGATTGCCAATGCGGTCAAGTATCGTACTGAACAGCCGGTTCTTCGCATTTCTACCCTTAAACGGCAAGATCAGGTTGTCCTTGTAGTGGAGGATAACGGAATCGGGATTGCTGTGTCCGATCTGCCCCGTATTTTTGAAAAGGGATTTACCGGTCAGAATGGTCGTCTGATTCAGCAATCCACAGGAATTGGTCTGTATCTGTGCAAACGGCTCTGTGAAAAGCTGGGCATTGGCATTACGGCGGAGTCGTCGGAACATGGCACAGCCATTTCCCTTTCTTTTCACATCAACTGTCTGATTCATGAAGTGCAGAGCTGAGAACCGTTCTGCACTTCTTACATTTTTGTTAGAACTTTGTAAGAAAACTTGATACAAACGAGGTCGCTCTTATTCTACAATAGAGATCAGAGGTGATAACAATGAAAGAAATTTTGAAACTGGATCATATCCAAAAATATTACGGAAATGGCGGGAATGTTACAAAAGCAATTCAGGACATCAGCTTTTCCGTTCAGGAGGGGGAATTTGTAGGAATCATGGGAGCATCCGGCTCCGGCAAGACTACCCTGCTCAACTGTATTTCCACCATTGACACCGTCAGTGCGGGACATATCTATCTGGATGGGACCGATGTAACGGAAATCAACGAAAAGCAGATTGCCCGGTTTCGCCGGGAAAATCTTGGATTTGTGTTCCAGGATTTTAACCTGCTGGACACGCTGACCATTTCGGAAAACATAGCCCTGGCGCTGACCATCAACAGGGTTCCCGCAGGCGAGATTGATGGGCGGGTGCGGAAAATGGCCGGAAAGCTGAATATCACGGATATTCTGGACAAATACCCCTATCAGGTGTCCGGTGGTCAGAAGCAGCGGTGCGCCTGTGCCAGAGCCATTATCAATCAGCCTAAGCTGATTTTGGCGGACGAACCTACCGGTGCGTTAGACAGTCACTCGTCCCAGATGCTGCTCTCTACGATCCAGAGTATCAACGAAGATCTCGGAGCCACGATCCTGATGGTGACACACGATGCTTTTTCGGCAAGCTATGCCAATCGCATTCTCTTTTTGAGGGATGGCGCGATCTTCACGGAAATCCGTAAGGGTGGTGATTCCCACAGGACTTTCTTTGAAAAAATCCTGGATGTCCTCACCATGATGGGAGGGGCATGAATGATGTACGCTAAACTGACACTTCGCAATGTCCGCCGAACAGCCAGAGATTACTTGATCTATGTGGTTACACTGGTTTTGTCGGTTGGAATGTTTTATGGATTCTTTTCTCTGGTAAGTCCCTATTACAATGCGACACTTCCCGTACCCATCCATTTAGATGCACTGAAGAAAATGATGCGGATCGCAGTACCATTGGTGGGACTTTTTGTAGTATTTTTGATGTCCTATGTTAATTCCTATATGCTTCGGCGTAAACAGAAGGAATTTGCGATTGAGACGATTATTGGGATGGAGCAGAAAACCGTTGCCTTCTTATTCTTTTTGGAAACTTCTGTTATGGGAGCTGCTGCGATTTTATTAGGTGTACTGTTGGGAATGCTGCTTTCTCAGATTATCAGTGTGATTGTTATTCAGTCTTTCGGTGAGAATTACCATTTGCATTTGTCTCTGTTTCCGGACACTTTTCTTGGAACTGTTATCTTTTTTGGTGCGATTGTACTTTTGCTGGGAATTAAGAACCTGTTTGCTGTACGAAAACTGAAAATCATTCAGATGTTGCAAAATAGTCAGAAGGGTGTAGAAAATATTCCTTTAACGAGGCAGGTTGGGAAGTGGGTGGTGGTCTGTACCGCAGTTTCAACTGTGATCCTTGGGATGATGGCTGTTCTAAGCTGTTTGGTTTTACATTATCCGGCAGTTCTTTTCAGGGTATTGTTTCTGACTTTCCTAGCTGCTGGCTTTTTGGTATCAGCTGTGTTTTTCTTTCTTGCCGGCAGGAAGAAAAGAGATGGAAGTGGTCCGCTAATGGCACTCACAATTTTTGGAGCTGCTGAAGGGATTGCTCTTTTGGTTCTTTCCTCGCTTTTTGATTCGTTGGTACGCCAAGGAATAGCGATACAGGCGTATTTGACGATGCCACCAGTCTTTGCACTATTGCTTCTTGTATTTTCCTTGATTGCTTTTTTTAGCAATCTTACTTGGTGGCTATCAAAAATGATTCGCAAGCCTTCTGCCAGATACTATCGGAATCTGTTCTGGCTTGGGCAAATCAAGAGCAGAATGGGAACCAGTTCCAAGACGATGGGGGTCATCTCCTGCGTCCTGACAGCAGCTCTGGTCCTCTTTTCCTATCTTCCCATTCTGGCGCTTCGGATTCAATCGTACCAGCTCGCTCTTTCCGTATACGATGTGCAGGTAGGGACGATGTATCGGGCAGAAGAATCTTTGTTACCAACAGGGACTCTGGACTATGATGCGATTACCGACTATCTGGAACAAGGGGGATACTCTGTAACTGGAAAGGCGCAGGGAGAGCTTTACTTCCTTGAGAATGAGGATATTGGCAGCGGGCAAAAGAAAATTCCGTTTCTTGCAGTTTCGTTATCTGACTACAACGAATTGAGGGCGTTGTCCGGCCTGGAACCGGCTGCGTTGCCCAATGATACATTTGGGGTTTCTTGGAACCGGGAAGCAGTAGAAACGGAGATGCAGGAAATTGACCGAAATATCCGTCAGATCCAAGTGAATGACATTGTTCTTAATAAGGCCCAAGACGCCGACTTTCAGGATTCGATAGGAATTAACCTATTCACCAGCAGGACAAAAGCGGTTTATGTTTTGCCGGACGCAGCTATCTCAGACCTTCGGATTGCGACCACATTTTATTCTGCAAATACCGATAAGCCTTTAACTTATGAATTTGCAAAACAATTTGAAGAAAATATGGGCACATATCAGAGAGAACTTGGAAATTTCCCGCCGGAGTCTGCATTTATTCGTTTGAATACCTTACAGTCCAATGAGGGTATTTCAAATATGCTGTTATTGTCACTGATTGGCACCTATGCGGCGCTTGTGTTGTTAGTAAGCAGTTTTACTATGTTATCGGTTCAACAGCTTACAGACACTATTGAACAAAAACATCGTTTTGACATCATTCGTAAATTAGGAGTGGAGCGTAAAGAATGCCAGAAAACTGCTCGTCGGCAAATGTATTTCTGGTTTGGACTTCCGGTTCTGACGGCGATAGTTGGAAGTATTGGAGTTTTTTCCTATTTACTTTGGAGCAACTACAATGAGATTATCGCCTATGTTTTGCCTTCGCAAATTGGAATAATCCTGACCCTATCCTATATCTCTTTTATAATCGTCTTTGGATGTTATTTTGTGTCAGCCTATTACTTGTTTCAAAGAAACATAGAAAAACACTAAAGGAAGGGAGGTCGTAATGATGTACTGGAAGTTAGCAATTCAAAATATCCGCAGAAGCCTGCGGGATTATATCATTTATTTTGTGACGCTTACCTTGACTACGGCATTGATGTACTCATTTTTGGCATTGGGCTTTTCATCAGATGTTATTGCTATGGCAGAAAATATGTCGATGCTGACTACTGGAATTTTGCTTATGTCAGCTCTGGTTGCTTTTATGTCCTCGTTTGTGATCGGTTATGCGATTCGCTTTATGCTGGGACGACAGAAAAAGGAATTTGCAACCTACGAACTGATTGGCATGGAAGCAAAGACAGTACGGAATTTGTTCCTTGCTGAAAACAGTATCATCGGTACAGAGCCCTTTCTGCTTGGTTCTTTGATTGGCACAGGGCTTTCCGATTTGCTAAATCAAGTAGTAAAAAATATCTTTGAGGTGCCGCATACCTATCAGGTTTCTTTTTCTCTCCATGCATGGGCAGTAACATTTTTGTTTTTTGCCTTGATGTATAGTTTTGGGATGTTTCGGGCGGCAAAGATTATCCGGCATCAGAAAGTGATCGATCTGCTGTATGATAACCGCAAGAATGAAGAATACCGTTTCAAATCATGCAGTCGTAGTCTTCTGGTAGTATTGCTTTCAATCGCTGCAATGGTTACAGGCGTGATTTTGTTTGGGCGGATGCTTCAGACACAAACCAATGAAGCATTTTTGTACCTTGGCGGAGCTTGCTTGCTCATTCTGGTGGGTGTTTACGAGCTGCATCGTCAGATTCCGCTTTTGCTGCACCGATTTGCAAAACAAAATTTGCGCCATAAGTACAAAGAAGAAAATCTGTTCTTCCTGGGGCAGATTGGGCGGCGCATCCATTCTGCTGGCCGGACAATGGCTGTGGTGGCGATCCTTTTGACCATATCTCTGGCAACCATGTTTGTGGGGCTTACAATGGGGCAGGCTACAAAGCCAATATTAGCCACTACTGTTACAACTTTACTTTATCACAACAACCACTACAGTTCCTACACTGAAACTCTAATTGCACTTCTCGTTTCCACAAAGTAAAGTCTGCATTATCATATATTACGTTGTGAACAGGCAGTCCTTGTCCACCCGTGCTGTGAAATTTTGTCTTTATCTGCTCTGTATCTTCTATAAGCTTTACTAAATCTTCCTTCATCTACATAATCCCCTAATCACCCCAGTAATCTTCTCCTTCTTCAGATATACTGCTAATTCCGAATAGCAACTGTAAAAAATCCTGTTTTTCATTTAGAATACGGATAACCCTTACGGTATCACCCTCAACCCTGTAAAAAATATAATTAGGCTTTACAACCAAATAATGATAATCTGTTGGATATTCTATCAGATCCTCTAAGCAAGGACCTTCTCCCGGAAACAATTCTAACTGTTTGACAGTTGATGTAATCTCCTTGGTACAGGATTTTGCCTTGCTTTCGCCAAACTGCTTGGCAACATAAGCCTTTATCCCCTGTAGATCATCCAACGCTTTTGGTGTATAAATCAATTTCGGCATTTCACAATCCCAACGCAGCCTCTACTTCATCCGCTGTTAACCAACCCTTTTCTCTAGCAGACTGCTCTCCTTCTTCCAGTTTTGTCAAAAGCTGAATAGTTGCTTTTAATCGATCCAATTCGTCAACATCCACAATAGCGTATGCTCCCCGACCATTCCGAGTCAGATACACTGGTTGGTTTGTTTTTACTTCTTTTAATACTTCTGTATAATTTCGCAAATCTGATATTGGCTTAATGTTTGGCATAGTCATCATCTCCTTTGCATTTATTATATGCAATACACAGATAAATAGCAAGAAAATTAACGTGCTAATTTACAGCTTATAAATTACCCTTCATTTTCATTTCTGGCTTGAAGATCACATATAATTACATTGTTAACCATCCTCTCCCCTTTTGTTCTAGTGGCAATATTAGTAACAAGAAACATAATCACCAAATATATAACACATTCTATTTTGAAAGGAACTAATTGCAATACTATTGAAAATATAAAATATAACACCAAAATAACAACTGTCGAGCTAGTCATATCCCTTGTCGTGGTCAAGCGTTTTTGTAACACTTGTGGCTAAAAAATATCTGTTTCTTTTTACGATGTTACCCTTGCCTGATAGGGTGTACGGTAATTATTAAAACTATGAGGACGCACATGGTTATAGCTGACATATGCAAATTCTTCTACCGCCTGATAGAGCACTTCCTCTGTCCGAAATTTATACAGATTGGTGCATTCGTTTTTCAAAGTGTTAAAGTATCTCTCCATTGGCGCGTTGTCATATGGGCATCCTGCCCTACTCATGCTCTGGGTTACGTGGACAGATTCGCAGAATTCTACAAACGCTTTTGATGTATACTGGAAACCCTGATCACTGTGAAGGGGAAGTTCTCCCTTGACTGCAGGCTGCGAATCCAGTGCTTTTTGCAGTGTGCGGATCGCAAGGTCACTGGTAATGTGGCGGTCTGTGATACTGGCAACAACACTCCGGTCATACAGGTCAATAATAGTACAGTTATATCTTGCTTCGCGGTCTGCTATGAACAGATAAGTAAAGTCAGTACACCATTTTTGATTCACTTTATCTGCGGTGAAATCCTGCTTCAGCTTATTTTCAAATATTTTGTGTGGTGTCCCTTGTTCACAGCCCGGTTTTTTTGGACGGACGATGGAACGCAGACCAAGTTCCGTATTCATATATTTGTGTATGGTCACGGGACTGTAATCATATCCTCTGCGTGCTATAGACCGTCAAATTCCAATCCGCCAAATCCCGTGTTTTCCGTCAAATAAA
>CAJURQ010000007.1 GCA_910588955.1 uncultured Lachnospiraceae bacterium
AGGTCATGTAGAATTTACCGTTTCATATGGAAGTTAGTTTTACAATTCAGGTAAATTATTTATCCTTTTATAATACAATATGAAAAACCATGCATCAGGACTGACTTAGAAGGCAGTCCGCAACTTTTACATAAGAGGAGAATCTGACTATGGCAAAAAATCTGAAGGGAAAAGAATTGGGAATCGGCATTAACCAGAGGTTTGAAGACGGATCGGGCAATATTTTGCACGGCGAAGACCTAACGACAGACGCGTGGTATTATTACTGGATCGAAAACATTAAGGGCGTCAACATTAGGTTTAATACCAGACGAAATTACAATGAAAGGTACGCAAAAAACATAAGACCGTTAATTGGCGGCATGCTGTTAAAAGATATCAAACCCTTACATTGTCAAAACGTATTAAATCAGATGGCAAGCAGATATTCGAACTCCATGATAGATCAAACCCGTCTTGTCATGCGGATGATGTTCGACAGTGCGGTGGAAAATGAGCTGCTCGCCAAAAACCCGGTGACAAAAAGTGTAAAATGCACAAGCGGTAAAAAAGCAAAAGCAATGCGTGCCCTGACAATCGAAGAACAGAAACTATTTCTGAAAATCATAAAGGGAACAAGCAGTTACAACCAATACGCCCTGCTTTTGCAGACAGGGCTTCGGACCGGTGAAATGATCGGTCTGCGCTGGGCGGACGTTGATTTTGATAAACGTATTCTGCATATCCGCAGGACGATGGAATATCAGCAATCCACGGGCAGATGGACAATCGGAGAGCCCAAAACAAAAAACAGTGTCAGAGACGTGCCTTTAACACAGGAAGCTATTAATATTTTGAAAGCGCAAAAAGAAAAGCTGGCATCTCAGGAAATTATCTCAGCAGAATTTGCAGATCATGTTTTCCTCTGCAAACACGGCACCCCCACGAAAAACAGCACCTATGATTCCAAACTGTCTTATTATTGTGACAAGGCTGGAATCGAACGGTTCTCTATGCATGTTTTACGACATACTTTTGCTACGCGGTGCATTGAAGGCGGCATGCGTCCCAAGACCCTACAGATGATTTTAGGGCATTCAAGCATAGCCGTTACCATGAACTTATATGTCCATGTAACAGACGAAGAGAAGGCAAAGGAGGTTAAGAACATTGAAAAAACGCTTAAAATAATTTGAAATTTGGCGACATTTGAAGTATGAAAAAGTTGCTTAAAAAAGCAATGGTGTTTACGCTGACGGCAGCTATGTTAGTCGGAACACCTTTGACAGCATCAGCAGCGCCTCTTAATAGTGTGTATTCGGTTGGGGATCACTGGGGCGGACAGTATGATGATGGCGATGACACCAGTCATACCGGCACCGTATCAAACACGGCGACGAATACAAACACCGGTGTGCTGAAGGACAATGAAACAAGGATTTTGGGCATTGCCCTTGACAAAACGCATTTGGACGTGGAAGTGGAAGGCGAGCAGGAAACCATAACCGCGACAATTCTTACCGATGCTGATGCCGGAGAACTGGAAGATAAGTACGGCAACGAGGCTGCAGAGCAGGTAATGAAAGAACTGGTGAAGATGATTCGCTGGGAAGTACAGAATTATGACGGAAATGTTGACGGAACAACTAATAAGAGACTCAGCATCCGTGTCACAACTAAGGGCGATGGCAGCCAGATCACCCTGAATCCCAGAATGGGTACAGAAGAAGGCAAGGATATGATCGTCAAAGCGTCAATCGACGGATCGTATGCTATTCGTCCCGGCGAAGATGGGAAGGTTACCGTAGAAAAATTAGTGACCAACAAGACCGAGGGTCTTTCCGCAAAAGCTACCGTATCCATCAAAGAGTATTCGAGAAGCCTTTCTTGGAAAGACGGAAAAACCGAGACGGAGACATGGGTAAAACATACGGTTGATTTGGGTGAAAAGCTTAAGCGCGATCCCGAGACCGCGAACGATACCATTACATGGACATCCACCAACACAAAGTTTGCGACGGTTAATGCGAAGGGTGTCGTTACCATTAAGAATGTGAAGGCGGCAGACCTTCCTGCTGAGTGCAAGATTATCGCGATGGGCGAGCACAAGGATGCAAAGACTACGCGGACACTCAAAATTACTGCAGGAACTCCCGCTTACGGCGTATATATTTTCGAAGAAACAAGTGATGGATACAATAATGTATCTAAACAGACAATTAGCTTGGATGTGAATGACACAACAAAAAAAGAGCTGCTTGGGCAGAGAACCGTGAAGGTAAAAGCGGTTAAAGTCGGTTCGACCTACGCGAAAACACTGGAAGAGGCAGACAGTGTGCAAAAGGCAGACGGCACATACCCGACGATAAATGTAGAGTTTTCGGCTGGGGTTGATCAGGGGGACTATGTAGAGATAACAGACAAGGCAAATAAAGAAATTGCTTTAAAACGTACTAAAGAATTAGTATGCACGGATGTCATCAGCTGGTCATCCAACAAGCCTTCTGTTGCAACGGTTACTTCCAGAGGCGACGGAGGAAGTGCCATGGTTACCCTCGTCGGCGTCGGAAAAGCGAAGATCACCGCGAAGACAACCAGCGGAAAATCTACGTATACGAATATCGAAGTTACGGCGGATTTGAAGAAACTGAAGATTAAAGGTATTGACAACGGGCAGACCCTGTATTCCGGGGAGACCAGAACCCTTACTGCGGAAAGAACCCCGAAACAGAATAACGATAAACTGAAGTGGCAGATTGCTAAGGTGACTAAAAAGGGCGCCAGCACTTTGATTAACAATCCGAATGCCAAGATTAATAATAAGGGTGTCCTGACTATTCAAAATAAGATAAATACGGACTATCCTGAGGTAACGGTTGAGCTGATAAGAGCGGCGAACACGAAAAAGGGTCTTGACGAGATTAAAGAATCAGTAACGATTAATGTAGCACAGAGCAGCATTAACGGAATTACCGTAGTAGATCAGTCATCGGATGAAACTCCCGAAGTTGCGAAGCTGATATACAAAGATTTTACGAGCAGTACAAAGGTTGCAGAAACCAAAAATCAGACTGTTAATATTAAAGTACCTCTGAATCACAGCCTTAAGGCAACAGTTGATGTCGGCTACGGTATGCCTGCGGACACGGATCTTGATGTACTTGCGAACACCTTGACATGGACTGCAAGCGGGAAGTCGGTTGAGATTTCGGGAAAAACCGGAGGCGAGAAAAAGATCACTGCTAAGGCGGCAGGCACTTCAACCATTACAGTGACCGGTATTCGCGCAACCAGCAAGGTTCAGGGCGGCGAAACGGTACTCAAGAGCGCCGGCAAGATTAGCGTTAAATTTAAGATAAGCGTCGTACAGCCCGTTGAGACGATTACTATGAATAAGCCTGCTATTACAATGGCTTATCAGCCGAAGTCGAAAACTGATACGAGCCCTAAGTCTTTAAATGCTTCGCTGAAAGTTACGCTTGGTCCGAAAGGCGTAAAGACGAACAAAGAGCAGATTAAGTGGTCTGTTACGAAAACACATGGTGATGCCGACGGAACGACTGTTCCTGAAATTAAGGTAAGCGGTCAAAAAGTACCTACTAATAAACTGAGCGCAACATTTAAGCTGACGGCTCCGGTTGCAGGCGATGAGTATGTCGTAACGGCTAAGTCCTCCACAGGTGTTGTAGCAACATCTACGATTAAGATCGTACAGAAGACTACGGGCGTGGAGATTTCAGAGAGCAATGTGTTAACGGATGACGCTCCGGTTCCGGTTCAATATACGCCGGCAGGAAAGACTAGCCCTGTAAAGAACAAAACAGAGATTGATATAGGTGATGATTTACAGCTCTACAGCTTTGTCAATGTCGGTGCAGATGCGAAAAACAACAAAAACTGGAAGCTTGCAGGCTCGGAAAATACGATTGAAGGCGTTACCTACAGCGTGAACAAGAAGGGTATCGTATCTATCGACAGTCAGGGTCATGTAGTTGGTCTTGCTAAGGGTACTGTCAAGATCACGGCTAAGACTCCGATGGGTAAGTCAAAGGCTATCACGGTTGTTGTGAATGTTCCTGAGAACTAACTAGAAGTAAAGTATAGAAAAAGAGATAATAACAACAAGGGCGGTGTTCCGTTTGGAACACCGCTCCGTTTTTTGTTTGTTTTTTTAATTTACGGTAACTTTCAGAGAAACTTTCTTACCGGTTCCTGTCTTAGCTGTGATCTGAGCAGATCCCTTTTTGTCAACGGTGTTCCGACCAGCATAGCTGCCGTCAGCGTAAACACCATTGCCTTTTTAAGCAATCTTTTTCATGTTTGAGTTAGCTATTTTATAGATATTTTCTGCGCAATATTATGTGTTTGACCAGTTTGTGAGATTCAGGTAGTGTATTTTCTGTAAACAACTGTTATAATAAGCATATAAATGGATTGGAAAGAAGGGATTATATGATCACAGCAGAGCTTACCCGGAAAATAGACACTTTATCGAGTGATGAATTTCAGATGGTAGAAGTCTATGTCGATAATATTCTTGAATATTCAAGACGTAGAAAAAAAGAAATGGCATGGAGCAAAATACAGTCTGATTTAAAAGAATCTGAGAAACGAATGAGCCTTGAAGGGGGTATTTCTTCCCAGCAGCTCAGGAAAAATTTGGGGGTATAATATGTATCAGATTATTTACGCCCCCATCGTTCAGGAAAAGCTGGCTTCCCTAAAAGTCAGGTTGATAGAATTATGTGGAGAAGCAACGGGTGAAAAACTATTTTCAGCAGTGATAGATGATTTTGAAACTCGGCTCACTTTCTCAAATACCGGAATACCGATAAAGACCATATATGATGTAGAAAAAGAATTTGAAAAATATTACATTATTTATTCCCATAAAAATTATTTTTTATATTACATAGAAGGTACCCATGTAAATGTCATGGAAATGTACGATGAACGAGAGGATTATGCAAAAGCAATGTTTGGCATAATTACCACTACACAGGATACCATAGATTATTGGGACGAGTGATAGATATTCCTTTAGCATACGGCTATTATTCCAACGTTAAAAAGGGACTGTTGCTTTTCATCATTTTGTGTGAAATATATTTACAATTCCGTCATATCTATGCTATAGGGAGAAAAGCATATTTTCTATACAGACAGATCGGTAAGCTCTATTTCTATTCTAAGTTTCAGAAAATCCATGCTTTGAATCCAACTAACCAATTACAAAGCAGGAGGGTCTGAAACGGTTCTCCTGTACACCTTGCGGATTGCCTGTGCAGAGGCATTACTTAAAACCACCTCTCCGTCCTGTTTTTGGTAAAACAGAATCTTGTCGCCGGATTTCAGACCGAGCAGACGGCGGATTTCCACCGGCACGGTAATCTGTCCATTCGCAGAGATTTTCGCTAAATTCATAAAAGCCACCCTTTCTATTCTTGAAATCTAAAGAAAAATTGAGATTCACTTTTATTATACCAATTCGGAGCGAAAAGTAAAGCTGGCGATTTGGTAGATTGTGGATTTTTTATAATATAGAGCAAGGGTGCCGCTCGATCATCTAATTTGATGGTTTTGCGACACCCCGCCTTTATTACTCTTTAATTTGTCCTAATTGCTTACTGTTCGATTGTCAACTTACAGCTCTTGCCATCCGTCGTCTTGATCGTAATGACAGATTTGCCGTTGCCTACACGATACACAGTATCACCAATCATCCCTTTTCGCCTTACCTACATTTACCATCGGGAATAATCCTACAGATTTACCCAACTGAAGCTCTGTAGTATTCGCAGTAACTTTCGTCGTTCACGGTTTAGTGTACGTAAATGCATTTCCTTTATGAGCAACTTTTTCAATGTTTAGGTTGGCGTTTTTTGAATTTCATAAAATGTTTTGTTGCATTAACCGATATAAGATAATAAAATAGAGATAGAAAAGTATGAATTATAGCGGAAGAACCATACTAACAAAGGAGGTGTTTATTATGGCAACTTCAAGTATCACAAAGAATTTTGTCATTTCCGGCAAGGAACAGGTGGAGATGTTTGTCAATGCGATTGAAGAATCTGCCAAGAACCGTCCTGTTCATATACCTGTAGCGGCAAGAGAAATAACAGATGATGCAGAATTGCTTGAATTTATGCGAATGAGGAAAAAGGCAAATGACAGAAAAAAACAAATATAGAATTATCAATATCCGGCGATATATTGGTAATGAGAATCCTGAACTTGGGGAGGATGAACTTTTTCAAATCCTCTCCGAGTTTTCTTGTCCGTTGAACCCTGACGTGGAGTGGTTTTTGAAGCACAGCTCCATTGAATTTACTAAAAAGAACCAGTCTGTGACATATCTTGTGTTTTCTGTTGCTGACGGAAAATTGCTGGGATATTTTACGCTTGCATTAAAACCGTTGACGGTAAAAGGTGAAACGGTAAGCAATACCGTAAAGAGGAAATTGCTACGAGTTAGTGAGTTGGATAAAAAATCGGATACATATACTATGTCGGCTTATTTGATTGCACAATTAGGTAAAAATTATTCTGAAAATGATGGAAAAATGATTACTGGCGCAGAACTTCTTGGCTTGGCATGGGACAAAATTAAAGCAACACAGTATATGTTTGGCGGCATGGTAACATTTCTGGAAACGGAAAATGAGGAAAGGCTGTTATCATTTTACCGAGACAACCGCTTTTCGCAGTTTGATACAAGGCAGACCGCATCAGATGCGGAGGAGTCGCATGAGTTGGTACAGCTTTTAAGATTGCTCTAATGGGATTGCGCCGCACTGGAAAGCATATATTTTGTCGACAAAAGCGCAATTTGTCGAATCCCGTTTGTTGAACCGCAGTCATTATGGACTGTGAATATTCTGGTAAGGGTGCTGCTGTATCTGGCACAAAGCTATCACGAATATTTTCAGCGTACTAGCCAAGATGCCTAAAATCCGGACACAATTCCTAAAGCAAAAGAATTGGCTCCGGATTTTTTCATAATATAGAGCATGGGTGCCGCTCGATCATCTAATTTGATGATTTTGCGACACCCCATCTTTATTACTCTTTAATTTGTCCTAATTGCTTACTGTTCGATTGTCAGCTTACAGCTCTTGCCATCCGTTGTCTTGATCGTAATGACAGCTTTGCCGTTACCTACACGATATACGGTATCACCAACAATCTGTACAATACCCTTCTTGTTTACGGAATAGGTTACACCAGCTGCTTTCTTACCGTCTTCTGCCTTACCAGCTTCTATCCACTTCTGATCCGCTTCAGGCTTTGATTTTCCTACATTCACCTGCGGGAATAATTCTACGGATTCACCCAGTGCAAGCTGTGTAGTATTTGCCTTCGGCTTTCCTTTTGAAGGAGTCAGCGTAAAGTCGTTACCATCCTTGTCCTTAACCCTTACAGCTGTGCTGGGGCTTACGATCTCAATCGTCGCTGTTGCTTTGACACCAGACTGTGATATCGCAGTTACAGTATACGTATCGCCTGCCTTATACCCGGAATCCTTACCAAACGTAACTTTTCCTTTGTTCGTAATTTCAATCTTGGTATTCTTATCACCAGCCTTAGTTCCTGTCATAGACCATGTAATCGTCTCTTTTGCGTCCTTGTTCTGCTTTACGCTAAAGGATGCGCTCAGAGCCTTGCCTGTATCCTTGAGAACAACATATGTCTTGTTCATGGTCAGGGAGGTTACCGGCTGTTTCACTTTAACCTTAAACGTAGTCTTAACGACTTTGTTATTTGCAACACCACTCACCGTAATGGTCGCATCACCCTTCGCTACAGCCTTAACTCTTGCCGTACCATTCTTATCATAGGTAACGGTAGCAACCTTCGGCTTACTACTAGTTACATTCAGAGTTCCTTTTGCATCATATTCTGTTGCATCTGTCGTCGCGTTAACAGTATAATTCTTTCCTACCGGAACAGAAAGAGTTCTTGTGTTATCTGCTTTCTTTGCAAGGTTCACGTTTGCCTTAAGCTTATTCTTTACCATCGCCAAGTCCGCAATTAACGTCTTATCGTCATGTACCGTAATTCCAGTGATATTACTCTGCTCAACATAAATGATTACTGATTCTGCTTTCTTAACAGGATTTTTTGTACCCTTAATTTTAGCCTTTGTCTCAAGATTGATCTGAACTTCCTTAACGCTAGCATCCAACTTCGGCTTAATCGTCAAAACGCCCTTAGCGTTGATCGTAGCATTGGGATTAGCCTTAAGTTTGCCCTTTATCATAACTTTTTCAATTGACCATGTTACAGCATCATTATTAGCTTCAGGCGTTCTAATCGCCTCCAACTGTACGGACTGACCAGAGTACAGCGTATCGTCCTTCTTGATGCCGCCAATTTTAAGGTCGCCTAATGTTGCCTTAACAGTAACAGCAACCTTTGCACTCTTACCGCTATCAGCCTTTGCCGTGATGTTTGCCTTACCAAGTGCTTTTCCTGCTGCTTTGATTGTAGCCGCGCTATTAGACGCATCAGCAACAACTGCGATTGTATTTTTGCTGGTTGTCCAAGTAACATTGTCGGTAATCTTTACTGTCTTCGGTGTTGCAGTTTTCTTATCTTTAGAGACTTCCAGATACGCTGCCCCATCCGCGAGATCCATCTTCTTGGTTACGTACTTGTCATTCTTTTTAGCAGCCTCAGCTTCAGTTGTTGCAGCCTCTTTGTTGTTGCTCGCCTTAACAGCCGTTTCTACTTTGGCATACATCGTTACCTCGACGCCAGCCTGTTCCTTGCTCGAATCACCTAAGTCAAGTGTCGCGTTCTTGCCCTTGGTATCGAACAGACTTGCCGATGCCGATGCCGGCTTAATTTCAATCTTGCTGGCTCCCGTACCCTGCTCCATATTGGTGCTGTTAATAGTATACGTAGCCTTTGCGCCCTTTTCACCGATTGCGATAATGTCGCATGTATCAGTACCAGTGGGTGCCTTCACGAAAGTAACTACACCCGTAGCAGAAACCTTTGCAATCTTCGTATTAGTAGACGTCCAAATAATCGTATCATTCGCCGTCTCGGGATTGCGTACAAGATATTTGTTGAAATCAATCACATTTTTAACATAAACTTTCTCAGGTACACCTACGAAGCTCAGGCTGTCACTGTACTCCTTAATGAACACGGTAGCCTTTGCAGAGTAGCCGTCAGTCTTATTATCTACCAGCTCTTGTACATCTCCGTTGGCATCAATGTACCAAGATCCATCAAGGTAAGCCTTGACGATCATGTCTTCGCCGACCTTTGTACCATGTCTGGGATTCAGCATAATCGTGCTTGCGTCGCCATTATTTTTAACACGGATACTAAGGGTCTGATTTGTGTTTCCATCCACTTTGCCGTCGGCATTCTGTACTTCCCAGCGAATCATTTTTGCAAGAACGGCTTTCATTTCATCTGTCTTCTCGTCGCCATACTTATTCACTAATACGCTGTCGTCAGCATCATAAAGAATCGTTGCCGTTAATTCTCCCTGCACGCCCTTTTCCATATCCAGATGCGTTTTGTCAAGGGCAATACCTACGATTTTTGTCTCGTTGTCCTTCAACACACCGGACTCTGTAGTCGTCGCCGTGTTTGTAATAGTGCCGGTATGACTATGATCACCACCTTCACCCGGTACCTTGGTCTCTCCCCAGTGGTCCCCAACCGAATACACACTATTCAGAGGCGCTGCTGATGCTGTCAAAGGTGTTCCGACCAACATCGCTGCCGTCAGCGTAAACACCATTGCTTTTTTAAGCAACTTTTTCATGCTTCTCATTGTCTCTCTCCTCCACTTTGTTTTTTGCGATACTTATAAACGCTATCATTGATTATAAACCTATGTATTTGATTTAACAAGCGTTGTCTTTAAAAAAATACATTTTTGTGCATTCTGTCTCTATTCCGCTGTCAAATACATCACATTGCTGAACCTTTGCCTAATCCGGCCCATCACCTTCTTTCTCTATTTCAATTGCCCTGCCATCCGGGTCGAGCAGTCCCAGTTCCAGCTTCTTCACCCGATACTGGATATCTTCCAGCAGCTTGCGGTTCGCCGATATGATATCCGCCTGCAGTCCGGTGACAAAAGTCTGGCTGCCGATAATGATCAGCATCGCCGCCAAAATCAGCGACTGGGTATGACCGCCGCCGTTACCCTGAAAATAGAACACCAAAAACCTGATGCCAATCGCAACGCCGCCCGCCATCGCAATCATCCCCAGAAGAGTGAAGACCCGAAGGGGTCTGTACATCAGCACTGCTCTCAGTATCGTCAGCATGGACTTTTTCACATAGTCAAAAATGGAGTGCATCAGTCTGGACTTGCGCAGTTCCGGGTTCGTCTTCACAGGTACCGAAGTGATCGCCATCTTATTTCTGCCCGCCTGAACGATAGTCTCCAGCGTGTAAGTGTATTCGTTATGTACATTCACACGCATGGCAGCCTTTCGGCTGTAAGCCCGGAAACCGCTGGGCGCGTCGGGTATGTCGGTCTTGGACGCCAGTCTCACCACAAAACTGCCGAAACGCTGCAGCTTTTTCTTTATAAAAGAAAATTCCGCATTGTCGTCGATGGGGCGCTCCCCGATCACGATATCCGCCTCCCGGTTGAGAATCGGCTGAATCAGCTTTTCAATATCCGCACCGCAGTACTGATTGTCTGCATCCGTATTAACGATGATGTCCGCACCGTGCCGAAGCGCTAAGTCTATCCCTGCCAGAAACCCCTTTGCCAGCCCCAGATTCCGTTTAAAATGCACAATGTAATGTACACCCCAGTCCAGAGCCACCTTCTCCGTATCGTCGTCGCTGCCGTCGTTGATGATCAGATATTCGATCTCATCCACACCGTCGATCTGCTTCGGCAGCTCGTTGAGGGCAATCTCAAGCGTCTCTGCCTCGTTGTAGCATGGTATTTGTATGATCAGTTTCATCAAACCGCCTCCTGAATCCCGTCTCAATCCATAAAAGGACGCCACGCCTCCATCAGTTTCCCGTTCTTATTGATCAGCAGCAGATAACCTCTGGATCCCATGACGAGTTCGCACCGGTCCGCCACCCGCTCCGTATCTATGTAATCCTGCTTCATCACATAGAAGGCATCTTCCTCAAAAGACGTCTGCTCCAAATTCGTCACAACGACCGTTCTATCTTGCAGCAGATACTGCAAGAGCCCTGCGTTTCTCTGATTAGCCGAATCCATGATGTAATAAACTGTCTCGTTTCCCCTGCCAAGCACACTGATCCACGACGCAAACGGAGGAAGCGGCGCCTCCTGCTTCTCATTCCTGACCACCACATAGTTATCTACGATCGACCTGCCCAAATAAGACCAGACCACCAGAGGGACCGCCAGAGCCAGAACTGTCCTGACCACCGCCGCCTTAGGAAAACGCTCCCGCATCAGCTTCAGGATCACGAAAAACCATAGGGTATACGGAATGATATATTCCTCCACCACCCGCACTTTTCCGACAGGCACTTCGTAATTCCAGACCATCCGCCCAAACATGACGCAGTGCGCCAGCTCAAACTCCTTCCGTCCAACCTCGTCGATCGCATACTGGCAAAGATACCCTGCCGCTATATATAATACCATGACAAGCAGCATTTTGCGTACCCATTTTTTGTCATTTATCAGACAATTCAGCCCATATATCAGCAGGAACCCTATTGTAAACTCAACATATCTGCCGTTGAACAGGTCATCATTTTTATAAAAGCCTTCTTTATAGATCGCGCTGATCATAAAAGTCGAAAACCATGCCACGAGCACGCCAAACAGCCAGAGTCTCTCTCCGACAGGCACCTGTCCTGCCGTTTCGCCGTCCCCTGCCGCCGCTTGATTCTCCT
Source organism: uncultured Lachnospiraceae bacterium (assembly GCA_910588955.1). Lineage (GTDB taxonomy): Bacteria > Bacillota > Clostridia > Lachnospirales > Lachnospiraceae > UBA3282. The sequence goes on from CAJURQ010000007.1 coordinate 11,854, forward strand.
GTGTCCCGCCTCTGCCGAATACCCGTCTCAAAACGTCCCGGCACAAAAGCCACATGTTTTTGCACAGCGCCGCAATGCCCCAGCAAATCACAAAACCTGTGGCGGAAGCCAGATAGAACCATTTACCGACTATGCTGATCCCCAAACGGATCAAACCGTTCACCGTAAAGAGATTGCGCAGCACGCCCCATTGACCAGAAAAGTCATTGACAGAAATGCGCACATCCACGGTTTGATCCGCTCCATCCGCCATCGGTTCAGCCGCAGCCGCCGCGATATCCGCCGCTCCCGTACCCCCTCCGCTTCCGGTCTGCCAACAGAGCACAGCCGCCGCCAGAAGACCCGCCGCGAGCAGCGCCGCCAGAATCTTATATCTCCTTTTCTCTATCAGATACAGGATCAAAAGCAGCAGAAAGCCTGCCGCCAGAAAAAGTTTTGCCGTCCCCGTAAAGGCATGTCCCACAAGCTCACGCAGCGCGGCGGGCTCTTCTCCCAGATAATTCACATGCTGTAGATTCCATTTGACCACGCTGTGAAGCAGACCGCACAAATACAAGCTGCCCAAGAATGCCGCCACATGCCCCAGCCGGTTTTTCCGCAAAAGTCTCATACACAGCACCACCAGAACCGCCGTCACCACGATCCCCAGCGAACGCTGATGTACCGTATACAGATAAAAAGAAACAACCGCAAAAGCCACATGATTCCCCACTGCCGGTCGATCCGTCACACGCATCATCACATAGAGAAACACCCAGAAAAAGAACAGAAGCGTACATTCTGTCCATGTGATATGCGCGTAGACGATATAGGACGAATAAGTGCAGACGACAAAACAGACCGCCGTCCTGACAATCCGATCCATTTCAGGCAGATACCTCTCTGCCAGTTTCAGCGAGATCAGATAACTTCCCACAAGGAACCCGCCGTTCAGCACAATTCCCGCATGATACAGCTCATCCCAGCTCCAAAAGAACATCCGTGCCATCACTCTGAGCAATATCAGAAGAAGACTGTATCCATAGGAATAATAATTGATATTTCCCGTCACCGACGTCCAGTCCATCCCCAGAAAAAAGGCGCTGTTGGACCAGTACCCGATCTCGTCGTTAAACAGGATTGGCTGCCCTGTCTCGGACAGCCTGTATGTTGCAAGCAGAAAGATCACCAGCGCAGGAATGCCCGTCAGCAGCACGGCGCGGTGTTTCCAGAGATACTCTTTCATGTTTCACTGTCCCCTACTTCCCCAGCACCTCCACCGCCTTCTCCAACTGGTTATCCACATCCTTGTCATAGTAGGCGTCGCTGTCAAACTCGCATACCACGTCCGGCTCGATGCCGACCCCGTGGATGTTGTTGCCCTTGGGCGTATAGTAGGCGCTGATCGTGAGTTTCAGAGCCGTACCGTCCGTCAACGGCAGCACCCGCTGGACAATGCCCTTCCCGAAGGTAGTCGTCCCGACGAGCGTTCCTTTATTGTAGTCCTGAATCGCGCCCGCAAGAATCTCAGACGCGCTCGCGGAATTGCCGTTCACAAGAACCGCAAGCGGCATATCCAGCTCATTTCTGCCATCGCAGGTGTACTCGTCGCGCTCGCCGTATTTATCTTCGGTATAGACGATCAGCCCCTTGGGCAGAATTTGTCTGGCGATGTCCACCACCACGTTCAGGCTGCCGCCGGGATTGCCGCGCAGATCGAGAACAAGCCCTTTTGCGCCCGAGCCTTTGATCACGGCAAGCGCCTCGGTGAACTGGTCGGTAGTCACGTCGTCGAACTCGGTAATCTGAATATAGCCGATATCGTTTTCCAGCATTTCGTATTTGACCGTGGGCGCTTCAATCTGCCGCCGTTCCACGTCAACCTCCAGATAATCGCTCTCGCCCTCGCGATAGATGGTAAGGTGGACTTTCGTGCCCTCCTCTCCCTTTATACGCGACACAATCTCGGAAAGTTCCATCCCCATCGTACTTTCCCCGTCCACGAGATAAAGCAGGTCGTCCGCGCGCAGCCCCGACTCCTCGGCGGGAGTGCCCTCTATAACGCCTGATATTTTTCCGAGCCCGGTATTTGGATCTATCATCAGATAGGCGCCGATGCCATAATAGATACCCGCCGTATCCTGCATCATTTCGTTCCACTCTTCCTCCGTGTAGTAGACGGAATAAGGGTCTCCCAGCGCGTTCACCATGCCGGCGTACATGCCTTCGGTCATGGCGTCCACGTCAATGTCAGCGTCCTGATAATAGTACTCGTCGATCACTTCCTCGATCGCCTCAAGCTTCTTCTCCGTCTCCTCGCTGACAACGCTGGACGCATTTCCCTTTTTTGCCACGTTTTTGCTGTCCACCGCCTCATAGACTTTCACGCCAACAAAAGTAAAGCCGCAGACAAGCGTGGTCAGCGCCACGCCGAGCACTATGCCAAGCAAAAAGCTGCCGCCGCCCTTACCATTCCCCTGCTGGGGAGGCTGCGGCGGGACGGGTGCGCTGTTGTAGCCGCCCTGCATTCCGTTGTAATAGGGGTTGGTCTGCCGTCCGCCCCCCTGAATAGGGTAATCATTATAATAACGATTGTTATTATTCCTCGAATCCAAGTTAGGTCATCTCCTTATACACAAAATCCTTATATCATACCCGTCCATGCCATTCGCAAATCGCCTGCATAAACTCAATGCTAGCTCACATAGTTCCACGGGCTTACGTAATTTCCGTTCAGGCGCACGCTGAAATGCAGATGGGGTCCGGTGGAACGTCCTGTAGATCCCACCGCCGCGATATTCTGCCCTTTGGAAACGGTCTGCCCTTTGGAAACATACAGCGCGGAACAGTGCATGTAAATGGTGTACAGCCCGCTGCCGTGATTGATCATAATATAGTTGCCCATGCTGCTGCTGTAATCCGCCGCCACCACGTCGCCGTCGTATGCCGCCAGAATCGCCGTTCCCGAAGGCGCCGCCATATCCAGCCCGTTGTGGAACTTCTCTATGCCGAGAATCGGGTGCATACGGTTGCCGTACTCGTCGGAAATGCGCTTGTAACCGGGGCAGGGCCATGCAAACATACCGCCGTTATAGATTCTTGCCTGCGCATTCTCAGCCTCCAGCCTCGCGCGCTCCTCCGCCACCGCTTTCTCCAGCGCAGCGATCTCGGCGTTTTCCTGCGCGATCATGTCCTCGTATTCCTTGATTGCCGCCTCTTTATTGGCAATATCACCACTCACGGAGACAATCTGCGCCTCCTTCTCCCCGATCAGGCTGCTGACGTTGGACTCTTCCTGTTCCACCGCCTCGCGCGCCTCATCCAAAAGCTGCTTCTCCACTTCCAGCTCTTCCTTGCAGAGTTCCACGTACTTACGCGTCTCCACATATTCATTCAGCTTTTCCCTGTCGTAGCGCGACAGCGCCTCAATGTAATCGGCGCGGTTCACAATCCCCGCAATGCTCTCAGAGCCGAAAAGCGTTTCCATATAAAAAGAGTCGCTGCGCTCGTACATGAACTGTATGCGTTTTTTCATAGCGGCATACTGCAGCTCCTGTCTCGCCTGCGCCTCATCCAGATCTCTCAAGGTCTCCTCGATCTCTTCTTCTTTTTCTGTAATCATTGTATTATATTTAGCGATGTTCTCCTGTATGTCTGCAAGCTGCCCGTCAAGCTGCTGCACAAAGGCGGTCAGATCGCTCTTCGACTGCTCCAGCTCCTTTTTCAGCTTCTCCACGTCAGTCAGACTGCTCTTCAAGCCGGAAACCTCTTTCTTAGCCTTCTCGATCTCCTGCTCTTTCTCCCGGATGCTCTCGCTGGTAACCGCCTGCACGGAAGGCGCAGGCGCCGCGCAGGAGAGCACAAGCGCAAGGCATAGAGTAACGCCCGTTATTCTTTTAATTTTCTTTTGGATGTGTATCTTCAAGCTATAACCTCTACATGTTCACTTTATCAGACTCTCAAACCCGCGCTTACACTCTCAAATGCCGTCTCACCGTCACGATACTTCCCAGAAAACCGATGCCCACGCCCAGCCCGAGCGAAATGGGGATAAGCACGTGGAAGACTTCCCCTACCGGCACAAAGCTCAGAAGGGAGGAAAGCTGCGGGAAACGCTCCATCACATAGGATAAAACTACATTATATATCGTATAAATAAAACCGAGCGGCAGCGCAGCGCCGATCAGCCCGATCATAATACCTTCCACCACAAAGGGGGAGCGGACGAAAAAGTCGGTAGCTCCGATGTATTTCATAATATTAATTTCCTCTTTGCGGACAGAGATACCGATCGCCACGGTATTGCTGATCAGGAAAATGGAAACCGCCAGCAAAATCGCAATGATGCCCACGGAAACATAAGCAATCAGAGCGTTGATTCCGGTCAGTGTGGTCGCCACCAGCTCCGAACGGTTTACCATCCGCACGCCGTCTATGGATTCCAGATAAGTCACGAGAGCGGACTGCATGGACACATCGTTCAGATATACCTGATAGTTGGCGGAATTTTCCAACGGGTTCTCGGTAAAGCCGTCGCCGTACTCACCGAGATATTCGTCCCGAAAGCTCTCCCACGCCTCCTGCGCGGAGATGAAGTCCATCTTCGCCACCTCGGGACGCTTCGCGATTAAGTCGCCAATCTGCTGAATCTTTATATCCTCAATACCCTCGTCGAAGAACACCCAGACGGAGACGCCCTCCTCCGCATTCTTCACGATATGCTGGAAGTTTGCCAGAATAGCATAAAAAATACCGAAAAGAAAAAGGCAGGCGGCAATCGTAGCAATCGACGCCAGCGAAAAGAGCTTATTGCGGAAAATATTGCGGAAGCCCTGCTTCAGCGTATAAAAAAACGTACTAATCCTCATCTATGTACCCTCCCTTTTCCTCGTCGCTGATAATGACGCCGCGGCGCAGGGTTACCACACGCTTCTGCATCGCGTTCACAATTTCACGGTTATGGGTAACAACAATAACAGTCGTTCCGTTTTCATTGATCTGCTCCAGCAGTTTCATAATCTCCCATGAATTTTTCGGATCCAGATTACCCGTAGGCTCGTCCGCCAGAAGAATCGTGGGCTGGTTCACGAGCGCGCGCGCAAGCGCAACTCTCTGCTGCTCACCGCCGGAAAGCTGTCTGGGTTTCGCCTTATACTTGCCGGCAAGTCCCACAATCGCTAAGATGCTGGGCACGTTTTTCTTGATCTCCTTATTCGATTTCTGGATAATGCGCTGTGCAAATGCCACGTTCTCGTAGACGTTCCTGTCTTTCAAAAGGCGGAAGTCTTGGAACACGATCCCCAGATTTCTTCTGAATTTCGGAATTTTCCGGTGCTTGATCTTGGAAAGATCGTACCCCATCACGTTAATATAGCCGCTGCTGATGGTAAGCTCCCTCAAAAGCAGCTTGATCAGCGTGGATTTACCCGATCCGCTGTCTCCCACGATAAAGACAAACTCGCCCCTGCTAATATGGAGGTTCACATCCTTCAATGCCGGCGCACCGGTTGAGTATGCCTTGCTCACATTCGTAAGGTTGATAATTTCATTTTCTACCGCGGGGGCTTTTCTTTTCTTCTTAACTGCCACGTTTCTTCTCTCCTACTTTTCTTCCGTTTTCTTATCTACACTATCGGAAAGTTCATTCACTTTCTTTTTCGCTTCATCCAGATCCTTACATCCATCTAAAATCATGGAAATCATTTTAATAATTTTATCAAACTGTTTGTCTGTCATAACTTCTACCATATCCTTTCCTCCATACATCAGAATTCAAACGATTCCATATACTTCATATATTTTACCACCATCAGCGCAATTTTAAATGTAATGGCGTCCTCGAACACCCGCAGGTCAAGACCCGTGCTCTTCTGCAGCTTATCCAAACGGTAAACAAGCGTATTTCTGTGAATAAAAAGCTGTCTTGACGTCTCAGACACGTTCAGGGAGTTCTCGAAAAACTTGTTGATGGTGACAAGCGTCTCCTCATCGAACTCGTCGGGGCTTTTGCCGTCGAAGATCTCCTTGATAAACATTTTGCAAAGAGGAATTGGAAGCTGGTAGATCAGCCTGCCAATGCCAAGCTCGCTGTAGGCGATCACGTCTCGCTCGCCAAAGAAAATCTTCCCTACGTCCAACGCCATCTTCGCTTCTTTGTAAGAACTGCTCACGCCCTTGATCTCATTTACCACCGTGCCGTAGGCAATGCGAACGTTCTTAAAGCTTTCCTTGCGCAGATAAGCCGCAACCGCCGCCGCGCACCGTTCGATCTCCTGCGGGCTGTCATCCTCGGACAGATCCTTTACCACAATCACGTTATTTTCGTCCACAGCCGTGATAAAGTCCTTATTGTTCACGCCAAAATAGGCGCGCACACTCTCAAGCGCATTGTAATCCTTGACGTTGTCCGTCTCCACAATAAGCGCAACGCGTTTGACGTCCGTCTGGATATGCAGTTTCTTCGCACGGCTGTATATGTCCACCAGAAGCAGGTTGTCCAAAAGCAGATTCTTTACAAAGTTGTCCTTGTCAAACCGCTCCTTATAAGCAATCAGCAGGTTCTGGATCTGGAACGCCACCATCTTGCCGACCATGTAAACATCCTCGCCCACACCTCCTGCAACCAGAATGTACTCTAACTGCTGTTCGTCAAAAATCTTAAAATACTGATACCCCTGAATCTCCTGTGAATCTGCTGGGGACTCTGCAAACTCCGCAGCCGCCTTGCCGCAGCGTTCCATCTCCTCCGTCGTCATAGCTGCAGCCTTCCCATCCACATCCATAACGCAAAGTTCCACTCTGGCGATAGCTTTCAGACCTTCAATCGTGTTTTGCAAAATCTGATTAGAAATCATTCCCCCACCCCTCTTATGTTTCGTGACAATTCACCATGCCTTTTCGCCCCCTATTTTCCGAAAAAGCAAAAGCTAGGTACTATTTTAATCTATATCTACAAAAAAATCTACCTACATTCGTGAATTTTTTGTGTATTTTTTAACATTTTTATCGATTTATTGTATTTCGTGGTATTGTTAAAATTGTATATTGTTACCGCTGACGCAAGTGTGGTAAAATGAAATTGCAGAAAGGTTGGTGATTTTTATGGATATTGCAGGGTTATCTATGGCCATGTCCAGCGCCAAAACAAATGACGCCTACGGCGTAGCAATGCTTGCCAAGTCTCTTGATCAGGCGGAAACCACAGGAAGTCAGGTTGTCGGCATGATAGACGCGGCGGCAATGGAACTGTCCGTCAATCCCCACATCGGCGGAAACTTTGATATGACAGTTTAAACCAAAATAACGACCCGGACGGGTCGTTATTTTTTGCGCGCATAAGCAGAGTCAGAAAGCGTTGCAGACAGGATGCATGTATGCAAGACTGGCTGTGACGCTTTATGACGAGCAACGCGAACGAGAAACGCGAAGCGCTTCGAGTCTGCTTATGCGCTGCCTACATTACCCAAGCAGTATCAATTCCAGACTCATATATCCCAGGCAGAGCACTATCGCTATAATTAACGGCACACTCAGCAGATATTCCACACGCGGCGGAACCGGCTGCATGGGCGGCAGCGGCTGTTGATACGGCGGCTGGCTCATCTGCGCCTGCTGTGGCTGTTGATACAGCAGCTGGCTCATCTGCGCCTGCTGTGGCTGTTGATACAGCGGCTGGCTCATCTGCGCCTGCTGATACGGCTGCTGACTCATCTGTGGCGGTCGGCTCATCTGTATCGGCGGAGTCTGCATATTTGGCGGCAGTGGCTGTTGTGGCTGCTGATTCTGCTGTGTCATCCGGTTCGGTGGCAGCGGCTGTTGTGCCTGCCAATACGGCGGCTGGTTCATCTGCGCCTGCTGCGGCTGTTGATACGGCGGCTGGCTCATCTGCATCGGCGGAGTCTGCATATTTGGCGGCAGCGGCTGTTGTGGCTGCTGATTCTGCTGTGTCATCCGGTTCGGTGGCAGCGGCTGTTGTGCCTGCCAATACGGCGGCTGGTTCATCTGCGCCTGCTGCGGCTGCCAATACGGCGGCTGGTTCATCTGTGCCTGCTGCGGCTGCCGATACGGCGGCTGGTTCATCTGTGCCTGCCGATACGACGGCATCGGCTGTGAAGCCACCCGTCCGCCCCGTCTGCGAAACAACGCCCGAAACTCTGCCTGCCGCCCTTCATTTTTTGCAATCCACGCAATCACGCATCCTGCAATGGGCGTTGTGACTCCCGCGATCAGCAGATAAACGGAAAGCGCTGCCAGAAGATCCTGCGTTGACAACTGCTCCGCCGTCTCATTCACCGCCTGCCCGTACACACTATTCAACATGTTTTGCGATGCATACATCAGGACAACCTGGCAGGAGTTAAAAAACATATGGCAGAAGACAGACGCCCACAGGCTTCCCGCCGCCTCCACCAACAGCACAAGAAAAATGCCGATCGCAAAAGCGTAAACCGCCTGGTTAAAATTCATATGCATCAGTCCAAAGAGAAGCGACGACAAAAGCATTGCCGAAATACCATTGCCGCGAAGCGTTTTGTAACGCGTGTTATCATTCCAATCCCCACTTCTCCTGTAGCTTCTGTATATCACGCCCCGGAATACAAATTCCTCACAAAAAGGTCCGAATATCCCGATCATAAACAGCATCACCGGAAAGGGCGTGCTCACAATGTCGCCCTCTAAAGCCGCCACGGCATTGTCCGTAAAAAACATAGTCAACGCGTTGAGTACCGTGACCAGCGGCATAATCAAAAAGGTACACAGAATAATCATCAGAACGGTAGAAACCTTCACCTCGTGAAAACCCGCCGCCTCGAACGGATGCGGCTCTCTGCGCTCATAAATCAGCAGGAATATAATCGTAGGCACAACTAATATCCCTTGGCTCAAGAAGAAACTCAGCACAAGGCTGTCGGGAAGAAGAAGCGCGCCCCCAAAAATCAGAAACGCTATCACCCCGAAATGCACCAATATGATAGTCAGGAACAACCAATTCGCTCTTTTACTCGTCATTGCGTCTTATCGCTTTCTCCGTAATCGTAATTTTTCCCGCTTTCAGCAGGTTTCCAACCGCTCGTTTAAATTCGTTTTTGCTCATCTGCATCTCCCGGCGGATCACCTCAGGCGACGCCTTATCGTTAAAGGGCAGCGCCCCGCCTAAGCTGTCGATCGCCTGCATCACCTTCTCCGCGTCCCCCGCAATCTGCAGGTATGCCTTCTCGCGGATGCTCAGATCCAGCTTCCCGTCCTCCTTCACCGCCGTCACGCGGGCATCTACGGTATCTCCCACCGAAACATTCCCGTATAATTCCCGTTTCGGAATCAGTCCTGAATACCGATCGTCCACCGCCACAAACGCGCCGAAGTTCGGGCTGATCTCATAGACCGTACCGCTCACCCTGTCATCCTTTTTATAACTGCTGTTATTTTTTAAGTAGGGATACACGTTCATGGTAGCGCAGAGCCTGTCTGATTTATCAATGTAAAGCGCCACAAGGCACTCGTCCCCGGCTGACACCCTTTTTGTCTGCTCCTTAAAGGGCAGAAGCAAGTCTTTTTCCAGTCCCCAGTCCAGAAACGCGCCGATTTTCCCCACCTGCGCCACCTGTAGCTTCTCCACCCCATGCAGGGTGATTTTCGGCATATTTGTGGTGGCAATCAGCCTGTCCTTGGAATCGCGGTATACAAAAACTTCGACCTCGTCGCCGTTTGCCGCGCCCTCCGGCACCTGTTTTTTCGGCAGAAGGATTCGCTCTTCCGTATTTTCGCCGTCGTAGAGGTAAACGCCAAAGTCTACCTGCTTTATAATTTTTAAATTCTGTATTTCTCCTAATTGAATCATAGTCTTTCTCCGTTTCCGATGTATACGCTCTGAACGCTCAGCATGCGCCTATTCGCAAAATCGCGCTTTCAGCGCTCTCCGCCGCTGCGCAGCTACTTTTGCTCATAAAAAGGCGCTCCCTCAGACCTTCTCCTTCCCGTCAAATTCGTGCAAGCACGATTTGCCACTCAGTCGAGGTCTGGCTGAGCTGGTGAACTAAACTCCACAACGCAGTATGGGCTCCCATCCGCTTGGTTTAGGGAAACCGTGTACCGTTTCCCGTCCTCTCCCGCTGCCGCTACGGGACAAATCTCATCTCCCAACACCGCCTGACTCTTATACTCCACGCGGAGCTGGCTGATACGAAACCCGCCCGGAATGCAGTCCATCGCCATGCGCACATACTGCCCGTTATTGACGTGATGGTTCGTGTCAAGGTGGTGCGGTTTGACCGTAAACGACTCCATCGCTTTCCCGTTTTCCGGCATGGCAATTTTTCTGGGCGCGTAGTCCATAGGATATTTCTCCTCCGGCGCATAGCCGGCAATCATGTCCTCGTTCGGCTTTACAGGGCGCATTTTCTCCCTGTCCATCAGCGTCCAGATCGAGTTTGCCCATGCCAGCGCCTCCCCCTCCTTCGTCTGCATCAGGAAATTACGAAGTCCCATAAATCCCCGGAACTCATAGGGCGCTGTACCGATCACGACCCGCTCGCCGTACTTCGGGTACCGCCCGATGCAGATCTGCCATGCGGACAAGAGCCACACCTGTCCGATTTTATCCATATATTCTAACCCCAGCCCGATATCCTCGGAGTGGAAGGTGGAGCAGTCCTGAAAATAGTCCAGCAGGGACTGTAGGCTTAAAAGACCGTTCTCCCCCACCTCGCTGTAACGTATTCTTCCATCAAATGTATACATGTCTATCCGCCCTCTCTGTCAACACAGTCTCCGTCCTAAAGCATCGCTGCACAGCCAAGCGATGCATTCTGGCGCGCAGCCAGCCAGTCCTCTTTACTAAAGCGTGTCCGCCACGGGCGCTACGCTCCTCGCGAGAATCCCCTTCATCTGCGCAATGGCAATGCCATAGTTCGTCACCGGCACGCCCTGCCGTTTTGCAAAGCGCATCCGCCGCAGCACTTCCCTCTCGTTCAACATACATCCGCCGCAGTGAATCACCAGAGCATAGGGCGTAAGGTCTTCGGGAAAGCCCGTTCCCGAGGCGGTTTCTATGACAATACTCTTTCCCGTGTACTTTTTCAAAAACCGGGGTATCTTCACCGTTCCGATATCGTCGCACTGTCTATGATGCGTGCAGCCCTCTGCAATCAGCACGCGATCGCCGTCTCTCATGCCGTCTATGGCTTTCACGCCCTCCGCCGCCAGTTTCAGAAACCCCTTGTACCGAGCCATCAAAATAGAAAAAGAAGTAAGCGGAATGTCCTCCGGCACGATCGCCGCCACCTCCTCAAACGCCTGACTGTCCGTGATGACAAGGGCGGGCTTGTCCGAAAGCTTTAAGAGCGCCTCTTTCAGCTCCGTCTCCCGCACCACCACGGGAACCGCACCCGCCTCCAGCAGATCGCGTATCGTCTGCTGCTGGGGCAGTATCAATCTCCCTTTCGGCGCAGCGGAGTCGATAGGCACTACCAGCACCACCACATCGAGCGGCTTCACCAGATCCGCCACAAGGTGACGCTCCTCTTTATCCGGAAGCATTGCCGCCAGTTTTTCTTTCAATTCGTGGACGCCCTCGCCTGTTTTTGCGCTCGTATATATAACACCCGTTATTGGTTCCCCGGTCACTCGCAAATCCGCGCTGTCGCGCTCTACATCCGATTGCATCGGACAGTTGCTCGTTATCTCGGACTTAGTATACGCTACAATGTACGAAATCTCCCGCTCCTTGAAAAGCGCAAGCAGCTCCCTGTCGCAGTCCGCCATACCCTCCACGGCGTCCACCACCAGCACCGCGATATCGGTCTTTTCCAACACCTGTTTTGTCTTTTTTACGCGCTGCTCCCCGAGCGTTCCCTCGTCGTCAAAGCCGGGGGTGTCAATCAGCATAACAGGACCTAACGGCAGAAGCTCCATTGCCTTATATACCGGATCGGTTGTCGTCCCGCGAACCTCCGACACCACGGAAAGATCCTGCCCCGTCACCGCATTGAGCAGACTGGACTTGCCCGCGTTTCTCCTCCCGAAAAAACCGATATGCACCCGCTCCCCCGCGGGGGTGTCATTCATACCCATATACTTGCGCTGTCCTTTCTGTATCTATGTGTTGGGCGGATTGTATATTCCATAAGAGAACCCTTGAAATTCGCACACTCTCAGTACCGTATTTAGAAGCGGAAGTCTCTAACCCCTTCCGCAATCTTTGCCAGATGATCCTTCGCGATCTCCCGCACCTGCTCCTTCGGGATATTCGCAAGTTCCGCCTGTATCAACGCCTCTCCGATTGCCTTCGTCTCCTCGGACGCGTAGTCACACAGGTATTCCTTCAAGGTCATCAGCGCGTTGGGGTGACAGCAGTTCTGAATCTGCCCCGTCTTGCACAGGCTCATAAAGCGGTCGCCCGTCCTGCCCTCGCGGTAACACGCCGTACAGAACGAAGGAATGTAGCCCAGTTCCATCAGCCACTTGATCACCTCGTCCAGCGTCCTCTGGTCGGACACGTCAAACTGCTCCGTGTCGGTAGGACGTTCCTCCTCTGTATAGCCGCCCACGGAAGTCCGGGACGCACCGGAAATCTGGGACACGCCAAGACGAATCACCTTCTCGCGCACCGACTGGCTCTCCCTTGTTGAGATAATCATGCCCGTGTAGGGAACTGCAATGCGTATCAGGGCGCAGAGCTTTGCAAAAATTTCATCGTCAATGCCGTTGTCGAACGCGGAAGGGTCAATGTCATCCGCATGTTTGATGCGCGGCACACTGATGGTGTGAGGACCTACCCCATGCACCGCCTCCAAGTGCTCCGCGTGCATGAGAAGCCCCGCGAACTCGTACTTATACAGTTCCAGACCAAAGAGCACGCCCAGCCCCACATCGTCAATGCCGCCCTCCATAGCGCGGTCCATCGCCTCCGTGTGATAGTTGTAATCATGCTTAGGACCTGTGGGATGCAGCTTTAAATAGCTCTCCTTGTGGTAAGTCTCCTGAAAGAGAATATATGTGCCGATGCCCGCCTCCTTGAGCATACGGTACTCCTCCACTGTGGTTGCGGCAATATTGACATTGACGCGTCGAATCGCGCCGTTTTTATGGTTGATGGAATAGATCGTTTTGATGCATTCCAAAATGTATTCAATGGGATTATTGACCGGGTCTTCCCCCGCCTCGATCGCAAGCCGCTTGTGCCCCATATCCTGCAAAGCGATTACTTCCTGCTTCACTTCCTCCTGCGTCAACTTCTTTCGCGGAATATTTTTATTCTTCATGTGATACGGGCAGTAAACACAGCCGTTCACGCAGTAATTCGACAGATAAAGCGGCGCAAAGATCACGATGCGGTTGCCGTAGTATGCCAGTTTGATCTCCTCCGCCAGCGCGTAGATTTTTTCCAGTATCTCCTTGTCCTCGCAGGCGAGCAGAACCGACGCCTCCCGGTGGGAAAGCCCCGCACATATGGTGGAGCTGCCCTCTTTCCTCGGACGCGCTTTGTCAAGAATTTCGCCCACCAACTCCTTGTTGTCCTTGTTTTCCTCCGCGTACTTGAGCGTCGCGAGGATTTCCTCATGGTTGATAAAATCGTCTGCACATAGTGATTTCGGATCGTACATTTTATTTTACCTTCTTTCTCACATTTCCTGTATGTTTATTTTTCTGCGCTTCCTTGGTTTTCACACAGCGTATTACGCTATTAAATAACTATAGCAATTTAATTTCTGGCATGCGCACCGCTCGATGTCCATCCGACGCCTGTCACTCCGTCTGCACCGCATCTCCCCGGCTCACCGCCACCCGGTAGCCTGCTGCCACTACACTCTCCCGAAGCGCCGCCAGCCCTTCCGCCGCCTCCTGTCCGGTGCAAGCCTTATTGTCGTAGAGGCTGTACTGCCCGCGCACGTTTACGGGGGACAGATTCGGCATGACCACGTTCGCCCCGGCTTTTAGAGCCAGTTCCCGCCCCTGCGGATGAATGGTGCCAAGCGCCGTTGTCGCGGGAATCAGCGCCTTCGGCAATGCCAGTCTGGAGAGCGCCACCATGATAAGCGTGCGCTGCAGGCTCCCTGCCGGATATCCCGCAAAAGGCGTGTCATGATGGGGAATAAAAGGTCCGATTCCCACCATATGGGGTCGAAACTCCTGCAAAAACCGCATGTCCGCGATCAGCTCTTCCGTCCGCTGAAAGGGAGAACCGACCATAAAGCCCGCCCCGGTCTGATAGCCGATTTCCCGCAGATTCCGCAGGCACTCCATACGCCGCAGATAGGTCTGTTCCTGCGGGTGCAGTTTCCCGTAATGAGAGCGGGACGCCGTCTCATGCCGTAATAAATACCGGTCAGCTCCCGCCTGATACCAGATTTCATAATCCTCACGCGGACGCTCCCCCAGCGACAGAGTCACCGCGCAGTCAGAATATTTTTCTTTGATGTGGGAGACGATTTCCTCCACCCACGCCGTCGTGTGGTGAGCGTCCTCGCCGCCCTGCAGCACAAAGGTACGAAATCCCAGTTCATAACCTTGCTTACAGCAGGCGAGAATTTCCTCCTCCGCAAGCCTGTAACGCGATATGTTCGCATTGCTCCGGCGGATGCCGCAGTAGAGACAGTCGTTTCTGCAATAGCTTGAAATCTCTATCAGCCCTCTGATATAGACATCCGTCCCGTAGTACTGCCGACGCACCTCGTCAGCTCTATAAAATAACAGTTGTTTTTCATAATCGCCTTCGATTAAAAACCGCCACTCGTCGTCGGAAAGTTCTTCTCCTGCGGCGAGGCGGTCTGTCAGGTCTGTCATATGCCCTCTCCGATGGGGTCGCCCCTTACTTGTACGCGTATAGTATAACACTTTCTTTCAAAAAGCGCGATAGCCAGATTCTAAAATTAGAATCTGACTATCCATCCGACTACGCCTTGTAATGCTTTGCCTGCGCATTCCAAAGCTCATAATATTTCCCGCCCCTGTCCGCCGCCGTCCCTTCGCAGCAGCTTTAAGAGTCAAAGAAACCCTGATGAAATAGCTTCATCAGGGTTTGATTAGCTGGGCTACAAGGATTCGAACCTTGAAATGACGGAGTCAGAGTCCGTTGCCTTACCGTTTGGCGATAGCCCATCAACAATTAAGGATTATAGCGGAAAAAGGGCTGTTTGACAAGCCCTTTTTTCCACTTTTTTTAAAATTTTTAAATTTTTTTAAATCAGATCTCAAACATCAGCTCCCCGTAGGTCGGAATCGGCCAGTACTCCTTATCCACAATCATCTCCAGCTCATCCGCCGGAGCGCGCAGTTCGTCCATCGCCGCCCTCACCGTATCTTTGTAGAAGAACGCCTGTGCCTTTGCATCTTCCATGACGGAAGCCTCTTTCTCCGCCTTTTTCAGCTTCTCGAGAGCCGTCTGCATCGCCGTCAGCTTCTCACCGACGATCGTCAGAAGTTCATCCTGTGTGGCCGCGTCCGCACCCGCCATCTTTACCGCGTTCACGGTGTCAGCAAGGACCTTCGTGTAGCGGATAACCGCCGGGATGATCTGCTTGCCCGCCATATCGATCATGGTAAGCGCCTCTATGTTAATGGATTTCGCATAAGTCTCGTAAATAATCTCCTCGCGGGATTCCAGCTCCACCTTCGTGAAGATGCCGAACTTCTCAAACAGCTTCACCGCCTTGTCGGTGGTCAGCGTGCCAGCCGCCTCGATCATGGACTTAATGTTAGGAAGTCCCCTTCTTGCAGCCTCCGCCACCCACTCGTCGGAGTAGCCGTTGCCGTTGAAGATGATTCTCTGGTGCTCGGTCATGTATTTCTTGATCAGGTCGTGGATCGCCAACTCCTTGTTCTCCGCTTTCTCCAGAATGTCAGCCGCCTCGCAGAAAGCTTCCGCCACGATCGCGTTCAGCGTGGTGTTCGGGCTAGCGATGGAATCCGCAGACCCCACCATACGGAACTCAAACTTGTTGCCTGTGAAAGCGAAGGGCGACGTCCTGTTTCTGTCGGTTGCGTCCTTCTGGAAATCAGGCAGGGTGCTTACGCCTGTGAGGAGCTTGCCGCCCTCCTTGACAGAGGTTGCCTCGCCCGTCTCGATCAGCTGTGTCACCACGTCCTCAAGCTGTTCGCCGAGGAAAATGGAAATAATTGCCGGGGGCGCCTCGTTCGCGCCGAGTCTGTGGTCATTGCCCACGTCGGAAGCGGACTGGCGCAGCAGATCCGCATGTCTGTCCACCGCCCTCATCACACATGCCAGCACGAGAAGGAACTGTACGTTCTCGTTGGGCGTATCGCCGGGATCGAGCAGGTTCACGCCGTTGTCCGTGGTGATTGACCAGTTGTCATGCTTACCGGAGCCGTTCACGCCGGCATAGGGTTTCTCATGTAATAAGCAACGCATGTTATGTTTAACAGCAACCCGCTTCATGGTTTCCATCACGATCTGGTTGTGATCCACCGCAATGTTTGCCGTCTCGTAGATCGGCGCAAGCTCGTGCTGTGCGGGAGCCACCTCGTTGTGCTGGGTCTTTGCCGTCACGCCAAGTTTCCACAGTTCCTCGTTCAAATCCTTCATGTACGCGCCCACGCGTTCACGAATGACACCGAAGTAGTGATCCTCCATCTCCTGACCTTTGGGAGCCGGCGCGCCGAAAAGGGTGCGTCCCGCAAACATCAGATCGGTTCTCTTCATATATAAATCTTTATCTACCAGAAAATATTCCTGTTCGGGACCTACGGAAGCGGTCACCTTGGTTGCGCCCGTGTTGCCAAAGAGCCGCACGATACGCAGCGCCTGCTCACTCAGCGCCTCCATGGAGCGAAGGAGCGGCGTCTTCTTATCCAGCGCCTCGCCCGTGTAGGAGCAGAAGGCGGTGGGAATACAGAGGATCGTGCCGCAGCCGGACTCCTTCAAAAACGCGGGGGATGTGATATCCCATGCGGTATAGCCTCTCGCCTCGAAGGTCGCCCGCAAGCCGCCCGAAGGGAAGGAGGACGCGTCAGGCTCGCCCTTGATCAGCTCCTTACCGGAAAACTCAGTCAGCATTTTGCCCAAATCGTCGGGATGGGACACGAAAGCGTCATGCTTTTCCGCAGTGATACCGGTCAGCGGCTGGAACCAGTGCGTATAGTGGGTCGCGCCGTTTTCTACCGCCCAGTCCTTCATCGCCTTCGCCACGATATTCGCGGTGCTCATGGACAGCTCGCCGCCCTCGTTCATAACCTTGACGACTTCCTTGTAAGCGTTTCTCGTCAGACGCTGCTGCATCTTTCCGAGGGTAAACACGTTCTTCGCAAATATCTCTTCCACATTGAATACTTCGCTCATAATTATCCTCCTCACCCGGCTTCAAAAAAATGCGCCCCAAAAAAACTTTATTTTTTGGAACGCCATCGTTCTGAATACCTGTATACAATTTACGTCTATAAGAATAACCTACTTTTTCAAAAAATGCAAGGGGAAATTTCAGATTTATAAAAAAACTTATTTTGCCCTCTTCCGTTTATGAATTTGTTCCACCGCATACAGCGGCAGATTGACCAGCCATTCTTCCTCTTTGTAATCCGCCATAGATGCGCGGACAGAAACCGCCGGACGGAATTTATCACGGTAAGTTTTCAGGCTCTTCGCTTTCAGGTTTACCTCCGCCTTAACCTCAACCGGCACAATCTCCTCTCCCGTGTCAACGACAAAATCCACCTCGCACGAACCCCTGTCGTTTGTATAGTAGTAGATACCCAGATCGTCTATGGTTTTCAACTGCTGACACACATACTGCTCGGTCAGCGCTCCCTTAAACTCCGCAAACAAACCACTGCCATCCAGCAATATGCGCTGGTGCAGCCCGGTCATACATCCGAGAAGTCCCACATCCACCAGAAACAGCTTAAACGCCTTTAAATCCTCATATGCCTTCAGCGGCATCCCCGGCGAATTGACACGGCTGACTCTGTGCACCAGCCCGCAGTCGCAAAGCCACATGATCGCCACTTCATATTCCTTTGCGCGACCGCCCTCCCGCACAAGACCATAAATAAACTTCTTATTCTCTTTCGCAAGCTGGGAAGGAATGCTGTTCCATATCATACGGATTTTCGGCACAATCTCTATCGGGGCATGTTTGGAAAAATCCTGCTCGTAAGCTGCCAATATGCGCTTTTGAATCTCCCGCACCCGGTTAAAGTCCTTATCCTGCGCAAAGCACGCCACCGCCTCCGGCATACCGCCGACAAAATAATAGTGCTTGAGCGCGTCGATATAAGTCTGTTTAAACGTTGTGATCATCTGCCAGTCCTGCCGCTCCAGCAATTCGACATACTGCTCACCCACAGCCGCCATCAAAAATTCCCGGAATGAAAGCGGATACAGATGCAAAAATTCCACCTTGCCCACCGGGAACGATGTGCCCCCGTGCAGCGCAATCCCCAGCAGAGAACCGGCGCAGACAATATGATACTGCGGTGCGTTTTCATAAAAATATTTGAGAGAAGAAAGCGCTCTAGGCACTTCCTGCACCTCATCAAATATCAGCAGTGTGCTGTCTGCATCAATTTTCCTGCCTGCGTACAGTTCTATCCCCATAAGCAGGCGTTCTACATTCAGATCGGCGGCAAACAGCTCCGCCATTTCAGAATTGGCGTCAAAATTGATATAAACGGCGTCCGCATAAGCCCTGCTGCCAAATTCTTTCATCAGCCAAGTTTTTCCAACCTGCCTTGCCCCCTCGATAATCAGCGGTTTTCGGTTTTTGCTCTCTTTCCATCTGTGAAGCTTTTCTATGATGCTCCGATACATGCCCACACCTCCGCAAACAGGATTTAAGCACAGAATATCATATAAATACAAAAAATACAACGAAAATCAAATGTATCTTCACATTTTTTACGACGAATAATTGCATTGTATTACATTTTTTACAACGAATGCATCACTCCTCCGATTTCTCCACCCGCAAAATATCCCCCACCTCCGGCACTTCCGACAGCCTCACGTCGATCGTCTGCTTCGGGTGCGGACAGGACTCCACGGAGTTGCCCTCCGCGTCATACATTGCCAACACTTTGACGGGAATATTCTCCCCGCGCGGCTTCATGATCTCTATCTCGTCCCCCACGCAGAACTTGTTGCGCTGCTCGATGCGGGCGCATTCATCCGCCACAGCCCCCACAATCCCCAGATAAATATACTCGCTCACATAGGTGCTCTCATCGTAGATCTGGGTATTCTCATCCGCCTTTCCGAAATAAAAGCCGGTGGTAAACTTGCGGTAGGTGCACTTGGCAATTTCCGCCCGATACCAGTCCAAATTGGCACGGTACTGCTCCTCCGAGGCAAAGTAATCGTCAATGGCACGCCTGTAGGTGCGCGCCACAGTCGCCACATACAGCGCCGTCTTCATCCTGCCCTCGATCTTAAAGCTGTCAATACCCGCATCCACCAGTTCGGGAATGTGCTCAATCATGTTCAGGTCCTTGGAATTGAATATAAATGTGCCCCTGTCGTTCTCAAAGACGGGCAGATACTCTCCCGGTCTCGTCTCCTCCACCAGCGCGTACTTCCAGCGGCAGGGATGGGTGCACGCCCCATGATTCGCGTCCCGCCCGGTAAAATAGTTGCTCAAAAGACAACGCCCCGAGTAGGAAATGCACATAGCGCCGTGCACGAAACTCTCGATCTCCATCTCCTCCGGGATATTTTCGCGGATTTCCTTTATTTCCCGCAGGGAAAGCTCCCGTGCGGACACGACCCGCTTCGCCCCCTGCTCATGCCAGAAGCGGTAGGTCATATAGTTCGTATTGTTCGCCTGCGTGGAAATGTGAACATCGATCTCCGGACAGATTTCCCTTGCCAGCGCAAACATGCCGGGATCCGCTATGATCAGCGCGTCCGGCTTCATTTCCTTCAGCTCGCGGAAGTAGTCTTTCGCCCCCTCCAGATCATAATTGTGCGCCAAAATATTCGCGGTCACATACACCTTGACGCCCCGCTCATGTGCAAAAGCAATGCCCTCCGCCATGTCCTGCGCAGAAAAATTTTTTGCTTTCGCCCGCAGTCCGAAAGCCTCCCCGCCGATATACACTGCGTCCGCGCCAAAAATAACAGCTGTTTTTAATACTTCCAGACTGGCGGCGGGCACCAGAAGTTCCGGTTTTTTCATCATAGCGCTTCTCCCCCTTCGGAGAATGCCGATTTTTCGGCATTCTCCAGTGTGACATTTAGAAGTTCTTGGCATCGCGTCCTATGGCGCGATGTCTTTAGAACTTCTTGTCACACAGCTTACCGTCACCCCGTCACCCACGGGCAGCACCACCGTCCGCAGCGCCTCGTGGTGCGTCAGTTCAAAAAGATACTCCCGCATCCGGCTGTGGATCGTGCGGTTTCTCCGCTCCACGGCAAACCGGGATTCGAGAATGTCACCGTCCTGCAGCACGTTGTCGGACACGAGAAGCCCGTCCGGCGCAAGAAGCCGCAGAACCTCCGGCAGAAAATGGATATACTGCCCCTTTGCCGCATCCATAAAAATAAAATCATATGGTCCCGCAAGGTCTTTCAGAATATCCGCCGCATCCCCCTCCAGAAGCGTGATGACGTCTTCCTTCCCGGCACGCGCGAAATTTTCTTTCGCCACGGGGATTCGTTTCTCGTACTTTTCTATGGTAGTGATCCTGCACCCCTCGGGGGCGTACTCACTCATCAAAAGCGCAGAAAAACCAATGGCACACCCCACTTCCAAAATGGACATGGGTTTTCGCACCGCCAGCAGAAAGCGCAGCAGTCCCTGCGTCTGCGTGCGTATAATCGGCACATTGGTTTCCAAAGCTTCACGTTCTATTTTGTCCAGAAAAGGAGTGTTGCCCGCATCCAGAGAAGCGAGAAAGGTATCCATACGCTCGTCTGAAATCACTGTGACTCTCCTTCCGCATCCTCCTCGCCCTCCTCGGGGGCATCCGCCGCCATCACATCCAGCATCTCCTCCGCCGTCATTGCGGTGCTCAGATCATAAATGCCGGGCTGTATTTTACCGTGGTTTTCCGATAAAAGTTCCTGCATCACGAAAAGTTTCGCGTCGCGAATCAGTCCCCGCTCCTCAAGCATCGTTCCTATTTCCATGACGGACACCGGGTCTTCCACGCTGACGCTGATGATTCTGCCCTCACCGAGAGAAACGGGCTTCTCGGTGAATATGCGGTAACCGTAATCATAGGCTGTCGTTGACACCCTCATAATATACGTGACGGCAAAAACCAAAACCGCTGCCTTTATAATCAGTTCCAGCGTAGAACCGATAATTTCTTTTATACTCATAGTTACACCTCAAAATCCACTTCATCAGCCAGAAGCACATAGACCTCCTGCATCATGCGGCAGAGGGCGAGTTCCGCCCGCAGGAAATCGTCCACGAGAGGGTTTTCCCTGAACTTCTCGTACTCCTGTTCAAAAGCCTCCACACGGTCAAGCATATCCTCGCTGTCCGTGTCATTCTGCAAATCAAAGTTGCGCTGCCGGAACTCGTTCACCTTCTCGTAAAGCTCCGGCTGCTTTTTTATTTTTTCTCTCTGGTAGTAATATTCTCTGTAAGTATCGGAGGTCATAATCTTATCTGCAAAATCTCTGGCTGCCTCTATGATCTCTTTATCTGACATAGTGTTATACCTCCATAATAATCGGCAGTATCATCGGTCTTCTCTTCGTCTTCTTCCAGACAAAATCACTCAGCACATCCTTTACGGTACTCTTAAGCTTGCCCCAGTCAGTCTTACCTCTGTCAAGGCAGTCCTGCACCGCCTCCTCCACAAGAAGTCTCGCCTCGTCGAGAAGTTCATCGGACTCCCTCACATAGACAAAACCTCTGGACACGATATCGGGACCGGAAATCAGCTGGTCGCTGTGGGATTCGAGCGCCATCACCACAATCATAATGCCGTCCTCCGCCAGATGCTGCCTGTCGCGCAGCACCACATTTCCCACGTCGCCCACACCGAGACCGTCCACCAAAATCGCCCCGACGGGCACTCTCTCGGTGATAACCGCCCGGTTGTCGTCCATCTCCAACACTTCACCGGACTGCAGCATAAAGATATTCTCCTTGGGAATGCCAAGTTCCGCCGCAATCTTCGCCTGCGCCTTGCGGTG
Source organism: uncultured Lachnospiraceae bacterium (assembly GCA_910588955.1). Taxonomy (GTDB): domain Bacteria; phylum Bacillota; class Clostridia; order Lachnospirales; family Lachnospiraceae; genus UBA3282. The sequence goes on from CAJURQ010000007.1 coordinate 33,932, forward strand.
CTTATACTCTCCGTGGACGGGAATCGCATACTTGGGCTTCACCAGCGAATAGATCAGCTTGATCTCTTCCTGGCAGGCATGCCCGGACACATGTACGTCTTGAAAGATCACGTCCGCGCCTTTCATCTGTAATTCATTAATGATATTCGTGACCGCCTTCTCGTTGCCCGGTATCGGATGGGCGGAGAAAATGACGGTATCTCCCGGCATAATGGATATCTTTTTATGGTTATCGCTCGCCATACGGCTTAATGCCGCCATACTTTCGCCCTGACTTCCGGTTGTAATGATAACCGTCTTCTCTGGCGGATAGTTTTTCAGCTCCTCCACGTCGATCAGCGTCCTCTCCGCGATCTGCAGATAGCCGAGCTTGGAAGCCGTGTCAATGATATTGACCATGCTCCTGCCTTCCACCACAACTTTCCTGTTGAATTTTTCCGCCGTATTGATGATCTGGCGCACCCTGTCCACATTGGACGCAAAGGTGGCAATCAGGATACGGGTTTCTTTATGCTCCAAGAAGAGGGAATCCAGCGTCTTTCCCACCGTCTTCTCAGAAGGTGTAAAACCGGCTCTCTCCGCGTTGGTAGAGTCGCACATAAGCGCAAGCACGCCCTTTTTGCCGATCTCCGCAAATCTCTGCAAGTCGATGGCGTCGCCGAATACCGGCGTATAGTCCACCTTAAAGTCTCCCGTGTGCACCACCACGCCCGCCGGGGAATAAATCGCCAGCGCTGCCGCGTCCACAATGCTGTGATTCGTCTTGATAAACTCGATCCGAAACTGCCCCAGATTGATAGACTGCCCGAACTTCACCACCTTCCGCTTGGTGGTCTTCATCAGCCCGTGCTCCTCCAGCTTGTTCTCTATGATGCCCATAGTCAGCTTCGTCGCGTAAATCGGTATGTTCAGTTCCTTCAGTACATAGGGCAGCGCCCCGATGTGATCCTCATGTCCGTGGGTGATCACAAACCCCTTTACTTTCTCCGCGTTTTCCTTTAAATAAGTAATATCCGGAATCACCAAATCGATTCCCAGCATCTCATCTTCCGGAAATGACAGCCCGCAGTCCACAACAACAATGCTATCCTCATACTCAAAGGCAGTGATATTAAGCCCAATCTGCTCAAGTCCGCCTAATGGGATAGCCTTCAGCTTACTCGCTGACTTTCCTTCTTCATTTTTTCTCAAAAAATTTACCTCCACTTTCTACTGAATGATGTCAATATCGTCCATTATCTTTTCAAACACAGCCGCCACTGCATTCAATGTTTCATCGTCTTCCACAATCTCATACACCGCCTCCGGGTCTTCCGGTTCGGAAACGTCGCGCAGAATCAGCGCCTCGCCGTCCTCCCCTTCCGAATCCGTCACCAGAAGGTAATTCGTGCCGCCGATCATCGTCTGTTCCAAAATATAAAACTCGACAGCTTCACCTTCCTGCGGTGTAAATGTAATCTTTTCCATTCAATCAACCTTTCTGTGAATCTAAATACCCCTGCAAAATCAGACACGCCGCAATTTTATCCACGTAGTCCTTGCGGTTTTCCCTGCGGATTCCCGCCTCCATCATCGCCTTATCCGCCGCAACCGTCGTCAGCCTCTCGTCCCACATCACGACAGGAAGACCCGTGCGCCGCTCCAGCTTCTCCTTAAATTCGAGCGAAAGCTGCGCCCGCTCTCCGAGCGTGTCGTTCATGTTCTTCGGCAGACCGAGCACGATCGTGTCCACCTCGTACTCCACAATCAGCGCCTCAATACGCGCAAGCGTTTGTCTCAGCTTGTTCTCTTCCTTGCGCCTGATAATTTCGATCCCCTGCGCCGTAATAAGTAAGGGGTCGCTGATGGCTACCCCCACCGTTTTAGAACCGAGATCCAGTCCCATAATTCTCATTTGTCTTTTTCACCGTTATTGACTCTCTTAGTCAACCCTTCTTTCCACTTTCGACGGAGTTTTTGATATACTCCACCAACATTTCCTCCACAAGCTCATCCCGTTCCACCTTCATAATCAGGCTGCGCGCGCTCTTATGGCTGGTAATGTAAGTGGGATCGCCGGACATAATGTAGCCGACGATCTGGTTGACCGGATTGTACCCCTTCTCCGTCAACGCCTCGTACACCGTGGACAACACAAGCTTCACGCCCGTCTCCGGCTCAGTCTCCACAGTAAAAAATTGTGTATTTTCTAAATCCTGTTCTCGCATACTCTCACGCCCTTATCTATTGTTACTATAGTATTACCATCATTTACCGAAAAAATCAACCGTGCCGCCACTGCTGCGCCTTTGGCACACTCCTATGGTATATTTTACCACAAACGGCGTACCTCAGCAACGAATATTAATTTTCCATAAGGCTTTCCATAAGGAGAACGTCGTCTTCCCAAAAAGCTCTCAGTTTACCTGCGGCAATGCGGTTTTGCAAGTTCTCCCCCGGATCCGCCTTCCGCGCCGCCTTTAAATAACGGGTGGTATGCCCAATCCAATATGCCTGCCCGTCCCTTTCCACAAGTTCCTCGAAGAGAACCTCCTCCGTCTTCCCTAAAAAGGTCTCCCGGTACGCGCGGGACATCTCACGTTCCAGTTTCATCAGCCGATCACTCCTCACCGCCTTCTCCGCCTCCGTCAACTGCCCTTCCATAGCCGCCGCACGAGTGCCCTGCCGTCTGGAATACTTAAAAATATGCATCTCGTAGAAGCCCACACGCCGCAGAAACTCCTCGGTCTGCGCAAACTCCTCCTCCGTCTCCCCTGGAAATCCGACGATCACGTCGGTGGTAATTGCCATGTTTACATAATACTTTCGCAGTCTCTCCACCGCGCTCAAATACCCTGCCGTATCATAGCGCCTGTTCATCCTGCGAAGCACCGTATCGCTGCCGCTCTGCAGGGAGAGGTGAAAGTGGGGGCATACCTTCGGCAAGGCGCTGATCGCCGCCGCAAATTCCTCCGTCACAATCCCCGGCTCAAGAGAACCGAGGCGGATTCTCTCAATCCCTTCTATCTCGGAAAGCTTTTCCAGCAAACGGACAAGCTCACTGCCGCCCCGGTCAACCCCGTAGGAGCTGATATGGATGCCCGTCAACACCACCTCCCGGTAGCCCGTCTCCGACAGCCCACGCGCCTCCCTCAGAATATTCTCTTCCAGACGGCTTCTGACCCGCCCTCTGGCGTAGGGAATCATACAGTAGGAACAGAACTGGTTGCACCCGTCCTGAATCTTGATGTAGGCGCGGGTGTGTTCCGCCGTCGTCTTGAGGGTCATCTCCTCGTAGGGGGCGTGGGCGATGTCGATTATATCGGTCACAGGCTTGAACTGCACCGGTTCTGCTGCCATCGCCTCACGCCAAGACGCATTCTCCGCCCCACACATCCCGTCTGCCGCTTCACTCTGCTCTGTTCCTGCCTTTTGTTGCGTTGCAGGCATCTCCGCTTTATCCCTATGTTTCAGATACGCCTCCAGTATCTCCACCAAATCCTTCTTCCGGTTGTTTCCTATGGCGAGATCCACCGCGCCATCCTTTAGAAGCGTCTCCTGCCCGGTCTGCACGTAGCACCCCACCGCCACCACAACGGCGTCCGGATTTCTCTTTTTCGCCCGGTGGAGCATCTGCCTGCTCTTCCTGTCCGCGATATTTGTAACCGTACAGGTGTTCACGATATAAATGTCAGCCTCTTCATCAAATGATACAATTTTATAACCCTTTTCTTGTAACATTTGTTGCATAAAGTCCATTTCATAGGCGTTTACCTTGCAGCCCAGATTATGTAATGCTACACTTTTCATAGTAATCCCCGCATTTTTTGTATTGTTTTATCATTGACTTTTGCTCTTCCAACATTTAGTATAATACCCAGAAGGTATAAAAATCAAAGGAGGTAATTCCGCAATGAAAACAGTACAGATTTCTTTAAATTCTATCGATAAGGTTAAATCTTTCGTGAACGATATCACAAAGTTTGATTATGATTTTGACTTGGTATCCGGCAGATACGTTATCGATGCGAAATCCATCATGGGCATCTTCAGTTTGGATCTGTCCAAGCCCATCGACCTGAACATCCACGCAGAAGACGGCACGGATGAGGTTATGGCGGCGCTGAAGCCCTACATCATGTAATCGGCTTCAATCCATATGAAAATCTGAGCAGCTCGGGAAAAATTCCCGGGCTGTTTTTCATTTGCTTTTAACTCTGCACCACAATCACCTCATCCGTCGCCAGCGCCTTCTCCATCAGCTCCTCAATTCCCTCCTGCAGATTCTGCTCATGCCTCTTGATAACATTCAGATTCGGCTTCGTCACGGGATGCTTCGCCACAAAAATCGTGCAGCAGTCCTCGTAGGGCAGAATGGAAGTCTCGTAACTGTCAATTTTTTCCGCGATATCCACAATTTCCATCTTATCAAATCCGATCAGCGGTCTGTAGACGGGCATGGTGCACACCTCGTTTGTCGCCGCCAGACTCGCCATCGTCTGGGACGCCACCTGCCCGATACTCTCGCCCGTGATCAGCCCAAGGCACTCCGTCTCCCTCGCAATGTGCTCCGCAATGCGCATCATGTAGCGGCGCATGATGATGGTCAGCTCATCGTGGGGGCACTTGTCATAGATGTAAAGCTGAATATCCGTAAAATTTATCACATGCAGCCAGACAGGTCCGGCATACGCCGCCACTTTTTTCGCCAGATCCACCACCTTCTGCTTCGCCCGCTCGCTCGTATACGGCGGCGCATGAAAATACACGGCGTCAATCTTGACCCCGCGCTTGGCTATCATCCAGCCCGCCACCGGGGAATCGATGCCGCCAGATAAAAGAAGCATCGCCTTGCCGCCCGTCCCTACAGGCATACCGCCCGGACCGGGTATGATCTCGGAGTAAAGGTAGATCTTGTCCCTGATTTCCACGTTCAAAAGAATGTCCGGCTTGTGCACGTCCACATGCATTTCCGGATAGGCATCCAAAATCACGCCGCCCAGCTCCTCGTTGATCTGCATGGAATTAAGCGGATAGTTTTTGCGCGCGCGCCTTGCCGCCACCTTAAAGCTTTTGTGCCGGTCAGGGTACACGTCACCGATATAGCGCGCCACATCCTGCCCCAGCTTTTCAAATCCCTCGTCCTCCACATAGACAACGGGACAAATGCCGGAAATGCCGAACACCTTTTTCAGGCTCTCCACCACTTCGTCAAAGTCAAAGTCTGACTGCGCGTCCACATAGATGCGCCCGTCCGTCCTACGCACCGCGAACTCACCATCCGCCTTTTTCAGCGCGTACTTGATCTGTTTCACCAGCGCCTCCTCAAAGAGGTAGCGGTTTTTTCCCTTCACGCCGATTTCCGCGTATTTTATTAAAAATGACTTGTACATAATTTCTCCATTCCGAAGCGTTTATCGTGGAATGCGGGCAGAACAGGAACACCCCATTCTGCCCCGCGCGCAGGCTTTGCAACGCTCCCCGCAAAGCCCGGCTTATTTAGTGTCTCGTATACCGCCGCAAATTCGGCACAATCTCCTCCAAACTCTGGCAGGTATAGGCAATCTCCTCCTCCGTCGTGAACCCCGAAATGCTGAACCGGATCGTGGATTCCAGAAGTTCCTTCTCCACGCCGATCGCCCGCAGAGTTGCGGAAGGCTGCGGTTTGTGCGCCGCACAGGCGCTCCCGGCGGAAACGTAAATGCCTCGCTCCTCCAAGGCATGTAAAAGCACCTCGCTGCGTACGCCCCGGAAAGAGACGCTCACGATATGGGGCGCGCCCTCCCTGCCGGGACAGCCGTTGATCACCACATCGGGAATCATTTTGACTCTATCAGTCAACATCTCCCGCAGGGCATACATTCTGTCCCCGTCCTGCTCCAAATCCTGATACACCAGCTCCGCCGCCTTGGCGAAACCCGCAATACCGGGCAGGTTTTCCGTGCCGGATCGCAGTCCCCGCTGCTGACCGCCGCCGTACATGATAGGGCTGACCTTTGCGCCGTCCCTCATGTAGAGAAGACCGATACCCTTCGGTCCGTGGATTTTATGACCGCTGGCACTCAACATGTCAATATGCATTTTCCCGGGGTAAATGCGCGCCTTGCCGAAACCCTGCACCGCGTCCACATGGAACAGCGTCTTCGGATTCCTTCTTTTAATGAGCGCTCCCGCCTCCGCAATAGGCTGTACGCTCCCGATTTCATTGTTCGTATGCATGACGGAGACAAGTATCGTGTCCGGTCTAACCGCCCGCTCCAACTCTTCCAGAGAAATTTTTCCCTGCCTGTCAACGGAGAGGTAAGTCACCTCAAAGCCCTGATTTTCCAGATAGGACATGGGCTGCAGCACCGCCGGGTGCTCGATTTTGGTGGTGATCAGGTGGCGTCCCGCTCTGTGGTTCGCCATCGCCGCGCCGACCAGCGCGATATTGTCCGACTCCGTTCCGCCGGAGGTAAAGAAAATCTCCTTTACATTCACCTTTAAAATTTTTGCAAAAGTCTCGTTCGCGTATCTTAAGTAGGCTTCCGCCTCCACTCCTTTATGGTGCAGGCTGGAAGGATTTCCATAATCTTCGCACAAAATCCTGTGCATCAACTGCGCGGCGTCCTCAAAGCAGGCGGTCGTCGCGGAATTATCCAGATATACTTCCATTACCGTTTTTCCTTCCTAAACCCTATATCTCTAATATATGTTTTTTATCTCCGGCAGTGCCAGCTCGATTCCGCTGCGCTTCATCTCGCTGACGGGCTTCGCCCTATACATCCGCAATCTGAAAAAATTGTCAGCAAGCTGCCATTTTTCCATCTTACGTCTGTGCACTGCTCATTGCCTACGCCAAGTGGTACATCAGCCACGACAACACCGTAAGTCCTGCCGTCTCAGTGCGCAGGATTCTTTTGCCGAGCGTAATCGGTTCTATGCCCGCCGCAAGCGCCTCGGAAATCTCGCCCTCCTCGAAGCCACCCTCGGGACCGATAAAAACCGCCACGCTCTCACCGGGACGTATCTCCCCGATGATTTTTTTCGTGTGCGCCATATCCTCCGCCAACTCATAGGGAATCAGCTTTACGTCCAGCTCCCGCGCGTATGCCGCCGCCTCCTTCATAGTCATGGGATTCTTCACCGCAGGAATAACCCCTCTTTTGCTCTGCTTTGCCGCCGCCTCCGCAATGCCCTGCCAGCGCTCCACCTTCGCCCGCGCCTTCTTCTCATCAAGTTTCACCACACAGCGTTTTACCGCCACGGGAATCACCTCGTACACGCCAAGCTCCACGGCTTTCTGTACGATGAGTTCCATCTTATCCGCCTTGGGAATCCCCTGAAAGAGATAAATTTTAGAGGGCAGCTCCACCCCCTCTTCCTTGACAAAGCGCAGGGAACAGATAACCTGATCCTGCGCAAATTCCTCAATGCCGCAGCGGTATTCCTTTCCGTCCACGCCGTTCCTGACCGCGATCTCCTCGCCGACCTTCATCCGCAGGACGTTTTTCATATGATTGACGTCCCCGCCCGTTATAATCACTTTTTTATCCTGAATCTGCGAAGGCTCCACAAAAAACTGATACACTTTCCAATCTCCATTCCTCAAACACACTCAAAAGCGAAGGCGTTCCGGCGCAGACCTTATGCGTCTTGCCGCGCGCGAACCTCACGCTTCAATCTACGCGCACGAATATGCTGTACAAGCCTCACTAACAGCGCAAACACGACCACCCCCACAAGAGCGCCCGCGCAGTCAATGCACACATCGGAAAAACGACCCGCACGTCCCGGCACGAAAAGCTGATGAATTTCATCCGTGGCGGCATAGACCGTGGTTGCGCCGACAGCAGTTCCTCCTCTTCGCAGGAAACCCATCTCCCACTGCCCAATCCATATGTAAAGCAGCACCGACATAGTACCAAACTCCGCCATATGGGCTACCTTTCTGATAAACCCCTCTATCGCATCCGAGATTTCCTTCACCCGCGCATCACTCAAATCCCAATGAAAAAAAGTTCTGGTGGAGCTTACCATATGGTAGGTGAAACTCGCGCTCACCGCGCCGGACTCCTCCTTCGGCTGTGCGGAGAATGCAAAAATAATGCACATCCACACAATCGCCAACACACCCGCCAGATTTCTAAGCAGCACCATTCCGAGTTTTTCTTCCGATTTTTTCATATCCGCCCCATTCATTCATAACGCATGTTACTATTTATAACGCCTCTGCCGCTTCCTGCTTTTCGTGATGCCCTCCCACGCGTACAACCTTCCGCGCCGTCACGGAGCGCCACTCACCGAGGGCGTTCACTTCCAAAACCGTAAGCCCCGCTGCCTCGCAGGCTCTCGTCACAAGCCCTTCCTTGCCCTCGATAATACCCGAAGTAATATAGATGCCGCCCGGTTTCAGGCACGGCACGATGACCGGCGTCAGCGGCACAAGCACGTCCGCCAAAATATTCGCCGCCACCATATCATAACACCCGTTACCGACTTTGTCCTGTACTTCCTTCTCGGTGATAATATTGCCGATCAGCAGTTCAAAATCACCGGACGGTATATCATTTGCCTCCTTATTCTGCGCCACAGCCTCCACCGCACAGGGGTCGAGATCCGTGCCCACGGCATGCTTCGCGCCGTACATAAGCGCAATGATCGAGAGAATGCCGCTGCCCGTCCCCACGTCCAGAAGTTCCGTCTCGGGCGTCACATATTTTTTAATCTGCCCGATACAGAGCCTTGTGGTCTCGTGCATACCCGTGCCGAAAGCCGTACCCGGGTCAATATGCAGAATCTTCTTATCCCGGTCCTCCGCCTTCACTTCCTCCCACGAGGGAATCACGAGAAGATCGTCTATGTAAAATTGATGAAAATACTGTTTCCAATTGTTGATCCAGTCGATATCCTCAGTCTCAGAAACCGTGACCATTCCCTCGCCAATCTCCATAAATTGACGGACCTCCGACAGCGCCTCCTCGATCCTTGCGAGCACAGTCTCTTTACACACCGCACCGCCCGAGCCCGGTGCACCGTCTGCACACGCCGCCTCTCCTTCCGGATTGAGCTTAAGGGAGCCATCCTCCCTCTCTTCCACATAAAAGCTGAGAAACGCCGTGCCGTCATCCGTTTCGCTCTCCGGCGGGATATCCACAAACATCTGCTCTTTTTCCAACGGCGAAAGTGGCACTTTGTCCTCGATCTGCGCCCCCTCAAGCCCCCTGTCGTAGAGCTCGCTGATGATGATATCCTCCGCCTCCACGACCGTCTTTATCCTAAATTTCATCCACTTCATATTGATACTTCGCTCTTCCTGTCCAAGATCGCTCCGCCCTTTCCGGCAGTTCGCTCCTATCTTTGTTATTTTCTCTCACTCAGTTCCAAAAGCTTCGTCTTTAACTCGTTCTCCATCACGCGCATTTCTTCCTCGGCAACCTTTCTCTTCTCCCTGCCGTCCGCCTGAATCTTCATCACCTCGTCCAGTGTGGAGATCAGATTCGCGTTCGTGGTCTTTAACGTCTCCATGTCAATGATGCCGCGCTCCGACTCCTTCGCGCTCTCAATGGCGGAAACTTTAAGCACTTCCGCGTTCTTCTTCAGAAGCTCGTTGGTCATGTCGGACACTTCCCTCTGCGCCCGCGCCGCCTGCTCCGCGTGGGTCACGCCGAGCGCAAGCACCATCTGGCTCTTCCAGAGAGGGATGGTATTCACGATAGTAGACTGGATTTTCTCCACCATCATTGTGTCGCTGCTCTGCACCAGTCTGATCTGGGGCGCTGTCTGGATCGACACCATTCTGGTCAGTTCCAGATCGTGCAGCTTTTTCTCGAAACGGTCGCAGAGCGCTTCCAGATCTCTCGCCGCCTGCGCGTCCTCCGGCAGACCGCTCGCCTTTGCCTTATCAAGAAGCTGTGGCAGCTCTGTCTCTCTCGTCTCGGCAAGTTTCTTCCTGCCCGCCAGTATGTACATGGAAAGCTCTTTAAAGTAAGTCAGATTCAACTCATACATCTTGTCCAAAATGGAAATGTCTTTGAGAAGCTGTACCTGATTGTCCTCCAGCGCCTCACAGATTTTATTGACGTTCGTCTCCGCCTTGGAATATTTCGCCTTCATGGTTTCCAGCTTCTGCGCTGGTTTCTTAAAGATACCGAGGAAACCCTTCTCCTCCTCGTCAAAGTCCTTGAGCTGCGTCACCACGCTGGAGAGCATCTCGCCCACCTCTCCCAGATCCTTCGTCTTCACATTCTCAAGCGCGCTGCCGGAAAAATCCGCCATCTTTTTCTGCGTACCCACGCCGTACTGTAAGATCGCCGTGGAATTGTGCAGGTCGATCTGCTTCGCAAACTCGTCCACCTGCCGTCTCTCCTCGTCGCTTAAGACCGAGTCGTCCAAATCTTCCTTCATCCCCTTTACCTGCGGAATCTCCGCCAGAGGCTGCTTGTCCTTCACCGCATCCTCCACTTCCCCGAACACCAAAGTCGGCGCCTGCTGCTCCATCACGTCAATTTCGTTCATAACTACCTCCTTATTCCTTTCCGTTCAGCGCACGCCCATTCGCAAAACGCACGTTCCGTGCTTCTCCGCTGCTGCGCAGCTACTTTTGCTCATAGACGGGCGTTCCCTCAGAGCTACCTTTTCATGTCAAATTCATGCAAGCATGATTTGCCATAAAAATTCGCTCTGGCTGAACTGTGATTATAAGTATCCGTCCTGTTTCAGTATCGTATGTAGGGCGGAAATATCCGACTGAATATCCCAAGCCTTCTCCCGGAACAGTTCATCCAAGAACTTTTCAAACGCCTCGTTGATATTGTCCACCGCCGTCTCGATCTCCCGCTTCGTCTGCTCGATGTTGGACAGGTCTAACTGCTGGCTGTCCAGATCGCGGTACGCCTCCAAAAGCTTTTTCGTGGTGGGCAGGTAAAAACTTAGCATCTTTCTCAGTTCGGGCGCAAGCTCCGGCTCTTTCTCCACCTGATCGAAAATCCTCGTGACCAGAAGCTCCAAGCGTTCCAGTTTATCTGACATTTCCTCACCGGGGATCTCATCGTTGCACTGTCTGATCAGGCGCACGTAATTTTTCCCTTCCTCGATCACTTCCGCCGCCTCGCCCAGACGCTCCCTCTCCTGCTGCCTGCGCTCATCGGCAAGTTTCTCGATCTCCAGCTTTTTCTGCTCCTCCTCGTAATTCTTCTGGGTGAGCATATACTGATCGTACATCTCGTCGCTGGCAATCAGACAGGTCTGTTTCTGATCCAGATGCGCCTGTTTGAACATGCCGAGGTGAATCATCTGCCGTAAGTCCTTTACGATAAAGCGCTCGCTCTTGCCCGTCCGCTGCGCCATCTCCTGAATCGAGCAATACAGCTTATCCTTCACCATGCCGACATATCGCTTATAGCGTTTCGCCCGTCCCGCCAGTCTCGCCCCGTGACAGCCGAGCCACAGCCCTGCCGCCGTAAAAATTCCCGAAATAACCACTGGAACTATAGATTTCGAGTAGAGCACCAGTTCACCCACGGTTCCAAGTAACGCCATCGCGGATATCCCCATCACGCCATAGCCCGCTCCCATGCACACCACGCCGGACACCGTGCCCTTTGGCGTACTCTGGAACAGTCTGGTGTCCGGGCGGGCGTTAGGTCGTTTGTATAAAGGGCTGGACGCATAGGGGCTTACCTGCGCGCCATAACCCGCGTTCCCGCCGAAGCCTCCGGCGCCGCCATGACCCCCATTTCCGCCAATACCTCCCGCCGCATGACCGATACTCTCTCCTACCGTCTCCACCGCGCGTCCTATGCCGTTTCCCACATCGTTGACCGCCCGGTTCACGCTCTCGCCGACCGTTCCCACAGTGCGTCCCACCTCCCGCATGGTGCGGTTTATGGTTTCATTCACCGTGTCGCCGATGTTCTTTCCCAGATTCGTAAAATCGCCCGTGTCCACCGCCTGCTGTACCTGATCCCGGATATCCTCCCCGGCGCGATACCACTCATTCTTGTCCATACTCCACGAACTCTCCATATTCATCCCAGATATTGCATATCCAAGTGCTTCCCTGATTAAAGACGATCTCCTCGCCCGCTTCGTCATAAAACTTCGCCGGCGTGAAATCTCCGTCAAAGCGTTTCCATGTGCCCTTGATCACCTTGCCGTTTGTGAAAACAATGGCTTCGCCCTCTCCGTGCACGCCGAATGCCAGATAATCGTGCGAATCCCTGACTTCCCCGTGGCAGTACTGGAACACCACGTTGCTGACGGTAAGCTGTTCGCCCGTAAGCTCGTCGATCTGCTTGTTGCCGTCCTGATAACGGTAGTAAAGCTGATCGTCCTCATGGTACTCAAAGTAAGGGTGGTACGCACCGTAGCCCCCGGAATTTTTACCGGATTTCCCGCCCGGATAGATACAAGCCGCATCCTCATTGTCCGGGTAATCCGCTCTCACCTCATCCGCCGCGAACAGGAAGGGCGGCACGTAGTCGTCGTCATACTCCCAGTCATATCCAAGCCTGTCCACCGCCTTGAAAAGACCGTCAATGAAAAGATACCCGGTAAATTCTGTCGCGTAACCGGGGCGCTTGTGTCTGCCATACGCCTCGTCCGCCGGATTGTGGATACCCACCACCGCTGCGCTGACGTTATAGACTTCCGGACGGTTGATCAATTCCTCCACATAAGGCACTGCCAATCCCCAGTTACAGTAAATCGCTTCATATCCCATAGCCTGATACACATAATAATCCCGGCTCGACCGGACGGGTCCGATCCGGTCCAGATCGTCAAAATTTTCAAACACGCCCATCAGACGGGTGATACGTCCCTCCACCGGCGCCTCGTAGATAATGCCCGCACGGGAAAGTCCGTACTGCGGCAGAGCCGGCGCATTGTTCGGTATCATCACGGCGATCGGTCTTCTCTTCGCCTGCGCCACGTCCGTCCACTCTCCCGTCAGATAGCTCTGGATTTTGCCGTCCTTTTCCACGCGCTCCGCAATCACGAGCGACTCCGGCTCTTCCTCTTCCGGCTCCTCTTCCACAACGGGCTCTTCCGGCTCCTCCGGCTCAATCGGCTCAATCTCCAACTGCGGCGGCGCAGGTTCTTCCTGCTGCTCCTGCGCTTTGGCACAGCCCGCCAAAAACAATGCCATACATAAAATAATGATACTCAGTAAAGTCATTTTCCTTTGAATCATCTTTCCCTCTTCCTTTGTTTTCCTTCACTACACACTTTTAGTCGCATTGGTAAATGATATTCTTACATATACACAAACTAGTATATGACGCATAAACACTTTTATTATAACCGAAAAATGGAAGACTGTACACTTATATATCCTGTTTTCCTATAGTTACCTTTTTAAGTCATTGCGTGCGATATGCTCCTTGTACCGATTAATTTCAGAACATATAGCCGAAAAAACATCTTCTACATTTTCAAAGCGGAAAACAACATCCATGGTTTTTCTCACTTCCAGAATTGCCTCCTGTCTGCTGCTGTAATGCTGCAGCGCATCAGTAATACACTCTAAAAGATAGAAAAATATTTTTTCGTTCAGACCGGTAAAGTTTTCAAAGTCATATGGGATTTCCCGCTCCGCCTTATTTAATATCTGTTCTAAAGATACTTCCGCCCGGTTCTGTGCAGCCCCGTCAGCCTTCCTGCAAAAAACTGCCGCCAACTCGCGAACCCGCTTTATTTTTTCAAAAATTTCTTCACTTTCCTGCACCCATTCATTTATAGTATCACACATGATGCAGTTTTTCTCCCATAGCATTCTATGCAGCTCTGATGCGCCAGGCGGCATCTGCAATTCCGTATTTAATACATCCTCCCATATCCCGGCGATATACATAATCAATGACACAGCGGACATCCTTACATGATCTTCCTGCCTTGTACGGAAATTAGTAATGTCAATCTTTACGTCCTCTACAAATCCGTTTAAATATTCGGAATAGGAAACACCCGTCAAAAGCACCATGTGCATATCCGCAAACACCTCTGAATAAATAGAGGATAAAACTTTAGACGCCTCTCCAAGAATCCCCCACGGAGCATTTAATTTTGTCACGACACTGTCATCCGTTTCACCGCGCATTATTGCTATCTCTTCTTCTGTATTCAGATATTCAATAGCCGTCCGGACATCCATCATGACCAAGTTGGTCAAGATATCCAGTCCAGACTCTCCATCCTCCGCCATCTCATGCAAATCTCCAAAGGCATCGCCGCACACGTATCGCTGTTCGACTTCTTTCAAATAGGAAAAAAGCGCTTCGTCATCCTGCGTCTCAGCCAAAAACGATTTCACATATTCTTTGAGCAGGTTTTGAATTTGCATGTTTGAATAAAACTCCAGATAAATCTCCTCGCCCAAATTCATCAGTTCATCCGAATAGTTAAACTTCTTATCATTTAATATCATATTATCGTTGAGAAGATCACGAATGTCCTCCCCAAGCTTCATAAATTCTGGCGTTCGCAAAAATGAGGTAAATAAGATTTTTGAAAGGGCAAAATAAACCAAAACCTGCTTTATACTCTTTTTCCTGTCACTTCTCCTTCTTAAGCTGTCCCCTTCAAAATGCGCAATTTCGTGTGCCATTTCCCGGATCACTGACTTTGGATTAAATAAAGATTCCTCGTTAAGCGTAACCATAATTAATCTGTCGTGGGGCAGCTCTTCCGCCTCGTAGGAAAAAATTTTTACACTGATCTGATTCGCAAAGCTTGGCGCCAGAAAAAAAGTATAGGTTTTATCGGTACGCGTATGTACAATTTTCTGCAGATCACTAATCATGGCAACATAAAAAGCCATGATCTTTGGAGGCACATCATATATAATTGCATTGAAGGCGGTTGCCTGAATAAACTGCCGCTCGGAATGCATGGCGCTGTTCACCAATGAATTCAGCCCTTTAAAATATTCGCTGTAACACTGGTCAAATTGCGCTTCCAGTTTTTCTCCCTTATGAGAAAGTTTTTCTGTAAGGTATAAAATGAAATTATAAAAGGACTGGTACATACAAAGCACGAAATCTTCGGCAAATCCATTTCCGGAAATACTTTTTATGGAGCTTATAACCGCACACAGCGGGAGTTCATACTGCCCGTCATAAGACGGCTGCTCCTGAAGTGCCTGGATGAACTGCTCCTTCAGGCGCTCCAGCTTCCTACACGCCGCCAGCAGGAAGCTGCTGGCATTGTTTTTCCCGTCTCTGTATCCCGCGTTACAAACCATGGGAATTTTTACAAATGTTTCATAAGTCGAAAAAAACGGTTCCCCTTTGGCACAGTTTAAAAGATATTGCATATAGATAATCCACGGGAGATCCGCTTCATTGTTTACGATAGCTACATCATATCTTCCGAATAGCTGATAGGAAATATGGCTGCTCTTTAACTTTCCAATGAATTTCCTGTAAGGTTCATATTCGCTGATTCCAACATTAACCGACACCGAGAATTTTTCTTCACACAAGCCCGCGTACTCCTGTATCAGTAATTGCTCAAGGTGTTTTTGGCTGTTATTTTCGCAGTCAAAATATTTTTTCAGCTTATTCTTGCTCAACCCAAATGCGGAGTAAGAATCTCTTATAATTTTTTGGTTATTATTGTCATAGTTCAGCTGAAAGACAGACTTCAGGTATTCCGATAGCGGCATATCCTTCGCAAAAATTATAATCCCGCTGTAGTCAAAGGAAAAATAGTAAATATACTCATTGCCCTGAAATAATGTTTTAATCCTGTTTGTAATTTCCCTGATATTATCTTCGTTATCGACATGAATAAATGAAATAAAAAATAGCAGATCATCCATATCCCAGAATCGCTCAACGTACCCTCTGGTAAAGATATCTGTTATATCCGTAAACACCATCAGCTCCTGTGCCGCATATGTATCATCCGAAGATTGTTTCCGCCTGAATGAATTGTCATACGCACACAGTAAGGGATGCTTTCCCTTGAAATTTGTATTAACTTTCTTGACATTAATCGTGTCGAAGTGACCTATGCCCAAATATTCTGATGACTTTTCAGTTCCCCGGTCCACTTCTCCGGCTTTAAAAATACCTTTCTGCTTCGGCACATGCCACTTGGAAAGTTCAACAACTCTGATATCTATATCTTTTGTTCCCATTATAATAGTGTCTCCCCTTATCAGTCTTCCGTGGATATAAACTTGATTGTCTTATCTTCCGAAAAAATAATGCCGATGCCCTTCAATCCGCCTTTTTTCTTTGAAGCAATGTATTTCATGACAGAGTTATGTCTCGCGCCATGCGCCGGGTCTCCTTTTATAGCGACGGTTCCGTCCAGAATTGCTCCAATAGCATATACTCGACCACCCCTGTTCATAATTACCGCGCCGTCAATCGATGTCACTCCAAGTACAAATTCTTCAGGAATTTCCGATTCCGAATCAATAGATATGCCTGACGATTTTTTCAGCAGACGTTTCACTTCCCGCCGGACAGGATCCCCTTCTTCGGTTCTCTCTTTATCAACAATTATAATTGACGTTCCGTGCGGCTGCTCTTCCGCCTTTTTAAAGAAGTCAATTACATATTGTGGAGGGTTGCACTTAAATACCTTTTTATATACCGTCTGCAGTTCTTTCACTTTTTTATCGGTCTGTCTGACCCGATATTTACCGTTTTTATATAAGAGAGATACCCGATCTCCAATCTTCATTTCCCAGCACATATGATCTAAAATACAGAAAGTAATGCTCCCTGCCTCGTCAGTAAGCCCGCAAAGCCCCTTTACCACCCAACCCGACTGCATATATCTTTCGGCAAGGATACAATGTCCGGTGCGGCACATCTCCAGTAGTTTTCTCAGTCTCTTAACGTTTTTCCTGTCTATTTTGACATAATCTTCTTCCGAAAACGGCACACCGTCAATATCTCCGTTTCCCAGTCGGAATGACAAAGCCGCATTACACGTTCCGCCTTCATAATAACTCCCGGATATCTCCGTGATCACACCCAAATCTATTCCATACAGGGTTAGCATCCTTTCCTCAACCATATTTACGGTTTTCTTTAAAATTTTTTCTTTGATAACGCCGTATTCCACAGGAAAATTTTTCCCAGACGACACAGGGGTGGCAATGCGCAAAATAGTCTGCGCAATCCATTCGGAATAAGCCTCATGAAAACAGCGCAAAAAGAAGGACTGCTTCTCCTCCAACCCACCTACGCACAATGCGGTGTAAACTTTCCCCCTTATTTGATTATCTTCATCAAACCATACGCCCGAACTTCTAAGCGAGCAGCAGTACGCAGCATCCTCTGTCTCTGACCCAGAATTTATGAAGAATTGCCGTAGAACCGTTTCATCAACAGACTCGTCTCCGTGCCTTATTTCATAATCGGAACCCGTTTCTTCCATGCAAAACAGTTTTTCCCCGTGTTCATACAAAAGGAAAAACTTTGCATTTTCAATCTCACTGTCAGATATTGCCGCCAGAAGTTCGGCTGTCAGAGTATGAGAAGTCTTTGATGAATTAGACAGATATTTACTGTAAAATTCCCTCAGGTTGAAGAGCGCCCTCGGCTCGTCAATTGCTTTTTTCTTCATGTATCGCTCCATATAAATCAAAACCCCCGTCAACACACTGTAAACGAAGGCTTCTTTTTCGGGGGTAAGGTACCCGCACTTATAAACCAGGATTGAATCTGGAATACTTTACCTGCCTGGTGGATGTCTGTACAATCTTTTGATTTCTATTATAATATTTTGAAATGCGGTCGGGAGTCGGATGGCTCCTCTCCGACTTTGACCTTGCGCAATCTATATATCTTCTGTTAATCTCGTTCATCATAGTTTCCTCCATTCTGAAGCGCTTACTGAGGACACAAACAGAATGAAAATGTGTGCAACCTTATTTCTTCGCTTTAGAGGCTCACATTGACTGGTGCAGTCGCGACCCTGACTGGTGTAGCCGCAGTCCTTGACTAAAGTAGTCAATGTGGAGCATATACGCCATTTTTGCCTATTATACGCCCTTTGCTCCCAATTTACAATACAGTATTATCAAAAAAAGCGAAAAATATTATGGTTAATATCGCCCTTTGTTGACTGCGTTAGTCATCGTCGCAAACCAACGCAATCAACATAAAATTTTAATACACAAGCGTCTTTCTCACGATCTCAAATTTCACGGTCACACTTCCGCCGTATTCCGGCGCAATTCCGGTGATCGTCACGCTGCCCTTATTCCTTCCGGATTTATTGTTCGCGCCGTAAGATATCGTATAGTCCTTTCCTTCCACAAACGTTTTCTCGCCGGAAATATCGCGAACCGTAACCGCAGGCGTAACCTGACCTCCCGTATAAACCGCCTCCGCAACCGTGATCTGCAAATCTCTCGTTACAAATTTTGTCTGATAGATCGGCAACGGCACGACAATCTCCCCATCCGCCTCGTAGCTGCTGTCCGCCATCGCCGTAATGACGGCTCTGGGCATCAGCTCCTGCAGCTTTTGCACGGAATCGGAGTCCGTCTCGCCGCCTGCGGCATTCTCCGCAGAATTAGCCATATTCTTATACGCCTCCAGATACGCTTCATAATCCACCTGCGTATTTTTCTCATAGCGGAGCTCATAATCCGTATTCACACGGAGCGCAGTTCTGCCGTCCATCAGCTTTACAGCGGGCTTATACTCATAAGTCTCCGCTTTATCCGGATTATAAATAACAGCCGTTGTTTTAATCTGGATGCTGCCATTGTCAACGGCACGTTTCAGCCCGCTCTTCGTGATCCCAAACGTAACATCAAATGTTCCGGCATAGTTGCCCTTTCCCTGCACGGTAACCGTGGGCGGTTTCTCCGAGGAAGCGTCAGCCACCGCCTTATTGTTCTTGTACTTGAGCGTATAATCTTTTCCGTTCTGCAGGACAAACCCTTCCTTGTTCGTGAGCCGAATCTCTTCCACAGGCTTCACGCCTGCTTTACAGTAAGGAAAACTCATACTGCCCATGGTCGCCGCGCGTATTACCTGTTCTACGTCCGAAATATCAGCTGCCGCGATCTTGAAGGTTTTCTTAAAGCTGCCGCTGTAGCCCGCCTTCTCAATGCCCTTAAAGGTCATTGTGGCAGTGCCCCTGTTTATATTCTTGGCGTAGGTGATGGTGTAATCCGTTCCGTACTGCAGCGCTGTCGGCTCTTCATCCTTCACGCTGTAAGTTAAAGTAACCCCGTTCTGCGTCAATGCCCTGCCCGTATACACCTTATTTTCCAGACCGGCAACCTGAACGTTTTTCGCCGAGAATGCCCTGCCCGTAATGTTGAAGGTGACCGTCTTCGTCCCGACATACTCCCCGTTTCCGGTGATGATAAGCTCCGCTTTTCCGACCTTATCATTGTTTCGATAACTCACTGTATAGTCACGCCGCGGAGTGAGAAATGTATTTCCATATTTCACGGTAAATACATCCGGTCCATTCACCTGATCCGCAGTCAGTATCACAGCTTCGCCCGCAAACGGAACTTTCTTCAGATTTTTGCCGAGCGTGATCGCCGTATTTTTTATCAGGTGCGCTTTGTCCGTCACATAGACCGTCCTGCAAGCGCTCCCCGTATAGTTGCCTATCCCTTCCACGGTCAGCAGAAATTCCCCTTCGTATTCCTTAGGAATTTCCGCGTTGGTCAGCTCCGTCCCTTTCGGCAGGCTGTTCCCCGACTGATCGCGCGCGTTTTCCGCCGTCAGGCGCAGCCGGAAATCCACATCCCGTTTCATGCCCTTGACATATTTAACGGAAGAAAAAGGCTTCTGCACCTTCTTCGCCGTCACGAGCTGATCGGACACCTTGAGCGTAACCCCGGCAGCCGGCTGCTCTGTGCCGTCGCCGATCGACGTGCGGAGAATATTGAAATTCACTTTGACCGTATCCGCTTCCCCGTCTTTGATTCTGTCCGTATAATTGCCCCTGCCAATGATCTCCACATAGGGAAGCTCCGGGTTAAAGTTTTCACCTTCCCCGTTTCCTCGTTTCAACACACCGTCTTTGTTGGCATTGGTATTATTATAATATTTAATCTGGTAATCTCTGCCGGATTTTAAGAGCACATCGCCGTCATATACGCTCACCGCGGGCTTGCACGCCTTTCCGGTGTAGGAAACATCGCCTATCTCCTGATAGGAAAAACCGCCGCCTTCTTTTCCCTCTTCCAGCCACTTTGCATAAAGCGTCATGTCCGCCTGCACGATATCGGCGTCGAAATTCCACGCTTTTGTGCAAGCCTCATCCCTGTACCAACCGTCAAAACGATACCCGGCTGCCGTCGGTTCATCCGGCTTCTTCGCCGTGTCCCCGACTTTCACACCAATCTGTGCCGCAGGCGCCGTCCCGCGTCCCCGTACGTCAAACGTCACCGTACAGGAGACATACTCGCTTGCCACGGTCAGCCTGCCGTTCTCGTAGCTTATCGTGTAATTTGTGCCCGCGTCCGCCCCCGCGGGAATAATCTCATACTGCCCTGGCACCGCCGTGTCCACAATCGCGCAGGAAACGGAAGGCTTTGTCAGCAGATCATCCGTCCCGATCAGCCCGCTTATCTCGTATTCGTACGTACCGCTTGGCGGAACAGGATCTCCCACCAGAATTTTCTTGTCCTTGGCACGTATGATAACCGGCGCAGGCTGAATCTCAAAGGTTTTTCGGATACTGCCAAGATAGCAGCCCGTACCCGTCACCGTCACCGCCGCCGTGCCTTTGTCCTTGTTATTCTCATAAGACAGTTCGTAGTCCTGCCCTTCTCTCAGAACAACGCCCGATGACATTACCACAACCTTAGGCTCCTGCTCTATGCCGTTATAGGTAAAACGGTTCGTCTTGAAGTCGACACTGGTGCCGGCTCCAAATGTCTCCTGCGCGGTTACCTCTGCCTCTACATCCAGCCCCTGAAATTTCTCCGCGTCGTTCGGTATAAATGCTGCCAAGAAGCTGTAAACGCCCGCTTTATCAAGCGTCCTGTCCTCCTCCCGCCAGATATACATCCCATGTGGATTTTGCGGAAAAACAATCTCGTAAAGACGCTTTCCGACCGGGACTTGCAGCTTCGGCTCTTCCACAATCAGTACTTCAAAACTCGACCTGTAGCCGTCGATGGCAACACCCACCTTGCAGATACCCGGCTTGGAGGAATCAAAGCCGCTGATCATATTTGCCGCCAGCGCAACAGTTTTGGTCTTACTTCCGGACGGGTAGGTAAACGTCCCACCCTTGAGATTGATTTTCTGCCCTACTTTGTAAGTCGTAACGTCAGGCGCTTTCACCGCGACCATATCAGACTGCCGATATCCGCAGTACTGCTCTAAATTTGAGCGCACTTCATCCGCCGTCTTCAATCCCCGCGTAATATACTGCAAACGATTATTCGCGTCGATATAGCACAGTACCGGCATGGCAACCGTGGTGTCCGCAACTCCTGCCTCCCTCAAGTACGCCCACATACTGTTCTTATTCTTTGTCGAGGTATCATAGGAAAAGATAATGTCCTCACAGCCCCACTTTTTCTTGATTTCTTCAGTGGCTTCTTTCGTCCCGCCATCCGACTCCAGCGCATAGATATCTATGCCCGCAAACCTGTCGATCGAGCTGCTGATGTTATAGATTGTACTCTGGCAGTTATCGCAGGGATTACGGTAAAAAATCAAAAGCTTTGGTCTGCCGTTTGCGGCAGATGTGAGCACTGTGCCGTCAAGCGCGGTGTATGTCTGATACAAATTGTCGAGATTCAGCGCCACGCCGCTTTCCGGTTCAGGAGCCGGAACGGTACCTCCCACGTCGATATTCGCCTTCAGCACCTCCTCCTTCGCTGTCAGATTCGGATCTTGATGAAGGCTGTAACGCACCGCCCCTCCGTAATACGCGCTGCCGTAAACATAACCGTATGTCGTATCCGCGGTAAAGACCGTTTTCTTGTCCGTCCCGTTCATGTCTACGCTGTAAATATTCGTTTTATCATTAAAATACAGACGGTCATCGATGCGGAATAATCCGGAAAAAGCGCCCTGCCAAGCACCAGACCCTATCCAAGCTGTCCATTTGTCAATTTCCTGCAAAATTGTACCGTCCGCCGCAATCTCGTTCAGACTGGTTTTCATCAACGCCGGTTTGTCGTATTGTCCGCGTCCACCATTAGGCGATATGTAATAGCAGTCGTTATCCGAGAGTATAAGCGGCGACGTGCAGTTTGCCCAGAACGCATTGTCATAACGGGTGTCGGTTGCCTGATAGTTTACCACGCTGCTGCCCTCGGTTACGCTCCAATCGTGATGTTTATGATTCTCATCCTGAAAAGTCGCATCACTGCAGAACATATATTTATGCTGCGCTCTCCCGACAAGATCCCATGTAGGATCGTCCCACGTAACATCCACCTGATAATACTGCCCATCCAGTTTAATCAAATTCCACGCGTGATTCATGGCATCGCTGGTGACCATATGGCACTCGATACCCACCTGATTCAAAAGATATTTATAGGCGAGCGCATATCCCTGACACACGGCGGAGCGGTTTACAAAAACGCCGTATGTAGTAAACACTTCTTGGGGAAGCGTGTTTGCATCCAAATTCTCCTTGTCATATTCACAGTTCACCGCCAGATAGTCATGTAAAGCAATCGCCTTCTGCAAGTCGCTCATGCTTTCGTTCACCACTGCCAGCGCCGCATTAGCCCCATTCTGCCATGCGGAAGCATTTAGCGTGGTGTTATAGGCGATATTGAGACTTATTATCTTCGCCGCGGTATGGCTACAACTAAATCCGTTGCCTACATAGTAGAGATCCGGATGCTCGTTTAATGTGCCGCTAACCAGCAGCTTTATCTTTGATGGTTCCGTTGTTTCATACGGTATGTCATATTGGGAGACGTCAATCGACGTAACGCGGTTCTTCATCTGCTGATACAGATAGTCCATGATCTGTTCATCCGTGTAAGCAGACTCCGCGTAAAGCGCAATCCCCTCGTCTGCGGAAGGCGCGCCGCCAAACTGATACGCGCCCTCAATCTCTGCATCCTCCCATACTTCCGGCTCAGACACGGACATTAAGCTGTTGCCCGAAATCTGCAGGTCGTTTTCGGAAATGGTCACATCATCCGTCGGAAGCGCCACAACCGGCTCTCCGTTTTCGTCCTCCGCTTTCTCCCCAGGTGTTTCTTCGCCCTCTCCGGGTGTTTCCTCGTTTTCTCCTTCCGCAGGCGGCTGCTCTCCGGATATTTCCTCGTTTTCTCCTTCCGCAGGTGACTGCTCCCCAAAGGGCTCTCCTTCTGCAGGTGTCTCTGTCTGCGCCGGATCATCCTCTTTTCCTTCTCCGCTCTCACCAGAAGCATCCTCGGGCTTATCCGTTCCCGGCTGCATAACCGAGTCTTCACCCGACGACTCGTTCCCTGAATCCGCCCCGGGCTCACGGTCTTCCTGAATCTGTCCGGATTCCTGCCATGGTGCATCTTCCTGTACGTCGGTTCCTTCCCTCACGATACTCTCCTGTGCGGGCGGCTGTTCTTCCGCATAGGATATGTTTCCCGGTACTTGTACTGTGGATAAGAGCATCACGATTGATAAAATGCCTGCTAAAATTCGTTTTCCTGATTTCATCTTGCTCTCCTTTTCTTTAACAGATTATTTCAAATAGCCTAATTTATATATCCATCAAATTGTTTGTTAATTTCACAACCGCACCACATGCATCCGTAAACGCGATATCTGTTACATATACATTGCAGCAATCAAAACTCCACCTTTCAAAATAAAATTCTGTTGATATTTTGAAACAGCTATTCGCTCCAACAACCTCTACAACATAAAATTCTGCATTACAAGCTGTGCTGATATACACTTTTCTTTTGCAATATTTTTAATAATTGCCTTTAGTTGCATTGCATTCTTCATAACAGCACCTCCAGATACGATCTGAGTTTTGCTTCGACCTTTAACATTGTTGCATACTCTGACAAAACAGGAATGTTCTTATTAGATCTTGTTGTATAATGTTTAAACGCTTCCGTCACAATCTGAATATCAACACATCTATGAGGTCTTAAAATATCACAAAGTGTACGTTCCACACTATATGCTCTTACAGTATTTCCTCCCGGTGTTGTCACTTCTGTTATTCCCAAATCATATAACTCCTTCTTACACTGCACACATCGAATCGTCTCTTCCTTGGGTTTTGTCAAATTATAAGTAGCAGGAAAAGTCATATAATATCTATTCGGCGTTCTGTCAGTTAAATCCCATAGAAACAATGCCGTTTCATGAGAATAAATTCCTCTTTTAAATCTATTCTGTAGATTGAATATCTCGTCATCCCAGACCTCTGGCAAAATATAAACGCCTCTTGTAGATTTCTCAAGCATACCTTTATCAACAAGATATTTAATGTTTCCACGAGAAAAACCCGCTGCAACCACCATTGCCGTAGTAACTGTACCATTATTCTCTTTCGCCATCTTGATAATTGCTTCAGTTACTCCCATATAGAATCCTCTTTTCTTTATTGACTTTTATGCTTATTATTATAGGAATATTCAGCATAAAAGTCAATCGGCATATCTGTTACTGCGGATAATTCTCTGTTGATGTTCCATATACTTATTTTTAATACTACCATAGAATAGCCTATTTTATTAGGACGCTGCCAAAAAAATTAATATTTATCAAAAAGCGTCTACTATCTTTCTAGATGCTTTTTATTTTGGAGAATTAATGCTTACTAAAGATGACTTGCTCACGCAAAAAAATATTCCCCACATCAAAGATGTTTCCTTAAAGCTATATAAGGACTTTGGTACCGAAATACTATTTAGCCTGTTCCCGCCATATTAAATTCGTATTAGAAAAATCTGACAGAAACTGCCGGAATGTGCGAAAATTTCCTCTTACTAAAGTCAGGACTACCGGCTTAGCCGGTGGTTTGTTCTGCCCTATAAGGGCTTGTTACCGGCACTGAGTCTAAAGACTCCTCAAATGGTTCGCCAGCCGCAACATCATTTCTCTGCTGAGCCCCTTGGGCTCTTTTCTATCTGCTTTGTTTTACCGGCTCACCCGTGAACGGGTCTATATACTCTTTCAGTGTCATTTGATCGTATTCCAGATCCTCTTTTATTTGGTTCTGTATATACTCCTGTATCTTTTTTGCATTTTTCCCTACAGTATCCACATAGTACCCTCTACACCAAAAGTGGCGGTTCCCATACTTATATTTCAGATGGGCATGCCTTTCAAATATCATCAGCGTACTTTTCCCTTTCAGATCCCCTACGAAACTTGACACACTTATACTCGGCGGTATCCGTACCAGCATATGCACATGATCCGGGCATATCTCTGCCTCGATAATCTCTACTCCCTTTCGCTTACTTAGTGTACTGAGAATATTTGCTATGTCCTGTTTTAGCTGCCCATATGCTATCTTTCTCCTAAATTTTGGGGCAAATACGATATGATACTTACATTCCCACTTGGTATGTGATAAACTATTCATGTCCATTCGGACTACCTCCTTTGCTTTTAACTCGGTTGCGAACCAACGTTATTATACACTGGAGGTTTTTTACTGTAAGCTAAAGCAGCCGTTATCCCCCTGCATAGCAGGGGTTTATTAAAAGACTGTTATACAAATAAACAGCCGGACAAGAATGTCCGGCTGTCACTGTCTAACAAAAGACTGATTATTGGAAATATCGAATTACATTACCGGTGAAGCGCACAACATGCATAGATTTTGTCGCCTTCAATCCGGAACCATCCCTCATCTTTACCGTAAGCGTCATCTTCTGCGCATCGCTTGTATAGAAGTGCCCGGAGTAATTGGGACTCTTACTCGTGGTTACCTTTCCAGGAACCGGCTGCATATAGTAGCATGCAGGATTTATATTTGTCCGCGCAGCCTGAATGCCTTTATAACACCCCGGATTTTTACCGCCCGATACATTAACTGTAAAATAAGAAAGTACCGGCGGAATAATTTGATCTCCATTCGAGTCTATGGCAGTTACTATATATGCATCCTCCAGTTCTCCATCCGGACCGTCAACAGGAAAGAGTTCTATCTTAATCCCCTTGTAAAGCGGTACAACGATAAATTCATACTCGTTTGAAATCACCCCGCTGCCGTCTTGAGCCACTGCGGTAATCTTCGCTGAAGAGCCTACAGTCGCATTCTTATCCACAGTTACCTTACCATTTTTGTCAACCTTCATGACGTTTTCATTGTTGGAATGCCATGTCACCTTTTTGTTAGTAGGCACACCATAATTACTGCTGTATTTCGCGGACATCTTGATACTCTTGCCAACCGCGATATAACCATAGTACCCCTCAGAATCCCACGCACCATAACTGTCGGTGGTACCGATAACCAGTTTTGACATAGGGACAGCAACCGTAACCTTACAGGTTGCCTTCTTATTACTACCGTCAGTAGCAGCACAGGTAATCGTTGCTTTACCTGCCGTTTTTGCCGTAATTCTACCGGTTTTTGCATCTACAGAAGCTATGCTGGGTGCGCTGCTCGTCCATGTAATAAGCGCACTGTCATATCCTGTTTTACCCTCTATCGTCGGAGTCAGTGTCTCTTCAACAGGCGCATTTGCCGCATCTTTTATCGCCGCTTTAGGGCTGAACAATGTAAGCGCTGTTTTGGGGAGCGTAATTTTCGTAATCTCACCCGATACAATCGTAACTGTATAAAGATTTGAGGAAGCCTTTCCGTTGTCCTGCGCGGTTGCTTTAACCGTACAGGTTCCTGACGCGTCCTTCTTCGCCGTCACCTTGCCATTTGATACCGTAACAAGTGCGTTGCCCTCCACTGTCCAAGTAAGCTTCTTGTTCGTGGCATTCGCCGGTTCCACCTTTGCGGAGAGGCTGATTGATTTTCCGGCAGCAACCTTTGCAGGGTCTTTTGTAGGACCGCTGATCGTAATTCTTGTGACCGGTTGGTTAACTGTCACGGCACAAGAGGCACTCTTGCCGCTGCCGTCATTCGCCATAGCCTTAATTGTTGCCTTTCCGGGCGCAATAGCAGTAACTATACCCCCGCTGACGGTTGCCACTTTTGTATTGCTGCTAGACCATACTACATCAGCATTACTACCTTCCGAATCATCCACTTTTGTTACTTTCAGATAATCGATTAAAGAAAGTGTGTCCTGTACATCTAACGCAGGCGCTTTCGTATAATTACTACCGTCTTTCTGGAATGCCACCTTTTTTATTTCCGCCTTGGCAATCACACTTAAAGGGAAATCCTTCTTAACCGTATCAATCGGTTTCCCGTCGCTCCCCAAAGCCGTAGCGGTAACCGTGTAGGTTCCAGCCTGAGTGGTTGCCTTTGTTTTTACGGTACCGTTTGACACAGTAATCCCGTTGGCCTTTGCCGCCGCGTCTACCGACCACGATACTTTTTTGGACGATGCATAAGTTGGTATAATTGTTGCCGTCAATTTCAGGCTTTTGCCTGCAGCAATACGCGAAACGTTGCCGGCAGACGACAACTCTACCATTCTGGGATCCGGTGTTAACGAAAAGGTCTTTGTAGCCGCTTTACTCATCTTCCCGGTAGTAGGGTTCAGTGCAACCGCTTTGATGGTTACTTTTTTCGCACCTTCCAGCGTAATCGGAGTACCCGGTACATAAGGGGTCTCATTTGCGGCATTTGTAACCGCGCCATTTTTATATGACAGGTTCTTTCCGTTTGTGGAATAGTAAATTTCTACGCCTACCGCAGTCTTCGTGGAAAGCTTTACTTCCACAGATTCTGTTATGTAATTGCTGCCGGACTTCTTATACTTGCTTTCATCAAATTCGATGGTCGGCATATCAGGTGCAGTCATATCTGTAGCGATCTTTAAAGCTCCAGGCAGCCACGTCGTACCTGCGCCCATACCTGGGCTGGAACACTTATTAGTAGAAGATTTCATCGCCGCGACGAGCGCGTCTACTCTCTGCTTACCGCTTTTGTCATATATCGTCTTGTTTGCGGAGAGAATCACCGCTGCAGTACCCGCTGCCGCAGGAGACGCCTGGCTGGTGCCGCTCATATAATCATAGGCACCATATGTATGTCCGTTACTAGAATAACCATCCACCGTTGTAGAGTAGATGCCTACACCCGGGAAGGACAGCTTTACCGCACTGCCATAGTTGGAAAAGGAAGCTCTTGCACCGTTCTGATCTACCGCGCCCACGGAAATAGCTCCCGGATAAGCTGCCGGGAAATTATTCCCATCCGAGTCGTCATTGCCGGAAGAAGCAAAAACCGCCACTCCCGCATCATAAGCCTCTTTGACCTTCTTGGCAAACAGATCGTTATAATATGCTCCCCCCAGACTCATGTTAATAATATCATACTTTTCGTTTATGGCTTTCTGAATCGCGCCCAGAATATCACCTGTCAGAGCACCGCTTGTATTAGCTACGCAGAAGCCGCTCAATGTGGCTTCCGGCGCGATGCCGGCAACACCTTTACCGTTGTGCGCAGCACCAATAATGCCTGCCACGTGAGTTCCGTGAGTTGCGTTATCTTGGTTATAAACGGTATTTGTAACAAAATTATAACCGTCTGTCACGTTTGTCCCAAAATCTTCATGATCCTTTTTCAGCCCGGTATCAATTACGGCTACTTTCACTCCCTGACCCTTATAGCCTGCCGCCCATGCATAGCGGGTACCAATGTAATCATGGTGCCACTGCTTGCTAAAGTCTGGATCGCTTGGCTCATAGACAGCGTTAACCTCAGGCAGTTCACCATCCAGATAATGATAGTAATTAGGCCACACTGCAGGCAGTTTCATCTCGGGATTTGCTGCTGCCGCCACCGCCATAGCTACCGTAGCATTCTCAGGAAGGCTGATAACAGCCACTTCATAAGCATATTTATCCAATGTCCCGCCAAAGGCTGCCGCTATCTGTTCCGCTTCCTCTTCATCATCCGCCAAGTATATTACTTCACCCAGCTCATATATGCCCTCTTTGTCCGCATAGTCTTCCAAAGTTTTGGCGTTTACCTTTACGACATCGTCCATGTGAAGAGCAAGTGTTCTCTTGTCCGACATCTGTTGCGAAGACAGTGTATAATTATCTCCTAGTCCCGGAAAAATATCGAAAATGTCCCCCTCATCCTCAGAGATCGTATTTTCGGAAATGGTGTTTTCTGAAACCGTATTTTCAGACACACTTTCTTCGGAAAGTGTATCGTCCGAAGTGTTCTCTCCGTTTTCTTCTGAACTATCCTTGTCCTTTTCCGGCTCATTTTCGTCCCCTTCGGGATCTCCTTCCCCTTCCTCGTCTGTCGGAGGAATTTCAGGATTCTGCTCATCTTCAGAGGGTTCCTTGTTCTCCTCATCTCCTACAGAAGGCTGGTCTGGAGTTTCGCCGCCTTCAGAACCATTATCGACGCCTTCATCTCCTGTGGAAGGCTGGTCCGGAGTTTCTTCCTCTTTAGAAGTTTCGTCCCCGGAAGGTTCTTCTGTCTGTCCGTCATCCTCTGAAACATTCTCAGAGTTCTCCGTATCTGCAGTTTCACCGTCAGACTCCTCTAACACCTCCTCTGCAACAACGTCCGGGGTATCTGATGCAGTTGCGAGAGCATCTATACCCGCTGACTGGAACACCAGAGCGCCCGCTAAAAACAGTGACAATAGCTTTGCTTTTTTCATTTCGATTTCCTTCTCCTTTTTCTTCCTTATTTTCTGGCTCTACTAAACCATCTATTCCGTATGCAATTCAACTTTACTGTTAGGCGCCAAAGTGGGATAGCCTTTCTCTATTCCCATATTGATAAGTTCCGAAATATCCTTATCAGTATAATAGGTAGCCACACCATAGGAATACTTTTCCAATTCAATTCCATATAAATCGGCTATTTCCTGCGCTTCTTCCAAGGTGTCCGCAAGTGCCGTCAATTGCGGTGACTCCTCTGATTCCATATCAATAGTCCCTCTATCGATCGGCTCTGTGATTTCGGTCTCCGCCGCTAATTTTAGTTCCGCACCTTCCACAGACTGACTGCTAAGTTTACGGTTTATGCCACACCCACTGACTCCCGCCACAAACAGGAGTACAACCCCCAAAGTAACGATCTGTCTTTTTCTTTCCAACACTTCACCTTCTTTCCATTGAGCCCCTACAAAATCAACGTTTTCTCCAACTACTATATTTTTTTATTATATCACATCCCCTTCCTCTAAAAAACCCTAAATTTCACCGTATATGCAAAAAAAATACAACAAATCAAAAAGGATTTCCCATTTTTGAGAAATCCTTCCTGTTTTCATGCATCTGCTTTTAAAATTTAAATTTCTTCTTCTTTTTCCCGCCTCCCGCCGGTTCCTCGGAGGAGTCTGCCGTTATGTTCTTTGCCGCGTTCAGGCTGTCGCCCGTGCACTCGTCAAACTTCTTCAAAAGCTCTTTCGCTTCATGGGACAGCTTGTCGGGCACCTGCACCACCAGCGTCACGTAATGGTCGCCGCGCACATCCTTATTTCTGAGCGAAGGCACGCCTTTGCCCTTCAAGCGGACTTTGGTGTCGGTCTGCGTCCCCGCCTTCACCTCGTAGATCACCCTGCCGTCCACGGTGTCGATCACGATCTCACCGCCCAACGACGCGACCGCGAAGGACATAGGCACAGTGGAATAAATATTTTCATCCTGCCTCTGGAAGATGGGATGTCTTCCCACTACCACCTCGACCAGAAGGTCTCCTCTGGGACCGCCGTTAGATCCCGGCTCACCTTTATCGCGGATGCGGACGCACTGTCCGTTGTCGATACCCGCGGGGATGGAAACCTGTATCTTCTTTTTATTTGCAATATAACCCGTGCCGCGGCAGTCGGGACATTTGTCCTTGATCACCTTGCCCGTACCGTGACAGTCGGGACAGGTCTGCACATTGCGCACCGTACCGAAGAACGACTGCGAGGTAAATACCACCTGACCCTTGCCGCCGCACTTGCTGCACGTCTCGGGGCTGGTTCCGGGCTTCGCGCCCGTGCCGTGGCAGGAGGTACACTCGTCCTTTAGCGTCAGTTCTATCTCCCGATCCACGCCGAAGACCGCCTCCTCAAAGCTGATGCGAACGCTTGTTCTGATATTCGCGCCCTTCATGGGACCGTTGCTTCTTCCGCCGCCGCGCCTGCCGCTGCCAAAAAGATCACCAAAAATATCGCCGAAGATATCGCCGAAGTCCGCGCTGCTGAAATCGAAACCGCCAAAACCGCCTGCGCCGCCCGCACCGTCGAAGGCAGCATGACCATACTGGTCATACTGTCTCCTCTTCTCGGGGTCGCTGAGAACCGCATAAGCCTCCGAAGCCTCTTTGAACTTCTTCTCCGCCTCCGCGTCCCCGGGGTTCATGTCGGGGTGATATTTCTTAGCCAGAACTCTATATGCTTTTTTTATGGCGGCGTCGTCCGCACTTTTCTCTACGCCGAGCACCTCATAATAATCCCGTTTTTGTTCTGCCATTACTATGCCCTTCCTTTATTTCGCTCAGCCGCGTCCTCGCTGCTTCGCCGCTATTTTGGGTTATACCTCTCTATAATCTCCGTCCACTACATCATCCGCGCCGCCGTTGTCCTGAGGACCTGCCTCCTGCGCGCCGCCCATGTTGCTCATGTCAGGACCGCCCTGTGCCTGCTGCATGTTCTCATACATCTTCGTGAACAACGCCTGTGCGGAGTTCGTCAGCTTCTCCTTCGCCGCCTTCAACTCGTCAAGCTGGCTGTCGGTAAGCTCCTGATCCTTGGTCTTCTCGAGAATATCCTTCACCGCCTGCAGGTCAGCCTCAACGCTCGCTTTCTCGGAAGCGTCGATCTTATCGCCCACCTCGTTCAGTGCCTTCTCGGTCTGGAACACAAAGGAATCCGCTTCGTTTCTCGTGTCAACCGCCTCTTTGCGCTTCTTATCCTGCGCCTCGAACTCTGCCGCTTCCTTTACCGCCTTCTCGATCTCGTCGTCCGACATGTTGGAGCCTGCGGTGATGGTGATGTGCTGTTCCTTGCCCGTACCCAGATCCTTCGCGGATACGTTCACGATACCGTTGGCGTCGATATCGAAAGTTACCTCGATCTGCGGTACGCCGCGCATTGCCGGCGGGATGCCGTCCAGACGGAATTGTCCGAGGGACTTGTTATCTTTCGCAAACTGTCTCTCACCCTGCAGCACATTGATATCCACCGCCGTCTGGTTGTCGGAGTAGGTGGAGAACACCTGACTGTGCTTGGTGGGAATGGTTGTATTTCTCTCAATCAGTCTGGTTGCAACGCCGCCCGCCGTCTCAATAGAAAGTGACAACGGCGTTACATCCAACAGGAGGATTTCGCCCGCACCAGCGTCGCCCGCGAGTTTACCACCCTGAACGGAAGCGCCCAGCGCCACGCACTCGTCGGGATTCAGGGACTTGCTCGGCTCCTTGCCTGTGAGCTGTTTCACCTTCTCCTGCACCGCCGGCACACGGGTGGAACCGCCTACCAGAAGCACCTGTCCGATATCCGAATTGGTCAGACCCGCGTCTTTCATCGCGTTCTGTACCGGGATTGCGGTGCGCCCTACGAGATCGCTCGTCAGCTCGTCGAATTTCGCCCTTGACAGGTTCATATCAAAGTGCTTGGGACCTTCCGCTGTCGCTGTGATGAAAGGAAGGTTGATATTTGTCGTCGTCGCGGAAGAAAGCTCCTTCTTCGCCTTCTCAGCCGCCTCTTTCAATCTCTGGAGCGCCATCTTGTCGTTGGAGAGGTCTACGCCCTCCTGCGCTTTGAACTCGGAAAGCATCCAGTCGATGATCTTCTGGTCAAAATCATCGCCGCCCAGATGGGTATCGCCGTTCGTGGCAAGCACTTCGATTACGCCGTCGCCGATCTCGATGATGGACACATCGAAGGTACCGCCGCCCAGATCGTATACCATGATCTTCTGCTCTTTTTCGTTGTCAAGACCATAAGCCAGCGCAGCTGCGGTAGGCTCATTGATGATACGCTTTACATCCAGACCCGCAATCTTGCCCGCGTCCTTGGTCGCCTGTCTCTGGGAATCGTTAAAGTATGCGGGAACAGTGATAACAGCCTCCGTCACGCTCTCGCCCAGATAGCTCTCCGCATCCGCTTTCAGCTTCTGCAGGATCATAGCGGAAATCTGCTGCGGGGAATACTTTTTATCTCCGATGTTTCGCCCTCTGTCCGTACCCATATCCCTCTTGATGGAGGCAATGGTGTTGTCCGCGTTGGTAACCGCCTGACGCTTTGCAGGCTCGCCGACAAGTCTCTCGCCGTTTTTCGTGAAAGCCACAACGGACGGTGTGGTTCTCGCGCCTTCCGTGTTCGCAATGACAGTGGGCTTGCCGCCCTCCATAACCGCCACGCAGCTGTTTGTTGTTCCTAAGTCGATGCCGATAATTTTACTCATAATATTCTCCTTTTCTGAAGCGTCTGCCGCTTCCACACATTATATTTACAGTTATTTTTTACTTTTTATTGTACTACCGCCACCATGCTGTGTCTGACCACGCTGTCCCTGTAAGTATATCCCTTCTGCAGCTCCTGCGCGATCGTACCGGACTCAAACTCCTCGCTCTCCGTCTGCATCACCGCGTTGTGGAACTCGGGATTAAACTCCTCCCCGACCGCCGGGATAGGTTTTACATCCAGATTTTCCAGCTCCGTCATAAGCTGTTTGTATATCATCTGCATACCCTGCGCGATCGCGCCGTCTCTCTCTTCCTCGGGTACGCTGGCGAGCCCTCTCTCAAAGTTATCCACCACCGGAAGGATTTTCTCTATCACGCTCTTTGCGCCCGTCTCAAACATTGCCGTCTTCTCTTTCTCGGTGCGCTTGCGGAAATTATCGAACTCCGCCATCTGGCGTTTCACCCGGTCTTCCAGTTCCTCTACTTTCTCTTTCAGGGGATCCTGCTTTTTATCCTTTTTCCTCTTCTCTTTTCTGTCGCTCTTAGCAGCCTTCTCTCCGTCTCCCGCCGAAGGCTCACCGGATGTTTCCTCCTGCGCTGTTTCCGCCGGTTCTTCCTGCTGCGGCATATCCTGTTCTTCCATCTCTTTTTCCTGTTTATCCTTTTCTTCTGCTGCCATTCTGCTCATCCCTTTCTTGTTTGACTTTTCAAGCCAATCCGGTTTACTTCTTATATAAATCATCCAGCTGATGTTTTAACAGCCTGAGATTGCTCACAACCTTCTCGTAATCCATTCTCTTCGGACCAATGATGCCGATGGTTCCCTTCATACCCGCGTCCAGCTCGTAGGTCGCCGTCACAATGCTGCAGTCCTTCATGCCCGCAACCGGCGTCTCGTCACCGATGTAAACCTGTATGCCCGTGTTGTTGTCTCCCGACAGATTATCCTGAACCAGCTCACTCAAAAGCTGTTTTTCCTCAAAGGTGGTAATCAGTTCGCTGGCGCGCTCATGATCCGCAAGCTCCGGGTACTTGAAGAAGTTCTTCGTGCCGCTTGTATAAATCTCCAAATCCTCGTCAGCCTTGATCGCCTCCGCCACCGCGTCTATAACGTCCGCCACGATCTCGCTGTGGATGCCCGCCTGCTGTTTCATGGCGGCAATCATGCCGAGATTGATCTCCTCAAGGGAAAGACCGTTCAGGTGGGTGTTCAGGAGGATGTTCAGCTTCAAAAGCGTCTCGTCGCTCAGTTCGTCGGGAACCGTCAGCATGGAGTTCTTGATCACATTTCCCTCCACAACGATTACCGCCAGAATCTGCCTTGCATCCACCCGCGAAAGCTGGATAAATTTCAGTTTATTACGGTGGTACTGGGGCGCGGAGATCATTGCCGCGTATTCGGTGTTGTTGGCAAGCAGCTTTGCCGCCTGCTTGAGAAGGTGATCCACCTTATCTTCCTTCTCCAGAAGGATCCCCTTCATCTCCTCGACTTCCCGCTCCTTCTCCTCCATCATCTTATCCACATAGAGTCGGTAGCCCTTGTCGGATGGAATCCTGCCGGCGGATGTGTGGGGCTGCAGGATGTAGCCCAGTTCCTCCAAATCCGCCATCTCGTTTCGGATGGTCGCGGAGCTCAAGTTTAAATCGGTGTACTTGGAGATCGTACGGCTGCCTACCGGCTCCCCTGTCTCCAAGTAGTTTCGGATGATGGCTTGCAATATGATATATTTTCTTTCGTCTAGCTGCATACCATTTCCCTCTATAACTATTCAGTACCTTCACACCGTGTTGTTAGCACTCAACTTATTAGAGTGCTAACACCTTCTGGTAGTAAGGTATCACTTCTTTTTTACATTGTCAACATCTGAATGGAAAAAATTTGTTAAAAAAGTATGAAATCAACCAGCGCACATAAGCAGACTCGAGATGCTTCGCATCTCTCGTTCGCGTTGCTCGTCATAAATCGTCACAGACAGGCTTACATGCAAGCATGCATCCTGTCTATGCCGCTTTCTGACTCTGCTTATGCACGCAAAATACGGTCAGTTTAGCATACCCTAAACTGACCGCCTGCATTCTTTCCGTCTGAAATAATTAGATATTGAACTGACCTTTCTCCTCGCCGTTGATCACATAGTAAACAATGCTCTCCTCGGGCTTCACATAAAGCTCTACAGCTTTGAAATCGCCAACCTTCTTCTTCAGGTCGTATTTCCATACATCCTTCGCAATCTTCACCAGATCCTCGGAAGTGTAGCTCTTACCCGCAAACTCTAAATGCACGTTCTCTTTCACTGCAGCTTTTCTGGTTGTAGTAGTCTTTGCCGCCGTCTCTTTCTTTGCTGCCGCGGGCTTTCTGCCGGGCTTCTTCGCCGCAGGCTTTCTGCCGGGTTTCTTCTTCTCTGCCGCAGGCTTCTTCGCCTCGGTTTCTTTTACTTCTTCTTTAGCCTTCTCTACAGGCTCTGTCTTCGCCGCAGGTGCTGCCACTGGTGTCGCTGCTGTCGTTGTCTTTGTATCTGCTGCTTTGGTAGCTTCCGGCTTTGCAGCCGGCATCTTAATTTCTGCCATGAGTGTCTCCTTCCCCACATTCACTAAAACTACTTTTCCATAATTTCGATCTTGTTACCGTAACGCCATGCATCCCCGCAAAACTACCTGCTACATGACCCTGCTAGATGTATCTTATCTCAATAAAACGGGGCTGTCAACCAACAATCTGTAACAAATAGTTAATTTTTATACTAAAATCTTATACGAATTGACATAAAAAAGCCCCAAAACTGCCCTGTTTTACAATCTTAAGCTACCATAAAGTACAAAAGCACCGCCGCGCCGAGCACAATCCTGTACCAGCCAAAAACCTTAAAATCATGCTTTTTGATATAGCCCATCAGGAAACGGATCACCGCCACGGACACCGCAAAAGCCACCGCCATTCCCACCGCCAGAATGACTACTTCCTCTCCTGTAAAGGAAAATCCGAACTTTAAAAGCTTAAGCAGACTCGCGCCTAACATAACGGGAATCGCCAGAAAGAAAGTGAACTCCGCCGCCACGGTTCTCGACACGCCGATCAGAAGCGCACCCACAATGGTTGCGCCGGAGCGGGACGTCCCCGGGAACACCGCCGCTAAAAGCTGAAAAATGCCGATCATCAGCGCCATGCGGTAAGTAATATCATTCAGTTCCGTAATCTTCGGCGTCATTTTCTTATTTCTGTTTTCGATCAGAATAAAGGCGATACCGAACACGATCAGCGCAATGGAAACGCACCACGGATTGTAAAAGAGCGCGTCCAGCACATCGTCAAAAGCAAGTCCCACGATCGCTGCCGGAACGCATGCCACGAGAATTTTAAACCACAGCACGAAAATGTCCTTCTGCACCACCGGCTTTTCCTTAAAGCGGAAGGGAAAGATCTTGTTCCAGAAAAGGAGCACCACCGCCAAAATCGCCCCGAGCTGGATCACCACCAGAAACATCTCCCAGAAGTCCTCGCTCACGTTCAGGGTCACAAATTCATTCAAGAGAATCATGTGTCCGGTGCTGCTGATGGGAAGCCATTCCGTGATACCCTCCACGATGCCGAAGAGCACCGCCTTCAAAATTTCTATCATGTCCATATTTTATCCTTTCTTACTCCAGATACTCAAGTAAATCCAAATAGCATTCCTGCGCGTCGCGGCAGCCTTCCTCGTAGAGCGCCTTCATCTTGTCCTTATCCTTCTCGATCCTGCCGACTTCGCTTTTCCGTTTCGGACGGATCACAAAGAGCTCACCCTTCCGTTTCTTTTCTTCCATATATTGTACGGTGGCATTATAGGAAAGATGCCTTTCGCGCATCAGTTCGTACACTTTCGGGTAACGGAGGTAGCGCGCCCTCACAAGCGCAAGCTCCGCTCCTGCGGGCTGTCTGACAAAACCTTCCTCCTTGGTCATAATCACCACATTTTTCCTGTTGCCGTCCTCAATGGATTTTCTGATCGGAATCGAATCGCTGATGCCTCCGTCCAGATAATATCTGTCGCCGATCTTTACATTGCGGGACACCAGCGGGAGTGAACTTGACGCGCGCACCGCAATCAAATCTTCCCGCAGATCCTTAAGCGGAAGGTAGGCAGGTTTTCCCGTCTCGATATCGGTCGCCACCGCAAACGCCTTGCCCTCAAATTTAGCCGCCGCGTCATAGTCAAAGGGATCGAGATAATTCGGGATCAGACTGTAATTCATATCCACACCGAACAGATCGCCCGTTGTGAAAAGACTCCACTTCCCGCAGTACTGCTTCATATCCAGATAATCCACGCTGATGCGCAAAGACCGACCCCTCTGCCCCGACATGTAATTGCACAGATGGCACGCCCCCGCCGACACGCCGTAACAGTCGGAAAACAGTATCTCCTTCTCCATAAAATAATCCAATACACCGGCAGTGTAAATGCCCTTCATACCGCCGCCTTCCAGAACCAGTCCTGCCTGATACATCATATTAGTACATCTCCCTTATAAACTTTCTGAACGCCTCCAGCGACCGCTC
Source organism: uncultured Lachnospiraceae bacterium (assembly GCA_910588955.1). Classification (GTDB taxonomy): domain Bacteria; phylum Bacillota; class Clostridia; order Lachnospirales; family Lachnospiraceae; genus UBA3282. The sequence goes on from CAJURQ010000007.1 coordinate 71,853, forward strand.
CACCTTCTCCGTGTCGATACAGTACGCGATTCGGAAATATCCCTTCACCCCGAAGCTGTCGCTCGGCACGAGAATCAGATCGTACTTCTTCGCCTTCTCGGAAAAGACAGCCGCATCCGGTTCGGGCGATTTCGGGAACATATAAAAGGTGCCGCCCGGGCGGACACACTCAAGCCCTAAGTCCGTCAATTCCTTATATAATATGTTCATATTCGTCTCATAAACCGAGAGGTCCGAGGTCAGATCAAGCACTTCCGCCACCGCAAGCTGGATGATGGACGGCGGACAGTTGTGCCCCGTTCCTCTGGAGATCTGGCTGCACATCACGCTGATTATGTCCGCATCCGTACACTTCGGATTCACCGCCACATAGCCGATCCGCTCTCCCGGCAGGGAAAGGGATTTGGAAAAGGAGTAGCAGGAGAGGGAATTGTCATAAAACTTGGAAGGATAAGGCGCATCCACGCCCGCAAACACGATCTCCCGGTAAGGCTCATCGGAGATCAGGAAAATATCGTGCCCGTACTGCCTCTGCTTCTCCTCCATAATACGTGCCAGTTCCTTAATCGTCTCCGTGGAGTAAACAATGCCCGAAGGATTGTTCGGCGTGTTGATCAGAACCGCTGTCACCTTTTCCGTCAGCATCTCCTCAAACGCCTCAAAGTTGATCTGGAAGTTTTCAGTATCTGCCGACACCACCTTGAGAACCGCCCCCGTCAGATTGATATAAGGCGCGTACTCTGGAAAATAGGGCGCGATAGTGAGCACCTCGTCCCCCGGCTCCGTCACGCACCGCACCGCGTGGGCGATCGCCCCCGCCGCGCCGGTGGTCATAAAAATATGGTTCCCCGTGTAGTTCATCCCAAACCTTTTGTTGAGGGAAGCCGCCACCTTATCCCTGACGGACGGAATGCCCAGACTCTGGCTGTAGCCGTGCAGCTCCATCGGGTTTCTCTCCTGCAGCATCTTTATCATCACATCCGTAAACTCCTGCGGCACCGGCACCGAAGGATTTCCCAGACTGAAATCAAACACATTCTCATACCCGATCTCCTGCCCCCTCGCCGTCGCGAACTCCGAGAGCTGCCGGATTACGGATTTTCCTTGCAGCATGTCCTTATATTTTTGTACGATCATATCTCATTCTCCGTTTCTGTTTGTATTTATTTTTCCTTCAAGTGTATAAGCCGCGCCTTGAAGTCCCCCCTGATCGGCGGCACATTGATCCCCGCGTAGTGCAGCGTATCTCCCCTGTACTCGGTCTGTCCGATCTCCTGCCAGTCCGCCGCATTCTCGATCACATAAGTCTTCTCCGGATCAAGCCCCGGAATGCAGATTCTCCTGCTGTGGCAATTGGGTCGGTTCAACACCTGCACATAGGTGACAAGCGCCTCGCTCTTATCCTTCGCCACCACAGCGTAGCAGTCATAAAAATGATTGTCCGCATAGCGCGCGATCCGATAATAATCGCCCTGCCTCACCAAATCGTTATATTTATGGTACATCGCCACCTGATCAGGAATCATATTCCGGTCCGCCTCGGGAATCTTCGTCACATCCAGCTCATAGCCGAAAGTGCCCGCCAGCGCCACAAAGCCCCTCGTCTCAAAAGGCGTCGTCCTGCCCACCGTGTGATTCGGACAGTCGGACACATGCGCGCCCATCGTGGAAAGCGGGTAGACGAGCGCCGTGCCCGCCTGAATCGACAACCGCTCAATCGCGTCCGCGTCGTCGGAGCACCAGATCTGAGGGCTGTAATAGAGCATACCCGGATCAAACCGCGCTCCGCCGCCGGAGCAGTTCTCCAGAAGTAGATTCGGGAAATCCGTGATCAGCCGCTCCTGCATCTCGTAGAGCGCAAGGGTCTGTCTGTGCACAAGCTCGCCCTGTCTGTCCGCCGGAAGCCCGTAGCTGCCGAGGTCGGAAAGCTGCCTGTTCATATCCCACTTCACATACTCGATATTCGCGCTGCGAAGCACTGCCGCGATCCTGTCATACACACAGTCGCGCACTTCTTTTCTCGTCAGGTCAAGCACATACTGGTTTCTTGCAAGGCTCCCCGTCCTGCCGGGAATCTGGATTGCCCAGTCGGGGTGCTCCCTGAAAAGATCGGAATCGGGGGAAATCATCTCCGGCTCCACCCAGATGCCGAACTTCATCCCGAGCTTATTGACCTCGTCCACCAAGTATTTCAGCCCGCCCTTAAGCTTGGACTCATTCACAAACCAGTCGCCCAGACTGGAATTGTCGTCGTCCCTGTGACCAAACCATCCGTCATCCATCACAAGCATCTCTATGCCGAGCATGGAAGCCTGTCTGGCGATATCCAGAAGTTTGTCCGTGTCAAAGTCGAAGTAAGTCGCCTCCCAGTTGTTGATGAGGATCGGTCTCTTCTTGTCTTTATAAATGCCCCGGATCAGATGATTTCGGTACAGTTCGTGGAAGTTTCTGGTCATGCCGCCCAGACCCTCCGCCGAGTACATGCAGATCACTTCCGGCGCCTGAAAGCTCTCACCCGGCTCCAGTTTCCAGCAGAAATCTTCCGGGTGGATGCCCATCATAGCGCGGATGCTGCCAAACTGGCTCTCCTCGATCTGCGCGATAAAATTGCCGGAGTAGACAAAGTTCATAGCGTAAACGTCGCCTGTCTCCTCCATCGCCGTCCTGCTCTTCCACGCCATAAAGGGATGCTCCTGATGACTGGACTCCCCGCGCACCGATCCGACGCTCTGCTTGCCCTTCCTGATCGGGTAAGTCTGTATTGCGCGCTCTCTCGCCCATGAACCGTGCAGGGTGATCATCTCGTAATCGTCGTTGTCCATATCTATGCAGGCGGATAACACTTTCGTCAGACAAACCGCCTCGCCGCCGTGATTTACCACTTTCACACTTCTCGCAATCGCGTCCGTGTCCGCAAAAATGCTGTAGGACAGAACCACCTGCAATTTCAATACCGGGTCTTCGCATGTGATCTCCAGCGTCCTGCACTCGTCCTTTCCGCCAAAGGTCGCCGGAAGCCCGTCAAGCGCTTCTTTTCCCTCATAAATGCGGTGGGACACATAGGAAAGGGAAACGCCCGTATGCCCGGACAGCGTGCGCACCGAAAGCGTTCCTTCTCTATAATCGCCCAGATTGTGTCCCGTATACTCCATCGGAAACGTGTCTAAAAAGGAAGTTCTCTCCCTGTTGTTTTCCGACGGAACAAATGGCGGCTCCCCAGTGCGCATCAGATATGCCAGATCGTCCGACCCAAGACTTCTCCCATAGTACACATGTCCCAAAAAATTCTCCTCATCCACCACGCCGATACAGTAACTCGTGTGGGGCGTGTCCAGTTTAAAGATTCTGTTCTTTTCGTTGTAGGTAATGTTCATTATTTGATTTCCTTTCTAAAGTCTTTCGCAGTGCAGCTCGAAAGCCTTCGGCTTCCTCGCTCGCGGGCAGTCGCCCTATGCATCCATCGGATCAAGCGCTTCGTCGAGCAAGCTCTCCGCTTCGCTCACTCCTCTGTCTGCGCACTGCTCGTTGCTATCGCGCATCATCCGCCCATGCAAGCGCACATCGGACGGCACGTTTCCATCCCTTTACAAGCTGCTCTCTCGTCTGTCTCTCCATCGTCACGTCAAACCGCTTTCCAAGCTGCCAGTTCTCACAGATTTCACCTTTGTCTTTCCAGCAGCCCACCGAGAGCCCCGCCAGATACGCCGCGCCCAGAGCCGTCGTCTCGATACAGTTCGGTCTGTGCACCGCCTGTCCCGTGATATCCGCCTGAAACTGCATCAGGAAATCGTTGGCGCTGGCGCCGCCGTCCACCTTCAATTCACTGAGCGGAATCCCCGCGTCCTCCTCCATCGCCTTCAGCACATCCATGGACTGATAGGCGATCGATTCCAGTACCGCCCGAACAAAGTGCTCTTTCTGGCAGCCCCTCGTAATACCCACCACAGTGCCCCGCGCGTAGGGATTCCAGTAGGGCGTTCCCATGCCCACAAAGGCGGGTACCACATAGACCCCGTTTGTATCGGGCACACGCATGGCGTACTTTTCGGAATGCTGCGCGATCTTCATCATCCGCATCTCATCCCGCATCCACTGTACCGCCGCGCCCGCCACAAACACGCTGCCCTCCAGCGCGTAGGACGGTTCGGACGTGTCCCCCGCCGCGATGGTTGTGAGCAGACCGCTCTCGGAAGCGATCGCTTGTCTGCCTGTGTGCATCAGCAAAAAGCATCCCGTCCCGTATGTGTTTTTCACCTGCCCCGGCGCAAAACAGCACTGTCCAAAGAGCGCCGCCTGCTGGTCGCCCGCCGCTCCCGCGATGGGAACGGGCGCGCCGAAAATACTCGTATCGCTCTCGCCAAACACCGTCCCGGAAGGCTTCACCTCCGGCAGCATCTGTCTCGGAATCCGCAGCATGGAAAGAAGCTCCTCGTCCCATTCCAGCGTGTGTATATTGTATAGCATGGTGCGGGAGGCATTGGTGTAGTCCGTGACATGTACCCTGCCCTTCGTCAGTTTCCAGATCAGCCATGAATCTACCGTGCCAAACAGCAGTTCCCCACGCTCCGCCCGCTCCCGTGCGCCTTCCACATGATCCAGTATCCAAGCAATCTTGCTGCCGGAAAAATAAGCGTCCGGCACCAGACCTGTCTTCGCCCGTATCGTTTCCGTATAGCCCTGCGTCTTTAACCCGTCGATAAACTCCGCCGTTCTCCGGCACTGCCAGACGATCGCGTTATATACCGGCTCCCCCGTTTCCCGGTCCCAGACAATCGTCGTCTCGCGCTGGTTCGTGATACCGAGGCACGCAAGCTGCCCTGCATCCGCACCAATATTCGCCATCGCCTCGATCGCCACCGCGAGCTGTGACGCCCATATCTCGCGCGGGTTATGCTCCACCCATCCCGCCTGCGGGTAAATCTGGGTAAACTCCTTCTGCGCCATGCTGCATATATTACCCTTCTTGTCAAACAAAATACAGCGGGAACTGGTCGTCCCCTGATCCAGCGCCATAATATATTTTTGCATAGACACCCCCATCTAAATCAGTTCCTCTGCGACTGCCGCCAAATATCTGCTCCCCGGCTGTTTATTATAAACTTCTCTAAGTATATAACGAGTCCGACGGAAAAACAATCTTCCATTTTTGAGAAAATGTACTATAATAATTCGAGATGGTTTCTCCGCACAGACATTACCTTACGAATTTATGAGCGAAACCGGAAATAATATTAAGAAAACATTCAGAAAAAAAGAGGAAAACATACATGAGTGTCACAGTCGTATTACAGCAGATGGTTATCATTTTTATTTTAATCGGCATCGGCATGATCCTTTACCGCCGCAAAATGATTTCGGAGGAAGGCTCCAAGCAGATTTCCGGTTTGATTATCAACGTCACCAACCCGGCGCTCTTAATCTGCTCCGCCCTCGACGACGGTCCCAAGGCATCCCTGCAGGAGCTGGGCATTGCCCTGATCGCTTACGCCGCCGTTTTTGCGATTTTGATCGCCATAAGTTTTCTGATTCCCCGCCTTTTGCGGATACCCCGGAATCTGCACTACGCATACCAGATGCTGACTATCTTCGGCAATGTGGGCTTTATCGGCATCCCCCTCGCCTCCGCAGTGCTCGGCAGCGAATCCCTGATATACGTGTCCATTTTTAACCTGCTCTTCAACCTGCTGGTCTACACCTTTGGCATCTCCCTTCTGCAGAGAGCTGCCGCGGGACAGACGCGGGAAGGGACAGCGGCTCCCGCCGGACAGGCACAGGACGACACCGCTTTCTCTGCCGAACAGGTGCAGGACGGCGCGGCGGCTCCAGTCAGCCAGACCGGTTCAAACCGTCTCCAGAAACTTGTCAATGCGGGCACCATCTCCGCCGCGGTCACAATTATTTTTTACTTAGGGAACTTCCGTGTGCCAGTAATAATCTCTTCCGCCCTCTCCTACACCGGGCGCGCCACCACTCTTTTATCCATGCTGGTGCTCGGCGTTTCTGTCGCGCAGATGGCACCGAAAGATATCTTTTCCCACCCGAAGCTCTATGTATTTACCCTGCTTCGCCAGATTCTCGTGCCCATCGGCTGTATGCTTTTGATGAGCCGTTTCATTAACGACAAGCTGATTTTAAACACCATGCTTCTGATGACAGCCGTACCCGCCGCCAACATGCCCCTTATGCTCGCAAAACAGATGGATATGGAAACGGAATCCATCTCGCAGGGCATAATTCTGACAACCGTATTAAGCCTTGTGACGGTACCGCTGGCGTGTCTGTTTCTTATTGTAAAATGACCGCCGCGCCAACCGATTTACCCTATCTCCAAAGAGCTTGTCCCCGCCGCACCATTTCCCTTCTTTCGACATAAAATAGAGTAAAACGACACAGGATATTTATTATGTACTTCTTACTCTTTGCTTTACTTCTCATAGCTGTTCTCGGCTGTATCCTCTTTCAGTGCCGGAGGAAAAAAATTATCTGCCGGATAAAGAAAATGGACTGCTGTGCCAAGTGCACACTCTTAGACGAGCTTGTTTATCCTTTCGGTTATCGTTTTCACTGCGACCATGGTTTCTTTTCCTCCACGGTGGACGCCCCGCAGCGGCACGCCGGATACGCATGGCTCTATGACTATATGGCGCCACGTTTCCAGATGGTATTCGACGCCCTTCCCGTCTATTTCGATTATCGGGGACGCACATGGCTGATCGAATTCTGGAAAGGGCAGTACGGCATCAATACCGGCGCGGAAATCGGCATATACCACGCAGACGGCATTATCCCCGAATCGGATTATAAAACCGCATGGTTTTCCTGCGCGGAAGATAATGAAATGCTGGACTGCTCCTTCCTTCTGTGCAATGCCGGAAACGAATGCATTCGCAATTCGGAGCGTCACTGGTGGCTCACCGCCTTTCTCGTAGGATGCTTTTCCAAGCCCTCCTGTCTTACCATGGAGCCCTGCATCAGCTTTCCCAACAGAGAAATGCTCTGCGCTTTCGTGGACGGTCTGAAACGAACCGGTTACCCGGAAGACTGCATTTCCGTCAGAGGACTCACCGTCTGCTTTGTTTTCCACAGAAACTCCGAAAAATACAATCTGATCACACGTTTTTGGAGATGTTTCTCCCAGTGGAAAAACAAACTTTTCTGTAGACTCTACCTGTGGGTTACCAGACCCTTTCTCTGCACAGAGGACAGAATCTTATATCTGTACTATTTTATCCCTGCCGCATTCCGAAAACTTCTCCGGCTGCGCAGATTTCACAAACGCTGTCACAAGCGCCACGGCAGGAGGCACTAGCTATGAGCACGTCAACCCGTCTCAACCATGCCTTCCTGGATGCGCCGATGCTCCCCCTTTCTGACCGCTCGCGCTACGTTCTTATGAGCGACTGTCACAGGGGCATCGGCTCCTCCTCCGATAATTTTCTGAAAAACCAGCACCTGTATTTTGCCGCGCTGCAGCATTACTACCGAAATGGCTTTACCTATATTGAACTGGGCGACGGGGATGAACTGTGGGAAAACAGAAACATGAAAAATATTATTGACGTCCACAGCAACGTATTCTGGCTGTTCAAACAGTTCCATGAAGAAAACAGGCTGTATCTAATCTACGGCAACCACGATATTGTAAAGCGGAAGAAAGGCTACCCCGCCAAAAGCTGCGATACCTATTTCTGTACGCAGTCTCAGCAGATGCAGCCTCTCTTCCCATCCCTCACTTTTTATGAGGGCATTATTCTCACCACCGGGGCGCAGCCCGGTCACGTGCCCCGCGTATCGCTTTACCTGACACACGGGCATCAGGCAAGCCTGCTCAACTCCACGTTCTGGCGCCTCTCCCGCTTTCTGGTGCGGTATGTCTGGAGCCCGTTGGAAAATCTGGGCGTACTCGACCCTACAAGCGCCGCCAAAAATTACAGAGTCAAAAACAAATGTGAAAGCCGCCTAAACAGATGGGCGGAGGAAAACCGCCGCATTCTGGTCACCGGGCACACGCACCGCCCGGCGCTGCCGGACACACCCGCCCATTACTATAATACGGGAAGCTGCGTTCATCCCCGCTGCATTACCTGCATCGAAATCGAGCGGATGGCAATGACGCTGGTCAAGTGGAGCATGACCACCCGAGCGGACAGCACACTCTATGTGGCGCGGGAAATGATTGCAGGACCCGTATCGCTTACACAATTTGTACCTTAATCATGTTTGTAGTGCCGGAAATGCCGATGGGCACCCCGGAAGTAATCACCGTCAAATCTCCCTTCTGCAAAAGCCCCTTCTTTTCCGCAGCCGCAATCGCCTTGTCAAAGAGCACGTAAGCGTCCTTCTCTTCCTTAATCAGCAACGGCTCCACGCCCCATGTCAGTGAGAGTTGCCTGCATACCTTCTCGGTGGTCGCACAGCAGATAATATCGCTCTTTGGGCGGTAGCGGGAAATCATTCTGGCGGATCTTCCCGATTTCGTAACCGTCACGATGGCAGTTGCATTCAGGTCAAGCGCCGTCGTGCAGGTTGCATGACAGATCGCATCCGTCACATCCGGATTCGCCTCTCTCTCCAACTGGAAAAAACGCTTTCGGTAATCCACATCCTGTTCCGTGCGCTCCGCAATTTTAACCATTGTCTTCACCGCCTCCACGGGATAGGCGCCTGCCGCCGTCTCCCCGGAGAGCATAATCGCGCTTGTGCCGTCGTAAACCGCATTCGCAACGTCCGTCGTCTCCGCGCGGGTCGGTCTTGGATTCTTGATCATGGACTCCAGCATCTGCGTGGCGGTGATCACCTGTTTCCCTGCACGGTACACCTTTTTGATGATCTCCTTCTGGATCACAGGCACATCCTCATAGGGAATCTCCACACCCATGTCTCCCCTCGCCACCATAACGCCGTCGGAAACCGACAAAATATCATCAATGTTTGCCACACCCTGCGCATTCTCGATTTTGGAAATAATCTTGATGTCCTGACCGCCGTTTTTTTCAAGCAGCTTTCTGAGCTGTAAAATATCTTCTTTTTTCTGTACAAAAGAAGCCGCGATAAAATCCACATCCTGCTCGATGCCGAAAAGAATGTCCTCCCTGTCCTTATCACTGATATAAGGCATGGACAAGTCCACATCCGGCACGTTGACGCCCTTGTGGTTGGAAACCGTGCCGCCGTTTACCACGCGGCAGACAATGTTGCTTTTGTCCACCTTCTCCACCGTCATCTCGATCAGCCCGTCGTCGATGAGTACGCGCATCCCCTCTTCCAGATCCTCATAGAGCCTGTTATACGTTACGCTCACGATATCCTTTGTGCCCTCCACATCATCGGCGGTCAGCGTAAAAAGCTGCCCCTCTTCCAGCACAACTTTTCCTTCCTTAAAGTTCTTCACGCGTACTTCCGGTCCTTTGGTATCGAGCAGAATCGCCACCGGTTTTCCCAATTCTTTCCGAAGTTTTTTCACCACATCCATTCTTCTCTTATGGTCATCGTGTACGCCGTGGGAAAAATTGCATCTGGCAACATTCATTCCCGCCAGCATCATCTGCCGCAGCACTTCCTCATTGTCTGTGGATGGTCCAAGGGTACATACAATTTTTGTTTTGCGCATTCTTGCCTCCGTTTCGGGCGACGCCCGATTTTTTACATTTACTCTTTTATTTATATCATACCCCCCGGAACGTAAAGCTAAACTCCTTCTTCCCGCTCACATCCAGATGATACTCCGGATGCACCGGCGCGCCCCAGCTGTCGTCGCCGCCGACGCCGAGCTGTCCGCCCGCCACGCGCACCACCGTGTAATGCACAGGCGGCAGTTCGTAGGGATGTCTCGCGTTCTCGACCTCGTGGGGCGTGTACGGCAGCGCTGAAAAGTTCAGGTTTTCTCCGCTAAAGAGCATACCGCGCCCGCGCATATCTATCACTTTCGCCCAGCGTACCTTTGTCTTATTGCCGCATTCCTGAGGCACGAGATACGCCGCCATATTGTCCGCCACACGATTGCGGTAAACGCCCAGCTTCGCACCCTGATCCCTGTCCGCGTAGGTCTCCTCCGGACCGTTTCCGTACCACTCCAGCCGATCGTAGTCTGCGTTCAGTTTAAACAGCACGCCAAACTCCGGCATGTCAGCCAGTCCCTCCACCGGGTCATAAGCAAGCGTGGTCTGCACGCTGCCGTCCCCGTACACCTTGTAAGTCAGCCGGCAGGTCGCCGCAGGCGTTGTGTTGAGGTCGTACAGGTAAGACACACTGACATGATCCGCTTCCTCCCTGACTTCCGGATTTTCAAAATCTTCTCCCTCTTTATTTAATCTCCCTCCGGGCTTTCTGCATGACGCGTACAGACTTGCCAGTTTCCACTGTCCCTGTCTCGCCATCATATGATTGCCCGTATCGTTGTCCGTAGGCGCACGCCAGAAATTCGGGCGGGGAATCTCCTCGATCAGCTCCTTGCCCGCATAGCGGTAGGAAACCATACCAAAGGCGGAAATCGCCCCCGCCGGCTCCGAGAACAGTACGTCAAAATGCTCTCCCCGGACGCCCACATTATCATTGCCACGTATGATGGTGAGCGGTTTCTTCTTCTCCTCCACAGGCGCGTCCACCGTTCCGATCACCGCCTGTCCGAACGCCACTTCGTGACCTGCCTCCGCCCACAGCGTATCTTCTTTTAAGAGGAAGGCGATCGTCACCGCATACTCACCCGGCTCCTCCGGCAATGCGAAAGGCGCGGGATAATTCTGTCTGCTCTCCGGCGCAACGTCAATCCCTGTCAGTTCTTTCCGCTCCACGCTGACACCGTCCCGCTGAAGCTCTGCCACGCAACGGAAGCTACTCGTAGAAACGAAGAGGTTTTTATTCCACACCTCAAACCCATCCTTTTCTACAGCAACCGAAATATTCTGATAGTTAAATTTTACCGCCTGCATCTTGGGCGACGCTTCCCGCTCCCCGCCGTAGGCGATACCGTTGCCGCTGAAATTATAGTCCGTGGGGCGCTCCCCGAAATCGCCGCCGTAAGCCTGAAACCACTTTCCGTAACGGTCTTTTTTATAGATGCTCTGGTCGATGTAATCCCAGATAAAGCCGCCCTGATAAGCGGAGTTTTCTTTGTCAGCCAGATCCGTGTACTTGTGCATCGCACCACAGGAGTTACCCATGGCATGCGTGTACTCACAACAGATAAAAGGCTTGCCGTCGCCGTTTACCAAATACTCCTCTATGTCAGTCACCTTCGCGTACATGCGGCTCTCCATATCGGAGGAATCATTGTAGCGCCTGTCGTTGAATATGCCTTCGTAGTGTACCAGCCTCGTATCATCCAGCTTGCGGAAAAGCTCCGACATCTCGTAAATCGTCTCGCCGCCAAAGGACTCGTTTCCCACGGACCAGATCAGCACCGCCGGATGGTTTTTGTCCCGGTGATAACAGGAACGGATGCGGTCGTACATCATCTCCTTCCACTCTGCCTTATCGTCCGGCACCACGAAGGACATGTCCTTTTTCCCTTTCAGGTAAGCGTCCCATGTGCCGTGGGATTCCAGATTGCTCTCCGCGATCAGATACAATCCATAGCGGTCACAAAGTTCATAGAGTCGTTCGTCATCGGGATAGTGGGAAGTACGGATCGCGTTGATATTGTTGCGCTTCATGGTCACAATGTCTTTGACCAGTTCCTCATAAGAGACATGTCTGCCCGATATGGAACTGAAATCGTGACGGTTCGTGCCTTTAAATACAATCCGTTTTCCATTTAACAGCATACGGCTGTCCTTCATCTCAAATTTGCGGAAACCGACCGGCTGCGAGACATATTCCACCGTCTCACCGTTTCCACCACAGCATTTGATTTCCAACTGATATAAGTAAGGATTCTCCGCGCTCCAGAGTCCGGGCTTCTCAACCGTTTCCTCAAAAGCAAATTCGCCGTCCGCTTCCGCTTTCTGCTCCTTTTCAAACAGCGTCTCTCCGCCATCCTTTAAGCAGAATCTGTAAACGCCGTTTCCTTTTACCTTGCAGCATACAGACAGCTTCGCCCGGTCAAAGCCTTCCCCCTCAAACAGGGTCTTCACCGTCAGATCTTCCACATGCGCGGTGGGAACCGCATACAGGTACACACTTCTATAGATGCCAGAGAATCGGTAAAAGTCCTGATCCTCGCACCAGCTTGAGGAAGTCCATTTGTAAACCTGTACCGCCAGTTTATTTTCCCCGTCTTTCAGATAGGGCGTAAGGTCAAATTCGGAGGGGGTAAAGCTGTCCTCGCTATAACCCACATAAGAACCGTTGCACCAGAGCGCCATCCCGCTCTCCACGCCTTCAAACACAATGCGTATTTCCTGCCCGCGCATATGTGCCGGGACTTCAAAATATTTCACATAGCTCGCCACAGGATTGAACCGCTCCGGAATCTCCCCCGGCACAAGTTCTTCCCTGCCATCCCATGGGTACTGCGTATTGACATACTGAGGAATGTCGTACCCCTCCATCTGGATATGCGCTGGCACACGGATGTCCGCCCATGGTCTGCAGTCATAGCTTTCCTGCTCAAACCCTTTCACCGCGGAATCTATGTTTACCGCATAAGAGAATTTCCATATGCCATCCAGTGACTGTTTCAGGCTGCTTTCTCCCCGCGCGGCTTCCTTTTCATTGGCATACAGGTTTAACGCCGCACGCGCCGGAAGCACATTGTCCTTAAAAAACTGAGGATCTTTTATTCTATCATAATCAGATCGCGTCATATTATTATTTTACTCCTCTCCCATTGCTTGATTTCACTGACGAGAATGCAAAGCCATTCTCTGAACCGTCATTCGACAACGACGATTTGTTGTAACAAAGGTGTCAAAAGCACCCAAATACCCAGATGTTTTTGACACCTTATTGACGAAAAAACTTTCTATACCACGCTTATTCGCAAAGCCGCTGATCCACAGCTTCTTCTTTGCCTACGTCACTTCACTGCGCCGGTAATACCTTCCGCGAACGCATTCTGCAGGCAGAAGAATACGACTGCAGTGGGCAGGGTACAGATCAGCACGGCGAGCATCAGCATACCGTAGTCCGTCACGTAACCTTCCGTCAGGTTCGCCACCACCATTGGCATTGTCTGACTGTTTGCATCCGTCATGATTACCTTCGGCCAAAGGTAACTGTTCCATGCATTCATAAAAGTGATTGTCATAGCAGCCGCGTAAGTCGATCTCATAGTCGGAATAAACATCTGGAAAAAAATGCGGATCTCGGATAACCCGTCAATTCTCGCCGCCTCCATAATGTCATGCGGGAACGATCTCGCGCTCTGTCTAAACATCATAATCAGAAACGGCGTGGAGATCGTCGGCAGGATGAATCCGATTGTCGTATTCAGCCAGCCCGCTTTCGAGAACATCTGGAACAGCGGGATCATGGTCGCCACAAAAGGAACCATCATTGCCAGCAGGATAATGCTCATCAACATATCTTTCGCTTTATCATGGAAAATCTCAAATCCGTAACCCGCCAAGGAGCTGACCAAAAGTGACACAATCGTCAGAATTGCCGCGTATTTAAACGAGTTGCCAAAAGCCCTCCCTATATTCTGCGCCGCCAGCAGATTGTTTAAATTCTCCATAAAATAGCCGCCCGGAATCAGACGTCCGGAGATGACATCCGCGCTCTTGTTCGTCGCCGCGCTTACCATCCAGTACAGCGGAAACACGGAGATAAAAGATACGATACACAAAAACAGATACATACCGAATTTTCTCAATTTAGTCACGCTTATCACCTACTTTCATCTGCAGGAATGCCAGAACAGCAACCAGAACCAAAATTAAGAAGGACATTGCCGCCGCATAACCGAAGTTCGGCACATACTTAAAGGACATATCATATATGTAATGCGACATCGTGATCGACGTATTCGCCGGACCGCCCTTTGTCAGGTTGACCGACTCGTCGAAAAGCTGTAACGTGCCGTTGGTGGACATGATCGCCGTCAGCAGAATCGTAGGCTTCAAAAGCGGCACTGTAATCTTAAAGAAAGACTGCACCGCCGACGCGCCGTCGATCTTAGCCGCCTCATAAACGGAATACTCGATGTTCTGCAGACCCGACAGGTAGAACACCATATTGTATCCCGTCCACCGCCAGAGCAGCGCGATGATGATAACGATACGCGCGCTCGTTGTATGCGTTAGGAACGCATAAGGCTGATCCAAAATACCCAGATTCACCAAAATCAGATTCACCAGACCATTGTTGGCAAACAGGGAACGGAAGATGATTGCGTATGCCACCAGCGATGTCGCACAGGGCAGGAAGATCATCGTCCGAAACAGCCCCTTAAATCTCAGATCCTTGTTATTCAGTATGGATGCCAGAATCAGCGCAAAAATCAACATTACCGGCACCTGAATAATCAGGTAGAAAAATGTATTTTTAATGGATTGGACAAACACCGTATCCTGAAACATTCGAACATAATTGGAGACGCCGCTCCACTTCATATTCGCGCCAACGCCCGACTTAAACGACAAAACCAATGCCCTGAACATCGGTACAAAACTCATAATGAAAATCAAAACAGCGCCGGGAGCCAGAAATACCCATCCCATCAGATTCTGTTTTTTGCTAAGCGTCATCTTTTTCGACTTGCTCAAAAAAACCCCTCCTTCTCTATCGTTGGAGTAAAATAGGGGAACAGCTTACAGAAAACTATTCCCCTGTGTTAGGTGTTACTTATTTAAAATCTGCACGACTCATTGCTTACTGCATGTTAAAGTTAATAGTCTGCTCTGCGGTCTGGAGCTCTGTCTCGAGGTAGGAACCGTTGATGTAATTCGTGATAGCAGTTGTAACTGCGTTACGTGCCTCGTAGTAGTATGCGCCTGTGATGTTGGTCGGAACCTTGGTCGCGAAATCGACGATCTTAGCGGAAACTGCATCGCCGCCGAAGAACTCGTTAGGCTCGCTGTATGCGCTGGAATCGCCTGCGGGTGCCCATGTTGCCAGAGCGCCGCTGGGAAGGATGTTGTCATACAGCTCTTTGCTGCCAGCAAATGTGCTTGCAAGGAAGTCACATGCCAGATCCGGATTTGCGCAATTTGTGGTTACTGCCCACGAAGAACCGCCGTTGTTGGAGTAGTTGGTTGCTCCGCTTGCACCTACCAGACTGGGCATGTTCGTGATAGCCCAATTACCGCTCTGGTCTTCTGCAGTCTGGATGGAAGCCATGATCCAGCAGCCGTTGATCGTACCTGCAACGTTACCGCTTACGAAGTCGCCTACGTACTCATCCCAGCTGTTAACCTCAGTAAGTACGCCCGCGTCCTTCAGGCTCTTGTAAGTCTCCATAACGGTCTTTAAAGTATCGTTGCCAACGATGTTCGCCGTGCCATCCTCGTTGAAGAGGGAAGCGCCTGCGGACTGAAGCATCATCATAATCAAGTCACACTCGCCCGCCTGCATGGAAATGAGGGGCTTGCCTGTCGCTTCCAGAACCTTCTTGCCATTCTCAAGGTACTGGTCAAAGGTAATGTCCGTGAAATCATCGATGGTCAGACCCGCCTGCTCCAGAAGATCCGTACGGTAGCATGCCACAACTGCTCCATTATCAAAAGGTACGCCGTAGTTCTTACCGTCGATTACAGAGTAAGCTGTCTTACCTGCTGCAAACTGCGAAAAGTCTACACCGCTGTTGGTCAGATCCATACACACATCAGGGAATGCCAACACGTTTTTCTGGAACGCGTTATCCTGCATCAGGAAGATATCCGGCAGTGTGCTCAGATCGCCGGAAGTAGCCGCAGTAGTAACCTTGGTCTGGATATCGTCCCAAGGAGTCTCAACCACATTCAGCTTGAAATTCGGATGGTCTTTCTGGTAAACCTTCTCTGCCTCATACATAGCGTTCATGTTAAATGCAGGATCCCAACACCATACGGTCAGTGTCTCATCGCCGCCTGCTGCCGCGTCTGCCGCGGGCGCTTCTGCATCCGCTGCGGGAGCTTCCTCCGCTGCCGGAGCCTCCTCTGCCGCACCGCTGTCCGCTGCGGGAGCCGCAGGCGTCTCAGCGGAACCGCCGCCGCATCCAACCAGTGAAAGAACCATGGTAGATGCCAGTAAAGCCGCTAAAATCTTTCTTTTCATTTTCTTTCCTCCCATTCTTCTTTTTGTGCACATTGTGCACTAACTTTTTCTTTTCCCCTCAGTCGTCAAAGTGCTTTCGTCAATTTGTATATTCATCACGCACTTTTTGACTGAATGTATATGTATTATAACTCTGCAAGTCGCCCATGTGTGATCGTTAAAAAGCAAAAAAGATGCAAATTCGACCATCTGCATCCAGCTTAAACGTTTACGTCATTGAATTTATCTTACATACTGAAAAACACAATTTCTTTATCAATCTAAAATTTACCATCCCTTATACGCAGAAATCTTATAATCAAGCAGCTTCGCCTCATAATTTTCCGGGTGAATCTTCCACTGATAAGGCGTAATATTGAGCACCTTCTTAAAATTTCTGTTAAAAGTGGACACCGACTGAAAACCGCACCGCTCCGCCACCAGTTCCATGCTGTCCGTATGTTTCTTCATATATTCACACGCCATCTGCACCCGCACCAGATTCAGGTAATCGGAGGGCGTCATATTCATAATCTTTTGGAACACCCTGCGAAAATGCGTTTCCGACATATGGCTCTCCTGCGCCAGTTCCCCGATCGTCAGCTCCTCCGCATAATGCGCACCGATATAGTGCAATGCGAAGGAAATCTGGGAAACGCCGCGGCTCTGCTTCCTGACTTTAATCTGTTTTCCCGAATTCATACGGGCAATATTCATAAGAAGCGACAGCTGCAGCCCCTTTACGCTCTCCGTGTAAAACTCCTTTTTATAGCGCATTTCATCCATAATATTTTTGATCAGCTCCGCTGTCTCCGGGTACTGCGAAGCGTCCACCGCCCATGCACGGTTATTGATAATCGCACTCAAATCGTCCGGATAAAGAGAATCCTCCCCATAAATCTCCCTCAGAAACGCCTCCACATCAATAAACAGATATTCCCAGCTGCTCAGGGAACAGTGAATGCTTGCCGTATTGTGGGGAAAATTCTTCGGAATCACTGTGAACATGTCCGGCTTGTAGGCAACCGCCTGCTCGTCTAAAACCACTTCCCCGATCCCGTCATAGCAGAAGCCAATCTCCATGTAATTGTGAAAATGCAGGGAATCCATGCCGTACGGGCGGATCCACGCCTCCCCCAGAAGCGCCATGCACGGCTCGTTCTGCGGGATCTCGTAGTATCGAAATTCAATTTCATGTTTCTTTTTTGCCGCCATGCGTGCCGCCCTTCCCTGTTTGATTTTTTCTCAGTACCACAACTGTCTTCGCCTTTTTTATATCATACCCTATATCAGCAGGAAACACAATCCGACATGAGAATATAAACCCGCAGACAGGACGCCCCCGGCGGTGGAGCGCCGGGGGACATCCGTTTAAATAAGTAATGTATAATGAGGGATATAAGATATAAGCTTACTCAACGTCCTGCAGCGCGTCGAAGTCTTCCTCTCCGGTGCGGATCTTAACCACTTTATCCACATTGTAGACGAAAATCTTGCCGTCTCCGATATGACCGGTATAGAGCGCTTTCTTCGCCGCCTCCACCACCGTATCCACGGGGATCTTGCTGACTACCACCTCGACCTTCACTTTCGGCAGCAAGGTTGCATCCATCTCTACGCCACGGTACTTTTCGCCTGCGCCCTTCTGGATGCCGCAGCCCATAACCTGTGTCACCGTCATGCCTGTCACACCCAGATCGTTCATTGCTTTGCGCAGCTTGTCGTATCTGGACAGCTTTGCGATGATCGCTACCTTATATATACCCGAAGCGGAGGCAATGGGCACCTGCGCTACCTTCACAGCCGCGTCCTTCTGTACCGCCGAAGCCGCATCGTAATCTTCCACGCCGAGACTGGTATTCTCATTCACATCCATAACCATTGCGCCCGAAACATCCATAATGCTGAATCCGGAGTATGCGGATGCCAAACCGTGCTCCGTCGCGTCCAGACCTATGATTTCTTCCTCCTGAGAGGCACGCAGTCCAACCGTAGACTTAATCACCAGAAATACAATTGTAATTGTCACAGCGGTCCATGCCGCCACCGAAGCAAACCCGATCAACTGCAGTCCCATGAGTTTGAAGCCGCCGCCGTAAAACAAACCCACAAGCTCTGCGCCCGAGGCGTCCGCAATCGAATAACCCGGTGCGCTGTTCGTCGCAAAAAGTCCTACCGAAAGAGTCCCCCAGATACCGTTCATCATATGTACAGCCACCGCGCCCACAGGATCGTCGATCCGCAGCTTGTAATCTAAGAGCCAGACGCCGAATACCACCAAAAGCCCGGCAACCGCGCCGATTACAATCGCGCCGAATGCATCCGTCACATCACAGGGTGCGGTGATCGCCACCAGACCCGCCAGAGACGCGTTCAGGCACATAGAAACATCGGGCTTGCCATATTTAATCCATGTAAAAATCATGCACACTACAGTTGCAACCGCAGGGGCGATCGTCGTCGTCACAAAGATGGAACCGAGCTGCTCTACGCTTGTCGCCGCCGCACCGTTAAATCCGTACCAGCCAAGCCAGAGAATAAACACACCCAGCGCGCCGAGCGGAATGCTGTGTCCCGGAAAAGCGTTTACCTTTGTAATCTTACCGTTCTTATCCGTGTTGAACTTTCCGATGCGGGGTCCTAAAATCTTCGCACCCACCAGAGCAGAAATACCGCCTACCATATGAATCGCGCAGGAACCCGCAAAATCGTGGAACCCCATCTGTGAAAGCCAGCCGCCGCCCCATATCCAGTGCGCTTCAATCGGATAAATCAGTGCCGAGATCACACCGGAGTAAATGCAGTAGCTCAAAAACTTTGTCCGCTCCGCCATCGCCCCGGAAACGATCGTCGCCGTGGTCGCGCAGAACACCAGATTAAATACGAAGTTCGACCAGTCAAAACTCTCATATGCCGTAAAAATGTCGAACCCCGGCTTGCCAATCAGCCCAACCATGTCCTCGCCGAGCAGCAGACTGAAACCAATCAGGATAAACACCACCGTACCGATACAGAAGTCCATCAGGTTCTTCATAATGATGTTACCCGCATTTTTCGCTCTGGTGAATCCCGTCTCGACCATCGCAAATCCCGCCTGCATCCAGAACACCAGAGCCGCGCCGATCAAAAACCAGACGCCGAAAATCTGTCCGTTTAAAACCTCCATCAATTCTTCCATAACTTTTTCCTCCTCCTCGTTAAAACATCATTCTGCGTATAAGCAGACTCGAAATGCTTATACGCGAAAATAAGAAAAGCGCCTTGAGTTTCCTCAAAGCGCCTTTGCTTTTATGTCTTGGATTGTAGCACCGTCATTTTGTGGTGTCAACCACTTTTTGTATTTATGTATTATTGTATACAATTAAATACAATCTATGTTTTGTTTTACTCCTTTTTGCGTTTCAACTTATCCAAATCGTCCCGCACGCCCTTAAAATTCATCTGTGCAAAAATCACCGCCACAAACACCAGCACGCACCCCAGAATCTCCCGTCCCGTCATGGTTTCGTGCAGAAGAAGCATTCCGGCAAACACCGAAAAAACCGATTCCAGACTCATCAGCAGGGAAGCAATGGCGGGATTCACCCCGTTTTGTCCTACAATTTGCAGTGTATAGCCGACGCCGCAGGATATTATGCCTGCATATAGGATCGGAATCCACACGTCGAAACTCCCCAGCGACTGCAGCCACGCTGCAGCCCCCATCTTAGGCATCTCCACGCCGATCATCGGAATCATCCCCCAAGCCCCGCAGACAAAAAACTGGACGCACGCCATGCGCACCCCGTCCACCAGCGGGGAAAAATGGTCCACCACCATGATATGTACGGAAAAGCACACCGCGCATAAAAGCACCAACACGTCGCTAAGCTGGAAGGAAAATCCGTCCGTCAGGCAAAGAAAATAGAGCCCCACAACGGCCACGAGAATGCTGACCCACACATTCCAGCCGCATTTTTTCCCTAAAAAGATGCCGAACACCGGTACGAGAAGAATGTAACACGCCGTCAAAAATCCCGCCTTACCCGCCGTAGTGCCATAGTACATGCCCATCTGCTGAAAGGTGCTGGCAGTAAACAAGATCAACCCGCAAAGAGCGCCTCCAACCAACAGCCTGCGCCGTTCCTCCGCCGTCTGCGGTTTCCTGCCTGTCGTATATCTGTCCAGAAAGGGAATCACCGGCAAAAGCACCAGCCCGCCCAGAAAGGATCGGATGCAGTTAAAAGTGTAGGGACCCGCCGACGCGCCGCCCTGCCTCTGCGCCACAAAAGCAACGCCCCAGACAAGGGCGGTGAGGAGCAAAAGCATGGAATTACGTGTCTTCATATTTATCATTGGTTTTTTCATAAAGAACAGTTTACCCCTTTCCACGTACTCTCGTCAATACCAACCGTTCATACAGCCAGTCACAAAACCGTCTTGTGCTCACAGCTCCCTCACCAACAGCACATGCCTTTCCCCGTCGAACACCGTCTCCCCTGCCGCCGTAAACCCCAGCTTTTCACACAGCCGCAGCGACCTCTCATTCTCCGGCCGCACGAGCGCCTGCACCCGTTCCATCAAAAGTTCGTCCCGGGCATAGCTAAGAATCGCACTGCACACCTCGTAGGCGTACCCCCGCCCCTGCCAAGGAACGCCGAACACAAAGCCAAGCTCTGGCAAGTCATACCCTTCCCGCCGGCTTATGCCCGCTCTGCCGATCACCTCGCCGCTCTGCCGATCAAGCACCGTCCACATACCGTACCCGTAAAAGGCATACACTTTTTCTATATAGTCCTTTGTGTAGGCGAGTTCCTCGTCTCTGTCCTCAAAGAGATTTTCCGTGTATGCGGTAATCGACGGTTCCGCATACATCCGGTAAAAACTGTCCACATCCTCCACCGTCGTCTCCCGCACAATGCAGCGCTCCGTGGTAAGGATTTCCCAAGGCAGCCCGGCAAGGCGACGGTATGCCAGCTCAAAAGACTCCTCATCCATCTCCTCTATTTTTTCCACCGCGTAGAGCGCTCCGGGAAAGGATGCTCCCCGATTATCTTCGTGCAGATAGGGCAGCACATAGCAGCCTTTCTTCCGCAGATCAGCATAGACTTTCTCCTGATCCGTTACATACAAAACATCCTGCCCGCCCGTCACCGGACCGTGCCCGTTCAGTTCTTTTTCCAATCTGTCTATTTCTTCTTTCAGCCTGCACCCCATTTCCGCGCCAAACATAAAACAGACTTTTTCTAACATAAAACTGCCCTTCCCTGTCATATTTTAAATCTTTTTCTTCTATAGCAAGGTTTTGACTTGCGCAAATTTCTATGGTATTTTGTATAGTAGAATTTAAGTTTACTATCAATCTTGCAATTAGGAAAGGAATTTTTACATGGCACAAAATCCAATCGTAACTTTTACTATGGCAAACGGCGATGTCATCAAAGCGGAATTATATCCCGAGATCGCGCCCGTTTCTGTCAACAACTTTATCAGCCTGATCAATAAGAATTTTTATGACGGCTTAATTTTCCACCGGGTTATCAAGGGCTTTATGATTCAGGGCGGCGACCCGGAAGGCACCGGTATGGGCGGTCCCGGCTATTCCATCAAGGGCGAGTTCAGACAGAACGGCTTTGAAAACAACTTAAAGCACACGGAGGGCGTTCTCTCTATGGCAAGGAGTATGCATCCCGATTCCGCAGGCAGTCAATTTTTTATCATGCACAAGGTGAGTCCGCACTTGGACGGCGCTTATGCGGCGTTTGGGAAAGTGATTGAAGGTATGGAAAACGTAAACAAAATTGCCGAGACGGCTACTGATTTCGAGGACAGACCGCTGGAAGATCAGGTAATGCAGACGGTTACGGTCGATACTTTTGGGGTGGATTATCCCGAACCGGAGACGCTGTAAGCGCGTGACGAGTTGTTCCCTTTTCATAAGTACCCCCTGCAGATGCGCAAATAATCGCATTTACAGGGGTTGCTTTTCTTATCTGTTCTCCGTAACCTTCTACCCGCACTTCTTTCTGGATATTGCCCTCTTTCTCCTGTTTTACTATAGGCTGACATGTGTGGACCTTCACTGATATACTCAACAGAGAAGGCGGGCACAAAAATGAACGAAACAAAAGCAAACAATTATAATATATCCGGTTTCTCGTCTTCCTGTCTCCCGTACGCCGAAGGCGGCATCCCGCAGACTTTCTTAAAGTAGCGCGTAAAATGCGGCAGACTGTCAAATCCTGCCTGTGCCGCCGCCTGCGCTACCGGCAGTTTTTCCACCCGCAGCAGGTACTTGGAGCGCTCCATACGGGCGTCCAGCAGCTCCGATTTTGGCGAACGGTTAAAAAACAACTTGTAGTAGCTATAAAACTGGCTCGTCCCGAGATTGGTCAGCGCTGCCATGCTGTCCGCATCCCACTTTCTGTCAATGTGCGTTAGAATCTCAATTCTCGCTTTCCTGAACTCTTCAAACAAATCCGCCTGAAACTCTCTTCCCTCCGGAAACGAATGAAGCTGTCTGGAAAAAAGAATAAAAAGCTGGTGCATCAGTTTATCGATCTGTTCCTGATAATAGTCCTGTTTTGTGACGCTCTCCACATAGATAGATTTAAAAAGAGCGTTCATGGCATCCGGATAGGGCGGATAGACGATTGTGTTAACAGGGAGGTCATACGCGGTAAGGAAGCTATCGTCATCGCTTGTAAAGTGTACGAAGCTGTTTTTAAACCGACTGACCGCCTGATAAATCTGCGCTTCTCCCGGCGTGTAGAGGAGGAATGCGCCCTCCTTCGCCATCTGTGTTCTGCCGCCGATTTGCACTTTCATAGGCGTCATTAAATATAGGAAGAGATAATCTCCGCTGCCTTCTGGACGGTTGATGATATCGCAGTCCGGGTTGAAACGGTTGTAGTCGCAATAGCCTGTGTGAAACATAGGACGCCTCCTTTTCTTTTTATTTATTGTAAGATATTATCGGAAGAAAAGTCAAATATGGCGCAAGAAAAGGTATGGTTATTTTCATACTCTTTAAGTAGAATAAATTTATGTTATGAAATTGCGCAAATAACATAATCAACGCAGACACGCTTGCGCTCCGTTCCAAGCGTAACAGTGCTAAATTCGTAAAAAACCTCATTAAGCACTGACGCTTTCCAAGGGTCTGCTTATAATTATGTTATTTGCACAATAGTCTACGAAATATATTCATCAACAATGAAAGGGAAGGGTCAAACATGAAAAAAGCGCAGGTAATCATCGACAAAGAGTATATCGTGAGTGAGATTGACAAGAGGGTCTACGGTTCGTTTATTGAGCATTTGGGTAGGGCGGTTTATGAGGGGATTTATCAGCCGGAGAGCCCTTTTGCGGACGAGCAGGGATTCCGTAAGGATACGCTGGAGCTTGTGAAGGAATGCAAGGTGCCGATCGTGCGTTATCCGGGAGGAAACTTTGTGTCGGGCTTTTGCTGGGAGGACAGCGTGGGTCCGAAGGAGAACAGACCCGCGCAGGTTGACCTTGCATGGCAAGTTGTGGAGTCTAACCAATTCGGTCTCAACGAGTTCGTGGACTGGTCAAAGAAGGCGGGAAGCGACATTATGATGGCTGTGAATCTGGGGACGAGAGGTCTTTACGAGGCGAAAGAGCTGCTGGAATACTGCAACTTTAAGGGCGGCACCAAAATGAGCGACCTGCGCAAGTCTCACGGCTACGAACAGCCCCACGACATTAAGACGTGGTGTCTCGGGAACGAGATGGACGGTCCTTGGCAGACCGGGCACAAGACAGCTATGGAATACGCCAGAATCGCCAACGAGACCGGCAAGGCAATGAAAATCCTTGACCCGTCTATCGAGTTAGTTGCATGCGGCAGTTCCAATTCCCAGATGCCTACTTTTGGCGACTGGGAGGCAACCGTGCTTGACGAATGTTACGACACGGTGGATTACGTTTCCATGCACCAGTATTACGGGAATCGGGACAATGATTCCGCAAACTTCCTTGCAAGCAGCGTAGACTTAGATCAGTTCATTTCGACGGTTGTCTCCATCTGCGACTACGTGAAGGGCAAGCACCACGGCAAAAAGAACATCAACATCTCTCTGGACGAGTGGAATGTCTGGTTCCATTCCGAGGAAGCGGACAAGCAGCTTGAGAAATGGGTTCAGAAGCCTCATCAGCTTGAGGATATCTACAATTTTGAGGACGCGCTTCTGGTGGGCAGTATGTTGATTACGATTCTGCGCCATGCGGATCGCGTAAAAATTGGCTGCCTTGCACAGCTTGTAAACGTGATCGCACCGATCATGACCTCAGACACCGGCGCGTGGAGGCAGACAATCTTCTATCCTTATATGCACGCGGCTACGCTTGGACAGGGAACTGTTTTAAATACAATCGTGAAATCCCCTGTCTACGAGGCAAAGCAGTACGGCGAAGCCCCTTACCTCGACTGCGTGGTTGTGGAAAACCCGGAGAAGGAGGAGCTGATTGTCTTTGCGGTAAACAAGGATTTGGACGAGGATATGGAGGTGACCTTGGATCTGCGTCAGTATACAGACTACCGGGTACAGGAGCATATCGTTATGCACAGCGACGATCTGAAGGCAGTCAATACGGAGGAAAATCCTGATAACGTCGTGCCCAAAGCAGGCGGGAACGCCAAAGTGGACGGCGGGGTGCTGCAGACAGTCTTCGGAAAAGCGAGCTGGAATGTGATTCGTCTTTCTAAATGATGCGGTCGTTCATAATTTGTTCACATTTAATTTCAAAAAACTTCATTTTAGAAACATGATTTAGACATTTCTGCACCGTATACTAAGACCATAAGATACAACACAGCAAGCTGATAGGAAGTTAGCTGATTAATTTAAAACTTTTTCATAATAAATGCCAAGTAAGGGAAACCTTACTTGGCATCCTCCCTTTTCTGGGGTAGTTTTCCACTGTTGCAGTCATTATCCATGTATACAATTTTTTCTTGTCAGATGTATCTCTATATGGTATACTTGGATACCGTAGGAACCTTTACAGTGAGAATATTCTTCTCCATAACTGTCAACGTAGACACATAGACTGGCTGTCTGCGCTTTTTTGGTTATTGGAAAAAAATGAGGAGGAAATGTAACTATGGTAGAAATGATTACAAATGTGAACAGCGCCGTCAACGGTTTCGTCTGGGGTATCCCCATGCTGGTGCTGCTCGTAGGTACGGGCATCCTGATGACTGTCCTTACCAAGTTTTTCCAGCTGTCCCGGATTGGGCACTGGTTTAAAAATACCATCGGCGGTATTTTTCACGACAAACATATCACGAAACACACGGACAAGGAAGACCAGTCCATTTCACAGTTCCAGTCGTTATGTACGGCTCTCGCCGCTACAATCGGCACGGGTAATATCGTCGGCGTGGCAAGCGCGCTGATTTCCGGCGGTCCGGGCGCTATCTTTTGGATGTGGATTGTGGCGTTCTTCGGCATGATGACCAACTATTCCGAAAATGTGCTGGGTATCTACTACCGCCGCAAAAATGAACGGAACGAGTGGTCGGGCGGTGCGATGTACTACTTAAAGGACGGGCTGGGCTCTTACAAAGGCTTTAAGCAGATCGGCGCGGTGCTCGCTGTCCTGTTCTCCATTTTCTGTGTGCTGGCGTCCTTCGGTATCGGCAATATGAGCCAGATCAACTCCATCTCCGGCAACATGAAGTCCGCTTTCGGCGTTCCTACTTATGTGACGGGTATTGCGCTCTTGATCCTTGCGGCTCTCGTTATCGTGGGCGGACTGAAGCGCATCGCATCGGTTACCGAGAAGCTGGTGCCTTTCATGGCTATCATCTACGTGGTAGGCGCTGTGGCTCTCTTCGTTATGAATATCGATCAGTGCGGCGCGGTTTTCTCCGCTATTTTCAAAGGCGCCTTCGGTCTTCGCGCGGTGGGCGGCGGCATCGTCGGCAGCGGCGTGAAAATGGCGCTCACATGGGGTATGAAGCGCGGCGTGTTCTCCAACGAGGCTGGACTTGGTTCCTCCGTTATGGTGCACTCCAGCTCCAACGTAAAAGAGCCTGTCCGTCAGGGTATGTGGGGTATCTTTGAAGTGTTCACGGACACCATGATCGTCTGCACACTGACCGCCTTCGCAGTACTCTCCTCCGGGCTGGTTGATCTGGAAACGGGCGCAGTGTTGAGCTCCTCCGAGGGTTCCGCCCTCGTAGGCGAAGCTTTCGCTACCAAATTCGGCAGTCTTGGACCCATGTTTATCGCAATCGCAATCCTGCTGTTTGCCTTCTCCACGGTGCTCGGCTGGAGTCACTACGGCTCTAAGGCATGGGAGTATCTCTTTGGCACAAAGTCCATGATCGCATACAAGATTGTGTTTGTCCTGATGATCTATGTTGGCGCGACAATGAATCTGGGGCTTGCTTGGGATCTCTCCGACACCTTTAACGGTCTGATGGCAATCCCGAACCTGATCGGCGTGATCAGCCTGTCGCCTATCGTTATGAAGATTACGAGAAACTATGTTGCGCGGGTGCTGAAAGAAGAGGATGTAAAGCCGATGCTCTCCGCATTCCCGGATATTGAGGAGACGCATGCGGAGGAGTTGAAGGAAATGTATTGCAAGTAATATAAGATAGATTATATAGTAAGAGACAGAATCAGCAGGCATCCGCTGTTCCTACGCAAACTCGCGCCCACCTTGCTGCACAAGCTCGGCGCTCAGACAGTGCTTCGGAACTGCCGGATTGCCTGCTGATTCTGTCTCTATGATATTGTATCGTTTAGCATATATATCAAAAATCCCCGACAGGCTTACCACCATGTCAGGGATTTTTATGCTTAATTCATAAGAATACGTCCGCATCCTGTTAGTACGGTTTACGCCTTGCCATCGGAACCGAGCACATTTTTAATCTTGTGCGCTACCATATCCTTCACAGCCTGTCTTGCGGGCTTGAGGTACTGTCTGGGATCGAAGTGATCGGGATGCTCCGCGAAGTACTTGCGGATGTTACCGGTCATAGCCAGACGGATATCGGAGTCGATATTGATCTTACATACAGCAAGCTCTGCTGCCTTACGAAGCTGCTCCTCCGGGATACCTACTGCGTCGGGCATGTTGCCGCCGTACTGGTTCACCATCTTTACGAACTCCTGCGGAACGGAAGAAGAACCGTGAAGTACGATCGGGAAACCGGGCAGTCTCTTGATGCACTCCTCGAGCACGTCGAAACGAAGCGGAGGGGGAACAAGAATGCCTTCTGCATTTCTGGTGCACTGTGCAGCCGTGAACTTGTATGCGCCGTGGGAAGTACCGATTGCGATAGCGAGGGAGTCACAGCCTGTCTTCTCTACGAACTCCTCAACTTCCTCGGGACGGGTGTAGGACTCTTTACCGGACTCTACAACAACCTCATCCTCAACGCCGGCAAGTGTGCCGAGCTCAGCCTCAACCACTACGCCCTTGTCATGCGCGTACTCAACTACCTGCTTGGTCAGCGCGATATTGTCCTCGAAAGACTTGGAAGATGCATCGATCATAACGGAAGTGAAACCGCCGTCGATACAGGACTTACAAAGCTCGAAGGTGTCGCCGTGATCCAGATGAAGCGCGATCGGGATCTCCGGATTCTCCGCTACAGCCGCCTCAACCAGCTTCACCAGATAGGTGTGGTTCGCATATGCGCGGGCACCTTTGGAAACCTGCAGGATAACGGGGCTCTTCAACTCGCCAGCCGCCTCGGTAATACCCTGAACGATCTCCATGTTGTTTACATTGAAGGCACCGACTGCATAGCCGCCGTTATAAGCCTTCTCGAACATTTCCTTGGTAGTTACTAATGCCATACTATTTTCTTCCTTTCTATTAAAATTTTTTATTACTTTCCATCATCTGGAATCCAACTTTATTTTAACAGCCAGTCCCCAGAAAGTCAACAACTCTGACAGTTACTCCTCATCCTCCGGCACCCGGATCTCAAGCGCCTGATGCCAGCTCTCGATCGTCACCGCGCGGTGCTCCCCGCCGAACTCCCCGTCAAGCGTCCACGCCACCGGGTCTTCCGACTCGACTTTCAGCTTCTCGGTGGTAAAGGTGTAAATATACTCCGACTTCACTCGCTTATCCACGAGCGCGCGGATGATATTGTTGAGATCCAGCGGGTTTGTAGGCTTGCGAATCAGCGTCACCTCAAAGAGCCCGTCGTCCAGCGCCACATTCTTCCCCGTAATACCGCGGAATCCTCCCACGGAATGGGAATTGGTCACCATGCCATATAGAAACTCTCCCTCAATCACCTCCTCGTTGCAGGTGATTTTTAAGGGATAGGAGCGTACGGCGGGAAGGCGCTTGACGCCCTCTATGAGATAAGCCGCATGTCCCAGCACGTTCTTTGTATCTTGGGGCGTCCCGTAGGACACGTCGGTAAAAATGCCGAACGCTGCCACATAGATAAATATATTGTAATTAAACTTTCCCACGTCACAGGCAAAGGTTCTGCCGTTCACCACCACATCCGCAGCCTGCAGCATGTTTTTGGGAATTTTGAGGCTGTTGGCGAAATCGTTGGTGCTGCCCGCCGGCACATAGCCTATGGCAAGTCTCTCCTCCGACTTCATCATGCCCGTCACGACTTCGTCGAGGGTGCCGTCCCCGCCGCTGCACACAACCATATCGTAGCCGGGGCGTCTTTCCTGCACTGCCTTGACCGCGTCTCCCGCCGCCTGCGTCGGGTAAGCCGTCACCTCATACCCCGCCTTTACAAACGTATCGATGATATCCAGCAGATTACTCCTGATCTGCGCCTTTCCCGCTCTGGGATTATAGACAAATAGCATCTGTTTCGCCATAGATTCCCTCCTAATTGCTCAAATTTCTCCACCACCACAAAAAACCTTTTGCTCCAATGGTATAGGTAATCTTTTTAGTGCCCCCATATTCACCAGTCCCCTTAATAATTACTGTAGCTTTACCCTTCTTAATATTATTCTTATAGGACGACTCGTCAATTATATAAGTGACATCGTTAAGAACCTCTTTGCCGGACATAAATTTTATGTCGCTGTCAGATAGTGTTACACTTTTACCCGTATATGTTTTAGGTTCAACAGAAGCTTTCACCTTACCGATATTTTTTGATACAACCCTATATTCTCCAGTCACCGTTCCCTTGTATTTATCTTTACCCGTCACGGTGACAACTATGGTCGTATTAGCCGGAACAATATCATTGTCAGCAACAACATTACCACTTTCCTTATAAGTATAAACTACCGCCCTTTCATAATCCTTTCCTGCCGATAGCTTTTGACCGTCAGTATCCACAACTGTTACCGATGATTTCCATGCGTTTTTCTTAGTGGAATAAACTTTATCAGGCGCTGTTACCCGAACGCTGCCGTCACTTATAACCCGTTGTGCGATGGCAAATGTCATTGTCTTATCAATACCCTTGAAATTCCCCTTTCCTTTTACGGTAATCAAAGGTACCTTTCTTCCTCCTGTCCCATCATTAATATTGGTATTATTTGACCAGCTCACGGTATAATCAGTTCCCATAGTCAATAATGTGCCCTTAAATGTGACAATTGGCTGCGGCTTTGCCCCGGCTTTTGAATAATAAATGACATTTCCATCTGTTGCTATTTTAAACTGATCCGATGTATCTTTTGAGATATCAAACGGAGCGATTGTGTATGTTTTTGTCACAGTTCCCGTATATACGTTGATACCTCTAAGAATAACTTTTGCTTTTCCTGCCTTAATATTATTTTGATACTCAATAGTATATCCGTACTCAAGCTGCTGTTTCGAACTGAGATTCTCATACTCCGATTTTAGTATTCCCCTTATCTCCGTACCATTATATTTCAGCTTAAGCTCATCTTGTGTCTTATCCTCTCCGTCATAAGTAAACGTGCCTGTCAAATTTTCTAGTTTAGCCTTACTAAGCGCCACCCCGGTAATAGTATAGTTCTTCTTTACGATTCCGGTATACTTATTAACTCCAGTATATATGACAGTAACCTTTCCGGGATTAACGTTATCTGTATATTCCCAAATATAGTCATAGTCTCGCTTACTGTCGTCTTCAGAAAGTTCTTCATATTCTGATGCTTTGATCCCCGTAAGCAGATTTCCATTATATGTAAATACTACATTCTGGGTCACTGCGTTTCCATATGCATACGGTAAAGATGATACAAATCCTGTCATTTTTGCCTTGCCAAGTGCTGTTCCAGTAATCTTAAATGTCACCGTTTTCGACCCGACATAAGTTTCCCCATCTCCGATAATAGTCACAGTAACTGTTCCAATATCCGTATGGTTATCAGAATAAGTTATAGTATATTCTTTTCCGGCTGTCAAAATGGTCTTTCCGTCCTTCACAACCAGTTCATCTGCTGTCAGCTCTACCGGCAAACCAGTATATATCTTATTCTTGATCTTCCCAACCGATAATTTTCTTACAAGTTTCTGTGTGCTGCCCGCAATCACAAAAGACATCTTCCTGTCCCCTGTATAGTTTCCTTTTCCAGAAATCTTAACATAGTATGTCCCGGATTCCTTTGGCTCAGCAATCACCGTACATGACTCATCAGAATAGCAAGTAACTGTATAGTCCGTCTTATTAACAAGTTTTTTCTTTTCCCATGTCAAAGTCAAAGCAGGATTCTGCTTCTTGTTTGTTGGCAAAACTGGTGGGATTTCTGCAGTCGTTACATCCTCGTCCATTATATCTTTAGGAATAATTTTAAAATATACATACTCTCTGCTAGAATAATTCCCCTTACCTGTCACAATAACAGCCGGAGCTTTCTTCGCATCAAAACCTTCTTCTCCTTCTGAAATGGTATAAGCCTTTGTGTTATTCTTATATGAAATTGTGTAATCTGTTTTCAGTTTAAGTCTTCTTGATCCGTCATAGACTCTGAACTCAGGCTTTATTGCTTTTCTGCTATACGCATATCCATTTTTATCAATGCCCGCAATCCAAATGCCGTCGGGTATGACTCCATCTTCCGGAACATCTTCCGCAAGAACTCCATTCCCGTCATCTATTCCTGCCGGAACTATGTTCAGCTTATACATAGCCTCAACTTCACCGTCTGCCGCCGTTTTCACAGATACAACAATATAATGTGATTTGCCATCCGTAATAGTCTTGGCCGTCACCATCCCCTCTTCTGAAATAGATGCATATATCTGGTCACTATCCCGGATAGACCATATGCAGTTATTCAGTTCTTCGCCAGTATCCTTATACTTTGCAGTAAGCTTGAGGCTCTCATTATCTTTAATTTCATTATTTTTATTTCCTTCAATTACAACATTCCACGCTTTCGCTTCCTGTGTATATACATTAGCCACTGCTTCAGCTCCGGAATAGCTCAATATTCTTTCATCCGTTATAATGGAGTACTCGCTGTCTGGCAATGCCACATAATTCTCATATACCAGATAATATGTCCTTGCAAGTATTTCCCCAGCATCCGACACTTCCGAAGTATCATATACCAATATATAAGGGATCCTCTTCCCATTTCCATCTTTAAGAACTAATGCCTTTACGGTTTCCGGTCGCATATATTTACTAAAAGTAACCTCTGCAAAACTGTCTCCAATTACACAAGACTCTATTACAGGCGACACCATAGAAACAAGAGACGCATTAACATCTGTCTGTGGCGGAGCAACCTCAAGCCATTTACTTTCCTGAGACTCATATCCATCCTTTTCAAAAGTAACCTGCCATAACCCCTCCGGAACATCCCACGCATAAAAGCCAACAGCATCTGTTATTAGCGGATTAGTCTGATCCCATTCATCCGCGTTCCACAAAATCCTCTCACCGGTATCAGCATCCTTGTAATAGGCTGTTACAGTGGCACCCGGCAATGGATTTGTGGGTACTGCTTCATATACAGTTCCACTGGGATCTACTTTCCACCGCCAGCTCGCACTTACCCCTGATCCCCCTTCAAGTATACCTGCCATTCTTGCATCCCAGAAAAACGAAGACGCAGTAGTAATGGCTCCAAAAAGCAATCCAAAAACAACGGCAGATGGTCCTGTAAATCCCATAACTGCAACTGAAATTATTGTTGATAAAGCCAAAAAATTTTGACGATCTTTTTTTAGTTCTTCTGCTTTTTTCAAAGCCTCCTGTTTTTCTTCCGGTGACAAATCCGAAGCCGAGATTTTGTCACGAAGTTCTTCATCATCTTCATTAATTTCCAACATATCAAGGATAGTGCCTGTCACATGCTTAGCTGTACCTAATTTATCTAGTACATCGCTAATTGCTACACTATTTGAAGGAGTCTCCAATGCACTGATCGCATATTTGATCATTTTATTACTCGATATGTCATGAATTATCGTAACATATGTCTTAGGATTAGTATAATCAAGATTTAATACATATTTTTTCCCATCCTCTTCAAACAAATATGCGTAAAATCCCTCATAGCTTTTCAATATTCCAGACAAATCCGCCCCATATTCAGAATCTGTTGTCGTTATTACCAATTTTATCTCTTCACTAACTAATTCGCCTACATCACCTCCAAATTTAACCGTAGTTGTGGTTGTATTTCCTTCTGTGGTAGTTGAAGATGTACTTCCAATAACCTTATCACTTAATGCAGGATTAATAATTTCATTGACAAAATCATAATTTGAATCTATTGGAACCTGCTTTTTCTTTCGAGAGTATTCCACCGTTATCGTTCCCGGAACATAATTCCTATTCTGCGGATCAAAACCTCCACTTGTAAGGAACCTGTTGGTCTTCTCATCATATTCCGCCTTGAGATATTTCTTCACATTATTACGATCACTTACGACATACACTTCCTCAACATTTTCTGTATTATCAAATTCCACTTCAAAAGTCATTGACTTAGAAGGTACAAACGTAATAATCGGATTCTTATTATTAATATCCAGCAAATCATATGTTTTCCCATTGTACTGCATAACAAATTTACTGATTGCCGGATAATCAGCATTGTATGTTACATCTGCAGACGCCGTCAAAACATTTCCACTGCTGTCAACACATCTGGCGGTAACCGTATGTGTAGCATACTTCTTGTCCGTCGGGACATTTATATCCGCGGAATATTTTCCTGCCCTTGAAGCATGCACAGAAGAAACAACTTCATCACCGATTGATATACTTACCTCTGCCTGTGAAGGCGCAATACCTGAAAGCTGTACACTTCCTGAATTCGTTGTTTTATCCATATTTAAAGTAAGCACTGGCAACATTGCATCTATGATTCCCACAATATCCTGATGCTCTTCGCCATTAACAGAATAGGATATACTTGCATAGCTTTTTACATGTACCTGATTTTCAGGTTTCAATGAGAAATGAATCTTACCGCTTTGATCAGATATGTGGAAACGCAAAGTATTATCCGCATTTTCAAAATCTGTGATTATCACCCCGTCCTTACGCAACGATTTATTAACCAATTCCGCATCGTCAGGAACATGGATGGAAACAATCATATCGGACATTTCCACATAACTGTCTTCCTTCATACGATAATCCAGAGTAAAATCTATCGTTCCGCTAGCAGACAACTTTAAAACATCCAGATAATAGGATGACTTACCATAATCCAACCCTGCAGACTCCATATCATAAGGAAAATCCTGTGTAAAATTCGTAGAAATCCCATTATCCATTGCAAAAATTGCCGCGTAGGAGTACATCGGACAATATATCGTAAGTTTCCCACAATTAGAAAAAGCAGAGCTTGAGATATAGGAAACCGATTCTGTCATTGATACAGATTTCAAATTCGCACAGCCAGAAAATGCATAATTCCCAACCTCTTTCAGCTTTTCAGGGAATATAAAATTAATTATTCCTGTACAGTTCTCAAACGCATTCGCTGATATCGTTGTCAAGCTCCCCGGCAGGTTTACTGTCACAAGATTGCTACAGTCCCTGAACGCGTACTGCGGAAGCTCCTCTACTCCCTCCGGTACGGTAATCGTCCTTACCTTTGTCCCCTTAAGGAGTTCTCCGCTCAGTCCCGCCTCACTCCATGACAAAGGGTAATTCACCTTCGTCAGATTGCTGCAGTTCTTGAATACACCTGCTCCCATGCTGCTCACGCTGTCCGGAAGTTCTACCTCCGTCAGTCCCGTGCACCCCATGAATGCATTCTCTTCTATGCACTTTAATCCTTTCGGAAGGTTCACCCCTCTCAGTCCTGTGCACCCGTTAAACGCATTCCTTCCTATCCGCTCAGCGCCTTCCGGCACCGTTATCTCCTTAAGCCCCGTGCAGCCATTAAATACGCCGACACTGATCCCGGTAAGCGTCGCGGGAAGGCTGACCCGCTCAAGGCTGTCGCTGTCCCTGAACGCATACTGCGGAATCACCGCCACCCCTTCCGGCACCGTGATTTCCTTTACCTTTGTTCCCCTGAGGAGTTCACCGTTAAGCCCCGCTTCGCTCCATGACCGCGGATAGTTCATCTCCATGAGATTGCTGCAGTTTTTGAATACACCCGCTCCCATACTGCTCACGCTGTCCGGAAGTTCCACCTTCGTCAGCCCCGTACAGCCCATAAATGCATTGTCTTCTATGCTTTTTAGCCCTTCCGGAAGGCTCACTACGGACAGTCCCGTGCAGCCCGTAAACGCACCTCTTCCTATCTCCGCTGTTCCTTCTGGTACGCTTATCCCCGCAAGACCTGTACAGCCATTAAACGCATGGCTGCCTATTCCCATGAGCGTCGAAGGAAAGCTTACTGCTTCAAGACCGCTGCAGTCCCTGAACGCATTCCCCGGAATCTCCTTTACCCCTTCTGGCACCGCGATTGTTTTTACCTTTGTTCCACTGAGGAATCCACCGCTCACTCCCGCCTCACTCCATGACAAAGGGTAGTTCACCGTTGTCAGGTTGCTGCAGTTCTTGAATACACCCGCTCCCATACTGTTTACGCTGTCCGGAAGTTCCACCTCTGTAAGACTTGTACAACCCATGAATGCATTATTCCCGACCGTACGTAAACCATATGGCATTGTCACTTCCGCCAACCCTGTGCAACCAGAAAACGCACTCGCACCTATGCTGGTTATCCCCGATGCAAGCACTACTTTTGTGATGCCTGTTTTCCCCTTAAAGCAGTTCCCCGCTATGCTTTTTACCGTGCTCCCTTTTATTGTCCTTGGGATCACCACTATCGTGTCGCTCCCCACATATCCCGTGATGTTGACATTCAGGCTGTCTATTGCACTGGTTGTAAAATCAGCCTCATCCGTATATCCGTCTACAGTCTTTACAGCATGGTTATCAGCAAGCTCATTGGCATCAGCCTCTACTATATAAATCACAGACGGATTGTCAAACTTATACTGCATATGGTAGTAAATAACCTTAATCTTATGTCCCACTACCGCTTCAAAGGAATACTCGCCGTCCACATCCGACACATAGGTTCCAGCATCTTTTCCTGTAACCATATCAAACACACTTATGGTGACATCCTTTATCCCGCTCCCAGTTCCCTTAACACAT
This sequence comes from uncultured Lachnospiraceae bacterium, assembly GCA_910588955.1. GTDB lineage: Bacteria > Bacillota > Clostridia > Lachnospirales > Lachnospiraceae > UBA3282. The sequence goes on from CAJURQ010000007.1 coordinate 107,491, forward strand.
ACCTTTCCCCGTACAGTCGAAAGCGTCTCAGCATCGAATGCATCCGTTGAAAACTCTATGTTATTGGCATTCGCATAAGTTTCTGCATAAGAGCCTGCCTCTCCATGTATCACAAGGCTCCCGCAGTTTTTAAACGCTCCGCTCCCTATTGACGTAACCTCGGGATTTATCCATATCTTCTCCATGTTCCCGCATCCCGAGAAAGCATCGGCGCCTATGCCTGTGCAATTCTTAAGTACTGCTTCTTTCAGACTCTGGCAATTTAAAAATGCATTGTTACCAATACTTACCACGGATTCCAATGTCGCTATACGTTCAAGCTCTGTACAACCGCTAAAAGCATATGCCGGTATCACCGTCAGGCTCCCCGGCAGGTTCACTGTCACAAGATTGCTACAGTCCCTGAACGCGTACTGCGGAAGCTCCTCTACTCCCTCCGGTACGGTAATCGTCCTTACCTTTGTCCCCTTAAGGAGTTCTCCGCTCAGTCCCGCCTCACTCCATGACAAAGGGTAATTCACCTTCGTCAGATTGCTGCAGTTCTTGAATACACCTGCTCCCATGCTGCTCACGCTGTCCGGAAGTTCTACCTCCGTCAGTCCCGTGCACCCCATGAATGCATTCTCTTCTATGCACTTTAATCCTTTCGGAAGGTTCACCCCTCTCAGTCCTGTGCACCCGTTAAACGCATTCCTTCCTATCCGCTCAGCGCCTTCCGGCACCGTTATCTCCTTAAGCCCCGTGCAGCCATTAAATACGCCGACACTGATCCCGGTAAGCGTCGCGGGAAGGCTGACCCGCTCAAGGCTGTCGCTGTCCCTGAACGCATACTGCGGAATCACCGCCACCCCTTCCGGCACCGTGATTTCCTTTACCTTTGTTCCCCTGAGGAGTTCACCGTTAAGCCCCGCTTCGCTCCATGACCGCGGATAGTTCATCTCCATGAGATTGCTGCAGTTTTTGAATACACCCGCTCCCATACTGCTCACGCTGTCCGGAAGTTCCACCTTCGTCAGCCCCGTACAGCCCATAAATGCATTGTCTTCTATGCTTTTTAGCCCTTCCGGAAGGCTCACTACGGACAGTCCCGTGCAGCCCGTAAACGCACCTCTTCCTATCTCCGCTGTTCCTTCTGGTACGCTTATCCCCGCAAGACCTGTACAGCCATTAAACGCATGGCTGCCTATTCCCATGAGCGTCGAAGGAAAGCTTACTGCTTCAAGACCGCTGCAGTCCCTGAACGCATTCCCCGGAATCTCCTTTACCCCTTCTGGCACCGCGATTGTTTTTACCTTTGTTCCACTGAGGAATCCACCGCTCACTCCCGCCTCACTCCATGACAAAGGGTAGTTCACCGTTGTCAGGTTGCTGCAGTTCTTGAATACACCCGCTCCCATACTGTTTACGCTGTCCGGAAGTTCCACCTCTGTAAGACTTGTACAACCCATGAATGCATTATTCCCGACCGTACGTAAACCATATGGCATTGTCACTTCCGCCAACCCTGTGCAACCAGAAAACGCACTCGCACCTATGCTGGTTATCCCCGATGCAAGCACTACTTTTGTGATGCCTGTTTTCCCCTTAAAGCAGTTCCCCGCTATGCTTTTTACCGTGCTCCCTTTTATTGTCCTTGGGATCACCACTATCGTGTCGCTCCCCACATATCCCGTGATGTTGACATTCAGGCTGTCTATTGCACTGGTTGTAAAATCAGCCTCATCCGTATATCCGTCTACAGTCTTTACAGCATGGTTATCAGCAAGCTCATTGGCATCAGCCTCTACTATATAAATCACAGACGGATTGTCAAACTTATACTGCATATGGTAGTAAATAACCTTAATCTTATGTCCCACTACCGCTTCAAAGGAATACTCGCCGTCCACATCCGACACATAGGTTCCAGCATCTTTTCCTGTAACCATATCAAACACACTTATGGTGACATCCTTTATCCCGCTCCCAGTTCCCTTAACACATACCTTTCCCCGTACAGTCGAAAGCGTCTCAGCATCGAATGCATCCGTTGAAAACTCTATGTTATTGGCATTCGCATAAGTTTCTGCATAAGAGCCTGCCTCTCCATGTATCACAAGGCTCCCGCAGTTTTTAAACGCTCCGCTCCCTATTGACGTAACCTCGGGATTTATCCATATCTTCTCCATGTTCCCGCATCCCGAGAAAGCATCGGCGCCTATGCCTGTACAATTCTTAAGTACTGCTTCTTTTAGACTCTGGCAATTTAAAAACGCATTGTTACCAATACTTACCACGGACTCCAATGTCGCTATACGTTCAAGCTCTGTACAACCGCTAAAAGCATATGCCGATACCACCGTCAGGCTCCCCGGCAGGTTTACTGTCACAAGATTGCTACAGTCTTTGAACGCATACTGTGGAATCACCGTCACCCCCTCTGGCACCGTGATTGTTCTCACCCTCGTCCCACTGAGGATCCCTCCCCAGCTGCTTGCCTTGCTCCACGACATCGGATAGTTGACCGTTGTCAGGTTACTGCAGCCCTTGAACACATCATTTCCCATGCTCTCCACACTGTCTGGCAGCTCTACTCCCGTCAGCCCTGTACAACCATAAAACGCACTCGGTCCTATGCTCTTAAGACCTTCCGGCTGGTCTATCCCCGTCAGCCCTGTGCAGCCGTAAAACGCACTCCCCTCTATGTTTGTCACATTCTGCGGTATCGTGACTCTTCCCGTTATTCCCGTGCAACCATAAAACGCACTCCCGCTTATCTCTGTGAGCGTCGATGGCAGTACCACTCTTTTTATCGTTGGACAATCCTTGAACGCATACTCCGGCAGCTTCGTGACTCCCTCCGGTATTTCGATCTCTTCCACCCTCGTCCCACTGAGGATCCCTCCCCAGCTGCTTGCCTTGCTCCACAACATCGGATAGTTGACCGTTGTCAGGTTACTGCAGCCCTTGAACACATCATTTCCCATGCTCTCCACACTGTCTGGCAGCTCTACTCCCGTCAGCCCTGTACAACCCATGAACGCATTATTCCCGACCGTACGTAAACCAACAGGAAACGCAACATCAATTACCCCTGCGCAATTGGCATATGCGGACGCCCCAATTTCCGTCACAGACTCTGGTATGCTCAATGTACCCTGAAACCCTGAACAACCATAAAAACAACTGTTTCCAATACTTGTAATATCTGAATTAAATACAACTCTTTTTAACTTCGTGCAGTTATAAAAATTACTTCCGCCAAGTATCTCCAAACTTTCTGGCAACGTCACCACTTCAACCGTCTTGTTATTTTTAAATACGTTTTCCATTGCCTGAACTGCATAGCCGTCTATTGATTCTGGTATTACCACTTCCACTTCTGTTCCGGAATAGCTTGTCAACTTAATATAGCTTCCATTCAAAACAGTATAATTAAAATCGTTTTCAGCCAAAGTCTGAATTCCAATCTCAGTCCCTGTCATTTCCTGTTTTTGAGAATTGTCATCTTCAATATTCACTCTATTCTCATCATTTTCTTCAGTGCCTTCAGCATCCTTATCCTCTTCTTTGTCAGCACTTTCGTCATCTCCTTCGGTTTTCTCGGCTTCTTCATCTTTCCCACTTTCTATAGTTTCGCCATCCCCTTCAGTTTCTGTAGACTCATCACCTTCTTCGATTTCTGTATTTTCATTATCGTCTTCAATTTCCGTATTTTCATTACCATCTTCAATTTCTGTATTCTCATCAGTAATAGGACCGTCTTGAACAATAGTTTCATCTTGTGTAATGTCAGACTCCGTCACTTCCCCTTGCTCAATATCTTGCAAATTCTCAAAAGGCTGAACTTTTGCCTCCGTCGCTTCCTGCTCATAAAAGGTATATGTATGTTCATCCGAGTCAACTCGGGGATTAATCCCGCTATAATCTTTCGCCGATACATTACATACCACATCTGAAAAGACAATAATAAATGCCAAAAACCCCGCCAATGCTTTTTTGTACATGCATATATCTCCTTTGCCCGTTAAAAATATAATCATAAAGAAAACGCTATCTATACATTTGCTCCAAATAACTGTATTGAAAATAAAAGAGGCTGTCCAGACCCTTATCCGCACACCGCGTCACAGGATTCTGAACAGCCCACACATTATGCCTTATCAAATGTCAATCCTGTCACACCCTTCCCTATCTGGTGGTCAGGAATTTCTCGATTTCCGCAACTGCCGTCTCCTCATCGGCTCCGTCCGCAGTAACCATCACCTCAGCGCCGCTCTCGAGTCCCATGCTCATCATGCCCATGATACTCTTCGCGTTTACTTTCTTGTTGTCGGAACCAAGATAGACGCTGCTCTCAAACTGGCTCGCCACTTGCACGAGCATTGCCACCGGGCGCGCTTCAAGCCCCGTCTCCAGTTTGATCTGGATTGACTTCTGAATCATAATATTTTCCTCCTCTTTTTCTTTTCGAGACATCCCGCCTCTTATTATGATCTGATTTTGTCAGCAATTTCACTCAGCCTGCGTAACCTGTGATTCACCCCTGATTTCCCCACAACCGGTTCCAGATACCCGCCCAATTCTTTCAGCGCCGCATCCGGATATTCCAGCCGGACTTCCGCCATCTGCCGCAGATTATCCGGCAAATTTTCAAACCCATACCTGTCTCTGATCAGAAGGATGTCTTCAATCTGCCTGCCCGCAGCCGTCACTGTTTTAGAAATGTTGGCTGTCTCGCAGTTCACCCTTCTATTGATTGAATTGCGCATCTCTTTCAGGATTCTCATATTTTCCAATTCCATCAGAGACACATGCGCGCCCATTACATTTAAGAGCTCTACAATGCCCTCGCCCTCTTTCAGATAGACGACCTGATATTTCTTTCGTCCGATGATTCTCGCCTCAATCTGAAACTCCGAGAGCACTTCCCGAAGCTGCGCCGCCTGCGCCTTCTCGTCACAGACAAACTCCAGATGATAGCTTTTCCTCGGGTCACTCATGGAACCCACACTCAGAAACGCGCCGCGCAGCCAAGCCCTTGCACAACAGGAATGCTTGATCAGAAGAGAATTGACCGTTTTGGTTAATAGTGTCTTCCCCTCCTCGTCCCTTACAAGATACAGCGCCTCTGTCACCCTGCGCTCCGTCTCGTCGTCGGGGATCAGCCTCTGCCCGCCCTGCGCAACTGTTTCTATATTAAATGTTTTTTTAAGTAATGTAAAGCATTTTCTCGCAACTGCCTCATTTTCCGTGTCCAGACAAAGGTGCCGTCCGCCGTCGCAGGCGCCGCCGTTGTACTGCAGGAGCGCCGCAAGTTCCGCCAGCTGACAATGTCTCGCCGAGCTTACATGAGCTGCCAGTTCCTCTTTTACCGTTCCCGAAAAAGACATATTTTTTCCTCTATTTATCTACGTCCCTGTGGTACAGCTTCACGCCGTAGGTGCCGTGGTCCTTAAGCCCCGTATAAAGCGCGTTTGCCAGCGTCACACTCCTGTGTTTGCCCCCGGTACAGCCGATGCCGATGACAAGCTGGTGCTTGCCCTCCTTCACATAGTTTGGAATCAAGAAGTCCAGCATGTCCGTCAGCTTTTGCAGAAACGCCCCCGCTTCGGGGAAAGACATTACATAGTCCTGCACCTCTTTCTCATTGCCAGTCTTATGTTTCAGTTCATCGATATAAAAGGGATTCGGAAGAAAGCGCACGTCAAACACAAGGTCGGCATCCGCCGGAATCCCCTTCTTAAAGCCGAAAGACAGGATTGTAACTATCAGTGAATTATATTCTTTATTTCTCACAAAAATATCATCAATTTCTTCTTTCAGTTCCCTTGTCAGAAGATGGGAAGTGTCAATGATATAATCCGCTTTTTCCCGAATCTCCTTCAGGATTTCCCGCTCCCTGTGGATGCCCTCCTCCACCCTGCCCTCGGGGGAAAGCGGGTGCAGCCGCCTTGTCTCCTTGTACCGTTTCAGAAGAACGTCGTCACTCGCTTCCAGAAAAAGCATTTCAAACAGATAGCCGTTCTCCTTCAACTTGTCAAGAATCCGGCGCACACCGCCGAAGGACTGATCCGCACGCACGTCAAGTCCCAGCGCCACCTTATTGACTTCGCTCGCGGGCGTCGTGATCAGCTCCACAAACTTCTCAATCAGCGCAACCGGCAGATTGTCCACGCAGTAAAAACCCGTGTCCTCCAACATTTTCATGGCGGTTCGTTTCCCCGAGCCGCTCATCCCCGTCACAATTACAAATCTCATCTTAAAAGTCCCCTAAGAAAATAACCTCTGGCTCTAAACGGACATGGAACCGGTCTTTCACGCGCTCCTGCACTTCCTCGATCACTTCCCTGATATCCGCCGCCGTCGCACCGCCCGCGTTAACCACAAAGCCGCAATGCTTCTCAGACACCTGCGCGCCGCCGATGCGGTAGCCCCGAAGCCCCGCGTCCATGATAAGCTTTCCCGCATAATATCCTTCGGGACGCTTAAAGGTGCTGCCCGCGCTCGGGTATTCCAGAGGTTGCTTACTCTTCCTCTGTTTCATCAGTTCTTCCATTCTGGCACTAATTTCTTCTTTGTCGCCGGGCGTCAGTTTCAGAACCACCCCCAGCACGATAAAGGGTCTGTCCCTGATGATACTGGTGCGGTAGCCAAACTCCATCGTATCGTTGTCAAGCGTCAGGATCTCTCCCTCTTTGTCCATCACGCGCACCATCTGCACGACCTGTTTCATCTCACCGCCGTAAGCGCCCGCATTCATCACAATGGCGCCGCCGATGCTGCCGGGAATCCCCGCCGCAAATTCCAGACCGCTCAAGCCCGCATCCCTCGCCACAGACGCCACCTTGGAGAGCAGCACGCCCGCCCCCGCAGCGATATGGTTTTTCTCCACGCCGACCGCGCTCAGCCGCGGACCAAGCTTCACAATAATCCCGCGGTAGCCCTTATCTCCCACCAGAAGATTGCTGCCGTTTCCCAAAACAAAATAGTCCTGCCCTATCCGTCCCAGATAGGAGACAAGCTTTGACAGTTCCTCCTTCGTCTCCACGACAGCCATGCATTCCGCCTCGCCGCCCACCCGAAAGGTGGTATGTCTGCTCATAGGCTCGTGAAACAAAAGCCTCTCCTCAGGCACAATCGTCCTGATATATTCATACATTGATGTACTCAAAATTTACTCCCGCTCTTTTTTTATTTATATAATATATCCTTTATGGCTTATACCCATTCGCGAAATCTGCCATCCGCCGGGCTCGATTTGTCAAAGCAATAACCTAGCCGCGCCGTAGATGCCCGCGTCGTTGCCGAGGGTCGCCAGTGCAAAAACCACATTTTTGCAGCCGTGGAAAGTGGTTCTCTCGAACGAAGGTTTAATATAGTCGAACAGAACCTCGCCCGCTTTGGAAACGCCTCCTCCTATCACGAAGATCTCCGGGTTGATGATACCTGCAATGATACCCAGACCCTTGCCCAGATACTCGCCGAACTGCTCCGCGATTTCTATCGCCAGCTCGTCGCCCGCCTTGACCGCGTCAAATACAGTCTTGGCTGACACCTCGCCTTTCCTCAGGACGCTGTCCTTATCGCTCGCCTTCAGTGCGCGGTTCGCCAGCCTGGTAATGCCTGTGGCGGACGCATACTCTTCCAGACAGCCAAAATTCCCGCAGCCGCATGCTTCCGTCTCATTGTCTTCTACATGGATATGACCGATCTCTCCGCCCGCGCCCGTGGCGCCCGTCATGATCTCGCCGTTTATGATAATGCCGCCGCCAACGCCTGTGCCGAGGGTAACCGCCACCAGATTTTTATATCCCTGTCCGCCGCCCTTCCACATCTCGCCGAGCGCCGCCACATTCGCGTCGTTGCCGCCCTCCACGCGCATCCCGTCGAGCAGCGCGGTAAGTTCCTCTTTCAAATTCAACTCCGCCCAGCCCAGATTCACTGCCTTATGCACAATACCGCTTTTTTCCACAGGACCCGGCGTGCCGATACCGACGCCGACCACGTCCTCCTTCGCAATGGATTTCTGCGCCATTTTCTCTTTAATGCCCGCCGCGATATCGGGAAGAATATTTTCTCCGTGATTTTCCGTCCTTGTGGGAATCTCCCACTTCTCCAGGACATTGCCTTCCTTGTCAAACAACCCCATTTTGACGGTGGTGCCGCCCACGTCCACCCCAAATACATATTCTGCCATTACTCATCCTCCTCTCTGCCGTGCGCAAGGGAATTCTGCACGCGCTTGTACAGCTCCTGCGCCGCATTGTAACCCATCTTCTTCTGACGATGGTTCACTGCCGCTGACTCGCAGATAATCGCCAGATTGCGCCCCGGTCTGATCGGGATGCTGTGACAGACCACGCGGTTGCCCAAATACTCTGTATACTCCTCCTCCAGACCCAGACGGTCGTACTCCTTATCCTTATCCCAATCCTCCAAGCGGATAACCAGATCAATATTCTGGGTATCTCTTACGCTGGACGCACCGAACAGCGCTTTGACATCCACGATGCCGATACCCCGAAGCTCGATAAAATGCTTCGTGATATCCGGCGCGGAACCGATCAGGGTATCCTCGCTGACACGTCTGATCTCCACCACGTCATCTGTCACCAGACGGTGCCCTCTCTTAATCAGCTCGAGCGCCGCCTCGGATTTACCGATGCCGCTCTCACCCGTAATCAGGACGCCCTCACCGTAAACATCCACCAATACGCCGTGCACGGAAATGCAGGGAGCCAGCTTTACGTTCAGCCAGCGAATCACTTCCGCCATACATGCCGATGTCGCCTTCTTGCTCATCAGAAGCGGTACATTGTGCTTCACCGCAATCTCCCTGAAAATTTCATTCGGGTACAGTTCCCGGCAGAACAGAACTCCCGGAAGGGGATTGTTCAGAAGCTTTTCAAAAATCTCCCGCTGTCTCTCCTCATCCATCCCGTTCATATAGGAGTATTCCACAAATCCGACAATCTGCAGACGCGTTGTCTCGAAATGTTCAAAATACCCTGCCAGCTGCAGCGCCGGTCTGTTGATGTCCGGCTGCGTCACCTTAACTTTGGAAATGTCGATTTCCGGCGTCAGGTTCTCCCACTTAAATTTTTCAATTACTTTTGTTAAATTGATGCTCGCCATAGCTCCCTCATTTCCGCGCTTGCCCCGCGCATTCACGTTATGTATTGCTGTAATCTATATTACCACAGTGTAGGCACAAAGTCCTCACCTATTTTTCCTCCGCCCGAAAAAACTCATAAATCTGTTTCCCGATATGCTCGGGGATCTCGGGCACCTCGCACAGTTTCTCCACCGGCGCCTCCTTGATCTCATTGATGGATCCGAAATGCCGCATCAGCGCCTTCCTCCTCGCCGGGCCCACGCCGGGAATATCATCGAGAGCCGACTTAACCTGCGCCTTGGAGCGCAGCGACCGATGGTACTCTATCGCAAAACGATGCGCCTCGTCCTGTATCCTTGTAATCAGTTTAAACCCTTCCGAGCGCGTGTCTATGGGGATCTCCACATTGTGATAATACAGTCCTCTGGTGCGGTGGTTATCATCCTTCACCATGCCGCAGACGGGGATATCCAGATGCAGCTCGGAAAGTACCTGCAGGGCGATATTGACCTGTCCTCTGCCTCCGTCCATCAAAAGCAGATCGGGAAACTTGGTAAAGCTCCCGAAAGCGTGATCCATCTGCTTGCGGGCCAAGTCCTCCTTCTCCTCCATGCCGTGCACAAACCGTCTGGTCAGCACTTCCTTCATGCAGGCATAATCGTCCGGACCCGACACGGACTGGATGCGGAATTTTCGGTAATCGCTGCGTTTCACCTTCCCTTTCTCAAAAACCACCATGGAACCCACATTTGCAAAGCCGCTTATGTTGGAAATGTCGAACGCCTCCATGCGGCTCACATCCTCCAAATCAAGAAGCGCGGCGATCTCCTTCATAGCACCGATGGTCCGCCCTTCCTCCCTGCGGATGCGCTCCTTATCCTGACTTAAGATAAGCCTCGCGTTCTGCGCCGCAAGCTCCACCAGCTTCTCCTTCGCGCCCTTTTTCGGCACACGGATATAGACCCTGCCGCCCTTCCTCGCGCCAAGCCACTTTTCCAAAATCTCAATATCCGCAATCTCCTCCTGCAGCATCAGCTCCTTCGGAATGTAAGGCGTCCCTGCGTAAAACTGTTTTACGAAATCAAGAAGGATCTGCGCGCTGTCACAGTCCTCCACATGGGTCATGTAAAAATGATCCCTGCCAATCAGCTTGCCGTCGCGCACAAAAAACACCTGCACTACCGCGTCATGTTCCTCAAGCGCCAGCGCAATGATGTCTTTGTCCTCGCCGTCGGAATCCGTGATTTTCTGCTTCTGCGCCACGCTCTTTACACTGTTGTATAAATCCCGGCACGCCGCCGCCTCCTCAAACTCCATTTTTTCTGACGCTTCTGTCATCTTCTGCTCCAATTCCCGGAGCATGGGCTTATAATTTCCGTTCAAGAAATCCAACGCCTGCTCAATCCGCGCCCGGTACTCCTCCTTGCTGATATACCCCTGACAGGGCGCCGCGCACTGTTTGATGTGGTAGTTCAGACAGGGGCGTTCCAGCCCAATATCCCGCGGCAGTTTGCGGTTGCACGTCTTAAGCTGATACAGCTTATTTATCAGGTCGATGGTGTCCTTCACCGCCGTCGCGCTCGTATACGGTCCGAAATATCTCGACTTGTCCTTCTTCATCTCACGGGAAAGAAAAATGCGCGGGTACTCCTCGCCCACCGTCACCTTGATATAAGGGTAAGTCTTATCATCCTTTAACATGGTGTTGTATTTCGGACTATACTCTTTAATCAGATTGTTCTCTAAGACAAGAGCTTCCAGCTCCGAGTCCGTCACGATATACTCAAACCGCGCAATCTGCTCCACCATCCGGTCGATCTGCGGTCCGCGTCCCACGATTTTTCGGAAATAGGAACGCACACGGTTGTGCAGGTTCACCGCCTTACCCACATAGATAATCGTATCGTTATCGTCATGCATCAAATATACGCCCGGGGAATTGGGCAGTTTTTTTAATTCCTCGTCGAAATCAAACATACAAAAATCCTCACCATTCTTCTTACATTATTGTACAGGAGGCGGGTAAAGAAAACAAGGCAAAGTCTTTATCAGACCTTGCCTTATCATAAGCAAACCTATTTTTCTTCGGAAGTGTGCCCGGGATCGGGCGCCTGTGAGAACAAGCCCCGGGGACCTGTCGGCTGCTGTCCTTGTTGCTGCGCGCCATCCGTTCCGCCGTTCTGCGCTGAAGCATCCGCCGTGTTCTGCGCACCGTCCTGTTGTCTCACCAGATTCGTCATGCTCTGCGCACCTGCTGTCGTTTCCTGCCCGCTCTGCATCTGCGCGCCGCCTGACGGCTGCACTCCTGTGCCCGACGGCATCCGGAATCCTGTACCGCCTTGCTGCCCCGCGCCTGTCATCGGCGGCATCTGGAAATTCGCCGCGGGTTGCGGCTGTCCTGCCGGCTGGTTTTGTTGCTGAACCGAGGGGTTCGCCTCCGGCTTCGCGGCATTGTCTTTCGCCTGCGCCTCTTTCTGCGGCGCCTTGTCCGCCTTGCCCTCTTCCTCCTCCGCAGGTTCCGGGATGCCCTTCTCCTTGCGGTAAATCTTCATAAACTCCTTGCCCGTGATAGTCTCTTTCTCAATCAGGTGCGCCGCCAGTTTATCCATGATCTCGCGGTTTTCTTTCAAAAGCTTTTTCGCCTTCTTGTAGCTCTCATGGAGCAGCTTCATTACCTCGGAGTCGATATCCGCCGCCGTCACATCCGAACAGGTCAGGGACGCCCTGCCGTCCAGATACTGACTTTCCACCGTTGCAAGCCCCATCAGCCCGAACTTTTTGCTCATGCCGAAACGGGTAATCATATTTCTCGCAATGCTCGTCGCCTGCTCGATATCGTTCGCCGCGCCCGTGGTGACCGTGTCGAAGACAATCTCCTCCGCCGCGCGCCCGCCAAGAAGGCTTACAAGCCTGTCGCGGAGTTCCGCCTCTGTGTCCAGATACTTTTCCTCCTCCGGTACGTGCATGACATAGCCGAGCGCACCCATCGTGCGGGGCACAATGGTAATCTTCTGCACCGGCTCGGAATTTTTCTGCAGTGCGCTCAGAAGCGCGTGCCCCACCTCGTGGTAGGAGACAATCTTGCGCTCCTCCTTGCTCATCACGCGGTCTTTCTTCTCCTTGCCGACAAGCACCTGCTCCACCGCGTCAAACAAATCTTTCTGGCTCACGTACTCCCTGCCCAGCTTCACGGCGTTAATCGCCGCTTCGTTGATCATATTCGCCAGGTCGGAGCCGACCGCACCCGAAGTCGCGAGCGCGATCTCATTCAAATCCACGGAATCGTCCATGAGCACATCCTTGGAGTGCACCTTCAAAATCTCGACGCGCCCCTTTAAGTCCGGCTTGTCCACAATGATACGCCTGTCGAAACGCCCCGGACGCAGCAATGCCTTATCCAGAATTTCCGGTCTGTTGGTCGCCGCCAAAATGATAATGCCCTTTTTCCCGTCGAAACCGTCCATCTCGGAGAGAAGCTGGTTCAGCGTCTGCTCCCGCTCCTCGTTGCCGCCGCCGTACTTGGAGTCACGGCTTCTGCCGATGGCATCGATCTCGTCGATAAACACGATACAGGGGGCATTCTTCTCCGCCTCCTTAAACAGATCGCGGACACGGGACGCGCCCACGCCCACATACAACTCTATAAAATCCGATCCGGACAGGGAGAAGAAAGGCACATGCGCCTCGCCCGCCACCGCCTTCGCCAGAAGAGTCTTGCCCGTACCGGGAGGTCCCACCAAGAGCGCACCCTTCGGAAGCCTTGCGCCGATCTTGGAATACTTACCGGGATTGTGCAGGAAGTCCACCACTTCCACCAGAGACTCCTTCGCCTCGTCCTCTCCTGCCACATCTTGAAAGGTGATGCCCGTCTCCTTCTGCACATAAGCCTTCGCCGTGCTCTTGCCCACGCCCATCGGTCCGCCTTTGCCGCCCATACGCCGGAAGAGCAGGCTCAAAAGCCCCCACATCAAAAGCACCGGAAGGATGTAATATAAAAGCACCGTCATGATCACGCTGGAGCTGTCGGAAACTTCCTTCTTCATCTCCACGTTGTATTTCAAGAGCCGTTCCGCCAGCTTGTCATCATCCTCCATCTTGCCGGTGTAATAAGTGCTCGCACCCATGCCATAGGCATAGAGGAATGCGGAATCATTCTGCCCCGCTTTCGGATAGATCGTGATGCGGTCAGAACCGACCTGCACGCTCTTTACCTCTCCGTTCTCCACCTTCTTCACAAAGTCGTTGTAGGAGATTTCCTGATTCGTTGCCCCCGTCAGCATCTTCATAAAAACGCTGACGCAGAGAAGGGTGATCAACGCCGCCACCACAAGCATGATCAGACTCTGCTTGCGCGGGTCGCCTCCGCTTCCACTGGGACCGCCGGATCCATTCGGTCCGCCGCCATTTCCGGGACCGCCGGGACCGGGACCGCCGCCGTTGTCATATTGATTTACATTATCCGTATTTGCCATAAAAGAGGCATCCTCACTTTCATCTTTATACAATACTCTCATTATAAGATAGTAAAAATCATAAATCAATGAGGGAATTATGAAATTCTGTACACATGTGTAAAAGAATTATAAATTTTTTTACATTTTTTGACCTTTGGAGTAGATTTTTCCTTTCTTTTCATTGTATAATGAACAGTGTATTGTTTTTGACGGTAACTATTCAGTACAGGTCGAAGCATTTTACGGCTGAACAGTTGCCTTTTCGTATTTTAGAAAGGATTAGACAGATGGCAGTAAAATATGTATTCGTCACGGGAGGCGTTGTTTCGGGGCTTGGCAAGGGCATTACGGCGGCGTCTCTGGGTAGACTCTTAAAGGCTCGCGGTTACAAAGTGACCATGCAGAAATTCGATCCCTACATCAATATTGATCCGGGCACCATGAACCCAATTCAGCACGGCGAAGTGTTCGTCACAGAGGACGGCACAGAGACCGACTTGGATCTTGGACATTATGAGCGTTTCATCGATGAAAATCTGGACAAAAATTCCAACGTGACCACAGGCAAGGTGTACTGGTCTGTGCTGCAGAAGGAACGACGGGGCGATTACGGCGGCGGCACCGTTCAGGTTATCCCCCATATTACAAACGAAATAAAGAGTAGATTCTATCGGAACTTTACAGACCAAGAAACCCGTATCGCCATTATCGAGGTGGGCGGCACCGTGGGCGATATCGAGAGCCAGCCTTTCTTAGAGTCCATCCGCCAGTTCCAGCACGAGGTTGGCAGGGAGAACGCGATACTCATTCATGTGACACTGATCCCGTACTTAAGCGCTTCTCAGGAATTAAAGACCAAGCCGACACAGGCAAGCGTCAAGGATCTGCAGGGCATGGGTATTCAGCCCGACATTATTGTCTGCCGCAGCGAGCATCCCTTGGATCAGGGCATCAAGGATAAAATTGCTCTGTTCTGTAACGTGCCGAACAACCGCGTTTTGCAGAATCTGGACGTGGAGCATCTGTATGAGGCGCCCCTCGCTATGGAAAAGGAGCATCTGGCGCAGGTGGCTTGCGAATGTCTGAAACTGGACTGCCCGGAGCCGGATTTGGCTGACTGGAATGCTATGGTGGAGTCCCTGCGGACACCCACCGATTCCGTGACAGTTGCTCTTGTGGGCAAGTACACACAGCTTCACGACGCTTATATCAGCGTGGTGGAAGCATTAAAGCACGGCGGCATTTCCCATCGCTGCGTGGTAGATATCAAGTGGGTAGACTCCGAGACTGTCACCAAAGACAACGTAGATTCCCTTCTGCGCGACGTGAGCGGCATTCTGGTGCCCGGCGGCTTCGGCGACCGCGGTATTGAGGGCATGATCGACGCCATCTCTTACGCAAGAGAACATAAGATTCCATTCCTCGGGCTCTGCCTCGGTATGCAGTTATCCATTGTGGAGTTTGCCAGAAATGTGATCGGCTACAACGACGCTCACAGCATTGAACTGGATCCATCCACCACCCACCCCGTCATCGCGCTGATGCCCGATCAGAACGGCGTGGAAGATATCGGCGGCACCCTGCGGCTCGGCTCCTATCCCTGTGTGCTGGACAAGTCCTCCAAGGCGTATGCGCTGTACGGCGAGGAGACCATCCACGAGAGACACAGGCACCGCTATGAGGTCAACAATGACTACCGCGCTGTGCTCACCGAGAAAGGTATGCTGCTCTCCGGGCTTTCCCCCGACGGTCGTATCGTGGAGATGTGCGAGCTGAAAGAACATCCCTTCTTCGTGGCGACGCAGGCGCACCCGGAACTGAAGTCCCGACCGAATAGACCGCATCCGCTCTTTAAGGGGTTTGTGGAGGCTGCACTACATTTTAAAAACAGTTGAGAAAATACAGCAGGACAGAGGCGCCGCCTCTGTCCTGTTTTTTAAAGTTGACTTCTTCATCTACTGCCATTTGCGTACTCTCAAGCCACTCTACCAATTCCGGGTGTTCCGCAAGCAGATCATTGTATGCCACAGCAGTTTCATTGCTATGTTCTACAATTTCATCCGATAAGCAAATCTCCCGCACTTCTTTGAGGAATGCGTCTGAAAGCTCCGAACTATTGTCTACCATAATTTTGAAATCGCCATTTACGTCTTTTTCAACCAACAGCACGATCAAACCCGGTATTCCGAAGTTAAAATTATCCGTGAGCAGATCGCTGCTCACCGAAGCGACCCAGTGCTTCCCGTCAGACATTGGCTTCGCAATGACCCTGATATTTTCCCAGCCCGTAACGCCCAGCTTGAACATCGCCTGATTACGCAAAAGGTCTCTTTGAAAGTCCACGTCATCCGGATTATCCACATAATCCGCCAGCGTGTCGATCCCTTCCGGTGAGAGCGCTTTGCGGTAGGCGGTGACGAACTCGATCACTTCCTGTTCGTCCGCGGCTGCCGTGCCCCTCTTTTGCGCCATGACAGCCGTCCCTGTCTCCTTCGCCTCACAGATGATTCTCCCGTCGGGAAAAATCCCACATACCGCAAGTAAAATACCCAAAATCAGCAATCCCTCTGTAAACGGCAGGATTTCCGGCACCCGCGGCAGCCGCCTACTGTTCCTGCTTGCATGTGCACTTTTTCCATCGCCCACAGACATTACCCCTCCTCCAGCGCATTCAGTTTATCCACAATCTCCTGTATATCCGCCATATTCATATCGCCGCCGAAGCTGAGCGCGCACCGCAGCGGCGTGAATTTCGCCATTGCAGCACTCATTTCATTGGATATGGCTTCGTTTGCCACGTCGCTTTCCGCATTCTCCGGCGCGCCGCCGAAAATATCAAGTTTGAGAAGATCTTTCACGATCTCTTTCGTGCGCGGATCGCTGAGCACGTCGCCCATTGTCGTGTCCGTTGTGTAGACGAACGGAATCTTTACCGTGGATTCCACCGTAACCTCTTTTGTCAAAACAATATCGCGGGAAGACCTGCCAATCATAATGTCAAATGCGCCCGTCTCCACATGCCAGTCCTGCACTTTCACACTGTAGTAGGCAAACGCTCTCTTATCCAGCGTGAAAGTCACCGTCTTCGTCTCCCCCGGCGCAAGCTCCACTTTCTCGAAGCCCTTCAGCTCCTTCACCGGGCGGATCACCGTGCTTTCCTTGTCCGCCACATAAAGCTGCACCACTTCTTTGCCCGCCATACTGCCCGTATTTTTGACGTCCACGGAAACCTCGATGGTGTCCGTATCTTTTATGGCGTCCTTATCCGTACGCAGATTGGAGTAGTCGAACGTGGTGTAGGACAAACCGTGCCCGAAGGGGAACATCACATCCATTTTCTTCTTATCATAATAGCGGTAGCCCACAAAAATGCCCTCGCGGTATTCTACCTTATCCCTCTCCCCGATATAGAACAGATAAGACGGATTGTCTTCCAGTTTATAAGGGAATGTCTCCGGCAGCTTCGCGCTGGGATTCACCTTCCCGAACAGAATATCGCAGACCGCGCCGCCAACCGCCTGACCGCTAAGATACGCCTCCACAATGCCCTTCACTTCATTTACCCAAGGCATCTCCACCGGGGAACCGTTGTGCAGCACCACAATCGTATTCGGCTGTACCGCCGCCACCTTGGAAATCAACTCGTTCTGGCAGTCCGGCATACGCATGTGCTCCCGGTCAAACCCTTCCGACTCAAAAGCGTCCGGAAGCCCCGCGAAAATAACCGCAACCTTCGCCTTTTTCGCCGTCTCCACCGCCTCCGCGAGCAGCTTATCGTCTGTCTTGTCTTCCATATCGTCAAAGCCCTGCGCGTAAGTCACATTCGCCATACCCTCTACCGCATCTAACGCCGAGGTGACCTTATGGCTGTTGATGTGGGAACTGCCGCCGCCCTGATAGCGGGGCGTCTTCGCGTATTTTCCGATAAAGGCAATCTCATCCTGCTCCGACAAAGGCAGCACACCCTCATTTTTCAGAAGCACAATAGTCTCCTGCGCCACCTTTCGCGCCATCTCATGATCCTTGTCCCTGTCAAACACCGCGTTCTTATCCCGATTTTCCTCATAGCGGAATACAATATTCAAAATGCGCGTCACCGCCGCGTCCAGAACTTTTTCCGGAAGCTCGCCACTCTGCACTGCGCCCACAATCAACCTGTCGTTGAAACCGTTCGAGGAGGGCATTTCCAGATCAAGCCCTGCCTGTAAGTCCTTCACGCGGCTGTTGACCGCGCCCCAGTCGCTCATCACATAGCCGTCAAATCCCCACTCGTCACGCAGCACCTCCGTCAAAAACCTGTGGTTTTCCGCCGCATAAGTGCCGTTGATTTTATTGTAAGAACACATCACCGTCCAAGGTTTTTCCTTTTTCACCGCCCCCTCGAATGCCGCCAGATAAATCTCATGCAGGGACCTCTCCCCGATTCTGGAATCCGAGGTCATCCTTCTCGTCTCCTGATTGTTCCCCAGAAAATGCTTGATGCTCGTTCCCACATTTTTACTCTGCACGCCGTGAATCAGGGCTCCCGCCATCTCGCTTGCCACAAGCGGATCCTCGGAATAGTATTCAAAGTTTCGTCCGCAAAGAGGGGATCTCTTAATGTTCACCGCGGGACCGAGAATCACGCTCACACCCTCAGCCTGACACTCTTCACCCAGCGTCTCCCCCATCTGCCGGATTAGCTCCCTGTTAAAAGAAGCCGCCGTACCGCATCCGGCAGGAAAACATACCGCCTTGATACTGTCGTTAACCCCCAAGTGGTCTCCCTCCTGATCCTGCTTGCGCAGACCGTGCGGTCCGTCCGACACCATGCTGGCGGGAATCCCCAACCGCTCCACCGCCTCGGTGTGCCAGAAATCTGCACCTGAACACATAGATGCTTTTTCCTCCAGCGTCATCTGTGAAACGATCTCTTTGATTTTTTCTGCTGTCATGCTATCCTCCATTCTGCAGTCCGCTTTTTAAGCTGCACACGTTATGCTCTAAGTGTAACATGACAAGGCGAGGCTTCCAATAGATTTTTTAGGATCATTTGTTACAAAAAATTTATAAATATTTGTGAGATAATTACTGTAAAAATTTACAAAGGAGAAAATTTACCATGAACGAGCTACAGACACATATCAGCGACTACCTAAATTATTGCCGTGCACAGAAACGGCTGGATGAAAAGACGCTGAAAGCTTATCGAATTGACTTAAGGCAATTCACAGAACACTTCCCTGATGTAACCGTTTCCGAACTTACCTCTTCCGATCTGGAGAACCATATCTCTACTCTTCATCGGCGGTATAAGCCAAAAACAGTCAAGCGTAAAATTGCCTCCGCAAAGGCTTTTTTCCACTATCTTGAATACAGGGAGATAATTGACATGAATCCTTTCAACAAAATCCAGATACGTTTCCGGGAACCTGCCCTGCTGCCGAAAACCATACCGCTATACACGGTTGAAGCGTTTCTGTCCGTCATTTACCAGCAACAGCAAAACGCCCCGACAGCTTACCAGCGGAGAAACGCGCTGCGAGACGCTGCCGCCATAGAACTTTTATTTGCCACCGGGATGAGAATATCGGAACTCTGCTCCCTAAAGGAATGCGATGTAGATCTGTATGATGCCACCGTCCTTATATACGGTAAAGGTCGAAAGGAGCGGCGGATCCAGATCGGAAGCGAGGATGTGGTTCGCATCCTGACAACTTATAAAAAAGATTTCCGCGAAGAAATTCAGTTATGCCAGCATTTTTTTGCCAATCAATCCGGCAAGGCGTTCTCCGATCAGGCAGTCCGGAGAATGATATGTAAATACAGTTCTCTTGCCTCCATAGAGATGCACATTACGCCTCATATGTTCCGCCATACCTTTGCCACCTGCCTTTTAGAAGCCGATGTAGATATTCGGTTTATTCAGGAAATGCTGGGACATAGTTCGATTAACGTTACGGAAATTTATACCCATGTAGCAGTCGGGAAGCAGCGGGATATTTTAAGGACAAAGCATCCGAGGATGGGATTGCGGGTGTGAGGAGGGGAATAGGGGGATTAGGCAAAGCGGCTCCGAGGGGGGCTGCTTTTCTCTCTTTTTGAGTGATAATTGAAAGTTATCTGTTAGATCCATTGATATATGGAGGCAAACG
>CAJURQ010000008.1 GCA_910588955.1 uncultured Lachnospiraceae bacterium
CACAGGTCATGTAGAATTTACCGTTTCATATGGAAGTTAGTTTTACAATTCAGGATTTAGTTTTCTTGTACATTTAAGATAGAAACAACCCATCCAAGACACCGGGCGGTTTCTCTTCTGGCTCGGCTTATTTACAGTCCCAACATTCTTCCTGCTTTTGCCTGTCTACCGCTTTTGGTGGTAGGTATACCAGTGGCTTTTGCAATTTTTCTTTTTGCCTTTGTGATCCCAAGCGCCTTGTTTACGCTAAAGGAAAGACCGGGAATTACTGATTTTTTCTTAGACATAAAATTCTTTCTTTCTTATGTAGAGTGTGATCTGGTTGTGACTACCAGCACTTAGAACATCGTTCATAACCAGCAGCCTCAGCTTCTGATATAGTTGTCTTCCGTGCCTTGTTCGGATTCATTTTACCGCAATGATCTATACTGTGATATTTTGAGCCGGTGGCAGAAAGGTACGCAGTACCACTAACGGGAACCTCTTGGACTTGTGCTTCGGCAATCTGGGCAGGTTCTTCTACAGGCTGCGGGGCGGCAGCAGGTTCGGCTTCTGGAGAAACGGCAGGCATTTCCTTGGCAACCTGCTCGGTAGTGATTCTTTCTTCCGCCTCTTTAGCCGACTGCTCTTCGGTAGCCTTTTGTTCTTCTGCTTCTTTAGCTGCTTGCTCCTCAGCTTCTCGGGCGGCTTGTTCAGCAGCAGCTTTTTCTTCTGCTTCACGTGCAGCCTGCTCTTCGGCGGCTTTTTTCTCCTCGGCTTCTTTGGCGAGACGTTCTTCCTCGGCTTTTTGTGTTGCTTCATTTCTGGCTGTGATATCAACCACATGGATAGAAAGGGTGTTGCTCTCTACATCACCAGAACGGACATAAAACGAATAGTCACCTTCGGATTGACCGGTTTTGATTACGGAATCTGAAAAGGCGATATCATCGGAGTCAGAACAGTACTCCAAGTCATCGATGGAAGAATCATCCGGGAATACAGATATCTCGATGGGGATTTCTGTATTAATATCATATGACTCTTGGTATAGTGGGATGGAAATTTCTAATGACTCAGCCTTTTTGGATGAATCTCCCATACCAGCAAGAATGCAGACAGCGACAACTCCAGCAGCAATTCCTTTTGTTGTTTTCTTCATAAAATTCCCCTTTCTTTTGTAAATTGATTTGTTGTGACTTTACGATTTTAGACTATCGACAACCCTTCCCATACATAGAGATTCTTCGGTAAGAGGAATGTCGTCATACCCTTTATTCAAAGAGATTAACTTCCCTTTCCCTAATTTTTTAACATATGCCTGCCCGTTTACATTAAATATGCCGATTTCCCCAACACTGATTTCGCAAGTAGGTTCGACCAGAAGGATATCCTTATCGTGGTAGAGCGGTTCCATACTGTGCCCGCTGACTTTGACAGCGTAAGCAACGCGGTGGTATTGGGGTTTATTCGGTACGGTGATACGTTCTGTGTACACATCATCAAAGAGCACTTCACCGGCACCAGCTGAAACGCTGTGGAAGTATTGCAGGACGCGTCCCTGTGAGTCAGAGTCAGCAACTTCGACAACAGTGGAAGCCGCCTGTTCAATCTGCTGTACACGTTCGGTTTCCCATTGCAGGACAGAATCGACATGAGACTGACCGGGCGGATCGAGGTCGCGGTAGGATTCCACTAATTCCCATTCTTTATTAGTAAATAAGATAGAATCGGATATATCGCCAAAAGTATTAAGGATATCGTTACATTTGTATACACGACATAAAGCGAGAAACATATCAGCATTAGCTGAACTTCGACCCGATTCGTATCCGTATATTGTTTTGTCGGATATTTCAAAACCATAATCAATTAGCTTCCCAGCGACTTCACGGCACGTCAAACCTGCGTTTTCGCGAAGAGCTTTGAGCGTTTTTCCAATATCTTTCAAAATAGCACCTCTCAATTTTTCTTAAATATAACACTATTTTTTAGCATGGTCAATAAAAATTCTTTGAAACAAAGAAAAAAATTACAAAAGGGACTTGACATTCTTTAGAATGGAGAATATACTAGCTGTAAATTCTACGAAACAAAGAAAACGGAGGTGGGGAAATGTGCGTTTCAAAGAATTTATCTGTTTATGTAAAAAAAAGGGGCATCAATATATCAGCGATGTCTAGGGCGACAGACATACCAAGAAGTATTTTGCATATGAGCTTGTCTACAGCAGTTACGGATCAGAAAAGAAGACCGCTAAAAGATGATGAATTAATAAAGGTATGCAAATATCTGGAAGTAAATCCAATGGATTTCGCAGATCAAGGGGCAGAAGGGAGATAGGCGTTGGAAATACCGTTGAGGTAATGAAAGGGGTGCAGTCGGTTGGCAAACAAAAAGCTGACAGTGCGTCTTCACTGCCAGCCTTTGCCCAAATTTTTTTACTCTATGTACTTTGCAGGTTTTCACCACTCTGTAAGACGCCAAAGTTTCTGTGAAGTACTTTGCCACTTTTGCGGTTTTGGTTCCGCAACATGCCTAATCGCCGACGCTTTATAAGGAGTACACGACACGGTGGGGCAATATCGGATGTCGCCCGTGCGTTTTTAACTCTTCTCTGAGTGACCTCGCCGTATCAGTAGCTACATTTCCGCCAGTTTTAACTGTTTTGGCTACCAGTATTGCGACCTTATAAGAAGAGAGCAGGCAAATTCAAAAGTTTGGTCAATCAGACCACGCCCCTTTCATTGCCTTAACGGCATGGGAATATTTTAGCATGGTAATGAAATTTTTTCAAGAAACAGCAAAAACACAGACACATTTGTGAATTATAATTTTAAATTCTACCCATACACCTCTTATGTAGAACTTAGTCTTTCACACGAAAGGTTTACTCTTTCACACACCTATTGATAACCGCATCGTTTTTCCGTATCCTCTTTACTGTTTCCCGGCAGCGCTAAAGGAGGTCTGTTATGTCGAATCTTATACCCGGAAACCATAAACATCTTACCCTGGAAGACAGGCAGTTTATTGAACAGTCTCTTAACAGCCAGCTTTCCTTTCGTGAGATCGCAAAGTATCTCTGCAAGGATCCTCATAAGCTTTCGCCGCAGAAGGGATCCCCTTTTTCATTTTCTTATTGATGTTTGCGTTTGCCTTGATATGGGTCCCGTCCATAAACACAACTTCCGGGGAAAGATAACCGCTCTTTTGCGCCTCAAAAAGTATCCATGTAAAAACCTGCTCTATGGTATCTTCTCTGAAACGGTGCCTGAAGTTATAACTGATGGTAGCGAAATGGGGAACCGGTTCATTGAGCAGATACCCCAGAAACCAACGGTATGCGATGTTCATATTGATCTCTTCCACGGTACGCCGCAGGGATGGGATCCCGTAAAGATGCTGGATGAGCACCATCTTAAACAGGACCACGGGATCAACGCTGGGACGCCCGTTATCTGCACAATAAAGATCTTCCACGAGATCATAAATATGAGTAAAATCCACGGCGCAGTCGATTTTCCGTAACAGATGGTCCTGCGGAACAAGCCCCTCAAGGCTGACCATTTCCAGTGTATTTCTTTCCGATTTCTCTTTTATCAGCATATCCTCACCTCTGTTTTTATTGTATCAAAAAAAGCCAGCTTTTGCTGACCTTTTTTGACAGTCTGACTCCGCAGGTTTTCCTGCGGAGTTTTTCTGCTTTATTAACATTTCAGGTTATTTGAGTTATAATATATTTTGAGCTGCACAGATTTGCAATATATAAGAATGGAATTGCAGTCAGGATTTCGCATAATGTAACGAATTGGTATGAAAAATTTGCAGTAGATAGGGCAGGATAAAGTGGCTGAAAACGTGATATAGTATATATGATTCTGGGGGATTTAAAT
The DNA here is from genome assembly GCA_910588955.1 of uncultured Lachnospiraceae bacterium. GTDB lineage: Bacteria > Bacillota > Clostridia > Lachnospirales > Lachnospiraceae > UBA3282. The sequence continues at coordinate 3,876 of CAJURQ010000008.1, forward strand.
GGAAATAATAAGCTTTGAAGACGGCACAATCATTGAACAGGGAAGGGGCAGTTTTGACGATTACTGTGTATATGTAACGCGACCCGGGGAAAGAAAATTTGCGCCCAGAGATGTAATATACTTCTCATTCTTTATCGAAAAAGCGAGGAAGTATTCCGCGAAGAAAATTTATGATGACTATGTAAAGATATACGAGAGGACTACGGCGCGGATCGATCAAACTGTTTTTGACATGATAAAGGAGATGGGCTTGTCTTACGATGAGGAAGACAGATTGGATTTTTGTGTGTGGTATTCCGTGATTTATCTGGGAATGGTTGCGGAGGAGCTGAAAGCCCGTGCAGTACTAAAAAAGCGGATAAAAAGACTCGGCATGCATCAAATTCTTTTTGAGGGAATGTCAGCGGAGAAGGCAGCAAAGTTTAGTATCGGAAAGAAGGTTCCACAGCTAGAGCCGCTGTGCAGAGAGAGAGGATTTTAGAATGAGTCATTCAAGTATCGCTCCTTTTGTAAAATGGGCGGGCGGAAAGCGTCAGCTTCTGTCGCAGATTAAGGAGAGAATGCCTGAAAAATATAATAACTATTATGAGCCGTTTGTTGGGGGCGGCGCGGTAATATTTGAACTGCTGCCGGCGAACGCGCTGATTAATGATATCAACAAGGCTTTGATAAATACATATAAACAGATATGTAACGCGCCGGAGGCGTTTCTGGCGGCTGTGAACAGGCTTGACGCGGAGATGTGGGAGAACGGCAGGGATTACTATTATTCGGTCAGAGAGCGCTATAACGACAAGCTGATGAAAGCGGCGTATGATGCGGAGCTGGCGGCTTTGTTTGTATTTATCAACAAGCATTGCTTTAACGGTCTGTACCGTGTCAATGCGAAAGGGCTTTTCAATGTGCCATATAATAACAGCCGCAGAGCATCCGTCGATGAAAATGCCATCAGGGAGACTTCGGAATATCTGCGGGGAGTAACCATTATTGACGGAGATTTTGAAGCCGCCTGTAAGGATGCGGAGAAAGGTGACTTTGTGTTTATTGACAGTCCTTACGCGCCGTTAAATCCTACTTCTTTCGAGTCGTATACAAAAGAGGGCTTTGATCTGGAAAGTCATAAGCGGCTTGCGAAGTTATTTGATGAGTTGACGGACAGGGGCTGTTTCTGTATGCTTACAAACCATAACACGGAATTGATAAATGAGCTGTACGGCAGGAAAGGCTACAGGATGGATGTGGTAAGCGTCAAGAGAAGCATTAATTCAGACGCATCCAACAGGGTTGGCGAAGAAGTAATTATATGCAATTATTGAGGAAGCCGGGACGATGGAGAACTTATTTACAAAGAAAGTGCCGCTATACTTTGAGACAGACGAATGGCAGCTGATATCGGGAGATTCCTTCAAAGTGCTGGCAAAAATGGAACCAGAGTCTGTCGATATGATATTTGCGGATCCGCCCTATTTTTTGAGCAATGATGGCTTTACCTGTCAGGGCGGCAGGATGGTTTCGGTGAATAAAGGCGCATGGGACAAGCTTTCGGAAAGCGGAAACAGCGTCGAGGAAAAGCATAAGTTTAACAGACGGTGGATTAGGTTGTGCAGGAAAGTACTAAAGCCGAACGGCACGATTTGGATATCGGGAACGCTGCACAATATATATTCGATCGGTATGGCGCTTGAGCAGGAAGGCTTCAAGATAATCAATAACATAACATGGCAGAAAACAAACCCGCCGCCAAACTTGGCGTGTCGGTGTTTCACGCATTCTACGGAGACCATTTTATGGGCAAAGAAGAATGATAAGAAGTCCCGGCATTTTTTTGACTATCAGAAGATGAAAGAGATGAATGACGGCAGGCAGATGAAGGACGTGTGGACGGGCGCATTGACCAAACCTTCAGAGAAGATCGAAGGGAAACACCCGACGCAAAAGCCGGAGTATCTGCTTGAGAGAATCGTGCTGGCATCCACGGAGGAAGGTCAGGTTGTCATGGATCCCTTCTGCGGTTCCGGCACTACCGGAGTAGAGGCTGTGCGGCTTCGACGGAAGTTTATTGGAATAGATATAAGTGAAGAATACTTGGAGATTTCCAGGAGAAGGTTTGAGAAAGAGGCAGGGCATGGCGGATAGGGTAATTTTGTCTGCCGGATAATCTTTTCGTCAACTTCTGTTGTTTTTTTATTGCTTTTTTCAAATTCCATGCTATAATTTTGGGTATGGGGATATAGCTCAGTTGGGAGAGCGATACGTTCGCAACGTATAGGTCAGGGGTTCGAGTCCCCCTATCTCCACTTTGGAAGCATAGCTCAGCCGGGATGAGCGTTCGCCTCACACGCGAGAGGTCATGGGTTCGAGCCCCATTGCTTCCATTACTTTATAAGAAGGAAGTCGGAATGACGGTGCCATTCCGGCTTCTTTGTATAGACGGGGGATACTATGACGAAGCAAAAAAAAGTCATCAAAGAGTATATTCTGATCACGGTCGCGGTAATCCTTATGGATATCGGCGTCTATGTCTTTAAGTTTCCGAACAACTTTTCCTTCGGCGGGGTTTCGGGTCTGGCGGTTGTGGTAACACACTATACGCCCTTTACGGCATCCCAGATCAACCTCATCATCAATATGATACTTCTGGTATTCGGTTTTCTGTTTCTGGGAAGGAATTTCGGGGTCAAAACGGCATATGTGACAGTGGTGTCATCTTTGCTGCTGAACCTGATGGAGGCGCTGTTCCCTATGAGCGCGCCGCTCACCAATGAGACAACGCTGGAACTTTTTTATGCCATTGCGCTGCCGGCTTTGGCGTCAGCCCTGCTCTTCTATGAGAATGCCTCGGGCGGCGGCACGGATATCATAGCTATGGTATTGAAGAAATATTCTACCATGGACATATCGGCGGCGCTTATGGCGGTGGACGCTATTATCGTGGTGGTGGCATGTTTTGCCTTTGACACGAGGACGGGGCTCTTTTCCATCTGTGGTCTGATGGCGAAGTCGCTTGTGATTGACAAGGCGATTGAGCGCATGAAGCTGAGCAAATATTTTACGATTATATGCAGCAAGCCGGAGCCGATCTGCGATTTTATTATGAAGGATCTGCACCGAAGCGCAACGGTTTACAAGGCGGAGGGAGCTTACACACACAAGGACAGGGTGGTCATTCTTACGGTTATGGACCCGAAGCAGGCGGTGCTTTTAGAGAGACATATTCAGAGCGTAGATCCGGAGGCGTTTCTCATGGTGACTAAGAGCAGCGAGATTATGGGAAAGGGATTTAAGAGGTATATCTGAAGATGGCGGTACATGTAAAGAATATGACCACGGGAAAGCCCGGGAAACTGATTCTGGCTTTTTCCCTTTCCCTTGTGGCGGGCAATGTCTTTCAGCAGTTATACACCGTGGTCGATACCATGGTGGTCGGGAAATATCTCGGTGTGAGCGCGCTGGCGGCGCTGGGTGCCTCGGACTGGCTGAACTGGCTGATGCTTGGCGTGATACAGGGACTGACGCAGGGGTTTGGCATCAGGATGGCGCAGGAGTTCGGTGCGAACAGAACGGATGATTTGAAAAAGAGCGTGGGGAGCGCGGCAGTGCTGTCCATGCTTTCTGCTTTTGTGCTGGTGGCGGCAGGACAACTGTTTGCAAGACCCGTGCTGACGCTTTTGCAGACGCCGCAGGAGATTCTCCCGTATTCGGTTCTCTATCTGCGAATCATGTTTGCGGGCGTGCCGGTTGTGATGCTCTATAATCTGCTGGCGTGCATTCTGCGCTCGCTTGGCGACAGCAGGACGCCGTTAAACGCTATGATTGTCGCTTCGGTGACAAACATTGTGCTGGATTATCTCTTTGTGCTTGGTTTCGGATGGGGAATTGCAGGTGCGGCGGCAGCCACGCTGATCGCGCAGGCTGTCTCCAGTGTGTTCTGTTTCTTCTATATTAAAAGGATAACCTTTTTAAAGCTTGCGCGGACGGATTTCCAGCTGCAGAGGAACCTCACCGCAAGGCTGTTCATGCTGGGGCTGCCCATGGCGTTCCAGAACGGAATCATTGCGATTGGCGGCATGATCGTGCAGTTTGTGGTGAATGGGTACGGCGTAATTTTCATTGCGGGATTTACGGCGACGAACAAGCTCTACGGGCTTTTGGAAATCGCGGGCACCTCTTACGGCTACGCGATGGTGACTTATGTGGGTCAGAATCTGGGAGCGGGCAGGCATGACCGGATTAAGAGCGGGATGCGCGCGGCGATGGGGATTGCCATGGCGACGTCCGCTTTCATTGCGGTGTGTATGCTTGTTTTCGGTAAATATCTTCTGGGATTGTTTATTTCCGGGACGCCGGAAGTGGTGGAACAGACTATGCGGATTGCCTATTTCTATCTGGCGGTGATGAGCGTCTGCCTGCCGATTCTCTATGTGCTGCACGTGACGCGATCCGCGCTGCAGGGAATGGGAAATACGATCCTGCCCATGATGTCCGGCGTGGCAGAGTTTGTGATGCGTACCCTGTCGGTCATTTTCCTCCCCCTGCTCTTGGGGGAAGTCGGCATCTTCTTCGCGGAGATTGCCGCGTGGCTCGGCGCGGACGTGGTGCTGGTCATCAGTTATTTTTATGTTATGTCCAGGATCCGTCCAAAGTGATAATCTGCCCGGTCAGATAGGAGGGAGCGTTGACGATGGAGAGCAGAAGTTCCGCGACTTCGGAGGGATGACCGATTCGGTCAGCGGGTATTTCCGCCCGCAGATCGGACATTTCTTCCTCCGAAAAACAGCGGTTCATGTCTGTGTCGATCACGCCGCAGGCGATGGCGTTGACTTGGATGTTGCTGGGAGCAAGCTCCTTAGCCAAGGCTTTCGTGAAGGCATTCACGCCGCCCTTTGAGGCAGCGTATGCCACTTCCATAGAGGCACCCACATTGCCCCAGACGGAGGAAATGTTGATGATTTTTCCCTCGTGGCGTTTTAGCATCATGGGGATGGCAAGGCGGCATGTGTAAAACAGCGCATTCAGATTGACGTCCATAAGGGAATGCCATTCTTCCGCAGTCATTTCGTGGAGTAGCCCAATATGGGAGACACCGGCGTTATTGACCAATAAAGTCAAGTCATTTATCTGCGAAAATACCTCGTTCACGGCATGTATGTCGCCCATATCCGCCACAATAGGCGTACATGCGATACCGCAGGTTTCTGACAGCTGATATGACAGTTCTGTCAGTTCCTTTTCCGAACGGCGGCAGGTGAGATACAGGCGGTAGCCCTCTTTTGCGAGAGCCTGCGCGATAGCGCGCCCGATGCCTCGGGAGGCGCCGGTGACGAGGGCGGAGCGGGGAGCGTGAGCAGACGCGGCGGCGGGTGCATTTCCGTATTGGTTTGCAGTAGTGGTGTCGATCTGTTTTTTCATATTTTGTTATCCGATCTTTTAATTTTTTGTTATTTACATTTTTGATATTTCTGGGTAAAAACTTTATACTAAAATTAGTATGACAAAAAGAGTATACTACAGTTGGCAGGGAATGTCACCCGGACGGGGAAGTGTGTCCGACTGCATTTTAGGACAGGAGAAAGGAGCACAGCATCTTATGTATGATCTTATTATTATCGGCGCCGGTCCGGCAGGTCTGTCGGCGGCGGTTTACGGCAGGCGCGCGGGGCTTGACCTTATTGTGATAGAACAGACGCCCATGGGCGGCGGTCAGGTGGTGGATACCTATGAGGTGGATAACTATCTGGGCATGCCCGGTGTCAATGGCTTTGACTTAGCGCAGAAATTCCGCAGCCACGCGGACGGATTGGGCACAGTGTTTAAAAGCGGCAGGGTGACGGCGGTCCGGGACGAAGGCGCGTGTAAAGTTGTGGAGACTGCGGACGGCACGTCCTACGAGGCGCGGACGCTTATCCTGGCGGGCGGAGCGGAGCACGCTAAGCTTGGCGTGCCGGGGGAAGCGGAATATCGGGGGCAGGGCGTGTCCTACTGTGCGACCTGCGACGGCGCTTTCTTTAAGAAGAGAGACGTGGCGGTTGTGGGCGGCGGCGACGTGGCGGTGGAGGATGCCGTCTATCTTGCAAGGTTCTGCCGTAAGGTTTATCTGATCCACAGGCGCGACAGCCTGCGGGCAGCAAAGAGTTTGCAGGAAAAGCTGTTTTCCTGCGAAAATGCGGAAGTGATCTGGAACAGCACCTTACAGAGAATAACGGGCACCGATCTGGTGGAAGGGATATGCATCCGCACAAAAGGAGAGGAGACGGAGCGGGAGCTTGCGGTGGAAGGCGTCTTTATCGCGGTGGGGATGCATCCGAAGACGGAGGTTTATCGTGAGGTGGTGGCATGTGACGAGGGCGGTTATCTCATTGCGGGAGAGGACTGCGCAACCAATGTCCCGGGTATTTTTGCGGCGGGGGATATCCGCACAAAGACGCTCCGCCAGATCGTGACGGCGGTTTCGGACGGGGCGTGCGCGGTGGCATCGGTGGAGAGATATTTAAATTCTCCCATGTAATAATTACGAAAGTATTACGAGTCTGTAATAGGTAAAATGTGCCATGGTTTGACATAAGACATGTGGCTTTTATGCCGTAAAATCAGGCTTTTTGTGATAAAAGCACAATAACTTGCGTATGGGTATGCGTTTTCATGGTAGATGCTGTGGTTGACAAAACGTTTATTCAATGCTATATTATAGCCAGATGTAACAATTCTGTAACAAATGAGGTGCTTTTATGAACAAAAACAGACTGAAATGGACGGCATGTGCACTGGCTGCAATCGTTAGTTTTACCGGCACGGGGATCGAGGCTGAGGCTACAGGAAATGTAGGAAGCGTTCTTCCTTCGGCAGGCATAGAGTTCTCCCTTCAGGATGAGGAGAAGTCCACCGCGTTATCGGCTTTAAAGGAAGAGTCAGACAAAGAGGCGGCGGAACAGGAAGAAAGCGAAGAGGCTTCTGAGATTGAAAACGAGGGCATCAGCGTCGGCAGCGTCCAGGTAGGCGGTTTTTCCGATCTGGCAAGCACATCTGATAAGGTGAGCAAGGCGCCGGAAAAGAAGATTCAGGATACGATCGTGGTCAGCGAAGGCTACACGAAGGATCTGAAGGCAGCGGCGGGAAGCGGGCTGTCTGAGGAGGAAGAGAGCTTTAAGAATCTGGTAATTGCCAGAGTGAATGATTATGTGAATGTGCGGGATATCCCCAGCGAGGAAGGCGAGATTGTCGGCAAGCTTTACAACAAGTCCGTCGGCAGCTTTATCGAGGAGGAGGACGGCTGGTATAAGATCAGCTCCGGATCCGTCGAGGGATATGTGAAGGGCGAGTACTGTGTGACCGGCGATGAAGCCGTTGATTATGCGAAGGAAGTGGGAACAAGAATCGCGACCGTTACGACCACGACCTTGAAGGTGCGTGAGCAGCCCGGTCTGGAAGAAGCGGTTCTCGGTCTGGTTCCGATTGAGGACGAACTGATCGTCACAGAGGAGATGGACGGCTGGGTCAAGGTAAATATCGAGGAAGGTGACGGCTACGTTTCCATGGATTACGTCACCCTTTCCACCGAGTTTGTGAAGGCGGAGTCCGTAGCAGAGGAGAAGGCGAGACTTGCCAAGGAAGAGGAAGCGAGAAAGGCAGCGCGTGCCGCGGCTAAGAAGAAAACTTCTGAAAATGCTGCGTCTGGCAGCAAGACCGAGGAGGGCGGAAAGACTTATGCTAATCCGACCGGAAGTTCGGGAGCCGATGTGGTACAGTTTGCGAGACAGTTTGTGGGTAATCCTTATGTGTACGGCGGCACCAGTTTGACAAACGGTGCGGACTGCTCCGGATTTGTTATGAGCGTGTATAAGAACTTTGGCGTAAACCTGCCTCATTCATCGGCGGCAGACAGAAGCGTGGGCGCGGCGGTCAACGGTCTGGAAAATGCGCAGCCCGGCGATATCATCTGCTATTCGGGTCATGTGGGAATTTATGCGGGCAACGGTCAGATCGTGCACGCATCCACATCCAGAACAGGCATTATTGAATCCAGCGCGACCTACCGTTCGATTCTCTCCATCAGGAGAATCCTCTAAGAGACGCTGCGGTACAGACAGAAAAAGATTATATGTGGGAGACGTTCCATCGGGGCGCCTCCCGTTTGTTTTGTCTACAGTGCACAAAGAATTTATATCATTTGAGATAACGGATGTTATATAAAAACGACTTATACACATTAAAAAAGCGGATTTTAAGCATAAAATGGTTTTATACACGGATTTATCCACCATATCCACAACTTTTTGACCGAGTCGATTATTTTTTTATGGAAACCGAAGGAACGTATGTTTTGTTGATTTCTTCTAAATGGGAGCAACTTGTTGCAATAGAATAGTAAAATATGGTATACTGTTTCCATAAGCATTGCTTAATACTCCAATTGGAAGGGGATGAATTAGATGAAATTTAACATTGTCGGAAAAAATATCGAGGTAACGGAAGGGTTACGGGCAGCAGTGGAGGATAAGATCGGTAAACTGGAGAAGTTTTTTACCGAGGATACAGAGGTGCATGTTACGCTCAGCGTAGAGAAGGATCGCCAGAAGATTGAAGTGACGATTCCCGTGAAGGGCAATATCATCCGTTCCGAGCAGGTCAGCAGCGACATGTATGTCTCGATTGATTTGGTGGAGGAGATTATCGAGAGACAGCTTAAAAAGTATAAGAACAAGCTGGTGGACAAGAAGCAGGGAGCGGGATTCTTCCGTCAGGAATTTATCGAGAAAGATTATATGGATGAGGAGGAAGTGCAGATCATCCGCACGAAGAAGTTCGACATCAAGCCCATGTATCCGGAGGATGCCTGTGTACAGATGGAGCTTCTCGGTCACAACTTTTTCGTATTCTGTAATGCGGAGACGGATCAGGTGAACGTAGTTTATAAGAGAAAGGGGAACACCTACGGGCTGATTGAGCCTGAGTTTTAATAACGGTTGATATTGACGGCAGGGCAGAGTAATCTTCCCTGCCGTTTTCTATGGCGGTATGCGGCGTTTCCTCAGTAGCTGTCGCCCACATCGCTGTTTTTTCGCTCTCTTTTTGTCTGAATACCTTTGATAAAACTTTCCAGCACAGGTATGAGCACGATGGCGACCAGACCGGTAGAGAAGCCGTTGTTGTACAAATTTAGTCCGCCGTAGAGGGAGGAGGAGCACACAACAACCGCGGCATGCAGCATACCGGCAAGGATTCCGGCGAGTATGCCGAACTGCCCGGCAATGGGAGCGAGACCGACGGCAAACACGGCGCCCATCTGGATTCCGGGCGTGGTGGGCTGCATGTGGCTGAAAAAAGTGGAGAGAAGGATGCCCGCCAGCACTGGCAGGTAATTTTTGGCGTGGACGCCGAAGGCGGCAAAGCCGAATGCGGTCAGTATCGCGCCAACCACGGGTCCCGACAGGTCGCCGCCGATCAGCACGATATAGGTGGTGCATAGCAGACCAATGACTCCCATATTGACCAAAGTGGTTGGAGCACCGTCAGTCAGGGCGAAATCCGTGACCGCGCGGCCGGAATGACGCATCAGCTTAAGAAGGGAACGCAGCCCTTTTTTGTCCATGTAAAGCCCGAAAAGCAGAGCCGCCGCAAAGTACAGGTACAGACCGGAGAGCAGCCATGAAGGACGACCGTAACTCCAGATGAATACGTCGTTGCTCTCCAGACCGAAAGACTGCAGGACGCACATCATGACAAAGGCGAAAAGACCGCCGGCAAATCCCATGTTAAAAAGATTGTAGCCCATGTGCATTGAGGCGGTATGTATGGAGAGCGGCGGCAGCACAAAGCCGGCAAAGACGCTGACGGCTACCGCGACTGCCAGATTGGCGGCAAAGGAGAAGGGCAGGAGATATAAAAGCTCCGTGACCATAGGCGCCAGGCAGGAGCCGAAGAGCGCGGTATAGATATAATTGCTCATAGCCGCCCGGTGAAATCTCGCGTAGAGCCATGTACCGAGCAGCATAGGCAGGACATTTACCGGATTTTTGCCGAAAAGGGCAAACCCCGCGTTGATAAAGAGGACCGCCATAGTGAGCCCGGTGAAGTGTATTTTCTGTAAGCGGATCAGCAGGATCGCAAAACTCAGCACCAGCGCGGCGTTTAAGAAGGCGGCGCCGAATCCCGCAAGCTCAAAATAGTCCGTGACAAGGGCGTCCCTTGTAAGCACAATGGTAATCATGCCGCGCAGAAGTTCTTCCGGCGGAGCCAGAAGGAAGGCGGTAATAAAGAGGAGCAGGGCTGTTGCGATGCTGAAAGCGAACATTTCTTTTCCTTCCAGCGCGTTTCTGATTTTTTCTCTCATAGGCAGAGCCTCCCGCAAAAGAATCGACTATATTTCTATCATAACAAGATATGCGTCCGGAGACAATGAGATGTTCGGATGCTCTGACATAACGGGTTTGTGCCTCACATATGATTAAAAAAGGCGCGGGCATTCTCCGTGCGGATTTGAGATTCAGGGACAAAGAACCGTGGAGGCGTGTATGAGACATAACAGGGGACGGGAACATGGATGGGGCAGGGCGATTATCAGGATAGGCGTGCTTTTGCTGATTGCCCTTTGCTGTGTGTGCATGGCTGGGGAACTGCTCGGGAGATGGCGGACGTCCGTCCGGGAGGATGGCGGCGGTGGGAAAACGGAGCAGGCGGTGGAGGTAACTGCTGACGGGAACTATATCAAGTGGGTGGAATTTCATGTCACCAAAGAGGCGATGGCGGCGGCGTATGATTTGGATGTGGACAGCTACCGGGATGAGATACATTTGAACTGGATTGAACTCCTCGCCTATGTGGGGGCAAAAACCGGGGGAAAGTTTGATAAAAACAGCGTCAGGAAAATTGAGGAGGCGGCGGAAACGCTGAAAAGCGGTGAGCACACCATGGAGGAGCTGACGAAAGATATGGAATATTACGACTACTATCTGGAGGCGTATACGGCGGTGCTCGGCGGCATGATGGGGGAATTTACGCTGGACGGCAGACATGTCTACGGACTGAAGGCATTCTCACCCATCGCCAAGGGTTTCGATTACAGCCATTACGATGATTTCGGGTCTTCCCGCAGCTACGGCTACGCGAGACCTCATCTGGGACACGACATGATGGGGCAGATCGGCACGCCGATCATCGCGATAGAATCCGGCTATGTGGAGGCGCTTGGCTGGAATCAGTATGGCGGCTGGCGCATCGGCATCCGCAGCTTTGACGGGAAACGATACTATTACTATGCCCATCTGCGGCAGAACTACCCTTACGCGGAGGGGCTGGAAGAGGGCAGTGTGGTGACTGCGGGGGACGTGATCGGCTACATGGGGCATACCGGATACAGCACGACGGAGAACGTGAACAATATCAAGACTGTGCACCTGCACTGGGGGCTGCAGCTTATCTTCGACGAGTCCCAGAAGGAGGGGAACAACGAAATCTGGGTGGACTGCTATGAACTTACCAAATTTCTTTACAAAAACCGCTGCGAGGTGGAGAAAGTGGGGGATTCGAGAGAGTGGAGAAGAGTGACGCCCATGACGGATCCGGCGGCAGAAGAATACAGGAAAAAAACAGAAACGGCGGCTATGCCCCGGTATTAGCAAAATGCACGAAAAACTAATCGGAATGGGAAAATAAATTGTTGAAAATATGGGATGATTCAGCTATACTTTTTATATAGAAACGTTTGCGCGGAGAAAGTGGTTTTGTAGAATTGAGGAAGAGAGGGTACAGGAGAAGCATGGGGAAAAAAGAAAGCGGTGTATCAGGAAACAAGAGTCAGGCAGCGCAGCTGAAAGGGCTGGTGCGTCAGGCGTCCGTGTCAGTGGTGGTGGGTGCGGCGCTGCTGCTCGGATTTATCATTTTTAACCTAGGTATGGCAAGCATACAGACGGCGCAGATCAACACGACTGTAGCGCTGAACCAGTACCGTACCGCGTCGAAAACGCTGACTTATGACATACAGTCCTATGCCGTCACGGGGGATCAGAGTTATTATGACGGATACATGAAGGAACTGAATCAGGACAAGAACAGGGAGCAGGCGCTTGCTACGCTGGAGAAATGCGCGCTCAAGGAGAGCGAGTGGACGAGCTTAAACCAGATCGCCGAGATGTCGAACCAGCTTGTCCCGCTGGAGGAGCAGGCGATCGCGCACGTGCAGGCGGGCGATCTGGAAGCCGCGCAGGGATGTGTGTTCAGCGCGGAGTACGGAAATTCCGTGGCGCAGATCAACCGGCAGACGGATGAGACGATCCAAACAATTCTGGCGAGAAAAGACGGCAGAATGGCAGGGATGAAGATAATGCAGTATCTGATCGAGGTGCTGTTTGCACTGTCTTTCCTCTATCTGGTGAAAGAATTTATCAAGACCATCCGGTTTTCCGAGAAGGAGCTTCTTGAGCCTATCATAAAGGTGTCGGATCAGATGGAAGTGCTTGCAGGCGGAGAGTTTCATGTGGAGCTTGATCTGCAGGCGGATGAGAGCGAGGTCGGAAGAATGGTTGCCGCCATTGCGTTCATGAAGGAAAATCTGCTCGGCATGATACAGGAGATTACTCAGACGTTAGAAAAGATGGGAAACGGAAATTACCGGGTCGAGATCAGACAGGAGTACGTGGGCGAATTTATCTCGATCAAGGATTCCCTCGTGCAGATTGCGGAGAAGATGAGGGAGACGCTCGGGACCATCCGCACCGTTTCAGGGCAGATCGACAGCGGTTCGGAGCAGCTCGCGTTTGCGGCGCAGGATTTGGCTGAGAACTGTACCTTGCAGGCGGCACAGGTATCTGAGCTGATGACGGCTTTCGACGCCATGACAAAGAGCATGGAGGAGAACGCGCATGAGGCAGAGCAGTCCGCAAGCATGGCTTCGGCGGCGGGCATGACGCTGGCAAAGGGCAATCAGAAGCTGCAGGAGTTGAAGGGATCCATTCAGGAGATCGGCAGATGTTCCGAGCAGATCAGCACCATCATAGAGGCGATAGAGGACATTGCGTCCCAGACGAACCTGCTGGCGCTGAACGCGGCGATCGAGGCGGCAAGAGCGGGTGAAGCAGGCAAGGGCTTTGCCGTTGTGGCGGAGCAGGTGAAAAATCTGGCGAACGAGTCGGCAAACGCGGCGGGCAGGACGACGGAGCTGATCGAGACGACAATCTCGGTGATGGACAAGAGTATTTCCATTGCGGAGGAGACGGAGGCAAACATGAATCAGGTGATGTCCGATGCCAGGGAAGCCACAGAGAAGATGGGGCAGATCGAGCAGATTCTGAAGCGGGATACCGTGCGGATGCAGGAGTTGAATGAAAATGTGACGCAGGTTTCCTCGGCTGTCGATAACAATTCGGCAACTTCACAGGAGACGGCGGCAGTCAGCGCGGAGCAGAAGACCCAGGTAGAGACGATGGTAAATTTGATGGAAAAATTTGAGATTTAAGGGTGTCGTCCGCCGGTCCGAAAGTAGATTGCAAAAACGAAATCCCTATGATACAATAGAAACGGCGGACAATGACAAAAAAATAACAATCGTCGGCAAGCCTTGATTACAGGGCTTTTCACTAAAAAAATATCACAAATATGGAGGAGAAGAAAATGGCAAAAAAAGTTGTTTTGGCAGGCGCCTGCCGTACGGCAATCGGCACGATGGGCGGGGGCTTGAGCACCACACCGGCAGCAGAACTTGGAGCAATCGTAATCAAGGAGGCGTTAAGCAGAGCAGGCGTTGCTCCTGACAAGGTAGATCAGGTGTACATGGGCTGTGTCATTCAGGCAGGACAGGGTCAGAACGTGGCTCGCCAGGCCTCCATTAAAGCAGGGCTTCCCAATGAGGTTCCGGCAGTTACCATCAACGTGGTCTGCGGTTCCGGCTTAAACTGTGTGAACATGGCTGCACAGATGATTCAGGCGGGCGACGCTGACATCGTTGTTGCAGGCGGTATGGAGAATATGTCTATGGCTCCTTATGCAGTTATGCAGGGACGTTACGGTTACAGAATGAACAACGGCACGCTGGTTGACACTATGGTGAACGATGCGCTGTGGGATGCTTTCAATAATTACCATATGATTATGACTGCGGATAATATCTGCAGAGAGTGGGGTCTTACCCGCGAGGAGCTGGATGAGTTTGCACTCAAGAGCCAGACGAAGGCTGAGGCGGCACAGAAGAGCGGCGCATTCGACAAAGAGATCGTTCCCGTTATGGTGAAGAAGAAAAAAGAGATGGTTGAGTTCAAGGTTGACGAGGGACCGAGACCGGGATCTACCATCGAGGGTCTGCAGAAACTCCGTCCTATCAATCCCGACGGCTTCGTGACGGCTGGCAACGCTTCCGGCATCAATGACGGTGCGGCTGCTATCGTTGTGATGAGCGAGGAGAAGGCGAAAGAGCTCGGCGTTAAGCCTATGGCTACCTTTGTTGCAGGCGCGCTTGCAGGCTGCAGACCTGAGGTTATGGGTATCGGTCCTGTTCCGGCTACAAAGAAGGTTATGGAGAAGGCCGGCTACAAGATTGAAGATTTCGATATCATTGAGGCAAACGAGGCGTTTGCGGCACAGTCCGTAGCAGTCGGCAAGGAGCTTGGCATCGACGTAGACAAGCAGCTTAACCCCAACGGCGGCGCGATTGCACTCGGTCACCCGGTAGGCGCTTCCGGAGCGCGTATCCTTGTAACGCTGCTTCACGAGATGCAGGCGAAGGGTGCGAAGAAGGGTCTGGCTACGCTGTGTATCGGCGGCGGTATGGGGTGTGCGACCATTGTAGAGATGGATTAAAAGGTTAGTGCAAGACTCATATATAGGTTGTTGAAATTGTACAAATAGCATAACCAATGCAGACGCGCTTGCGCTCCGTTCCAAGCGTAACAGTGCTAAATTCGTGAGAAACCTCATTAAGCACTGACCGTTTTAATCCGAAGGATTTAAACAGTTCCAAGGGTCTGCTAATGGTTATACTATTTGCACAATTAATGTAGTATTGTGATGAGTCTTGCTGTCATCCGAAAATGCAAAAAAATAAGAAGGAGAACCTACATATGGAATTTGTATTGTATGAAGTGAAGGGTCAGGTTGGTATCATCACGATCAACCGCGAGAAGGCTTTGAATGCTCTTAACTCCGCAGTTTTGGACGAGCTGAACGCAACCCTTGACGGCGTGGATTTGAATGAGGTGAGATGCCTGATCCTGACGGGGGCGGGCGAGAAATCTTTTGTGGCTGGCGCGGATATTGGCGAGATGAGCACGCTTACCAAGGCGGAGGGCGAGGCTTTCGGCAAGAAGGGCAACGATGTGTTCCGCAAGTTAGAGACATTCCCGATTCCCGTGATCGCGGCGGTGAACGGTTTTGCACTGGGCGGCGGCTGTGAGATCTCCATGAGCTGCGATATCAGAATCTGCTCCGACAACGCGGTGTTCGGACAGCCTGAGGTTGGTCTTGGCATTACGCCCGGTTTTGGCGGCACCCAGAGGCTGGCGAGAATCGTCGGTCCCGGTATGGCGAAGCAGATGATTTACACTGCGAGAAACATCAAGGCTGACGAGGCGCTTCGTATCGGTCTGGTAAACGCGGTATACCCGCAGGCGGAGCTGATGGCTGCGGCTGAGAAGATGGCTGCCGGCATCGCGAAGAACGCGCCCATTGCGGTACGCAACTGCAAGAAGGCGATCAACGACGGTTTGGAGGTCGGCATGGACGAGGCGATCGTGATCGAGGAGAAACTCTTCGGTGACTGTTTCGAGACAGAGGACCAGAAGTACGGCATGGCATTCTTCCTTGACAAGAACAAGGAGAAGGTAAAGGAGCCGTTTAAAAACAAATAAAATATTAAAGTATAAGGAGGAACTACAATGAAAGTAGGTATTATCGGCGCGGGAACAATGGGTTCCGGCATCGCGCAGGCATTTGCTATGACAGACGGTTACGAGGTATGCCTCTGCGATATCAAGGAAGAGTTCGCTGAGGGCGGCAAGGCGAAAATCCAGAAAAATATGAATTTCCTTGTAAGCAAGGAGAAGATCACGCAGGAGAAGGCTGACGAGGTTATGGGCAAGATCACCACGGGTCTGAACAATATCTGCGGCGAGTGCGATCTGATCGTTGAGGTTGCTCTTGAGAAGATGGAGATCAAGCAGGCGATCTTCAAGGAACTGCAAGGCATCGTGAAGAAGGACTGCATGTTTGCATCCAATACTTCCTCCCTTTCCATCACCAAGATCGGTGAGGGTCTCGACAGACCGATGATCGGTATGCATTTCTTCAATCCGGCTGACAGAATGAAGCTGGTGGAGGTTATCAGAGGCGAGAACACCCCTCAGGATATGGTAGACAAGATCACAAAGATCGCTGAGGAGATCGGCAAGACGCCCGTACAGGTAAAAGAGGCGCCCGGCTTTGTTGTAAACAGAATCCTGATCCCGATGGTCAACGAGGCGATCGGCGTTCTCGACGCAGGCACCGCTTCCGCGGAGGATATCGACGTTGCTATGCAGCTCGGCGCATCCCATCCCATGGGTCCCCTGCACCTTGGCGATCTGATCGGTCTGGATATCTGCCTTGCGATCATGGAAGTGCTCTATAACGAGACGAAGGACGAGAAGTATGCGCCCCAGCCGCTTCTTAAGAAGATGGTTGAGGAGAAGAAACTCGGCAGAAAGACCGGCGTTGGTTTCTTCGACTATTCTAAGTAAAAAAAATAAAACGTGGAGGAATAAAAAATCATGGATTTTACTTTAAGCAAAGAACATGAAATGGCGAGAGCTCTGTTCAAAGAGTTCGCTGAAAAAGAAGTAAAACCTCTTGCTCAGGAAGTGGACGAGACAGAGGCTTTCCCGAGAGAGACTGTTGAGAAGATGGCGAAGTTAGGCTTTCTCGGCATTCCGGTTCCGAAGGAGTACGGCGGACAGGGCTGTGATCCTCTGACATACGCTATGTGCGTGGAGGAGCTCTCTAAAGTATGCGGAACAACAGGCGTTATTGTATCCGCACATACCTCTCTGTGCTGCGATCCGATTATGACCTACGGCACCGAGGAGCAGAAGCAGAAATACTTAGTTCCCCTTGCAAAGGGTGAGAAGCTCGGCGCATTCGGTCTGACAGAGCCCGGTGCAGGTACCGACGCGCAGGGTCAGCAGACCAAGGCTGTGCTTGACGGCAACGAGTGGGTGCTGAACGGTTCCAAGTGCTTCATCACCAACGGTAAAGAAGCTGACGTTTATGTCATTTTTGCAATCACAGGTACGGTTGAGAAGCGCGGTCGTATGCAGAAAGAGATTTCCGCGTTTATCGTGGAGAAGGGAACGCCCGGTTTCACCTTCGGTACGAAGGAGAAGAAGATGGGTATCCGCGGTTCTTCCACTTACGAGCTGATCTTTACCGACTGCCGCATCCCGAAGGACAATATGCTCGGACAGCAGGGTAAGGGCTTCAATATCGCAATGCACACGCTGGACGGCGGTCGTATCGGTATCGCTTCTCAGGCGCTTGGTTTGGCAGAGGGAGCTCTCGACAACACCATCGCATACGTGAAGGAGAGAAAGCAGTTCGGCAGAGCGATCGGCGCATTCCAGAATACGCAGTTCCAGCTCGCTGACATGGCTACCAAGGTTGAGGCGGCACAGCTCCTCGTATACAAGGCAGCGATGGCGAAGGCAACCCAGAAGGTATATTCCGTAGAGGCTGCAAAGGCGAAGCTTTACGCGGCAGAGGTAGCTATGGAAGTGACCACGAAGGCAGTTCAGCTTCACGGCGGTTACGGCTACATCAGAGAGTACGACGTAGAGCGCATGATGCGTGACGCAAAGATCACCGAGATCTACGAGGGCACAAGCGAAGTGCAGCGTATGGTTATTTCCGGCGCACTTTTAAAATAAAAATTATAGAAGGAGAAAAATACAATGAAAATTGTGGTTTGTGTGAAACAGGTTCCGGATACCGCAGGCGGCGTTAAGTTTAATCCGGACGGAACGCTTGACAGAGGCGCTATGCTCACCATCATGAACCCGGATGATAAAGCAGGTCTGGAGGCGGCGCTTAGATTAAAGGATCAGTACGGTGCAGAGGTGACGGTTGTGACGATGGGTCTTCCCAAGGCGGAAGAAGTTCTGCGTGAGGCGATGGCTATGGGCGCGGACAAGGGCGTTCTCGTGACAGACAGAGTGCTCGGCGGCGCTGATACATGGGCTACTTCCACCACACTTGCAGGCGCGATCAGAAATCTGGAGTACGATCTGATCATTACCGGTCGTCAGGCGATCGACGGTGATACCGCGCAGGTTGGTCCGCAGATTTCCGAGCATCTTGACATTCCTGTCATTTCTTACGCGCAGGATATTAAGATCGAGGGCGACAGCGTAGTTGTTGAGCGTCAGTATGAGGACAGATATCATGTAGTCAAGGCGAAAATGCCTTGCCTGATCACCGCTCTTTCCGAGCTGAATGAGCCTCGTTATATGACACCCGGCGGCATCTTCGACGCTTACAAGCAGGAGATTACCGTTTGGGGCAGAGCGGATCTTAAGGATGTTGACGACGCGAACTTGGGGTTAAAGGGTTCTCCGACCAAGATTGCGAAGGCTTCCGACAAGGTGAGAAAGGGTGCCGGCGAGAAGGTTTCCCTCGATCCCGACGAGTCCGTAAGCTACATCGTTGACAAGTTAAAGGTGAAACACGTCATCTAACAGCTGCAAAAGAAAAGCAAAGCACTGTCGCAGACAAACAAGTCTGCGACGGAAGCAGGCATTTGGTTTTCTTGCAGCGTTAACGAACAAACGTCCGATGAAATCGGACAGAAAGCGCGTAAGCGCGAGTTTGTGAGTTTAACAAAGAATACGCGTAAACGAGTGCGCAGAAAGAGGTATAAAATGAATTTAGAAGAATACAAGGGTGTATATGTCTTTGCGCAGCAGGTAGATAACGAGATCAGCAGTATCGCTTTCGAGCTGCTTGGCAAAGCAAAAGACCTCGCAAAAGACTTGAATACAGATGTTACGGCTGTTCTGATCGGTTCCGGAGTTAAGGGTCTGGCGGATCAGCTTGCCGAGTATGGCGCTGACAAGGTGATCGTGGTGGACGATCCCGAATTGAAAGATTACAGGACGGAGCCTTACGCACATGCGCTGGCATCCGTGATCAATAAGTATAAACCCGAGATTATGCTGGTGGGCGCTACCGCTATCGGCAGAGACTTAGGTCCGAGAGTTTCCGCGAGAGTTGCCACCGGTCTGACGGCTGACTGTACCGTTCTTGAGATCGGCGATTTCCCGCTGCAGGCGGTTCCCGGACAGGAGCAGCTTCACAACCAGCTTCTGATGACCCGTCCGGCATTCGGCGGCAACACCATCGCTACGATCGCATGTCCTTACAACCGTCCTCAGATGGCTACGGTTCGTGCAGGCGTTATGCAGAAGATCGATCCCATCAAGGGTGCGAAGGCAAACGTGGAGGAGTTCAATCCCGGCTTTACGCCTGACAATAAATACGTGGAGATTCTTGACATTGTGAAATCCGTCGCTGAGACTGTGGATATCATGGACGCTAAGATTCTCGTGTCCGGCGGTCGTGGCGTAGGCAGCCCGGAGAACTTCAAGATCCTTGAGGATCTGGCGGAAGTGCTCGGCGGTACCGTAAGCTGCTCCCGTGCGGTTGTGGATTCCGGCTGGAAGCCGAAGGATCTGCAGGTGGGTCAGACAGGTAAGACCGTCCGCCCGAACGTGTACTTTGCAATCGGTATCTCCGGTGCGATCCAGCACGTGGCAGGTATGGAAGAGTCCGACATCATCGTTGCAATCAACAAGGATGCGGACGCACCGATCTTCGATGTGGCTGACTACGGCGTAGTGGGCGACTTAAACAAGATCGTTCCTAAGCTGACAGAGGCTCTGAAAGCGGAGATCGCTGCTGCAAAATAACAAATCGAACTTCGTTCGATTGCGAGGCTGCAAGCAGCCTCGGCAGGCTGAGAGATATCTGATAAAGATCGCTGCTTACGCAGGCTCGGTCTGGCATAATTTCAACATAATGTGCGCCCCGGTTTTTGCCGGGGCGTTTCTTTTTTGGCGCGGATATGGTAAGATGGTAATTATAAAATAAAAATTTATGTCAAAAAACGCATATGTATAAATAGATATTAAACTAAGGATAGCAGGATTAAAATATTAAAGGGGAACGGGTATGGACAGTTATTCATTACAGCCGCAAAATCAGAACAGAAATACGTTTGGACCGCCGGCACAGATGTATCTGCCGCCGAAGAACCATAAGAAGACGGCGCTTATCGTTATCCTGTGCGTGGCGGCAGTGCTTTTTGCGGTTATTCTGGGCGGATGGTTTTATCATGTACATTCGGCGGCATATAAAATTGAGAAAGGCTTTCTGAACCTCATACGTGAGGCGGGAGAGATGAAGAATCCGCTGGCGGAGAAACTTGGGGCGGATCAGATCAGGAGGATGCTCGTGGAGGAGGGGGCGCATCTTGACACAAAGATGAATGTCACCACAGACACCTTTCTCGGGCAGGTCACACTGGGCGTTGACACGGACTGCGAGGTTGACAGGCAGAACAAAGAGATGGCGGCATCCGCGGCATTAAGTGTGATGAATTATGAGCTGGCAAGCATGGAGCTTTACGGGGATGAGGATAATCTCTGTTTTTCCATTCCGGAACTTTATCTGGAGAACGTCTATATCGAGAATGAGAATGTGCTCGACCAGTACAATCATTCCTTGTGGGCGGAGGTTTTTGGCAAGGCGGAAGGAGACGACTTTTCCATCGACCTGTTTCCGGATCCGTGGCTTTTTGGGGACGAGGAAGGCGTGGGGAAAGCCTTTCTCAAAGAGTATGCGGATGAAATCGCGGAGTGCAGACGACATATGACCATGGAGAAAGCGGGGCAGGATCTTTACAGGGTTAGTTTCGACGAACTCTATTTTGACGATCTGGTCAGAGAGTTTTTATATGATTATGTGAATTTTACCAAGGTTGGCAGAGAAGACGCCATGGGAATTTTGAGCTATTATGATGTGGTTACCAGCGCGGATGCAATCAGTTTTATTCTGGAGATAGACAGTGCGAACCGGATCGAGAGTATCCGGCTGGAGGATCCGCTCTCTCTGTGCGACGGCAGGATAAAGCTTTCCGGGGATATCTATTTTCTCGGCGAAAAGCGCAGCATAGAGAAGATGCAGGGAATGATCACTGTGAAAAACGATTGGCAGGACGAGAAAACGGAGACGGAGATTGTCTGGCAGGCGACGCAGAGTCTGGAACTTGACGATTACCGGATGGAGACGGATGTGAAGTGTGCCTTTACGGAAGACGGGGAGACATGGAATCTGAGACTCGGCGGTGAACTGGAGTGCGACGGGAGAAATAACAGCTTTGACGGGGAGTTTTCCGTGAAAGACACTTCGGACGATTTCGAGATAGCTTGGCGGGCGTCGGGTGGCTTTTCTCATATAAAAAAGGGAGAAAGCTTTGACATGGAGCTTGACGAACTGACCCTCAACGTGGAGGACGAGGAACTTTGGCTGGTCCGGGGAGATGCGGGGCTGTCGCCCTTAAAGAGACGGGTGAGACAGAACGTGAAGCCCAAAACGGCATTTTTTGAACTGCAGGAGCGGGAGTGGGATAAGATTTTTGAGAAGGTATACAGGGATTACGAAAACCTTCTGGAATCGATATACAGTTTTTATTGGTAACAGAGCGAAAAGAACTTCTAGCCACTCACAGCAGGGGCTGTTTCGTGGAGAAGTTCTATGTTTCGCTCGGGAGAATGCCGAAAAACAGGCATTCTCCAGTTAGTGCGCGAAGGAGAGATAGGATGGAAAGCAGTGACAGGGAAATGATAGAGGAAATTATGCGGCATTTGGATGCGGAGTCGCAGCACGGGGTGTACCGCATGAGCATTACCTTTGACGAAGAGAGTGAAGAGGCGAAGAACATATCCCACGAATGCTGTAATATGTACGGCAGACCGGCGTCTGAGACGGTGGGGCTTCTGGATATGTATACGGATATGAACGCGGGCGAGCCGGACAGGAAATAGGCAGGCACGCGCCGAAAAATACGGAGGACGGTGTGATATCATGATACTGAGAGAACTGGCAAACTACGATCCCATCACCATACAGTGCCATGACAATCCCGATGCGGACGCCATAGCGGCAGGGTATGCGCTCTGCCGTTATTTTGAGTCTCTGGGAAAGCGTGCGCGCCTTGTCTATGGGGGCAGGAATAAGATACAGAAGCCGAATCTGCTGCTGATGTTAGAGCATCTGGAAATTCCCATCACGCATATAGAAGATGCGGCGGCTTATATACAGGAACAGCCGGGCGGGAAGCTGCCGGGACTTTTGGTCACGGTGGACTGTCAGTATGGCGCAGGCAATGTGATCAAGCTGCCGGCGGAGCAGGTGGCAGTCATCGATCATCACCAGATCGAGACGGCACAGCCGCAGTTTAGTGAGATCAATCCTCATGTGGGGAGTTGTTCTACGCTGGTGTGGCAGATGTTGTGCAGCGTCGGTTATAAGATCGACGACAGCAAGTTAGGAACGGCTTTGTACTATGGCTTGTTTACGGATACCAATCAATTTGCAGAGATTTTTAATCCGTTGGATATGGATATGCGGGAAGCGGTTCCCGTGGAAAAGACGTTGATCACCTTATTCCGTAATTCCAATCTTTCTTTGCAGGAAATGGAAGTAGCAGGGGTGGCGATGATACGGCATATCTACAATGACGATTATCACTATGCGATCATCAAGTCAAAACCCTGCGACCCGAATATTTTGGGACTGATCAGCGATTTTCTGATTCAGGTAGCGGAAGTTTATTGCTGTGTGGTTTATAATGAGACAGCGGACGGTTATAAGTTTTCGGTCCGCAGTTGTGTGAAAGAGGTACAAGCCGATGATCTGTCGGCATTTCTGGCGGAGGGAGTCGGATCCGGCGGCGGGCATCGGGAGAAGGCGGGCGGCTTCATCAATATGGCGCTCTATGAGGACGCTTATCCGACGCTTCACTCGGAAGCTTTTTTCAGCGAACGGCTCAACGATTATTTCGATCATTGTCAGATCATTTATGCCAAAAAATACGAGATCGATCTCACGGATATGTGTCCTTATGTGAAAAAGCGTATCCCCATCGGTTATGTGGAGGCAAAGGATGTGCTGCCGCTCGGTACGCCAATCACGATCCGGACACTGGAAGGGGACGTGGATATGGTGGCGGAAGAAGATTTGATCATCATGGTGGGGATCAAAGGAGAGGTATATCCGAACCGCCGGGAGCGTTTTGCCAAAACATATGAGGCGACACAGAAGCCTTACCATGAATGTGAGGATCACAGTAAGTGTGAACTCCTGTATGAGCCGACGGTACATGATCGTTCTACAGGAGAGGTCATGAAATTGATCGACTACGCAAAAATGTGCATTGCAAACGGCGGCGGACAGATTTATGCCAAGGAATTAACTGAAAGAGTCAAAGTGTTTACCGCATGGGACGAGGAGAAATATATGCTGGGCAAGCCCGGAGATTATCTGGCGGTGCGAAGCGATGATCGGCATGATATCTATGTGGTAGAACGGGATATCTTCTTTAAGACATATGAGGAAAAGAAGGATGAACAGTGCGAGAAGAACTTCTAGCCGCTCACAGCAAAGGCTGTTTCGCGGAGAAGTTCTAAGTCTCACACAGGAAAATGCCTGAAATGCGGCATTCTCCGCATTGATTTGAGTGACATGGAGGTTATCGTGGAAAAAGGAATGTATGACGCCTTCATCAGCTATCGGCATACACAGCCGGACAGCTTTGTGGCGCAGACGCTTCACAGATGTTTGGAAAGCTTTCGTCTGCCGCGAAACGTGGCGCGGCAGAAAGGCGAAGATAACGAGAAAGGAAATGCGGGGGAGAACGGCGCAGGGCAGCTGAAGACGCGGATTCGCAGAGTGTTTCGCGATAAAGAGGAACTGCCCCTTGTGAGCAATCTTGCCGATCCAATCACGGAAGCGCTTTCGCAGTCGGAGTATCTGATCGTGATCTGTTCACCTAGACTGAATGAGTCAATCTGGTGCCGCAAGGAGATCGAGACCTTTATTCGGATGCACGACAGGGAGCATGTGCTGGCGGTTTTGGCGGAAGGAGAACCGGAAGTCTCGTTTCCGGAGGAACTGCTCTTTCGGGAGGAGGAAGAACAGACACCTGACGGTAGTGTCATCTATAAAAAGATTCCCGTGGAGCCGTTGGCAGCGGATGTGCGCGGGAGCACGCGCAGGGAAATGCGCCGAAAGATCAAGAGTGAGCTGCTTCGTCTGGCGGCGCCCATGTTTAATTGCAGTTATGACGATCTGAGGCAGCGGCATCGGGAACAACGGATGCGAAAAATAATTCTGACGTCTGTGTCAGTCAGTGCGCTGTGTTTATTGATCGGGTTGGTCAGTACCGCAGCCGCCTTAAAGATACAGCATCAGAGTCAGCAGATCAAGGAAGACGCGAAGCTCATCTATGAACAGTCTGGTGTGATTGAAAAGCAGTATGAGGAAATAGAGGAACAGTATGCGCAGTCCAAACGGAGGGTCACGGAGGCATATGCAAGGGAAGCGCTCGGTTATCTGGAAGAAGGAGACCGTATGCGGGGACTGACGGTGGGCGTCATGGCGTATGAGGAATACCAGTCGGAAACCGCTGACGAGGAGCAGGCAGCCGAGGCGCCGCCGCAGCTGACATATGCGTTGACAGAACTGCTTCGCTTGTATGAGAACGGGGAACAGATCAAACCCGACCGTATCTTGGAGGCGGGCAGCGTCATTCGTTTTATGAAGCTGTCCCCAAAGGGCGGCAGGGTGATGGCGGTGGGAGATTCCGGCAGGCTGACGGTCTGGGAGAGCCTGCACGAGAGCAGCGAGATCTCGTTTCGACCGGAAGGGGAGGATCTTTCGTGGGAGTGTCAGGTGGGATTTGTGTCGGAAGACAAGATTCTTTATCCGCAAAAAAATGAGGGTGCGCAGGAAGAGGAGCTCTGCGTACAGGATCTCGAAACGAATGAGAACACGACCTATCCCTGCATCGGTTACGAGGGGGTGATTCCCATACCGGAGAAGGAAGCCTTTCTGGTGGTGGAGGAAGAAGGCTGCTATCTGGTGGGCGCGGACGGAAAAGCGGGCGGCAGGCTGCGGTGGCAGGAACTGGAAGAAGACCTGTATGCCCAAACCGGTTTTGAGGCGGAACAGGTGGTCACGGAGGACGGCAGGATCCTCGTGGCGATAGAGCTGGATGCGGAAAGCGGTGGTAAACGGATCGCAGCGCTTGCCTTTCCTGCCGATCCGGGAGAAGACCCCGAGACTTCTTTATATCCTATCGAATATGAATTTATCAAGGATCTCTGTCTGGAGGAGAGCCGCTATCAGAAGGGCGCCGATTTGCTCTATGTGACCGCTAACCATTCGGAAAGAACAGAGTCTGCACTCGCAACAGCGGGGCTGTCAGGCAGGCTGCAGGCATTTGACTTAAATGGTCAGCGAGAACTGTGGCGCTATGAGATAGCGGACGGCTGGCTCTATGATGTGGGATTTGCGCGCAGAGAGGGCAGTCATTATCTTCTGTGTCAAAAATACAGTGATGCCCTTTTGCTTGACAGAAGGGACGGGACGCAGATCGATACCTTTTCTTTCGGAACGGAGATCGTTGAGACAGGTTCCTATACGGACACGGATGACTTTATGGCATTTACCAGAGACGGCGTCTGGCATTATCTGGACACGGACTACAGGATGGATATGGTGGGGAACGTTTTTGCGGACTGCACATCCTCCAATGTGAAGGACTTTGCCATGGGGGACGGCTACTGCGTGACCCTGCCCTACGGCAGCAATCGGATCACGGTATATCGGCGGGCAATCGGCGAGGTCGAAGACGTTGTATCTGCATAACGGAGACGAGATCTATACATCTCCTTTATATGATACGGAAGAAGTTGTGGATATGGGGCGTAAGGCGCTGCAGGTCAGCAGTTATTGGAATTATACGGAACGCTGGCCCGGGTGTCTCAGTGACGATTGATTTTGTGGGTCTTGCAGTTTCGGGAAAAATGTGTATAATTAATAATGTATGGTCGATTGTACACTTCGACTAAGGAGGAATTCGATTATGGGCATTTTGTTATTGGGCGGCTTTCTTGTGGTAGTGATTATTCCTGTGGTGATTTCCGTAGTGTCGGCAGTTGTTTCAGGGATTGCAGCCGCGGTGGATGACGAAGAGGATTGATCTTCACAGAGTTAGGGACAGGGCAAGATCCCAGAGGGTGGGATTTTGCCCTTTTAATGCACACGCCCGCACAGAGAATATTGCTGCTAAAGCAGCGTGCGGGCGGCGCGGCGAGTAGGGAAGAGATCTTCCCTGCCCGATTGCACACGGGCATCCGCCTTCCCGATTCGATTATAAGCAGAGGAGTGAAAATAAGTGGAATCGAAAAATTTCATTGAGCAGATTATAGATAAGGATCTTGCGGAGGGTGTCTATGACACTGTGCACACGAGGTTTCCGCCTGAGCCCAACGGTTATCTGCATATCGGACATGCCAAGAGCATATTGCTTAATTACGGGCTGGCTTCCGAGTACGGCGGAAAGTTTAATATGCGTTTTGACGACACGAATCCGACCAAGGAGAAGAGCGAGTTTGTGGAGTCGATCAAGGCTGATGTGAAGTGGCTGGGAGCAGATTATGAGGAGCGGCTTTTCTTTGCCTCCGACTATTTCGACCAGATGTATGAGGGCGCGGTGAAGCTGATTAAGAAGGGGAAGGCATACGTGTCGGATCTGACGGCGGACGAGATGCGCGAGTACCGCGGGACGCTGACGGAGCCGGGAAAGGATGACCCGAACAGGGAGCGCAGCGTGGAGGAGAATCTGCGGCTGTTTGAGGAGATGAAGGAAGGAAAGTACGCGGACGGGGAGAAAACCCTGCGCGCGAAAATCGACATGTCCTCCCCGAACATCAATATGCGCGATCCGATTCTGTACCGTGTGGCGCACCTGTCCCATCAGAATACGGGGGACAAATGGTGCATTTACCCCATGTACGACTATGCGCATCCCATTGAGGATGCGATTGAGGGGATTACCCACTCCATCTGCACGCTGGAGTTCGAGGATCACAGACCGCTCTATAACTGGGTGGTGACGGAGCTGGAGTACCCGCATCCGCCGAAGCAGATTGAGTTTGCAAAAATGTATTTGACTAATGTGGTCACAGGCAAGAGATATATTAAGAAACTGGTGGAGGACGGCATCGTGGACGGCTGGGACGATCCCCGACTGGTTTCCATCGCGGCGCTCCGCAGACGCGGTTTTACGCCCGAGTCAATCAGGCTTTTTGTGGAACTATGCGGCGTGTCCAAGGCAAACTCCTCGGCGGAATACTCCATGCTTGAGTATTGCATCCGAGAGGATCTGAAAATGAAACGTCCCCGGATTATGGCGGTAACTGACCCGGTCAAACTGGTTATTGACAATTACCCGGAAGGGGAGACGGAGTGGCTGCCCGTGGTGAATAACCCGGAGAACGAGTCGCTCGGTTCCAGAGAGGTGCCCTTTAGCAGGGAGCTTTATATTGAGAGAGAGGATTTCATGGAGGAGCCGCCGAAGAAATATTTCCGGCTGTTCCCCGGCAATGAGGTCCGGCTCATGGGCGCTTACTTTGTGAAGTGCGAAAGCTGTGAGAAAGACGATGCGGGAAATGTGACGGTGGTGCACTGTACCTACGACCCGGCGTCCAGAGGCGGCAACAGCCCGGACGGACGAAAGGTAAAGGGGACGATCCACTGGGTATCAGCGGCAGAGTCCGTGAAAGCCGAGGTCAGACTTTACGAGAACATCATCGACGAGGAGAAGGGCGTCTACAACGAGGATGGGAGTTTAAACCTGAATCCCAATTCTCTTACCGTTTTAAAGGAGTGCCGGATTGAGCCGTCTGTGAAGGACGCGAAGGCGTACGAGAGCTTCCAGTTCGTCAGACAGGGATTTTTCTGTGTGGACTGCAAGGATTCCAAGCCGGAAAACCTTGTTTTTAACAGAATTGTTTCTCTTAAAAGCTCATATGTCTTGCCGAAACAGGAAAATTAGGGTAAAATAAATAAAGTAAATGCCCGTGAGCGAGGAAAACCGAAGGTTTTTCGAGCAGGCACTGCGGAATATATATAAATATAACTTGGGGAGGATAAAGAAATGGCAGGACTGTTATCGGGATTAGAGCAGTTTGGACTGAGTAATCTGGAAAGTATGGATCTCTATGAGACACAGAAAAAGCCGGAAGAGGGAGGCGGAGAAGGTGGTCAGGCGGCTGCGCATGTTGTGCAGGAGCAGGATTTCCTCTTTGATAAATCTTTTACCTGTCCGCTCTGCGACAGAGAATTTAAAGCGAGAACCGTTAAGATTGGTAAAGCGAAGCTTGCGGGAAGCGATCTGGATCTTCGTCCAAGATACGAGCAGATTGATCTTTTGAAGTATGATGTGATTATGTGCCCGTCCTGCGGCTACGCGTCACTGAGCAGATTTTTTAAATACCTGACTTCCCCCCAGGCGAAGAACATCCAGAAGGCGATTTCTGCGAACTTTAAGCCGCAGAAGGAGACGTCGGAGACTTATACCTATGACGAGGCTCTGGAGCGCTATAAGATGGCGCTGGCAAATGCGATTGTCAAGCAGACAAAAGCGAGCGAGAAGGCTTATATTTGTCTGAAGACAGCATGGCTTCTCAGAGGGCAGGCGGAGCATCTGGATCCGGCGGAAGAAGGCTACGAGGAGAAAAAGAAACAGTGCCAGGCGGAGGAGGACGAATTTTTGAGAAATGCGCTGGAAGGATTTCTGGCGGCGAGACAGACCGAGAGTTTCCCGATGTGCGGCATGGATGAGCCAACGGTGGATTTCCTGATCTCCGTGACGGCAATGCGCTTTGAGCAGTATGATGTGGCGAGCCGCCTGATCACAGGGCTTATTACGTCAAAGACCGCGAACCCCCGCATGAAGGATAAGGCGAGGGATGTGAAGGAAATGATTATGAAAAAAATTAAGGAAAAGAATGCCGCGACCAGAAAATAACGGCGGGAATAAAAAAGTCCGGTACATATCGTATCGGACTTTTATTATGTGCACGCTTCATATGGAAGTTTGCTGTTTCACAGTTGTTTCGCTCTTTTATTGCCTTACTGCTATCAGCGGTAGGAAAGCGCTTTTAACATATTCAGATAGGCACAGCTCTCCTCGTAAAGCATGTCGGGATGGAAGGAGGAATCCTGAAAACGGGCATCCATCAGTCCGTCCAGGGTATAGGTTATCATCTGATCCAGCTTTTCATAATCCACTTCGCTCTTAAACAGGGAACGATTGCTCTGGTTTTTCAGCACAGCCTGCATATCACTAAGTACATTTTTCTGGCGTTCGATCGCCATGAGCGCCTCGCTCACATCCTCAAAACGGCAGCGGTCAAGGAACTGCTGCATATAAGGATAGTTCTTGAGCACTTGCATCTTGGCGTATTCCATCTGGCGGCGGATCTCAAAGTAATCCCGCTCTGTGGATGAAACGCCGCCGGTCAGTTCCAGTTTCATAAAACGCACGCTGTAGTCGTATAAAAAACTATAAAGTCCGAGCTTACTCCCGAAATAGTGAAACAAGAGCCCCTTACTAATCCCGGCTTCCCCTACGATATCGTCCGTGCTGGCATGTTTATAGCCGCCTATGGAAAAGACTTTTAAAGCGGCATTTATCATGCGATCCTGCTTTTCTTTTTTCAGATCAAAAAATTTCTCGTTCATGTTCTCCCCAATTTCTACATAAATTGACCTTTTCGGTCGAATATAACTATAGCACAACACCGCGAGGGATTCAATGTCCTGCGAAAAACTAGTTTTAAGAAAATTTTCACCTACAAGATGTTGTACCCCAAATGATATTTTCATAAAGTTTTCTCTTTTTTTATACATATTCTCTTTTCATTTTCACAAAATAGTATTAATATAATGGTAATAGGATCTGATACGGTGAAAGGAGAACACTGATGGCGAAAAAATTCGGTAAGTTATTGATGGTGACAGCGGCTCTTGGCGCCGTAGCGGGGGGTGCGTATTATTACCTGAAGGGCAGGGATGCACTGATGGACGACGATTTCGATGACGATGAGGATTTTGACAATTTCGACGACGATCTCGACGAGAGCGAGACGGATCGCAACTACGTGGATCTCGATCTCGGAAAGACGGAGGAGAGCGGCGCGAAAGCGGATTTGAAAGAAGAGTTTAAGGAAGGCATTCAGGCGGCGAAAGCTGAGGTGACCGACAAGGTTGTCGGGGGCGTGAATAAAGTGGAAGAGTTCTTCGATGATGAAGATGAGCACAACGGTATGGACTCGATCTAGCGCGGGTTTGTGAATGGACAGTTTGATAACATATATACAGAGGCGGCTCCGGACAGGAACCGCCTCATTTACGAGGTATCGCTTATAGGAATTTATCTGAATCCGGGAAATAGGGGATTTTGGCAGGCGGAGAAGGACAGCTGAGAGGAGGAAATCGGTTAATGCTAAATGAGAGGATTCTGTACCACGGAAGCAAGGAAATAGTCGAGGTACCGGAGATAAGGGTTCAGAAGTATAATAAGGATTTTTATTTTGGATTTTATTGTACCGTTTATTTTGAACAGGCGAAACGCTGGGCAACAAGATTTGACAAAATAGGATATGTAAGCGAATATCAATATATGCCGAATGAAATGTTAAAGGTAAAAAGTTTTCCAAATATGACGGAAGAATGGCTTGATTTTATTGCGGCATGCAGAACAGGAAAACCGCATGATTATGACATAGTGGAAGGCCCTATGGCTAATGATACGATTTTTAATTACGTTCAAAACTTTGTTGACGGAAAAATCAGCAGAGAAGCATTTTGGAATTTGGCAAAGTTTAAGAAACCGACACATCAGATTAGTTTTCACACTGCAAGAGCATTGACGACATTGAAATTTTTGAAGGGAAGTGAAGTAAGGGATGAAGAATGACAGTGCATTGTTTTATACCTGCAGTTTAATCGAATTTATTGGAAGACGACAGAAAATGAGAAGAGCTCTGGTAGTGGAGCATTTAGGAGAAGATACTTTAAAGCGTATATATAAATATGCGGATATATTTCACTGTGAACCGATAGAGAAAGTGGCAGATGATTTTATCAGCAGATGTAACATACCAATGGATTCCTTTGATAATCTTGGAAAGTGCAGATATGAGATTCCTGATTATTGGTCGGTTGGCGAGATTTATGAACGGTTGATTGAAGATATTTCTGAAAATTCAGAACGTGATATTATTGAGTGGTTGATGGAAGTGTATACATCATGGATTGATAGTGTGATATCGAATTATAATACGGACTTTTATTACCAATCAAGAGAATATATTGTCGAATGTTACAGGGAAGGGAGAGTTTGTGCTTAGGAACTAATTAACTTTGTGTGCGGGTAGAGAAGAACAGCCGAGAGGAGACTCAAGGCTGTTTTTTTGCGCGAATAAGCATCTCGAGTCTGCTTATTGCTGCGGTGTGTTCCTTGACAAAATCGCGTGGGGGGGGGATAAGATGGAAAAGTGGAAGATTGCGGATCATTTAGTTATATATGAATTAGAAAGAAATGAGAGGGAAAAGAGAATGTGGCAGACACGAAAAGTAGGAAAGATAAGGCGCAGGCTGATGGCGGGGTTATTCTGCATCAGCCTGTTTGCGGCTGATGTGGCGGCTGTGATGCCCGTATGGGCGGCGGAGAACGCTGCAGCGGCGGAGCAGACACAAGCTCCTGTTGAAAGCGGGTCGGGGGAAACACAGGCTCTCGACGACGGAAATGGAGAAGGGGCAGCGGAAAATCCGGGTGGAGACAATGATGAGGATAAAGTGACGAATCCCGGCGGCGAAGGTGGAGAAAACCAGACGCAGAATCCCGGGGACGGGAAGGATGAAGACAACGCGCAGAACCCGGACGAGGGAAAAGACGGAGACGATGCGCAGAACCCCGACGAAGGAAAGGATGGGGATGATGCACAGAACCCGGACGAGGGAAAAGACGGGGACGATACGCAGAACCCTGATGAGGAAAGCGCGGAATCGGCAGAGCCTGTAGAGCCGGAGAAGATTACGCAGCAGGAAAAAAATGTTTCCGTGGGGGAGACGAATGTCAAAATGGCTGGCAGCGACGGCGTTTTCTATGATGATGTGCTCTATCTGTCGGCGAGAAATGTGATGGCGATGGATGAGAGACTGCAGGCGCGCTACCGCAGATTGTGCGATGAAATCGCTGCCGCTAAAAATAGTGGTGTGGAGATTGAAAACGCGGTGTTTGCGATGGATGCGGATGGGGGTCTTCATTGCTCCTATTCTGTTTCTATGCGTGGAATGGATGTAATATGCGCAGAGCTGGCTGACGGTTTGGAAGAGCCGTCGGTTCCGGATGGTGAAAACGGGGAGAAAGACATTCTGCCGCCTGTTACCGAATCGGAGAAAGCGGATGAGACGAGCCCTGACGGAGAAGAGAGCGAGTCGGAGAACAAGGATGACATAAGCTTTGAGGAGAACATAGAGAAGCTTTTCATGCCTGAGGCAGAGACCTTTGAAGTGGTCGAGCCAGTCAGACTTACGGATGTCGATCTGGGATATGGCGGGTATGAAGCGGGCGGTGTACAGGTTTATTCCCTTCTTCCGTCAGAAGACTATTTCAGGGATCAGCTGACAGATACTCAGAAAGTAATCTATGATGCGGCAAGGGATACCCTGACGAAAGGATCGAATCAGTTCAAGGTCACAGTGGAGAGCTATGCTGGGGGCTGGTGGGAGGACATAATGCGTGCGGTTTGCGCCCTGATGCTGGTTTATCCGGCGGAGACGGACTGGATGGATAACCCGGGGTTAGCTCATATAGACTCTGAGTCTACAGATTCGGTTGAAAAGGTTGTTATCACTTTTGACGTATCTGATTTTTACAGCAGTTCCTTGGAACAGCGGGCACGGGAAAAGGTGAAGGAGGTAGGGAAGCTTGCCGTGCAGTATGCGGTGAAAAACTATCCGCAGACGCCGGCATACGGGGTTGTCAGATATCTTGACCAGTGGGTTTGTGAAAACGGGTATTTTGATGACGAGAATGGAGGAGAGGATGCACATGACAAAATCATCGAAGGTGGTGACAATGCGGATCCTGCGCTGCGGGAGGCATGGTATAACTGCCACACAGCGTATGGCATCCTTCTGGAAGGTTATGGTGTCTGTGAGGGCTACGCGAAGACGATGTCGAGACTGTTAGATGCGGTCGGTATTCCCAATCTGTTTATAACAGGGAATGTGCCCGAGGGCGGACACGCATGGAATTATGTGCGGATGCCAAACGGCAAGTGGTATCTGCTGGATTCGACATTTAATGACGAAAGCGGTCCTCCTTCGCATACGACGTCAACCAGAAAGTATCTTTTGGTGAAGAATAACGGGCGATATGTGCCGGATGGAGATGTGTTGCTTGTGCTGGGAAGAAAAACCGATTTCACTTTTCCCACACTGGCGGACAGCAATTATAATCCCCAAGGAGAACCTTCCGACTCTTGGGAGCGCATAGAAGTCACTAAGAAGAAGACCCTGTACGGCTGCGGGGAGACGATTGAGACGGATGACCTGACTGTTACATACTACGGGTCTGACGGGAGCGTCAGGAAACTGCCTGCGTCAGACGGGCAGACGGACGGCTATACCACCAACGCAGCATCTCTCTCTACGGCACAGCCGGGGACACTGGATCTGGTGGTGACCTATGAGATGGACGGGAAGACGCTGACGGGGAAAGTCACGCTGACCGTGGCGCATATCCTGTCTGCCGAAAATACCACCGTCACCCTTTCGGCGGAAGAATATACCTACGACGGACGGCCCCAAATGCCTGTCCCGACAACGGTGTCCTATATGCAGAACGCGGCGGGCGGTGCGGGAGCCCCTGTTACGCTGGTGGAAGGAACGGACTATACCGTATCCTACATAAACAACATAAACGCATATGAGCCGCACGACGGTCGTGGAGGCGCGCCGGCGGTGGTCATCAAAGGTGTCGGGAACTATGGAGGCAGTGTCACGAAGACCTTTGTCATCAAAAAGGCGGCTGCGCCGCCTGCAGAGACAACAGAGGTCATCGGTTCGTGGTGCGAACAGCCAAACCCGAACCGCACCATAGACCTGAAAGATTACTTTAAAGCCTGCGAGGAGTATCCACTTAATCATACGGTCACAGTAGTGGACGACCCGAAGGGCATCCTCATCGGAACATTTGAGATCCGGGAAGATGTCCTCATCTACGGTACACGTGCGGCGCAGGAGGGCGATACGGCATCTATAAAGCTCAGCGCGGTCTATCAAAATTATCAGGATGCGGAACTGATCGTAAAGATCACTATGGTGTCAAGGAATGCGGCGCTGATCTCCGGCATCACCATGCCCCGGAGCGTCCCGTACAGCGGCGCGCCCGTCTCCTACAGAGGCACGGCGGTAGTGAAGGCAGAGGACGGCAGAGATATCACGGGACAGGTGACGCTTGACTACCGCTACAGCGGCACGATGGCGGATGGCACGGCTTACCCCGCACAGGACAGCGCGGCAGGACAGGAGAGCGGTACGACGGATGCGCCCGTAAATGCAGGGGACTATAAATTGACTATATCAGTCAGTAACAATGCGGATTATGCGGGGAGCATAACATTTCCTTTTACCATCAGGAAGGCGGATGCAGCCGTACAGGCAGAGAATCTGTTCGTGCTGATGCAGGAGGACGGCGGCACGCTCCCTGTCGGAGCGGACGGCGTGGGGACGGACGGGAACGGAGCGTACTATGCTTTTGCGCATAAGACGACAGGGCTTATGAACGGCGACCCGCTGACGACAGAACCGTCCTATACCGTGACGGAGGATGAGGCAGGCACGAAGTCCGTTACCGCCATCGACCTGTCGAGAGCGGGGGAGTACTATATCCATCTGTCGGGTGCGGACGCGGGGATGAATTATAACCTTACATACAGGTACGGCGTCCTCACCGTGTCGGAGGAGCGGGTTGGCTATACGGTCACCCTTGACGGCATGGGACACTGTGACGATTTCAGGAAGAACGGCATCAAGTCCGGCGCGCTTTTAGAGCTTTCGGAGAGCGAACGGACACCAACGCCCGAAGAGCAGGGCTGGGTATTCGCGGGCTGGTACAAGGATAAGAGCTTTGCCAAAGGGAAAGAGTGGAACTTCGATACGGACACGGTGCAGTCCGACCTGACCCTGTACGCCTGCTGGCTGACCGCGGCGGCGCAGGACGGAAACGGCTTAAAGCTGTGCGTGCAGGAAATCCCGGATCAGGTCTATACGGGAAGCGCGCAGAAGCCGGCGGTGACCGTATATGACAGCGACGGCACGACCCTGTTGAAATCCGGAAAAGATTATACGGTGAAATATGTCAACAATACAAATGCGGTGGCTCTGGATGAGAACGGTCTGCCGAAAGAGACGGGCGGCACCGCGAAGGTTGTAAATCCGGGGAAGGCAGATGAACAGCTCACGGATGTGACCGGACATTTCACCAAAGACTGCCCTTATGTGGTCATTACGGGCAAGGGCAATTATACGGAGACGATTTACCGGAACTTCCTGATTCTGCCCGCACGGATTGACGCGGGGGACAAAGACGCGGCATCCGCGGGCGGCGCACAGACGGGAAACGCGCGGAATGCGGACAATACATCCCTCGCGGCGGGCTTTACCTTGAAATACACGGATCAGCTTGTGGTGAATCAGACGAAGGAGCAGAAGCCCTTCGGCTCCATGAAATACAAGAAAGGGATGAAAGCGGGGACGGACTTCACCGTGACGCTCGGTGTGGCGCATGGAGAGGGAGCCTTTAACGCTGGGAAGAATCCCCTTGCCACAGACTGGAAGGCGGAGGGGACGCTGAATGCGGGGAAACAGTATACGCTGCCTGCGATTCCCAAGGGCTACAGCGGCGCCTTCACCCTGACAGTCACGGGGCAGGGCAACTATACAGGCACAGTCACACAGAAGCTGTATGTGTCCGACAAGCAGAAGCTGATGAAGAATGCCACCATTACCCTTGGCAAAAACCAGAAGACATTTGTCTACACGGGGAAAGACGTGGAGCTGACGCCCGGATATTATAACGCGGAGACAAAGAAATATCATAAAGTGACGGCATCCGGCACGGTAGACGCTGCGGCTGCGGAGAATCCCAACGATATGTTCCTTGTAAAAGCCGGGAAGAACGGAAAGACCGGCGGGGAAAGTCTGGTCTGGGGAAAGGACTACACCATCGACTACGCGGGCACAAACCGCGCGGCAGGCACGGCGACCATGACCCTTACGGGGATAAACGGGTACGTGGGCACGAAGAGCGTCACCTTCAAAATTACAGGCACAGCTTTCAACGCAAAGACAGTTGATGTGAAGGCATATGACAGCACAAAGACATCCGATGCGCAGGCTGACGCCTTCCGTGCCTCCATGCCCTATACCGGAAAGGCAGTGACCCAGAATAAGGTCATGCTGACGACGAAGGTAACGAAGCAGAATCCGGAAGCAAAGGCGCTCACCTACGGCGAGCATTACACCATCAGCTACAAGAACAATGTGAAAAAAGGAACTGTCACCATGACTTTCACGGCAAAACCGGCGTCGGGTTATAGCGGCAGCTTTAAGAAGACTTATAAGATTACGCCGCAGAACTTGTCGAAGGAGAAACTGGCAATAGTGTCACAAAATGGTGCCGGACAGACGCAGGGCGGGAACGCGGTGAAAGCAGCTTATAGTAAGAACGGAGCGAAACTTTCCTTCATCATTACGAACGAAGCAGGGACGGCACTTCGGGAAGGTGTGGATTACACCGTGAAATATAAGAACAACAGTGCAGTGACCACGGCACAGACGGCGGAAAATAAAAAGCCCCTTATGACTGTTACAGGCAAGGGGAACTATGCGGGGAAGGTGGAAGTGCCCTTTGCGGTCGTGCAGGAATACCTTGCGGGCGCCCTCGACAGAGGAACTGTGACGGTATCGTGCGCGCAGGTGCAGAAGAAGAACGGCATGAAGTTTAAGGACTTCAAGTTTAAGCTTGTGGAGGGAAAGAAAGCGCTCAGTGCAGGTGAGACGAAGGATTATGTCATCGACGAGACGGGCTGCACCCCACAGATTATCCAAGCCTACGCGGACGCGATGGCAGCCGGAACGGCGCTGCCGCAGGAGCCTGTGGTGAAGGTGACGGGAAAGAACGGTTACGCCGGGGGAGCGGACGTAGAAATCCCGCTCGGAAAATACATTTACGCCGACAAGCTGACCTCGGCAAATCTGTATGTGATTGTGTCGGAAGGAGCCGGACAGAGCGTCTATACAGGCGGACAGGTCACGCCGGATGTGGCGGTGTATTACGGAGAGAAAAGTGCGGTCAGCGCGGCGAAGAATGATAAGGAGAAGGACGAGACAAAACTGACCGCGGCGTCCGGTAAGTATAAGCTGAAGAAGCTGACAGGCGCAGCAGGAGAGTCGGCAGCCGACTATACCGTAAGCTACGGTGCGAACATCGCGTCAGGGAAAAACAAAGGCAGCGTGACAGTCACCGGGGCGGGGAAGTACGGCGGCAGCGTGACGGTGAAGTTTATGATTGGGAAGAAACCGATTTATTAATAGAAAAGCGGACATAAATCAGGAGCATCTTTTGAAGGGATGCTCCTGACTGTCTACCTCTATTTATTCGCCTGATACGGCGGGTCGGCGGGGTATCCACCCTTCAGCTTCTGCATACCGCGCTGGATGGCGTCTTTCGAGTTTTTCCAGTCGGCGTCCTTGTTGCGGTAGTCGAATTTTTCCACGAGCCATGAGACGTCTTCCGACAGACGCGCCATATTTTCTTCCATCAGCGGGAAGACCATATCATAAAATTCTTTTTTCTCTTTGTCATTCAGACGGCTGTCCGCCGCTTCGCAGAGATCGCCGAAGTGGTGCAGGCAGAATCCCTTGCTTTCCTTTACCTTAGCGCGAAATTCCGGGTCTTTTTTGAACATGACGAAAAAGGTGTCCAGATAGCGTTCGTATGTGTCCGCGTAACGTTTGCAGATGTAGCAGGACGCGTCTTTTTCCGCCGCCCAGATACCGATGGCGTTGGTGCGCTCGGTCTGCTTTTTAAATTTATCCTTCAAGGAAGTTTTGCCGGGAGCGAACGCCTTGATCTTTTCGTGTAGCTCCTGATTCATCTTCTGGTAATGCGTTTTCAGAATCCACGCGTTTCCCAGTGTGTTGCCGTAGTCAAACATTTTCTTGAAATGGTTTCTGCAGAAGCCCTCCTTATCGGTCTGCTCCCGCACGTCGCTTTCCATGTAGGAGGAGCCGGATCCGAGGACGAAATCCAGAAGGTCCTGTTCCACATTGCGTTCGATAAAGCAGAATGGACATTCGTCCTGCGCGTTGATGGCATCGTTTAAAGGGATGGTGTAGAGTTTTTCTTTCATAGGTAAGGCTCCTTTCACGGATAACGGATTCGTATTCTTACTGTTAAGTATAGCATTCTGAGGAGAAGAAGAAAAGAGATGGTGAAACGTAGAATTCTTTACATTAAATGATATTTGTAGTATAATTTATGTAAACCGACATTCCGATTTGCCAAATAAAAAAGGAGGTATATAAGTGAGCGCGCGCGCGTGGTCAGAGCGGATGACGGAAAAACGTAAAAGGGGAAAAACAATGAAAGTATAAGTGAAAAACAAGGGAATGATCTGTCTCCCTGCGCATGCAATGGAAGCTTTTGCCATCCGAGAGCGGGATATTCTGGACTGCAGCCTTACGCAGGCGGGTATTCTGCTGACACCTATCATCCCGGCGCAAAGTATGGCAGGGCTGAAAAAAAATTGACGTACAGATTGAATGCTTTGGCAAATTCAGCATTTATCGGAATGGGCGTTATCATCCGATGAAAAACAAGAAAGCGGAAGAGCTGCTTTCCTACCTTTGCTGCAACGGCGGAAAAGCGGTCAGGAAGAGAATGCTGGAGGAGCTTATGTGGGCGGAAGCGGAGCGGAGCAGAGCCCGTGACAGTCTGTACAAGGTGTGCGCGTTTCTGAACGGATGGCAGGAGAGGGAAGGGGTTGCGCTGCCGCTTGCTATATACAGAGAAGAGATTTATCTGGATACGGAGCTGATAGAGCTGGATTTGCAGAAGTTTTTCAAGTGTCTCGACAGTGAAAAGGTGGAGGACTGGGAATATGCGGAACGGCTTTATACGGCTCCTCTTTTATTTGAAAACAGCTACGAGTGGGTGGAGGACTACGAAGCCGTTTATGATATGGCGTATTATGAGGCGCTGGGCAGGCTCCTAGAGCACTATGAAAAGGAGGGAAATAAGGAAAAGGTTCTCTACTACAGCAGGAAGTTAAAAGGATTCCGATAACTTTCCGATTTGTTTACGGAAACTTTCCGGGTCTCCATGCTACACTGACGTCATCAGACAGAAAGCGCAGCTGCAAAATGTTTGAAAAAAAATGTAAATGGAGGAAATGAATTATGGCAACACCTTACACACTCAATGTAGACCATCAGGGGACATCCTGTGGTGATTTCTGTATCTACCAGACCTATGAGGATCA
The DNA here is from genome assembly GCA_910588955.1 of uncultured Lachnospiraceae bacterium. Taxonomy (GTDB): domain Bacteria; phylum Bacillota; class Clostridia; order Lachnospirales; family Lachnospiraceae; genus UBA3282. The sequence continues at coordinate 43,571 of CAJURQ010000008.1, forward strand.
GGATGAGGATATTCGCTCTCTCGTATGGTTCAGCAAGACGGCGCATCCCGGGACTAAGCTGAAATTCGGCTGGGATATCGACTACAGCTTCGCATGGTGCGAAGAGGGTTCGCTGGAACCCGGCGTAGTATTCCACGCATCCGAGGTGCGGAAAGCCGACCCTTCGGATCCGACCAAAAACTCCATCGCTTTCAAGCGGGAGAACGGCGCGTACCATTTTGTGGAATCCGACCACAAGACGACGCAGGGCAAGCTGGGAATCAGATGCGACGGTTCCATTCCGGCAGGCAAGGCATCCATCGGTATCGGCATGTCCGGCAATCCGGTGTTTGCAAGACCTGCGGATCCCAATCTTCAGTACACCTTCGGGCTGCATCCTAAGTACTGGATCGCGTTCGGCGATTTTGAGGAGGGCGAGGTTATCGACCTTAACCGCATGACCCAGAGATTTGAGATCAAGTTCCCGATCAACCAGTATGAGAGATCGATCAAGCTTACGCCCAACAACTCATGGGAAGCGATTGACTAAGAGGCATATATGTCCAAAGAAGCGGGCCGGCAGACGAATTGGACTGCCGGTCCTTCTTTAAGCAGAAAAAGAAGCATACTGCGGTTTCATGCTTCAGAATGGAGGAGACGATGATATTACAAAATGAGGATTACAGGGAACGCGGCGTTACGATAGCGATAGACCATAACATCCGGATGATGAAGGCGGATCGGAGGGGATGGTTTTATAAAAAGTGGTCCGGGCTGACCTCGGGAACCGGGAGGGAAGGCGATCTGGAAAAGAATTTGGAAGGGCATTTGAAAGAGGCGAAGGATCTTTACAGGGGCGCTTATGAGCGGGGCGTGATCCCTTATCCGACTACCGTGCCGTTTACAACCTATAAAAAGGAACTGTGCGGGCGGGAGGATGAACTGCAGGGAGAAGATACGCTGATGGATGTGCTGCGCAGGCTGCCGAAAGGGGGACTGCTCCATGTGCACAGCGCTGCCGCACTCTCGGCGGATGGGTTGATTGAGCTGCTAAAAGAATGGAAGGGCAGCCCCATATACATTGTGATGGACGGATACGATGCGGGTAAAATGAATTATGTGTCTGACGAGCGCAAACCGGTTCCCGGAAGGGAGATGTTGCTGAAAGATTTCTGGAAAGTGAAGGATGCGGAGACAAAACTCAGACAATGGCTGACGGTCGGGGAACATACAAACACGGCGAGGTATATCTGGGATGAGTTTAATAAGATATTTACCAGAACCGGCGCTCTGTTCGCGGACAGGGAATTCTATCTGGAGTATCACCGCAGATTCTTTTTAGAATGTCTCAGGGACAGGATCGATTATGTGGAGCTTCGCTGCGGATTTCAGGATTTTGAGGAAGGGCAGGCTGAGGTACAGCACGATGTCATTTTGAATCAGTCCCCGGATTTTCTGGATGTGCTTGAGGAGGCGAGGAAAGCGGCTGTGACAGCGTATATGGAGGAGATAGGGCAAGACGGCTGGAAACTTCCTTACGGTGATCTTGGCATTGGCGTGATCCTCTGCGCGAGGAGGGACTTAGATCCCGAAAACCCGGAGCACAGATTGAAGCTGATGAGAAAGCTGGATACGGCGATAGCATGGAAGAGCGGACCTTACGGGAAATTGATAAAAGGGTTTGATTTTGTCAGCGAGGAAGATCGCGGAAAGACAAGCTATTCCTACTACAAAGATATCATTTACGGGGAGGTGTTCGACGGGTATGAGGAAGGTTCTCCGGAGGAAGGGGCATTTAAGCCTTTGAAGCTGCAGTATAAGCTGATCGGCGTTTCCCGAATGGAGGTGATGGAGCTGATGCTTCATGCCGGTGAAAGCTTGTGGATGGAGCAGGAAAACATCATTGACGCGAAGATCGCATCTAAAAGCAGGATGGGACATGGCTTTCAGATGCTGGAGTTTCCGGCTGCATTGATGGATTATCTGTATGCGAGAAGCGCGGATTCTCCGAGTGGTCCCGTGCTTGAGGTATGCCCGATCAGCAACCAGATGCTCAGGTATTTCCCTGACATCAGAAACCATTACGCGCTGATGCTTATGAAGCTGGGAGTGCCGTGTGTGCTCGCCAATGACGACCCGCAGATATTGGAGAATCCCGGACTTTCCTATGATTTCTGGGAAATGTATATGGCGTCGGACGGCGGTCTGATGATGGTCAAGGGGCTGGTGTTCACGGCATTCGTATTTCAGTATCAGGACAGGAGGGAGCTTCCTTTGAGCGAATGGGAGGATGGTATCTACGCGGACTGTCTGCAGGATTTCAAGGAGAAATACTGGATTCCTTTTCTGGAAGAAATGGCGGAATATTTCGGAGAGGATGAGGAATAACGGAGGGGCGGCAGGACGCTGCCCTTTCTGATGAAAGGGAGGAGAACGATGAAACCGATTAATTTAATGATAAGTCAGTATAATTTCAACAAATCAGATGCGTCCCGTATTCGCTATATTGTCATTCACTATACGGGCGGCTTCGGCACAGCAGAGCAGAACTGCCGGTATTTTGCCGGCGGGGACAGAAAAGCGTCTGCACATTATTTTGTGGGATACGACGGGGAAATCTGGCAGAGCGTGGAGGATGAAAACATTGCATGGCATTGCGGCGCGAAAAAATATGTACATCCGGAATGCCGGAACAGCAACAGTCTCGGCATAGAGCTTTGTGCGAGCAAGAAAAATAGGGAAAGCAAGGAGCCGGGAGACAAAGACTGGTATTTTGAGGATGCCACGGTAGAAACGGCGGTGGAGCTGACCAGATATCTGATGGATAAATACGGGGTGCCCGCATCCAGAGTGCTGCGTCATTATGACGTCACCGGAAAGACCTGCCCGGCGCCCTTTGTGCACAATACGACGCAGCATACATGGGAGGAATTTCAAAAAGCGATCAGCCGCAAGGGTCGGTCTGAAAAGGGTGGTCTGTTCAATCAGCTGCTTGCGGTGCTTGGAAGATCGCGGGAAGAGCGGCAGCCAAAAAAGGAAGAAAGCGGAGACGGGCTGCATCCGATTATGGGCAGACCCTGTGTGAGCGCGGAGCAGATTGCCGCCTACATTAAGGAAAAGAACCCGGCAATGTCGGACTGCGCGGAAAGACTGGCACAGCTGTACATAGAGGAAGGGCTTTTTGAGGGCGTGCGGGGAGACATTGCGGCTGCGCAGGCAATGGTGGAGACCGGCAACCTGACCTTTGAGGGGTCTGCGGTGACGTTTGAGCAATATAATTTTTGCGGATTAGGCGTTACGTCGCGTGGCATGAAAGGGTGCAGCTTTAAGACGGTGCGCGACGGGGTGCGGGCACAGATCCAGCACCTGAAGGCATATGCCAGCAGGGAAGAGCTTGTGAACGGCTGTGTTGACCCGAGATACGGCTATGTTGAAAAAGGCTGCGCGCCCTATGTGGAATGGCTGGGACAAAAAGAAAACCCGGAGAGAAAGGGATGGGCGTCCGGGGAGGGATACGGCGGCAAAATCTGCAGGGTTCTGCAGGAGATGAAGAATCAGAAAAAATAGAGAAGGAGGGGCGTATGTTTGGGAAAAAATCGGAGTTTGTCCAGTATAAATTTCTTGTGGACGGGCTGAGCGATGAAGTTTTGAAGAAGCGTGTGGAGACAAGCCTTCGTTTCTATATCACAAGGGCAAATAAATATAGGAAGAGGGACGCATTTCTGGGAATGGCAAGCATTGTACTGCCCGCTTTTGCGACCTTTGCGGCGGCTGCCGCAAGCTTTTATGAAGAACAGTATCCGTCGCTCGATCTGGCGGTTCCCGTGATCACGCTGATCGCTACGGTGACGGCGGGTGTAATCGCGCATTTTAAGTTTTCCGAGAAAAAGCAGAACTACAGAAATCTTGCCGAGAGCATGAAGAGCGAGGTGGCAATGTATGTGTGCCGGGCGCAAAAATACAGCAGGGAAAAGACCGAAGATGAGGAGCAGGCAAAAGATATTTTCCTGCAGGCGATCGAGAAGATCATAGAGGATGGCTACCGAAAGAGCAGGGAAGTGGAGACGGCGGAGCAGAGTATTGCGGAGAACAGGGGTTAGATGCTATACTAGTTATATATTAGTATACAGAGGATACGATTATGCAGACAAACATCCCTAATGTAAACGAAGACCCGGCGGGCATTCTCTCGCGGGTGACCTGTTTTGCGCTCGATATGGACGGCACGATTTATCTGGGAGAGCGGTGGATCGATGGCGCGAAAGCGTTCCTCGAGCGCATCGAGGTGTCGGGGAGAACGTATGTCTTTTTGACCAACAATTCCTCCAAAAATGCGGCGGTCTATGTGGAGAAACTGGAGCGGATGGGGCTTGTTGTGGGGGAGGAGAAGATCGTCACCTCTGGGCAGGCGACGATCTACTATCTGAAACGGCATTTTCCCGGAAAAAAGGTATTTCTTTTGGGAAACATGCTTTTGCGGGAAGAATTTCTGCAGGCGGGCATTGTTTTGGAGGAGGATAATCCGGATGTAGTGGTGACAGCCTTCGACACCTCCCTCGATTATAAGAAAATGTGCAGGGTCTGCGATTTTGTGCGGGCAGGGCTGCCGTATCTGGCGACCCACCCGGATTACAACTGCCCGACGGAGGACGGCTTTATTCCGGACGCCGGCGCCATCCACGCATTTATTCACGCTTCGGCTTTCCGCTATCCCGACAGGGTGATCGGCAAGCCGAATGGCGATATTATAGATTATTTGACCACAAGGGTCAATACAGAGAGAAGCTGTATTGCCATGGTGGGGGATCGCCTGTACACGGATATCGCGGCGGGCAGGAACCATGGTTTACAGAGCGTGCTTGTCCTGAGCGGGGAGGCATCTCTGGAAGACGCGCAAAACTCGGAAGTAAAACCGCATCTGATTTTTTCATCGGTGCGGGAGATGATTCCCTTTCTATAAAAAGGAGTAACCGGACATGAATGTACAGGCACAGATTTGTGGAATAATTTTACTTGTTATCATGTTTTTGTTTTACAGGAGGTACGAGTCGCTCCGCCTGAACACGCAGATCGGATTTCAGGTGCTGATGCTGTGTATGCTGCTCTGTATCTTTCTGGATATGCTTTCCATATGGGCGATCGTGAGGCTTCTTTTAGATTATCGATGGGCGGTGTATGTCATCTGTAAAGCGTACCTGATGTCGATTGTGCTGGTGGGCTTTGCCGGCTTCTGGTACGAGTGCACGGATGTGTACGAGGACAAGAAAAAACTTCGGCAGATAGCGATAACCGGGGGTGTGGCGTGGCTTGCCGGGTGCTGCGTGATTGCCGGTCTGCCGCTTGGCATCTACAAGATGGGCAGGGTTGTGTATACGGCGGGACCTGCCGTGATGGTGACCTATTTTTTTACAGGTATGTTTATTCTCGTGAATATCATCTTTACACTGGCAAAGCGGAAACAGGCGAACCACAGAAGGAGTCAGGTAATTCTGTCGTGGCTTGCGCTTTGGCTTGCGGCGGCGGTGGTGCAGTTTTTTAACAATGAGCTGCTGCTCGTGGGTTATGCCGGCGCTCTGGGCGTGCTGGTCATCTTTTTCAGACTGGAAAATCCCGAGTATCTGACGGACGCCGTGACGGGGCTGTTTAATCAGGACGGTCTGCTTCTCTATGCGAGAAAGCTTTATAATGAGCAGAAACCTTTTTCCCTCATGTCCATCTGGTGGAATCTGGGCATCAGTCAGGCGGACGAGGGGGCGAGAGAACAGGCGGTGATGGCGGCTTTTGCAAGGAGACTGCCCAAACTGGACGATACCAGAGTGTTCAAGATGGCTGACGACGAGGTGTGGATGATCTTCGAGGACATGGAGCACGTGGAGGACACCGTCGATAAGGTCAGGAGCTTTGTGGAGTACGGAAGACGCGAGCTGGGCGGCATGGCGCAGGCGGCGTTCACCTATATGCCGGACGCGGCTATGGTGGGTGACTATCAGGAGATGGTCCATCTGATGCAGTACGCCAGATGGAAGAGCAGCGACCACAGCGCTAGCAATTTCAAAGAGGTGGACGCTGACTTCGTGGAGCAGATGCGCAAAGAAAAGAGCATGGAGCAAATGTTGGACGAGGCGATGAAGGAGGATCGAATCGAAGTCTTTTATCAGCCCATTTTTTCCACCAAGGCGAAAAAGTTTGTAAGTGCGGAAGCGCTTGTGCGGATGCGCGATCGGGACGGCAATCTCGTGCCGCCGGGCGCTTTTATCTCCGTGGCGGAGGCGAACGGCAAGATTCTGCAGCTCGGGGAAATCGTGTTTGAGAAGGTGTGCCGTTTCTTTACGAAGGAGCAGCTTGAGCAGTACGGGCTGCATTATATAGAAGTAAACTTGTCGGTTGTCCAGTGCGGTTATCCGGGGCTGGCGGACGATTACATAGGAATCATGGAAAAGTACCAGATCAATCCCAAATACATCAATCTGGAGATCACGGAGTCCGCGTCCATGGCGGCGAAGAAGACGCTTTTAGAAAACATGCGCAGGCTCATGGAGTACGGGGTGTACTTTTCGCTGGACGATTTCGGCACAGGGCAGTCCAATCTGAATTATATCGTGGATATGCCGGTCAATATCGTGAAGTTTGACCGGGAGATGAGTCAGGCATTCTTTCAGGATGAGAAGGCGAAGTACGTTATGAATGCGGCAATGCAGATGATCCACGGCATGAAGTTAAAGATAGTCTCGGAAGGTATCGAGACGGAAGACCAGTATCTGGCAATGGAAGAGCTTTCCATCGACTATATTCAGGGCTACTATTTCTCAAAGCCGTTACCTGAGGCGGCGTTTCTAGCATTCCTGCAGAGCAGGCAGTAAGCCGGAGTTATAAAGCGGCCATGTGCAAAGTGCATAAACTGTCTGCATAATTTCTATCTAAAATGGCAAAAATGGAAACAAATGGCAAATTTCAAGCTATTTTCTAAAATTTCTTTGGTTTTGTGTGCGATTTTACGTTTTGCACAAGTTTTGATGGTTTTTAAATGCATATCATTATGCATGTTGTATATTTTGGCGCGGCTTCCAGACCCCCTTTGCGGGTGTCTGGAAGGTGGCAGGCTTTACGTTTTTCCGAACGTTCGGAAAGCTATGCTATGCCCAGGCTTTTCTTGTATTCATTTGCGCTCATGCCGTCAAATTTACGGCGGGGGTAGTCATTTACCCACTCTGTTATGTTTTCCCATTCTTCCGGCGTGTAAGATGAGAGGTCGCCGCCTTTTTTCACCCAGCGTCTAACGAATCTGTTCTGGTTTTCATTCTGTCCGCGCTCCCAACTACTGTAAGGGTGGCAGAAATAGACATGCGTTCGTTTCTGTCCTTCTATAGTCACACTACGTTCTATAAGAGAGCCGTCGCCAAACTCTGCGCCGTTATCGGCGGTTATCGTCTGGAATTTCCTTTTAAATGCATCCAAGCCCATGCCTTTTTCAAGGCTGTCCAAGGCTGATATGACACTTTTTAAAGTGCGGTCTGCTATGCTGATATAGTATTCCTCTAAGGTCTTCCGCTCTGTGAGCACAAGGAGCGCGGTTTTGCTCCGGCAACACTGTCCGCTGTATACTGTGTCTATCTCCCAATGACCATATTTTTCCCGGTTCTTTATGTGTGCCGGGCGATGGATGATAGATTTTTCCGGGGGCTTGCGGTAACAGGGGCGTTGTTCCTCTTCCTTCTTTTTCTTCTTCTTTTTGTTCGCCTTGATGTACAAATCTTTGTCCGATACGCCGGGAATCAATCCCAAATGGATATACTTGTAGAGCGTCGTCTCACACATAGTAAGAGAATCCGGCGATTCTTTTTTGAGTGTCTGTAGCACGGCGTACGGACTGTAATGTTTTTCTTTTATAAGTCCTGCAATACGGGACAATAGGGGCTGGTCGCCAGTAAGCTTGTACTGTATGCCTTTATTGTGCCCACGTTCTACCGTTTTACGCTGTGCTACGTCAGCGCAATATTCCCGGCGGGTGCTGTAGTCATAGTTTAGAAAAGTGACCGTGCCTTTTTCTATCTCTTTGTAGATTGTTGTGAAATGTTTGCCGAGAGTTTCAGCTATTATTGTCGGAGATGTGCCTTTTTTCAATTCCTTTTCGATATAGAATCTTTCTTCATACGTGAGATGCTTGCCCATCCTTTACGCCCCTTCCCCTTGCAGTATATCGGAGCCTAGCAGAAAAGCCCTGCGCCGTCAACAAGCAATCTGTTCAAGAGGTAGTTATTGACTGCACAGGGCTTTTCTGCTAGGCGGGGAAAAGGTAAAAGGGCAAGCCCTTTTTTGATTTTACCCCCCTGCACCCCCAAGGGGAAGATTTGCTGTGCCTATGTTATGCCTATGGAGAGGTGAGGGTCACCCCTCCATATATTTACTTTTATTGGATGGTTTATGTTATACAAGCCTTCCCCCGTTGGCAAGGGACAAACGGCGGAAATGCGCACGCTATGCCACAGCGGTAACATTTTAAGTCCCCCCTGAATCCCCCGCTGGGGGACTTTTGTTTGTTAGCGGCGGCGTTTTCCGAACGTTCGGAAAATAATTTTTACCTTATCTCGTAATAATTGATCTGCTGATGTGCGTCGGGGATGGTCACCGACTTGCTGTATGTGATGCTTGAGCCGTAGACCTTTAAAAAGTCTTCTTCGTCTATAATGAAATACTGCGGTTTCGCCCGGCTGATATTCCGGCTTGCGTAGTAGCGGTGCTTTTCTTTTAAAAATGTCCCGGTGTCTTTTGAGATGTACTTGGTGATGTAGCTTGATGCGCGCTGTGTGTCATAGACACGGGTGGCGGTGGTAAAACCCCATTTCCAATTCAATATATAATATACAGGCAGTTTTTCTTTCTTTGAATAATGCCCGCTGAATTTGAACCGAAGACCCTCACATCCCGACAGGAGCCCATGGAAATGGTAGTGCGTTTTGTCGTCGTGAAATTCCGGCACGATAAGGTATTTAAGGTTCGGGCATTGTCTTTTCTGTAAGTTGTTGAGAAAGATTTGTAACCGACGGACGATTATGTCATAGTCACTTGCATCCGTTCTTTCCCGGTCAAATGTAAGGGTGATAAACCAGTCCCAGACGTTGGAGCGTGATATGTTGTAAATCCTGTTTTTTGTGCCGGACAGGCTTACTTTCTTGCAGTATTCTTCTTCCTCTTTTGTCCTGTCCTCATTCTTGTATGGTTTTGTGAAATTGACGTTCGTATCCATATCCGCTTCTACCTCTAAATCCTCGTACTCTTCATTCCCTGTATCATCTGACCGTGTGATAGTCCTTTTATAGATGGTAACGTGCTGTCCCGTCGGGTAATCATACACACGGCAGTTATATTCCATGATTTACCCCTTTTTCAGCTTTTTTCAAAATGTGACTTAAAAATATTGCTATTGTCAAGTATGCGCCCGCCTGAACCGCCGGGCGTCCCGGCGGCGCGTCGTCGGAAGCGTCCTCCTAGCGTCGCCGTGCCGTCCGCCGTGTCAGTCAAACAGCTTGTAGCTGTCATAAAACTTATAGTACTTTTTCCCAGTGTAATACTGCGCATACTCTTTGCTGTCCTTTTTCCGCATGGGCTTCATGAGCGTAAAATCCCGGCAGATACGGACAAAGAGGTTACCGCCGCACAGGAATGCAAGGAATTTACCGAAAAGCTTCATTTTTGTGACGCACCGGCACTCAATCTCTTTGTGGAACATCTCCCTTATCTGCTTGTCTATCTGACTGTCAGACTGCGCGATTAAGTAAATGTCATACCTGTATTTCCTGTGCTTAGAGAAAAAGTCCATCCATTCCAGACGGTCACGGGCGTTAAAGGTGCGGGAGTTGAAGAGCCCGCCGCATTCGTCAAGCACGATAATGCCCTGCACTTCTTTCCCCTTGTCTGTGAGATCATGGAAGTTAAGCGCAAAACCCCGCAGACCCTCTATATAGCTGAATTTTTTCTCTTTCGGGGACAGGTTAAGGTATGCCTGTGTAGTAAGTTCGGCATTGCTTGTCTCGATAAATGCGCCCAGCTTTTCCGGGTGGCGGCACTTGGAAAAATAGTCCATGTTTATCTCAAAATTTGCTATGACATTGATACCCCGTTTTAGGCTGTGGTATATCTTCTCAGCCATGAAAAGGGACTTACCTCCGCCGGGGCGACCGTTTACAAAATAGATCATGCTGTTTTCTCCTTTCTTTTTCCAGACGTTCGGAAACTATGCTAAAAGCTTTCCAATGATGTAGTCCATGACGATTTTCTTCACCATCTGGTATACGTAGTAGGCTAAGATGCAGTTGAGCCATACAAGCGTGATATCCCGGGCATTGTCAAAGGGGATAAACCAGTTGAGATAGGCGAGCATGTTTGCATCCATTCCCGTTTCCATGTCCGCAAGAGCCTTTTGGACAGGAGACGTGGGCAGGATGGCATACAGTGCCAGTATTAAGAGTGAAAGCAGTTTAAGCATTTAATCACCTTCTTTCGCTACCGGGAATACTTTCATTGTGAGGTTCAAAAGCCCGTAGCAGTACAGGACGGTTAATAACGTGCGGGAGATAGAAGAGAGTGTCTCAAAATCTTTTAAATCTATCTCGATGTATTCCTCTATCCCGAGACGTTCCAGTTTAATGGGGAGGCGGAAGACCGGGGTCTGCGGTTCTTCCGCTAAAAAACCGATAATGAGGTACACGTCCCACGGGATGCAGAAGGGAAATTTTGTCTTCATCAGGTTTGCGGCATCCCCCATAGTAGAGGACAGGGCAGAGACGGCACTGCCCGCGCCGTTTTCCGCATCATCAAATATGCCCTTGATGAAGTCCAGCCAGTCGGCGACGGCATCCGCCGCATTGACTGCCGTGTCAGCCATTGTCCAGTGCTTAAGTTTCTTTATCTGCACGAGGATTTCGTCAAGCGTTTCCTGTATCTTTGCATGGGCTGTATCTGCCGCGCCCTCTGCCGTTTCGGACATCCTGTCAAATATCTGGGTGACCTTGGCGAGAATCTTTGAAAGCAGGGTGTTTGTACTGCTCAAATCAATGTCCACGTTCACGTCACCGCCGCCAGAACCGCCACCGCCGCCACCGCCGCCTTGGTTGTTCTTGAGTTCGTCAAGTATCTGTTTCAGCAAGTCCTCAATCTCGCTTTCGTCCGTGGTGTCTGTTATCTGCCCGAGCAGCTTGTCAATCACGCCGGAGAGATCGTCAACTGTCTGCTGTAAGTCGTCGATGGAGGTAGTCAAGTCTTCCGGCACGTAATTGTAATAATCGCTCGTATAATAGACAGAACGCTTGCCGAGGGTATAATTCTGGAAATCCCCATAGGTGTTAAAAACCCTTATGCGGCGACCGTCTTTTGATATGATAGGCATAACAGAAGAAACCCCTACACTGCCGAGTGAAATATTTTTATATCCTATTCCCAATTTAGGGGCACGGAAAATCCAACATGCACCATTATCCACATTATGAGTCTGGAAATGATAATAAGATTTTGAAGTTACTTCTTCCCATGACTTCACGGGGGAATCATCTGCGGCGAGTTGTACCCAATGGACTTGAAACGTAAAATCTCCCCATGTGTCATTTCTGTAAAACTGCACCAAGGTATCATTGTATCTAACTGGACTAAGACGTGAAAACCAATGACCAAAATCTGTAAAAGAGAATACGTTAGGAGACCTTACTCCAAAAACAACAAGACCAGACGGACTCTCGTTTAAAAGGTTTACAAGACTGTCATATACATTTTTTTGCAAACCATAAGGTATTTCAATATCATCTAAAGCAAGAGTAGATGCCATGTAATAGGGTTCGTGCTCTTTGGCGACGTTAATAAGTGTATTATATACATAAGTTACAGTTTCTTTAGGAAAAGTAACTGTATTTTCATTTGCATCAAATTTGCCCTTGCTAATATATTCTTTCATAGTCTGGTCGTTTGCCATTGCTTTTGTTAAGTCATGGTCTTTAACAATAGCACCGATTTGTGACAGAATATATTCAATATAATACATAACCACACCATCGTCTTTAACGTTGATAGTGCCACTATCTGTTATAAAATCTGAATTATGATCCGTACCGCCACTACCACCGTGATCAGAAGCATAAGCAGAGAAGGGGCATGATACAAAAAGAAGAATAGCAGAAATAGAAAAAATAATAATCTTTTTAAAATACTGTTTCATATATATTCCCCCATAAAAAAGAGACGGAGTAGACCGTCTCTAAATAATAAGCGTTTTAATCTTGATACTGACTTCCTTTATTATTGTTTTTTATATGCCTTACAATTATAGCAACAACCGTTATTATCGCAATTATTGGAATAAAAAAAACAAGAAGGATAATTATAAAAGAAATCATATGTAGAGTATGCCAACCTAGCATTTTTTCACCCCCTTACAGGGAGATTATACCATTTTCCGACGGTTTTTGCAAATATTCAATTTTTGTCTTTTAAAGTAAATAATATAATATCCATATCAACATTAATATTGTTAAAAAAACATCAGGCACATTTATATAAAAATTATTGTCGTCCATTTAATACCCCATGTATTATGCGTGTACCATTCCGTCACTAACCCAACCCTTCCTAGCCCGACATAGGCGGCGTGAAATACCCCCGCCAAGTCCCCTCCCTAGGAAGGGCTATTATGCTGTGTGTATGGACGGGTGAGGGTCACCCTTCCATATATTTACTTTTGTTTAATGGTTTATGCTGTACAAGCCTTCCCCCGTTGGCAAGGGACAAACGGCGGAAATGCGCACGTTATGCCACAGCGGTGACATTTTAAGTCCCCCCTAAATCCCCCGTTGGGGGACTTTATTTTCAGCTCCCTCTTTTTCCGAACGTTCGGAAACTGTTTCGGAAAGCCAGTCTTTTAAAATTTGATAAGCCAAAGGTTTGACGCATGGGTTGTCCAGACGGCACCCGAAGTCACCATAATGGTATTCACAGTGAGCACATGCACCAGCATCTGCTGATACAAGAAACTCCGCTAAACCATCATCTGTCATACTGCGTATCTTATCGCCGTTTGTCATGCCAATTCCTCTTTTCCAATAAAAACATCCCATAATGCATGGGGCTTATGACATCCACTTTTTCATGCTTATATGCACAGTAGCCTTTTCGCCCGCATTTTATATTCTGTTCTTTTGTATAACAGGTTGAAATGTCTTTACTCATCCTTTCCCTTCCTTTTCCGAACGTTCGGAAAATGCTTTATGACAAAAGAAAACAGATAACCAAACAGTGAAACCATGATTTCCCCGAAAAATCCAACTCCTATAATCCCATTTTCCTAAATACATCTGGATCAAATTCAGACGAAAGAAAAAGCTCAAGTTTTACCGCTTCCTGATCTGGCGCAGTGCATACAAATATAAATTTCGCGAAAGATTTACAAGCGTGAAGCTCCCTTGAAGTAATATAATGTGCCAGTTCTTCATCCGTCATGTTTCTTATTCTGTCACCGTTTGTCATGATATTTACCCTTTCATCCATTGTGTTTCCCTCCATTCAAAACGGGCACTCTGCACCCACGTTCTGCCAGTCGTTACAGGCTTCCTTTCTTTCGTGTGCCGCTTTTTCCTCTGCCCAGATAGCGGCAAGGCGGCTGTTTATCATTGCGCTTACCTTTTCCAACGGTTCCCCGGCTTTCAGACGGTCAGTGAAGTCGTAGTCCGGCATCCTGCCATAACGCGCCTGATAGGCGTAGTCTATCGGCTTGAATGCGAGTCTTGCCCGCCTAGCCATGGTATACCTCACCTTTGAAATCCGCCCGCATCACATTGTAGACAGTGACCGCATTTTCCGGGCAGTTGCATGACACGATGTGCTTACCGCCGAGCATAACATCATAACAGAGGGGACGCACACACACGGACAATTCCGTGCTTGCGTTAATCTTCGTTGATATAAGTTTGGAGCATCCGGCATTGATAAGTATTTCGTTTATCTCCCTCCACATGTCTTCCGATTCCCTTACCATTCCCATTATATTTTTCTCCCTTCTTGTTGTCTTTTTCCGAACGTTCGGAAAATCTTTCCTTTTTTGATAAAACCCCGCAAGGGCGGTGAAGCCCCTGCGGGGTGGTGGGGAGCACGTCTCCCCGTCCGCAACGTGCCAGCCTTCCTAGCTGGCGATGGAGCGGAAAAAGTTGACGCCGAGCCTGATCGCCATGAACACGCCCGCGATACCGAGACCGATCGGGAGTGAAATACACATGATGCTGAACACGTCAGCACTGATACCATTGAATGCGGTTTCAAGAGCCGCTTTCATTGCATCAGTCATCAAACCCGTAGCCGTACCTGCTTCAAGCGCAAAAGCTGTAAGCATATGCGTTACCTTCCTTTCCGCATTGTTCCGGAACGTTGCTATTTTATGTTCAAAAGGCTGAGAGCCTTAAAAACACCGTACCCGAGTATGTCCATTGCCGTGCCGAGGAAAAGCCCGAACGGCAGGGCGTACTGCATGAATATCTTTAGGTATTCGCCCATGAGGGCGTGTATTTCAACGTGGTTTACGATTATTTCCATTTTCATTTCCCCCTTATCCGACGCGCATCCTCTCCCAGAATGCGTGCGCTATACTGTGACCGAGGAGCACCACTACAATACAGAACAGCGCGAGGTCAACCGCAAGGATGTGCGTCAAAAGTTCATTGCTTTGCCTATACAGCTTTACGCTGTCCTCATAATAGGCTATGCTGTTCCCGCTCACGCTCGATAGGTCGTCAAGCGCGGCGTTAAGGTATTCAAGCCGTGCGTCCATGGTCTGCAGTGTCTCAAGAATGACGGGGTGCAGGTCTTCCGGCGGTTCTTCCGGTTCCTCGGTCCCTGCCTGTGAGTCATAGACCAGTACGCCGTCTGCGTCCGTAACCTTATCAATATAGAAATCCTTAAAGGCGGTGCCCAGAAAACATTCATATGCAAAGGACTGGTAATCCTCAAGAAAAATATCCGGGTCGGGGTAGCTTCCACTCTGCAGAACAGGTTCCCCGAAACCCACTACGCTGACAAGGTAGTCAACGGTGACAGGGTAGCGCCATGCCAGGTAGCCCTCAATGGGGATATCCGGGGGGACGTAGATATCCGACTGCCCGTCGGCACTCATAACATCCACGAGGGAAAGCACCGAATCCGCAAGGGTATCAATGTCGGCATCCTTCCGGCTGAGACTTTCGCGCAAGCCGTCGAGAATTTCCTGCATCTCGTTGCCCGTTACGTCGTCCTCAGCGGGGGGCGCGCCACCCTCTACGGGGGGCGTGGTGCCCTCAGCGGGGGGCGTGGTGCCCTCAGCGGGGGGCGTGGTGCCCTCTACGGGGGGCGTGGTGCCCTCGGCGGGGGGCGTGGTGCCCTCTACGGGGGGCGTGGTGCCCTCGGCGGGGTCGCCGTCACCGGCGGGGGGCGTGTCTCCCTCTACAGGGGGGAGCATCCCGAGCATTCTCATGAAACCGAATAAGCTAAAAGCATTCATTGCAAAGACCTCATTTCTAGGCTGTCAGGTAAGTTATTCCAATGCCGCCGTTGGGAAGATGGGACTTCCCTCATGCTTAAGAACATCTAACTTGCTCAAAAGCCGGCGCAAGCAAGATGTTCTAAAGCCTGACCACTGGTCTGTGAGAAAAACACGGCGGTCAAGGAAAAAGCGGGCGGCGGCAGGCGGACGGGACTGGTTTTGCCGTCCTGCTATGCGGGGCGGGGCGTCCATCCGGCGGAGGGTTTCCGAACGTTCGGAAAATTGTTTCTGGATGTTCGGAAAAGTGTTTCCTGCGCATCGTGAGTGCGCGGAGAAACGTACACAAGACAACTGTTTTCAGCGTACTTCATAGGTGGCGTACAGCAGGATGCAACATTTCAGATTCAGCGCGTAAAGGCGGACGTTGTCGCCGCGCGTGGATGCATTCAAGAGAAGATCACTTGCGGCATGTTTCATGCGCTCGGCGAAGGCGTCAAAGCCGTTCTTGTCGCCGTTTTCGTCATAATCACAGATGGTCGCGTCTACAAGCCGCATGTCAAAGCATGTGACGGAATGGGGACCCGGGGACACGCGGGGACCCGTCTGGATGTCTGGCAGGGGCAGGGGCGCGGTCTGGACGGCGGGAAAGCCTTCCATGCGGGGAACTCCTGCACCGGCAGGGGTACCCTTTTTCGCGGCGCGTGCGGCTACTATGCGGGGGATAATGAGTTTTTTCCCGGCAAAGTAGGCAAAGATTATAAAAACAAGAATTGATATCATGTCAGCCATGGTCATTGTCTCCTTGATAATTTGCATTTTTAAGGGAATGTCCCCCGCATCTGCGCACGGCAGGCACAGGGGACGGGCACAAAGTTATGATAAGCGCGGATATGCGCCTGTCACCGTTATTTTGCCGCCTTTTCGGGGGCGGATGCCGGAGCGGTCTTGCTGTCATAAGGGCGACCGTTCACCGCCACGATCTGCAGAAGCCTGTCTGCCTTGAAAGAGCCGTACTTGTCATCGTATACAGTCGCAAAGATAACATCAATAAGCCCGCCGCCGTCAGGAATCTCGTTGTAAATCTCCTCAGAAACGGAAAGGTTTGTAGCCTGTCCGTTCTGCATCGCCGCGACGCGGTAGTATCTGTTCTTGCCGTCCTGTGAAAAAGTCGGTTCTGCTTTTCCCACAACTGTCAGTTTCGTTTCGTTGTAAATCTTCATGTCTCATTCTCCTTTTCTTCTATAGACTGCTGTATGTCCAGTTCCTCGTTTATCGTCGCTGTCATGCGGCGGTAAAACCTCAGTGTCTCGCGCCATGTCCCTGCGTCAATCTCACTTGTCATGTAGCGGTTGTGGATTTCAAGAAGGTAAGCGCAAAGGCGGATTGTGGCGGCGTCAAGATCGCCGGATTCTAAAGCCTTTTGGATGGAGTCCGTAGCTACCTCGCAGTAGCTACAGGCATCCATGACGGAATAGGGGGTATGCATCATGCTTTTTCTCCTTTTTTGGGCGGCAGGCTGTAAGAAACCTCTATGACCGCATCCGGGTGCTGTTTGAATACCCGGGCGACGTACTCATTGATTTTCCCGGCTTTCTTTTCGAAATCGTCCTTGCCTTTGCACTTGATAAGAACGTCAGAGACGACCTTTCCATCCACATCAATGACAACGCTGTCCTCTGTGCCGCTGTCGTCTCCGTCTTCCTCTTCCAGCGCGCCGCCGCCCTCCGAAAGTTCCGGCAGGGCTTTTCCCATGAGACCCTTTACAAACTTCTTGATATCGCGGACACTCATGGAAGGCTTAAGGGAGTCAATCTCCGCATCTGTCAGGTTGCGCATGAGGGACAGCTTAGAGACGCCGTAGCCCTTCACGCGCTCGTCAAAGGTTTCCATGAGCGCGCCCTTTTCGTCGCGCTTGGCGAACCTGTCCACTACGCCTATCAGGCTGTAGCATGTAGACTTTTCATAACCGAAAGCGTCAGAACAGTAAGATTCAATGTTTGAATAACCCTCAGCCTTGAACGCCTGTTTTGTATAAATCCAGTGCAGGTTGAAAGCGATTGTTTCAAAACTGGAATCAATCTTTCCTATGCTGTCCTTGATAGCCTTTGAACGCCGCTGGAGCTCTGTGAGCACCTCTTTGCTGAATGCGTCCGTGGACATAGTGACCGCCACCTCTGGCTTATCTGCGGGTTTTTTATTCTTATCAACGTTAACCGCCATGATTGAAGCGGTAACGGATGCCGTATCGTTCTTTGTCTTTGTAGCTGTCATGTCATGTACATTCCTTCCTATTTAATCATTGTCCGTCTCGACAACTGTTTGAACGTCATGTGTTCCAGATCGTTTCCCTCTGAATCGTAGATAACCGCCCTGTCTGAATCAAAATCAGCATAAAGCTGATAACCGTTATTCAAAAGGAACCCGGCAAACTCTTTCTTGAGTCCCAGATAGCCTGTGACCTCTGAATTTTTTAAGTTAACGAAACCGTTGCCAGCCATCATGACTTTATACCTTCCTTCCCTTTTTCCGAATGTTCGGAAAACCTGTATTGTGGGAGGGGGAGCGCGTCCCCCTCTGGGTCAATCTTCTCGAAACATGTCAAGTGAAACTCCTTTTTTAAGGTCTTCGATATCTCCCCTTAATTCATTTAAAGATGACTGAAGTCTCCTAAACTCAGTTTCCTTTTCCCTCATAATCCGAGAACGGGAAACCATGTCAGAGATAACAGACATGCCAAAATCAACATAAAGTTTTGCAATCTGCTCTTTGCCGTTTACTTCGCTGATTGCAGGATGCCATGTGTAGACAAGTTCTACGGACTCGTAATCGTTATCGGAAATGCCCGCCTTTACGTCTTTTATACCTTCACTCTCGATAACTGCCTGCACTCTGTCCAAAAATTCCTGCTTAGTCATATCCTTTGTACCTTCCTTCCCTTTTTCCGAACGTTCGGAAAATCAATCATTGTCAATATCGATATATAAGCATCCGTCAGTTTGCCAAACAAATGAAAAGATGATGCGATCATGATGCTTTAATATCGAATGATCGTCAAAACGTCCAACTGTAAATGTGCAGCTATCGCCATTCCAAAAACGGAGGTAAACCTTGGTGTCAGCGTCAACCAGTTTACTTTCCAAAATATCCTTTACCTTTATTGCCATATCTTTATACCCTTTCCCTTTCCCTTGGTTTTCCGAACGTTCGGAAAACCGTTTGCTTTTTGGGGTTGTGCACTTCCCTCATTCCTTATAAATTAATTATAAAGGGAACAAAAATGGAAACAAATAGAAAAAACCTCTTGTCAGAATGACGGGATGGTGTTATATTAAATTCAAGCAAACGGAAACGTTACCGGGGACGATACCGAAACCGTTACTGCAAACGTTTCCAAAACAACTAACCAACATTTCAATTATTGAAAGGGAGAGGAAAAAACAATGAAAAAGAAACTTGTTAGCACGATGCTTTGTGCAGCGATGATCACGACTATGTTAGCAGGCTGTGGCGGTTCTGACAACGGCGGCGCACAGGCGCCCGCGGCGGACGATTCCGCGGCAGAGGCGCCCGCGGCGGACGATTCCGCGGCAGAGGCACCCGCGGCAGACAGCGGTGATTCTGGTGAGGCGGCTGCTCCGGCAGCAGGCGGCGGTTCGGTTTACTGGCTGAACTTCAAGCCCGAGTCCGACGAGGTATTGCAGGAGGTTGCTTCTGATTACACGGCAAAGACCGGCGTTGAGGTAAAGGTAGTAACCGCGGCTTCCGGCACATACTCCACCACACTGTTATCCGAGATGGATAAATCCGCGCCTCCGACACTGTTTGTCATCGGTAACCAGGCCGGTGTGAAAGACTGGAAAGACTACGCGCTGGATCTGAACGGCACGGCGATCGCAAACGAGCTGAACACAGACGCTTACAATCTTTATGATGAGACAGGGAAGTTGGTTTCCATCGGTTACTGCTATGAGTGCTACGGCATCATCGTAAATCCGGATCTGATCGAAAAAGCAGGTCACACCATGGATGAGATCAAGAACTTCGACGGCTTGAAGGCAGTGGCAGAGGACATTCACGCACGCGCAGGCGAGCTTGGGTTCGACGCTTTCTCCTCCTCCGACATGGATGATTCTTCCTCCTGGAGATTTACGGGTCATATGGCGAACCTCGAGTACTACTATGAGCAGGAGGGAACGGCCTGGACAGAGTGCCGCCTACCATCTCCGGCAAGTATATGGACAACTTCAAGAACCTGTATGACCTTTGCATTAACAACAGCCTGACAGATCCCAAGGAGCTGGCAACCGGCGGACATGACGCAGAGAACGAGTTTAAGACAGGTCAGGCAGCGTTCTTCGTAAACGGTTCCTGGGAGTATGAGGCAGTTAAGGCGGATGTGCCGAACGCAACGATGATCCCTTACTACTGTGGCGTTGCAGGCGAGGAAAAGGCAGGTTTGAACTGCGGTACTGAGAACTGCTGGGCAATCAACAGCAAGGCTTCCGCAGAGGATCAGCAGGCTACCATGGACTTCATGGTTTGGTGTGTGACAGACCCCGACGCTTCCCGCAAGCTGGTTGACACCTTCGGCGTTATGCCTTACAAGTCCGCAGCAGAGTCCACCAACGGATTCCTCGCAGCGGCTGACAAGTACACCTCAGACGGATGTTATGTTATGAACTGGGCAACCAACTTCCAGCCTAACGTAGATTCCTACCGTGCTACGCTGGTGAGCGCTCTGAACCAGTACAACGCAGACCAGTCTGACGCAAACTGGGAGACCGTCCGCACAGCATTCGTAGACGGCTGGGCAGCAGAGTACAACGCAGTAAACAACTAAACAACAAGCCAATAATGAAGTAAATTTATAATAATGTATTACAAAGGCGGCGGGGCGGTGATATCCGTCCCGCCTTCTTAAATGAAATTTTACATGTTAACAGAAATAAATCAGGGGGGTGATACCATGAAAAGCAAAAAAATAACCGCCACGAATTCTCTTCAGAAGGCGACGAAACGCTGGGGATTTCTCTTTATGGGTCCTGTACTTATTGCATTCATCATCGGATTTGTCTGGCCTTTCATTCAAGGTATCTGGCTGTCCATGTGCCAGTTCCGTTTGATATCCGACGCGAAATTCATCGGTTTTGGCAACTATATCAAAACTTTTCAAGATGCTTCTTTCCGTCACGCATTCTGGTATACGGCAATGTTCGCCATTGTATCGCTTGTCTTTATCAATGTACTGGCGTTTATCGTGGCATATATTCTGACATTGGAAATTAAGGGAAGTAATCTGTTCCGTACCGTGTTCTTTATGCCGAACCTGATCGGTGGTATCGTATTAGGTTATATCTGGTCAATGATCTTCGACGGTATTCTCGGACGTTATCAGACTTCCATTCTGTTAGATAGCAAATACGGTTTCTGGGGACTGATCATCCTGATGTGCTGGCAGCAGATCGGTTATATGATGATCATCTACGTTGCCGGACTGCAGAATGTGCCCGGCGATATTCTGGAGGCGGCGCGTATCGACGGCGCGACTTCCATGCAGACACTTTTCAAAGTGACGATTCCGAATGTAATGAGTTCCTTTACGATATGTATCTTCCTGTCTCTGACAAACGGCTTCAAGCTGTTTGACCAGAACCTGGCGTTGACCGGCGGACAGCCGTTTGTCATCCAGCCGGGCGGAACGACCATCAAGACGACAGAAATGCTGGCACTCAATATTTATAACACCTTCTACAGTTCCAACACGACTTCTCAGGGTGTGGCGCAGGCGAAGGCAGTAGTCTTCTTTATTCTGGTGGCGGGACTTGGACTGCTTCAGTTGAGCTATACGCGTAAGAAGGAGGTGCAGCAGTAATGAAAAAGAGTACAAAAACCATTCTTTCCGTGATATTGTCTGTAGTCAGCATTATCTATGTGCTTCCTGTGCTGGCGGTTGTGATGAACTCGTTTAAGCAGAATACGTTTGTAAAGACCGATACCTTTGCGCTTCCCACCGGGGAGATGAGCGCCGGTTTTGACAACTTCATAAAGGGTATGACCTTCGGTAACTATCCTTTTGTGAACAGTGTGCTTTACAGTGTTTTGATTACTTTGCTCTCCACATTTTTGATTTTGCTCTGTACATCCATGGCGGCGTGGTATATTGCGAGAGTGGATTCCCTCTTCTGCAAGGCGATTTACTTCCTCTGCGTGTTCTCCATGGTGGTGCCTTTCCAGATGGTAATGTTCCCGCTCTCCAAGACGGCGGATAAGCTGCATCTGAACACGCCCCTGTCGATCTCGATCGTCTATCTGGGGTTTGGCGCCGGGCTTGCCATCTTCATGTTCGTCGGATTTGTAAAAGCGATTCCGCTTGAGGTGGAGGAGGCGGCATCCATCGACGGATGCGGGCCGGTGAGAATCTTCTTCCAGGTGGTTGTGCCGATGTTAAAGCCGACCATGATTTCCGTGGGCATTCTGGAGATCATGTGGGTGTGGAACGATTATCTGCTGCCTGTACTGGTGCTCGATATCAATAAATACCGCACGATTCCGATTCATATCCAGTATCTGAAGGGAAGCTACGGTACGGTGGATCTGGGCGCGACGATGGCGCTGATCCTGATGAGCATTATTCCTGTTATCATTTTCTACCTGTCCTGCCAGAAGTACATCATCAAGGGCGTGGCTGCAGGTGCAGTCAAAGGTTAGAGTGAGGATTATGGGGAAGCGCTGATTCGTTCACCGCTTCCTCAGATTGTATTAGGGAAAAATTACTGATCGAACTTGCCAATTTCGACAAAATATTGTAAAATTTTTTATAGAAATCGATTTCCGAACGGATTCGGAATGGTTGACAGGAAAGGAAATGTGGATATTATGAGAAAGAGCGGTGTTTTGCTGCCTGTTTCTGCCATCCCGTCAAAGTATGGGATCGGCGCGTTTTCCAGAGAGGCATATACCTTTATTGATCTGTTAGAAGAAGCGGGGCAGTCCTATTGGCAGATTCTGCCGCTTGGTCCCACGGGCTATGGGGATTCTCCCTATCAGTCATTTTCCACTTTTGCAGGAAATCCTTATTATATGGATCTGGAGTCGCTGGTTGAGGACGGGTATCTTACGAAGAAAGACTGCGAGCAGTATGATTTCGGTGATGACGACGCTTATGTCGATTATGAGAAGATTTATCTGTCCCGGTTCAAAGTGTTAAAGACGGCTTTTGAGAACAGCCATATCGAGAAGGACGAGGCATATCAGAAGTTTGTGGAGGAGAATGCCTACTGGCTGAAAGACTACGCCCTCTATATGGCGGTGAAGAATGCTTTCGGCGGAAAGAGCTGGGCAGAGTGGGACGAGGATATCAGGCTGCGCAAGCCTGAGGCGATGAAGAAATACGCGGAAAAATATGCGGAGGAAGTGGCGTTTTACCAGTTCCAGCAGTATCTTTTCGCGAAACAGTGGTTTGCGCTGAAAGAGTACGCAAATCAGAAGAAGATTGAGATTATCGGGGATATTCCCATTTATGTAGCGTTTGACAGTTCGGATACGTGGGCGAATCCCGAATTATTCCAGCTGGATGATACGCTGACGCCCGTGGCTGTGGCGGGATGCCCGCCGGATGCCTTTTCCTCTACGGGACAGCTCTGGGGAAATCCGCTGTACCGCTGGGATTACCATAAAAAGACGGATTACGAGTGGTGGATGAAGCGGATCGGCTACTGCTATAAGCTCTACGATGTAGTGCGGATCGACCATTTCAGGGGGTTTGACGAGTATTATTCCATTCCCTTCGGCGACGAGACGGCGGAGTTCGGGCACTGGGAGAAGGGTCCCGGCTACGATATCTTTCAGACCATGAAGGCAAAGCTTGGAAAGAAGGCTGTGATCGCGGAGGATCTCGGATTTTTGACCAAATCGGTCATAAATCTGGTGAAAAAGACGGGCTATCCCGGCATGAAGATTTTGCAGTTTGCTTTTGACTCCAGAGAGGAGAGCGATTACCTGCCTCACAATTACGTGGCGAACAGCATTGTCTACACGGGAACCCACGACAATGACACGACGCTGGGCTGGTATGAGAAGCTGAACCGCAGGGATAAGGCTTTTGCCAAGAAGTATCTGAACATAAAGACGAATAAAGACATCCAGTGGGAATTTATCCGGGCGGCGATGGCAAGCGTGTCCGATACCTGCGTGATTCCGATGCAGGATTATCTGGGGCTTGGGACAGAGGCGAGAACCAATATGCCTTCCACGCTGGGGACGAACTGGAAGTGGCGGATGCTGCCCGGGCAGTTTACGGAGGAACTGGCGGCGCGGATTCTGGAGATGACGAAGCTCTACGGCAGGGCACAGTGTGAGAAGAACTTCTAGCCACTCACAGTAGTGGCAGTTTCGTGGAGAAGTTCTTCTCACACGGGAGAATGCCTAAAACAAGGCATTCTCCGCATTGAATTGAGATGGCGGAGAATACGGCGGGGGATGCAGATGGCGGAAATTACGATAAAGGACATAGCGAAAGAATGCGGCGTGGGCGTCAGTACGGTCTCCCGTGCAATCAACAATCATCCGGACATCAATCCGGAGACGAAAAAAAAGATTCTGGAAGTGATTGACCAGACGGGTTTTATTCCGAATAACAGCGCCAGAAACTTAAAGAGGACGGATGCCAAATGTATCGCCGTGCTTGTGAAGGGAATTACGAATCCGCTGTTCAGCGGCATGATCAAGATTATCGAGGAGGAGACACAGCGGAGCAGATATGCGCTTGTCCTCAGGCATGTGGAAGAGCAGGAGGATGAGATCGACGTGGCATTGGAACTGGAGAAAGAAAAAAGGCTGCGGGGAATCGTATTTCTGGGTGGTCTGTTTGAACATACGGAGGAAAAGCTGGAAAATCTGAAGGTGCCTTTTATTTTCAGTACCATAGGAGTCAATATTTCAGACCGGGTCGGCAAAGTGGATTTTTCCAATATTGCGGTGGATGACAGGCGCGAGAGCGAGAAGATGACCGGGTACCTGTTAGGGCTTGGGCACAGGAAGATTGCCCTGATCACGGAGGAGACGGGGCCCATCGGTAATCTGCGGACGCAGGGGTACCGGGAGGCTTACGCGAAGCGAAAACTTGAGGCGCCGGAAGAACTGATCTGCTATGTCCGGGAAGACATGGATCACTATTCCATGGAAAACGGCTATCTGACCGCGAAGAAGCTTCTGGAATCCGGCGCGGAGGTCACAGCGATTTATGCCGTGTCAGACTCGCTTGCAATCGGCGTATGCCGCGCCGTGCTGGAGACAGGCAAAAGGATTCCCGAGGATATTTCGGTTGCCGGGTATGACGGTATTGAGATGGGAGAGTATTACAATCCGAAGCTAACGACGATGAAACAGCCGGTGGAGGAGATCGCCAAAAAGACGATCCGCCTTCTTCTGGATGTGATCGGCGGACGCAAGGAGCACCAGCAGATCGTCCTCCCTGCGGAACTGGTGGAGAGGGATTCTACCGGGCCTTGCTCAGATTAGAATTATGATAGGCGGGATCGTTTGTGACGTCTTGACTAAACCAGTCGAGAGGGAGAAACGCTTCCGCCGTTTCTTTGTCCGGGAACTCCACTTCCGCGATGATAAGAGGGGCGAAGGGCGGTTCAAAGATATCCAGTTCCACGCACAGACTGAGCTGGTCAATTATTTTTTTCGCGGACGACATATATGTCGGATCAAACTGCGGGCAGTCTATAGGAATGACATACCGTTTTTTGGAGATGATATTTCCGTCTGCCTTTTCCCGCAGATGATAGTAGGACTCTTCGTTTAGGGGGAGATTGTACTCCTCTCTGGCGAGCAGTCCTTTTCCTTTGTAGGTCAGATAGTAGGAGTCATCCTCCCTGCGAATTCTGACAACCGGGTCAGTGTTCAGATAAGCCTGTTCGATGATGCGGCAGGGGTAGGAGCTGAGATTGACCGGGAGGGTTTTGACTGTGAATTTGCGTTCGATTTCCATTGTGGGATCCTTTCGTATTATGGGATAAGGGTAATTTGTTAAAGACTTGCGTTTATTTTTTGTAATAGCGCCTCCTGTAATACTTGCGAAAAATTCAGACCGAGAGAGAGCGCCTCCTCATTAAGCCATTCCGGAATTGTAAGAGTTTTTTTCACAGCCTTAGAGTTTGTGCGTTTCTGATAGGCAAGCATATCAAATTCAACGATAACACAGCATTCCCCGGAAGAGAGCATAATTTCATATGGCTGTGAAGGAGCTGGGATTTTCTGCCCTTCTTTTTTTCGGCTGGTAATCGCAAGACCAAGGGCGTCAACAGCCATTTCATAAGCGTTCTGCATATCGTCTCCTTGGGTCATACATTCGGGCAGATCGGGAAACGTGATCCAAAAACCGCCTTCTTCCGCGGTATGAAAAACGGCGGGGTAAAATAGTTTCTGCATACGAGGGTCTCCTTTGGACAAGAGTATTATTTTAGACCGGCTTGTTACAAAATGGCTTGCTCCATACCTTTTTTCAAATCCTTGGCATGGCAGGGAACGATTACGGTTTTTTGTGTGCGTCGGTTTTTCATTTTGACATGGGAACCATTCTGACTAATTACGATAAAACCATTTTTCTTTAGGTACTTAAGGATTTCAGAGGATGTCATTGGCATCTTGTCGCATTCCTTTTCTTAAGTGAAATTATTATAACACGTATAAATACGTATGTCAATTGTTGCGCCACTTGGATATTCCCGGCGAACTGCCGTGACAGATATGGCTTGGAACAGCCATACAGACCAAATGTAAATGATAGGCTTACGATAACAACATAGGACAAAAAACATGTCAAGAGCGTGTGCATTTTGAAAGAGGGTCGGATTTCATCATCAATTAGGTTATCAATTTTCATAGCTTCTGTGTTATAATACTTTCAAACTATTGATGTAACTCTGTGATGGTTTATTTAGGAAAAAGGGGAAAATGACAATGTGGAAGTGGATGTGTTTGTTTCCGTTGCTTTTTATGATGGTAATGATCGTATTTGTGGTTTTGATCATTGTAGTACAAAATAGGCAGTATAAAAAGACGGAATATTACGAGCAGACTAAAAATTCCTATTTGAGCGTCCTTTTTGATAAGGGACGTCTGGGTGAATTTTACACATATAAAGATCTTAAGCCGCTTGATGGGTATAAACGTTATTTGTTCAATTTATATATTCCGAAAGAAAACGGGGAAACAACAGAATTGGACGTTGTTCTTTTGCATGAATCGGGTATTTATGTGTTTGAATCCAAAAATTACAGCGGGTGGATTTTTGGAACAGAAACTCAAAGATATTGGACGCAGACCTTGCCTGCCGGGCGGGGACGGTCGCAGAAAAATAAATTTTTTAATCCAATCATGCAGAACAAGGGGCATATAAAATGGCTTCAAGCATTTCTTGTGGAACAGGCATTGCCTTTTTATTCTTACATAGTATTTAGTGATCGATGCACATTGAAGGATATCAAATTGACCAGCTCGGACCATTATGTTATGAACCGACATAAGATTCTTTCTGCAGTTCGACAAAATATAGCTAAGGTAGGAAAACGATTATCGCCGGAAAAAATAGACGATTTATTTGAGAAACTGTATCCGCTTACACAGGTGGACGAAGTTAGAAAAATGACGCATATTCAAAATATTCAGCAGAAAACACAAAAGAGTGTTTTGCAGTCCGCCCCTGTCGTTATGGAAACGCCAAAGGCTGAGGAATCGATATGTCCCCGCTGTGGCGGAAAACTTGTTATGCGCACGGCAAAGAAAGGGGAACGTCAGGGGAAACAGTTTATGGGATGCTCCAATTTTCCAAAATGCAGATACATTGAGGATTTGCCGGATGAATCATAAAGGAAGGGAAATACCATGAAAAGCATTGAAATTAAGACAGAACGCCTGACCTTAAAACCCTTGGGCAGCGTGTATCTCGAAACGGTGAATGCTTACGCCATGGATTATGAAAATTCAAAATACATGTGCCGTCTGCCGAATGAGAGCGTGGAGGAAACCGTAACGTTTCTGGCGGGCGTTGACGCAGAGTGGGCGAAGGAAGAGCCAGCGTTTTATGAATTTGCCATACTCTATCATAACGAACATATTGGTGCGGTTGGGATATACTTTGAAAATGGAATCGGGGAGCTTAGCTGGATCATCAATAAGAAATATTGGCGAAACGGATTTGCCTATGAAGCGGCGAAAGCTCTTGTCTCCTATTTTACGGAGCATATGGGAACGACGCACTTTATTGCCCACTGCGATACGGAAAATGTGGCTTCCTATAAGGTAATGGAAAAACTCGGCATGACCAGAACGGGCAAGTGCGGCGGCAGAAGGAACCGGGCAGCGGCGGAGGACAGCTTTGAGTGCCGGTATGAGATGAGAGTATAGAGATATGATAAATCAGGATTTGACAAAAGGAAATGTAACAAAATCGCTGCTCCTATTCGCGGCGCCGATGATTTTAGGGAATCTGCTGCAACAGTGCTACAACATTGCGGACACGTGGGTGGTGGGAAAATTTGTGGGCGCGGATGCGCTGGCGGCGGTCGGCTCATCCTACGCGCTGATGACGTTTTTAAACTCTCTGCTGATTGGTCTTAGTATGGGCGGCGGCGCTGTCTTTTCCTATTATATAGGAAAGGGAGACAAAGAGAGGGTGCGCATCTGCGCGCAGACGGCTTTTGTGCTGATCGGTGTGCTGGCGGTGGCGCTCACTCTGGCTTCGCAGGCGCTGATGCATCCGATTCTTACACTGCTTCGCACGCCCGCGGAACTTTATGAAATGACAAGGGAATATCTGGCGGTTGTCTTTTGGGGGATTTTCTTTATCTTTTTATATAATTATTTTGCTTTCCTGCTGCGTGCGCTTGGAAATTCCGTCGCGCCGCTGTACTTTCTGGGCGCGGCGTCGGCGCTGAATATTGCGCTTGATTTATTTTTTGTGTGCAGTCTGAAAAGGGGACTTTCCGGGGCGGCGGAGGCGACGGTGATCGCGCAGGCGGTTTCCGGGCTGGGGCTTGGCATTTATCTGTGGGTTAGGGAACCGTACTATCGTTTTTCCCTGAGACGTTTTTTGCGGGAGGAAAAGCCGGTGGGAGAAATCTGCGGCTATTCTCTGATGACCGGCGTGCAGCAGTCGGTGATGAATTTCGGCATTCTGATGGTGCAGAGCCTTGTCAACAGCTTCGGCCCCGCGGTGATGGCGGCTTTTGCAGCTACGGTAAAGATTGACACGTTCGCTTACATGCCGGCGCAGGAGTTCGGCAATGCTTACTCCATTTTCATTTCGCAGAATTTCGGTGCGGGACAGCGGGAGCGGGTAAAGCAGGGGACGAGGAAGGCGATGACGGTTTCCGCCGCATTCTGCGGGGTGATTTCGGTTCTGGTATTTGCATTTGCAAGGTTTCTCATGCTGATTTTTGTGGATGCCGGTGAGACAGAGATCATAGAAATCGGTATGCAGTATCTGCGCATCGAGGGCGCTTTCTATATTGGCATCGGCGTCCTGTTCCTGCTGTACGGGTATTTCCGGGGCGTTAACAGACCGGGCGTGTCCCTTGTGTTGACGGTGATTTCCCTTGGAACGCGGGTTGCGCTGGCATATATTCTGGCGGCGGTTCCGGCAATCGGTGTGCTTGGTATCTGGTGGGCGATTCCCATCGGCTGGGCGCTTGCGGATGTGACGGGAATTGTGCTGATGCGGCGGGGCGGTACATACGGTGAAAAATAAAAATCCTGTTATGCCGTAGAAAATGATGTGGTAAGAGCTTTTGACAGTGTGCATACCTTTGAAAATGATACGGATGAAATAACGGAATTTGTAGTATTTAGGTATGTGCCGGATGGAACGGATAAAAGGGAACTAATAAAAGGGGATAAAGTAAGTGTCCGGCGCGAAAAGGGATCTGAGTGAGAAAGAAGCTTTGATACGTTGGTAACACAAATAATAGAAAGCAGGGGGACAAAAACCCCGGAACGGAGGAATACATGAGCAAAACAGCAATTTTTTTCGCAACAGGTTATGAGGAGATCGAGGCGCTGACGGTGGTGGACATCCTGAGGCGCGCGGGAGAGGAGATCACCATGGTGTCCATCATAGACGAGCGGCGTGTCACAAGTTCCCACGGCGTGGAGGTGACGATGGACAAGGTGCTTTCGGAAGTCAATTTTGACGAGACGGATGTGATCGTCCTGCCGGGCGGGATGCCGGGTACGAAGAACCTTGAGGCATGTGAGGCGTTGATGGAGCAGGTGGATGCTTTTGTGAAGGCGGGCAAGACCGTGGCGGCTGTCTGCGCGGCGCCTTCGATTCTGGGACATCGCGGGCATTTAAAGGGAAAGAAGGCGTGCTCCTTCCCCGATATGGAAAGCCAGTTGGAGGGCGCGGACGTGAAGCAGGAGCCTGTTGTAATCGACGGCAATATCATCACGGGGCGCGGCATGGGCGCGGCGATTCCCTTCGGGCTTGCGATTCTGGAAAAGCTGCAGGGGAAAGAGGCGGCGGACGCGATGGGCAAAAAAATCGTTTACATGTAAAAAGTTTCCATTATATTTTCATCCCATCCGAACATACTAACATCAAGATAAGCGGCAAACAAAGTGTGCTTTAAGCGGACAAAACCGACGGACAGGCGCACGGAGAATGCGCTTGTCTCAAATATAGATAAAGAATCAAAAGATTCAAAGTATTTCGGAGGTGAAAAGAAATGGCAAGCAACAAGACCAATAGAGTAGAAGTTCCTGAGGCAAAGGCAGCTATGGATCGTTTCAAAACTGAGGTTGCGTCTGAGCTCGGTGTAAACCTGAAAGAGGGTTACAACGGCGACCTGACATCCAAGGAGGCTGGTTCTATCGGCGGTGAGATGGTTCGTAGAATGATCAAGAAGCAGGAAGAGCAGATGAAGTAACAAAAAACAAAAGCGAAGGCGCCCCGTTTGTGAAAACACAGGCGGGGCGTCTTCACGTTGTGGGGCTGACTCTGCTTATTGCTTATTCGCGAAAAATCTCTGGTATTTTCAAAAGCCCTGTGCTATAATGTTTGGGTGACTGTAGCTGAAAGCCCGCAGGGGCATTATATAATATATTTATTATAGAAGATACAGGAATTGAAGGAGGAACCCATAACATGAGTTTACAGGTGGAGAAATTAGAGAAGAACATGGCGAAGCTGACGATCGAGACCGGCGTCGAGGAGTTTGAGAAGGCGATCGAGAAAGCGTATCAGAAGCAGAAGAACAAAATCAGCATACCGGGCTTCCGCAAGGGCAAAGTGCCCCGCCAGATGGTAGAGAAAATGTACGGCAAGGAGGTCTTTTTCGAGGATGCGGCGAATATTCTGATTCCCGACGCATATGATAAGGCTCTGGAGGAGTGCGAGGAGGATATCGTTTCCTCTCCGCAGATCGAAGTGACTCAGATCGAGGCAGGCAAGCCTTTTGTCTTTACCGCTACGGTTGCGCTTAAGCCGGAGGTAAAGCTTGGTAAGTACAAGGGCGTGAAAGTGGATAAGATCGACACCGCGGTGACCGATGAGGAGGTTGACGCGGCGCTTGAGAGAGAACGGCAGAACAATGCCAGAAACATCACGGTGGAAGACCGCCCTGTGAAGGACGGCGATATGACTACGCTTGATTTTGAAGGTTTTGTGGACGGCGTGGCTTTTGAGGGCGGCAAGGGAGAGAACTATCCGCTGACCATCGGTTCCGGCGCGTTTATTCCGGGCTTTGAGGAGCAGCTTGTGGGCGCGAAGATCGGTGAGGAGACGGAAGTGAAGGTTACCTTCCCCGAGGATTATCAGGCGGAGCATCTGCAGGGCAAGGAAGCGGTCTTTAAGTGTACCGTGAGGGAGATTAAGGAGAGAGAGCTTCCCGAACTGAACGACGAATTTGCGAGCGATGTGTCCGAGTTTGAGACGCTTTCAGAGTACCGCGAGGATGTGAAAAAGAATCTGGAAGAGAAAAAGCAGAAGGATGCAAAGAACGCGAAGGAAGAAGCGGCTGTGAAGGCGGCGGTGGACGCTTCCGAGATGGATATCCCCGACGCTATGCTGGAGACGCAGCAGAAACAGATGGTGGATGAGTTTGCGCAGCGCATCACCATGCAGGGTATCTCCATGGAGCAGTATCTGCAGATGACCGGCACGAACTATCAGCAGATGGTAGAGCAGGTGAAGCCGCAGGCAGAGGAGAGAATCCGTTCCAGACTTGTGCTTGAGGCGGTGGCGAAGGCGGAGAAGTTAGATCCCACCGAGGAAGAATACGAGGATGAGTTAAAGACCATGGCTGAAGTCTACCAGATGGAGGTGGATAAAGTCAGAGAACTTATGGGAGAGCGCGAGAAGAAGGGCATTATGCAGGATTTGGCTGTCAGAAAGGCGGCTGAGTTCATTGCGGAGAATGCCAAGGAGAGCAAGGCTAAAAAAGCGGACTAAGTAACGGAGGTGTAATACATGGCTTTAATACCTTATGTCATTGAACAGACGTCTAAGGGTGAACGCTCTTACGATATTTATTCCAGACTTTTGAAGGAGAGAATTATCTTTCTGGGCGAGGAAGTGAATGACGCGAGCGCCAGCGTGATCGTGGCGCAGCTTCTTTTTCTGGAGTCCGAGGACCCGGAGAAGGATATCAACCTTTACATTAACAGCCCCGGCGGTGTGATCACTGCGGGTATGGCGATTTACGATACGATGCAGTTTATCAAATGCGATGTGTCTACCGTCTGCATCGGTATGGCGGCAAGCATGGGCGCGTTCCTTCTGGCGGGCGGCGCGAAGGGCAAGAGAATGGCTCTTCCGAACGCGGAGATTATGATTCACCAGCCGGCGGGAGGCGCACAGGGTCAGGCTACCGAGATCGAGATCACGGCAAAGCATATCCTTGCAACGAAAGAAAAGATGGCGAGAATTATGGCGCAGAACACGGGGCAGGATTTTGAGGTGATCATGGCGGATACGGAGAGAGATAACTGGAAGAGCGCGGAAGAGGCGCTTGCCTATGGACTGATTGACCGCATTATCACCAGTCATGCCAGCACTGAAGGGCAGGGTGAAAAGAAGTTCTAGCCGCTCACAGCAAAGGCTGTTTCGCGGAGAACTTCTAGATTTGCTTCGCAAATCACTTTCACCCGAGAGAATGCCTGAAAAGAGGCATTCTCCGAGAGTTTAATGCTTTGAAAAGAGGATTAAGATGGCAGGGAAGATTTCTGAGGAAAAAGTAAGGTGTTCCTTCTGTAATAAAACGCAGGATCAGGTCAAGAAAATGATTGCCGGTCCCGGCGGCGTCTATATCTGTGATGAGTGCGTGGATATCTGCGCGGACATCATAGAGGAGGAATATGAGGACGATCCGGACACAGAGGAGATGGAGATCAATCTCTTAAAGCCGGTGGAGATTAAAAATTTTCTTGACGAGTATGTGATCGGTCAGGAAGAGGCGAAAAAGGTGATGGCGGTTTCCGTCTACAACCATTACAAAAGGGTGATGGCGCCCAAGGATGATGATGACGAGGTAGAACTGCAGAAGAGCAATATCATCATGGTTGGTCCTACCGGTTCCGGAAAGACGTATTTGGCGCAGACGCTGGCGAAGATCATCAACGTGCCCTTTGCGATTGCGGACGCCACGACGCTGACTGAGGCGGGCTATGTGGGCGAGGATGTGGAGAACATCCTGCTCAAGCTGATTCAGGCGGCGGATTACGATATCGACCGGGCGCAGTACGGCATCATTTATATCGACGAGATTGACAAGATTACGAAAAAAGGGGAAAACGTGTCCATTACCAGAGATGTGTCGGGCGAGGGCGTGCAGCAGGCGCTTTTAAAGATCATCGAGGGTACGGTAGCGAGCGTGCCGCCGCAGGGAGGCAGGAAGCATCCCCATCAGGAGCTTTTGCAGATTGACACGACAAATATTCTCTTTATCTGCGGGGGCGCATTCGACGGGCTGGAAAAGATCGTCGAGGAGCGGCTGGACCGTCACTCCATCGGCTTTAACGCGCAGGTAGCGGAGAAGAGCGGCAAGGAGATCGGCGCTATTTTGAAGGAGGTCACGCCGCAGGATTTGATGAAGTTCGGGCTGATTCCGGAGTTTATCGGTCGTGTGCCGGTGACGGTAGCGCTGGACGGGCTGGATCAGGAGGCGCTTGTCCGCATTTTGAAAGAGCCGAAGAACGCGCTGATCAAGCAGTATAAGAAGCTTTTCGCCTTCGACGAGGTAAAGCTTTCCGTGGATGACGACGCGGTGGTGGAGATCGCCAAACTCGCCCATGACAGAAAGACGGGCGCGAGGGGACTTCGGTCTATCGTTGAGAAGGTGATGATGGATGTGATGTATGAGATTCCTTCGGACGACAGCATTGCGGAGTGTATCCTGACGAAAAAGGCGGTGGACGGCGAGGAAAAACCGCTTGTCAGATACCGCGACAGATTATTGCAGGCAAAATAACAGATTGAGCAAGCTCAATCGCGAGGACTGCTTCGCAGCCTCGGTCAGATGGGCTGAAACAGATAAGCGTCGCCAGAACTTTGGCGGCGTTTCTGATAATCAGAGGGTGATTTTATGGATAACTGGAATCAACTGGAGAACGGCAGGGGAAACACGGACGCGATTTCCCTTCTGCGGGGGGATACGCTTCCTGCAGTGACTCTCAGGGGTCTTACGATTCTGCCGGGCATGGTGATTCATTTTGATCTCAGCCGGGAGACATCCATGGTGTCCGTGGAGCAGGCAATGCTGGGGGATCAGAGATTGTTTGTGGTCAGCCAGAAAGATCCGGGAAAGGAAAATCCCGGCATGGATGACGTGTATGACGTGGGAACCGTCACGTTGATCAGACAGGTCAGTAAGCTACCCGAACATATTTTGCGCGTGCTGGTGGAGGGCGTTTCCAGAGCGCGCATTCACGGGCTTTCCCAGACGGAGAACGGAATAGTGGCACAGGTGTCATATGAGAGGGACGACCGAGAGGATATCGACGAGATATCGGCAGAGGCAATGACCAGAACGGTCAAGGAGGCGCTTGATGCATATTGCGCCTGCTTTCCCAAGGTGGGCAAGGCGGTGCAGGATCAGATAGAAGAGGGGATGGAGCTGGGAAAGCTTCTGGACAGCATTACCATCAACATGCCCCTGACGGTTGCCGATAAGCAGAAGATTCTGAGCGCCATATCGGTGCGGGAGCGGTTTTCGATTTTGACGGAACTGCTCACACGAGAGGTGGAAGTTATCCGCATCAAGAGCGATCTGGCAAAGAACATCAGGCAGCGGATCGATAAGAACCAGCGGGACTATATTCTGCGGGAACAATTACAATACATTAAGGAAGAGCTGGGAGAGAACAATACCGACTCCGACGTGGAACAGTTTTTGGCGGAGGTGGAGAAGCTGAAAGCGTCGCCGGAGGTCAAGGAAAAGATCCGCAAGGAGATCAAGCGCTATAAAAATGTGGCGGGCAGCGGCTCAGAGAGTGCGGTGGAGCGCGCCTATATCGAGACACTTTTGGAGCTTCCGTGGGACAGGACTTCCAGAGACAGCAAGGATCTGGAAGGGGCGGAAAGGATTTTAAACGAGCAGCATTACGGTCTGGAGAAGGTGAAAGAGCGGATGTTAGAATTTCTCGCCGTCAGGATGCTGACCGGAAAAGCGGGAAGCCAGATCATCTGTCTGGTGGGACCTCCCGGCACGGGCAAGACCTCTGTGGCGAAGAGCGTGGCGGAGGCGCTTAAGAAGAAATATGTGCGGATCTGTCTCGGCGGCGTGCGCGACGAGGCGGAGATCAGAGGGCATCGCAAAACCTATGTGGGCGCTATGCCGGGGCGCGTTGTGGCGGCGATCAGGCAGGCGGGCGTCAAAAATCCGCTGATGCTTTTGGACGAGATCGACAAGCTCGGCAGCGATTACAAGGGCGACCCGGCGTCCGCGCTTCTGGAAGTGCTTGATGGGGAGCAGAACCATGCGTTCCGGGATCATTATGTGGAGATACCGATCGATCTGTCGGAGGTGCTTTTTATTGCCACCGCAAACAGTCGCGACGGCATTCCACGTCCGCTGCTTGACCGTATGGAAATCATAGAGGTGAACAGCTACACTGCTAACGAAAAGTTCCATATCGCAAGGGAGCATCTGGTGGCGAAGGCGTTTCAGAAGAATGGAATCAGGAAGGGCGAGATCGCCTTTTCCGACGAGGCGATCCGCGATATCGTGCGGTTCTATACGAGGGAGGCGGGCGTCAGAAGTCTGGAGCGTCAGATTGGTGCGGTCTGCCGAAAAGAGGCGAGAGAGATCTTTGACCGTCGGAAAGCAAGATTGACCGAAGAGGTCACGATAACGCCGGAAACGCTGGAACACTATCTGGGCAAACCGAAGTACAGACAGAATAAGATCAATGAAAAGCCGGAAGTCGGTATTGTCAGGGGACTTGCGTGGACCAGCGTGGGCGGAGATACGCTGCAGATTGAAGTCAACGTCATGCACGGGGAAGGGAAAATTGACTTAACTGGTCAGATGGGAGACGTTATGAAGGAGTCCGCGCGGACGGCGTTAAGTTATGTGCGATCTGTCAGCGGGAAATATAAGGTGGCGGAGAACTTCTATAAGAAGAAAGATTTTCATATTCATATACCGGAGGGTGCAGTGCCGAAGGACGGTCCTTCCGCAGGTATTACCATGGCGACGGCGCTGCTGTCGGCGGTGACGCATACGCCTGTGCGGGCGGATCTTGCGATGACCGGAGAAGTCACTTTGCGGGGAAGAGTCCTTCCCATCGGCGGGTTGAAGGAAAAGATACTGGCGGCGAAGATGGCGGAGGTGAAAACCGTCCTTGTGCCGAAGGAGAATGAGAAGGACATTGACGAGATTTCGGAGGAGATCAAGGAGGGTCTGGAGATTCTCTTCGTAGAGACGATGGAGGAAGTGGCGGGGCACGCCCTGATTAAGAATGGAGCCAACATATGATTATTAAGAATGTAAACTTGGAGACCGTGTGCGGCGTCACCAGCAAGCTTCCCCAGAACAGCCTGCCGGAGTTCGCCTTTGCGGGAAAGAGCAATGTAGGGAAGTCCTCGCTGATCAACGGTCTGATGAACCGCAAGTCGCTGGCGCGCACCAGCTCCTCGCCGGGAAAGACGCAGACCATCAACTATTACAATATCAACAACGAGATGTATTTCGTGGATCTGCCGGGGTACGGTTACGCCACCGCCAACGAGAAGGTGAAGGCGACGTGGGGCAAGATGATCGAGGATTATCTGCACCAGTCAAAACAGATACGTGCCGTATTCCTGCTGGTCGATATCAGACATGCGCCTTCGGAGAATGACAGGATCATGTACGACTGGATTCTGGATCGTGGGTATCAGCCGGTTATCATTGCGACGAAGCTGGATAAGATTAAGAGAAGTCAGGTGGCAAAGCAGTTGAAGCTTATTTGTGACACGCTTGACGTAGTAGATGACACGATTGTCATACCCTATTCCTCGCTCAACAAACAGGGACGGGAAGAGATATACGGGCTGCTGGATAAAATGGCAGAAAATACAGAATTGTAAGGAACACGGGATTGCGGACAGCGGGGCGTGTGTGAAAATTACGATTCGGAGGAGAGCTTATGAGAAGAGCTTTAAAGATATATTTCAAAGTAACGCTGAATCTGTTTACCGCACTTGCGGCAGTGCTTTTATGCATTTTTCTTCTCCCAAGACTGATTTGGTTTTTTATGCCGTTCATTCTGGGCTGGCTCATTTCGCTGATTGCGTCTCCCGTGGTGCGTTTTTTTGAAGAGAAACTGAAAGTGAAGAGAAAGGCAATGTCGGCGGTGGTGATCGTCGCGGTGCTGGCAGCGGTGGTTCTGTTGGTTTATATGCTGATTGCCAAGCTGGTTAGGGAAGGCGTTAATTTTATCAATGAGCTGCCCGATATCTGGAATACCATTCTGGCGGAGCTCAACAAGGTGGGGGCAAATCTGCAGGGTGTCTATGACAGGATGCCGGCGGATATGCAGGCAACGATAGATAATATAATTCTGGAAATGGGGAATTATATGAGCAGTATCCTGGGGAAGATCGAGCTGCCCTCCTTTGAGGCGGTGGGAAATGTGGCGAAGCAGATCCCTGATATTTTTCTCGCTGTGGTGATGTGCCTGCTCTCGGCTTACTTTTTTGTGGCGGACAAAGGGTATATGGCGGCTGCGGCGGAGAAAATCCTTCCCGCTTCGGTGAGGTATCATTTCGATTTGATCCGCAGGAGTTTTCGGAACGCGGTCGGGGGATATTTTCGGGCGCAGTTTAAAATCGAGTGCTGGATCTATATTCTTCTCGTGATAGGGCTGATGATTCTCGGCGTGGACTATGCCTTTCTGGTTGCATTCGGCATTGCGATTCTGGATTTTCTGCCGGTGTTCGGTACGGGTACGGTGATGGTGCCGTGGGCGATTATTGAGCTGTTGTCGGAGAATTATCGGATGATGTTCGGGCTTGTTGCCATCTGGCTGATTGGTCAGCTTGTGCGGCAGGTGATCCAGCCAAAAATCGTGGGGGACTCTATGGGAATGGATGCGATACCGACGTTGTTTTTACTCTACATCGGTTATCGGCTGGCAGGCGTGCTGGGAATGATACTTGCCGTACCGATCGGCATTATCCTCGTGAATCTTTATGAGGAGGGCGCGTTTGACACGACCAGACAGAGTCTGCGCATTCTGGCGGCGGGCTTTAACCACTTCCGAAAGATACGCCCGGACGATATGGCGGTCGTGGAGGAATACGAGAGAGAGGCAAAGGACATATACAGACAGGAGACGACGCAGGAGAAAGCGGCAAGGGAGCAGCTTCACGAGGCGGCGCAGATTAAGCTGGAAGAGCCGCTGATCATCAAGAAGATAAAAGATAGAAAAAGTCAAAATCATAAGTAGACAGCGGGGAGACGGCGCGTGCAAAAAAGAAACCGGTGGAAACTCTTTTTTGCTATCTACATTTTAGTTGTCATAAAGGTTATCATCTTCAAATATCCCTATGAGGAGCTTTTAAAAATTACGGCTTCATGGCGCAGAGACGTTATCTTTGAGGGATTGGGCACGGCGAATTTTACGCCTTTTAAAACAATAAAAATGTATATAGATTATGCCTATAAACTGAATAGCGTGGAGAATCTGGCGGGTAATGTGCTGGTGTTCGTGCCCTTTGGATTTCTCTTTCCTTTTGTGGCAAAGGAGGGGGAACGGTTTTTCGTGATGCTCTTAAATGCCTTTGTATTTGTGCTGGGAATTGAAACGTTCCAGCTTTTCAGCGCTTTCGGCGCTTTTGATGTGGACGATATTTTATTAAATTGTCTCGGCGCGTCTCTCGGCTACTGTGTATACCGACTGATGCAGTTTTGGGGACGGAAGAGAAAGGGGTGTCTGTGATGGAAGGTTTATTGAAAAAGATTAAGACGAATGTGGTGGTTTCCTCGGCGCTGTGTGTGATTCTGGGGTTGGTGCTTGTGCTGCGTCCGGGGATGTCCATGCGGATCGTCTGTACGGCGGTGGGCGTGGTGCTCATTGTGTCAGGCGTCATGAGGATGATTGCCTACTTTACCGCGAGGGACGGCAGTCTGTACTCGCAGGCAAATCTGATTTTCGGGATCGTTCTGGCGGTGGTTGGCGTCTGGATTGTGATGAAGCCGGATAAGGTGATGGCGATCATTCCGATTATTGTCGGGATCGTTATTGCGATACATGGCTTACATAACTTGCAACAGGCGGCGGAACTCTGGCGGGATAAGTACGACAGATGGTGGGTGGCGCTTATTCTGGGCGTGCTCACGGTGGGCTTCGGCGTGCTGCTGGTATGCAGACCTTTTGCCGCCATAGACACGGTGGTTATGCTGATCGGCTTTTTCCTGATCTATGACGGGCTTTCCAATGTCTGGATTGTCTCGAGAGTTTACAAAAACGCGAAGATGATGAAGCAGGAGATGGAAGCGGTGGACATAGAGATTGTGGAGCGCGGCAGATGATACCCGGCGCTGCGGTCGATTGCCGGTTTGCGTGATTTTGTGAAACGGAAAATTTGGTCTTGTATATTTTTCCGGAAAGTTTTATTATAGGTAATAGGAAAAGTGGATTTTGTACCGTGACGGTACAGGTTTTGAGTAAAGAGGGAACCAGTTATGATGATCGGAGCAGTCAGTTTTCAACCTTATGTATATAATGTGAACGCCATCAGCCCGGCAAGCATGAATAAGCTGTCCAGGATTTCGGACGACGTACTCGACAAGAAGACAGATTTCAGCGGTCTTGTGCAGGCGGAGAACGAAAATCCTTTAAAGATGGGTCAGACGCTCGACTTTAAGGGCATGTTGGAAATGCAGATGCAGCGCGGCAGAAGCAATGCGGCGAGGATTATGAAGCCAGCTGAGGAGACGCAGGCGGAGACAGGCGCGGCGCAGGAGACGGCGCAGACGGAAAACGCGGCGGTGAAGTTCGGAAGGCAGAATGCGGTGGATGCCGTACAGCCGGAGAAAGAAAATGAGGACAATGCGCAGAATGTACAGACGGCGGCATTCGACGGAAGCGGCATGGAAAACGGCGTCAGCAATTTCCGCATGCAGCAGGCGTTCAGCGCGTATGCCATGTTTATGACGGCGTAGAAGGGTTCCCGGGAATGGTGGGATCCCGTCGCGTGATGGACGGAGTGGAAGAGGTTTCTCTGTCTGAGTGGAATATATGGAAAATAGGAGCCCTCACCGGTCGGACAGGTGGGGGCTCGTTTGTATCAGAAAATTTTCGATCCTATGACAGCGCCATTTTTTTGACGGCGGCAAGACCGCTGCTCACGGCGGGCACAAGAATCACCGCGCAGGTGATCGCGCCTTCCGCAAAGATGTAAATGCCGTTGTACACGATGGAGTAGGGCAGCGGATGCCAGCCTTCCCACGCGTACTCGGCGAAGAAGATCCAGCCGGACAGCACCGTGAACACATAACGCCCGAAAACGCCGACGAGATACCCTTTGAGCAGCCCTCTCTTCGCGCCCGCAAACAGCCCGGAGAGTCCAAGCGCGCCGAAGGCGAGGATGTAGTCCATCACAAGCTGCATGGGGAAGAGCACATAGGGGTTAAACAAAAGCTGCAGGACGCCGTAGGCGATACTGGTCATCAGCCCTGCACCCAGCCCGAAGAGATAGCCCGGTAGACAGATGACGAGCATGGACAGCAGCGTGGCGGAGCCGCCCCACGGGAAGTCAATAATTTTGATTTCCGAGAGTATGGTGCCGAGCGCGATCGACATGGCGCAGAAGGCGAGCTGTTTGACAGTCAGTTTTCCGCCCTTTTTGGCGGTTCCTTCCGGCTGTGGATTCTGTCCGGCTGCGTACCGCCTTGCGAAGACGACGGCGCCGGCAAGCAGGACTGCCAGAAGTACGAGTAACAGCACATTGCCCAGAGTGGTAGGAACATAGGTTCCGTCAACAATAGTGTAGAACATAAAAAATCCTCCTTTGTCTTCAGAATAAGCAAGGAGGGGAACGGTAACGGAATATGTACGGAAAATCCGAGGCACATTTCAATTACCAACGCTTCCCTACGGCGGTGCTAACCGCATCAGGTAAT
Source organism: uncultured Lachnospiraceae bacterium (assembly GCA_910588955.1). Classification (GTDB taxonomy): domain Bacteria; phylum Bacillota; class Clostridia; order Lachnospirales; family Lachnospiraceae; genus UBA3282. Next base: position 84,650 of record CAJURQ010000008.1, read on the forward strand.
GAGGGTTAGAGTCCCGGCATCCTGTGCGCGGGCTCAATCTCAGCAAAAGCTCCCCTAGCAAGTTATTCAGTTATGCGGCGTGTGCCGCGGCGGATGTATCCGCTTTCTTAACTATAGGGTCTGGCGGGGGAAATGTCAAGGGAATTTTATGGAGCAGGAATCGCGGATGCGCAAGGAAGATGTATATTGATGGGGATGGAACAAGATGGTAGAAAAAGGGAAAACAGGCGGAGGAAACAGGCAGTCTTTCTTTTGGAAGGCGTGGGAAGTGCTATTCCCTTATCTGCTATATTATCTGGTATTCAATGCAGCATATCTGATTCTTGCATTTGCGTATCAGGCAACTGTGGAGCGTTTCGGCGAGGGGTATGGGCAGTTTATGACGGCACATGCCGCCACCGTCACGGGCGTGATGGGGGGATTGTGTACGCTGGCGGGGATTCTGCCCGTTGTTCCGATGCTGAAGGAGGAACTGCGGGAGCGTGGGGAAACGCGGCGTTTTGCGCCGTTGAAAGCAGCCCTCACTGCGATTCTCGCGTGCAGCGTCTCGCTGGGACTCAACGCACTTCTGACACTGACCGGGTTTGCGGACAGTTCCCAGACTTACCAGAAGGTGGCGGACAAACAGTATGGCGTGGCTTTTGCGGCGGGGCTTGTTCTCTACGGCGTTATATCCCCGTTTGCGGAGGAGGTAGTTTTTCGCGGCGTGATCTACAATCGGCTGCGCCGCTTGTACAGTCCGGCGGTGGGCATTGTCATGTCGGGCGCTCTCTTCGGTGCATTTCACGGCAATCTGGTGCAGGGTGTGTACGGTACATGTCTTGGTATGCTGATGGCGTATCTGTATGAAAGAAGCGGGAAATTCGGCATTCCCTTTCTTTTTCATGCCGTGGCAAATTTGGCGGTCTATACGACGGCGCGGCTGGAGCGCGTACAGGAGATTTTGTTTACACCGGCGGGGTGTGCGGTTTTGCTTGTAGTGTCGGCGGGGTGTGTATTGGCTGTACACCGCAGTGGAGATATTACAAAAAATACACTTGCAAAATGAATACTGATGCTCTACCTGTCGGATTCCTTTCCGACGGGACGGGGGAGTGGCTGTCTGGAATGTACCTGCGAGGTGTTAAACATCAACCGTGGCTACAATCAGGCGCTTATGGAGAAATGCCACAGATTATGGGAGTATTCGGAATAGCCTTCGACTGGGGCAAAACCTCAGCCAACTACGCCAGATTCCGGGATATCTATCCACAGGAATTTTATGACAGAATCGTCAGAAGAAATCTGTGCGTGGAAGGGCAGAGCGTTCTTGATCTGGGAACGGGGACGGGCGTGCTCTCCAGAAATATGTATCGATATGGGGCAAAGTGGACAGGCACCGATATTTCCGAAGAACAGATTGCACAGGCTCGGATTCTGTCAGAGGGCATGGATATCGAATATGAGGCAGTATCTGCGGAGAAGACGGATTTTCCCGACAATTTCTTCGACGTCGTCACGGCATGTCAGTGCTTCTGGTATTTCGACCATGAAAAGCTGGAGCCGGAGCTTGTGCGGATGCTAAAGCCGGGCGGACACATCTTGCTTCTGTATATGGCGTGGCTGCCCTATGAGGACAAAATCGCGGGAGCCAGTGAGGCGCTTGCCCTAAAGTATAATCCCCGGTGGAGCGGTGCGGGCGAGACGGTGCACCCAATCTTTGTCCCGGAGATTTATATGAAAAATTTTGAACAGACTTTCCATGAGGAGTATCTTTTGGACGTGCCCTTTACCCGGGAAAGCTGGCACGGCAGAATGAAAACATGTCGGGGAATCGGCGCGTCGCTCACGGAGACGGAAATTTCCTCGTGGGAGCGGGAGCATATCGAGCTGCTTAAAGAAATCGCCCCGGCATCGTTCACGGTGCGGCACTACGGGGCGATGGCGGAGCTAAAACTGGTCAGGTGAGGGATGATTTTCCCCAAAAGCGGTCGGTCAGGTGTCTTTTGTTTTCCGCGTACCTTTCAACAGAAGGAGCGAGAGGATCAGCACTAACGGGAAGACACATCCGACCAACATTCCTTTTCGCAGGTCGTTCCCCGCATTCTGGGTGATATTGCCTACCAGACTGGGACCGAACGCGCCGCCGAGGTCTCCCGCCATGGCAAGCAGGGCGAACATGGCGGTTCCGCCGCCAGGAAGCCTCCCGGAGCAGATGCTGATCGTGCCGGGCCACATGATGCCCACCGAAAATCCGCACATGATGCAGCCGATCAGTCCTATCACCGGGTTATCGGAGATGGACGCCGCTATGTAACAGCTCAGACACAAAACGCCCGACCCGATCATAAACCGCATCAGCTCCAGTTTGTCGCCGTATTTTCCGAAGATAACCCGGCTGATGCCCATAGTGATTGCAAACATGCACGGACCGGCAAGGTCGCCCATCGCCTTTGTAAAGCCGAGGGCGGATTCCGTATAGGCGGAAGCCCACTGTGCCATAGAGAGCTCGGAGGCGCCCGCGCAGACCATGAGAATAATGGATATCCAGAACATCGGAACCCGGAGCAGACCGCCTATGCCCATGCCTTTGCCGCCATCCTCCGTCGTGTATTCGATCGGACAGGTCGCGAAGTTGTAAATATTGTAGAGCGGGATGAGCGCCCAAATACAGGCAAGCCATTTCCAGCCGTCAATACCGAAAACGGCAAAAAATAGGGTCGACAGAAGGATCACGCCGACCGATCCCCAGCAGTAAAAGGAGTGCAGCAGGCTCATAACCGCCTCTTTATTGTCGAAGGGGCACGCCTCCACAATGGGGCTGCACAACACCTCGATCAGTCCGCTGCCGATGGCATAGATGATAACGCTTATGATAATGCCGGTCAACGGATTCGGGGTAAGGTCAGGCAGAAAGGCGAGTCCTACAAGCCCTGCCGCCGCGCAAAGCTCCGAGGCAACGACGCATCTGCGATAGCCGATCCGGTCCGCAAAGTAAGAGCAGAGAACGTCCACGATTAGCTGGGTCAGAAAAAACAGGGTGGAGATCAGCGCGATCTGCCCAAGCGGTATCTGATAGTCATTGTGGAATTTCAGGAATAACAACGGTGCAAAGTTTGCACAGATTGCCTGTGTGATGAAGCCGAGGTAGCAGGCGATCAGTGTTTTTTTATAACTTTTTGTCATGGTATAATATACTCCTTTCCTCTGTGCCGGCGCAACCGTGAAAGTTACATATCCCGTCGCGCGCAGAAGGGATTGACTTCTGTAACGAGTTGTATTATATAGTACATAGATGTAGATATCAATATAATATATCCCAATTTTATTACACAATATTACAATTAATAGCGAAAGAGGAGCGCCGTTCTATGAATAGGAATGAGGGGTACAGCAGAATTGTGACGGACGAATCTTTGCGGGAAACGATTCCCCACGGGAGCGAGGCGTATCCGTTCCGCTATTTTCTGGAAGATATCTGGGAATTTGACTTTCACTGTATCGACTGGCACTGGCACCCGGAAGTAGATCTTCCGCGCCGAAGGCGCAGACACAGCTTCAGAGGATGCTTCAGTATATCCACGTAAATTATCAGAGTCCGATTTCGTTGGATGACATTGCGGAAACAGTTTCGCTCAGCAAGAGCAGTGTGTTAAATTTATTTCAAAAAAATATCCATACCTCGCCAATCAATTACTTAGTCCATTACAGGCTGAAACGGGCGGCGAAACTGCTTGTCACGACACAGAGCAACGTTTCGGAAATCGCCCGTGACACCGGGTTTGAAAATATCGGGTATTTTTGCCGCAAATTCAAGGAAGTGTTTAGGATGATGCCCGGGGAGTACAGGAAGAGAGAAGGATAGAGGGACGCCTGTAAAACGTCCCTGTGACATTATTTTTTGAGCTGCATTCCGTCTTTGAAGGCTTCCCCAACTCGCTCCGTCACCTTATAGTAGCCGTGTGTATACGGATCAAAGGCAATCGCGTTTACCAGAGACATGTCAAGATGATCGTCAACTATGACGCTCTCGTCAGCTGTGATATTTACGACTTTACCGACCACTCCGCAACCATACTTGTTGGTCTGGTATTCCACGAACACACACTCCAGACAAAGCGGAAATTCATTGATAATCGGTGCGTACACGGTTTCGGATTTACTTGCGGTGAGTCCGCTGCGCTCAAGCTTATTAGGAACATTGTTGCCGGATTCGACGCCGAAATAATCCGCCTCCACAATATGGGCGGCGTCAGCGATACTTACCGTGAAAGCGCCTCTTGCCTTGATGTTCTGTACAGTCTTATGGGTTTCCGTCAAATTGAGAATGACATGATCCCTTTCCTGCATTGTACCCCATGCGGCATTCATGACATTTACGCTGTCGTCCTCATTGTAAGTTGCCACCATCAGGACGGGCATGGGGAAGATGCCTTCTGTGACATTCAGATTTTTTCTCATAATCATTACCTCGTTTCCTAAAATTGACAAAGCTGATGTCTGTACCTATAATTATAATTGGTAACGGATAAAGAACAAGTACTGATTTTTAAGAAAGGTACTATCTAAAAGGAAAGTATAAGTTATGATACGAAAATATATTGAGAAGGCAAATTTTGAAGTTACCGGGTTTAGCTATACGCTTTCACTCATATCCGGCAAGCATAAAATGGTGATTCTTTATTGCCTGATGGAGTTTCAGGTGGTAAGATTTAATGAATTAAAACGGTATCTGAAAAATGTGTCGGACAAAACGCTCAGCAATAATCTGAAAGAGTTGGAAAAAGACAGGCTTATTATCAGAAAAGAATATCCCCAGATTCCGCCGAAGGTGGAATACAGCCTGAGCGAAAGAGGGAAATCTCTGATGAAAGTTTTGGATGAGCTTTGCGTTTGGGGAGAAAATAACAGGGAGGATGGCTAGCAGAATGAAACTGAAAAATATACTGATCGTCGTCAAGGATATCGAGGCGTTTGTCCGGAAGCTGGAAAACCTGTATCCGTCTATAGAGTATGTAAATAAATTGATGACGCATAGCTGGGGGCAGAGGGTAGTCCGTTTTTTATGACTTGGACGGGAATCTGATCGAGGTGGGGACACCGATGCGAAACGTTTGACGGACAGAACGGTGCTACAGGCGGATGGATTATTGCTTGCAAAGGGGAGGAAATATGAATTATATCAGAACGGACGGTAAAAACGAAGATTTCATAGAAAACTGCAGACTCCTCGACATGGACTTGGACAGGCGTGTCGGGAGGCAGATCAAGCGGGAGAAGTACGCGAAATTTAACCAGTTAGATGAGATACGGGAGGCAATCGTCGTTTATGATAATGGTAAGCCGGTTGGCGGCGGTGCCATCAGAAGATACGACGAGGAAACGATCGAGCTGAAAAGAGTGTTTGTACATAGCGACTATCAGGGGCAGGGAATTGGGAGCACACTTGTTTCTAAATTAATCGAGTGGGCGGCGGAATTGGGCTATCGGAGAATGATTTTGGAGACGGGGGAACTGCTGGCGGAGTCATGCGCGGTCTATCGAAAACTGGGGTTTCAGGTCATTCCCAACTACGGACCTTATGAGGGTATGCAGGAGTCTCTGTGTATGGGGAAGGAGATTGGGTGAGGTTTGGAAAAAATTGAATGGAGGACTCTCTTATGAACGCACTCATCATTAATTGTAGTCCCGTGCGGACAGGTGCCACGGCTGAGATAGTAAAAATTGTCGCGCAAAAGCTCTCAGAGAAATACGAGACAAAGTGCATCTGCATAGACGATTACCATTTCAGCTTTTGCAAAGGGTGCCGGACTTGTCACAACACGGCGGAATGTATTCAAAAGGATGATATTCCGTCGATAATGAATGAGTTTGAGCGGGCGGATGTTCCCGGACAGTTCAAAGCATTTATTGACAGATGCACGCCGTGGTGCACACACACGAGCCCCATGCGGCGGTCAGCGGCGGAAAAAGAGGATATGTCATAGCCCTGCGGACAGGACCGGGAATGAAGGAGTGCGAGAGAATTATTCAAAGCATAGAGCACTTTTACTGGCATCTGGAAATTGCGTGCTGCGGCAGTCTGGGGCTGTGTTCTGTGGAATATAAAGAGGACGTTGCGCCGCGCAAGGATGATATTATAATGCTTTGTGAAAATATGTAGAAACTTCAAGTGCAAAGGATGGCGGACGCAGATAAAAGATTTATGCTGTCCATTGTGAGAGTGCATGGGAAAGGAGGTTGACATGGAAGTAAAATTAGTGAGGGCGGATGTAAGTGACGCGAGAGAAATACATAATATGCAGATAGAGGCTTTTGGGGAATTGTTAGAAAAATATCAGGATTACGACACGAACCCCGCAAGCGAAAGCATGGAAAAAGTAGAAATGCGCCTGAAACAGGACGTCACCTATTTCTATTTTATCTGTATGGAGCAGACCAAGGTAGGAGCGGTTCGTGTCGTTGAGCCAAGGGAAGCCGGAAAAAATAAAAGGATTTCTCCCATCTTTGTCATGCCGGAATTTCGAGGCAGGGGTATTGCGCAGGAGGCAATGCGCCTCTGTGAGGAACTGCACGGAAGTGACAACTGGGAGCTGGACACCATTTTGCAGGAGCCCGGAAACTGTCATCTGTATGAGAAGATGGGCTACCGGCAGACGGGCAGGACGGAAGTCATAAATGAAAGGCTTACCTTAGTGTTTTATGAAAAGAGGAAGAGCTGATGGAGAACGAATTATTTGAGAAAACCCCGGTGCCGAAGGCGTACTTCAAATTCGCCCTGCCGGTGGTGCTCAGCATGGTAGTCTCGCTGGTCTATAATATGGTAGACACGTATTTTATCGCCCAGACAGGCAACACAAATCTGGTGGCGGGAGTCTCCTTGAGCGCGCCGGTCTTTACGCTGATGATCGCGCTCGGCGACATTTTCGGACTGGGAGGAAGTTCCGTTATTTCCCGGCTGTTTGGCGAGAAAAAGGATGAGGACGGGAAACGCCTGAGCGTCTTTTGCTTTTATGCCGCGATCGTGTGCGGGATTGTGGTGACGGCGGTGATGATGCTGCTTCGGGAGCCGATTTTATATGCGCTGGGAGCCGACGTAGCGACGTTTTCCTATGCCTCCGGCTATTATACCTATATCGTGCTCGGCGCGCCGTTTATTATTTTGTCCTTCACGCCGTCCAATCTGCTGCGTACGGAAGGGTTTGCGACCGCGACCATGACGGGCAGCATATTGGGCGCAGTCGTCAATATGATTCTGGATCCTGTCTTTATTTCCGTGCTCGGTCTGGGTGCGGCAGGCGCGGCGATTGCGACCGTGATCGGAAATATCTTTGCGGATGCTTTTTATGTCTGGTTCCTGTTAAAGAAAAGCAGGCGGCTTTCCATCAATCCGGCAGGTTTTCACATTCATATCGTGGAGGTGGAGCAGATTCTGGCAATCGGGATTCCGGCGTCGATCACGAACCTGATGCAGAGTATCGGCATTGCGCTTACAAACCGTTCGCTTTTGCCGTACGGCAATGATAAAGTTGCGGCAATGGGAATTGTGATGAAGGTGAATCTGATCGCCGTTCTGATTCTTGTCGGCTTTGCCTTTGGCGCGCAGCCGCTGGTCGGGTATAACTACGGCGCAAAGAATCATGCGCGCCTGAAAGAGATTTTGCGGTTTTCCTACGGGTTTGAGTGTTGTACGGCGGCGGTTCTTGCGGGAGCGCTGTCCCTTGCGGCGCCCGCCATGATCGGGATATTTATGCAGGATAAGTCTATCATAGAGGTTGGCGTGCCCATGCTCCGTATGCAGCAGATGGGAATGGTGTTCACGGCGGTTGTGCTTGTGACGACCTGTACCTTCCAGTCGGCGGGAAAGGCGGTGGGCGCGTTTCTCTTGTCGGTCAGCAGGCAGGGCGTGCTGTTCGCGGTTGTTCTTCTCGTTGCGTCAAAGGCGTTTGCCTATCAGGGCGTTCTCATGGCGCAGCCTGTCTCCGACCTGTTGACGGCAGTTATGGCGGTTATTCTCTTTGAGATTTTGATACGCAGACCGATCGGGAGGGAGCAAGACGCGTAAAATTGCTCGGATAGGTAAGCCGGGAATAGTGTTGACTATTCGCTGTCGGAAAGATATTCCCGGTACAACTGCTCCCGGTAGGCGCTGTCGGAGAGAGCGCGTTTTACTTCTTCGGTTTTTTCGGCGTCCATCAGGGTTTGCAGTATTTGCAAAGTATCATTGCTGATTTTGAGTCCTTCCTCAAGTCCTTCCCGATAGCCGATTTCCCGCCATTCCTTCCGCTCACTTTTCATATGTTTTTCTTCGTCATATTCAAAAATACTTACCGCTATCGCCTCCGCACGTACTATAGCACATATTTAACGGAATTCGCACCCACGGAAGGAAACCCGGTCAACATCACGGGAACAAACAGTGCGGATTACAGCCGGTGTTTCCATAGCGACAATACGAATTATGAAATAAAGAACGGTGGCGCACATCCACACCCTGACACTGGTGCCCGCGAAAGACGCCACCTGTACGGCACCAGGAAATACGGCATATTATGTCTGCGACGGTAACGACGGCTGCAGGAAATGGTTTTCGGATGAGGTGGGAACGCAGGAGATCACGGATCATGCCAGCGTAGAAATCGCGATGGTAGACCACAGTTACGACGATACCACATGGGGTTACAAGGATGCGGAAGGACATGCCCATAAATGCCATAACTGCGATGCACATGACGGCATTCAGTCGCATACGCCGGGAGATCCGGCGACGACAACGACGCCTCAGACCTGTACGGAATGCGGTTACGAAATGGCACCGGTAATCGGGCATACACACAGCTTTGGGAAAAAGTGGGAGAGTGATGAGACAGACCACTGGCATCAGTGCGACTGCGGGGAAAAATCCGAAGTGGCTCCCCACAGCGAGGATGACGGAACCGTCACAAAACAGCCTACAAAGACAGAATCAGGCATAAAGTGATTAGCACTGTCAAGCGTGATTTTTAAAAATATTTTGGTACTGTTGATTGTGATAAGTGATTAATACCCTGTTACGTAGAAAGGGGAAAAGTCTGGCAATAATGAGCAAGTAAACTAAATTTTCAAATATTCTGACAATTTACAAAAAAGTCTTTATTTACAAATCCCACAAGCGGGTGTATTATTGTATACATGTAGAACGCAAAGGAGCGCTAGATGTCTTCTTTGCGTTCTCTTTCTATATATAAACCATCAAAAGTTAGGAGTGAAACTTATGTTTGATGTAAAGACAACCATCCCGAAATCCCCGCTCTACCGGGCGGAGTTTGAACACGACAACTGCGGTATCGGCGCGTGTGTCAATATCAAGGGCAAAAAGAGCCGTGCCATCGTGGAGAATGCGCTTAGGATTGTGGAGAATCTGGAGCATCGTGCCGGTAAGGATGCGGAGGGCGAGACGGGAGACGGCGTGGGAATCCTCACGCAGATGCCTCATAAATTTATGGTCAAGGTGACGAAAGCCTTGGGCATTGACATCGGCGGTGAGAGGGAGTACGGCGTGGGCACGTTTTTCTTCCCACAGGATGAGCTGCAGCGCAATCAGGCGAAGAAGATGTTTGAGATCATTGCAGAGAAAGAGGGGCTGCAGTTTTTGGGCTGGCGCGATGTGCCGACGGTGCCGTCCGTGCTTGGGCATAAGGCGGTGGAGTGTATGCCCTGCATCATGCAGGCGTTTATCAAGAAGCCGGCGGGCGTGGAAAAGGGGCTTGACTTTGACCGGAAACTGTACATACTGCGGCGTACCTTCGAGCAGTCAACGGATGTGACTTATGTGGTCAGTCTGTCAAGCCGGACGATCGTGTACAAGGGGATGTTTCTTGTGGGACAGCTTCGCACCTTCTTTGCGGACTTACAGGATAAGGATTACGAGTCGGCGATCGCCGTGGTGCACTCCCGGTTTTCCACGAACACGAACCCGAGCTGGGAGCGGGCGCACCCGAACCGTTTTATTGTCCACAACGGCGAAATCAATACCATCCGCGGCAATGCGGACAAGATGCAGGCGCGGGAGGAGAACATGGAGTCCGAGCATTTGCAGGGGCAGATGCACAAGATTCTTCCCGCAATCAATGCCTCCGGATCCGATTCCGCCATGCTCGACAACACGCTGGAATTTCTCGTGATGAGCGGGATGCCGCTGCCTTTGGCGGTGATGATCACGATTCCCGAGCCTTGGGAAAACAATAAGACCATGTCCCAGAAGAAAAAGGATTTCTACCAATATTATGCGACGATGATGGAGCCGTGGGATGGTCCGGCGTCGATCCTGTTCTGCGACGGGGATATCATGGGTGCGGTGCTTGACCGAAACGGTCTACGCCCTTCCCGCTACATGATCACGGACGACGACACGCTGATTCTCTCCTCGGAGGTGGGCGTGCTGGATATCGACCCGTCGAAGATTGTGATGAAAGAAAGACTCCATCCCGGCAAGATGCTTCTGGTGGACACTGTGCAGGGAAGAGTTATCGACGATGACGAGCTGAAAGAGAAATATGCGTCGGCGCAGCCCTACGGCGAGTGGCTGGACAGCAAGCTTGTGACCTTGAAGGAGTTAAAGATTCCGAACCAGCGTGTGCCGGAGTTTACCTACGAGGAGAGGCAGCGGATGCAGAAGGCGTTCGGCTACACATACGAGGATTTGAAGACCAGCATTCTGCCGATGGCGAAAAACGGGGCGGAGGCGATCGCGGCGATGGGCGTGGACACGCCGATTCCGGTGCTCTCCAAGGCGCATCACCCGCTGTTCCACTACTTCAAACAGCTTTTTGCGCAGGTGACGAACCCGCCCATCGACGCGATCCGCGAGGAGGTGGTTACTTCCACCACGGTTTATCTGGGGCAGGACGGGAATCTGCTTGAAGAGATGCCGGAAAACTGCAATATGCTGCGGGTGCACAATCCAATTTTGACAAGCACCGACCTCTTGAAGATCAAGACCATGAAGGCGGAAGGCTTTAAGGTGGAGGTGATTCCGATCACCTACTATAAAAATACGAGACTGGAAAAGGCGATCGACAGGCTCTTCGTGGAGGTGGATAGGGCGTACCGCGACGGTGTGAATATCATCATCCTCTCAGACCGGGGTGTGGACGAGAACCGGGTGGCGATTCCGTCGTTACTCGCGGTATCCGCTTTGCAGCAGCATCTGGTCAGCACGAAAAAGAGAACGAGCGTGGATATTATCTTAGAATCCGCGGAACCGAGAGAAGTGCACCACTTTGCGACCCTGCTGGGCTTCGGCGCTTCGGCGATCAATCCCTATTTGGCACAGGAGAGCATCAAGGAGCTGATCGACAATCACATGCTGGATAAGGATTATTACGCGGCGGTGAATGATTACAACAGTGCGATTCTGCACGGTATCGTAAAGATTGCCTCCAAGATGGGTATTTCCACGATCCAGTCCTATCAGGGATCCAAGATTTTCGAGGCGATCGGCATTGACAAGGATGTGATCAACAAGTATTTTACCAACACGGTGTGTCGTGTGGGCGGCATTACTTTAAAAGATATCGAGGAAGAGGTGGACACCCTGCACTCGATGGCGTTTGACCCACTCGGTCTATCCACGGATCTGACGCTGGACAGCACGGGACATCACCAAATGCGCAGCGGTGCGGATGAACACCTGTACAACCCGGAGACCATTCATTTACTGCAGGAGTCAACCAGAAGGGGCGACTACGAATTATTTAAGCAATATACCAAAGCGGTCAACAACGAGGACAGCATTAAGAACCTGCGCGGGCTGATGGACTTTAATTATGCGAAGAAACCCGTGCCGATCGAGGAAGTGGAGAGTGTTGACACGATTGTCACAAGATTTAAGACGGGTGCTATGTCCTACGGCTCCATCTCCAAGGAGGCGCACGAGACGATGGCGATCGCCATGAACCGGCTGCACGGCAAATCCAACTCCGGCGAGGGCGGGGAGGACAAGGACAGACTGACGGTGGGAGCGGACGGCTTAAACCGCTGTTCGGCGATCAAACAGGTGGCGAGCGGACGCTTCGGCGTGACAAGCGAATACTTAAACAGCGCGCAGGAGATCCAGATCAAGATGGCGCAGGGGGCGAAGCCCGGTGAGGGCGGACACCTCCCCGGCGGCAAGGTCTATCCGTGGATTGCGAAGACCAGACACTCCACGCCCGGCGTAGGCTTGATTTCCCCGCCGCCGCACCACGATATCTATTCCATTGAGGACTTGGCGCAGCTGATCTACGACTTAAAAAATGCCAACACCAAGGCGCGGATTTCGGTGAAGCTTGTCTCCGAGGCGGGCGTCGGCACGGTGGCGGCAGGCGTGGCGAAAGCGGGCGCGCAGGTGATATTGGTTAGCGGCTACGACGGCGGCACGGGCGCGGCTCCCCGTAATTCCATCCACAATGCGGGACTGCCTTGGGAGCTGGGACTTGCGGAGACGCACCAGACGCTGATTCAAAACGGTCTTAGAAATAAAGTCCGCATCGAGACGGACGGGAAGTTAATGAGCGGGCGGGACGTGGCGATTGCGGCGATTCTCGGCGCGGAGGAGTTCGGCTTTGCGACAGCGCCCCTTGTGACGATGGGGTGTCTCATGATGCGCGTCTGCAATCTGGATACCTGCCCGGTGGGCGTGGCGACCCAGAACCCGGAGCTGCGCAAATGCTTTACGGGAAAGCCCGAATATGTAGAGAACTTTATGCGGTTTATCGCGCAGGAGCTTCGGGAGTACATGGCAAAGCTTGGCGTGCGCAAGGTAGATGAGCTGGTGGGCAGGACGGAACTTTTGAAGGTGAAGGAGAACTTGACGGATCGCCAGCGCAAAGTGGATTTAGACTTGATTTTGAGCAATCCTTACGAGGGGAGCAAGGAGAAGTTTATCTTTGACCCGAAGCAGGTGTACGACTTCCATCTGGAAAAGACGCTGGATGAAAAAGTACTCTTAAAGCAGCTTTCCAAGGCGCTTGAGAGTGGGCAGAAGCGCAGCCTTGAGGTGGACGTCTCCAACACGGATCGCACCTTCGGCACCATCTTTGGCTCGGAGATCACGAGACGGTTCGGCGACACGCTGGAGGAGGATTCCTACCATATCTTATGCAAGGGTTCCGGCGGGCAGAGCTTCGGCGCGTTCATCCCGAAGGGGCTGACGCTTGAGCTGGTGGGCGATTCCAACGACTACTTCGGCAAGGGTTTGTCCGGCGGCAAGCTGGTGGTCTATCCCCCGAAAGGCTCGGCGTTTAAGCAGGATGAAAACATCATCATCGGCAACGTGTCGCTCTACGGCGCGACCTCCGGCAAGGCGTTCATCAACGGCGTGGCGGGCGAGCGGTTCTGTGTGCGCAACTCCGGTGCGATTGCGGTGGTGGAGGGCGTGGGCGACCACGGCTGTGAGTATATGACAGGAGGGCGCGTGGTCGTGCTCGGCGCTGTCGGCAAGAACTTTGCGGCGGGCATGAGCGGCGGTATCGCCTATGTGCTTGATGAGAACAACGACCTGTACACCAAGACCAACAAGGAGATGGTTTCCTCCTATGAGATTACCTCGAAGTACGACGTCCTTGAACTGAAAGAGATGATCAAGGAGCACGTGGCTTACACCAATTCCGTCAAGGGCAAGGAGATTCTGGATAATTTCGGGGAGTACCTGCCGAAGTTCAAGAAGATCATCCCGCACGATTATGAGATCATGCTAAAGTTGATCGTGCAGATGGAGGAAAAGGGACTTAGCGCGGAGCAGGCGCAGATCGAAGCATTCTACAAGAAAGATAAGGAGGGGGCGTAATCATGGGAAAACCGACAGGATTTATGGAGTATGAGCGCAGGGTATCCAAAGATGTGAGCCCCAGACAGCGCATCAAGAATTTTAAGGAATTTCACGAGCATTTGACGATGGAGGAACAGCGGGAGCAGGGTGCGCGCTGTATGGACTGCGGCGTTCCTTTCTGTCAGTCGGGAATGACCCTTTGCGGCATGACCTCGGGCTGTCCTCTGCACAATCTGGTGCCGGAGTGGAACGATCTGGTCTACACGGGAAACTGGGAACAGGCGTACAACCGTCTGCACAAGACCAACAATTTCCCGGAGTTTACGTCGAGGGTGTGTCCCGCGCTCTGTGAGGCGGCATGCACCTGCGGCTTGAACGGCGATCCGGTTTCCACCAAGGAAAACGAGTATGCTATCATTGAAAACGCTTACGAGAAAGGCTACGCGGCGGCGAAGCCGCCCAAGGTGCGCACCGGCAAGAAGGTGGCGGTGGTGGGCAGCGGTCCTTCCGGGCTTGCGGTGGCGGACCAGCTCAACAGGCGCGGGCATCTGGTGACCGTGTTTGAGCGTTCCGACCGCGTCGGCGGGCTTTTGATGTACGGTATTCCGAATATGAAACTGGAAAAGCACATCATTGACCGTAAAATTAAAGTCATGGAGGAGGAGGGTGTTATCTTCGTGACAAACAGCGATGTGGGCAAGGATGTGAAGGCGGAGAAGCTGTTAAAGGACTTTGACCGGGTGGTGCTCTGCTGCGGCTCATCCAATCCACGGGATATCAATGTGCCGGGCAGGGACGCCAAGGGCATCTACTTTGCGGTGGATTTCCTGACGGCGAACACAAAGAGCCTGCTAGACTCGGACTTTGCGGATAAAAAGTATGTGGACACGAAAGACAAAAATGTGGTGATCATCGGCGGCGGCGATACCGGCAACGACTGCGTGGGCACGGCGATCCGACACGGCGCGAAGTCCGTGACCCAGATCGAGATGATGCCCAAGGCGCCTGATACGAGAGCCGACAACAACCCTTGGCCCGAGTGGCCCAAGGTCTGCAAGACCGACTACGGTCAGCAGGAGGCGATTGAGGTCTACGGTCATGATCCGCGCATTTACGAGTCCACGGTGAAGGAGTTTGTGAAGGATAAGAACGGTAATCTGAAGGCGGTGAAGATCGTCTCGCTGACTTGGGAGAGGGACGAGAAGACGGGGCGCATGAACATGAAGGAGATCGAAGGCTCTGAAAGGACGCTGGATGCCGAGATTGTGCTGATTGCTGCAGGATTCCTTGGCAGCCAGAAGTATGTGACCGACGCCTTCAAGGTGGAGCTGGACGGCAGGACGAATGTACAGACGTCGGCGTGCCGATTTGCGACCAGCGTGGAGCGCGTGTTTACGGCGGGCGATATGCATACGGGGCAGTCGCTGGTGGTGAAGGCGATCCGACAGGGCAGGGAGTGCGCCAGAGAGGTCGATGAGAGCCTGATGGGATATACGAATCTGTATGTGCAGTGATGAGAGTTATGTAAACTTACAAAGGAAGAAAATAGAATTAGGTAAACCCAAAAAGAGAAGCGCATGATAAATTTCCCCGCAATTGTTTTGCAGTTGCGGGGATTTCTTTGCACGGTCGTTTACATGTGTAAAAAAAGCGGGCTGTATTTTTCTGAAAATAACAGATTACGTCTTGCATGTAGAAGGGATTCTACATAAAATAAGGGTATGGAAGACGGTGAAACCGTCTTATCAAAGTGCAAAGGGCAGCGGATGGAATGAAACTACAATTTGGACATTGGAACAAGTCAGAATTTAGTGGAGAGATGACCGGAAAAAAGCGGGCGGTTTTGATTGCGTCCGGGATTGCCGGGGCGGTGGTTGTTGTTTTGCTGATCGTCTATATGGCTGGGATTAATCGTTACCAGAGCTGTTTTTTAAACGGCACGATCATCGACGAGGTGGACGTGTCCGGCATGTCGATCCCCGAGCTGGAGGAGCAGATTGGGAAATATTCGCTCCGGGTTATAGAGCGGCAGGCGGACGGCACCACGCTTGAGGAGGAGATACCCGGAAGTGAGATTGGAATTTCCTATGGTTCCACGGAACCCCTGCAGGCGGTTTTGCAGGGACAGAAACGCTATCTGTGGTTTTTAAAACAGGATGCGGATTACAAAACAGATGCGCCGCCTTTTTTTGAGGAGTCGGCGCTTCTGGAAAAAATTGACGCGCTGCGGGGATTTCAGAAGGATTTTATGGAAGAGCCGGCGGACGCTTACATAGCGGACTATGTGCCGGGGAGCGGTTTTGCGCTGGTTGCGGAGGAAAAGGGAAACCGTCTGAACAGGGATAAGACCGTGGAGGCGATCCGGGCGGCGGTTGCCGGTTTGGAGGAGCAGGTGGATCTGGAGGCGGCGGGATGTTATGAGGAACCGAAGGTCACAACGGAGGATGCGGCTCTGCAAGACACCTATGCGAAGCTGCAAAACTACGTGAATACCGCAGTCACTTATACGTTCGGGACAGAGCGGGAAGTTTTGGACCCCGACACCGTGGCGGGCTGGATTGTGAGGAAGGGCAACCGGGCGGAGCTTGACCCGGAACTTGTGAAAGAGTATGTCAATGCCCTGCGCAGAAAACATGACACGGTTTTTCACAAGAGAAAGTTTATGACCAGCTACGGGGAGGAAGTGACGATCGAGCTGGGCGATTATGGCTGGTGGATGGATGTCGGTCAGGAGGTGGAGGAGCTGATAGGGCAGCTTGAGCGCGGAGAGAGCGGCGAGCGGACGCCCGTTTATCGGCAGACCGCGGCTTCCTATGAATCGCCCGATTACGGGGATTCCTACGTGGAAATCAATCTGACGGCACAGCACCTGTTTTTGTATCAGGAGGGGGAGTGCGTTCTCGAATCGGATTTCGTGTCCGGCAATCCGAGCAGAGGCAACGACACGCCGCCGGGCATTTACGGCATCACCTACAAGGAGCGGGACGCCACGCTGAACGGGGAGACGTACAGCACGCCGGTTAATTTCTGGATGCCTTTTAACAACAACGTGGGAATGCACGACGCTACGTGGAGAACCGAGTTTGGCAGTAATATCTATATGACGAACGGGTCCCACGGCTGTATCAACCTGCCTTATGAAATCGCGCAGGAAATTTACGGCTATGTGGAGAAGAATACCCCGGTTATCTGTTATCACCTGCCGGGGACGGAGCCGGAGCCTATGGAGGAAATTCCGATTGAATTGGAGCCGGAGCTGGTGCCGGCAGGGACGCAGCCTGTGACGGAGACGGGACAGCCGGTGATGAATCCCCAGCCGGAAACGGTTCCCCAGCCGGAGCCGGATGATGGGCAGTAAATCAGAGAATAGACGTCTGGAATCGGAAGAGGATAGTTCGGTTCCGGGTGTTTTTACTTGAAATAAGAAAAAACTTTGGATTATGAAAATATTTTTGCTCACAATAAGAAAAAACTATTGAAAATAACGCGGAGTTTAGGGTATACTGTTTGTAAGGGTGGAAAAGGATGATTCCTAACAGTTAAGGGGTGAAAAATATGATTTCCAGACCGCGTTATATGGAAGTTTTCAGGACGTATCGTGATGTGCCGGTCATTAAAGTGTTAGCGGGGATCCGCCGCTGCGGGAAATCTACGCTTTTGGAGATGCTGCGGGATGAATTGCAACGGGATGGCGTGCCTGCGGATCATATTGTCAAAATGAGCTACACGTCGGAAGATTTTGATGATGGCATGACCGACAAAGAGATGTATCGGGACATTCTGGAAAAGATGAGCGGTGCGGGGCGGTATTATCTTTTGCTGGATGAGGTGCAGGAGATTGAGGGCTGGGAAAAAGCTGTCAACAGCCTTTTGGAGAAGGGAAATACGGATATTTATGTGACAGGGTCAAATTCAAAATTGATGGCGGGTGAAATATCCACGTATCTCAGCGGCAGATATATCACCATTCCAGTCTATACGCTGTCCTTTGCAGAGTATTTGTCCTTTAAAGAGTCTACAGGACGCGCCCCGAGGGAGCTCTTGACGGAGTATCTGCGTCTTGGCGGTTTTCCCATCGTGGCGCTTGGGGATTTTGACGAGCCGGCGGCGTATCAGATTGTGGAGGGCATTTATCATTCCGTGATCTCCAATGATATCACGAGACGCCACGCTATCAAAAACGTGGATTTGTTTAACCGTGTTGTAAAATTTGTGATTGAAAATGTGGGAAAGACGTTTTCGGCAAACGCTATCGTAAAGTTTTTGAAAAGCGAGGGGCGTGCGCTTTCTGTGGAATCGATCTACAATTATCTGGAATGGCTGGAAAAGGCGTTTGTGATTTACCGCTGTCCGAGGTATGATTTAAAGGGCAAGTCGGTTTTGAAGACGCAGGAAAAATTTTATCTGGCGGATGCGTCCCTTAAATATTGCATGATGGGATTTCAGCCGGAGTCCGTGGCGGCAATGCTGGAAAATGTCGTCTATTTTGAACTGAAGCGGAAAGGGTACGAGGTTTATATCGGAAAAAATGAGACGAAGGAGATTGATTTTGTGGCGGTGCGGCGGGACGAGCGTCTCTATGTGCAGGTGTGCCGCAGTCTGCCGCAGAAATCAGACCGTGAGGTAGCAAACCTTCTTGCGGTCAAAGATCATTATCCTAAGTATGTGGTAACTTTGGATGAATTTGCAGGGGGTAATATTGACGGGGTGAAGATTGTGCATTTAATGGATTTTCTGTTGATGGAGTGAGTCGGTTTGGCGGTGCGGTAGTAAATCAGGAAGGAAAAACGGATATGAACGGCAGCAGGATATACGAATATGTGATGGATGAGGCGGAGATACGGGACTTTTTTCTGCATGCCTTTCTGGAACAGTTGAAATACAGCAAAAAGACAGGAATCCGGCTTTTGGTTATTCTGGCGGCGGAGCTTCTGCTGATTCCCGAGGCGGTTGTGCTGACGATCCTGCTGCTGATCGTGCTGGTGGCGGCAGTGGGTATTTACAGCTATGCAGCAACGTCGAAGCTTCTGAGAGGGCAGCCCGGAAGAGTCTGGATAGAGGGGGACAAACTGAAGGCGCAGAGAAGGGACTACGGCGAGATTCCCTGCCGGGATATCAAGCTGGTCCTCAGGACAAAGCGCCTTCTTATGATGGGATATATGCAGAGAGCCGGGCGTCCCGCGTGGTTTATGATACCGCTGCGCTCATTCGGGGACGGGCATGAGGTAGACCTGTTTTTGGCGATGATGCGAAATCCCGCGGCGCAGGAAAATTGCTATGACCAGACAAGTCAATGCGACGCGGAAATTCTTCGTTTTCAGTACCAGCTTGACCTGGAGAGATGGGTGCGTCTGCAAAAGGGGGCGGCGGATCTTGTAAACGGCGGCAGTCTGGGAAGAACGGATCGTCTATACGGGATGCTGGCTCTGGGCTGTGTGATGCTGGTCGCCCTGCTCAGTGTTTCCTGTCTTGTGGCGAAGAAATTTGACTGGCTGATTGTCGGGTACAGCTTCGCCCTGACCATCCTGCTGATTTTGAAGCTCTATTACACGGATCCTGAGAGACTCATCAGAAAACAGTTGATGTCGCCGGAGGCGGCAGCGCGCGCCTGCGGGCTCTGGCAGGTTTCCCTGACGGAGGAAGGGGTCAGTCTGACCATGCCCGCAGACATTAAAAATGTGTATTTGTGGACGTCGCTTGCGTGGCTGGTGGAGACGGAAGAGGCGTTTTATCTCTTTCATAAAGATAAAAAACATTTTGTAATGATTGCAAAAGAGAGCTTTCAAAGCCGGGATCAGGTGAGGTCCTTCCATCAGGTGTGCGCAGATCACGGGATACAGAAAGCTGCGCCGAAAAAAGCGCGCTATGTGCCGTTATGGCTGTTGGTGGCGCTTTTCGTAGTATGTCTGCTGGCGCTTTTTGGGATTGCCATGATAAAGATTTCTTTGAGCAGTGGGATTTAATGATACGGTCAATTACATAAATCGCGAGGAGGATAATCTATGAAATTTACAGAAGGATACTGGCTGCGCAGCGAGAATATGGCGCCGTCCTATGCGTCGCAGGGTTTTTACGCGGAAAAGACGGAGCGGGGCATGCGGATCGTGGCGCCGGAGAGAAAGATTCTCGGCAGGGGCGACGCCCAAAACATCACCACGATAACGATTGACTTCATCGCTTTTGCCGAAAATAACATTCTGGTGAAGGCAAGACACTATGAAGCATATGAAGATAAGGAAGCACGCTTTGACTTGATGGGTCAAAATATGCCTTTCAACGTGGAGATTATGGACGATGAGGCGGTTATGATAAGCGGTGACGTGACTATACGGGTCAATAGGCAGGAGGGAACCTACCGCTTCGAGGCGGAGGGAAAGGTCATTACGGAGTGCGGATTCCGGAATCTCGGTTATATCCGCTGGGGGAAGCAGCCGAGCACTATGTTCCCGAAGGAGAACTATCTCTCCGAGCGCCATGAGCCTTATATGGTCACCGAACTTTCCCTGAAAGCGGGCGAGCGGGTTTACGGTCTCGGCGAGCAGTTTACGTCCTTTGTGAAAAACGGGCAGGTGGTGGAGATGTGGAACGAGGACGGCGGCACTTCCTCACAGGTCTCCTACAAGAGCGTGCCCTTTTATATGACAAACGAAGGCTACGGGATCTTTGTGGACCACACCACGCCAGTTTCCTTTGAGGTGGCAAGCGAGAAGGTGGCGTATGTGGGATTTTCCGTGCCGGGTGAGGAGATCCGCTATCACTTTATTTATGGACCGACGCCGAAGGAGGTGCTTGTCAGGTATACGGATATGACGGGGAAACCGGCGCTGCCGCCCGCATGGAGCTTCGGGCTCTGGCTGACTACCTCCTTTACGACCAAATATGACGAGGAGACGACCGGTTCCTTTATCGACGGGATGGCGGAGCGGGACATTCCTTTGCGGGTGTTTCACTTTGACAGTTACTGGATGAAAGCGCTGCACTGGTGCGACTTCGAGTGGGATGACCAGACGTTTTCCGATGTGAAAAATATGCTTGGGCGGTATAAGAAGGAGAAGGGGTTGAAGATCTGCGTCTGGCTGAATCCTTATATTGCGCAGGGGACGCCGTTTTTCAGGGAAGGTGTGGAGAAAGGCTATTTTCTGATGCGCGCGGACGGCAGGGGCGTGAAGCAGATTGACTTCTGGAATCCGGGCATCGCGATTGTGGATTTCACCAATCCTGAGGCGAAGGAATGGTATGTGGGGAAGCTGAAAACCCTGCTCGATATGGGTGTGGACTGCTTTAAGACCGATTTCGGCGAGCGGATTCCCATTGATGTGACATATCACGACGGATCCGACCCTGTGAGCATGCATAATTATTATTCGTACCTTTACAATAAGGCGGTCTTTGAAATGCTGAGAGAGGTAAAAGGCGAGGGCGAGGCGGTGCTCTTTGCCAGAAGCGCAACCGCCGGGTGCCAGCAGTTTCCGGTGCACTGGGGCGGCGACTGTTCGGCGTCTTACCCTTCCATGGCGGAGACGCTGCGGGGCGGTTTGAGCTTTGCCATGAGCGGTTTTTCCTTTTGGAGCCACGATATTTCCGGATTTGAGAAGACAGCCTCCCCGGATATCTACAAGAGGTGGGTGCAGTTCGGTATGCTTTCTTCCCACAGCAGGCTGCACGGTTCCCAGACTTACCGGGTGCCGTGGCTGTTTGACGAGGAGGCGTGTGATGTACTCCGGTATTTTACCAATCTAAAATGCCGTCTGATGCCCTATCTGTACAGACAGGCGGCAGTTTCCCATGAGACGGGCATCTCCATGATGCGCCCTATGGTGCTGGAATTTTCGAAAGAGCCGGGCGTCAAGGATCTGGACATGCAGTATATGCTGGGCGATTCCCTCCTTGTGGCGCCGATTTTCAGGGAGGACGGCGTGGGAGAGTATTATCTGCCGGAAGGAACATGGACGCATCTTCTGAGCGGGGAAGAGCTAGGAGGCGGACGCTGGTACCGGGAGACTTACGACTATTTTTCACTGCCGCTCTTTGTGCGGGAGAACACCCTGCTTGCCGTGGGCAATAACGGGAAACTGCCTGATTACGATTACACCGAGGGTCTGGAGTTGCATCTGTATGCCCTCGCGGACGGCGCGGAGGCTGGCTGTGAGATTACTGACTTATCCGGTCAAACGGTAATGAAGGCGAAAGCTGTGCGGCGGGGCGATACGATTTCCTTTGAGACAGACCGCCCGGAGAAGGAGCCGACACTCGTGGTTCACGGCATGGAGGAGGTTTCTGTGGTGGAAGGCGGCGTGAAGGTTGTGCGGAAGCTGCGCGGGGAGCGGATGCACGGTGGGAAAAGTTATGTAAACTTATAGAGTTTCATCTAACGTTCTAAACTTCTTATGAAAACAGGAGGATTTATGGATAACAGGGATTTGTCAAAGTATTTCAAGAGCATTATTGATCAGGACAGGTGTGCGGTGGTGATCTGCAATCTGGCGCATGGGATCATCTATATGAACCCCGCGGCGGTGGAGCGGTATGCGAAACGCGGCGGCGACGCGCTTGTGGGGCAGAATCTTTTAAGCTGTCACAGCCCGCAGTCCGCAGAGCAGATCAAAAAGGTGGTGGCGTGGTTTTCGGAGAGTCCGGCGCACAATATCATCCATACCTTCCGCAATGAGAAGGAAAATAAGGATGTCTACATGGTTGCCCTCCGGGATGAGGACGGGACGCTGATCGGGTATTATGAGAAGCACGAGTACCGGGATGTGGAGACGGGAGCGGTGTATGATTTTGGGTGAGGGGATGAATGCAAAACGGAGGGTACGGTGTTTTTTACACAGTGTCCTCCGAGAATGTCCGCTAAACAAAAGAACAGAGATCTAGATAGAAATCCTTGTAAATCCCAACCTTGACCGGTTCGGTAAATGAGTGGATATTCGGCCCATCCTCGTGTGCAAAATCATAGATGGTGACAATTTTTTTCGCGGGATCGACAATCCAGTATTCACGGACGCCCGCTGACTGGTACAGCATGAGTTTACGACCGTAATCCATGTACTTGTTGCCGGGTGAGGCAATCTCAATCACCCAGTCCGGCGCGCCGTGGCAGCCCTTTTCGTCCAGTTTTTCTTCCTTACAGATTACCGTGATATCGGGTTCCACGTAGTTGTGAATGTCATCTTTGATATATACGCCGGGTGATATGAACACCTCGCAGGAACCTTTGTTGTTTTTTATGTGTGTGTAAGTCTGTACATAAAGTTCACCGAGTATCCGCTGGTGTGTGATGGACGGCGCTTCCATGACGAACATCTCGCCGTCGATTAGTTCGGCTCGTTCGCCCGGGGGAAGGGCTTCGATATCCGCAATGGTATAAGTCTTTTTTCCTCCTTCGATTACCATAAATTGTTCCTCTCTGCTGATCATAGCTTCCATAACATGTCCTCCTTTTCATTCGGCAGAAGGCTGTTATGGGATGCTCCTGCCGCTGTTTGATTGTGGTTGTGAGTAAAGCGGCAGAAATTGCCTGAATGTGCGAAAGCACGGTTCATAGATTACTCTTGTTATCTGTTGGGAGTATCATACTATTCTCAGATGGATATGTCAAGATATAAATACAAAATATTTTTAATAAAATAAACGGAATATTGATAATAACAGAAAAGGCAGGAGTTGACTGATATAGTCGTCCCGCCTTTTGCTTGTAAGGGCAGCGCCCAAAATCTTTTTCAATGATACATATTACAACAGCTGAATCCCGTTCGCCAGCGCCTCCCGTGTCACTTCCTCCGTCCAGAGGGAGCACTGCACCTCGCCGATATGCGCCTTGCGAAGGAAGAACATGCAGATTCTCGACTGCCCGATGCCGCCGCCGATGGTGAAAGGAAGGGTCTCGTCAATGATGCCCTTCTGGAAGGGGAGCTTCGCGCGCTCGGGGCAGCCCGCCTTGTCGAGCTGGGAAAGCAGCGCGTCCTTATCTACGCGGATGCCCATGGAGGACAGCTCCAGCGCGATATCGAGCACAGGATAGTAGACGAGAATGTCCGCGTTGAGCGTCCAGTCGTCGTAGTCCGGCGCGCGCCCGTCATGCTTTTCGCCGGAGGCAAGGAGATCGCCGATCTGCATGAGGCAGACCGCGCCTTTTTCCCTCGTAATCAGGTATTCCCGCTCCTTCGGCGTTGTGCCGGGATAGAGATCCTCAAGTGCCTGTGTGGTGATGAAAAAGATGTCGTGGGGCAGGATCTCGTCTATGTAATCGTACTGGATCGCCATGTACTTTTCCGTTTTGCGAAGCGCCTTGTAGACCGTCTTCACCGTCTCTTTCAGATAATCGAGACACCGCTCCTCGCGGGAGATGACCTTTTCCCAATCCCACTGATCCACATAGATAGAGTGGATGTTGTCCGTCGCCTCGTCCCTGCGGATGGCGCTCATGTCGGTGTAAAGCCCTTCCCCGTGGGAAAAGCCATACTTCCCGAGAGCCATTCGTTTCCATTTTGCCAGTGAGTGCACGATCTCGGCGGGGGCGTCGTCCTGTTCCTTGATGCCGAAAGTGACGGGACGTTCCACGCCGTTTAAGTTATCGTTTAGTCCGGATGCCGGCTCCACGAAAAGGGGAGCGGACACACGCAGCAGATGCAGCCGTTCGGCGAGCTGTACCTGAAAAAAGTCTTTCACCGTCTTGATGCCGATCTGGGTGTCGTGCAGATTCAGCGCAGACTTGTAATCCTGTGGAATAATTAAATTGTCCATGTTATACCTCGCTTTTTGCGCGGGTCACATGCCCGCTTTTCACTTATTATTTAACCGCTTTTACAAAGAGAAAGCAAGGAAAATTTTCACACTGTCTTTTCCGGCTTTGTATTCCGGTATGATGTCAGCGTTTGCGCCGCGCACGAAAGAGGAGTAAAATTGACAGGGACAACCCATGTCCCATAGAGAAAACAAAAGGAATGCCCGCTTGCTGTCCTGTTTATATGAGACAGAAAGCGTTATTCTTTTTCCGGAAAGGAGGACACAGGACGATGGACCAGATGAAAATCGGGATGTTTTTTAAGGAGTTACGGAAAGAAAAGGGGCTTACGCAGGAACAGCTTGCGGAACGCCTGAGGGTATCCCGGCGGACGGTATCCAGATGGGAGACAGGCAGCAACATGCCGGATTTGGACATTCTGATAGAAATGTCTGATTATTATGAAGTGGAACTGCGGGAACTGCTCGACGGAGAAAGGAAAGGTGAAAAGATGGATAAGGAATTGGAAGAAACGGTATTAAAAGTGGCGGATTACAGCAATGGCGAGAAACAAAAACTTACAAGGCGCATGCACATCCTGTTTATCGGCGGGCTGATTGCGGCGATTGTGTACTTAGTTTTACTATTTACGGATCGCGCCGATAATTTTCTCGGCGGTTTCTGTCAGGGCGTGACGCTCGGCATGATGATCGTCGGTGTGATTATGACGAGCAAATACGCGGCAAAAATCCGGGCGTTTAAAAAGAGACTTTTGGCAAAATAAATAAAAATATCCCGGAGAGAATCGATCTGTGTGGTCAGACGATTGGATCCGGGATTTTTCTGTATTATGGCACTTAGAAGGAGAATCCGAACGCCTGCAGTAACAGCAGGAACAAAAGCACCGGCGCGATAACCGTAATCATTGCAATATACAGGTGTTTTCTGCCGAACTTATAGCCGCCTAAGGTCACTTCGTCAATGATGACCTTGGGTTTTACAACCCATCCGATCAGAATGCAGGTCAAAAGCGCGACGAGCGGCATCAGGCAGTTGTTGCTGATATAATCCATAACGTCCAGAAGCTGACCTGTGGAGCCGTTTGGCAGTTTTAACTCAAAGTATAAGAAGTTATAACCGAAGCAGACAATCGCTCCCACAATGATCCCGTAAGCGGTCACGATCGTGGTGCTCTTATTTCTGGACCAGTGGAACTTGTCCATCAGACTAGCGACGATCGCCTCCATAATGGACACCGCTGAGGTCACCGCCGCAAATGCCACCATTACAAAAAACAGGATACCGACGACGGTTCCGACCCATCCCATCGCCGCAAAAATCTTCGGCAGGGAGATAAACATAAGCCCCGGTCCGGCGGACATACCCTCGGTTCCCATGAAAACATAGACCGCAGGGACGATCATCATTCCCGCAAGCAGCGCCACTACCGTGTCGAAAATTTCAATCTGGTTGATGGAGGGCATCAAATTGACGTCCTTTTTCACGTAGGAGCCGTATGCCACCATGATGCCCATGGCGACGCTGATGGAGTAAAACAGCTGCCCCAGAGCGTCCATAACCACAAGGAAAAACTGCTGCAGGGTAACGCCCTCAAAGCTCGGGAGCAGATAAATTTTCAGCCCCTCCAGCCCCGTTCTTTCCAGTCCGGATGCATCCGTGTGGCGGAGTGTCAGCGCGTAAACAGAAATGCCGATAATCAAAACCAAAAGCAGGGGCATAATAAATTTGCTGGCACGCTCAATGCCGTTGTCCACGCCGCCGAAGATGATAATCGCGGAAAGAACCGTAAATATCACCATAAAGACCACGGGGCTTACCTGTTCGGAAATAAACCCGGTAAAGTAACCGTCCGCGGCGGCGGTAGTCGTTTTTCCGGTGAGAAAAACCGTAAGGTATTTTAATACCCATCCGCCAATGGCGAGATAGTAGGGTAAAATGATAATCGGGACGAGACTTGCCAGAATGCCGAGCCCTTTCCATTTCGGGTGGATCACACCGTATGCGGTCAGCGGACTCTGCGCCGTCTTACGTCCGATTGCAATTTCCGTGGTGAGCAGGGTAAAGCCGAAGGTCAGCGTTAAGATAATGTAGCAGAAAATAAACAATCCGCCGCCGTCCTTTGCTGCTAAATAGGGGAATCGCCAGATATTGCCGAGTCCCACCGCGCTGCCTGCCGCAGCAAGGACAAAACCGAGTTTGCCCGTAAAAGTTCCTCTTGACTTGTTTGTTTCCATTCTTCTATTCCTTTCTCTTTCACATGTAATAGTCTGATTATACTGTAACAAGTTCCTATGTGCAATATTTTTTATAAGAAAAAGAACAAATGTTCTGAAAACGCTTGCAATACGGCTGAGGCTGTGTTAAGATACGAATACAAAGTGAACATATGTTCTGAAACGAGAATCTTCTATATAAAACGTGCGGTTCTGAAAACTTTCTAACCGGGACCATGCGTACAGGAAAGCGTGAGTAGGATGGATATCAGAATTGCGCCGCAGATGTCGGTCATGGATAAACTGAAAATACTCGGTGCGGCGGCGAAATACGATGTGTCGTGCAGCTCCAGCGGTTCCTTTCGGAAAAATGACGGGAAAGGTATCGGCAATACCGTGGCGGCGGGACTGTGTCACAGCTTTGCAGCGGACGGCAGATGTATCTCCCTTTTGAAAATACTTTTTACCAACGAGTGCATCTACGACTGCAGGTATTGTATCAACCGCTGCTCCAACGATGTGCCCCGCGCCTCCTTCACACCGGACGAGGTGTGCGAGTTGACCATGGAATTTTACAGGCGCAATTATATAGAAGGTTTGTTCCTGAGTTCGGGCATTCTGTACAGCCCCAACTACACGATGGAGCTGATCTGCGAGACGGTGCACAAGCTGCGCACCCTGCACCGGTTTCAGGGGTATATCCATATCAAGGCGATTCCCGGGGCGGATCCGCTCTTGATTCAGCGGGCGGGTTTTCTTGCCGATCGCATGAGTGTGAATCTGGAGATGGCGACGGCGGAGGGGCTGCGGGCGATCGCGCCCAATAAGCACCGCAAAAATATATTGAAACCCATGCGCCAGATCCAGAACGGCATTACGGAAAACAAAAACGAACTTACCTTATATAAACACGCGCCCCGTTTCTGCGAGGCGGGACAGTCGACCCAGATGGTGATCGGCGCGCTGCCGGAGAGCGACTATCAGATCATGTCGGTGGCGGAAAACCTTTATGATAAATTTTCTTTGAAGCGGGTGTACTATTCGGCTTTTGTGAATGTGAACGAGGACAGGGATTTGCCTGCCCTTGCCGGCGGACCGCCGCTGCTTCGCGAGCACAGGCTGTATCAGGCGGACTGGCTTCTTCGGTTCTACGACTTTAAGGTGGATGAGCTTCTGACGGAGGAACGCCCGAATTTCAACACGGCGATCGACCCGAAGGCGGACTGGGCGGTGCGCCATCTGGAATGCTTCCCGGTGGAGATCAACCGGGCGGATTACCATTTGCTTTTGCGGATTCCGGGTGTGGGCGTTAAGAGCGCGAGACGGATCGTGGCGGCGAGAAGGTTCGGCAGTCTGACATTTGAGGATTTGAAGAAGATCGGCGTGGTGCTGAAACGCGCGCTCTATTTTATTACCTGCAACGGCAGGATGATGTACCCGACGAAGCTGGAGGAACAGTATATCGTGCGAAACCTCACCTACCAGAACCAGATGGGCAGGGGGGAGCGGCTGCCCTTTATGACAGACGGCACGACCTATCGGCAGATGTCGCTGTTTGACATGGCTGGATTTGATGATGTGAGGAAGGTTGCCAGTATATAGGGGGATTTATCTATGGAAGAAAAGTATTTAGTCTGCGAGGATTCTCTGGAAGGGATATTTACCGGAATTTATGACGCCTATGCCTTGAGGGAGGGGCATGAGCGCGTGCATATTCAGGTGGGCGAGGAGGAGAATCTGCGGCTGTTTGCGACTTATATGTATATTCTTCCGGATTTTGTGAAAACTGAAAAGGTAGCGAATACGCTTAAGAGAAGCTTGGGCGAGCATGCTTACCATTCCCTCTGCAGGGCGGCGGCGTCCTGCTACCCCGATAAGGGGGAGGCGGTCTACAAGACGGTGGTGGACGCGCTCACGGCGGGCAGCGGCAGCAGGGTGATGGAGAATCTGCGCAATCCCTATGTGGCGAGGTGTTTTGAGCTGGCGCGGTTTACGGCGAACGAAGCGCACTATGAGATTGAGTTTCTCCGTTTTCAGGAACTGGCGGACACGGAAAAGGCAAAGGGCGGGTTTCTTTTTGCAAAGATCGGACCGAAAAATAATGTGATACCTTTTATCATGCCGCACTTTGCGGACAGGCTGAGCATTGAAAATTTCATGGTCTATGACGAAAACCGGAAACTTTTCGGCGTCCATCCCGCCGGGGAAGAGTGGTATCTGGTGACGGCGGGGGAGGCGTTTGTCTTAAACGAGCTTGCTTACTCGGAAAAGGAGAACGGATATCAGGAACTGTTTCGCGCATTCCACCGGACAATCGGGATCAAGAGCCGGGAGAACAGGAAACTGCAGAGACAGATGTGTGCGTATCGTTACCAAGATTATATGGTGGAATTTCAGCAAACTTGATAAATTGCAGCGTTGTGAAGAGGGAGAAGGAGGAGATAATAGGCAGATTTCACAAAAATTGTTTTGGGTTTCAAAATAATTATGTTAAGTTGTGTGAAATGACCAAAAGATGCCAAAATTGTACAATTATAGGAACAAAAATAACTCTTTACAAATGAAATCAATGGAGTATAATCAACTCAAATGAGGAGCAAGAAAACGTTTTATCTATGTGTGCTTTTCGCATACATACGTGAAAAGGAAGGTGAAAGTTATGCAACACAAAATCAAATTGAGACCGGATGAGGTAAAGGACTTCGTGTCCGCAGCGACCAGGTGTGACTGCGACGTGGATATCTTTTACAACAGCTTTATCGTGGATGCAAAGTCCATCATTGGCGTGCTGGGACTGAATTTCAATCAGATTTTAACCGTTGCGTACAACGGCTGCGAACCTGATTTTGAGAGAACTCTTAGAAAATGGGCGGTAGCGGTATAGATTCCGGTTGCAGAGATCGAACAGATTGACTCCCTATGTAAGATAATTTAAGATTATCTTATGTAGGGAGTTTCTGCTTATACGGGGAAGGTGATATGACATGGAAGTGCGGATTTCCGTGCGGAGTCTGGTGGAATTTATTCTGCGATCCGGCGATATCGACAATCGAAGAGCGGCGTCACCCGAAAATGCCATGCAGGAGGGGGGACGGATTCACCGCATGATCCAGCGGCGGATGGGTCCGTCCTATCAGGCGGAGGTGTCTCTTTCCCATGCCTACGACGCGGGGGAGTACGAGATTATTGTGGAGGGGCGTGCCGACGGGATTATTACGGAATGGGAAGGACAGCTGCTGCCGGAGTCTGCGGGGAGGGTTCCGAAAAAGAAAGAGCAGCTTCGGATTGAGGGAGAAACGTCACAGCCTGCGATTGAGGAGAAAACGGACAGTAGTGAAGAGACGCGGCTGGCTATGACGCCGGGACAGGCACAGTCGGTACAGAAACTGACGGTTACGATAGACGAGATCAAGGGAACGTACCACGATCTGAAAAAAATGAAAGCGCCCGTGCCTGTGCATCTGGCACAGGCGAAATGCTACGCCTATATATACGCGACACAGAAGAAGCTTTCGGATATTCGGGTGCGCATGACATACTGCCATATGGAGACGGAGGAGATCCGCTATTTCCACGAGGAGTATCTGTACGAGGAGCTGCGGGAATGGTTTGAAGACCTGATGGGGCAGTACCGCAAATGGGCGGACTACCAGTTTGACTGGCAGAAACGCCGGCAGGCGTCCATCAAGGAGATGGCATTTCCCTTTTCTTACCGGGACGGGCAGAAGGAACTGGCGACCTATGTGTATCAGACGATCTATCACAAACGCAAACTCTTTATTGAGGCGCCGACAGGCGCGGGCAAGACGATCTCCACGGTGTTTCCCGCATTGAAGGCGATGGGGGAGGGGATGTGCGAGCGTCTTTTCTATCTGACGGCGAAAACCATCACCCGCACGGTGGCAGACGATACGATCAACCTGCTGCGGGAACAGGGACTGAAGCTGAAAAGCGTCATATTGACCGCTAAGGACAAAATCTGTTTCATGGAGGAAACCGAGTGTAATCCGGCGGCTTGTCCCTATGCGAAAGGGCACTATGACAGGGTAAACGAGGCGATGTACGACCTGTTGACTCATGCGGACAATTTCTCGAGGGAGCAGATAGAGACGTATGCGCGGGAGTATCAGGTCTGCCCCTTTGAACTTTGTCTGGACATGAGCCTGTTTGCCGACGCGGTGATTTGCGATTACAATTATCTGTTTGATCCCCATGTGTATCTGCGCCGCTTTTTTGCGGAAGGGGTCAGAGGGGAATACATTTTTCTGGTGGACGAGGCGCACAATCTGGTGGAGCGAGGCAGGGAGATGTACAGCGCCCTGCTCTGCAAGGAGACGTTTCTGGAACTGAAAAGGACGGTCAAGGCGTATGACGACAGGATTGCCAAAAATCTTGATAAATGCAATAAGGAAATGCTGGCGCTAAAAAGGGAGTGTGAGGGCTGTCGTGTGGTGGAGCAGACGGACGGGCTTGTCCGTGCGCTGATGCGTCTTGGCGCGGCGATCGAGGACTATCTGGAGGACCACGAGGACAGTCCCGTGCGGGCGGACATCCTGTCTTTCTATTTTGAGGTCTCTCATTTTTTGGAGATGTACGAGTTGGCGGACGAGAACTATGTGACCTACTCGGAACTGCGCGAGGACGGCAGCTTTATCGTGAAGCTTTTCTGTGTGAACCCGGCGGGCAACCTGAGGAACTGTATGAGGCGGGGACGCAGCACCATCCTGTTTTCCGCGACGCTCCTTCCCATCCAGTACTACAAGACGCTCTTGGGGGCGGAGGAGGGAGACTATGAGGTCTATGCGAAATCGGTTTTCCGTCCGGACAAGCTGGGACTTTATATCGGCAGCGACGTGACCAGCCGCTACACGCGCAGGGGGGACGCGGAATACTATCGGATTGCTTTGTATATTCACAATATCATAGAGAAGAGGCAGGGCAACTATATGGTGTTCTTTCCCTCGCACACTTTTTTGCAGCAGGTCTTTGAAATTTATCAGAAGTATTTCAATGAGGAGGGGACTGTGGAGTGTATTTTGCAGGAGAGCCACATGAACGAGCAATCGCGGGAGGCTTTCTTGAACCGTTTCCGCGGCAATGAGGACTGCGACCTGCAGAGTCTGATTCAGATGGATATCGAGATGGAGGAGGAGAGAAGCCTTCTGGGATTTTGCGTGATGGGCGGGATTTTCAGCGAGGGGATCGACTTGAAGAACGACAGCCTGATCGGCGCGATTATCGTGGGAACGGGTCTGCCGCAGGTGTGCAATGAGCGGGAACTTTTGAAAAAATATTTTGACGGCTGGGGGGAGAACGGTTTCGATTATGCCTACCGCTACCCGGGCATGAACAAGGTGCTGCAGGCGGCGGGGCGGGTGATACGCACGGTGGATGACTTTGGGGTTGTCGCGCTTTTGGACGAGCGTTTTTTGTCCCCGGCGTATCAGCGGCTGTTTCCCCGGGAATGGCAGGAAAGGGTGGTCGTTACAGCTGACCAGATAGGTCGAAAAGTGGAACGGTTCTGGGATGAATGGCTTTAAAGCGTGAATTTTAGGGTAATCCGAATGAGTCAACATAAGAAAAGACAAAATCTTTGTGGAAAAGACAGGCTGTACGGATTGACTCATACGTTTAAGAGACAAAATGCGATTGACTCCTTTCAGACAGAATATTACTAGGCGTTTGCGAAACGCCAGAACCCGCATGAATACGGGATTCTTTTTGTCACAA
>CAJURQ010000009.1 GCA_910588955.1 uncultured Lachnospiraceae bacterium
TATGCAAATATTGATATAGTAATTATAAAAATTACCACAATTCCAATGAATCTTCTGCATCCACCCACATCTGCATATTTCCCTCAAGATATAATCTTGCATATTCAAGCGGTTCATCTATTGCCAGAGCATTTAAGGCACATTCAGAGCAGGGAGTGGTTTTCAACCCTTCTTCCGCTTTATTGCAGTCTATCCGTAAAAAGTAGCCTGCATAAGTGTATACGTCAATGCTGTTATGGTGGATATTGTATGTTGCGTAAATCACATTCATTTTATCTGTCCTCTTTTCATTTTTTTGAAAGCATTTCAATCAGTTCACAATTCCCATATGTTTTGTGTTATAATGTTTTATGTGATTTTGTTTCCCTCATTTTTTCCCTTATCAGGGTTCGTAATGCTTTGTGGGAAGATATAATACAAGGGAAACTATAAGGGAAAGCTCACCTGCGATAAATTTAGTGTTTTCAAGGGTTAGCGTAGATTTTAATAACAAAATATAACAGCTAATATTTCCCTTAAAAATCATCAAATCACAATCGGAATTTTGAGGGATGGAGATATGCTTATCAGGGTGGCAACCATGGATGATATTGAGCAGTTAAGGTGTTTGTATTCTGAATTAGAGATTGACGCTGTAAAATATCAACCAGAACATTTTATATTGGGCTATCGTAACGATGACTTTTTTAACTCAATATTTGAAAGTAGCAATCAGGATATTCTTGTAGCAGAAGATAATGGAAAAATTGTAGGGTTTTCTCATGTTATGATATTAAAACAGAAAAATATAGCGTGTTTAAAATCACAGACCGCAGTGTACATACAAGATATGGATGTTTTGGAGTGTGAGAGAAGCAAAGGAATTGGAACACTTTTCATAGATGCTATTAAAGAATATGGAAAAAGATGTGGGGCAGATTTTATTAGGACTGAGGTTTTTCCGCAAAATGTTGACGGAATGAGATTTTATGAAAGAAATGGTTTTGGTGAAATGATGAAAACTATTGAGTGTCAATTATGATTGATAGCTTATTCAACGATAAAATTCCATTTTTTGAGGCGGATAGACGATTTTACATAAATTTTCTGAATATTAATTAAAAATAGGGAAAGGGATTTCTTTTTATTAGATATTGATTCGATAAAGTTAAGGGGTGTAATATGCGGAAATTAAAGGTATACTTAGATACATCGGTTATCAGTCATTTATTACAAGAGGATGTTCCAGAGAAAATGACGGATACCCGACAATTATGGGAAATGTTTAAGAATGGAAAATATGATGTGTATTTGTCAACTGTTACATTAAGGGAGATAGAGAAATGTTCGGAGCCCAAAAAGACACAACTTATTGATTGTCTGAATGAGATACAGTTTACTACGTTGGATATTACAGAAGATGTCACAAAAATGGCAAAGAAGATTATTGAAATGGGGATACTGACACAAAAGAGCTTTGACGATTGCCAACATATAGGAGTGGCGCTTATAAATGAATGCGACTGTATTATTTCATGGAATTTTAAGCATATTGTGAATGTAAAGACAATCAGAGGCGTAAGAGCAATTACAAACTTGGAAGGATATAAGATGATAGAGATATGGAATCCTTCTGTACTATTGGAAAGTGAGGAATAATTATGATTGCGAGACCGAATATCAGTCCTGATTTTACAATTGAAGATATTCATAAAATCAGGGAATACCATTATGAACTGACAAAAGATATGACAACGCAGGAAAAAATAAATTTTTATAATGAAGGCGGAAGAGCTTTTTTAGCGGAGATGGAAAAGAGAAAATTGCAGAAAGCACAAATTTAAAAGCAATATAGATGTAAAGCAAAAAGGAAACCCCGACATCCCAAGGTTTCCTTTTTTACTGCGGAAGGAGGGGCGGCGGTGCAGGAGAGCAGGCTCTTTAAAATCGTATATTATCTGCTGGATAAGGGGCAGGCGACCGCACCGGAGCTGGCGGCGCGTTTCGAGGTGTCGGTCAGGACGATTTACAGGGATATCGACGCGCTGAGTGCGGCGGGCATTCCCATCTATGCAGAGACGGGCAGAAACGGCGGCATCCGTCTGATGCATGACTTTGTGCTGGATCATGCCGTGCTGTCGGGGGAGGAAAAGCAGGAGATTCTCGCGGCGTTACAGAGCATCCATGTCACACAGAATATCGCGGAGAGCCAGACTTTGCAGAAACTTTCCGCCCTGTTTCACCTTTCTTCGGAAAACTGGCTGGAGATCGATTTTTCCAGATGGGGCAATCAGGGATTCGACAGGGAAAAGTTTGAACTGCTGAAGACGGCGGTGATCCATTGCAGGCAGATCAGAATACGATACGCGGGATCTGACGGGGCGGAGAGGGAGCGGACCGTGCAGCCCTATAAGCTTGTCTATAAGTCGAAAGCATGGTATCTGAAAGCGTTCTGTACGGAAAAGCAGGACATGCGGACTTTTAAACTGAACCGCATTCTGGAGCTGACGCTTCTGGAGGAGAGCTTCGTGCGCCGCAGTTTTCCGGCGGAGCCAGAGGATAGCGAGATAGACTGCCCGCTTGTTACACTCCGCTTTCCAAAGGAGATGACGTATCGGGTTTACGATGAGTTTGACGAAAGCCAGATTGAGAGACAGGAGAACGGAGACTTGATTGCCGCGGCAAGAATGCCGGAGGGCGCGTGGTTAGTCAGTTTTCTTTTATCCTTCGGGACACAGGTGGAGATTCTTTCGCCGGCGCATCTGCGGGAGGAGATCGCAAGACAGGCGGAAAAAATCGTGGAAAAATATAAAACATGACATGGGGTGTCAACATTATGCCAGTATAATGAAAAGTATAAGAGCTGCCGTAGCTTTCCGCGAACAATGGTGAGCGGCAGTAAAACAGATATTTTGGTGAAGACAGAGAGGGAGGAAAACCACATGGCAAGACCGACGACAAAAGCGGATTTATTGACTGCAGCGACAGAAAATTATGAGAAATTACAGGAGATGATCGCGGGACTGACGGAGGAGGAGCTGAACACGCCCTTTGACTTTTCCGGCAGTGCGAAGAAGGAAGCGCACTGGAAAAGAGACAAAAACCTGCGGGACGTGCTGGTACATCTCTACGAGTGGCATCAGCTTCTGCTGACATGGGTGCATGCGAACCAGAGAGGCGACAACTGGTCGTTTATTCCGAAGCCCTACAACTGGAAAACATACGGGGAAATGAACGTGGTGTTTTGGAAAAAACATCAGGAAACGACGCTTGATGAGGCGAAGAATCTGCTCGCGGGGTCTCATGCCGAAGTGATGGCTCTGGCGGAGACGTTTTCCAACGAGGAGCTGTTTTCCAAAGGCATCTTTCCGTGGGTGGGCGGAAGCACCCTTGGATCCTATTTTGTCAGCAACACCTCGAGTCACTATGACTGGGCGATGAAGAAACTGAAAGCGCATAAGAAAAACTGCGCCGGAAAGTGAGGGACGGGCGGATGCACTCTGTGACGGTGAAGGGGATTTTATCTGCAAAAAACGGAATGAACCTGTACCGGGGCTGTTCCCACGGGTGCATCTACTGCGATTCCAGAAGCAGGTGCTACCATATGGAGCACGCTTTTGAGGACATCGAGGTCAAGGAGAATGCCATCGAATTGTTGGAGCATGCCCTCAGGCATAAACGGCGCAAATGCATGATTGGTACAGGCGCTATGACTGACCCGTACATTCCGCTGGAATTGGAGCTTGGAAATCTCAGAAAAGCGTTGGAGTTGATTGAACAATATGGATTCGGCGTCACGGTGCAAACGAAGTCGGAGCGTGTCCTGCGGGATTTGGATCTTCTGCGGCGCATCAATGAAAAGACGAAATGTGTGGTGCAGATGACGCTTACTACTTATGATGAGGAATTGTGCCGGAAAATCGAGCCGCATGTGAGTACGACGGCGGAACGTTTCGCGACGTTAATGCGCCTGCGGGAGGCGGGGATTCCTACCGTGGTGTGGCTGTCCCCGATTCTGCCGTTTATCAACGATACGCGGGAGAATATCGCGGGTATTCTGGAATTGTGCGAGGAGGCGGGCGTCTACGGCGTCATCAGCTTTGGAATGGGGCTGACGCTGCGGGAGGGGAACCGGGAATATTTTTATAAGCAGTTGGATTGCCTGTTTCCCGGATTGAAGGAAAAATATGTGCGGATCTATGGAAATCAGTATGAGATCGCAAGTCCGGACAACAGAAGGCTGATGAGGCTGTTTCATCAGACATGTGAGGAGAGTGGGATGCTCCATGATAATGAGAAAATTTTTCGGTATCTGCACACCTTTGAGGAGAAGGGGGAGGGGAGGCAGTTGAGTCTGTGGGATTAAGAGGCAGGTCAAATGACCTGCCTTCTCCATTTTCTCATATTAATATTTCTTCTTATAATAATGTTCTACACTCTGGATCAGCTTGTAGAACACCATAGCAATTGCGCACAGGATAATAATCGAAGTGATCACCATATTGAGCTGGAACACCTGCGAACCGTAGATAATCAGATATCCGAGCCCCCGTCTTGCGGCGAGAAACTCCCCGATAATGACACCCACAAGGGAGAGACCGATATTGACCTTCATACTGCTTAAGATGAGCGGTACGGAGCTTGGCAGGATCACTTTGACGAGGGCGTCTTTTCTGCTGCCTCCAAGAGTGTAGATCAGTTTGCACATTTCCGGGTCAACCTGACAGAAACCGGTGTAGAGGCTGATGATGGAGCCGAAGACGGCGACGGAGAGTCCGGCAACAATAATTGTGTTTGTTCCGGTGCCAAGCC
Organism: uncultured Lachnospiraceae bacterium; assembly: GCA_910588955.1. Taxonomy (GTDB): domain Bacteria; phylum Bacillota; class Clostridia; order Lachnospirales; family Lachnospiraceae; genus UBA3282. The sequence goes on from CAJURQ010000009.1 coordinate 4,792, forward strand.
AAACGATGAGAAGCGGCGCAAGAGCGGATTTTGGCAGGGCGTTCAGGACGACGAGGTAGGGTTCCAGAATTTCGGAGAGGCTGTTCTGATACCAGAGCAAGGTGGCGGCGAGGAGACTGAAAACAGTGACCAGAAAGAAACTCGCGATTGTTTCAAACAGGGTAACGCCGGTGTGGGCGAAGAAGGAGTGATCCACAAGCATCTGCCCGAGATATTTAACAATGCCGGAAGGGCTGCTGAAAAAGAAACTGTCTATCCAACCAAGTCTTGCGGCTGTCTCCCACAATCCCAGAAAGAGGAGAAGTAGGAAAAATCTGCCGAGGGTGATTCGGTGGTGATGCCTGTGGTGGGCGCGCAGAAAACTTTCCTGCTGCGGGGAGACGGGCGGCGGTGTCTTATGCAGTTGTCTTGTCATCGGTTAATACCTCCCATAATTGATTAAAGTATGTCTGATAGGCGGCGGTGCCGCGGATGGCAAGCGGGTCTTCCCGGCTGATTTCGTAGCGGATCTCCATCTCGCGCTTCACCCCGGCGGGGCGTTTGGAGAGGACAATAACCCGATCCGCCAGCGTGATTGCCTCAGAGAGATCGTGGGTGATGAGCAGCGCGGTCTTTCCGGTTTTGCGGATAATATTGCCTATGTCCGCGGAGACGGAGAGTCTGGTCTGGAAATCCAGTGCGCTGAAAGGTTCGTCCAGAAGAAGGAGATCCGGGTGGACTGCCATGGTGCGGATCAGCGCCGCCCGCTGGCGCATACCGCCGGAAAGCTCGGAGGGCTTTTTATCCTTAAAGCCGTTAAGTCCGTAATCCTCCAGAAGTTTCTGAACATAGTCCGTATTTTCCTTTGTCAAACCGTGGGTGAGCTCCAGACCCAGAATGACGTTCTGGTAGACCGTGCGCCACTCAAAGAGATGGTCCCTCTGCAGCATATAGCCGATTTTTAAGGCAGAGTCCGCGCAGTAGTCTTTGGAGGAGAGACCTCTGTAGAGGACGTCGCCGTCCTCCGGGGCGAGCAGTCCGGCAATGATGGACAAAAGAGTGGACTTGCCGCAGCCGCTCGGTCCTACGACTGCGACGAAGCTCCCCTCCAAAATTTGAAGATTGATGTGCGAGAGGGCGGGGGTTTCTCCCTTCAAATTGTGATAGGAGTAGGAAACATCCCGCAGAGAAAGTATTGGCTGCATAGAAAATGCCTCCTTATGTAGTTAACGACAGCATATGTTTCGCAAACCGAAATCTTATGGGTCGTTTACTACGAGTATAGAATATTTTATGACGGGCAAGAAAATATGTGTTCTGATTGAAAACAAAACCAATTTATGGTATCATCAAATTTAGATTTAATTATAATGGAGGTTTTAGGCATGGCGCAGTTGTGGGGCGGTCGTTTCACGAAGGAGACGGATCAGCTTGTATATAATTTTAACGCGTCGATCTCCTTTGACCAGAAATTCTTTAAGCAGGACATTGAGGGCAGTATTGTACATACGATCATGCTCGCCAAGCAGGGGATTCTGACGAAAGAGGAGAAGGACGAAATTTTAAAGGGACTTACCGGGATCAGGCAGGATGTGGAGGACGGAAAGCTTGCGATCACGGAGGAGTACGAGGATATCCACAGCTTTGTGGAGGCGAATCTGATCGACCGGATCGGCGATGTGGGCAAAAAGCTGCACACGGGCAGGAGCCGGAACGATCAGGTGGCACTCGATATGAGGCTGTACACAAGGCTGGAAGTGCTGAATACGGACAGCTTATTGAAGGAGCTTTTGCAGACGCTTCTGACTATTATGGAGGAGCACACACAGACATATATGCCGGGCTTTACGCATTTACAGAAGGCGCAGCCGGTGACGCTGGCGCACCATATCGGCGCTTATTTCGAGATGTTTAAGAGGGACAGGTCAAGACTTAAAGATATATTCTACCGCATGAATTACTGTCCGCTCGGCGCCGGGGCGCTTGCGGGGACGACTTATCCGATTGACCGCGCTTACACGGCGTCTCTGCTCGGTTTTGAGGGACCGACTTTAAACAGCATGGATTCGGTGTCTGATAGGGATTATGTGATTGAGTTCTTATCGGCGCTTTCTACGATCATGATGCATTTAAGCCGGTTCTGCGAGGAGATCATCATCTGGAATTCCAACGAGTACCGTTTTGTGGAGATCGACGACGCCTACTCCACGGGGAGCAGCATCATGCCCCAGAAGAAAAACCCGGATATCGCGGAGCTGGTGCGTGGCAAGACGGGACGCGTTTACGGGGCGCTTGTTTCCATTCTGACGACCATGAAGGGGATTCCCCTTGCTTACAATAAAGACATGCAGGAGGACAAGGAGCTGACCTTCGATGCTATTGACACGGTGAAAGGATGTCTGGCTCTGTTTGAGGGCATGGTCCGCACCATGAAGTTCAATGAGGACGTGATGGAGAAGAGCGCGGCGCTTGGGTTTACCAACGCCACCGACGCGGCGGACTATCTGGTAGGGAAAGGCATGCCTTTCCGGGACGCCCACGGTATCATCGGCAGACTGGTGCTTTTCTGCATTGAGAAAAATTGCAGCATTGACGAACTTTCCATAGAGGAGTTAAAAGGAATAAGCCCCGTCTTTGAGGAGGATGTCTATCGGGCGATCAGCTTAAAGACATGCGTGGAGAAGCGACTGACCATCGGCGCGCCGGGACCGGAGGCGATGCGGGAGGTCATACGGATGCATAAAGAGTATCTCAAAAAGGACTGGCAGGATGAGGACGACATGTTCGGCGGGATGCTTGGAGAACTGGAAATAAAGGAGGAGATGAAAAAATGAGCGAGAAACTGAAGGTAGGTATTTTAGGCGGCACGGGTATGGTAGGGCAGCGTTTTATCGCCCTGTTGGAGAACCATCCCTGGTTTGAGGTGACGACGATTGCGGCGAGTCCGCGGTCTGCCGGCAAGTCTTACGAGGAGGCGGTCGGCGGCAGATGGAAGATGGATACGCCCATGCCGGAGGCGGTCAAGAAGATTGTCGTCAAAAATGTGAACGAGGTCGCGGAAGTGGCGGCGGAGGTGGATTTCGTTTTCTCCGCGGTGGATATGACGAAGGACGAGATCAAGAAGATAGAGGAGGAGTACGCGAAGGCGGAAACGCCCGTTGTCTCCAACAACAGCGCCCATCGGTGGACGCCGGACGTGCCTATGGTGGTGCCGGAGATCAACCCGGAGCATTTCGATGTGATCGAGTCACAGAAGAAGAGGCTTGGCACGAAGCGCGGTTTTATTGCCGTGAAGCCGAACTGTTCGATTCAGAGCTACGCGCCGGTGCTCACCGCGTGGAAGGAGTTTGAGCCATACGAGGTGGTGGCGACTACCTATCAGGCGATTTCGGGCGCAGGCAAGACCTTTAAGGACTGGCCGGAGATGGTGGAGAACGTGATTCCTTACATCGGCGGCGAGGAGGAGAAGAGCGAGAAGGAGCCGCTCAGAATCTGGGGTAAGATCGTGGACGGCGAGATCGTTCCGGCGACAAGTCCGGTGATCACTTGCCAGTGCATCCGCATACCGGTTTTGAACGGTCATACGGCGGCAGTGTTTGTGAAGTTTAAAAAGAAACCTACCAAAGAACAGCTTGTGGAGAAACTGGTTCAGTTTAAGGGGCTGCCGCAGGAACTGGATCTTCCCAGCGCGCCGAAGCAGTTTATTCAGGTGATGGAGGAGGATAACCGTCCGCAGGTGAAGCTGGATGTGGATTACGAAAACGGTATGGGAATCAGTGTGGGACGCATTCGCGAGGACAGCGTTTACGACTGGAAGTTTGTGGGTCTTTCCCACAATACCGTGCGCGGTGCGGCTGGGGGAGCCGTACTCTGCGCGGAGACATTGAAGGCGAAGGGGTATATCACGAAAAAATAGAGGAGTTATAAGGGAGCCGTAAACACAGATGATTCATATGGGGGGAGGGCGCCTTCTGGGGAGAAGGGCGCGCATATAGAGTGACAAATACAGAAAATATTTTGAAGGGAAACGGAACGAAACAGCTTGTTCAGGAGAATGAAAAACTCCGTCAGGATGAAAAAATGCTTCGCCTTTTGTGCGATACGTCGAGCAGCGCATTTATCTATTACAATTATCAGGAAAACCGGATTGAGACGCTGGGGAATTGGGATTACTTTTTTGATTTCTCCATTTCTGCAGTGAAAGATCTGTCAAAGTTATATGACAGGGTGGAGGAACAGTACGAAATACCGCTCAAGGAAGGTTTGTTTATCGAAAGCCGGAATATGGACAGAGACAGCTTTGAGATTAAGCTGAAGGAGAGCCGGATTTGCATTGAGGTGGAGGTAAACGTCGTCTATGACACCGAGGGTAAACCTACGGACAAAATCATACGGTTCAAGGATGTGACCAAGCTGACGGCACAGAAGGACGAACTTACCTACATGGCGTACTATGACATGCTGACAGGGCTTTATAACCGGAATTATTTTGTGAGGCTTTTGGGAGAATTTCTTCGCCGTGCGGAGAAGGAAGAGAAAAAAGTGGCAGTGATGTTCATGGATTTTGACGATTTCCGAAGAGTCAACGACGGCATGGGCATCATTGCGGGAGACGACCTGGTGCAGCTTTTCGGGCAGTATCTGACGGGGCTTATGAACAGCAACGTGGTGATTTCCCATTTCAGCACGGACGTTTACTGTATCGCCATCTACGACCCTAGCGGCGCAAGAAGTGTGGAGACGATTTACCGGGTCATCAGGGAGCGGCTGAAAAAACCGTTTCGGATGACGGACGGGCAGGAGGTCACCATGACGGTGAGTGTGGGTGTGTCCGAATATCCGGAGGCGGCGCTCGGGACGCTTGAACTGATCAACTGTGCGGAGATCGTCATGTTTAAGGCAAAGAGTCGTGGAAAGGATAAAATCCAGTATTTTGAGGGCACGATTCTGGAAGAGTTTTTGCAGACGGTGAACATCCAGAACAAGCTGAAAGAGGTTGTGTTTGAACAGAATTTTACCATGTATTTCCAGCCACAGTATTATGCGGAGAACGGGAAGTTCCGCGGTGTGGAGGCACTCATCCGCTGGCGGGACAACAAGGGAGATATGATCAGTCCCTCCGTTTTTATTCCGATTGCGGAGAGGAACGGAACTATTGTGCCGATCGGAAACTGGGTGATAGAAAAGAGCGTGCAGACCTATGCGGACTGGCGCGATCAATATCATTATCCTCTGGTTTTATCCTTGAACGTCTCGGCGGTGCAGTGCAAGAAGCGGGGATTTATAGACAGTCTTTTGCATATTCTGGAAAAGTATAAGGTCTCTCCGGGAGAGATAGAGATTGAAGTGACGGAAACCATTCTCATAGAGGATTTTGACTACATAAGTGAGAGGTTGGGTGAATTAAAAAAAGCCGGGATTAGAATTTCGCTGGACGACTTCGGCACGGGCTTTTCTTCCCTGTCCTATTTGAAGGGGCTGCCGATCGATACGCTGAAAATTGACAAGACCTTTGTGGATACGCTTCTGACGGATAAAAACACAAAGATTATCACGGAGTCCATCATTTATATGGTGAAGCGTCTCGGCTATGAGACGGTCGCGGAAGGCGTGGAGACGAGGGAACAGTTCCAGTATTTGAAAGAGTTGGAATGCGACATGATACAGGGGTATTATATGGGCAGACCGATGCCGGCGCAGGGCATATCGGATTTACTGGAGAAATTGACAGCGAAGGTAGGATAAGGCGGGCGAAATTATGTTACTGGGCAGAACGACAGAACTTGGTTATCTGAATAATTATTACGACAGGGACGGCAGCCAAATTGTGATTGTCTACGGGCAGAAACATATCGGGAAGACTGCGCTTGTGAAGGAATTTATGAAGGATCGTCCGGGGTACTATTATCTGGCAAAAGCATGTTCGGAGAGGGAGCAGGCGTATCAGTGGGGCAGGCAGCTAACCCATGACGGCTATGTGGTCGAAAAGTTCCCTGCTTTTCAAGAGATATTTGAAAAGCTGGCACACCGCGTTACCGGGAAGAAAGTGCTGGTGATCGACGAGTTCCAGAATATTGTGCGTGCCAGCGACACCTTTATGAAGGATTTGGTGGCTTTTGTGCACAGCCAGTGGAACCGGGACGACGTGATGGTCATTCTTGTGAGCTCTTCCATCGGCTGGATTGAGAACAGCATGATTACCAGAATAGGGGAGGCGGCTTACGAGCTTTCGGGGCTTCTCAAGATCAAGGAGATGCCCTTTGCGGATCTGGTGGAGCGGTTTCCGAATTTCCGCATCGAGGAATGCGTGGAGGCTTACGCCATCTTGGGCGGGATTCCCGGTCTTTGGAACCAGTTTGACGACAGGCTGACGATTCAGCAGAACATCTGTCGCAACATTCTCGACTGCAACAGCTTTCTATTCGAGGAGGGAGAGCGGATTCTCACGGAGCAGCTTCGTGAGCCGGGGGTCTACAACACCATTATGGCTTCCATTGCGGCGGGCAATTATAAATTGAACGACCTGCACCAGCACACGGAGTTCTCCCGTGCCAAGATCAGTGTCTATCTGAAAAACCTGATTGAACTGGAATTGGTGGAGAAGGTGTTCTCCTACGACACGGCGGGAAAGGAGAACGTGCAGAAGGGAATCTACCGGATCAGCCATCCCTTTGTGAATTTCTATTATACGTATATGTACCCTCATCTGAGCGATCTGCAGATGCTCTCGGTGGGAGAGTTCTACAACCATTATATCATGCGTGATTTCAGGCGTTATGTGTCCGGTTATTTCAAGCAGGTGTGCAGACAGCATCTGGCAAGGCTGGGCGATCGGCACAGGCTGCCGATCAACTGCGGCACGATCGGCGAGTGGATCGGCAAGGTGGGGTCTCTGGATATCATCGCGCAGGATGAGACAGGACGCACACTGATCGGGCTTTGCAACTGGGAGAGACCCATGACTTACGAGGATTACGAGAATCTCCTGCTCTACGCGAAAAAGGCGAAGATCAGCGCGGATTATATCTATATGTATACGGCGTTTCGGTTTGACGAGAAACTGAATCTGGAGGCGAAGGTCAAATCGAACCTGAAGCTTGTGCAGATTTCAGATCTCTAAGGCTACGGTGGGCAAAGAAGTATGGGAAAAAGTTTGTTTATTGCAGAGAAGCCCAGCGTGGCGAAGGAGTTTGCAAAAGCGTTAAAATATAATATGAAAAACCGCGACGGCTATATGGAGTCCGAGGAGGCGGTTGTGACATGGTGCGTGGGGCATCTGGTGACAATGAGTTATCCGGAGGCTTACGACGAGAAGTACAAGAGGTGGTCGCTTGAGACGATCCCTTTTATTCCGAAGGAATTTAAGTATGAGGTCATTGACAGTGTGAAAAAGCAGTTCGGCATTGTGAGCGGGCTTTTGAACAGGGAGGATGTGGAGACGATCTATGTCTGTACCGACTCCGGGCGGGAGGGGGAATACATTTACCGTCTGGTGGAACAGCAGGCGGGCGTCTCCGGAAAGGACAGGAAGCGGGTGTGGATCGATTCCCAGACGGAGGAGGAGATTCTGCGGGGCATCAGGGAGGCGAAGGACCTCTCGGCGTACGACAATCTCTCTAACGCGGCGTACCTGCGGGCGAAGGAGGATTACCTGATGGGAATAAATTTTTCCCGCGCCCTCACCCTGAAATACAGTTATTCGATTAAAAATTATCTGAACGCGGATAAGGCGGTGGTTTCCGTCGGCAGGGTTATGACCTGCGTGCTCGGCATGGTAGTGAACCGTGAGCGGGAGATCCGTGAATTTGTAAAAATTCCCTTTTACCGCATTGTGATGAAAGCGGATATCGCGGGACATGAGTGTGCGCTTGAGTGGAAAGCCGTGGAGGGTTCCCGGTTTTACCAGTCCCCGAAGATCTATAAGGACAACGGCTTTTTGGAGGAGAAGGACGCGGACGCATTTCTATCCTTTTTAAAGGAGGAGCCGGGGGAGAAGCCTCTGGTAGAGAAGATCGAGCGGAAGAAGGAGACGAAGAATCCGCCGCTTCTGTACAATTTGGCGGAACTGCAGAACGACTGCTCCAAGCTGTTTAAAATCAGCCCGGACGAGACGCTGCGGATTGCGCAGGAGTTATACGAGAAAAAACTGACCACCTATCCGAGAACGGACGCAAGAGTCCTCTCCACGGCGGTAGCGAAGGAGATTGGGAAAAATATCAGGGGGCTGCTAAATTATCAGCCTGTAGCGGCATTTGCGGAGAGGATTCTGAAAGAGGAGCGTTTTAAGGGCATTGCGAAAACCAGATATGTGAACGACAAGCAGATCACGGATCACTACGCGATCATTCCCACGGGGCAGGGGCTCGCAGCGATGAACAGTCTGCATCCTACCTCGATGAAGGTATATGAGATCATAGCCAGACGCTTTTTGAGCATTTTCTATCCCCCGGCGGTTTATCAGAAGATCACGCTGACGGCAAAATGTAAGGGAGAAACCTTTATTTCCGGTTTTAAGGTGCAGACGGAGCAGGGATATCTTGAAGTTGCGCAAAATTCTTTTGCAAGAAAGAAGCCGGAGGAGTATACTGAAAGAGAGACTGCAGACGAGGAGCAGGAGGTTTCCTGCGATACGGCGTACATGGAAGCGCTTGGTACGCTGAAAAAAGGCATGGAGCTTGACAAAAAAGCGTTAGAAAAGAAGGAGGGGGAGACTTCTCCGCCCAAGCGCTATAATTCAGGCACTATGATCCTGACCATGGAAAACGCAGGGCAGTTTATCGAGGACGAGGAACTGCGTGCACAGATCAAGGGAAGCGGGATCGGGACTTCCGCTACCAGAGCGGAAATTTTGAAGAAACTCGTACATATCAAATATCTGGATTTAAACAAAAAGACGCAGATCATCACGCCTACGCTTTTGGGAGAGATGATTTATGAGGTGGTTGCCGGTTCGGTGAAGCCGCTTTTGGATCCGAGGCTGACGGCGAGCTGGGAGAAAGGACTGACGTTAGTCGCTTCCGGGGAGATCACGGAGGAAGAGTACATGGGGAAGCTTGATGATTTCGTGACCAGAAGGACGAATATCGTGAAGCAGATGACGAATCAGAATGCGCTCTACCACAGGTTTCAATATGCGTCCCAATTTTATAAGAGTGGAAAAAAGGAGAAGAGGGAAAAAGGATGATCGGATTGCAGAATGCTACAATTGACGCGCTCTATACTTTGGAGGAGACAATCGCAAAGGAACTGTTTGCAGGGCTTACCTATCCTTGGGAGGCACTGCCGAAGATTAAGGACTTTATCATTTCTCTGGGGGAGACGCTTCCGGAGGAACGCTACGAGAGAAGAGAAGGCAATATCTGGATCGCAAAAAGCGCGAAGGTGTTTCCGAGCGCCTATATCGGCGGTCCGGCAATTATAGACGAGGAGGCGGAAATCCGCCACTGTGCCTTTATCAGAGGAAGCGCGATCGTTGGAAAAGGCGCGGTTGTCGGCAATTCCACCGAGCTTAAGAATGTGGTGCTCTTTAATAAGGTGCAGGTGCCCCATTACAATTATGTGGGCGACAGTATTCTCGGATTTAAGGCACATATGGGAGCCGGATCCATTACCTCCAACGTGAAGAGTGACAAGACGCTGGTGGTGGTGAAAGCGGGGGAGGAGACATTTGAGACAGGGCTTAAAAAGTTTGGCGCCATGCTTGGAGACAATGTGGAAGTGGGATGTAATTCCGTCTTGAATCCCGGTACAGTGATAGGGAAAAATACAAATATTTATCCGACTTCCATGGTGAGAGGGGTAATTCCGCCGGAAAGTATCTATAAGCGTCAGGGTGAGATAGCGGAAAAACAGCAGTAGGCGGAGCCGGTAAAACAGTAAGAGAAAGTGTGTGTTGGGGATGAGCGTATGGCGATTGATTTAAGTATTGAAAACTTTGGCTCTATGATCGACAATATTATAGCGGGAATCTGCTTCTTTGAGTATGAGGATGGGGAGATGACCCCCATTTTCGTCAATGAAGGTTTTTTCCGTATGCTGGGCTATTCCCGGGTACAGGGTATGAAGTATCTGGAGAAGGTGGAGCGGAGCATTATTCCGGATGATCTGCCGACCTATAGGCAGGCAATCAGGGATGTGCTGAAGGATGACGGCGTGGTGGATACGGAGTTCCGTACTGTCACAGGCAGCGGTAATCTGCGCTGGCTGCATGTCCGGGGAAACCTTTATGCCAGAGAGGGGAAAAAATACACGATCGTCACGGTGATTGAGGATGTGACTGAGAGAAAGAATGTGGAGGAAGAGCTGCAGAGACAGGCGGAGCGTCTGCACATTCTTTCGGAGGCGGAAGGCGAGAAGATCATTGACTATAATGCAAAGACGGATGTTATGATTATCAGGACGAACGACGAGTACGGCATGGCGCAGGATGAGATCCACAGCAGATATATGGAAAGATTTAACGCCGCGATGATCTACAAGGAGGATATCGCCTACTACAAGGCGGTCTTGGAGAGCCTGCTCAAATCTCCAAAACATGACACCATTGAATTTCGCATTAAGCGTTTTGATGATGACTATACATGGTATCAGGCGAACCTGACGTCCCTTCTCGGTGCGGAAGGGTATGTGACCCGTATCGTCGGTCGTATGATCAATATTCACGACAAAAAACTTAAGGAGATGGAGCTTCTTTTGCGCGCTGAGAAGGACGCGCTGACAGGCATCTACAACCAGGGTGCCACCGAGCAGTTGATCCACAATGCGATTGAGGATGCGAAAGAGAATGATCTGAGCGCGCTGATGATTATCGATCTGGATAATTTTAAGGAGGCAAACGATCTTCTGGGGCATGCCAACGGCGATGAGCTCCTTGGCAAGACCGCCGAAATTCTGAAAGAAATGTTTAAGGGCGGCGACGTGATCGGTCGTATCGGCGGTGATGAGTTCCTTGTTTATATGAGAAACCTGAATACCATTTCCGACGCGGATGAAATGGCGGGCAATATTGTGAAATCGGTAAGGTATGATCTTGAATTTGAGGGGCAGCCGATTCACGTGACTTGCAGTGTGGGCGTTGCCGTATACCCTTATCACGGCAAAACTTACGAGGAACTTTTTGAGAAAGCTGACAGGGCGGTGTATACGGTTAAGGCGAACGGTAAGGACGGCTACCGTGTTTACCATGCGGCGAGTACGACAGTGTATCACGCCAACAGAAAAGTCGGCTATGATATGACGAAGACCATTGATTACGAGAGGCATATCGAGGATCAGGTGATGCAGATCCTGTTTGAAGATAAGGTGTTGGAATCCGCGCTGCGCTCTTCCATAGAGCTGATGACGGCAAAATACGGGTTCCACAGAGGGTATATCTGCGGCAACGATTCGCTGCCGATTTCCCGTACCATACAGTTTACCGTGAAGAAGTACGCCACTGGCAAGGAGGCGGAGGAACACTACGAACTGAAACGGATGGTGAACGAGATCCTTTACTCCTTCTTCCCGAGCGTGGCAATGATTCACGATTACGACCTGACGGCGGAGGAGATGCGCGAGTATTTTCGGGCGGAGGGTATTAAGAGTATGCTCTATTATCCGCTGACCTCGCAGGGAGAGTTTCAGGGCGCGATCGTATTTGAAAACCACGAAGATGTGCAGATGGAACTGTCAAAGAGCGAGATGGAAGAGGTGCGTTCCCTGTTCCGCCTGATGGAGGCGCATATCCTCCAAATCGGTCTGATGGACAGACTGCAGAATTTCGTGGCGCAGGTCGCTGTCTTCGACAATCTGGACAGTTTCGTCTATGTGGTGAATCCGGATAACCACGAGATTAGCTTTATCAATAAAAAGGTGCTGGCGGATTCGCCGGATGTAAAGATCGGAGATATCTGTTACAAGGCGCTGCAGAACAGGGATACGCCCTGTGAGAACTGCATCTTGCGAAATCTGGACAAGAACGATCCGCACTGCCGATGCACGGAGGAAATGTTTAACTACTCTTTGAGAAGCTGGACGAGAAGCAGCGCAAGCTGGCTGGAGTGCAGGGAGGAGAACGGTCTGGCACTTATAAACAGCTTTGATATATCGGAGTATTTCATGGGGTAGAAATTCAAAAAAATTTACAAATATCTGGATTTTTTCCCTCTGATATGAGACAATGAGACTGGCGGTTATGACAGGCGTTTCCGCCTGTTATCAAATAATTAATACATAATCGAAAGGAGTTATCACATGATCTATTCAAAAGAAGTGGAAGAAATGTGTACAGTGGCACAGGGCGTTCATCATGGCTGTGCTCCTATCCCCGAGGAAGCAAAGTGGGTGCAGGCGAAGGAAGTGAAAGACATTTCCGGTCTGACACACGGCGTAGGCTGGTGTGCTCCTCAGCAGGGCGCTTGTAAGCTGACCCTGAACGTAAAAGAGGGTATCATTCAGGAGGCGCTCGTGGAGACGATCGGCTGTTCCGGTATGACGCACTCCGCAGCGATGGCTTCCGAGATTTTACCGGGTCTTACGGTTATGGAAGCGCTCAACACGGATCTGGTGTGTGACGCTATCAACACGGCTATGAGAGAGCTGTTCTTACAGATCGTGTACGGTCGTACACAGTCTGCATTCTCCGAGGACGGTCTTCCGGTAGGCGCAGGTCTTGAGGATCTTGGTAAGGGTTTGAGAAGTCAGGTAGGTACGATGTACGGCACGCTCAAGAAAGGTCCCCGTTACCTCGAGATGGCAGAGGGCTACGTGACAGGGATCGCTCTGGACGCGAACGACGAGATCATCGGTTACAAGTTTGTCAGCCTCGGCAAGATGACAGATTTCATCAAGAAGGGCGACGACCCGAACACAGCGTACGAGAAAGCTTGCGGTCAGTACGGTCGCGTGGACGACGCTGTAAAGATCATTGATCCCAGAGTAGAATAATAAACAGGAGGAGAAGATAAGATGGCTTTATTTGAATCATATGAGAGAAGAATTGATAAGATCAATTCCGTATTGAGCAGCTATGGCATTTCTTCCATCGAAGAAGCTGAAAAAATCACAAAAGACGCCGGCTTGGATGTATATGAGCAGGTGAAGAAAATCCAGCCCATCTGTTTTGAGAACGCATGTTGGGCATACACCGTAGGCGCGGCAATCGCGATCAAGAAGGGCTGCAAGAAGGCGGCTGACGCTGCTGCTGCAATCGGCGAGGGCTTACAGGCATTCTGTATTCCCGGTTCTGTGGCTGACACCCGTAAGGTAGGTCTGGGACACGGTAATCTTGGCAAGATGCTCCTTGAGGAGGAGACGGACTGCTTCGCATTCCTTGCAGGTCACGAGTCTTTCGCGGCGGCTGAGGGCGCAATCGGTATCGCTGAGAAGGCAAACAAGGTTCGTCAGAAACCCCTTCGTGTCATTCTGAACGGTCTCGGAAAAGACGCGGCGAAGATCATTTCCAGAATCAACGGCTTCACCTTTGTGGAGACCGAGTACGATCCTTACACCAACGAGGTGAAGGAAGTGAGCAGAACTCCTTACTCTGAGGGTCTTCGCGCTAAGGTAAACTGCTACGGCGCAAACTCCGTGCCCGAGGGCGTGGCAATCATGTGGAAGGAGAACGTGGACGTGTCCATCACCGGTAACTCCACCAACCCGACCAGATTCCAGCATCCGGTAGCAGGTACATACAAGAAGGAGAGAACTGAGGCAGGTAAGAAGTACTTCTCCGTAGCGTCCGGCGGCGGCACGGGTCGTACCCTGCATCCCGATAACATGGCGGCGGGTCCTGCATCCTACGGCTTCACTGATACGCTCGGTCGTATGCACTCCGACGCACAGTTCGCGGGCTCTTCCTCCGTTCCGGCACACGTTGAGATGATGGGTCTGATCGGTATGGGAAATAACCCGATGGTAGGCGCGACGGTAGCTGTAGCGGTTCTGATTGAGGAGGCTGCTAAGGCTGGGAAGTTCTAAGAAATAGCATAAAGAAAAGCATGAAAAAGCCCACAAATTCAACACTTGTGGGCTTTGCTTTATGAGAATGGGAAAAAAGGGAAACCCCTAATATCTGCTTTATGTATAATGACGGGCAAGAAATTTAAAAGCATAATGAGAGGGATAAATCAAATGAGAAAAAGAAAAATACGATTGTTGGCAGGTTTAATATGTATGGTATTAATTTTTTTCGATATCATACCTACCGGATTTCAAGTATCAGCAAATGAAGTAGAGCAGGAAGACTCTGATGCCAACGCAGATGATCTGGGTGAGGAAGGTGCGTTAGAAGATGAACTGACTGAGAATGATGGTGAAGGGGCTGATTCAGGTGAATTGGATACAGAAAATGGGGGGGGGGTGGACATAGAGGAAGAAGAGCTTGTTAATGATGAAGCGGATGATGGACCGCAGGATGAAGCGGATAATGTAGAAAATGAGCCGGAGAATTCGGAAAAAGAGGAAGAACAAGAACAGGAAACTCCCAATAATGAGGAAGGGAATATAAACGATGAAAAATATATCAGTATTAATTCAGTATCATCTTTAAGTGCGGAGGAGAGATTGGAGTCAATGCTTTCCGGTAATGATATTGCATATGGAACTGATGGAGATATTGCATGGGTAATTGATGCAGATGGAAAGCTGACCGTAGAGGGAAGTGGAGATTTTACGCGTAATAAAGGTGATTATGATGTAGCACCATGGTATGGGTATGGGTCCTCCATAATATCTGCTGAAATTAACATAACAGGTATGAGCGACGCATCTTATATGTTTAATGATTGTGAAAACATGCAAAGCTTGGATCTAAGTAACTTTGACACCAGTAGAGTAACAAAAATGACACGTATGTTTGGTGACTGTCATAGCTTAAAAAGCTTGGATCTAAGTAGCTTTGACACTAGTAATGTAACAGTTATGGATGATATGTTTTTTAACTGTATTAGTTTACCAAGTGTGGATTTAAGTAACTTTGATACTAGTAAAGTAACAGATATGGCAGGTATGTTTTCTGTATGTGCAAACTTACAAAGCTTGGATCTAAGTAACTTTAATACTAGTAATGTAACAAATATGGCATATATGTTTTCTAATATAAGCTTACAAAGCTTGGATCTAAGTAACTTTAATACTAGTAAAGTAACAAATATGGCAGGTATGTTTGAGGGATGTATAAACTTACAAAGTTTGGATCTAAGTAATTTTAATACTAGTAAAGTAACAAATATGGCAGGTATGTTTCAGTATTGTTGGAAGAATTTACAAAGTTTGGATCTAAGTAGCTTTAATACCAGTAAAGTAACAGATATGGCAGATATGTTTGAGGGCTGTCAAAATTTACAAAGTGTGGATTTAAGTAGCTTTGACACTAGTAAAGTAACAGATATGGCAGATATGTTTTGGGGATGTAGCAGCTTACGAAGCTTGGATCTAAGCAATTTTAATGTTATCAATGTGACAAAAATGAAGAATATGTTCAGTGAATGCATGGATTTGTTAACCATACATACTCCATGCAATATTAATGTTTCCATAGACCTGCCTGGCGACGATTGGTATCTTCCAGACGGTTCAACTGTCACCGAAATGCCCAGGAACCTAAGCTACAGCATAGTCTTAATGAAAAATTATATATCAGATGAAAAATTACAGTATGTGAAGAACTTGACACAGGTTTCCTTAAAAAACATAGATGCGGACTCAAAAGAATCTATTGAATCTGCGATATACAATCTGTTATTTAAGGCTGAGTATCGTCCTATAAAATCAAATATTCCGGGGGATACCATGGTCTTTACAGGAACAAAAGATACGATTGCAAGGTGGCCTATCCAGAATAAGGATCCTTATGGCAGGAAG
Organism: uncultured Lachnospiraceae bacterium; assembly: GCA_910588955.1. Lineage (GTDB taxonomy): Bacteria > Bacillota > Clostridia > Lachnospirales > Lachnospiraceae > UBA3282. Next base: position 20,611 of record CAJURQ010000009.1, read on the forward strand.
ATAAATGATTCTGTGTTAGGCACTGTAAAATGGAATCATGGTTCAGCAGGCTGCATGTCATATGCTTGTTTTGCATCTGCATATATTTATGGAACAAATGGAGCAAGCAAAAAGAGAAGTAACCTCAATGCCGATGGTGTCAAAGAATTTATACACCAGTACGCCGACCCGGGAGAACAGCTCCGTTATAATAAGCCGCACTCAATCGTTTTTCTAGGAGAGTCCCCGGATGGCGATGGGTTTTATTATATCAGTTATGGCGGAGGAATCAGCAAAAGAGGAGTATCCCATACCCTGTATCTGGCTGAATATACAAGCTATGAAAACTTTGCATCTGTAGTAAAGAAGTATGGGAATAACCTTTATATCTGGGATACAAATCATGGCTCCTACTATAATGGAACAGCAAGGGCTGTTACCGATGTACGCAGCGGAAACGGTGTGGAAAAAATAGTTATGTGGATTGCCTGTCCTGTTGAGGCTGCAATTGAACTGAATGGCGAAGTTCTTGATAGTCTCAGTCTAGGAACAGCCGATTTTGGTACGGTAGAGCGCGATGGTGATGAAATTATATTTAATTTAGAATATTCGCCTGACTATAATCTTGCAATTACAGGAACTGGGGAAGGCTCCATGTCACTGACATTGGCATACTATGATGCGGCAGATAATTTAATTGACAAGAGAGCATTTGTAAATGTTCCTATTGAAGGCTCTACAGAAATACAGACAAGCGGATTTGAGTCTCAGTCAGATTTTGTATTATATGTCTCAGATGCCACAAATGAAATGGATATATGGGGAGCCGGCATAGGGGAAACCGTATATGAACCTGATGATATATACTGCACTGCTAATGAGCCGGAAGATGATGAATCAGATGATAATGAAGAAAGCGGGGTCCTCCCTGATGATATCCCCTCAGACGGTATCATCCCGGACGGTATCTGGTCAGCAGGTATCACTGATATGATATATACCGGCAGTAACATTACCCAATCTTTCCGTCTCTACGATGGAAATAAACGCCTGCAGGAGAAAGTAGATTACACTGTTTCTTATAAGAACAATAAATCCGCCTACACTTATACCGAAGAGGAATACGCAGACTTTGAAAGCAATCTGCAAAATGCCGGTCAGACCAAGTACAGCGGTTTTGATCCGAAAAAAGCTCCGCAGGTCATCATCAAGATGAAAGGCAACTATTCCGGAAGCCGGATCATATACTTCCGGATACAGCCAGCAGATATTTCCGGCGCCGGTTTCAGTACCAATGATTTGGCAGTTACCTATACCGGCAAAAAACAGACTCCTACACCGACCCTTACATGGAATGGAAAAAAGTTAAAGTATAATACGGACTTTTATATCCCGAAGTATGACAATGCTAAGAATGATAAAAGTGCATTTTCAGAGTCCAAGACATATAATCTGATGATTGTAGGAAAAAATAATTTTACAGGAGAAATTCCGATAACGCTTACAATTAGTGCAAACAGTAAACAGATTGCCATGAGTAGCGTCACAATAAAAGGAATTAGAAGCCAAGCATGGACAGGACAGCAGATTATGCCTGCCGGTTACACGGTAAAGTATAAGACGGATGTACTTTCTGAAGGAAACAGCGATTATACTGTCAGCATAGGAGAAAATACTGACGTAGGAATCGGAACGATCATTCTGAAAGGAACCGGAACGGACGATGACGAAGATGGTTACAGCTATATTGGGAGCAAAATTGTGTCTTTCAAGATAACAGGCACCGCAATGAGCAAAGTAACAGTTTCTGGGGTGGATAAAAGTTATGCCTATACCGGAACGTCAATTGAGCCGAATGCGACTCTGACTTATAAAGCAAATAAAAATGCGGATCCTGTTATTCTGGAGAAAGGTATCCATTATACCGTCACCTACCAGAAAAATCAGGACAGAGGAACCGCAACGATCATCTTTAAGGGACTTGAAAGCGGTGGTTACACAGGAACAAAAAAGACTACTTTTAAGATCGTAGCCAGTGGGATTACAGATAAAATAGAAGGTGGGAATCGACTTGAGAAGATCTTGATAACCTATCAGGATATTGAAAATGTCAAGGATGGCATTTATGAAGCCCCTTATATGAAGGGCGGGGCAATGCCAAAAGTTATTGTAACCAGTGGAGATAAGACGTTAATACTTGGAAAAGATTATACGGTTAGCTATGCCAATAATAAGAAGGTTGCACTTTCCACCGATGCGAAAGCACCTACAATTACGGTCAAAGGGAAGGGAAATTATTCAGGCAGCAAGAAAGCAACATTTACGATCGTAGCGAAACCTTTATCAGAAGAAAGCGGCATCACGGTTGTAGCAAAGGATAAAGTCGCGAATACAAAGAAGAACGGTTACAGGCAGAGCTTTAAAGTATATGATGCTGATGGGAAAGCACTGGGGAGCAGTGACTATGATACTCAAAATGTTGTTTATACACTGATTCAGACAAAAGACGAAAGTGGAACGGTTAAAACAGTAAATGAAACTCTGGATAAGGAGTCCATTGTCCCTGCGGATTCAGTGATTCGGATAGTAGTGCAGGGTAAAGGGAATTACGTCGGTGGTAGCGTATCGGGGACATACCGTATTCTGAAAAAGGACTGTGATATCAGCAAGGCGACGATAAAGATCAGTAATCAGGAATACACAGGGCAACCAGTTGAGATCACTGACCAAAGCCAATTTATGGAGGGAAAAGTTTATCTCAAGGTAGGCAGTGAAAAGAAAGTATTGACACTTGGGGAAGATATCGAGGTTATGCCGGATAGTTATATTAAAAATATAAATATAGGAACTGCGAAAGTAACATTCCGTGGCATTAATGAATTTGGAGGAGAGAAAACTGTAGGTTACAAAATCGGAACACGTTCCATTGCGGATTTCTGGAAGGGGGTTTTTAATAAATTATCTGAATTGATGGCATATGTTGAGATGCAGAGTGAATTGGAGTTGACAGTGACCATATAGCAACCAAATGGTACTGAAAGGCGAGCGTTTTGACGTTTATGTTATAACAAACCAATAAAGCAAGAACAAATAGAAACTGGGGATTTTTGGAACAAAAAAGTGTTGACTTTTTATATGTATTTGCATATAATAACTTCAAGAAATCGGTTTTTCGAAACTGGTTTCTTGTAGATAGCGAACGGGCTTGTGTGTTTTATACATGCAAGCCTTTAGATTTATGGAGGGTGTATATGCTTAGAGGAATGGTTTTTATTGATCATATGAATTTTGATATTGCGTTGCAGAAATATTATAAAAGCCTTAGTAAACCGACGATAAAATTAGATTACAATAAATTATTTAGAAATGTTTGTACTCAGATTGCAAATGTAGATTTTTTGAAAGGATTTATATTTGTTCCTAAGCCGGATGAAATTTTGATGAAGGATAAAAATCTTGAAAATTATTATAACTGGGTTACGGGTATGAAAAATGCTCCATATACAGATGTGATTGAAGGAAGGTATGTTGCAAGACCGGTGGATGAGAACATACCAATAGAGATAGATAATAAGAATACATATTATAAGGTGGAAAAAGGAACAGATATAAATTTAGCGGTACATGCTATCAGTAAAGCATTTTACAATTCATATGATATAGCGTTCTTTTTGAGTGCGGATACAGATTATATAAAAGTATATGAAGTTTTAAAAAGTATAGGAAAAATTACAGTCGTAGTTGGCGTAAAAGGGCAGAACGTAAATAGTATAAGACCTATAGTAGACAATACATTGATCTTAGATGAGAAATTTTTTGATAAATGTAAGAGAGATGCGGTGGTCAGACATTAAAGTCAGGATTATAATTCGGTTTGAGAAGCTCGAAGCTCTCATTTTTTCCAAAATAGATAACATGGTGATGGTATGAAAACAAAAAGTTATGAAGACTTATTTGATAAATATATGCAGGGATAAAAGATTTATGAAAGCATAGTCCTGATTGAAAAAGGAACGGGGAAAACTATATTCTCAAAGGCTTACGGGGGAAAAGATATAGATAGTCCAATCATAGCGGCGAGCATAACAAAAATGTTTACTGCGGCATGTATTTTTATTCTTGTTCAGCAAGGTGATATAACGCTGAACGATAGTCTGTTGGATTTTTACGAACCTGCTTATCTAAAGGGATTGCATGTTTATAAAGGAAAAGATTATTCTTGTGAATTGAAAATATCGGATTTGCTCTGTCAGACAAGCGGCTTGGCAGATATCTATGAAGAGGGGAAAAACAGCATCAAAAAGCAAGCTATCATTTCAGATACATATATTTCCTTTGACGAAAATATTGCTTTAACGAAAAAAAGAGAAGCGCATTTTCCGCCCAATTACAAAAACAATGCCCACTATGCGGATATCAACTATAATATATTGGGTGATATTATCGAAAAGGTCACAAAATGCTCATTGGAAAAGGTGTTTGAAAAATATATATTTTCAAAAATAAATATGACAAAGACGTATCTGCCTGTTTCGGAGAAAGAACATATACCTATGGTTTACTGTGGGGATGAGCAGTTGTATAGACCACAATTTATAATGTGCAGTAAAGCGAGCGGCGGCTGTATTACCTCTGCAAGAGATTTGATGAAATTTATACAGGCGTTTTTTCATGGAGAACTTTTTGACCAAAAAATGCTTGATGCAAAACGGTACAGAAAATTGCAGCTATCTATGTTTCCTATCTGTTATGGAAACGGCTATATGAGAATAAAGCTGGGTGGATTTTCCACTTCCTTTTTGGGGCAGGGCGATTTGATAGGACATAGCGGCTCGACGGGCTCATTTGCATTTTATTATCCTAGCGAAGAGCTATTTTTTGTTGGGGATTTTGATCAAATGAAATATCCGGCGCTGCCGATAAGGTTTGTGATGCAGCTTGCTATGCTTTCAGTGAAAACGCAGAGCTGATCAACTTAGCGATAAATCGGGAGTCAAGGAGGGGGGATGTCACCCCCGCTCCTCCTCAACCATCCGCTCAAACTCCGCGGCAGGGACAGGCTTGGAATAGAGATAGCCCTGCAGGAAGGAGACACCGATGCTGCGGATGATATCCTGAATCTCTTTCGTCTCGATGCCTTCGGCAACGGTCTGAATCGAGAGTTGGCGGCACATATTTACCACGTTTTCGATAATCGCCATGTCTGTCATATTTCCGTCGCGGATCAGCCCACGCACGAATTTCTGGTCTATTTTCAGAACGTCCATGCTGACATCGTGGAGCAGCCCGAAAGAGGCGTATTCCGTTCCGAAATCGTCCATGGCAATCTTAAAGCCGAGTTTCTGCAGCTTGTCAAACTGGCGGGAGAGCATTTTCGTGTCGTCGGCATTGCAGCTCTCCGTGAGTTCCACCATGACGAGTTTCGGGTCCACTTCCAGTTCTTTCGCTTTTGCAATCAGCCGGTCTATAAATTCGCCGTCCAAAAGCTGGATGTAGGAGACGTTAAAGCTCACACTGATGTCGCGGTATTTCTTCTGCCACATGGCGGCATGGCGCAGCGCTTCCTCCATGACCCAGAAACCGACTTCACGGATTTCTCCGGTGTTCTCCAGAATCTTAATAAACTCATAGGGCGTCGCATCTTGTATTTCAGGGGTTTTCCAGCGAAGCAGTGATTCGCATTCAACGATTTTTTTAGTCTGTGCGTCTAGGATTGGCTGGAAGTACAGTTCAAAACCTTCAAAATTGTTATGTATGCTCTGGGTCAGCGCCTCGCGGAGCATTCCCGTGCGGAGATGGCGCTGTGAGATTTTCTCGGAAAACTCAGAGATCCGTCCCTGTTTCTGGTCTTTGGCGTATTCCAGTGAATGCTCCAGATTGCTCATCAGCGTGTTGAAATCCGTTCCATTCTCCGGGTAGGATACGAGACCCGCGGAGACGGAAAAGCTTTTAAGACCTCTAATGTTGGTGCAGAGGTCATTTGCTTTCTCGAAAAGCCGGCTTAAGTTTTCTTTGGAGCCATTGGGGGAAAGAACGATAAATTCGTCTCCCTGAAGCCGGTAAACTCTGTCTTCTTTGCCGGCAAGGTCCGTAAGGCAGTTGGCGAGTGCCACCAGCACTTTATTTCCATAGAGAAAACCGTTTGTGTTATTAATCTTCCGGAAGGAATTGATGCCGAGCAGAAGAATGGTGCCCCTTCCGGTGGAAAAATCGTATTTCTGCATTTCATAGCTTGTCAGAAGAAGGGTGAGCGGATCATATTTGTTCTGGTTGTCGAGCCGGGTCATAAGCCCTGCAAAGACAAGCGGATTCCCGTTTTCATCGGAGATCACGCTGCCCTTGCATTCCAGCCACACATAATCGCCATATTTATTTTTCGCGCGGTACTGGCAGCTGTGACGGCTGGACGCGCCGGAAAAGACATTCTCGATATCCGCGATATAGGCGGCGCGATCGTCGGGATGGATGTGCTCCATCCACTTCGGTCCGTTGCCGGTTATATATTCGCCTTCCAGGTCAAAGTAATCCACGGTGTTTTTGGACCATCTGGTCAAATCTGTTTTCATATCACATACATAGATATAAATATTGTCAGAAGCGTTTGCAAAGGACTCAAACAGTTCATTCTCCAAAATATTTTTTGACATAGGAAAGGACTCCTTTCGGTAAATGTGTAAACCAGCAAATAAATTTGTTCTAATAGTACCATTTTACCATAATTTTGTTAAAATGAATATGAGGATGTGAAAAAGAAGGAAATAAAACGAAGATGTGGGAGAAAGGGGGGAATGGTGAAAGCATGAAAGGGAAACAGATTTTTCAAGAAGTGCTTTTGGCATTCCTTGTGGTTTTTTGTTTTCTGGGATGTGCAGGGGATATGGAGCCGCCGCAGGAGGGGGAAGCGGAAACCTCTGCCAGAGAAGACGGGGAGGAAGAGTCGAAGGAAGCGGGAGAATCACAGGGGGAGACGACGAAGGGGGATGCACAGTTGGAGGCAGTGCAAAAGAGACGGGAAATTCCCGTTGATTTTCCTTTTTACGGTGAGGAGAAGGAGCACAGGCTGGTATTGGCGGCTCCCGAAGAAGGACAGAATTCCTATGAACTGCTTTACTATGATGAGGACGGAAAGATTCTGCAGCAGATCTTCTGCGGGAAGCTGACGGAGCCTGTCACCTTTTCCTTTGACGGATTGGCGTACGCTTCATGGTGTGACCTTGAGATGTTTTCCGCAGGCAGCGATACGGGGCTTTTGTTTACTTGGAAGGACGACCGTTTTTCCATGACGCCCATCGGCATACCGCGATATGAGGAGTGCCGTGGTTCAGCCATGCTTACGGTGGCGGAGGATGAAGAGGTCAGTGAAAAAGAATTATATCTTTTAAATGAGGACAGGAACAGGGCAGAGAAAGCGAGAAGCTATATACTCCATAAAGACACAGCGGAGCTTACAATTTGGGATGAAATCGAAAAACGCTATCTTTTCGAGGGAACAGCAAGGCTGGATGAGAACGGAAATCCCGTGAACGACAAGTATTTTGACGCGCTTTTGTGGGGAAATCGTCCGATATTATTCGATTACAGGGAGGAGGAATCGATTCAGGTATGGGTCGGGGAAGGACCGAAGTTACGGGAAGAGAAGAAGATTGTGGAAATCGACAGTTATGAGGATTTGAGGGATGTGGAGTACAATTCGTGGCATAAGGAAGAATATGGGAGCAGAGAGGCGCTTCTTGCAGATTTCGGGTTTAAGGACAGCGAGCCTGTGTATCAATATTTTGACCAGAACGGCAGTCTGGGACTGGAATTATACATGGACGAGGACAGGGAGCAGGTGTGCGGCTTAGTCTATACGAACAGGACGAACAGCGATCTGGAGAAAGTGGCGGAAATAGATGGTTTTACTCTGTGTTACATCCCGGAGGCAAAATGGAACGGAATCGATCCTTTTGCCTTCCAGTCGGTGTATGGAACCACAGGGGAGGACCGTGTTAAAGATTATGAGGAAAGCGTGACGTACAATGATTTCGGGAAACCGGACTGTTTTGTGTCAAGAGGAAGGGTGGAGGGATGGTCGGCAGAGGATATGATGCAGGATATCCTTAGGATTGAATTTGTCTACCGGGAGGATGGCACGTTATATCACAGGCACTACTATCATACGCATCAGGCGTTTGGAACCACACTGCAGGGGTTGGACAGTTATTATGATGCGTATGGGAGGGTAATTTTTGAGAGCGGTTACATTACCCACGGATGGCTGGAATACTATTATATTTATGAGGATGAGGACGGCAGGATTACAGACCAGCCGGCTTACGTCTTAGAGATTGACCACAATATGGGCTGTCCGTTTCCGAGAATGATTAGATGTCGTACAGATTAGATTCCGTAACTGTGAAGCCGAAGGCTGAATCGTTATGATGTCTGTAAAAGCGGGATATTTCCTTGTGTTCCATAATGGAAGCGTGTATAATAAATACAATAGTGTCCATGAATGGATTTTCGGCAGCTTGGCAATACTTGGTATCAGAGGACGACAGAGAGTGTATGGCTGCATACTGCTGTAACGTCCGAGAGAAAGGAGTGTTGACCATGATACTGACGGAAAAAGAAACAACCGCATTGCGGGACTTACAGACACAGGAGAAGTCCTGCATCACAAAGTATGAGAAGTACGCTGCCCAAGCGAGGGACACGGAGCTGCAGAGCCTGTTCCGGACGCTGCAGCAGGACGAGCAGAAGCATTATCAGTCCATTGGGCAGGCGCTGCACGGCAATGTGCCGGAGTGTGACTGCAACGATTCTCAGGGAAAGAATTACGCGCCGAAGGGCACATACAAGGACGGAGCGAACGCCGCGGACAAGGAGCACGACTGCTTTTTGGCAACGGACTGTATCGGGACAGAGAAGCTGGTATCAGGAGAGTACAATACTAATGTGTTTTCCTGTGATAATTCGGGCTTGAGAAAGCTTCTTGCCGACATACAGATTGAGGAGCAGAATCATGCGGAGATGCTTTATAAGTATAAGCAGGTAAATGCGATGGCGTAGGAGCTGACGTCAGGATTGGACATGAGTAGGAGGAATGCTTTATAAGAGAGATTTCTCCTACTCAATGGTTTGGATGCGAGGAAGATATGTTTAGTTTTTTAGTGGGTTTACAGATTCTGACGGTTCTGGGATGCTTTGGTTTTGTCATTCTTATGACAAGACAGCGTGAGAGTGCGCTCTCCAAGCTGATGCTCTGCATTGGCTTCCTTGGCGCAATCCAAAACGCCGGGTACTTGCTGGAACTGCTTTCCCGGGATATTGGGGAAGCAATGATTGCTGTGCGTGTGGAGTTTATGGGTGGCGCTTTTATCACCACTTTTCTCTTTGTGTTCACGGCAAAATACTGTGGATATCACCTATCGGCAAAGCTGGAAGCCCTTATGTTCTGTCTGGACGGGCTGGTGCTTTTGTGTATCTGGGGATATCGCTATACGCCCGTCTATTACGCCAGAGTCTCCTTCGTGACGGAAGGTCTTTTCCCACATCTGATACTGGAAAAGGGTCCGCTCCACTATGTGTTTCTTGCACAGATGATGTTCCATATGGTGGGGAGCTTCGTTTTCACGGTGCAGGCGAACAGGAGAGTGGGAAAAGGGAAAAAGAATGTCAATATGATAGCGCTGGGAGCCTGCAGTATTTTTCCGATTCTGGGATTTGTCTGCGATGAGCTGCAGTGGATTGAGGGATATGATGCGGTGCCGGCATGCGAAGGGATCGGTATTCTGGCTTTTGGAATTGTTGTAATCTTTTATCATATATTTGATATTACCATTACAGCCCATGAGGATATCATTAAATCCATGGACGAGGCTGTGCTGATTGTGGATGTGGATGGCGGATTTCTGGAGGCGAACGATAAGGCGAAAGAACTGTTTCAGAGTCTGGGCAGATTCAAACGGGGAGAACAGGTCTGCAAAGAGAATCTGAAGGAGATTTTTGACACGAATACATATTTTGAACATATCAGCTGCAATCATACCTTTGAGGTACATGCAAATAAAATCTGGAACAACCGTGTGCTTGTGGGATATTCTATTGTATTTGTGGATATGACACAGAGCAGAAATCAGATCGAACAGATGCGGCTTCTCAAAGCGAACGCGGAAAAGGCGAATCGTGCCAAATCGGAGTTTTTGGCAAGAATGTCCCATGAAATCAGAACTCCGATCAACGCGGTGATCGGTATGAATGAGATGGTGCTGCGGGAATCCTCCGAGGAGGATGTGAAAAAGTATTCTATGGATATCAAAACTTCGGCGCATGCGCTTTTGGGCATTATTAATGATATTCTGGATTTCTCAAAGATTGAGTCGGGCAAGATGGAGATTGTGCCCGCAGAGTATGAATTTAACAGTATGCTCAACGACCTGTACAACATATTTTCTCTGCGTGCGCATGAAAAAGGGCTGCGGTTTGAGGTGTCAGTTGAGCCGTCGCTGCCGTCCAAGCTTTTTGGTGACGATCTGCGTATCCGGCAGGTGCTCACAAATCTTTTGACTAATGCAGTCAAGTATACCCGCAAGGGAACCGTAACTTTTGAGGTGACAGGGGAGCGGGATGGTGCGGACGTGATTCTGCATTTTACGGTGCGCGACACGGGCGTCGGCATCAGGCAGGAGGATATTCCGAAGCTGTTCTCCGCGTTTGAGCGGATTGACGAGGAGAAGAACCACAACATTGAGGGTACGGGTCTGGGAATGAATATTTCCCTGCAGCTGCTCAAGCTAATGGATACGGACTTGCATGTGGAGAGCGTCTATGGCGAGGGCACTCGTTTCTTCTTTGCGCTGCGTCAGGGCGTTGTGAATGTAGAGCCCATTGGCAGCTTTCAGGAGCGTGCAAAAAATGCGGCAAAGGAGCACAATTATCATGCAAGCTTTACGTCGCCGGAGGGAGAAATTTTACTTGTTGACGATAACCGTGTGAACAGAAGAGTGTTCTGCGGTCTGTTGAAGCAGACGCAGATTCAGATTACGGATGTGGGCAGCGGTAGGGAGTGTCTGGATCATATCCGGCAGAAACATTATGATATCATTTTCCTTGACCACATGATGCCGGAGATGGACGGCATGGAAACCATGCGGCAAATGGAGGAGATGGAAGATAATCTGTGTAAGGAAACGCCGGTGATCATGCTGACGGCGAATGCGATTATGGGAGCAAAAGAGAAGTATCTGGAGGCGGGTTTTGACGATTTCCTTGCAAAGCCCATTGACCAGACAAAGTTGGAACGGCTTATGATGCACTGGATGCCGCAGGAGAAGATACATAGTAATATTTAGAAAGAGGGGAAACGCTATGAGAGAAAAAATAAAGGTAGAAGTGAAAGCGCCTCAGTACTCGGTTGTGTCGGGGGTGACGTTTGCGCAGGTGGACGCGTGGTTCGGGCATACGAGAAGAGATTTAAAAATGGACATTATTTATCCCGAGGACGCATCGAAGAAATATCCCTGCGTGGTATGGATCTGCGGCGGCGCGTGGCTGCGCATGGACCGCTCCGCCCATCTGGCGTATCTGTCGGAGCTTGCGAGAAGCGGGTTTGTGGTGGCAAGTGTGGAATACCGCACCTCCAACGAGGCAAATTTCCCGGACCAGCTCACGGACGTAAAGGCAGGCATCCGCTATCTGCGGGCATTGAGCGAGCGCTATCATATTGATACGGAGCGGTTCGGCGTGATGGGAGAGTCGGCGGGCGGTTATCTGGCGGCGATGGCGGCGCTTTTGGGCGATAAGGCTTATGATGTGGGAGCGTTTACGGAATATTCCAGTAAGGTGCAGGCGGCATGCCCATGGTATCCGCCCTCGGACGTGACGGCATTTCCCTACCCCTCGCCGGTGGAGGCGGCAGCGTCCATGGAATCTTTGCTGCTTGGAAAAAACGTAGCGCTGCATAAGGAGGAGGCAATAAAAATCTGCCCGGTTACCTATGTGACAAAGGATGCGCCGCCGTTTCTCATCATACACGGGGACAACGATCATACCGTTCCCTTCGAGCAGGGAGAGATCCTGCATGATAAACTGGATGCGGTTGGCGCCGATGTAAAACTTCTCGTTTTGGAGGGGGCGGATCACGCTGACATGCCATTTTTCCAGCAGGAACTCTGGCAGCGGATCATCAGCTTTTTCAAGGCGAAGCTGGGAGAGGCAGCGGCGGTATAAAAGGACAAAGAAAGGAAAAAGATGAGTTATTATTTAGTAGATTTTGAAAATGTAAAAAAGGACGGGCTGGACGGCATACACAAGCTGGAGGAAGAGGATAAGGTGTGCATTTTTTACAGTAAGAATGCGGACAGCATTACCTTTGACCAACACAGAAGAATTATGGAGTCCAAGGCGCTTATTGAGTTTTGCAAGGTGGAGGTGGGCAGCAAGAACGCGCTCGATTTTCAGCTGGCAACGCAGCTCGGGTACCTGATTGCGAATCATGCGGCTGACGCGTACTATATTGTCAGCAAAGATAAGGGATTTGAGATTCTGAGCGGTTACTGGAAGAGCAGAAATGTTCTGGTAACGCTGATTGCGGATATCACAGGGCGCAGTCATGATCACGAGACGCAGGAACTGCAGGAGAAACTGTCGGAAAAGCTGCAGGATATTCTCAAGGAGGAGAAGGATGTAAGCGTGGATGTGGTTTTGAAGATCGTCCAGCAGTATAAGACAAAGCAGGGCATTATGAATGCGCTGATGAAGAAATATCCGAGTGCGGACAATAAGAAGTCTAGTAAGATTTATAAGACGATCAAACCCCTTCTCTCGGACAAAAAGGGAAGCTGAGGAAAGTGCGGATAATCCTGTCAAAAGGTGGGAAGATAAGAAGGTACGGTAAATGGAGCGGAAAAGAGAGAGGGAACAGCGTATGAGAATCAGAAAAAAATCGATGGTTATGATAGGACTTTTCATTGTACTTACCGGGTTAATCTGCACCGCATGCGGAGGCGGGGAAAAAGATTCAGGGAAACTGGAAGGATCTTTGCAGGATATTATGGCGTCCCTGTATGCGAATGCGGATTTGGTGCAGGATTTTAAGGATAATCTGGACAGCTACGAGACGATTGAACTGACGGACGATCTGGAAGTATCTATTTTGGGAACGGATCAGATTACCTATACGGAGGGCGTTGTTTCCATGCCCATGATGTCATCCATGGCTTATCAGTGCGTGCTGCTGCGTGTGGACGAGGCGGATGTTGAGAGCGCAAAGCAGGCGCTTAAAGACAACGCCAATCTGGATAAGTGGGTCTGCGTCAGCGCGGAGACCATGTTGATCGAGAGCCGCGGGGATGTGATCTTCTTTATCATGAGTGATAAGAGTACGGCGGAAGCTATGAGCAGCGCGTTTCAGAAGTTATAGGAAATCGAACGCTTTAGGAGGTGAAGGCTAGTACGCCTTCACCTCTTTCCACAATTCGTTATAGAGATAATCCCCGTCCTCGCCGAGATACACATAGGTTTCCAGATTGTCATACTGCGACAGGTCGGGAAAAGCGATTTCCGAGTTTCGGATATCGTCCTCCTCGATCAGTTCCCTTGCGGCAACGTTCGGGGTGGAGTAGGTGATATATTCAAAGTTCATCAGAGCAATATCTTCGCGGCACATAAAATCAATGAATTTTTCTGCGTTTTCCTTGTTGGGGGCATTTTTCAAAATCACCCACGAATCGATCCAGACGTTCGTCCCTTCTTCCGGTATCACATACACCAGATCGGGATTTTCTTTCTGGGTATAAATCGCCTCGCCGGAATAGATCACGCCGATGGCAGCTTCCCCGCCAATCATTTTGTCCCTCACCTGATCGACCACATATGCCTGCACGAGCGGCTTCTGTTCAATCAGCAGGTTTTTTGCCGCTTCCAGTTCTCCGGCGTCCAGTGTGTTCATGGAATTACCGTTGAGCTTTTCGGCGACCATGAAGGCGTCGCGCACGGAATCCTGCATCAAGATATTGTCCGCATACTTTTCATCCCAGAGCTGTTCCCAGCGGGTGATCGGTTCCTCCACCATAGTCTGGTTGTAGAGGATTCCGACGGTTCCCCAGCAGTAGGGAATGGCGTATTTGTTTTCGGGGTCGAAACCTCTGGACTGTTCATAGTACTGCGCGCCAATATTTTTTTTCGCGTTGGGCATGTGATCGTAGTTAATTTCCGACAGCATTCCATTCTGGATCATACGGCTGATCATGTAGTCGGAGGGGCAGGCGATATCGTAAGCGACAGCGCCGGATTCCACCTTCGGGTACATGCTTTCGTTTGTCTCAAATTCGTCGTAGATAACCTTGATGCCGCTCTCTTCCTCAAACATGCGGATGGTTTCGGGATCGATGTATTCGCCCCAGTTATAGACAATAACCTGTCCATTTACGCCGTTGTCGGAGGCGCAGCCGCACAGTGCGGCGGATATAAGCAGCGCCAGCACGGCGACAGTCTGTCTGATATGATAATTTTGGTGCTTTTTCATAGTCTTCTCCATCAATTAGGCAGTTGTGTCGATATATCTGTTTGTTTTCAAATGGTTTGTAATTAATCGGTTTTCTTTTTATCTGCAGGCGACAGGTTGACTAAAACAAGCAGCGTCAAAACCGTCACAAAGATGAGCGACGAGAGCGCGTACATCTCCGGCTTGATGCCCTTTTTGATCTCTGTGTAAATCTTCGTGGAAAGCGTGTCCACGCCGACGCCCTTGGTGAAATGGGTGATGATGAAATCGTCCAAAGACATCGTAAACGCCATCAGGAATCCGGAGAGGATACCCGGCAGTAAATCGGGAAACACCACCTTGAAAAATGCATATAAGGGGGAGGAACCCAGATCGAGCGCCGCCTCATAGGTGCTGACGTTCAACTGTTTCATGCGGGGCATCACGCTCAAAATCACATAGGGAATGTTGAAGGTAATGTGGGACAGCAGAATGGTCCCCATACCAAACCGGATTCCCAGACTGATATAGAGCAGCATCAGGGAAATGCCGGTGACAATATCGGCGTTCAGCATGGGAATATTCGTGATTCCCATCAGGATTGACTTCGCCCTGCGCTTCATGCCGTTCATGGCGATGCATGCCACCGTTCCGATCACCGTGGCGATCAGGGAGGAGGCAAGCGCAATGAGCAGCGTGTTAAACAGCGCCCGCAGAATCTCTTCATTCTGGAACAGGGCGATATACCATTTGAAGGTAAAGCCGCCCCACTTCGCCCGGGTTTTGCTCTCGTTGAAGGACAGCACCATCAGAATGCCGATGGGGGCGTACAGAAAAAGGATAATCAGCGCTATGTAAATTCTCTTTGCAATGGTTTTCATAGCATGGATCCCTCCCCGTCTTTATCGAAAATAGCGGATAAAACCATGTTGATCAAAATAAATATCATAAGCACCATAGACAGTCCGCTGCCCAGATGCCAGTTGGACGTGCGGGTAAATTCCTGTTCGATGACATCGCCGATGAGGAGCAGCTTTCCGCCGCCAAGCAACGCACTGATGACAAAGGTGGTCAGCGCCGGGATAAATACCATGGTGATGCCGCTGATGATACCGGGTACGGAGAGCGGCAGAATGATGCGGACGAAAGTATAAATATTGTTGGCGCCTAAATCGTGGGCGGCGTTTATCACGTTGATATCAATCTTAGCCAGCGCGTTATACAAAGGCAGCACCATAAAAGGTAGGAAATTGTATACCATGCCGAGGATGATCGCCGCGGGTGTGTTGATGATCTTTAAAGCTGGCAGATGCAGGAAGGAGAGCAGGTGGTTGATGACGCCGTTTTTCTCCAAAAGTGTCTGCCACGCGAGGGTGCGCAGCAGGAAATTCATCCACATGGGCAGAATAAAGATCAGTATGATAAAGTTGTGCCGTTTTACCTGCACCCTTGCGAGAATCATTGCCAGTGGATAAGCGAGCAAAAAGCAGACCAGCGTGCTGACAAGGGAGAGCAGGAGCGAAACCCGAAGCGCTTTCGCGTGTCCCGCCGAGGCGATCGCTGTGATGTTGTCGAGGGTGAAGGAGCCAGTCGTGTCGGTCAGCCCGTAGTAGAGAATCATGCCGAGGGGCACGATAATAAATATCACGGACCAGAAAATATAAGGCGCAGAGAGCCATTTGTTTTTAGATGTCAATGATTACCGCCTCCTCGTCTTCAGATTCCGGTTTGTTCATAATCTGGATATTGAAAGGGTCTACCCGGATGCCTACTTCCTTGCCGATAGGGAACAGGGTAGTAGACTGCACCAGCCATTCAAAGCCGCATGCCTGAACTTCCATTTCATAGTGGACGCCCTTAAAGATCAAGTGGCTTACAACGCCCTGAATGATTCCTTCTTGCGGTTCTACGAGAATCACATCCTCCGGGCGGATGACCACGTCCACGGGACGGTTTGTTCCGAATCCCGTATCTACACAGGCAAAGCGGGTGCCGAGGATGTCAACTAGTTTATCCTCGATCATGGTTGCGGGGATGATGTTGCTGTCCCCGATAAAGTCCGCTACGAACGCGTTTTCCGGCTCGTTGTAGATGGACTCTGGGCTTCCGATCTGCTGGATATAGCCTTGGTTCATGACCACGATGGTGTCAGACATGGTGAGCGCCTCCTCCTGATCGTGGGTGACGTAGACAAAGGTGATGCCCAACTCGTTTTTCATGCGGATCAGCTCGTACTGCATTTCCTGACGCAGTTTTAAGTCGAGGGCGCCCAGCGGCTCGTCCAGAAGAAGAACCTTCGGCTCGTTGACGATGGCGCGGGCGATGGCAATCCGCTGCTGCTGACCGCCGCTCAAGGAGTCAGGCATACGGTGTTCGTAGCCGTCCAGATTCACCAGTTTCAGCGCGTAACGGATCTTGTCGTCTATGTAGCTTTTGGACTTTTTCTTAATCTTCAAACCAAACGCAATGTTTTCCGCGATCGTCATATGGGTAAAAAGCGCGTATTTCTGGAAAACCGTGTTTAACGGTCTTTTATTCGGCGGAATCTGTGTGATGTCCTGTCCGTCGAAAACCACCCGCCCCTTGTCGGGATTCGTGAAGCCGCCAAGAATGCGCAGCGTCGTAGTCTTGCCGCAGCCGCTCGGACCGAGCAGTGTGACAAACTCATTCTCGTGGATGTTCAGGTTCAATTCGTCCAGAACCATCTGTCCGTCAAAGGCTTTAGATATGTCAATCAGTTGAATCAGTTCTTTCTCCATGAGAGTTGTTCCTCCGGTATCATATGTGTTTAGAAGTTCGGCGGTGTGCTGATCCATAAAAAGACAGCGCCGCTTTTGCCGTTCGCTTTAATGTAATGCTCCGAGTCAGGGGTGAAGTAAAAAGCGTCCCCCTTGGAAGCCTTGATACTGCGGTTTCCGACGATAATGGTAATGGAGCCGGAGAGCACGTAGCCGAATTCCTCGCCCTCGTGGGGCAGGTCGGGATAGGTGGAGCCGTCCTTTTCCAGTGTGACGCGGATTGGTTCCATCTTGTTTTTCTGGGCGTTGGGGATGATCCACTCTATTTTATTGTGCAGTTCTGTGTCGATCTTTTCAAAGAAGTCATCCCTGCCAAAGACGATCTGTTCATCCCCGGCGTCGTTAAAAAAATCTTTCAGGCTGGTGCCGAGACACTGCAAAATATCTACCAGCGTGGCGATGGAAGGTGAAGTCAGGTCGTTCTCCAACTGGCTGATAAATCCCTTCGACAGTTCGCAGCGGTCCGCAAGCTCCTCCTGTGTCAGTCCCTTTTTGTTGCGCAGTTCCTTAATTTTATTGCCCAGATCCATCCGGGCGGAAGTGTTGTCCATGATGTCCCCCATGTCTCAAGTCTGTTTTAATTCAGTAAAAATAAACTAAAAGTTTACTAAAACTAAACATGCACTGAAATCCATTATACTAGATTACTTATGTATGTCAATGGGAAAATGCAAAACGGATACAGTTTTTTTAAAAAGGCAGGAATCCGAAGAAAAGGATTAACAAGTCTTGGAATTTATGGTAAAATTCTGCTAAAGGCAGAGGCGTTCGACGCTGAAAATAACGTGCCGAATATGGAGGAACAGGATGAGTCAGGATAAATATGTGGCGTATGTGTCTACTTACACGACGGCGAAGGAAGATAACTACGGCATCAAGATTTATGATGTGGATATGCAAAACGGCAGGATGACGGAGAAGAATCAGGTGGAGATCACGAACTCTTCGTACATCACCATCTCCCACAACGAAAAGTATCTCTACTCCATCACGGATTTCGGTGTGGAGGCGTACAAGATTTTACCCGGCGGTGATCTGGAAGTGATCAATCAGGGATCGATCAACGGCATGAGGGGCTGTTATCTGTCCACAGACTACGAGGATAAGCTTCTTTTTGTAGGCGGTTATCACGACGGAAAAATAACGGTGCTGCGTCTGAGGGAGGACGGCGGGATCGGGGAGATCACGGACGAGGTTTATCACAAGGGGCTTGGCAGTATCGCGGAGCGAAATTTCAGACCTCACGTGAACTGCGTGAAGATGACGAGAGACAACCATTATTTGTGCGCTGCCGATCTGGGGCTTGATCACGTGAATGTATACCGGGTGGATCACGAGAGAGGGAAATTAAAGCCCATTGACATGATCCACAGTGAGCAGGAGTCCGCGCCCCGGCATCTAAAATTTTCACAGGACGGACATATTCTCTATATTGTACACGAACTAAAAAATTACATTGAAGTGTATACTTACGAAGAAAAGAACGGCATCCCGGAATTTGAGAAAATACAGACAATCTCCACGCTGAATGACTATCATGCGGGCGGTTCCGCGGCGAGTGCGCTCAACATTTCCGAGGACTTTAAGTATGTGGTAAGCTCCAATGCCGGGGATAACAGCGCGACGATCTACAAGGTTGATCAGAAGACGGGAATGCTGTCCAAGATTTTGTGCCTGCCCATCAGCGGGGATTATCCGAAGGACGCAAATTTGTTCCCGGATAACAGGCATCTCGTTTCCCTGAACCATGAGTCGGACACCATGACATTCTTTAACGTGGACTTAAAGAACGGGCTTCTTGTCATGAACGGCAGGGAGATCAAGGTGGAGCAGCCAAACTGCATCATTTTCCATAAATTAAAGGCGTAAAGAGTGAGACTTTGCCGTATAAAACCGAATCCTTCTGCATATACATTTACCAGTATAAGCAGGAGGATTTTTTATGGATATATTACAGAATAGTACATATGACCTGTATAAAGATATACAGCGCAGAACGGGGGGAGAAATCTACCTTGGCGTGGTGGGACCTGTCAGGACGGGAAAATCTACTTTTATTAAACGGTTTATGAACCTTTTGGTGCTTCCCTACATAGAGGATGAGCATGAGCGGGAGCGGGCGCAGGATGAAATGCCCCAGAGCGCGGGCGGAAAGACCATCACCACCACAGAGCCGAAGTTTATACCCAAGGAGGCGGCGCATGTAAAGCTGGGTGCGGATATCGACGTGAAAGTGCGTCTGGTGGACTGCGTGGGCTATATGGTTGACGGCGCAGCCGGGCATATGGAGAAGGAAGAGGAGCGCATGGTCAAGACGCCGTGGTCAGTGGAGGAGATTCCGTTCACAAAGGCGGCGGAGATCGGCACCAGAAAGGTGATACGGGATCATTCCACGATCGGAATTGTGGTGACCTGCGACGGATCTTTCGGTGAACTGTCGAGGGAGAGCTTTCTGGAGGCGGAGGAGCGGACGATCAAAGAGCTGCAGGCGCTTGGGAAACCGTACATTGTGCTCTTAAACTCCGAAAAGCCTTACGCTGAGGAGACGAGAAACCTTGCCGATGAGATCAGCGAAAAGTATCAGGTGACGGTTATGCCTATCAACTGCGAGCAGTTGAAAAAAGAGGATATCAACCACATTATGGAAAATATTCTCTATGAGTTTCCGCTCACCATGATCGAGTTTTATATGCCGAAGTGGGTGGAGATGCTGCCCTGTGACCACAAGATGAAAAAGGATATCATTGCGCAGCTTAAAACACTGATGAACGATCTGAATCATATTCGTGACATCACGGCGGACCGTTTTATGGTGGAGAGCGCGTATATTAAGAAGTGCAAGCTGGATGGCATCAACATGTCTGACGGCAGCGTGCGGATCATTCTTGATGTGGACGACGCTTACTATTATGAGATGTTGAGCGATCTGGTAGGGGAGTCCATAGAGAGCGAGTACCAGCTTCTCGCTACCCTGCGGGAGATGGCGAAGATGAAACGGGAGTACGTGAAGGTGCTGCACGCGCTGGAGGCGGTGCGCTACAAGGGCTACGGCGTGGTGATGCCCGACCGCGAGGAGATTGTGCTGGAGAAGCCGGAACTCATCAAGCAGGGCAATAAATTCGGCGTGAAGATCAAGGCGGAAAGCCCCAGCATACACATGATCAAGGCGAGCATAGAGACGGAGATCTCGCCGATCGTTGGGACGGAGGAGCAGGCGCGGGATCTAATTCAGTTTATCTCCGATGCCGATACCGGCGAGGAGGGCATCTGGGCGACGAATATCTTCGGCAAGACTGTGGAACAGCTTGTCAACGACGGTATCACCGGCAAACTTTCCATGATCAACGAGGAGAGCCAGATCAAACTTCAGGAGACCATGCAGAAGATCGTCAACGATTGCAACGGGGGAATGGTTTGCATTATCATTTAACAACTCAGCCAGAGGATTATTTGGGCGGCAAATCATGCTTGCATGAATTTGACGAACGGATAATCCTCTGAGGGAGCGCCCGCTGATGAGCAAAAATGAGCCGTGAAACGGCGGAGAGCGTCGAAGACGCGGTTTTGCGAATGGGAGAGGCTGAGTTGTGGCGTGTTGTGAATTTGACAGGTTTTCGGGGAGTATGTTATTTTAAAAGACAACGAGTTTTTTTAAGGAGAGGTACAAAAGATGCAGGAGCGTACAAGAAGAATTTTGATGACAATATGCGGTGTGCTGATCTGCGGGTTCAGCGTCGGGATGTTCAATTTCTCGGCGCTGGGTCTTGACCCGTTTCAGGTCTTTACACATGGTATTTTTATGATTCTGCCGGAGGGCGCGCCGGGATTTGGCACGGTGTACGCGGCGATCAATCTGCTGATGCTTGTCGCGATTTTTCTGGCGGACAAAAAGAAGATCGGTCTTGGAACGGTGATCAACATTTTTCTGCTGGGCTATGTGGTGGAGTATTCCTCCCTGCTCTTTGAGACACTGATTCCGGAACCGTCTTTTGTTGTGCGGTTTGTGTTTTTGATTCTCGGCATTGTGATTATGTGCTTTTCCTCCGCCCTCTATTTTACGGCAGATATGGGCGTGTCCACCTATGACGCGGTGTCTTTGATCTTGTCGGAAAAGAAGAAGTGGAAATTCCAGATCTGCCGGATATCGTCGGATTTATTCTGCACTATTGTGGGTTTTGCTTTCGGGGCGACGGTGGGGATTGGCACGGTGGTGACGGCGTTCTTTATGGGGCCGCTGATTGCGTTCTTTAACAGGACGGTGGCGGAGCCGATACGGTATGGGAGGAACAGGGGCAGATGAAAGGCGGATTGCGAACTGCGGTTCAGGCATGTTTTCTTTTATTGTCAGGCGGTATACTTGGCGTTTTATTTCTTCTTGCAGTGTATGCGATACCCGTCTCCAAAATGGCGGACAACTATACCCGTAGTCTGGAATGTATCGAGCGCAGGGAAGGGTGGCATCAGTATCTCCCCGGTTACGATCTGTCCATGTTGGATAATAATACCGAATATCTGATGTTAAAGGCGGCGGCGACACCCATGCCCTCGACAGGAGAAAACTACATACAAAAAGTACTGCGCTGCTATACCTATAACAGTGAGTGGAATCACGGAATGACTTTTGCACAGGGGACATACAATGGGCAGGACTTTACCTGCGACAGCTATGAGCGTTACTGGCACGGATATCTGGTATTTTTAAAGCCGCTGTTATCTGTATTCAGTTATCAGGAACTGATTTATCTGAATGTGGTTTTGCAGTCTGTGCTGCTGTTTGTTTTGCTCCATATGCTCCAGAAACAGGGAATGGGGTATCTGCGGGTTCCCTTTCTTATTTTTTGGATAGTGGGCATGCAGCTGGTTGTCATGCTGAGTCTGGATTATTCCGTGTGCTTTTACATCTATATGGTTTCAGTGCTGTTATTATTGCGGTTTCCGAAACTGGGTGACCGATGCGGCTTGTTTTTCATGAGCGTCGGGATGTTGACGGCTTATATGGATCTGCTTACATGGCCTCTGGTGACGTTGGCGGTTCCCCTGGTGATTCTTCTGCAACAGAAAAGCGGTACAAGGGAAAGAATAAAAAAGACGGTGGAAACTTCTGTATGCTGGGGTGTGGGCTATGTTGTGCAGTGGGCGTTTAAGTGGCTTGCGGCAACGCTGTTTTTGGAGGATAATGTGATTGCGGACGCGTTGGAGAGCCTTTTGTTCCGCAGCGCTCTGGACGGGGAGAAGACACTTACATGGGGGCATGTGGTGATGAAAAATCTGTCGGTATTTTGTAATCCACCCTGTCTGCTTCTCGGGGGCACGGCTGTCTTGCTGACTGGCATTCTTCTCTATAAAAAAAGAGAGCAAATACAATGGAACCGCATGATCGCATGGTGCTTGGTTGGGATATCCCCGTTTCTCTGGTATCTGGTTACAAGAAATCATGCGTATGAGCATTACTGGATGACATGGAGGAACCTGTCGATCACTGTGTTTGCGGTGTGTGGTGGACTGGCGGAGGCGATGCGGGAGGATGAGCTGATTTGTATAAAAAGTATCTAGGGGACACGGAGCTGAGTACAAGCCGTAAGATTATGCTGCCGACACCCCGATATGTGGTTTTTTATAATGGACTGGACAGACGGGAAGAAACGTTTACACAGTATTTGTCGGAATCTTTTGCGGGAGATGAAGGCTGTATTGAAGTGACGGTAAGGACGTACAACATCAACTATGGGCATAACAGGGAATTGCTTGAAAAGTGTCCGACATTAAATGGTTATGCAAAGTTTGTATCTATGGTAAGGAAAATCTGGAGATTATGGAGCTGCCAAAAGCGGTGGGAAATGCAGTGACAGAATGTATTCGGCAGGATATTCTGAAAGATTTTCTTGTGACGCAGAGAAACGAGGTGGTTGCAATGTCGATATATGAGTACAATGAAGAATATGCGATGCGTGTGACCTATGAGGACGGAGAGAACGCTGGCTACATGAGAGGAAAGGAAGAAGGAAGAAGACAAAGCCTGATACATAATATTGAAGCGGCTATGAAGAATTTTGGGATCAGTCTGGAAAAAGCGTGCGCAGGGCTGGATGTCACTGTGGAGGAATACCAGCGCGTGAAAGCGCAAAATGCCCGGACGAATTAAATGTGGCGTGCTTTTATGTGACATAGCATAGGCAAGGGAACTCTGGCATGGGGAACACTCATTTCAGGGTTCTTTTTTCGCCATTTGGTTGATCTTTCACCTGTGTTTCAACATACGGGTTATTGTGGAACCGAAGGTATCTTGTTATGATTAGAAGCAACAGGGCAGATACGAACGGAGGAAAGAAATTTGAGTGACAGCATAGGAACGATCATTATGAAAAAGAGGAAGCAGTTAGGGTACACCCAGCAGAAGATTGCCGATTATCTAAACGTTTCCTTTCAGGCGGTCTCCAAGTGGGAGAACGGCACGGCATACCCGGACATCAGCCTTTTGCCGCAGCTTGCGCATATTCTGGGCACGACTACGGATACCCTCTTAGGGTACAGCGCCGCGCCCGTGACAGACTATGAAAAACGGTATGAGAATGAGGCGTATTACTGGGGGCTGCAGCCCAACGAGCTGTGTTATGAGATTATGAAAATCAAGCCGCCTGTAAAACCTTACCGGGTTTTGGAGATCGGCTGCGGGGAAGGGAAGGATGCGGTTTTTCTTGCGAAGAATGGTTATCTTGTCTCAGCCTTTGATGCGGCGGAGAACGGATTGGAGAAAGCGCGCGGTCTGGCGGAGCAGCACGGAGTAAAAGTTGACTTTTTTAAAGCGGATGTGCTGGATTATAGACCGGATACAACGTTTGACATCGTGTTTTCCAGCGGGATGCTCCACTATATCCCGAGGGAACTGCGGGGAGAAGTGATTGCCTGCCTGAAAGATCACACGGCTGTCGGGGGCATCCATGCGGTCAATGTCTTTGTGGATAAGCCCTTTATTGCGTCTGCGCCGGACCGGGAGCCAAATGAGATCGAGAGGGGAAACTGGCGCTCCGGGGAACTGCAGGGATTGTATCATGACTGGTTTTTTCATGCCGGTGACGAAATCATATTTGACTGCGACAGCGGCGGCGTGCCCCACCAGCACTGTATGGATATTTTGATCGCGGAGAAAATGGATGTCAAACCGGGGAGAGTGTGATATACTTACCATAAAAAGGGAAAGGCGGTAAGTATATGAATCCTGTATATGATAAACTCTTAAAATGCTATGACTGTTACAAAGCAAAAATTGACTTTGAGCCGAAGGTGGCTGTGGTTTTAGGTTCGGGTCTCGGTAATTTTGCGAAGGTGGTGGATGTGAAGGCGGAACTTCCCTACAGTGAGATTGAGGGATTTCCGGTATCGACGGTGCCGGGACATGCCGGGAAATTTATTTTCGGCTACATCAATGAGGTGCCGGTTGTGCTGATGCAGGGGCGTGTGCACTATTACGAGGGATATCCGATCACGGACGTGGTATTGCCGGCACGTCTGATGAAGATGATGGGAGCGGAAGTGCTCTTTTTGACGAATGCTTCCGGCGGGATCAACCCGGCGTTCCATGCGGGCAGTCTGATGCTGATTCAGGATCATATTTCCCTGTTTGCGCCGAATCCACTGATCGGACCGAACATCGAGGAGCTGGGCACCAGATTCCCGGATATGTCCCATGTCTATGACGAGGATTTACAGGGGATTATCAGGGAGACGGCAAAAGAGAACGATATCGAACTGTTTGAGGGCGTGTACGCACAGCTTACGGGACCTTCCTTTGAGTCTCCCGCAGAAATTCAGATGCTGCATAAGCTGGGAGTAAGCGCGGTGGGTATGAGCACCGTTGTGGAGGCGATTGCGGCGAACCATATGGGCATGAAAATCTGCGGTGTGTCCTGCGTCAGCAATCTGGCGGCGGGCATGAACAGCGCGCCTTTGACCCACGAGGAAGTGCAGGAGGCGGCGAACGCGGTGGCGCCCAAGTTCGAGAAATTGTTGGTGGAGTCCATCACGAAGTTTAAGGTGTGAAAATGAGAGAGAAAGATATGGATAGCAGTCGTTTATTTCAGGAAGGGATAAAGGAACTGATCAGAAAGGCAATCGGGGCGAGAAGGAAATCCTACTCGCCTTATTCCCGTTATCAAGTCGGGGCGGCTTTGCTTACCGCGGACGGGCAGATTGTCACAGGCTGTAATATTGAGAATGCGGCTTACGGACCGAGCAACTGTGCCGAGCGGACGGCGTTTTTTAAGGCGGTCAGCGAAGGGGTGCGGAAGTTTGCAGCGATCGCCATTGTGGGAAGCCCCGAGGGGGAGGAGCTGACGCAGTACGCCTATCCCTGCGGGGTGTGCAGGCAGGTGATGAGAGAGTTTTGCGAGCCGGAATGCTTTCAGATTATCGTGGCGAAGTCGGAGGAGGACTACCGCGTGATGACGCTGGCGGAGCTTCTGCCGGAGGGGTTCGGACCGGAAAACCTGCACTGCGAAAGAGAGTAGGAGACATATCCATGTTACTGCAGAGAGAATACCGTACCCGCTGCGGCGTCATTCACTACTGGCTCAGTAAAAAGATGGACTCGGAAGTGACGCTGGTTTTTTTGCCGGGACTGACCGCAGACCACCACCTGTTCGATAAGCAAATGGCATATTTTGAAGGAAAGTACAGTGTGTTTGTCTGGGATGCGCCCGGACATGCGTCTTCCTTTCCTTTTGACTTAACGTTTGATCTGTTTGACAAAGCGGCGTGGCTGGATGAGATTTTGTCTACGGAGGGGATGGCGCGCCCTGTCATCATAGGGCAGTCGATGGGAGGCTATGTGGGGCAGGCATATGCGCAGCTATTTCCCGAAAAGCTTAAGGGTTTTGTCTCGATTGATTCTGCGCCTCTGCAGAGAAGGTATGTGACTGCGGCGGAGATATGGCTGCTGAAAAGGATGGAGCCGGTTTACCGTTATTATCCTTGGAGATGGCTGCTGCGGTCAGGGACAAAAGGGATAGCTGTCTCAGAATACGGAAGAAAGCTGATGTACGATACCATGAAAGAGTACGAGGGACAGAAGGCAAGGTATGCGAAACTGGCAGGGCATGGGTTTCGTATATTGGCGGAGGCGATGGAGCGGGACCTTCCCTATCGGATTCCCTGTCAGGCGCTTTTGCTGTGCGGGGAAAAGGATCATGCCGGTTCCTGTATCAGATATAACAAGGCGTGGCATAGACATACCGGAATCAGGCTGGAGTGGATCAAAAACGCCGGACATAATTCCAATACAGATGCGCCGGAGAGGGTAAATTACCTGATAGAAGAACTGGCAATACAATGCCAAACAGACGGGATGGCGGATGAAAAGGAGGATGACAGGTAGCGCATGAACTACAGATTTTACAATGCAAAAATTCTTACCATGAAAACGACAGATATTATGGAAGGGGAACTCTGGGTGCAGGATGACAAAATCCTGTATGTGGGGGAAGGCGGCGACGCGGCGGCGGTCTGTCAGTCGCTTTCCATAGAGAGCATTCTCTGGGACAGGGAGATCGACTGCGGCGGGAATCTTCTGATGCCGGGCTTCAAGGATGCCCACACCCATTCCGCGATGACGTTTCTGCGTTCTTACGCGGACGACCTGCCGCTGCAGGACTGGCTGTTTCAGCAGGTATTCCCGATGGAGGATAAGCTTGACGGGGAGATGATTTATCATCTCACAAAGCTGGCGGTACTGGAGTATCTGACCAGCGGCATCACTTCCATCTTCGATATGTATCTGTCCCCGGAGGATACGGCGAGGGCATGTGTGGAGATGGGGATGCGGTGCGTGCAGGTCAGCGGCGCCAGTGGACAGGAGGGGTTTGAAGAGTCTCTTGCAAAGATGGAGGAAAGATATCATTCTTTAAACAATTTTGATTCCCTGCACTCTTACTTTATCGGTTTTCATGCGGAGTATACTTGCTCCAAGGCGCTTTTGGAACAGGTGGCGGCAATGGCGCACAAGTACAAGGCACCGGTGTTCACGCATCTTTCCGAGACAAAGGCGGAGGTGGAGGGCTGCAGGGAGCGCTACGGCATGTCCCCGGTAAAGCTTCTTAATTCCCTCGGCATGTTTGATTACGGCGGGGGCGGCTACCACTGTGTCTGGATGGATGAGGAGGACATGGATATCTTCGCGGAACGGGGGTTGAGCGTTGTCACAAATCCCGGCTCCAACACGAAGCTGGCAAGCGGCATCGCGCCGATTTCCGCGTATCTGAAGCGCGGCGTCAATGTGGCGGTCGGCACGGACGGCTCTGCAAGCAACAACTGTCTTGACATGTTTCGGGAAATGTTTCTGGTCACGGGGCTTGCCAAGCTGAGGGAGCAGGACGCGGCGGCTGTGGACGCGCTGGAAGTATTGAAGATGGCGACGGTGAACGGCGCAAAGGCTATGAACCTGCCGGACACGGATGTGCTGGCGGCGGGAAAGCAGGCGGATGTGATTCTGATCGATCTGCACCAACCCAACATGCAGCCTCTCAACAATATTGCGAAAAATCTGGTATACAGCGGCAGCAAGCAGAATGTAAAAATGACGATGATCCGCGGACGGATTTTGTATGAGAACGGGCAGTTTGCGAAAGAGATAGATGAGGGAGAAATTTATGGAAAGGCGAATGAGATTATAAATAATCTCAAGTGAGTATGGACGCTTTTATTTTTATATGTCTGATTCTGCTTGCCATTGTACTTGTGATGACAAAAGAGTATGTGGACAGCAGAAGGTTTCTGGAGAGAAAGCTGCGGGAGATTTATGCGGGTTACGGTACGCCGCCCGAGCGAAGTTACGGGGCGGAGGAACTTTCCCATATCAGCATGTATTATGAAAAACACAGGACGGCGGATCAGATCGACGATATCACATGGAATGATCTGTATATGGATGCGGTGTATCAGCGGATGAACACCTGTCTCTCGGCGGCTGGTGACGAGTATCTGTATTACAGGCTGAGGACGCCCGCGGCGGATGCCGTCGAGCTTGAAAAAATGGAACGGCGAATCGCGCTTTTTATGGAGCGGGAGGAGGAGCGGCACAGGCTGCAGCGGATTTTTTTCATGCTCGGACGGACGGGACGGCACTCCATCTACGAGTATCTGGACCATCTGGATCTGCTCGGGGAGCGAAAGAGCGACAGGTATTTTTTCTGGGATGCGCTCGTTTTGGTGAGTATAGGAGGCATGTTTGTCTCTCTTCCGGTGGGATTGGTCTGTCTCTTCGGGGTTCTGTGCCATAATCTGATCGATTACTTTAAGGAATTTAGGCAGATCGAGCCGTACATCACCAGTTTTGCCTATGTGAGAAGGCTTTTAAAAGGCGGGGAAGAGCTGGGGAAAGCGGAAATCAGCGGAATAGAGGAGGAGCTTGCGGCGGTAAGGGAGGCATGCAAAAGCCTGCGGGGATTTATGAAAAGCTCGTATCTGGTTTCCGGAAGCAGGCAGGGGAGCGGCAATCCGCTGGAGGTGTTGTTTGACTATCTGCGGATGTTGTTTTATATGGATCTGATCCGCTTTAACAAGGCGCTGCAGGACTTGCAAAAGAATATGGGAGAGGTGGATCGGCTGATCACGGTGACGGGTGAGCTTGAATGTGCGGTGGCGGCAGGTTCTTTCCGGAAAAGTCTGGAGCAGGGCTTTTGTGTGCCGGCGCTTTACGAGGAAGCGGGGAAAGGGTTTTCCCTGCGCGCCCAGGGGCTGTACCATCCGCTGCTGCGTGAGGCGGTGGCGAATGATCTGGAGGTGAAGAGAGGGGTGCTTTTAACCGGTTCCAACGCTTCTGGAAAATCCACCTTTCTGCGTGCGGTGGCTGTGAACGCGCTGCTTGCGCAGACGGTGCACACCTGTGCGGCGGCAAGCTATAAAGCGCCGTTTTACCGGGTTTATTCTTCCATGTCGCTGCGTGACGACTTGGCGGGCGGCGACAGCTACTATATGGTGGAGATCAAGTCCATCAAGCGGATACTTGACCAAGTTAGTCAAGAAGAGGGACGCCCCGTGCTCTGCTTTGTGGATGAGGTACTCCGGGGAACGAACACGGTGGAGCGGATTGCGGCTTCCACCCAGATCATGAAAAAACTGGCGGCGGGTCATGCGCTCTGTTTTGCGGCGACCCATGACGTGGAACTGACAAAACTGTTGGAACGGGAATATGACAATTTCCACTTTGAGGAGCGGATTGAGGAGAACGATATTTACTTCCCTTATCAGTTGATGGAGGGTCCGGCGTCCACAAGAAACGCCATCGCGCTCCTCCGGATGCTGGGATATGAGAACGGGATCACCGACGAGGCGGAGGCGATGGCGGAGCGCTTTTTGCGGAGCGGGAGTTGGAATGGGGGCTAATATGAAAGTGACAATTTACACGGACGGCGCGGCGCGTGGAAACCCGGATGGACCGGGCGGCTACGGAACGGTGCTGCAATATGTTGACAGCAGGGGAACGCTGCACGAGCGGGAGTACTCCGCAGGGTACAAAAAGACGACCAACAACCGAATGGAGCTGATGGCGGCGATTGTAGGTCTGGAAGCTCTCACAAAACCGTGCGAGGTGCTCCTGATCTCCGACTCCAAATATGTGACGGACGCCTTCAACCAGCACTGGATTGAGGGGTGGCAGAAAAAGGGATGGAAGACGGCGGGAAACAAGCCTGTCAAAAACGTGGATTTGTGGGAACGGCTGTTACGCGCCATGGAGCCGCACCGCGTCACCTTCCAGTGGGTAAAGGGTCATGACGGGCATCCGGAGAACGAGCGGTGCGACAAGTTGGCAACCACGGCAGCTGACGGTACGGAATTGCTTGACGATACCTTCTGATTGGTGGTATCATAATTGTAATGTAATTTGAGAAAGCGGTTTCGGACAAGTTCTTTCGTCGGAAGCGAAGCAATTCGGAAAGAGAAGGATGTGGAAAGATGGCAAATTTAATTTTATTTGTAAACTCGTTATTATCGTATCTCCTTTTGTTTGTACTGATTGTTGCGCTGGTGATTGTGGCATGTGTGATCGGCGTGAAATGGAGAAAGAGTAAGGACGCGAAGGCGGCTCTGGACACGCAGGCGGATGCGGCTGACGGAAGTACAACGGCATAGTGTTTTTGCAGCTTTATTTAGTGTAGGAAGAAAACGAAAGGGTGTCCTTGAGGGAACGCCCTTTCTTCTTATTATGGAGGCAAAAATGGCAAAATATACAACCATTCTTTGGGACTTGGATCAGACGCTGCTCAACTTTGATCTTTCTATGGAACACGCGCTGCGGGCGGTGTTCGACCGGTATGGGCTGCCGATTGACGAGGAGATTGCGGCGCGCTACGACGTTATCAACAGAAGCTACTGGCTCCGTCTGGAATCGGGGGAGCTGACCAAAGAGCAGGTGACGGTGGGACGGTTCCGTACCTTGTTTGAAGAGCTGGGAATCATCCATGTGGCGCCGGAGCAGGTCAACGCGGACTACCAGCGGGAACTGGGAAACGTTTTCTTCTATATGGAAGACGCGGAGGAGCTTGTCACGCAGCTTAAGGAGAAGGGTTACCGGCAGTATGTGGTGACCAATGGAGTCAATTCCACACAGGCGAGCAAGATGAAACTGTCCGGGCTTGACAAGATCATGGACGGGGTGTTCGTCTCAGAACTTATGGGATATCCTAAGCCGCGGAAAGAATATTTCGATGCCTGTTTTGCGGCAATGCCGGGTGTGACGCGGGGGGAGTGCATTCTGGTTGGGGATTCTCTGACGAGTGACATGAGGGGCGCCCAGAACGCGGGTGTGGCGTCCTGCTGGTTTAACCCGACGGGAAGAGCGAAGGATGTAGAGGTGCGGACGGATTACGAGATACGCAGGCTGGAAGAATTGTTGGCAATACTGGAACCGAGTAAAAAGTAAGGCATTCTCCGCACTGTGGAATCATGGGGTTGAAACAATGGCAAAATCGACGAAGCAGAAACAGAAATTGTTATATTTGGTTAAAATTCTGACAGAGCAGTCCGACGAGGAGCACTGTCTGAGTGCGCAGGCGTTGATCGACGCGCTGGCGGCGTATGATGTGAAGGCGGAGCGCAAGAGCATTTACGACGATATCGCCCAGCTCATCGACTTCGGGTACGATATCGTGCTGGTCAAGGCGAAGACAGGCGGCGGTTATTATTTGGCAGGGAGAGATTTTGAACTGGCGGAGTTAAAGCTCTTGGTGGAGACGGTGCAGGCGTCCCGGTTTCTGACGGCGAACAAATCGAGGGAGCTGATCTCCAAGATTGAGAAGCTTGCATCGAAGGCGGAGGCGGGACAGCTGCAGAGACAGGTCTATGTGGCGAACCGCATTAAGACGGCGAACGAGAGCATTTACTATGTGGTGGACGATATTCACAGGGCAATACAGGGGAATCGTCAGATTTCCTTTCAGTATCTGGAGTGGAACCTGCAGAGGGAGCTCGTGCCGCGGCGGGACGGCAAACCCTATCTGGCAAGCCCGTGGGCGCTCACCTGCAAGGACGAGTACTATTATCTGATCGCTCATGACAGCGAGGAGGACAAGATCAAGCATTTCCGTGTGGACAAGATGGCAAAAATCGAGGTGCTTGACAAAAAACGCGAGGGCGCGGCGCTCTTTGAGCGGTTCGATATTGCGGATTACGCGAACAAAACCTTCGGCATGTACGGCGGAAGAGAGGAGGTTGTCACCCTGATGTTTGACAACAGCCTGATCGGCGTGGTGATGGACCGGTTTGGCAGGGAGGCGGCAGTCCGCATCCGGGACGATAAGCATTTTTCCGTCAGGGTACAGGTGGCGGTCAGCGGTCAGTTTTTCGGATGGCTGACGGGGCTTGGCGAGGGGGCGCGGATTCTGGCGCCGGCGTCTGTGGCGGATGAGTACCGGCTTCACCTGCAGAAAACGCTTGCCGGGTATGAGGGAAATTGGACGGATTGATTGTAAAAGGGATATGTACCAAAAAGACATATCCCTTTTTGGTGTTTTTTCCGAGGGGTTTTCATTGACATAACATGTTTATTACCGTATACTAATCCTAAACCGCAATATATTGTGCTATTATGTTAACTGGCACTATATTTTGTGGAAAACACTGCGGAACTGCAGGTGGATAAAGTTACGGAGGGGCGTATGAGCAGTAAATTTGAATCGGATCGTTCGGATGGGGAGAATTACGGTCTTAAGTACCAGCCGGATAAGGGTGTGAAAGTGATCAAGAAGGATGGCAGTCTGGAGGCATTTAATGTCCAGAAGGTCATCGATGCAGTGGGGAAGAGCGCATACCGTGCCCTCACTAAGTTTACGGAGGAGGAGAAGCGTCATATCTGCCAGACGGTGGTTGACAAGGTGAACGAGCTGGACGAGGAAAAAATTCCCATTCAGATCATGCACAATATCGTTGAGAGCGCGCTGGAGGATGTGAAGCCGATTGTGGCGAAAAGCTATCGCGATTACCGCAATTACAAGCAGGATTTTGTGCGCATGATGGACGATGTCTACAAGAAGAGCCAGTCGATCATGTACATCGGCGACAAGGAGAACGCTAATACGGACAGCGCCCTTGTCTCCACGAAGCGCAGCCTGATTTTTAATCAGTTTAATAAGGAGCTTTACCAGAAATTTTTTATGACCACGGAAGAGATCCAGGCATGCCGGGACGGCTATATCTATGTCCATGACATGTCTGCCAGAAGGGATACGATGAACTGCTGTCTCTTTAATGTGGCGGAGGTGCTTTCCGGCGGTTTTGAGATGGGAAATATCTGGTACAATGAGCCGAAAACGCTTGACGTTGCTTTCGATGTCATAGGGGACATCGTCCTGAGCGCGGCGAGCCAGCAGTACGGCGGTTTTACGGTGCCTGAGGTGGATAAGATCTTAGAGCCCTACGCGGAGAAATCCTACAAGAGAAATATAGCGAAATATAAAAAACTGGGAATCGACAAGGAGACGGCGGCGGCGGAAGCCCTTGCGGATGTGACGAAAGAGTTTGAGCAGGGTTTTCAGGGCTGGGAATATAAGTTTAATACGGTGGCGAGCAGCCGCGGCGATTATCCGTTTATCACGGTGACGGCAGGAATCGGCACGGGTCGTTTTGCACGCCTTGCGACGATTCAGATGCTCAATGTGCGCAGGAAGGGGCAGGGCAAGAAGGAGTGCAAAAAGCCTGTGCTTTTCCCGAAGATTGTTTTTTTGTATGATGAAAATTTACACGGTCCCGGCAAGGAGCTGGAGGACGTGTTCGAGGCGGGCGTCAAGTGCTCCGCAAAGACCATGTATCCCGACTGGCTGAGCCTGACAGGAAAGGGTTATATCGCCAGCATGTACAAGCAGTACGGCAAGGTGATCTCTCCCATGGGCTGCCGTGCGTTCCTGTCCCCGTGGTACGAGCGGGGCGGTATGCATCCAGCTGACGACAAGGATGTTCCCGTTTTTGTGGGAAGGTTTAATGTGGGGGCAGTCTCCCTGCATCTGCCTATGATTCTGGCGAAATCCAGACAGGAGGGCAGGGATTTCTATGACGTGCTCGACTATTATCTGAATCTGATCAGACAGCTTCACATCAGGACTTACGCGTATCTGGGCGAGATGCGCGCGTCCACGAATCCGTTGGCATATTGTGAGGGCGGTTTCTTAGGGGGGCATCTGCAGCTTCACGACAAGATCAAGCCGATTTTGAAATCAGCGACGGCAAGTTTCGGGATCACGGCGTTTAACGAACTGCAGGAGCTGTACAACGGAAAATCGCTGGTGGAGGACGGCGCTTTCGCTCTGGAAGTGCTGGAGCATATCAATCATAAGATTGAGGAATACAAGGAAGAGGATGGGCACCTTTATGCCATCTACGGAACGCCAGCTGAGAACCTCTGCGGTCTGCAGGTGAAACAGTTCCGTGCCAAGTACGGCATTGTGGAGGGCGTGTCAGACAGGGAGTATGTATCCAACAGTTTCCACTGCCATGTGACGGAGGACATCACGCCCATAGAGAAGCAGGATTTGGAGTACCGCTTCTGGGAGATGGCGAATGGCGGCAAGATCCAGTATGTGAAATATCCGATTGATTACAATATTGAGGCGATCAAGACGTTGATCCGCAGGGCGATGGACATGGGTTTTTACGAGGGAGTGAATCTTTCCCTCGCATACTGTGACGACTGCGGGCATCAGGAACTGGAAATGGACGTCTGCCCTGTGTGCGGCAGCCGCAATCTGACAAAGATCGACCGTATGAACGGGTATCTCGCTTATTCCCGCGTTCACGGCGACACCCGCTTGAGTGAGGCGAAAATGGCGGAGATCGCGGAACGAAGGAGCATGTGATGAGATACCATAATATAACCAAGGACGATATGTTAAACGGCGACGGTCTGCGGGTTGTGCTCTGGGTGGCGGGTTGTACCCACTGTTGTAAGGAGTGCCAGAATCCGCTGACATGGGACCCGGACGGCGGGCTCCCCTTCGACGAGGCGGCGAAGCAGGAAATTTTTTCGCAGCTGGAGAAATCTTATATCAACGGCATCACCTTTTCGGGCGGCGATCCGCTTCACTCGGCGAACCGGCTTGGCGTGCGCAGTCTGATGGAGGAGATCAAAAGCAGATACCCGGAGAAAACGATCTGGCTTTATACCGGGGACAGCTGGGAGGATGTGCTGCACTATCCGATGATGAAGTATGTGGATGTGCTTGTCGACGGAGAATTTAAGAAGGATTTGAAGGATGTGAAGCTTCTCTGGAAGGGGAGCAGCAACCAGAGGGTGATTGACGTTCAGAAGAGCCTGCAGCAGACCGACCCTTCCAATCCGTTGATCTATTGCGGGAATTATGCGTGACGGGAAGGGAAATACGGATGGAACACATTAAAATCAAATATTTTACGGATAAAATTGATAAACTGACTTACATAGACGGCAAGTCGGATTGGATCGACCTGCGTGCCGCGGAGGATGTGGAATTAAAGAAAGGCGAATTTAAGTTGATTCCGCTCGGGGTGGCAATGGAGCTGCCGGCAGGGTATGAGGCGCATGTGGTGCCGAGAAGCTCGACTTTCAAAAACTTCGGCGTCATTCAGACCAACCATCAGGGGGTGATCGACGCCTCCTACTGCGGGGACAACGACCAGTGGTTTATGCCGGTCTACGCGGTCAGGGATACACAGATTCGTGTGAACGATCGCATCTGCCAGTTCCGCATTATGGAGAACCAGCCGAAGATTGTCTTTGACGAGGTGGCGCATCTTGAGAACGCGGACCGGGGCGGGCACGGGAGCACCGGGAAACAGTAATAAAGCGGACTTATAATACTACGAATAAAAAAACGATACGACGGAGGCGATATGTAGGTACAGAAGGTTAACAGTGAAGAAAAACTTGTGAATACGATTATGTTTGCCTATATTCTCGGCGTGGCGATTTCAGGCTGGGGATTTGTCATGATTATGTTAAACGGAGGGGTGCGGGAATGCATATTCCTCTTATCCGGCGTGTGCGCCATCGTGACCAGGGTGTTTGAGAAACAGCTTGGCAGTAAGGCAAAGTATGTCTATGCGTGCATTCCGCCCGTGATTGGCGCGATTACGGCGGCTGTGGGCGGACCGAGCGACAGCGCGGGCTATGTATGTCTGACGCACTATTATTTTGTGGCAACTTTACTGCTTGTGCCTTATTATGAGAAAAAGATCCTCAAAGTGAGTACGATAGTGACTATTGTAGTCAATTTTGTGATGATGCTGCTATTTCCGGCGGGCTTCTTAAAGCTTCATCTTCCGATCGGATGGCTCTTTACGGGAATCGTCTATGTGATTCTGTTTGTGGCATGCTTATTCATTGTGCATCGGACTACAGTCCTTTTCGGTGTTGTGGAAGATAAGGGGAAAGAAGTGGAAAGTGTGCTGGATTCCGTACAGGCGCTCTCAGACAGGCTTTTTGATGCAGGGACGGCTCTCTCACAGATTTCCGAGAACGAGAGTGCGGCTGCACAGGAGCTGGCGGCGACAAGTGAAGAGCTTGTGGGCAACAGCAATACGCTTGGCATGAAGACGGACGAGAGCATGGGCAATTTAAGCGAGCTGAAAGAGTGGGAGAGTGTTGTCGCAGACAATGTGGAAAAGGTAGAACAGACCTCCAAAGATCTGTTGGATAAATCGCAGGAAAACGAAAAGCTGTTAAACGACTTGCAAAAGATCAACGGCGAAGTTTCGGAGTCCATGCAGCTTACAATCGAGGTGGCGAAGAAGTTGTCCGACGCGGTGCAGGAGATCGGCGTTACGCTGAAGCTGATCAGCGATATTTCCTCCTCCACGAACCTTCTTGCGCTGAACGCGTCCATTGAGGCGGCGAGAGCGGGAGAGGCAGGAAAAGGCTTCGCGGTGGTTGCTACGGAGGTGGGAACCCTTGCCAACAGCACGCAGGAGTCCCTGCGGGTGGTGCAGTCCGTGATTGAGCGGGTGCAGAACAATGTGAAAGAAATCACGGCGCAGGTGGAGGAGAACTCGACCAAGCTCGGCACCCAGAACGCGTATTTCGAGAATGTATTTAAGAGTATGCGTGACATGACGGTGCTTCTCAATGAATCAGTCGGCGAGATCCGGAACATGGGAGACACCTACGCAAAGCAGGCGGAAGTCATTGAGCGGACGGTGTCCATTAATCAGGATATTGCAGAGAGTATAAGAAAAGAGAACGAGCATTTCCATTCCATCAACAGCATGGCGGAAGGCAATGCGGGTGATACGGCGGAGGTGACCAAACAGGCTGGTCTGATCAGTGAGATGGTTGATGAAATGAACCGGATTTTGAACAGGCAGGAATAAAGGAAACGCTGCCCGGCGTGCATAAGAAAACTCCTTCCAAGACATACTATGGGAAACAATGGTAAGTCACGGAAGGAGTTTTTGCGTTGAATAATAAGGAAAAGATGACAAC
Organism: uncultured Lachnospiraceae bacterium; assembly: GCA_910588955.1. GTDB lineage: Bacteria > Bacillota > Clostridia > Lachnospirales > Lachnospiraceae > UBA3282. Next base: position 57,788 of record CAJURQ010000009.1, read on the forward strand.
CTCCCTGCAGGAAAGCATGGCTTATATGAAGGCGCACATGGCGCCGGACACGAGCTTTGACGTAGTCTACCGCGTGATTGATGTGGGTGGCAGACAGGCGTGCATTTATTTTATCGACGGTTTCTGCAAAGATGAACTGATGATGAAGATTCTCCAGTATTTTATCGGTCTGACACCGGAGGATATGCCGGAGAGTGCTTATGAAATGTCAAAGAAGGCGACGCCGTACGTGGAGGTGGATCTCAAAGACAAATGGGATGATATCATCTACAACGTGCTGTCCGGCGTGTTCGCACTTTTTATCGACGGCTATGACAGGTGTGTGCTGATTGATTCCCGAACCTATCCCGCCCGAAGCGTTTCGGAACCCGATAAGGACAAGACGCTGCGCGGCAGCAAGGACGGGTTCGTGGAGACGGTGGTCTTCAATACGGCGCTGATCAGACGGCGCATCAGAAGCACCGAACTTCGCATGGAGATGATGAACGCCGGAAAGAGCTCGCAGACAGATATCGTGCTCTGCTATATGGACAACCGGGTGGATCACGCGTTTTTGGAGAAGGTAAAAAAGCGGATTGAAAATATCAAGGTGGATGCGCTGACCATGAATCAGGAGAGTCTGGCGGAGTGTCTCTACCAGCGCATGTGGTTCAATCCTTTTCCCAAATTTAAGTTTACCGAGCGTCCGGACGTGGCGGCGGCGCAAGTGCTTGAGGGGGATATCGTGATACTGGTGGACAATTCCCCTTCGGCTATGATTGTGCCGACCTCGATTTTTGATATTGTGGAGGAGGCGGACGATTACTATTTTCCACCGGTCACCGGGACTTACTTACGTCTGACGCGGTTTTTGATTTCGATCCTCACCTATATCATGACGCCGACCTTCCTGCTGCTGATGGAGAATCCCCAGTGGGTTCCCGAGAGCTTTCAGTTTATCATGCTGCAGGAGGAGTCGAACATTCCTTTGATCGCGCAGTTTTTGATACTGGAGCTGGCAATAGACGGCTTGAAGCTGGCGGCGGTCAATACGCCCAACATGCTGAGTACACCGCTTAGCGTGATGGCGGCGTTGGTGCTCGGCGAGTTTTCCGTCAACAGCGGCTGGTTCAACTCTGAGGTAATGTTATATATGGCGTTCGTCGCCATCGCCAACTACACCCAGCAGAACTATGAGCTTGGCTACGCGTTAAAGTTTATGCGTATCATCAATCTGATTCTGACGGCAATTTTCGGTATTTACGGTTATGTGGGGGCGATTGTGTTTTTCCTGTTGTCCATCGTCTTCAACAAGACGTTGTCGAACAAGAGTTATATTTATCCGCTTTTGCCCTTCAATTTCAGACAGCTCGCAAAACGGCTGCTGCGGCTGCGGCTGCCGGAGACAAAACAGTAGGATGACTTGGCATGAAAAGAGAATAAAATTTAACTTGATACGATTAAATATAAACTAATAAATAGCTAAAATTTAATAGCTGAATTTGTACGTATTTCATAAAAATGGAAAAGAAGTTTTGTTCTACTTGTTATTTTATGGCTGCGATAGTACAATAAATGGCAGAGAAAAGGTAAACATCGGAAGTTTGGCTGTTGCAGCCCTATATAAATTAATTAGCTAAAGTTAAGTTATATTAAGCCCCTGTTGTTATATATGTAGGTAATGCAATTTGGCAAAAGGTCTGCGAAAAGGAACGAGGTATGAAGACAGAGGGCTGTGGCGGTGAAATGCGGATGACGGAGGAGAACGGGAATGGGATATGAAATACGCGCGGAAAAGGGATGGGTGAACAGGGGAAATTTGTACCGGATCAAGGAATTGATGAAACGTGCCGAGCGGGGTGACCGTATGACGCTGGCGTTTTTGGGCGGCTCGATCACGCAGGGGTCCGTTTCCTCGCAGTACACGAACTGTTATGCCTATCTGGTCTACGACTGGTTTGTGAGGCGTTTCCCCAAAACCGCGTTTACCTATGTGAACGCGGGTGTGGGCGGCACCACGTCTCAGTTTGGCGCGGCGAGGGTGGACGAGGATGTGTTGGCATCTAAGCCGGATTTTGTGGTCATCGAATTTTCGGTCAATGATGACAATACGGATTTTTACAGGGAAACCTATGAGGGGCTGGTGCGGAAGGTGTACGGGAACGCATTTGCGCCGGCGGTTTTATTGGTACATAACATGTATTATGACACGGGTGTCAGCGCAGAGGAGAAGCACCGGGAAATCGGGGCGCACTACCATCTGCCAAGCGTCAGCATGAAGCCGCCTATCTATGCGGAAGTGGAGGCGGGCGCGATCGACAGGCGGGCGTTCACGCCGGATGACCTGCATCCCAATTCGGAGGGGCACGCCCTTCTCGCGGAAGTCATCACGGACTGTCTGGATCGGATTTATTCGCAGAGACATGAGGCGGAGGAACCGTTTCCGATGCCCGCGCCGCTGACGGAAAACGCCTATGAGAAGGCAGGGCGGCTGCAGAACCATAACAGCGCGCCGGTCTGCGAGGGATTCTCAGCGGACAATACGCTGAAAAAATACGTGAACGACATGTTCCGCGGCGGCTGGACAGCTTCGGAGCAGGGGGCGAAAATCTGTTTTGAGGTGGAAGGAACGGAGATCGCCGTGCAGTACCGCAAGTCGGTAAAACATCCCGCACCTGTGGCGATCGCGGTGGTGGACGGCAATGAGGAAAAAGCGGTCGTGCTGGACGCCAATTTCGAGGAGGACTGGGGCGACTGTCTCTATATCGACACGCTGGCGCATCATATTTCGCCCGGCGCGCACCGGGTGGAGATACGGCTGACGCAGACACATGCGGATGATGCGGTGCCATTTTATCTGGTTTCAATTATTAAAGCATAAAAAGAATGGAGTTTTGCAATTACCTGTCACGAATACAATATAAAGAAGGGAAAGAATACATATGTTCAGAGACGATTTTGTGTGGGGCGTGGCGAGCAGCGCCTATCAGATAGAGGGAAATGACCCGGAGGACGGCGCGGGGAAAATGATCTGGGATACGTTTACGGAGGAGGGCGGCATTCTGGATCACACGGACGCCTACGTGGCGTGCGACCATATGCACCGCTATCAGGACGACTTTAAGATGATGCGTCTGCTCGGCGTGAAGGCATATCGTTTTTCCATAAGCTGGGCGAGAATCCTGCCGGAGGGGACGGGGAGAGTGAATGAAAAGGGCGTGGCGCTCTACCGGGATATGATTCTGGAGATGAAGAAGAACGGCATCACGCCCTATCTAACGCTGTATCACTGGGAACTGCCGCAGGCATTGCAGGACAAGGGTGGCTGGCTCAATGAGGAAATCATCGGGTGGTTTGGCGAGTATGCGAAGGTGGTGGCGGAAAACTTTTCGGATCTCTGTACACATTTTTTCACGCTCAACGAGCCCCAGTGCTTTGTAGGGCTTGCGAATCTGCAAGGCATTCACGCGCCGGGGAAAAAACTGCCAGTAAAGGACACATTTCAGATTGCACACAATGCGCTGCGCGCCCACGGACAGGCGGTGATCAATCTGCGCAAATATGCAAAGCAGCCCATTCGGATTGGCTATGCGCCCACATGCGGCATGGCGTATCCTGCAAGCGGTGATCCGGCGGATGTGGAGGCGGCGAGAAAGGTGCTCTTTTCCTTCTATAATCCGATGGAAAACTGGACATGGAATGTGGCGTGGTTTTCCGATCCGGTGTTCCTTGGGCATTATCCCGAGGAGGGACTTATCAAATTCAGAGAGTACCTGCCGAAGATCACGAAGGAAGATATGGAGCTGATCGCGCAGCCGTTAGACTTTATGGGACAGAACATTTATAATGGCTATATGGTGCGCGCGGGAGCGGACGGAGAGCCGGAGTTTGTGGACAGACCGGCAGGATATCCGAAGACTGCGGCGGGCTGGCCGGTGACGCCGGAATGCCTGTGCTGGGGTGTGAAATTCCTGTACGAGAGATATAAAATGCCGATTTATATTACGGAGAACGGCATGTCCTGCCATGACATTGTGTCGAGGGACGGCAGGGTGCACGATCCAAACCGCATTACCTTTTTGGACAAATACCTGTCGGCGCTCCAGTGTGCGGTGGATGACGGCGCGGATGTGAGAGGGTATTTCGAGTGGACGTTTTTAGATAATTTTGAGTGGAATAAGGGCTATACCGAACGGTTCGGGCTGGTGTACGTGGATTTCCAAACCCAGAAGAGGATCGCCAAGGATTCCGCCTACTGGTATCAGAGAGTGATGGAGACAAACGGGGAGGTATTATCGGTGAATCAGAAAGAGAGACCTATCTTATTTTTAAATCCTGTGTTTAAGCAGATGATCTGGGGCGGCGAGCGTCTTGGGACGGACTGGCACTATCAGATTCCGGGGGAAGGCACGGGGGAGTGCTGGGCGGTGAGCGCCCACCCGAACGGGGACTGTACGGTAAAGGAAGGCATCTATGAGGGGAAGACTTTGTCACAGCTCTGGAAGGAGGAGCCGGAGCTTTTTGGCAATACGGGGCTTGACCGTTTTCCGCTTCTCACAAAGATTATTGACGCAAAGACAGACCTTAGCATTCAGGTGCATCCCGACGATGCTTACGCGGGGGCGCATGAGAACGGCTCCCTTGGCAAGACGGAGTGCTGGTACATACTGGATTGTGAGGAAGATTCCACGCTGGTGATCGGTCACAACGCGAAGGATAAGGAAGAGCTTACTGCCATGATAAAAGAGGGCAGATGGGGAGAGTTTATCCGGGAGCTGCCCGTGAAAAAGGGTGATTTTATCCAGATCGACCCAGGCACGGTGCACGCCATCAAGGGCGGCATCATGCTTCTGGAAACCCAGCAAAATTCGGATATCACCTACCGGGTGTACGATTATGACAGGCTCACCGACGGCAAGCCGAGACAGCTTCACGTGGATCAGAGCATCGACGTGATCACGGTTCCGGCAAAGCCAGCCGCAGCGTGCGTCAAGGAGGCGGCAGACCTGCCGAAAGAAGAGAAAAACTTGCTGATTTCCTGCCCCTATTATAAGGTGTGGAAGATCGACGTGGCGAAGCAGATTTCCTTCCCGCAGGAGCATCCCTTCCTGATTATGAGCGTGACGGCGGGAGAAGGGCTGATTAACGGGCAGATGATACAGAAGGGAGACCACTTTATCCTGCCCTGCGGTTACGGTGAGGTGGAGTTACAGGGCGAGATGGAGCTGATCGCGGCTTCCATTTAAGGAGTGTTGTCGAGTGGAGAATGCCGTATTTTGGCATTTGGTCAGAAACCATTCGTGGATTTTGGGGCTTTCGGACAACTCCGGGTGAAAGGAAAGTCCGATCTGGTTTTCATACCTGACGGCGACGATATTGCCGCCAACCTTTGCCAGAATTTCCACGTTCTCTGCGGCGTGCTCGATGTAGGGCGCGCGGATAAAAATCATAGGACAGTTCCCGATTCCCGTCACCGACGCTTCGGTGACAAAGCTGGCGAGCTGCCTGCCGTAAGCGTTTCGCTTCACGATGACGGGCAGTGTTCCCAGATGGGTCGCGGGGCTGTTTCCTATTTCCTCCGCTAAAAGAATCAGCCCGGCGCAGGTGGCAAGTGTGGGCAGACCGCCCGCAATCTTTTCTTTCAGGGGCGCAAACAGCCCGGACTTGTGCAAAAGCTGTCCCTGCACGGTGCTTTCCCCGCCGGGCAGGACAATGCCGCCGATTCCGATTAAGTCGGAGGGCTGCCGGATTTCCGTGCAGACCGCGCCGAGGCTTGTGAGCATCTGTTCATGTTCGATAAATGCGCCCTGTAGGGCGAGGACGCCGATCCTGCTATTTCTCATCCGAAATTCCCTCCATGCTGTTATTGTCCGCGTTCTTCCATAATCAGTTTGATTTCCTCCGGGTTGATTCCGACCATTGCCTCGCCCAGATCTTCCGAGAGTTTGGCGATCAGCGCGGCGTCCGTGTAATTGGTAACTGCCTGTACGATGGCGGCGGCACGTTTTGCCGGATTGCCGGACTTAAAGATACCGGAACCGACGAAGACGCCCTCCGCGCCGAGCTGCATCATCAGCGCCGCGTCCGCGGGCGTCGCGACGCCGCCTGCGGCAAAATTCACGACGGGAAGTTTTCCGTTTTCATGGACATATAATGCCAGTTCATAGGGAACCAGTAACTGCTTTGCCGCCTCAAATAGCTCGTCTTTTTTCATGGAGACAAGCTCTCTGATCTGGGCGTTCATCTTGCGCATATGCCGAACCGCCTGCACCACATCCCCGGTTCCCGGTTCGCCCTTTGTGCGGATCATGGCTGCGCCCTCGCTGATTCTGCGAAGCGCTTCGCCCAGATCCCTTGCGCCGCAGACGAAGGGCACTTTGAATGCCGTTTTATCGATATGGTAAAGGTCGTCCGCGGGGGAGAGGACTTCCGACTCGTCGATATAATCGATCTCGATCGCCTGAAGTATCTGTGCTTCCACAAAGTGCCCGATCCGGCATTTCGCCATGACAGGAATGCTGACGGCGTCCTGTATGCCTTTGATCATCTTCGGGTCGCTCATGCGTGACACGCCGCCTGCCGCCCGGATATCAGCAGGAATCCGCTCCAGCGCCATAACGGCACATGCGCCCGCCGCCTCCGCGATTTTTGCCTGTTCCGGCGTGGTGACGTCCATGATGACGCCGCCCTTTAACATCTGTGCTAATCCTTTATTCAATTCATATTGTGTCTGGTCCATTGTTTTTCCTCCCGGTTGCATTTTGATGGTAACTATGTTACAGTAAATCTGGTTATATAAAAATAATCAATCTGATATAATTTTATATGTCACATAGGGGAGAGAAAACGAATGCTGACCTACAATTTTGCGAAAGCGCAGGGACCTCTGTACGAATACATCTATCAGTGCATAAAAGAGGATATTTTGGACGGAAATCTGAGACAGGGGGAGAAGCTGCCGTCCAAGAGAACCTTCGCCAAAAACAACGGCATTAGTACCATTACTATCCAGAATGCGTATGACCAGTTGATCAGCGAAGGCTACATTTATACGATTCCACAGAAGGGTTATTATGTGGCGAAGCTGGAGGGCATGAAAAAGGTACAGCGGGAGAGCAGCCTTTCTCTGAATATAAACATACCGGAAAAACGGCATTCCTATGCGACGGACTTATCCGACAACAAAATGAATCCAGAGCTTTTCCCCTTTTCCATATGGGCGAAGGTTCTTCGGAGCATTATTTCCGACAAGAGCGGGGAACTGATGGAGGCGTCCCCGGCTGGCGGCATCAGGGAGCTGCGGGCGGCGATCGCAGAACATCTGAAATCCTTCCGGGGGATGCTTGTGGATCCGGATCAGATCGTTATCGGCGCGGGGACGGAGTACCTGTACGGACTGCTTGTACAGCTCTTGGGCAATGAGAGACAGTACTGTGTGGAGAATCCGGGCTATCGGAAGATTGTGCAGGTTTACAGGCAGTATCACATTTCCTGCAAGTACGCGGATATGGACGAAATGGGAATGACCTTTGAGGGGCTTAGCGCCACCGGTGCGGATATTGCCCATATCAGCCCGAATCATCATTTCCCGACGGGGATTACCATGTCAGCCGGGAGACGCTATGAAATTTTGGCGTGGGCAAATGAGAGGGAGGGACGCTATATTATCGAGGACGATTACGACAGTGAATTTCGCTTAAACGGTAGACCGATACCGACCCTATTCAGCATGGATGCCTGCGAGAAGGTGATCTATATGAATACCTTCTCCAAGTCATTGACGCCAACCATCCGAATCAGCTACATGGTTTTGCCGGTGCACCTGATCAACCGTTTTTACAGGGAGCTTTCCTTCTATGCCTGTACGGTGTCCAATTTTGAGCAGTATACGCTTGCCGCCTTTATCAGACAGGGATATTTTGAAAAGCATATCAACCGGATGCGCTTGTATTACAGCAGACAGAGAAAAAAGATGTTTGAGGCGATCAGGAAGAGCAAATTGAATGAAGTGTGCGAGATTATTGAGAACGATTCCGGGCTGCATTTTCTCATTCGGATCAGAACCGAAAAACCGGACGGGGAAATTCTGCATGCGCTCTCGGGAAAGGGAATCCGGGTTAATGCGCTGTCGGAGTACTTTTTCACGCCGAGCGGGACGAAGCACTGTTTTATCATCAACTATTCCAATGCGGATATCGAAAAGGCGGGGGAAGCGTTTGATGTCTTTTATGAGGTGTTGGATTGAAAAGAATTTGAGATTTCGCAAACTGGACTCATGCGGGTAGAAAAAAATATATTGGCATGGTACAATATAGGTATCATAAGTAAGAAATGATTGAGGGAAATAGAATGAGAGGGTGATGACTTGAAATTTGAGTGGGATGAGGAAAAGAATGTGTTAAATCAGAGAAAACATGGTATCTCATTTGAAACCGCAGCGTATGTTTTTGAAGATGAAAATTATATAGAAATGTTTGATTTTGAGCATAGTATAGAGGAAGACAGATATATTGCAATAGGTTGTGTTGGTGAGGTGTTGTTTGTGGTATTTACAGAAAGAAAAGAGAACATCAGATTAATTTCTGCCAGATTAGCGAATGAAGCAGAGAGGAGGCTATATTATGACCAGAACATACACTATTAATAAGGGACAGAAACCGACAGAAGAGCAGTTACGGGAAGTCATGGAGGCAAAGAAGAGACCGATTGTGTTTGATGAGGATTCCCCGGAACTTTCTCCCGCAATGTATAAGGCGTTTAAGAGTTCCGTCATACAGCGAAACCGGAAGCAAAATGCATAAAAATCCGCAGTTTTAGGGCAGTCTACTTTTCGTAGATTGCTCTTTTTGTATGGTTGGGGTATAAAGGAAAGTACAGACGGGCAGAAACTGCGTGAAATTGTCATCACAGCAGGCTGCTCTGGTATGAAGGATTGGAGTGGGATTTCGGAAAGCGGAATCGTAGGGATAAGTATGGACAATATCAAATTCGGCAGATTTATACGGGAATCCAGACAGGCAAAGGGGCTGACGCAGAAGCAGCTTGCGGAGCAGCTCCATGTCTCCGACAAGGCGGTTTCCAAGTGGGAGAACGGCGCGGGATTTCCCGACATTAAAATACTGGAACCGTTGGCAGAGTGTCTGGGTGTGAGCCTCTTGGAGCTGATGCAGAGCGAAAGAATGGCGGAGGATCAGATCGACAAGGAGGAGGCGGAGCAGGCTGTAGCGGATGCGATCACCCAGTCAAAGCAGGCGGAAGAGTGGAAGAGGCGGATGTGGAAAGTCAGGCTGCTTCTCGGCGCCTGCGCCTGCGGCATTCTTTATCTGGTCTGTGTGGGCGTGGGTTATCTGGCAGGGACGAAGAGCGGTCAGGTTTCCGTGATACTGTCCGGGGCGGCGGACAGTGCATGGTATGAAAGCCCGGTGCTTTTCTATGTATGGGCGGGCGTCCTTGTGATCTTGTGCGGGGCGGGCGCGGTGTACCTTCTCTGGAAGAACGAGAGCATACGGGAGGTGAAGATCGGGCGTCACAAGGTGAAAAGCCTTTTGACGATTTTGATGGATATGCTGGTGGTGTTTCTGCTCCACACCTATCTGTCCAACATCGCCAATAACGAACAGCAGCTTGCCACGCTGCCGGAGGCGATTCCGGTAAACGCCTATGTCACCACGGCGGACGGAGCAGACAGTCGGGTATTTTTATTCGGGATAAGCTGGTGCAGGGACTTCTGGATTCCGCGTATGTGGACGAACTGCGGATGGATGTGCGGCTGAAAGCGGGGATTGACAAGGTCATTCCGGGTGAGTGGCATACGCTGAATTTATATCTGGAAGGGGTAAACTGCATCGAAACGCTTGGCAGTATCGAGGAGAGCGATGTGGTGTGGAACACGGGTGAGGATGCCTCCTTTTTACAGGGGGCGGAGGCGAAATGTATCGTGTCCCAAAAGCTGTTTGACAGGAAGGGATGGAAACTGGGGGATCAGGTAACGCTCTGCCAGTGGTATTACTACCGGGAGGATGAGCGTTACCCTCAGCTTTTTGCGAATCCATTGCAGACGGTAGAGTACGAGGTTGTAGGATATGTAGATATGACGGGCAAGTGGGATGAACGGTTTGTGGTGCCGCCGGATGTGATCGTACCCTTTCATACGGTCAGAAATGCTTATGCCGAAGAGGGGATTCCCTTCTTTGCAAGTTCGGCTTCCTTTGTGTTGTCGGATGCTTTATGTTTGAATGCATTTAAACAGGAGATGAAAGATCTGGGATTTCGCAGTGTGTCACCCACTGTTCCGGATTATTCCATAAACGGCGTGGCGTTACATGTGAACGATGCCGCCTTTATCAGAACAGCGGAACATTTGCGGCAGGTGATCGACACGGTGCGGGCGTTCTTTCCGTTTCTCCTTGTGCTGATCGTGGGCGTCGGGTATCTGGTCACGCTCCTGCTTTTGCAGAGCAGGAAAAATGAGATGGCGCTGCTTCGTTCCATCGGGCTTAACAGATATCAGTGTTTCCGGATCTTTTTCGTGGATCAGCTAACCTTGGTCATCACGGGCGTTGTTGCCGGAAACGTGCTCTCGGTGCTGATTCAGGGCAATTACGGGGGAAACTCTGCGCTTGCGGGCGTGCTGGTGGGAATCTGTTATCTGGCGGGCAACAGTCTGGCGTTGTGGAAACTTTTAAAGGTGAGCGTGATGGAAGCGCTGTTCGTGGAAGCGTAATCAGAATAAACGGAAGTCTGCAAATAAAAAGAAAGGCGGGATATACAGATGGAAGTACTGCGTGCGGAACATGTGTCTTACAGTTATCAGAGCAAGTATCAGAAGGTGGAGGCGGTGAAGGATGTAAGCTGCGCTTTTGAGAAGGGGAAATTTTATGCGATTGTGGGGGAATCGGGGAGCGGCAAGAGCACATTCCTTTCTCTGCTTGCAGGACTCGACCAGCCATGCGAGGGGACGATCTATGTGGAGGGAGAACCCTTAAGCGGAATGGACAGGGATGCATACCGGCTGAACCGGGCGGCGGTGGTATATCAGGCGTTTCACCTGTTTCCCCTTTTGACGGCGCAGGAGAATGTGATGCTGCCGCTGGAATGTAAAAAGAAGCGCAAAAAAGAGGCGGGCAGACAGGCACAGCGGATTTTGCAGCGGGTCGGTCTGGAATCAAGGATATACAGGCAGTTTCCGAAAATGATGAGCGGCGGGGAACAGCAGCGCGTGGCGATCGCGAGGGCGGTGGCGGCAGGCGGGGAGATCATCCTTGCTGACGAGCCGACCGGCAATCTGGATTCGGGAAACGAGAAGAATGTGGTGGCGCTCTTAAAAGAGCTGGCACATGAGGACGGCTATACGGTGATTGTCATCACCCACAACCGGCGGGTGGCGGACGAGACTGACCATGTCTTTCGCATGAAGGACGGAAGGATGGAGCAGGTACGTTAATAACGCGAAAAGTAATCAGGAAGGAGTTTGGTATGCTGCTTTTTAGGAATAGTATGCGTCAGCTTTTGCGTATGAGGGGGAGAGCCATCCTGTTTTTGCTGCTGCTTATTTTGGCTTCGGGACTTTGCGGTATCGGCAGGGCATTTCTGATTATAAATCATGCCAAGATGGAGGCATATGAGGATTCCTTTATGACCATCGGCACGGTGGAGCAGAAGGCGGATCAGGTGGAGGAGCGTATGATATGGGATGCGGAGGATAAGGACTACCATATTTACAATGACTCTGTTTATAACGCTTATGTGCCGTTGTCCGTGCTGGATTTTGAGGGCGCGGATTATCTGTCCGGACCGGAGCGGAGATGCCTTTACGGCTCCTATATGCCAGAGTATGAAATGTACGATATGGGCATGAGCCTTAGTGAGATCGTGGAGGGATCGCCTGTGGAGGATGTGGTGCCCGACCATCCGGTTTCTTTTCAGGTAACCCGGGTGCTGATCGGACAGGGAGGGGTCAGAGAGGGGCATGTCATCAATTTCTGCGATCATTATAATTCGAAACCGGAGAAGCTGTATGCGGACAAGACTTATGTGATGTCCCTTACCTACAGTCCGGGACATGAGAACCAGAAAGCGTTCGAGGGAGATACGCCGTCGGAATACATTCCCTTTCCGGTGCTTGGTTCCACACAGGTTGATGCGGAGGGCAAAAAGGTGCCGGATGAGGTGGAGGACGATCATTTCTGTGATGAGGTGACAGAAGGGTTTTATGATTCGCCCATAGGCAGACGCTGGCTGAATATCATTGCTACATGGGATAACCTGCGGCATACGTTCCCGGTGACAGGAACAAATGATATTAATCTGATGATGGCTTTCTACAATGGCAATGCCTTCATCAGTCAGGGCAGGGAATTTACAGAGGAAGAATATACCCGCGGGGACAGGGTCTGCCTTGTGTCGGAGGTGTTTGCCCAGAGGGAAAGACTTGCGATTGGGGATGAACTGCCTCTTGCGCTGCAGTATGCAAATTACAGACGGACGGCAGGACGGGCGTTTGCAACCAATACGGCGGCGGCATTTACGCTGATCAATGCCAGAGGGGAGATTTATCCGGTTTTTGAGGAGGGGAATTATAAAATCGTGGGGATGTACGGCGGACAGTCGGGGCTGCGGGACGAGTACGGGCTTGGCTATAACGAGATCATCATTCCCAGCCGTTCCGTGAAGAACAGCGATGCGGACAACATTCTCGAGAGCGGTCCCATGGCAGGAAGCAACACTTCCTTCCGCATTGAGAATGGCACTATTGACGAGTTTATGGAGAAGTGGAGCAAGCTGCAGATTCCCAACGTGGAGATCACGTTTTACGACGGGGGTTACTCGGAGCTGGAGGCAAACATCAACAATATGAAGTATATCGCCAGACTGCTGCTTGTGATGGGTATGTCTATGGTGTTTATGGTGCTCGGCTATTTTTCGTGGCTGTTTATCCTGAAACAAAAGGAGCGGACGGCGGTGGAACGTTGTCTCGGTTTTCGGAAAACACACAGCTTTTTCTCCCTGTTTTCAGGTATTTTCCTGCTGATTCTGGTGGGCAGTGTATGCGGTTCTCTGGCAGGCAGTTTTCTGTCGGGGGAGATTGCGGGCAGAATTGAAAAGAAAACTTATTATGATAAAACGTTCGGAAACAGCATGGGGACGGATGCGGGGGAGATGACAGGGGAGTCCTTTGCGCCGGAAGATCCGATAAAAGCGGCGGCGGAATGCACTCTTGCGATTGTGGCTGCGGGAACCGTGATCGCTGCATCGGGAATTTATGTTAACCTGCGGAAAGAGCCGATGAAACTGTTGGCGGGGAGAGATGAGTAGACAACTGTCTGTAGACATTTGGCAGCTGTATTTTATTTCTCGAACCCATGTACCCAGTCCGCCTTCAAAAAATAGAGCAGGAAAACGATGGAGCTTAAACTCCATGTCAGCGGATACGCCCAGAAAATCATCTGGATTTTCGGGATAAAGTGCAGGATGATTGTGATATAGCTTACCCGGACGATACACCAGAAACAGAGCATGGTGAGCATGGGGACGGCGGCTTTTCCGGCGCCCCTCAGGATACCCGCGATACAGTGGGAGAAGGAGAGCAGGAAGTAAAAGAGCGTGACCGTCCTCGCATGGGTCGTCCCGTAGGCGATCACCTCCGGTGTGCGGTTGAAGGCAGCGATCAGGGTCGGTATGGTAAAGTAAATAAAGACGCCCACAAGCTCCGCCGTGATGACGGAGCAGAGGATGCCGAAGCGCGCCCCTTTTTTGGCGCGCTCGTACTGTTTTGCGCCCAGATTCTGGCTGATAAAGGTGGTGAGCGCCATAGCAAAGCAGGTGATGGGCAGGAAACCGAAGCCCTCGATTTTAGAGTAGGCGCCGCTGCCCGCAACAGCCATCTTGCCAAACTTGTTGATGTTTGACTGCACGACCACGTTGGCGAGGGCGATGATGGAATTCTGGAATCCCGCGGGCAGACCGTTAGAGATCACTTCATGGAGCAGAGGGAGATCGAAACGGATGCTCTTTATGGATACGCGGTAGTCCTCAGGGCTTTTGCGGGTCAGCCGCCAGAGACAGAGGAAAGCGCTGATAAACTGGGAGAGGATCGTTGCAAGGGCGGCTGCGCCGACGCCGAAGCCGAGGACGGCGATAAACAGCAAGTCCAGCACAATGTTGATGGCGGACGACACGATCAGGTAAATGAGCGGGTGGCGGCTGTCCCCGACGGACTGTAAGATGCCCACAAAGACATTGTACATGACAAAGGAGAGGGAGCCGAGGAAATAGATGCGAAAATAGACCGTGGATTCGGGCAGCACGTCAGCGGGTGTTCCCATCCAAATCAGGATGCGGGAAGTCAGGATGGTGCCGAATACGGTCAGAAAAATGCCAGCGGCAAGCCCGAAGGCAACCGTCGTGTGGACGGCTTTCTGCACTTCCTCTGTTTTCTGCGCGCCGTAGTATCTGGCGATGACGACTCCGGCGCCCACGGAAATACCCTGAAAAAACCCGACCATGAGAAAGATCAGGTTGCCCGAGGAGCTGACGGCGGCGAGCGCGTTGCTGCCGAGGAAATTGCCGACAATCAGGGAGTCGGCGGTATTGTACAACTGCTGAAACAGATTGCCCAGAAAAAGCGGGAACGCGAAAGTGACGAGCTGTTTCCAGATACAGCCCTCGGTCAGCAGGGTGGTTTTTGCGGTGGATGTTTCGTTGTGCATGGCGCCTCCGTCTTCATAACTGTATAAATCGCCGGCGATAACAGAAATTTCGCCGACGTTATTTTTATTATAGCACAAAGTTTTCAGCGTGGAAGTGTTTCGTAAAATTTCGTTTTTTTGTCCACTGTGGTTTAGATTGATATGAGTGATACGATCAAGCAACTTATTTTGCCATAACATGGGAAGATGTGATATGATAAAATAAGTATGGCAATAGGAGATAAGGAAAGGAACAGGTTGAGATGTTTGGTGGAATTATATGGATAATTGTAGTGGCGTGGATTTGTTACCGCATTTATAAACAGCGGATGGAAAATCCGTCCGAGAATAACCAGAGAGGGCAGCTGCCGAATACGCAGGGACAGATCCAGACGTCCCGGATGCAGAGACCGATGTATAAAAGTCCTTTTGTGCAGCCGCAGGCGAAGCCACAGACAAAACAGGCTCCGCAGGTGAAGGCACAGACAAAACAGACGGCACAGAGCCGGACAAACAATAAGGAAGAGCAGGAGTCCACGCTGGCATATCTGGAGGAAAAGGCGAGACAGGACGCCATAGAGCATGAGATGGAGAAGCGCGAGGAGGCAAGACGGCTCTACGAAAACTCCGGTGGGCTTCGTCCGGCGCAGAGGCTTTACGAGGGGGACAGCGTGCCGGGCGGCTGTAAATGTGTTGTCTGCGGTTACTGTGCGGCGGAAAATCTCGTTCCCGTTTCATCGCGCGAACGGTTCAGCTGCTATTTTTGCAGGGAGCGGCTCGATACATAGAGTACAGAGAAGAAGGTACGGGGGGTACATATGGTAGAACAGGGATTCTGGCATGACAATGAGAGCTATATGAATCTGGTGATGGATAAGTGGAACAGGCTGGCGGATGACACTTATATTTTTGCCCTGCACCTGGAAGGAAGCAGCGCTTGGTTTTCCGAGACCACGAGGGCGTATTTCGGCATCGAGGACGCCTATGTGCCGGATCACTATGCGGTGATGCGCCGGCTGATTCATCCCGACGATTTCTGGGAGTACGAGGAAGGGATCCCCGAGAGAGTGCGGGGGATCAACTTGAATCGGGAACTGTGTGTCCGAATGCGGGATGCGTCCGGGGAATACCACCTGTACAGTTTTCACACGGATATCGTGGCGGGCGGACAGAACGCGGAGGATCACTTGATCGTTTTGCTGCACAATGAAAATGTGCTGCCGAGAATTGACGCGCTGACGGACTTATACTCCCATGCGAGATTTGACGCGGATATAGAGACAGAGATCAAAAAGCAGGAACCCTTTGCGATTTTAATGATTAAACTGGAACGGTTTACGAATCTGAGTATCATATACGGCACGGATTTTACGAACCAGCTTCTGAAGGAGACAGCGCTGCAGTTTATTTTTATGATGGATGAGAGCAGCGCGGTATACCGCCTTGACGGTTCGAAATTCGGATTTATCTTAAAAGGGGCCGACAGAGAAAGGCTGGTCGCTTTCGAAGAGAAAGTCCGGGAAAAGCTTGTGAAAGGCGTGCAGGTAAACAATCGGAAAATCATGCTGAAAATATGTGCGGGAGCGATTCTGATCGAACAGAGTTATGAAGGCAAGGAGGACTCCCTCACGTCAAAAGCGGCTTATGCGCTCGGGCATTCGGAAACGGAACATCAGGGCAATTTAATTATTTTTAACGACGAGGTGCGCACGGTCAGGAATATGGATCTGGAGCTGATGAAGGTGATTCATCAGTCGGTGAGAGAGGAATGCATGGGCTTTTACGTGGAATACCAGCCCATTGTGATTTCCGGGACGGGGCGTATCGTCGGGGCGGAGGCGCTTGTGAGATGGCGCCGGGAACCCTATGGAACCGTGCCGCCCGGCATGTTTATTGAATGGATGGAGACAGATCCGGCAATGTATGAACTCGGCAATTTCGTGCTGCGGACGGCGCTGCGGGAGACAGGGGAACTTCTTTCCGTCCTGCCGGAATTTGTGATAAACGTGAATGTGTCTGCGAGGCAGATGGAGCGGGAGGGGTTTCGCGCGGAGGTGCTGCGCATTCTGGAACAGACCGGGTTCCCTGCCGAACATTTATGTCTGGAGCTGACGGAGCGGTGCAGAGATATGCCGCTTGATGTGATTAAGCGGGAAGTGGAATTTTTTCAGGGATACGGCATACGCATGGCGATGGACGACTACGGCACAGGGAGCGCGTCTTCCGGGATCGTGCTGTATGCCCCTATGGATGAGATTAAGCTGGATATGAGTTTTATCCGGGGGATTACGGAGGATGCGAAAAAGCAGGCGATGGTCAGGTCGATTGTGGAGTTTGCCAACAGCTGCGGCATGAGCACCTGTCTGGAAGGCGTGGAGACAGAGGAACTGCAGAATTATCTGCGGCTCTATAACGCGACATGGTTTCAGGGATATTTTTATTCAAAGCCGATTGAAATAGGAAAATTACGGGAGCTGGTGCAGGGGTTATGAAAGAGAGAAGAGGGAATCGGAAGATACATAAATATTTGATGGTTATACTGGTATTTCTGTGCGCCATGTGTTTTTGTATGCCGGTTTTTGCAAGCCCCCGGAAAGTAAGGGTGGCTTTTTTTCCGATGAACGGATTTCATATCTATTCGGAAACCGATGGCTACGACGGTCTGGACGTGGCATATCTGGAAGCGCTGCGCGTGTATACCGGGTGGGATATTACTTATGTGATGTGCGACAGCTGGAATGACGCGCTTGACAAACTGGAAGCGAGAGAAGTGGATCTGGTAGGATCGGCGCAGTACTCCGAGGAGCGGTTGGAGGTTTTTGAATATGCGGCGCTTTCCAGCGGGTATACTTACGGCTGTCTCTTTGTGGAGAAGGACACCAGTGTGGATTTCGAGGATTTTGACGGTATGCGTGATATGACTTTCGGCGTTGTGGATAGCTATGTCCGCAAGCATGAATTTTTGGAATACCTTGACCGCAACGGCATTTCCCAGCCACATCTCAGGGAGTACAAAACGACGCAGGATCTTCAGACAGCGCTTAAGAGCGGTGAGATTGACGTGGCGGCGCACACGTTGACGGAGGTGGAAGAAGGACAGTGCCTTGTGGGTAAATTTGCCTACGCGCCTTATTATTATATTACATGGAAAGGCAATGAACAGCTTGTGTCCGAGATGAACATAGGCATTGAAGAACTCTATATGGATAACCCTACGCTGGAACAGGAACTGATCACCATTTATTACGAAAACAGATGGGAGAACTTTGCGGCGGAAGAACAGCAGTATATTGACAGAGGCGTGCCGGTCAGAATCGGTTTTTATCGGGATACGAAACCTCTCTCCTATATCAATGAGCAGGGAGAGTATGACGGTATTTATATCCAGATCCTGAAAGCGATTGAGAAACGAAGCGGGATTATCATGGAACTTTGTCCGCTGGACAGAAGTGATTACTGGAAGGAGCTTCTGGCGGCGGGAGAGATCGACTTTTATGTGGGCGCGAATAATATGCAGCTTTCGCGGGACGAAAATATCCGGCTGACGAGTTCTTTCATGGACTACAATGCCATTATTGTATCGAAAAAAGATTATGTGCGCATGAATCAGGGAACGTCGCTTGTGCTTACAAACGGACGTACCTATTGGGCGGAAAGCATGGAGCAAAACGGTGCGGGCGGTACGGTTATTTATTGCGATACCGCTAAGGAGTGTCTGGAAACAGTGAGACGTGGAGAGGCTGACGTCACCGTGCTCAACACCATTGAATATAACTATATGTCGAAAAACGAGCGGTTTTCGGATCTGATTGAGTGGGATAATTACCGCTATCAGTCGGGAAGCACCCTTGCGGCGGCAAAAGATGTAGATCCGATTCTTTTTAATGTGATCAATAAATCCCTGCGGCTGGTATCGGAGGCGGATAAGGAAGATATCATCAATCTGTACATGAATATTCCATATACAGATTATAATTTGACGGATTATCTGTATATGAATAAGGATGTCCTTGTGATTGCCGGCACGGTGCTGACGCTTGCGTCCGCGTTTGCCTTGGCGGTGTCCCATACGCGCAGAAATTCCTACCGCATTCTGGCGGAGAAGAACGGGGAACTGCAGATTGCCATTCGGGAAGCCGAGAAGGCAAATCTGGCGAAAACGGAATTTTTGTCACACATGTCCCATGACATACGAACGCCGATCAACGGTATTATGGGTATGCTGAGTATCGCGGAGAAATACCCCGACGATCCGGAAAGACAGCAGGACTGCAGGAAGAAGATCAAAACCTCGGCGGAACATCTGCTGTCATTGATAAACGACGTACTGGATATCAATAAGCTGGAAAGCGGCAATGTGGAAATCAGGAAAGAAACCTTTTCCCTGCCGCAGCTTTTTGCAAACTGTGCAACGATTCTGGGCGGACAGGCGGCGACGAAAAAGATTCAATTGACGACTGCGTTTGAGGAGGAACAGTTCTTCCATACCGATTTTATTGGAAGTCCCCTGCACATTAAGCAGGTGCTGATTAATATAGCCGGCAACGCCATCAAATATAACAGACCTGACGGCAGCGTCCATATGAGCTGTGAGGAGCTTTCTGAGGAGAATGGGATCGCGCAGATACGCTTTGTCATTTCCGACACGGGTATTGGGATGAGCAAAGAATATATAGAGCATATATTTGAGCCTTTCACGCAGGAATTGAGCGGGATGAGCGCGCGCACCACCTATCAGGGAACGGGGCTTGGCATGACGATCACGAAAAAGCTGATCGACAGTATGGGCGGGACTATTGCGATCGAGAGTGAAGTGGGACAAGGCAGTGTGTTCACGGTGGTACTGCCTCTGGAAATCGCCGCGCAGCCGGAGGAAGAGACGGAGAACGCTGTGCCGGCACAAGTGCAGATTGCCGGGAAACATGCGCTTCTTGTGGAGGACAACGAGTTAAATCAGGAGATCGCTCAGTTTATTCTGGAAGACTTTGGGTTACAGGTGACCATTGCAAACAACGGGCAGGAAGCAGTGGAGATCTTTGAACAGGCAGAAGAGGGAACGTATCAGATCATATTTATGGACGTGATGATGCCTGTGATGAACGGATACGAGTCGGCGAAGGTGATTCGGGCGCTGGACAGACCGGACGCGAAGAAGATTCCGATTATCACCATGACAGCGAACGCTTTTGCGGAGGATGTGCAGGCGGCGAAGAACGCCGGTATGAACGAACATGTTGCGAAACCGCTTGAGGCGGATGTGATCGCGCGGGTGCTGGCGGTCTGGCTGGGAGAGTGAGGGTATTTTAATATATGAAACATATTTTGGTGGTGGAGGACGACGCTTCGATATCGTCTGCGCTTGTATATGCGTTGGAAAAAGAGGGATATCGCACGACGCATTGCAAACATATTGCCGATGCAATGCGGGAAACGATCGCAGCGGATTTTGATCTTGCGATTCTGGATATGCAGCTTCCCGATGGCTCAGGCAGGGAGATCGCGTCTGCGTTAAAGCCCGCCGACATTCCGATATTGTATGTCACCGTTGTGGATGACGAGGACGAAATTGTGAAATCCTTTGATGACGGCGCTGCCGATTACATCACCAAGCCGTTTCGTATGAGGGAGCTGCTGGCACGGATCAAAAGGGCGCTGCATGAAAAAGACAGCAGCGGAATTTTAAAAATGGGAGAGGCGGTTATTGACGTCGAGTCGGGAAAAGTCCGTATCAAAGATCGGGAAATCAGTCTGACTGCGTTGGAATATCGGCTCTTGCTTATTTTCGCGCAAAATCAGTCCATTCTTTTAAAACGGGAGCAGATTTTGGAACGCATCTGGGATATAAGCGGCAACTTTGTCGAGGATAACACGCTGACCGTATATGTGAAAAGGCTGCGTGAAAAACTGGGTGATGCGGTTTCTATTACAACCGTCAGGGGGATAGGGTATCGTGTGGATTAGCAAAAAAGAACTGTTATCGCTTTCCGAAGGGATTCGCGCGGCGTTGGACGGACAGCCTTTTGACCCGCGCGATAACAGGGAAGGGGCGTTTAGTATATTAAAAAACGATATTTATACGTTAACGCATGCCGGACAGGAACAGAGAAATGTTTTGGAAGAAGAGAAAGAACATCTGGCGGAATATTTGTCCGATATATCCCATCAGTTAAAGACACCGATTTCCTCTATCCTTCTTATGACGGAGTTAATGACTGACGCGCCGGAAAAGACACAGCAGGAGTTTCTTCTTGGTATAAAAAAGGAAATCCGACATATGGAGTGGCTTGTTTCTGTTCTTCTAAAGATGGCTAAGCTGGATTCCTCCGTCGTGAACTTTCATGCGGAGGAAATATTGGTCAGCCATCTGCTGGGAGAGGCGCTTAAATCTCTGGATATTATATTGGATATCAGAAATCAGACCATACGCCTTTCGCATGACCTGTCTATATCCTGCGATAAAAAGTGGACTGTGGAAGCGATGATTAACCTTTTGAAAAATGCTTCGGAATGTTCCCGGGAAAACAGCGAAATTGTAATAGACAGCGGACAAAATCCGCTTTATGACTGGATATCCGTCACGGATGCGGGAGAAGGTCTTAAAGATAAGCAGATTGCCGGTCTGTTTCGTCGGTTTGAAGGTTCACAGAAGGAAAACGGTTATGGAATCGGGCTGCCCCTCGCGCTTTCCGTCATGCGCGCGCAAAACGGGGATATCGAGGTGGCGCCGGGCGGGAACGGAGAGGGCGCCACATTTTTGATGAAATTTTATAAATAGTCACCGGGGAGTCACTTTTCTTATTTAAACTTAAGATAAACGACGGGACAGATTTTGATTTTCCATGTTGTTACTGTCGTAAAAGTAAGTAAGAAAAGAGGTAGCTTATGGAAATTTTGGAAGTAAAGGATCTGACAAAGATATATGGAAAAGGCGGCAGTCAGGTGACGGCGTTAGACCATGTCAGCTTTCAGGTCAAAAAGGGCGAATTTGTGGCAATTGTGGGGGCGTCGGGTTCAGGAAAATCGACGCTGATGAATTTGATGGGCGGGATTGACCGTCCCACGTCGGGCGACGTCATTGTTGACGGCAGGTTAATCTACGATATGGATGAGAGTGCGCTGGCGATTTTCAGGCGCAGGAATATCGGTATCGTCTATCAGTTTTATAATCTGATTCCTAATTTGACCGTGGATGAAAATATCATGCTTCCCTGTCTGTTGGACAATCGAAAGCCTGACGCACGGAAACTGGAAAAAATTTTGGAGATGACAGGCTTGACGGAGCGCAGAAATCATCTTCCTGGGGAACTTTCCGGCGGTCAGCAGCAGCGCGTGTCCGTGGGAAGGGCGCTCATCAACGATCCGGCGTTTATTATGGCGGACGAGCCGACGGGGAATCTGGACAGCAGAGCCGGCAGGAAAATCATGGAACTTCTTACGGCGGCGAACCGCAGGGAAAACCAGACCTTGATTTTGATAACCCACGACGAGAAGATCGCCCTGCAGGCGGACAGAATCCTCACCATCAGCGACGGACAGATTGTCAGAGATGAGGTGATGCGCGCATGAATATTTTATGTTCCTTTGCCTTAAGTCAGATCAAGAGAAAGAAGTGCCGGACAGCGATCACGGCTTTGGCGATCGCGCTGTCCGCGGCGCTTCTGACGGCAGTCGTCAATTTTGTGGCAAGCGGCAATGCGATGCTTGCAGGTTTTCTCGGCGAGGATTACGGTCTGTACGGCGGCGCCTATTTGATGATGCTGCTCGTCCCGGCGGTGTTTCTGGCGGCGCTGATCGCGGCGATGTCCGTCATCGTTATCTCTAACGCGTTCCGCATGAGCGCCAACGAGCGGATGGCGCAGTTTGGCACGTTGAAATGTGTCGGCGCAACGAAAAACCAGATCTACAAGACGATCATGTATGAGTGCATCCTGCTCTGTACTCTGGCGATACCTGCCGGTATTCTTTTGGGATATCTGCTCAGTTTTATCGGCATAGGGGTGGCGAACCTCTATATGGATGAGCTGAACGTGCTGGTGCGATCCATGATGAAGCGGGTAGATTTCAGCCTCTCCTTTGTGTTCTCCCCGGTGGCGCTGATCGCCTCTGTCGTGATTTCTTTGGGGACGGTTCTCTTTGCAGCGATGCTGCCGGCACGGAGGGCAATGCGCATTTCCGCGCTGGACTGTCTGAGAAACGGCGGTGAGACGGATACGTCGGGATATAAGCGGACAAAAATTACGATAGATGCAGGTAAAAAAATCGAGTGCCGGATGGCGCGAAAAAACGTGTCGTCTTACCGCAGACGGATGCATTCGGCGGTGACGGCGTTTGCCATCAGCATTATGCTGTTTATCACGATGAGCGGCTTACAGGAAATTGCGGAGGGCATACAGAATTATATCTATGCGGATTACGGGTATGCCGTGATCGCGGATTATACGGCAAAGTTTAAAAATACCATCCACCCGGAAACCGGGCGCAGACAGCAGGAGTGCGCGTACCCGATTGACGCCGGGACAGCGGAGGAGATCACGCGGCAGCTTAGGGAATTTGAGGAGACGGACGTTTATGGGAGCGGGCAGGACTATTCCACCTATGCCGCCCGCCTTGCCGTGCAGGATATCACGGAAGAGATGCGGCAGGTTTTGGCGGAAAGCACCGGGGAGGAACAGTCGGAAATTGTTTTGGATGTGGAACGGATCATTTTGGATGACAGACATTACGCCGAGCTGTGTACGCAGGCGGAAGTAGAGTATGGCGGGGTGATACTGCTCAACGATTATAAATATAACGACAGCGGAACGGAGCGGCATATTGCACCTTTGGCGGCGACAACCTCCACGCTGAAACTGGAAACGGCTGACGGCAGTCAGGAAGAGATTGCGATTGACGGTGTGCTGGAAACAGCGGAAATCCCCGGAATTTTGATGTACCCGAACACAAATCCCATCCGTCTCGTCGTTCCCGCTGCGGGCGTGTCGGTGCGCGGCTACAATTGGTTTGCGAATCCGAAGGATGAGGAAGGATTTATGGCGTATGCAAGGGGTGTATTGGAAGAACGATTCCCGCAGCATGGCATGGACTATGACGAGGCGGGGTACACGAGCCGGGTGTACGGCGCGCAGGATTTTGTGAAAATTATGAATATCGCGATTGTCCTTGCCGCGTTTTTTCTTTACGCTTTTGTTTTTCTGCTGGGGCTGATCGGCGTGCTGAATGTGGTCAGCACCGTCAGCTTCCAGATCAAACTGCGGGCGAGGGAACTTGCGGTTTTGCAGAGCGTCGGCATGACATCGGACTCCATACAGAAGATGCTTAATATAGAGAGCATTCTCTGTGCGGGGAAGGCGCTGGTTGCCGGGCTGCCGCTCGGTATGGGCATCGTTGCCGTGATGGCGCACTGTGTAAAGAAGCTATTCCCGATTTCCTTCCATATGCCGTGGGTGGCGATTGTGATCACGATTGTGATTTCCGTTTTCGTCATGTGGGGCACCGTGCGGATTTCGGCGGGGGCGCTCAAGAAGCAGAATATCATAGAGACGATCAGAATCTGATACCTCTCAAATAAAAAGTTTAAAAAATACAAAAACATGGAAGGACTCAAAATTATGAGTCTCAGACTGTCAAAAAAGGTCAGCAAAAGCTGGCTTTTTTTGATACAATAAAAACAGAGGTGAGGATATGCTGATAAAAGAGAAATCGGAAAGAAATACACTGGAAATGGTCAGCCTTGAGGGGCTTGTTCCGCAGGACCATCTGTTACGGAAAATCGACTGCGCCGTGGATTTTACTCATATTTATGATCTCGTGGAAGATCTTTATTGTGCAGATAACGGGCGTCCCAGCGTTGATCCCGTGGTCCTGTTTAAGATGGTGCTCATCCAGCATCTTTACGGGATCCCATCCCTGCGGCGTACCGTGGAAGAGATCAATATGAACATCGCATACCGTTGGTTTCTGGGGTATCTGCTCAATGAACCGGTTCCCCATTTCGCTACCATCAGTTATAACTTCAGGCACCGTTTCAGAGAAGATACCATAGAGCAGGTTTTTACATGGATACTTTTTGAGGCGCAAAAGAGCGGTTATCTTTCCCCGGAAGTTGTGTTTATGGACGGGACCCATATCAAGGCAAACGCAAACATCAATAAGAAAATGAAAAAGGGGATCCCTTCTGCGGCGAAAGCTTATGAGGAGCAGCTTATGAGAGAGATCAATGAAGACGAGTATCTGGATATCGTGATCTGCCCGGAATACAAGAGCACCTGCTGTACAGCACGACCAACCGGAAAGGTTACAGGGAGTATAAGAGTCTGAAATATCAATGCGCCACGTGTGGAACAAGGCATTTATGCACGGAGAACAGGGAATGCCAGCACAATAAGCGTCCCTATATTAAAAAAGAACCCCTGCTGCGCTTCTGCATAACAGGGGTTCTTTGACAGTCTGGGACTCAAAATTATGAGTCTTTCTTTTTTATAATGAAATACAGGATGTAGGATATACAAATGCAGATGCAGATGAAATCAGCATGGGACAGGAGGAGTACATATGATTTATTTACGCTATGACTTCAGGTGGAAGGATTACAGGACGCTGGTCAATCTCAGCAAAGAGAGAAAAAGCGAGTTTGAAATGAAGTACGCGTCCAGCGACATTCGTGCCATGAATGAACGGTTTTACAGTGACTTTCAAAAGAGGGGAACCTATATCGTCTGCATCACGGATGTGACAGACTGCGAAATTGTCATTTATGCGGCGGTGGACATTCCTTCTCTGGATGCGCTTTTATATGAAAAGGAAATGACAGCCCTGTTTCAGGGACGGGTCAAGGTAATATGAGTACAAGGAGGATATACATGACAAAAAAGGAAGCGATAAAAAATTTCACAGATTACTTAAAACTACACCATATCCCTCACGTAACCGATATCGACAACGGCTGTCTGCGGTTTACGATGGTCTATGATGCGGAAAACGCGCCTAACCACAGTGTAGAGTCCTGCATTTGGTTTTATGATGATGACATTGCGGAAGCGCGGTGTTATTATACAGATATGGGAGCAACGATTTGCAAGAACAGCAAGCATAAAGACAGTCTGCTAAGACTATTGAATTTTATCAATGCAAGGGTGTTTTTAAACAGCGGCGACGGTTACGGTCTGTATGATCCGCATATGCTGTACAATCCCCGAATATATGTGACGGAGGATGGTTGCTTTGATATAACGGTCACCACCATAATCAACTACGATTTCTGGGAGATTACGCCTGTTGAGACGGCGGATTATATTACCGTATACTGTCCGGAACTTTTGGACAGGCTGGCGCCCTCTGTTTTTGGAGTTCTCCTGGGGAAGTTTACTGTTGATGAAGCAATCAATTATATACAAAAGAAAATTTTGGAAAATACATAATGAGCGGGACGACAGGATAGAGAAAAATGCCCGGACTATCTGAAAATTGGGAGGAGAAAAACAATGTTAAAGACAGCAAAAGGTGACATCACAAAGATCACGGACGCACAGGCAATCGTCAATGCGGCAAATTCAAGTCTGCTCGGCGGCGGAGGCGTGGACGGGGCGATACACAGGGCGGCGGGACCGCAGCTGCTGGAGGAGTGCCGGACGCTTCACGGCTGTCCCACGGGGGAGGCAAAGCTGACAAAGGGTTACAATCTGCCTTGCGACTATGTCATACATACGGTCGGACCTGTCTGGCGTGGAGGTACAAACGGAGAGCCGGAAAAGCTTGCCTCCTGCTACTATAATTCTTTAAAGGTCGCTATGGAGAGCGGCATCCGTACGGTTGCGTTTCCCTCTATCTCAACCGGGATTTACGGCTATCCTGTGGAGAAGGCGGCGAAAACAGCTGTCGAGGCAGTATGCCGGTTTCTTGAACAGTTTCCCGACGCAATAGATGTGGTTGAGTGGGTGTTGTTTGACAACAGGACATATGCGGTATACGAAGCAGAGGTTAACTTGATGGGAGATACGGAAAAGACATGTATTATCGTGTGACAGAGACGGGAAACTGGCTGATTCTTCCCTATGATGAGGAAAACGCATAGATATTATATAAACGGTTGTAACGCGAGGCAAGAATATAAAGGAGTTATTTTATGGACTATTTGCACGATTTTAGAGTAGATATAATTTTGAAAAAACGTGATAGAGCAAGGTGGAATAATTGGGATAAATGGAATATTTTATACAAAACTTTAGCCTATGAATTGTCGTCAAGCCATGATGTTGAAAGTTATCCATATGTGAGAAATCAAGTTTTTGAATTCTTTAGAGATTACGAAAAGTATATATGCGGTGCCGTAACTTTAGATATCATGAATGGGTGGTGGTTTTGTTTTAAAACTTTATTTAACATAGATACTAGTAGAAATAGTATTGAAACAAAAGAGTTTCTTTCAAGATTAAATAACCAGATAGAAAAAATTAATGAGGAAGAGAAGCTGATCGATGTTATTTGTAAAAACTATAGTATCACAGAAGAGGAAATAAAATCACTGCTTGGTTTTCTCAAAGTTGTATATACGATTGGTAATATCAGCCCTGCCAGTAGAAATCCAAAAGCTGATAAGTTTGATAGTTGGGAGTATAAATTGTTTGAATCGGGCTCAATAAACTATACAGATTTGGGGTATAAATATTTTTATTTTGAGGATTATTCTAAAGATAGAAAATGGTGGATTGATTTAAAAGAAAGTAATGATAAGAAAAAGGTAATATTAGAATATATGAATAGCAGAATTTATTTAATAACAGAACGCGGTAAAAAAGTAGTAAATATATCTTCTAAAAGCTCAAAAATATGAGCTCCTTATCTGTATAATAAAACCATAGACATAACATTTATGGCTGTCAATACCAAGAAGGAGCGTGATTTTATGAGCAGAAATATTTATGAACCAATCAGAAAGAAAGTGGAAGAGTGGCTGTGGTATGACGAGAACCAGCCGAAGAGCAATTACTTTGCCAATGTGGAGGAGCATGACAGATTCCGCAGCCTGCATGACAGAGACTGTGTGTTGACCGGCGGGGAATTGAAGGCGGACACGTTATTCAGCTTATGGACACCGCTTCGGCACACGATCGTGCGGTTAAATGACAGGGAGACGATTCAGTCGGTCGGGGATATCTCCAAAAAGTATGTTTTTCTGCGGGAGTTTATAAAAGGGGACAATATCGAAAAACTTCTGCCGGAGACAGAGTCGATCGTACAGAAGCTCAGCGAGCTGTTTGAACTGGGAATGGGCAGGGAAAATGTATTTCTGCTTCCTGAGAGACAGCTAAACTGCGCCAGGGCGAGGAAGCCTTATTATGACTATGTGCCGGTGATGTTGTTGGAGGCATTTCCGGGCGGTGTCTTTTCGGCATACTGGAACAGCCCGGAAGCGTACCTGCGGTGGATTGATGAGGAGCATATGGAAGTGTTCTTTGACGGCGGCGTTTCTCCGGAACACATCAGGGATTTAAGCGGGTCGGGAGACATACATGACTCTCTGGCGCCGGAGGGTGTGGTGGCAATGGGGCGGATGCTCGACAGCTATATCGCGGTGCTGAAGGAGCGGAGAAGGTATTACAGTCAGGCAGACTAGGCAGCCGAAAAGAATCGCTGAGAAAAAGGAGTTTATCGAGGATGAGATATATTGTTTCTGATATACACGGGTGTTATGAGCAGTACCTTGCGCTGCTTGAAAAAATACATTTTTCCGAAGCGGATGAGCTGTATGTGCTCGGCGATGTGGTGGACCGCGGACCGGAACCGATCAAGGTGCTGCAGGACATGATGAAACGCCCAAACGTTATTTTTATCCTGGGCAACCATGATTTCGTGATGTATTCCCTGATGAAAACGCTGGCGGTGGAGATCACGGAGGAAAATTATGACAAGCAGCTGACAACGGACGTCATGCGCGACTATAACCTGTGGCTGTCGGACGGCGGCAGGGTGACGGCGGAAAAATTCCGGGAGTTGGAGCCTTGGGAGATGACGGATATTCTCGATTACATAGCGGGGGCATCCCTGTATGAGGTGATAGGGCATAACGGAAAGGAATACCGGCTTGTCCACGCTGGTATTTCCGAGTTCTCGCCAGAAAAAGGGTTGGAGGAATATGAGCTGTACAATTTTCTGGAGGAAAGAGCGGATTATTCCAAAAGATATTATCCGCAGGACAATGTTTTTCTGGTGACAGGACATACGCCGACGGTTTTCATCAACGGCTGGGGAAAGACAGAGGTGTACCGGGCACATGGACACATAGCGCTCGACTGTGCCTGTGTGGCGGGAGGCAGGCTGGCGGCGTTCTGTGTGGAGACAGAAGAAGTGACTTATGTGGACGGTCGATAGTGCAAAGAGGAAGGAGAATCCCATGTCTAAAAAGAGCAATCCCGATGAATTACCAAGCCGCTCCGCGCAGGAGAATACCATCTACCTATTGGAATATCTCAAAAAGCATACAGACAAGGAACATCCTTTAAAGTCGATCAGTGACGTGAAAAAGGTGTTCGCGGATTGGGGTCTGCATTTGGGCTCGGATAATACGATTCGAGACTATTACGAGAAGATTGCCGACGCCTATAATTTGGATGAAGAGCAGCATCCGAATCCGCAGTCAGATTGGCGGATTATGTATGACGGTTATGCAAAGCTATATGGGGATGTGATGGATGATGAAGACGTTTCCGGGAAGGATGGTTCCGATGAAAAGAGTGGGAGCAGAGTGCAGTATAGCAATTTATATTATGTGCCGGAATTTTCCTATGAGGAAATCGACGCGCTGATCGAGGCGGTGCAGCTTTCCCGTACACTTTCTGCGGAAGAGACAGAACATATTATCTCGACGTTGGAGGACAATTTCACTTCCGAATATTACCGGAAGGGCGCAAGGAGAGTTTGTAAGATAAACGGGAAGGAATGCTGTGACAGAAATGTGTTGCGGAAAAACCTGCTCACGATTCAGCAGGCGATCACGGACGGTGTGCAGATTACATACCGCTTCAACGGTTATAACAGGGATAAGAAGCTTGCGCCAATGGGGGATTATAAAAGATATGCCAGCCCTTATTATATTGTGGCAAATGACGGGCGGTATTATCTGATGGCGGCAAATAAAGCGCATAAGGATGAGGGCGCTTACATTGTGCGGATTGATCTGATGACGGAGGTAGAGATTCCGGATCGGAATGAGAAAGCGGGGAAAAAGGGCATACCGGCGATCCCGAAGAGAGAGGTTGCCGGACTGCCGCTGGAATGGGATGAAAATTTTTCGATGCGGCATATCAACATGTCCTATGGTGCGCCGATTTCGATCAAGATTCGCGTGAAAAATAGAAAGAAAGAGGATGGATGCACGCCGATTGATCCTGTCTATACCTTTCTGCATGATTATTTTGGAGACACATACAAATTCATTGAGGTGGACAAAAATGATCCGGATTATGACATTGCCAAAGTAAGGTGCACGAGTTTCGGCATGGAAAATTTCGCGATGCAGTATGCCGATCGGCTGGAAGTGCTGGAACCTCTGGATTTGCGGGAAAAAATCCGGAATAAAGCGGAGGCACTGGCGAAGCGGTATCAGGATTAGGCAATGTTATAAAAAGGTGTCCGTGGCAAGACAGCTCAAAAGCTCCCACGCGGCATCGCGCTCCCGTTTCTGTTCCGCGTTCAGCTCCTCATAGGGGCAGAGCATGGGGTGCTGCCTTGCGAGATCGTCACGTGCCGGCCCGTAAGTCCAGTTGTAGAACGTATAAAAGCGCAGCCAGCGGGAATGGTCGAGCCTGCGGTACATATCGCGCATGGAATCAGACTTTTTGTTTTTGACATATACCGCATTTGCCGCCTTGATGATTGCGGGGGTGATCTCCGTGAGCGTCTCGTCATGCAAAAGGATGCGTATTTTCATCAAAATATGGTCCGCTGCCGAGATTTTGGATTCCCGATGGATGGCGTCAAGATCATCCCAGCTGAAGGTGGGGTAGGAGACGGATCGGCGGAACAGGTCGTTGATTGCGACGGCGGCTTTGTTCAGGGTAGTGCGCATGATCTGATCCGGCGTATAGATCTCTTCATTTGCGCCAAAATAAGATACGCCGGGCGCTTTCTGGCTGCTGCGAAGATGGAGCTGCCCCTGTATTCTGTAGTAGCTGTTTAACCGCCAGAATATGTTCCAGCCGTCCGGCTCATCATCGGTACAGATGATGATGCGATCGG
The DNA here is from genome assembly GCA_910588955.1 of uncultured Lachnospiraceae bacterium. Lineage (GTDB taxonomy): Bacteria > Bacillota > Clostridia > Lachnospirales > Lachnospiraceae > UBA3282. The sequence continues at coordinate 88,687 of CAJURQ010000009.1, forward strand.
CACGCTCCAGAAGGTCGGCGCATTGCTCCCACAAATCATCATGAAAAATGAGAGAATCCGTTGTCTCAGATTCCCGGTTCATCGAAAATGTCTCGTGCAGATGGCCGTGCATGGCGAGAAAGACGCTGGCATCCCCGAAAATGTGGTATGCGACATGCTGATCGACAGAGATGATATTCGTCAGGATGGCGCGTTCCAGAATGCATCGCCCGTAATTTCCAAAGCCGATGATCACAATGGTATTTTCAGAGCTGCACAGCGGTCTGGAGCGCCAGTATTGTCTGGCGCAGCAGTCGTAACTGTGGAAAAAACTGATATTCCCGGAGAGGGAGTCCCGCCCGTTCGTTGTTCTCGCGTACACTTCCACGGGCAGGGCATGTAAGTTGGCGGCGCGGCTGTTGACACCAATATCGTTTTCCTTCATCAGAAAAATTTTACATCTGGTTCCAGTATTCTTTTTCTGCGCTACGATTCTGGCGGGGGAAGCGCTGATAAACAGACACGGATAGTCCGGAAATTCCATCTGCTCTTTTTTCTTCTCACCGAAAATAATCATGGCGTCGGGATCCTCCCTGCAGATATTTTCAGCCAGTGTGCTGGCTTCGATTCCGCAGTCGGCAAAATAGTACCAGTTTTTTCGCCGCTGCAGACCGAGCAGGAAAAAGGGGAGTCCTTCGCTTGTGACAAAGGAGATCACAGCGCCGAATAAGGTCATCATGATACCGGCGGACAGCAGGAGAAAAACGGAGCCGACTGCGTGTCCGAGGGGTGTTACGGGCGTCAGGTCACCGTAGCCGACAGTGGTCAGCGTGACGAGAGAGTACCAGCAGGCATCGCCTAAGGTACGGATGGTGGCGGTACTGTCGGTATGCTCGGACAGATAGAGGACAAGCAGCAGCCCGATATACAGGAGCATCAAAAATATGGTTATACGCAGATATATTTTATGATTTCGCTTCATAAGACGCTGTCTCCTTTGCCGTATTCCAAAAGAAATGTTTGTAAATAGAGCGAATTATAGCTTAAAGATTCCCGGTTTGGCGAAGGGTCCCGCAAGCGGCATCTCTCCGTGCGCATTTCCGTAATAATCCGTGTCAAAGATGATGGGAGAGCCGTCCGGGTTTTCAAATTTCTGCTCCGGCTCAAACGCCATGCCGAGCACATCTGTTGTGATGACTTTGTTCTGCGATTCCGGCATATAGTCATACACATTCGTCTTTATGACAAAGCCTTCCGCCGTCTCTTCCAGACAGACGGACACTTTGTTTGTCTCATCCACAAATGCCTTTTCTTTTGACATAGGTTTCGCGCCGTTAAAATAGGCGTTTCCTTCTGCCCATACGGGGAGCGGGTTGTAGTATCTGTCGCTGGGCGCCGCTCCCATTCCGCAGTAGCCTTCAAACTGCGCTTCGTATTCTTCCTGCGTCGGGTACGCTTCGTAAGGAATCGTTCCGGCAATGAGGTTGCCGTCCGTCCACTCGTCGTCCTTCATCGCATCCGCCATCTGCTTCAACCCCGGACGGAAGTCTTTCTGGATAAAGATGTTGTTGTAAAACCGCATGTCCCCGTGCAGAATTGTCATAAAGCCCGCGATCTCCGTGCGGTGTGGCACATGGTAGGGGGTATAGCGCGGAGAAATCTTAGTGAGTGTACCGTTTAAAACACCGCGCCCTACGGCGGTAAAGGAACCGGCGATCAGATTATGCACGAGGGCAACGCCCTGCGTGGCAAGTTTCAGCGCACAGTCGGAGAGCAGCACGTTGTGGTCAACAAGCGTCGGTCCGTGAGATACTTCGATAAAAATATCCTCACCGATTTCATTTCCAGTTGTGTGGTTGTATTCCTCTGGCAGACAGTTGTCAAAAAACAGGTTCCCGGTCACCCTTGTTCCCTGTGCCTGCCAGTCGAGCCACAGACCGCGGGTACAGTGGTAAATCCGGTTGCGGCGTATGATTACGTCGATTGCCGCGTGCATTTTGATGCCGCCGATCTCTGCGCCGCACAGATTCTGTTTGTTGTTGATATGGTGGATCGTATTATCCTCGATCACAGAAAATACGCCGCCCAGATGCCCGACAATCCCGGTCTGCCCGCAGTCGTGGATATCGCATCTTCTGACAATGTGGGAGCCTATGGTTTCCTTGCTCCATCCTTCCCGCTGTGCCTGACAGATACAGTCGCGCTCCGTCTGCGTGCCGTCCTTGTATTTCCATTTGGACCATTTGTTATCGTTTTTCGGCTGCAGATATTTTCCAAGGGAAATGCCGGAGCATTTCGACTCATAAATTTCACAGTCTTCTATGATCCAGCCTTTGGACCAGTGCGGACCGATCATTCCTTCCTGATATGCTGTCGGGGGCGCCCACTGTGATGCTGCCTGTCTCACGGTAAAGCCGGAAAGCGTAATGAAGCCAACGCCTTCTTCTTCCGGGTAGAAACAATTTTTCCGCACGCTGATTTCCACATTTTCCTCATTGGGGTTTCTGCCTTGGAAATTGGCGTAAAGGACTGTTTCGTCTTTTTCTTCATCCTGAATCGTGTACCATGTATAGACGGAAAAATCCGGGTCCCATGAGGTTTTGCTCTTTTCCGGGTGCAGAACCTTGTCATACGCGGTCACTTCATACATGGACTTGCCGTTTAAATAGACGTCCCCGGTGTGGGCGGTCATGGTCGCCACAAACCAGTCACCGTACACGAAGGTCGTATAGGGATTATAATCGCCAAACATTTTATTGGAAACTGTCGCTTTCCAGACATTGCCCTTGCAGAGCTCCCAATTTTTGACAGGTTCCGCGCCCGTGATCACAGCCGCACGCTCGGTCTCCGAACGGTAAACGATTCTGGCGTCCTCTCTGCCGCCGTTTACAGGGTTTACCGCCTCCCTGTAAATGCCGGACGCTACGATCACCTCATCGCCTGCTGCAGCCTTGTCAGCCGCTTCCTGAATCCGACGGAAAGGCTTTTCCTTGCTCCCGTCTCCGCTTTGTACCGCATTTTGATCTACATAGTATTGCATATGACATCCTCCTTACCGCAGCATTGATTTCCATGATTATACTATTATCATAGCAAATATGGGACAAAACGCAAGTGATTGCTTTTGTGGGGGAAAGATGGTATGGTTGTCTTAAAAGTAGCGCTTAAGGAGGTGCTATAGCGAGAGCGATATTGTCAAACAAGGGCGTGATCGTATTTGATGAAGCGACAAGCGCACTTGATCTGGAGTCGGAGAAAGTGATATATGATTATCTGCAAAAGGAGGCGCGACAAGGGAAAATCATTATCATTGTTTCCCATAGAGAAAGCGTGAATGCGATATGTAATCGGCTGCTTCGGGTTGAGAACGGTAAAGTATATGAATAACACTATAACAAAAATACACCGGGAAATAACAGTGCATTCATCATCATTCCCCAGCGTGTATCCGCTAGATTCACAGCAGACACCTGACACGGCTTTTATGTTTCGAACAGATGGCTGCTTCTGTCTGTGCGGCAATCTGCTCCCCGCTCAATTTCCTGAATGTTTTGATATACAAAACGGCGGCAAGTGCCAGTGAGAGTACATCGGCTACCGGCTGCGCCCAGATTAACCCGTTAAGCCCTAAAGCAGCTTTCAGAATAAACAATGCGGGAATAAAAATAATTCTCTGTCTGCTCAAATTGATAATTGGTGAAGCCGTGGCTGCCCCATAGCCTGCAAAGCATTGGTAAGGACATAGAACACGCCAAACAGGAAACTTGTTGTAAGTAAAATTCTTGCAAAGGAAACGGTATAATCAAAAGCGGTAACATCTGTTAAAAATGCGCTGACAATCTGGTTTGCAAACAGGTAGCAGACCGCAGTTAATACAACACCTAAAATCAAAGAAAAAATCATAGAGAACTGAAACACGTCATTAAAGCGTTTCCATAATTTTGCACCTACAAGATAGCCAAGCAAAGGCTGTACGCCCTGTCCTAATCCCATACATACCATTCCTGCAATAATGACAACTTTCATGGCAACGCCCATTCCCGCAATCGCCATATCGCCATATTTTGCCATCTGGCTGTTGATGATGATTTGGGAAACGCTCATTAGCAAAGAACCTAATGCGGCGGGGATACCAATTACAAGTACGCTGCTGCAAACCTTGTCTTTTAATGTAAAGTCTTTGATATTGATACTAAGTATTGACTTTCCACGGAGAAAATAGAAAATATAGTAACCTGCGCCGAAAAGATTTCCTATTACCGTAGCGATTGCTGCGCCTGCAATATTCCAGCCAAAGCCTAAAATCATAACCGGGTCAAGAATAAAATTCAGAAGATTTCCAAGAAGCTGTCCCATCATAGCTTTACCGGCTTTTCCCTCGGCACGGATTATATTTGCATAACAGTTTGAAACCAACACGAAAGGACCGCTGCACGCCACGATACTTAAATACGTTTTTGATAAGTCCCATGTATCAGAACTTGCCCCAATCAGTGATAGGATAGGGTTCATAAAAATCAGAAACAGGGCAGCCATTACAACGCCGACAACGATACAGCTCCACATACAGAACGAGCAGACTTTATATATCCTTGCTTATTAGATTTATTTTTCTTAGTAAGGACAAAAGCGTTTCTACTTCTTCTGCTGAAAGATTTTCCAAAAGTTTTTGTTCCGTATCTTCCATTTCCTGCTTTGCTTCGTTGCAGAATTTTTCTCCAAGTGGGGTAATTTCAACATACTTTATCCGTTTATCGTCCTTATCCCCGGAAACATGAACAAGTTTTTTCTGTTCCAAGCGGGAAATCAGTCCGACTGTTGTGGATTGTGCCAGTGACAGACGTTTTTCCAATTCCTTAAAAGTGGTTTTTTTTGCAGGCATATTTAATATCTCAATTAAAGCGGACATTTGAGAAAAAGTAAGGTTTGTTTCTTTCAGCCGGGTATTTGCCTTTTTCTCAAAAGCGTTGTTTATTTGGCGTATTAATATTCCGCAATGATTTTGCTCATTCAATGCCAACCCTCCGATCTATGAAAGAGGATAGCACACTTTTTTGGAAATATCAATAGTATGCGATTGAATTGTCTGCTTCGTAGTTCCATCGCAGCACATCTGTCATATCATTTATCCTTCGTATCATTATTATTTGCCCGTTGGCTTTTCGGAAGCGTTTTTGTAAGGATTAAGTTATAGGCAACGGTTATAAACATTAAAACCAGAACATGAATCATGTGCTTCTCCAATGTAAGCCCTGCTTTATTTGAAAAAGTACTAAGAGTGTTAATGGCAGAATGAACAATAATGCAGGGGAGCAGACTTCTGCCACGATAGAAAATCGTTACAAGCAAAAAGCCTATCGCAATCGCAAAGCAAATCTGGCACAGATTGTCTACCAGGTCCATACCGCTGCCATTAAACAAATTTACTATATGCCCTATGCCAAAAGTCACGCTCGAAACAATAATTGCGGATTTTATACCGTCCTTTTCCATTGCCTTGAAAAGAAAACCTCTGAAAATCACTTCCTCCAAAAATCCAACGCAAAGCATACACGCAATACGGCAAACCGCTCCCGATAGTGAATAATTGACAGCAACACCGTTCCAAAGATTTCCCGATGCTATGATAATAAGCGGCACATAGTAAAGAAACCGACGGGCAGGAACAGGTGATTTACAAAGCCCATACCGTTCTTGTAACTTGTTTTTTCGGATAAAGGCAAAAAGAATACTGGTCAGCAGGATACAAAAAATAGCGCTTGCAGAATATTCAATCCCTATTTTTTCGTTTAACGGATATGCTAAAGACAGCAGAACACAATAAACCACTATCCATACAATCGCAAAAGTCTGCTCATTTTTCTCATATAACTTTTTCATTTCATTTCCTCCTGTAATGCCAGTATTGCACCTCTATATGCCCGTTTTAAATGGGATTTTATAATTTCCTCATTGTATTTCAATGAATTGTTTGCAATGATACCTGCATATCCATGAACAAATAAAAAAATTGACAAAAAGATTTCTTTCATTTGTTCTATACTTACTCCGGCTGCTCCTTGCATTGCCAAAAGGACAGGTACAAGTTCTTCGGCATCTATCATTTCAAGTAAAGACATTCCCTCAAAAAAGTTTGATTGAAAAAGGAATCGAAACAAATGCGGTTCTTCACGCGCAAAGCGAATATAATTCAATCCCATTCCAAGCATAACGTCTTTCTGTGCGCTTTCAATATTCATCAGGTATTCGGAATGATAACCATCTGCTTTTGCATAAGCTGCTTTTTTCAATTCCTCAATCGTTGCAAAGTGATACATAACAGGTTGCGTGGAACAGTTTAGTTTTTTTGCAACAGTCCTTGCGTTGATGCTTTCTCCACCAGCTTCACGCGCGACCTCAAAGGCAGCTTCAATGACCATCTCTCTTGTGATTTTAGGTTTTGGCGGCATGGCTTTTTCTCCTGTTTAATAATTTATGTTATATAACATAAATTATATTATGGACTGCAACACTGATTTTGTCAATCACTCTGGCTGAACTTTGCCATATTATGGATAGATAAGTTCTCGATTGTGTGTTACAATAGGGACGTAAAAAGAAAAATATTAGCCATTGAAAGAAAAAGGAGAGCAGTATAAATGAGTACATTAGAATATACAATCTCACTATTAGAAACAATGCCAGAAGAAAAACTGAGGGAAATCCAGAACTATATTCAATATATTATCTTTAGAGATGATGCAGCTAAGCCGTTTAAACCGCTTAGTGAGGAAGAGCTTGTTACGCAGCTTACGGAATCCATGAAAAAAAGTGATATGGGCGTAACAACACCGGCTGATGTGGTGTCACAGAGAATGAGGGAAAAATATGCGTTATAATGTGTCTGTATCTGATTTGGCATGTGAGCAATATGATAAGTTTTTAGAGTATATCTATTTTACATTATTAAATTCACAGGCGGCGGATAGTTTGATGCAGGATTTTGAGAATGAAATAGGATAGTGTTATAATCGGAAAAGAGTGATTCCATAGCATGTAAAAAATGCTTTGAAATCACTCTTTATTATTGGCTGTTATTATTTTCTATTTCACATTCCCCTCACAGCAGTCAAATCCCAGGTTGAATGCGTAGAAGTTCTTGGAGTCAAGGTGGTCCTGCACGATGCGGAGGGCTTCACCAAGATTAGCAATTTAAGTAAGTGCCTTCAAACCCAGTGTTTATCGGGGTTGAGGATGTTTTAAATTTTTGAATATGTAAGAAAATCAGGTTATCATATAGGTAATCAGATGAATTTTGATGAAAATAAAATGTTTGTTTTTTGAGGATATGTATACTATAATGATAGCAAATAATTTTAAAAGTAGAAGACTTTATAGGATGATTGAGAAAGGTGAGGTCTGGTATGTCAACATTACAGAATCAAATTACACAGTCTCTGGAAGGGCTTTCCGATGATAGCCTGAGTTTTATTCTGGAAATGATACAGCGGATTGGAGGAAGTAACAGATAATGGGGGTAGTAAATATTCTGAATATCGTATACCTGAATATATCGAAGAGGATATTGATAAATATGTGTCACAGCGAAGCGATTATCAGGACAACCCGGTGCCGGAAAAGCTGCTGCTGTTGAAAATGCTGTTTGACGATGCTTATACGTCAATCAAACATGGAACAGTTAATGGATTTTATCCGGATTGTGAGATGCAGCGTTTGTGGGCTGAACTGAGGGAGTATTGAGATGGAAGATTTTAACACCTGTTCAGGAAACGCGCCTTGGATTCTACAAAGAAAAAAATGGGAAAACAAAGATTGCCTGTGCATGTAAAGACTTTTGCCGGAACGAATATGAATTGTACGAGGTAAAGGCATTATCTCTGGCGAATACGGAGAGTGAAGCGGAAGAAAAGGGCGATATTCTTGACACTTTGTCTGTGATAAGAGGACTACCTATAGGAGAAAAGCTGGAAGAGCATTTCTGGGATATGTTTGTGGTTGATGCCTTGATCTGCAATACAGACCGTCACGAAGGGAATTGGGGTGTTTTGATAAAAACAGGATCGAATGACATGTCGGTTGCCCCTGTTTATGACTGCGGATCGTCGTTAGTACCGCTACTTGCGGATGAAGAACTTTCATTTGAGGTGGCAAAGAATTATGCCGTTAATGCCAGAACGGCGAGTAATCTGGATGGCAGAAGAATTTGTTTTTCGCAGTATATTTTGTCTATGAAAAATCCGGCTCTTAATGAGGCAGTGAAAAGGATATTTCCACGGATAGACATGATAGCAATTGAGAAAATAATAGAGTCAATAGATTGCATCTCAGAAAAAAGGAAAGCTTTTTATAAAGATTTAATAAGGATAACTTTCGAGCAGGCGCTTAAGCCGGTGTATAGGTCGGTAAGCTTTTGCAGCGATATATGAATACAAAAAGAAAGACGAGTATAAATTGGGAATCAGATGAAAGCATCAGCCAAAATTTGACGGATGCTTTCATTTTTAGATTTTATTTAAATCAGTATTACGATATGTTGTTTTGGTATTGTAATAATTCTTTTCGTATCAATTTATTGGAGTAAAAAGAGAGAAAATATTTCAAAAGATGGATTTTTTTGGAAATAAATATAATGGCAATCTATTTTTTGCACGAAATATAGAAGAGACACTTATGAGGAGGCAGGATGGTTATGATTACTAACTTGAAAAGGAAAATGGGAAAAAAAGTATTTTGTGTAATGTTGACTTTGACAACAGTTTTGGCGAATGTGGATATTACGGCACTTGCGGTGGAGGGACAGACAGGGACAGAGGCTAACGGCGAAATCCCAGAAGACAATTCGGTGACGGAGAACCCGGAAGGCAGTGGTGCAGTGAAAGAAGAAAACCCAGAGAGCGGTGAGACAGAGGAGGTGAAGCCGGGTTCTGGGGAGAAAGGCAGCGAGGCAGGAGAGGAAGGCTCCGGAGAGAGTGCGCCGGGAGAAGAGAAAGAACCGGAAACTCTGGAGAATTCGGAGAATACTGAAAATCCAGATAACCCGAAAACACCGGATGATGGGACGGGTGAGGGAATAGGAGAAGTGGGAGAGGACAAGCCTACGGAGGAACCAGGAGAGGAATCTGGAGATATCTCCGATATTGAGCAGGAACCAGGTGAAAAGGAAACGGAAGAAATTGGGAGTAATGTTACTGCGGCAGAGGGAGAGGATGTAGAGGCTTCGGGAAAGTGCGGGGATAATCTGACATGGACGCTGAAGGATGGGACACTGACAATCTCTGGGACGGGGGAGATGTGGGATTACGAGCATTCTAGCAGATATGAAAATGATAAGTTTATATTTATTACGGATGCACCTTGGGGGGGATATCCTGTCGAAACAATTAAGAGGGTGATAATAGATAAAGGTATTACATATATAGGATCTCATGCATTTTATTTTTGCAGCAATATTACGGGAGATTTGGTGATTCCAGAAAGTGTGAAAATTATTGGGATCAATGCATTTGCGGATTGTTATGGTTTTACGGGCGACTTAATGATTCCAGAGAGTGTAACAGAGATAAGAGAAGGGGCTTTTAGTAATTGTAGATTTACAGGGAATCTTATAATTCCCGCAGGAGTGAAGATTATAGGTTCTGCAGCATTTAGTGGGTGTAGTGAGTTTATAGGTAATTTAGTGATTCCAGAAGGCGTGATATTGTTGGGAGATAGTGCGTTTAGTGGATGTTATGGTTTTACAGGAAACTTAGTAATTCCAGAAAGTATAACAAAGATAGGAACTTCGGTATTTGGTAGTTGCAGTTTTACAGGTAATTTGGTGATTCCAGAAAGTGTAACGGAGATAGGGGAGGAGGCTTTTCGTGGTTGTGATGGTTTTACAGGTAATTTGGTGATTCCCAAAAGCGTGACAAAGATAGGGGACAGGGCTTTTTCTGGCTGCGATGGTTTTACAGGTAATTTAGTAATTCCGGAAGGTGTGACAACGATAGGGTATCAAGCCTTTTATATGTGTAATGCTTTTACAGGTAAACTGGTAATTCCGGAGAGTGTGACGACGATAGGATATTCTGCATTTTATAATTGCAGCGGATTTACGGGTAATTTGATAATTCCGAAAGGAATAAAGGCGATAGAGAGTTTTACATTTTATGGCTGTAGTGGATTCTCAGGCAATTTAATGCTCTCAGAAGGCATAACTTTGATAGGGCGGGAAGCGTTCGGTAGTTGTAGTGGATTTACTGGGAATTTGATGATTCCAAATGGAGTAACGGATATAGCTTATTGTGCGTTCTATGGTTGCAGTGGTTTAAATGGGAAAATTGTTATACCAGAAAGTGTGACTTTTATAGAAGGAAGTGGAGCATTTTCAGGCATATCAAACCCCTTGATTTATGGTTTCCCGGGTTCCTATGCCGAAACTTATGCCAAAGATAATGATATTCCCTTTATTCCATACAATCCAGACGGTCCAGATAACACTCCGATCGAACTCTCCCACAGCGCCCACATCTACGTAATAGATTCCGAGCTTGGTACCCCGGTCGCAGGGGCATTGGTCAATGGCACAGCCGCTGATGCCAACGGTTATATTGCGATGCCTGTAGAGGAAGAGGGAAAAGAAGCGTACATAAGTGTAACGGCGGACGGCTATATTCCATATATGTCATATAAAGCGCTGTCAACTGGCGGCACTTATTACATAAGCATGGCACCTTCTGATGGTGAATTCGACATAGTCTATGCCAAAGCGACAATCGGAAATACGGTGACGAATCTTTTGGCGGACAAAGTATATCTGCAGCATACAGAAGATACAATTTCCGATGCTTCCGCTTCTGCCATGATGGAAATCGAGGTGAAAGCGCGGGGAGACGTTAAGAACTATACGCTTGTGCAGGACGGGGCGTTGATCGCCAGCAGTGAGGAGGGTAAATTCTCTGTCCCGATTTTTCTGAGGAGTGAAGGAAATGCGCTGACAAATCTGAAGGCGCAGAAAGATGTCCGTATCAAGGCGACTAATGTGGACGGTAAGACAACAGTAAAGAGGATAGGAATTTATATCAGCCCGGAGGGCGCTGCGGATATAAAGGAAGAAAATAAATCAGGCTCTCTCAAAATTGGATCAAATATCGAGTTTACGCTGCCGGATAACACGATCCCTTTTTTGGGAGGGGAAACGCTAAGTTATGGGCTGGCGAATGCCCTGCCGTTTGATCTGACGGTAGAGCGGAATGGATTGGTAAAAATTGCAATCAATAAAGGCACATCGCAGAGTATAGAGGCCTTTAAGGAAGATTTCGACGGGCTTTCCAGAAGAGCGCAGAACTTATCGGATGCGGCGGCAGCTTTTGGCGGAAGGCCGGAAAAGTTCGGGGCGGGCTGCTTATCGGCTAGTGTGACAGTGAAAGGCTATGGGGAAGGTTATATTGACATGACCAGACCGGGCACCTTTGGCGTTAAGGTGGATGTGATTGTAGCCGGAAAAGGCAGCGCTAAGTACCGGCAATATTTTTGGGCGGGGGCAGTGCCTCTCTACATATCCGTTGAAGCAGGTGCAGAACTGTCGGATAAAGTCACTCTGTCCATAAAGGGGGAGGATTTTATTCTCCAGACCGAGGGTGGAGTGGGAACGCTGTCAGGCAAGATTTTTCTGACTGCTAAGGCAGGTGTTGGCGTAGAGAAAGTAGTCAGCGTGGGAGTATCTGGTACCGGTGCCTGTAATTATTTCTACAAGCCACTGGATGATTATACGAAAGTATGGCTGAATGCTTATTTGGAATTGGAAGCTGATTGTTTCGGATGGCATATGAATTTATTCAAATCACCGGAAGCAACTCATACCATCTATGAGTCTCCAGGATCTTCGGGCGGAGCTATGGGAGGTCGATCCCTGACGGAAAGCATGGCCGCGCAGCTATACAATGCGGATGCCTACACCGTAATGGACAGAAGCTACCTGCATCAAGAAGCTGCTGCGCCCATCACGGCGTTCAGTGCGAGCGGCTCAGACACCTTCGTCCAGGCCTCAGTCTACCCAGGCGCAGACCCGAAAATGGTCAAAGCAGGAGATAAATTTTACTTATTCTGGCTGCAGGACATCCCGAGTAGAAGCGCGGAAAACAGGGCTGCAGTGGTTTATGCTTTCTCGGATGACGGCGCTAATTTCACAGATCCGAGACAGCTTGTGCCGGAAAGTGAAAACCAGACCCACGACAACGGCATAGATGTCTGCGTGGACGACGGGAAAATCTATGTCTGCTGGCAGGATGCGGCTAAAACCTTTGCATCCGGCGCTGATTTGAACGAGGTGGCAGGGAACCAACATATTTCCTATGCGATTGTGGACGCTTCCACAGGAAATGTATTGTCCCACGAGACCGTTACGGAAACGGTGGGCTGCTATTTACAGCCGAAGATTTATGTAAATCAAGGACGGGCGCAGATCGCGTGGATTCAAAATAACCTGACTTCGATAGACGGTCTTTGGGGAACGGACAATCAGGAAAGTCTGCAGAAATATGATGCGGCAGCGGGGACGATTGAGACATTCCCGGTTGGAGAGGGTAATGAAAAGATTGTCAGCATGGACGGTGCGGCTGGCAATTCACAGACGGGTGTTGTATACGCCTTGGATACAGACGGCGATCTGCAGACGGTGTCTGACCGGGTGATCTATTTCGATACGCGCCTTGGTTCCGGGGAAGATCGGACGCTTCTGACTGCTGAGGCTGGCATGAACGATAATCCTGTCTCGGAGGGCGGCAGAATTTACTGGTATGCGGACGGCAATATCAGTTATACCACAGTCGGTTCCACGGCGGTGCAGCAGATTTATGAGGAGGCAAGGTCAGATGTCAGCAGTAACTTCCGGGTGCTTTCCGAAGGGGAAAAGACGGAGATTATCTGGGACGCCATAGCCTATGAGACGGAGAAGGTGGTCCTTTACGGCATCAGTTCGTCGGAGGAAGGGCAGTGGACAAGCCCCTATGTGATCGAACAGACAGACAGCGAAATGACGGGAACACTCACCGGCAGTCTGCGGGGCGGGATTCCTTATATTGCCTATATGCATATCAGAAATCAGGAGGATGGCAGCAAGAGCAGTTCCCTCTGTGTGACACAGAAGAAGGATGTATCCGATCTGGCATTAAATTACGCGGGTTACGAATATGAGGATTTCAAGCCCGGACAGGTTTTGCCGATTGCGGTAGAGCTGACCAACAAAGGCAATACCACGGTAGAAACTGTAGAAATGAAGATGGACGGGGCGAGTTTGGGAACACAGGGAATCCATCTTGGCGCAGGAGAGACGGGAAGCTTTGTTCTGGAACAGTACATTGTTCCGGCGGAGACAGACAGTTATGCGGAGCATACCCTCACTGTGACGGCAAGTGGGGAAAGTTCGACATCGGACAATGATTACCAGATTGGCATCGGGTATACGGATGTGAAAGTGCTCTGCTCCCAGAGGTGGCAGGATGAAGCGACATGGCTTGATCTTTCCGTCTTGAACGACAGTGACATTGCATCTGATGTCACACTGAACATCAGGGGTGACAAAGAGGACGGAGAAATTCTGTATTCGGAGGAACTGGGAGAAATTGCCGGTGGGAAAGGTGTCTCCATGACAGTCAACCTCCAGCCCTATGAGGATTCCTGCTGCACCTATTTTGTGGAGGCGGTTACCGGCACAGAGGATGTGATAGAGGGAAACAATACCGTCTTTGTGTACACCGGCTTTGGCACGGATGTGCCGGGTGGTGTGTTGGTTCCTGATCCCCATTTTTATACGGTCAATTTTCAGAGTAACGGCGGGAGCGCGGTGGAGAGCCAGCAGATTGAGGAGGACAGGAGCGCCAGTGAACCGCCTGTGCCTTCCCGGGAAGGGTATCGTTTTATCGGGTGGTATTTGGGTGGAGAGCCTTACAATTTCCAGCTTCCGATCACGGGAGATATCACTTTGGAAGCGGTCTGGGAAGAACAGGGTGTGTTGTCTGCACCTTCGGCAAGCTTTCCCACAGGCAGTGAGTTGGAAATCGGGACAAAGATCGTGCTGACCTGCGCGGCATCAGGGGCGCAAATCTACTATACGCTGGATGGGACAACGCCTGACAGAACAAGCACGCTTTATAGGGAACCGATTGTCGTGCTGGGCGATATGACGATCATGGCTATGGCAGTTAAGGAAGGTTATAAAGACAGCCCGGTAGCGACCTTCGTCTATCATGCAGTAAATCCTACACCGGATGTTTATATGGTGGTGTTCCAGAGCAACGGAGGCACACAGGTAGACAGTCAGGAAGTGAAAGCGGGAGAAACGGTACAGCGACCAGAGGATCCTGTCAGGGAGGGATATCGTTTTACCGGCTGGTATCTGGACGGGGAACTCTATGATTTTGCACTCCCGGTGACGGGAAATATCAGGTTGGATGCTGTCTGGGAGGCGCTTGATACGCTGGATATGCCTGTCTCGAATATCGCATCGGGAAAGGCTGTTCCGGAGGGCAGTAAAATTATATTGAGTACAGACCAGCCGGGCGTGAAAATCTACTATACATTGGATGGCACAGTGCCTACAGACAAAGGAATACTATATAGGGAGCCGATTGTGATTACGGAAGATACAGTGATTATGGCTGTAGCGCGTAAGAAAGGCTGGCAGGACAGTCAGGTGGTGACGTTCCGCTATACCGTTTCCGTGAAAAAGGATGATCTGGGAGAAATTCTTCCGGAGGACTTCCCCGAGGGCGGGGCGGACGCGATACCGGCTGGACTCTGGATTGCGGGCGTGGACGAAAAGGGCTATACCTATACCGGGAAGGCTATTAAGCCAGAAGTGCGGGTATACGACCATAAGACAAGACTGCGAGTAAAAACGGATTACAGCATTTCCTATAAGAATCATACGAAGGCCAATGATGGTTCAGTAGCTAACAAGGCGCCGGTTATTATTGTAGCCGGAAAGGGCAATTATGCCGGGAAGGAGACGGCGAATTTTAAAATAAATGTTAAAAGCATTGCGGCGAAAGATATTACAGCGGAGGATATTGCGGTAAATTATAACAAGAAGGTGCAGAAGGCAGTGCCTGTGCTTTTATGGAACGGAAAGAAACTGAAAAATAAGACGGATTATACGCTGGAATATCCCGATCTTCTGAATAATCCGAACGCTTACAAAATGCCCGGAACTTACACGATTCTGGTGAAAGGAAAGGGAAACTATGGAGGGGAGCGCAAAGTATCCCTGCTCATTACCGAATCGAAGCTGATGAGTAAGGTAACCGTATCGAAAATAGCAGCGCAAACTTATACCGGGGAGGAAATTACCGTTTCCACGATGGATAAAATGCCGGTAGTGAAGTCCGGCAGAAATGTCCTGCGAAAAGATGTTCATTACACGGTATCCTATGAGGACAATGTGGAGATCGGCAATGCGGTGATGATCCTGTCGGGAACAGGAAAGGTAACCCCAGAGGGCACTTATACGGGGCAGAAAAAAGTATCCTTTAAAATCACGGGCGGTAATATAAAGAAAGCAATCGTTACTGGCATTCCTAAAAATATGGTGTATACCGGCAATGCCATTAGCGAGGTGACTTCCGGTTGGGGAAAAGGTATTAAACTGTCCGTGACCGGAAAGAATCAGGAAAAGAAGGAACTGACAGAGGGTGTGGATTATACGCTGGAATATCAGAAAAACAAGGATTGTGGAACGGCGCAGATTATTTTCACAGGAATTAATGGTTACAGCGGCACTTTGAAGAAAAGTTTCAAGATCACTGCCTATGATATCCAGAAAGATACGGGCAGATTACTGAATGCAACGATAGAGAGACAGCCAGTATACGCGAAGGGTGGCAGTAAACCTGAGCCTGTCGTAAAATTTGGTAATATGTTGCTTGAAAAGGGCAGAGATTATACGCTTTCCTATAAAAACAACAGAGCAGTTTATGATGGAAAAAGTGGTGGTAAAGTGCCTGTTGTAGTGATTAAGGGGAAAGGCAATTTTAAAGGAAGTACGACGCTGACATACACAATCGCCGGGCAGAACCTCGGAAATCTGAAGGCAGAGATATCAGATAAAGTCTATCAGAATAAGAAGAATGCCTACAAATCTGTTCCGAAGGTGATTGATCTGGACGGTAAGGTTTTAAAATCCGGGACAGATTATGAAAAAGATTATAGCTATAGTTATGGTACGGATACGAAACTGGCGGACGGAAGTATGGGGCGGAAAGGTGAGAAGATTGGTGAAAACGATGTTCTTCCGGCGAATGCCCTTGTGAATGTTAGTCTGACGGGAAAAGGGAATTACAGTGGTACGCTGAATGGACAGTACCGGGTGACGGCGGCAACTGTCTCTAAATCAAAAGTAACTGTTGCGACGCAGGTTTACAGCGGAAAGGAGATTATTCTGGATAAGAGCCAGATTACCGTGAAGGTGGGGAGGGATACCCTTCTTCCTGCGGATTATAAAATTTTGGAGGACAGTTACAAAAATAACGTAAAGAAAGGAACTGCCAGTGTAACGATAAAGGGAACTGGCAATTATGGCGGAACTAAGACTGTAAAATTTAAAATCAGGGCAAAAAATATGTTCTGGTGGTGGAGATAAGGTGAAAGAAGGGGAGCAAATTGATTCAAAGCGGCTCCCCTTTTTATGAAAGAGGGAGATATTTCACATTAGTCAGTAGCTTTTATTGTAAGATTGTATCATAAAGACTTGCCAACGGATTAACTATATAATATAATAATTATGCGCTCCAAAACGGGTAAGCGGTTCGCCTTTTGCCAGATGATTCATCTGAGAACTTCCAGAACCAAAGGAGGTATGTCAATGGAAAATCTACGAAAGGGTACTTAGTACATATGAGATTCGATGTGCTTGTAGGGATTGTCAGCATTGCTGTGACGCTTGTTAGTATTTTGACTACTGGTATCAGCATATGGCAAAACCGCAAGAATAGAGGAAATCAAAAAAGCAACCGCCCTCGCCCAAAGGAATAGGTTGCTTTTTTGTTTAGCAATTTAAACTAAGGCGAACCGTTTGCTTTACGGAGCGCTCTTTGTACGATTATTATAATGCTTATTAGTTGAGTTTGCAATAAAAATTTTTAAAGAGTGATCCCATGCCACATCATCACAGCATGGAACCACTCTTTTCTAATTTCAGTTTCTGGTTTCGGCGTTTATTTCACATTCCCCTCGCAGCAGTCAAATCCCGGATTGAATGCGTAGAAGTTCTTGGAGTCGAGGTGATCCTGCACGATTCTCAGGGCTTCGCCAAAACGGGAGGATTGAAGTAAAAATATCTCATAAAATATTTCCCTCAAAATGCTGTACTTCAATCTTTCATGGTTAATGGTTAAATGTTCCAAGTAATCTCAATGTTTCCGTCTGCAATGCGGATAACTTTGATAAGCGTATCAACTACCGCCTGTCTGTCCTCAAAAGAGAGCGTTTCCCATGTTTTTACATGATTGGTTATCTGCTTCAATCTGCCCTCTGTGTCTGTGACATTTGCCGTAACGATTTCTTCCTGCAAGGCTTTCCGCTCTGCGTCCAGTTCTGATACTTTTTCGTCTATGTACTTCATCAGAACGCCGCTTGCCCCGGACACTTTGGAGAGAAGTTCTTCGATTTCTTCCTCAATCTGTGTCATACGGATTTTTTTCGTCATATACTTTTGTCCTTCTCCTGTTTCAGATAGACAGGAGAGGTTTTGAAACTCCGATAGTCTTTCTTTAATTGCGACAAGCATATATTCTTCCAAAACATCCGCATAAACCGTACAGCCCGCCCCGGTGCAGTTGCTTCCACGGCTTCCCGACTGGCTGCAAACAAAGTAACGTCCCCACCTTGTTTTTGCCTTGCGGATTGTCAGCGCATAACCGCATTTGCCACATTTTACCTTACCAACAAGCCATGAGTTTTTCGGCTTGCAAGTCTTTGTTGACTGTCGGTTATTTAGACACCGTATACGGCATGCCAACCATGTCTTAGAGGGGATAAAACCCTTATGCGGCGCAAGCACAATCTCTTTGTCGGATAAATCACTCTGCTTTCTTGAAGTGGAAACCGTACCTTTGTAGAGATAGCAGGCATTATAACCCGTGAAATCACTTGCCGGGTTATAGATGTTAGCGCCTTGACTTTGGAAAAACTGATACACGTCAATATCGGCTTGCACATACGCGGGATTGCGGAGCATTTCACTGATACGGGCGGTATTCCAGTTTGCGCCACGCAG
>CAJURQ010000010.1 GCA_910588955.1 uncultured Lachnospiraceae bacterium
ACTAAGTTCTACATAAGAGGTGTATGGGTAGAATTTAAAATTATAATTCACAATTTGAAAAAATATCCGCAGTTTTACTTGACGTTTTCCTATTAATTATATATAATCAACATGTTGTTTTCCAAAAATTGATAACATTAGGTTTACCTTATAAAATAAGTAAGGTTTGGAGAAGGAGGTGCAATGGGATGAAGATGACGTTTCAGCCTAAAAAAAGGCATAGAGCTAAGGTTCACGGTTTCCGTAAGAGAATGAGTACTAAAGGCGGAAGAAAAGTCTTAGCTGCAAGACGCGCAAAAGGAAGAAAGAGATTATCAGCATAGACCGCATTTATGTGGTCTATTTTTCTAATTACTGAGAAAGGCAGAAAAATGGTATTTTCTGAATCCTTGAAAAAAAATCAGGATTTCCGGAATGTTTATGAGAACGGAAAAAGTTACGCTGACAAATATCTGGTAATGTATGTATTGGAAAACAACAAGAACATAAACAGACTGGGAATTTCCGCCAGCAAGAAAGTGGGAAACAGCGTAGTGAGGCACCGCTTTGCAAGACTGGTGAGAGAGAGTTACCGGCTACACGAAAATATATTTAATAGTGGTTTAGATATAGTAGTCGTTGCGAGAAAGAGTGCGGCATCGGTTGGTTTTTCCGAGATCGAAAGCGCATTATTACATCTTTCAAAGCTTCATCATATCATTAAAATTTATTTTTATGACGATGAGGAAAAGTAACTAGTTTAGTGCAGAAGGTACTGAACAGTTACGGTTAGAATTTATGATGAAAAAAGTTATGATCCGTTTTATCAAATTCTATAGAAAATATATTTCTCCAATGAAGCGCACGAAATGTCCTTATATTCCTACCTGTTCGGAATACGGGTTGGAGGCTGTGGAAAAATACGGCGCTTTAAAGGGTGGTCTTCTCGCTCTTTGGAGAATATGCAGATGTAATCCTTTTTCAAAAGGTGGTTATGATCCTGTTCCTTAATAATAAGGAAGAGACAATTTTTTGTAAGGAGGTAAGTCATTTTGTCACATATTTTGTTGACTCAGGATACAGGTATCATTTTAGGACCTGTGGCGAAGCTGCTGGGTTATATTATGGAAGGCATCTTCTTTGTGATAGACAAAATTGGCATTCCAAATATAGGACTTGCCATCATTTTGTTCACGATCGTTATTTATCTGCTGCTGATGCCTCTCACGATCAAACAGCAAAAGTTTTCAAAGTTACAGGTAAAAATGAATCCTGAGTTACAGGCGATTCAGAAAAAGTATAAGAATAAAAAAGATAACGACTCCATGATGGCTATGAACATGGAGACGCAGGCAGTTTACGCAAAGTACGGTGTATCTCCTTCGGGAAGCTGTGTACAGCTCTTGATCCAGATGCCTATTTTGCTGGCGCTCTACCGTGTGATCGGCAAGATTCCCGCCTATGTCGGAAAAGTGAAAGATGCCTTTTTCCCGCTGGTGGACAAACTGATTGCCGAGCAGGGAAGTGTGGAGTTTCTGCAGACTTTCAGAAATGCCAACATGTACGCGAAGCAGTTTGAAAATGAAAATTTTGTGGGCGGTGTCACCTCTTATGTGCAGAATACGTTTGTTGACGTGTTGAACACGGCGTCCAGCGCAGAGTGGGCGAGCTTAAAGGATCATTTTTCAAACCTTTCCTCGGATATTGATCATACGCTGTCATTGCTTGACCAGTACAATAACTTTTTAGGTTTGAGTATGTCAAACTCTCCCGCCTTTACTTTCAGTGAGGCGAGAGCGGCTGGTTCTGTATTGATGATGATTGCCGCTTTTTCAATTCCGGTTTTGGCTGCGGCGACACAGTGGATCAACGTAAAGCTGATGCCCCAGCAGGATACCAGTACGGACAATGAGCAGCAGAATACCATGATGCAGTCCATGAAGACAATGAATATGATTATGCCGATCATGTCTGCGGTTTTCTGTTATACACTTCCTGCAGGTATGGGACTTTACTGGGTGGCAGGTGCGGTAGTGAGAAGTATCCAGCAGATTCTCATTAATAAACATATTGACAAGATGGATCTGGATGAAGTTATTAAGAAAAACGAGGATAAAGCCAAGAAGAAAATGGAAAAAGCCGGACAGAAAGCGGATAAGATGGCGGCTTATGCAAGCATGAATACAAAAAATGCAGGTATGGCGTCGAAGGCTTCCATATCCTCCAAGATGACTCAGGAAGAAAAGGAAGAACTTGTCAGAAAATCGACAGAGTATTATAGCAAGAATGCGAAGCCGGGCAGCATGATGGCTAAGGCAAATATGGTGAAACAGTATAACGAGAAAAACAACAAATAAAATAGGGGGTAAAAAGATGGACTATATTGAAATATCCGCAAAAACCATTGATGATGCGATCACGGAAGCGTGTCAGAAATTTACTGTAACCAGCGATAAGTTGGAATATGAAGTAATTGACGAGGGAAAAACCGGATTACTCGGTATCGGTGCAAGACCCGCTGTTATTAAGGTGAGAGTAAAATCTTCTGTGGAAGACACAGCAAAAGATTTTTTGAATGATGTTTTTGCAGCGATGAACCTTACCGTAGTTTCAAATGTCACCTATAACGAAGAAGAAAGTTCCATGGATATCGAACTTTCCGGAGATGAGATGGGTATTCTGATCGGCAAGAGAGGGCAGACGCTGGATTCTTTGCAGTATCTTGTTTCTCTTGTAGTGAATAAGGATACGGAGAATTATATCAGAGTTAAGGTTGATACAGAAAATTATCGCAAGAGAAGAAAAGAGACATTGGAAAATCTTGCTAAGAATATTTCTTATAAGGTAAAGAGGACAAAGAGACCTGTTTCTCTTGAGCCTATGAATCCCTATGAGAGAAGAATCATTCATTCCGCTCTCCAGAATGATAAATATGTGACGACTTACAGTGAAGGTGACGAGCCTTTCCGTCATGTGGTTGTGGTTCTAAAGAAGTATGAGAGAAGCGAGAAGAGATACGAAAAGAGTTATGAAAAGAATTACGAGAAGAGCTATGAAGATAGGTCTGAGGAGTAAATAAAAGTAAAATATTTGAGAACCGGCGGGTAAATGTACCTGCCGGTTTTTGTCATAGTGGATTTTTTGCGGAGTATGTAGTAAAATTGAATAACTGTAGAAAATCAAATAATGTGGATACATTTAAAAATAGTATTTAGAAAATATAGGATAACTTTAAGGCATTTTAATATGGAGGCAGCCATGAAAACAGATACGATTGCCGCGATCGCAACCGCCATTTCTGATTCCGGAATTGGAATTATCCGGGTAAGTGGTGAAGATGCGATTCCGGTTGTCCATAAAATATATCGCAATAAAAAAAATGAGAAAAATCTTTCTGATTATCAGTCTCATACAATTCATTATGGTTTTATCGTGGAAAACAACGAAAATTTGATAGATGAGGTGATGGTTTCTGTAATGAAAGCGCCCCACAGTTACACGACGGAGGATACGGTTGAGATTAACTGTCACGGCGGTGCGTTGATGATGAAGAAAATTCTTATGACAGTAATCGAAGCGGGTGCCAGATTGGCAGAGCCGGGAGAGTTTACGAAGCGCGCTTTTTTGAATGGAAGAATGGATCTTTCGAGGGCGGAAGCGGTCATGGATATGATTCACGCAAAAAATCAGTTTGCCCTTCGATCTTCTGTCAGGCAGCTTCGAGGAGCGGTCTTTGATAAGATTAAAGAACTTCGGGAAAAGATTTTATATGAGATTGCTTTTATTGAATCGGCTTTGGATGACCCGGAACATATCAGTTTGGACGGGTATATGGAAAAACTGTCGGATCAGGTTTCTTATCTTACGGGAGAACTGAAAAAACTTTTGGATTCCGCGGATGACGGAAAGATGTTAAAAGAGGGAATCCGTACAGTGATTGTCGGCAAGCCGAATGTGGGAAAATCTTCCCTTTTGAATTTGCTTGTGGGACAAGACCGTGCTATTGTTACGGATATTGCGGGGACGACTAGGGATACTCTTGAGGAAACCGTTAATTTGGGAGAGTTCACGCTAAATATTATAGATACCGCTGGCATCAGAGATACGGAGGATGTTGTGGAAAAGATAGGTGTGGAGAAAGCTAAGACTATTTCTAAAGATGCGGATTTGATTTTGTATGTGATGGATTCCTCTGTTCCTTTGGATGAAAATGATGCGGATATCGTTCGTATGATAAAAGGTAAGAAGACGATTATTCTTTTAAATAAATCGGATTTGGATGAGGTGGTTGACAAGTCTTCTGTCGACGCCCTGTTCTCAAATATCTGCGGAGAGGATTGCGGCGTATATGAAGTTTCGGAAACAGAGGAAGAAAAATTAGAAGATGAAAATATATGTATGATCAAAATTTCCGCAAGAAAAAATGACGGGTTGGACTTGCTTGTGGATTTGATTAAGAAACTGTTTTTTCACGGGCAGATCTCTTATGATGACGAGGTTTGTATCACCAGTTCCCGTCATAAGGAAGCGCTTTTGGAGGCGCTTGAAAGTATGAATCAGGTTCGGGTCAGTCTGGAAAATGATATGCCGGAAGATTTTTATTCGATTGACTTGATGAACGCCTACACTTCCCTCGGAAGGATTATTGGGGAGGAAGTTGAGGACGATCTGGTGAATGAGATATTTTCTAAATTTTGTATGGGGAAGTAGGAGTTTGATTGGGTATGAATGAGTTGAGGGAAAAAGTTGATGTGTGCGTAGTCGGTGCGGGACATGCGGGATGTGAGGCGGCTCTTGCATGCGCACGGCTTGGTTTTGAAACTGTGATTTTTACGGTCAGTGTGGACAGTATCGCTCTTATGCCGTGTAATCCGAATGTGGGAGGAACTTCCAAAGGGCATCTGGTGAGGGAGATCGACGCGCTTGGCGGAGAGATGGGAAAAAATATTGATAAAACTTTTATCCAGTCTAAGATGTTAAACAGATCAAAGGGTCCGGCGGTGCATTCCCTCAGAGCGCAGGCGGATAAGGCGGAGTATTCCCGATCTATGCGCAAGGTTTTGGAAAATCAGGATCATTTGACAATCAAGCAGGCGGAAGTCTGCGAACTTCTGGTGGAGAGAAACGAACAGTCTTCCTCCGATATTGCAGATCGAAAAATTGTGGGATTGAAAACTTTCACGGGAACGGTTTATGAATGTAAAGCGGTTATTTTATGTACCGGCACTTATCTGAAAGCAAGGTGTCTATGCGGGGAGGCGATCACCTACACAGGACCGAATGGTCTGCAGGCGGCGAATCATTTGACGGATTCTCTTTTAGAGCTGGGAATTGAAATGCGCCGTTTTAAGACAGGCACACCGGCAAGAATGGACAGGCGTTCTCTCGATTTTGATAAAATGGAAGAGCAGTTCGGGGATGAGAGAGTTATTCCTTTTTCTTTTTCCACGGATCCGGATGAAGTACAGATTGACCAAATATCCTGTTATCTGACTTACACTAACGAACAGACTCATGATATCATCAGGGCGAATCTTGACAGATCTCCTATTTATGCGGGTGTGATCGAGGGAACGGGACCGAGGTACTGTCCTTCTATTGAAGATAAGGTTGTTAAGTTTGCGGATAAGGACAGGCATCAGGTTTTTATTGAACCTGAAGGACTTCACACCAACGAAATGTATGTGAGCGGTATGTCCTCCTCACTTCCTGAGGACGTGCAGCTTGCCATGTATCGCACAGTGCCGGGGTTGGAGCATTGTAAGATGGTGAGAAACGCTTATGCCATAGAGTACGACTGTATTGATCCGAAACAGCTTTATCCGACATTGGAGTTTAAGAGTATCAGAGGGCTTTTTAGCGGTGGGCAGTTTAACGGCAGCAGCGGTTATGAGGAGGCGGCGGCGCAGGGTCTGATAGCCGGTATCAATGTATCGCTTTTTCTTCGTGGAAAGGAACAGATTGTTTTGGATCGTTCTCAGGCATATATTGGCGTCCTGATTGATGATCTGGTGACAAAGGAAAATTTTGAGCCTTATCGGATGATGACCTCCAGAGCAGAGTATCGTCTTCTGCTCCGGCAGGACAATGCGGATCTGCGTCTGCGTCAGATTGGTTATGAAGTTGGACTCGTTTCAAAAGAACTTTATGAGGCGACAGTACATAAGAAAGGACAGATTGACGCGGAAGTGACGCGTCTGAAAAATACGATTGTGGGTGCGTCCAAAAATATACAGGAATTTTTGACGGCACATGATAGCGCACCCTTAAAGACGGGCGTTACACTGGCTGAGTTGATCTGCCGCCCGGAACTGAATTATGAAACAATCGCCGGCATCGATCCGGAAAGAACGTCTCTTCCTGAGGATGTAGCAGAGCAGGTAGAGATTGAGATTAAGTATGAGGGGTATATTGAGAGACAGTTAAAACAAGTGGAGCATTATAAAAAGATGGAAAAGAAAAAGATTCCCGCTGATCTGGATTACAATGAGGTGGGAAGTCTGCGACTGGAGGCGAGACAGAAACTGATCGCATATAAGCCCGTTTCTGTGGGACAGGCTTCGAGAATTTCCGGGGTGTCGCCTGCGGATATTTCTGTGTTGTTGGTGTATCTTGAAAATTATAGTAGAAGAAAGAATTTTTAAAAAAAAAGTATATAAGAAATAAAGGGGTAAAGTTTTGAAAAAAGAAAGTTTAATACAATTTGTAGATGATTTGAAAGAGTTACATATTTCTTTATCAGATGTGCAGCTCGATCAATTTCTCACATATTATGAGATGTTGGTGGAAAAAAATAAGGTGATGAATCTGACGGCGATTACGGAATTTGATGAGGTGATGAAGAAGCATTTTGTTGACAGTCTTTCTCTGGTGAAGGTCTGTGAATTGAGTGGAAATCTTTCTGTGATTGATGTGGGAACGGGTGCGGGATTTCCGGGTATACCTCTTAAAATTGCTTTTCCGGATTTGAGGTTGATGCTTTTGGATTCTTTGCAGAAACGAGTAGGATTTTTGCAGGAAGTGATTGCAAAATTAAATTTGCAAAATGCGGAGGCAATTCACGGCAGGGCGGAAGATTTTGCCAAGCCGGGACAGCTTAGGGAAAGTTTCGATCTCTGTGTTTCCAGAGCGGTAGCAAATTTGTCTACTTTATCGGAGTATTGTCTTCCTTATGTCAAGGTAGGCGGAAAATTTATTTCCTATAAATCTGATAAGGTTAATATGGAAATAGAGGGAAACAGGACAGAGATTGAGGAGGCGGAACACGCGATTTCTGTTTTGGGAGGAAAGCTGACAGAGCAGAGAGAGTTTACCCTCCCTTACTCTTACATTTACAGGAATTTAATTGTGGTAGAAAAAAACCGCCCTACCCCGAAGCAATATCCTCGGAAGGCAGGGACGGCAGCTAAAAAGCCCATTATATAAAAACTGGAATCTGGTGCATTGTTAATCGATTTCTTATAGGAACATGCGCAGCTGTTCCAGCATTTCATCAGGCGCTTCCATCTGAGGAAGATGTCTTGTGTTGGGAATATAAGCGTCTTCGATAGAAGCATTATAGTATTTATAGTTTTCAATCACAGTTTTTATTTCTTTTTCCTTTTCTCCGCCAATCATAAGAATGCTATTGTTGATTTCCTTTAATTCACTGAGAATATTCATATTCATGTATTTGCCCGCATAACTGGCAAACGCGTATTTGGAATTGTACCCTCCGAGGTGGGCGGCTTCAAGATAATTGTAAATGTATTTCTCCCTGACTTCCTCGGGATTATAAAAGTAGGACTGATAAAAAGCTTTTTCAATGCCGGGTCTGCTGGAGAGGAGATGATAAATAAATGTACCAATCACAGGTGATTCGATGAGCAGCTTAAACAGACTTGTCTGTTTAGAAGGTATCTGGTTCTGCAGATAAAGATTCTGCGGATTGATACATACGATCTTATTAAAAATGTCTGGATAATTGTGACATGCCATAATCACAAAGGGTACGGATTCTCCCGTTACCACAACGGATGTTTTTCTTCCGATTACATTTTTAATAAAATCTGTGATGAGCTGCTCATACAAATTATTGGTGTAAGTCATTGCCGGCTTATCTGTCATGCCATATCCTAAAAGATCCAGAGAATATATTTCATGCTTTTCTGTCAGATTGTTAATCAGTCGGTGATATTCATAATTGGAACTTCCTACCGTCAAATCGTGAATTAGGAGAAGGGGGCTGCCGTTTCCCTTTTTCTGATATCTGATTTTTCCAAAGCGCCATTCATAAAAGTAATTCTCCGAATTGCTGAGAAGATCCTTGACTGTACAGAGAGATGTATGTATTCTGTTGATACCATGGATGGCAGCGATGGAAGTCCCTGCCAATATAATTGCTGTGGTAAGTTTTTTATGCATATCATTGCTTTCCTTCCATATTTTTAACTTATGTATAAAGTATAACATTTTTTCTATTTCATTTCTATAAATATTCTTTTCTTGAACCAAATTTTAGTATATAATAACCAAAAGGAAAATTTGTGTTTTTGGGGTAGTAAGCAATATTGAAAAATGGGTATGTTTTGCTTATTTAACAAAATTTTAAAATATGATATAAGGACAGTAAGGAAAATGATGGATAAGATAAATGAGACATCG
Source organism: uncultured Lachnospiraceae bacterium (assembly GCA_910588955.1). GTDB lineage: Bacteria > Bacillota > Clostridia > Lachnospirales > Lachnospiraceae > UBA3282. Next base: position 8,623 of record CAJURQ010000010.1, read on the forward strand.
GAAAATATGCCAGAGTTTCACATGAAACAATTTTCTGTTTTGGATGTACAGGAAAAGGAAAGGCAGAGAATTGCGAGGGATCTTCATGATAGTTCTCTTCAAAATTTGACGCATCTGGTTCATAAGGTTGAGTTGAGTTCTCTTTATATTGACCGGGATCCTGTGAAGGCAAAGTTGGAACTTGCCACAATCGAGGCGGGCTTACGCAAGGTAATTGATGATATTAGAAACAGAATTTATGATCTCAGACCAATGACTTTTGATGATTTGGGTCTGAGGCAAACTCTTTTAAATCTTTTTGCTCTTATCAATCAGGATGGACGTTTTGAAATGGTAACTGATATTGATGAGATTGATAACAGTCTGACGGATCAGGAAAAAGAAATTTCACTTATTATGATATATCGCATAATACAGGAATGTGTATATAATGCCGTGGAACATTCCGAGGGGGATAGGATAGAAGTCTCATTAAAAGAAAAAGAGGATGTTTTTCAGATAAAGGTTCGGGATAACGGAGTTGGTTTTGACCAGAGAGAAGCCGGCAAGAAGGACAGACATTTCGGTTTGACTGTTGTGAAAGAAAGAGTTTTTTTATTAAACGGGAAAATAGAAATGGATTCAACGGACGGAACATCTATTTTTATTGAAATACCAAAGAAGAGTAATAATTAGGATATAGAAACGGGGTGTATGAAATGGAAAAGATAAGGGTAATGATAACGGACGATCACAGCTTAATCAGGGAGGGATTGAAACAGTTATTGGAATTTGATGGAAGTATTGAGGTTGTGGGTGAGGCGTCTAATGGGGTGGAATGTCTCGACAAATTAAACGAGTGTAATCCTGAAGTTCTTCTTCTCGATATTAATATGCCTGAGAAAAACGGAATTGAAGTTTTGAAGCAGATGAAGACGGACCAGTCGCAGGTCAAGGTTCTGATCCTGACTGTACATAATGAGATGGATTATTTGATGAAGGCAGTGGATATCGGTGTGGACGGATATATTTTAAAGGATTCTGAGTCTTCGGAGTTAAAGAAAGCGATCAGGGCTGTGCGGGATGGAGAAAATTATATACAGCCTTCATTGATACCGGCTATGAATAGTCAGTTGTTGAACAGAGATACGGATAAGGACAAGCTTTCCTCTCTGACAAACAGGGAGCTGGAAGTTCTTGTGCAGGTGGCAAACGGTATGTTTAATAAAGAGATTGCCACCAATTTGAATATCAGCGAGAGAACGGTGAAGAATCATATATCAAATATATTTAAAAAGATAGATGTTTCTGATCGGACGCAGGCGGCGGTGTTTGCGATTAAGAATAATATTATCAAGCTTTATTAAAAAGTATTTGTAGAATTAGTGAGTGAAAGGGTGTTGTGATAGAGTTAAGTGTTTGGTGTGCACAAATTGTTTACTCGTGTCCAGCTTCGAAAAATGGATTTTCTAAATATTCTGAGATGAATTTGTAAAGCGGACGCAACCATCCTCTCGCCATCCGGGCTCGTTTCGGACTTTTCGATACATCCTTGTATCGAAATTGCTGGGTATTGGACGGAATATTAGGAAAATCTCATTTTTCTACGCAAGGACATCATCACAAACAGTTTGTGTATGTCACAAGGATAAGTTTGATAGATTATTTTTTGATACTTGATTTTTTATTTTAGTTTTTACTTATATAAGATAGCTGGATGAGTTTTTTGATTGGGTAAGTGGTTACATAATCAGAAGTATTAGTAGAATAAGTTTATTTTTTGAAGTTAGAAAATATGTTTCACGTGAAACATTTGGAAGAAAGTGGAGTGTTGACACAAGATAATGTTTCACGTGAAACAATTCAGCCCAAGATATTGTGATGATATCTGTGAAACATCAAAAAATGGATTAAAATAAGGGCGTGAAACATTGAAAACAGGAAATGAAAAACAGAAAGGGACAGGGAAAAGGTATGAAGATTGGAATTTTAGGCGCGGGCAGGATTGCTGTTATTTTGGCAGAGACAATGAACAAGATGCCGGAGGTGGAATGTTATGGGGTTGCTTCCAGAGATTTAGAGAAGGCAAAGGTTTTTGCAAAAGAACATGGATTTCAATATGCGTTCGGTTCTTATGAAGATATGTTGGCAGATCCGGAAGTGAAACTTATCTATATTGCGACGCCGCACTCCCATCACTATCGGCATATTAAAATGTGTCTGGATGCAGGAAAACATGTTCTCTGTGAGAAAAGCTTTACAGTGAATGAAAAGCAGGCGGCTGAAGTTTTTCGCATGGCGAAGGAAAAAAAACTTCTCTTGACGGAGGCAATCTGGACTAGATATATGCCTTCCAGAAAAATAATTGATGATCTTCTCGCTGAGAAAGTGATTGGTGATGTGAGAAAGATGACCGCAAATTTAAATTATCCTCTCTTGGAAAAGGAGAGGATTGTGAAGCCGGAGCTTGCGGGCGGCGCGCTTTTGGATGTGGGAATTTATCCTTTGAACTTTGCTTATATGCATTTTGGAGATGGCGTAAAGGAAATGCATTCGGCTGCGCAGATGACAAGCGCCGGGGTAGATGGAGAAAACGGTATGCTTCTTCTCTATGAAGACGGAAGAATGGCGGTTTTAAATTCGGGGATTCACGGAAAGTCTGACAGCCAAGGTGTTTTTTACGGATCAGAAGGATGCATGATCGTGGAGAATATCAATAACCCGGAGTCAGTAAAGATATATGATACGGATAGAAATCTGGTTCGTGAGATTCAAGTCCCCGAGCAGATCAGCGGTTATGAGTATGAGATTACAGAAACAATCTCCTGTATAAAAGAAGGAAAGTTAGAGTGTCCTTCTATGCCTCATGCGGAAACTTTGAAGATGATGCGCGTTATGGATGAGCTTCGCGCTTCATGGGGAATGAAGTATCCGGAAGAGATCGAGAAGCTTTAGGAAATTCAGCACATGGTTGTTCATAAAATTACTATAAAACTGTAAAAAAATATATATGGATTATCACGTGGATTAGTGATATAATCGTAAACGGACACAAAAACATGAAAGATAAAGGAATAAGGTAAGTAAATGGGAAGAACAATTGCGATTGCAAACCAAAAGGGCGGCGTCGGCAAGACGACGACAGCCATCAATTTGTCAGCAGCTTTGGCGGCTAAGGGTAAGAAGGTTCTGGTCATTGATACAGACCCGCAGGGAAATACGACCAGCGGTTTTGGCGTAGAGAAAAACGATTTGGAAAATACAATTTACGAATTGTTTTTGAGCGAGTGCTCCATCAACGAATGTATTTTGAAAGACGTCATTCCAGGCGTCTCCATCATACCGTCCAATGTGAATCTGGCGGCTACGGAGATTGAGCTGATCGGCGTGGACAAAAAAGAGTTTATTTTGAAAAATGAAATTGACTGGGTGAAGGATAAATTTGATTTTATTATGATCGACTGTCCCCCTTCCCTGAATCTTCTGACGATCAATGCCATGACCACGGCGGACAGCGTACTTGTTCCGATCCAGTGTGAGTATTATGCGCTGGAGGGATTAAGCCAATTGATACATACGGTCAATCTTGTAAAAGAGAGATTGAACCCTGATCTTGATATGGAGGGTGTCGTTTTCACCATGTATGATTCCCGGACAAACCTTTCCATGCAGGTAGTTGAAAATGTAAAAAATCACTTAAAGCAGAATGTATATAAAACGCTGATACCGAGAAATATCAGGCTGGCGGAGGCGCCGAGTTACGGGATGCCTATCAATATGTATGATCCCAGATCCGCAGGCGCGGAGGCATACATGTTACTGGCGGATGAAGTCATTTCCGCGAAGGCATGAGCAGTGACATCTGTAAAATGAAAAAATGGCAGCTTTAAAGTAAATGGAGAAAAAATATGGCGAAAGCAGCGAGGGGTTTAGGAAAAGGATTAGATTCTCTGATACCGGTTTCCGCGCCGAAAGCGGAACCAGTACAGGAGACGGTGAAGACAGAGGACAACGCGCAGGGGACTTATGTCAAAATTACAAAGGTAGAACCTAACAGGGAACAGCCCAGAAAAAATTTTGATGAGGACGCTTTGCAGGAGCTTGCCGATTCCATTAAACAGTACGGAATCGTAGAGCCTCTGATTGTGCAGGACAGGAAAACATACTATGAGATTATTGCCGGGGAGCGCCGCTGGCGCGCGGCGAAGCTGGCGGGTTTGAAGGAAGTGCCTGTTATCGTCCGCAATTATACCGAGCAGGAGATTGTGGAAATTTCCCTGATTGAAAATATTCAGAGAGAGGACTTAAATCCGATTGAGGAAGCGCAGGCTTATAAGCGGCTTCTGACGGAGTTCAATCTGAAACAGGACGAAGTGGCGGAAAGGGTTTCCAAGAGCAGGACGGCAGTTACCAATTCCATGCGTCTTTTGAAGCTGTGCGACGAAGTGCAGCAGATGATTATTGACGACATGATTACAACCGGACATGCCCGGGCGTTGATTTCCATTGACGACCCGGAACAGCAGTACACGATCGCACAGAAAGTTTTTGATGAAAAACTGAGTGTCCGGGATGTGGAGAAGCTGGTCAAGAACTTGAATAAACCGGAGAAGACGAAGAAAGAGCCTGTCACAGACAAGGCGCTTGAAGCGGTTTATCAGGATCTCGAGGAAAAGCTTAAACAGTCTTTGGGAACGAAGGTTTCTATCGCCTCTAAGGGGGATGGTGCTGGAAAACTGGAAATCGAGTTTTACACACACGACGACTTGGAGAAAATTACGGATCTGCTGACCGGCAGATAAGAGTTACTGTTGCATACAAACGATAATTGGGATCGTCAAATACGGAAGGGCTAAGGATAAATGAATTATAACTTACTGGGTGAAATGGGATTGGGAAATATGGATTTGACGTATCTGTTTATCGGTGCGTTTGCGGCGATTCTTTTGCTGCTGATTTTTGTGATTGTGCTTAGCGTAAATTTGGGCAGACTATCTAAGAAGTATAAGAAGTTCATGGGCGGTAAAAACGCAAAAAGTTTAGAGAAAGATATTATGGGGCTTTATGAAGACAATAAACTGATTAAGACATCCATGGAAAAGAACCGGAAAGATATTGAAAATTTATACAGGAAGTTGGCGGGCTCGTTCCAGAAAATGGGTCTTGTAAAATACGATGCCTTCAACCAGATGGGCGGGCAGCTCAGTTTTTCCCTTGCGTTGCTGGATGAAAACGACAACGGATTTATTATCAATTCCGTTCACAGCGCGGAAGGCTGCTACTCCTATACAAAGGAAATCAAAAACGGATTATGTGATATTTCACTTAGCGACGAGGAGAAAAAGGCTCTTGACATGGCTATGGATCTGTAGCCTTGCATAACCGAAGAGGTTAGAATCGAGGGAAAGATGAGACTATGTAAAGTAGACAACTTGAATGGAACAGAAATTCTGGCTAAGGATGCTATGACGCTGGAGTATAAAATTTTGCTTTCGGCAGGCACACATCTCAAACCGGAATATATTGCGAAGCTCAAAGAGCTGAATGTCCGGGAAGTGTATATCAAAGAGAAAGTTCCGGACACAAAAGAAGTGGTCATTCTTAAGGAGGAAGTGGAAGAAAGCTTTAAATCAAAAGTAAAAAATATTTTGGAGAAACATACCTACAGCCATAATGAGAATTTGATGGAGCTGTGTCAGACAGCGGATACAATTATTACAAATATATTGGAAGAAGAAGAGGTTGTAGAAAAAATCTATGACATTAAAGAAAGAAGCTCGGATATTTATGAGCATTCGATTAATTTGTGCGGGCTTGCCACTATTGTCGCGCTCAAGATGGGGTTATCGCAGAAAACAGTACATGACATAGGTGTCAGCTGTTTACTGCACGATCTGGGGCTTCGGTACTTGCAGGTTTCCTACGAAAACAAAAATCTGGATGAATTGACGGAGCATGAGTCAATGGAATATAAGAAACATCCGGTTTACGGTTACTCAGCGCTTCGTGACGAAAATTGGATATCCGAAGGCAGCAAAAATATGATATTATATCACCATGAGCGTCTGGACGGTTCGGGTTATCCTTTGAAGACGACGGATATTCCGCAGGAATGCCGCATTATTCAGATTTGTGAAGCTTTTGATGAAATGATCTGCGGCATCGGATGTGAGAGGACGAAGGTTTATGAAGCCGTAAGATATTTAAGAAACAATAAAGATATAAAATTTGACGGGAAAATTGTCGATATCTTTTTAGAGTTTACTGCCGTGTATCCTGCCGGGACTGTCGTCAGGACAAGCGAGAAGGAAACGGGGATCGTTTTGTATCAGAACAAACAGTACCCCGACCGTCCGGTCATCCGGATTACGAAAGACAAAAACGGGATGGCGGTGGATGTGGTGAAGGATCTGGCGGAATATAATGATTTGTATATTGATGAAGTGATTGAGTAATCATTACGCGATCGAATAGAAAGGACGGCATATTATGATTGACATTAAGTTTTTGAGGGAGAATCCCGAGGCAGTAAAGGAAAATATCAGGAAGAAATTCCAAGAGCAGAAGCTTCCGTTAGTAGATGAAGTAATTGCATTGGACGCCGAGGTCAGGGCGGCGCAGCAGGAGGCAGACGATATCCGCGCAAAGCGGAATAAGATATCCAAAGAGATCGGCGCGTTGATGGCACAGGGAAAGAAAGAGGAGGCAGAGGCAAAGAAAGCTGAGGTGGCAGCAGGTGCGGCAAGACTTTCTGAGCTGGAGGCAAAGGAAAGCGATCTGCGTGAGAAGATCAAAAAAGATATGATGACAATTCCGAATATCATCGACCCTTCTGTTCCCATTGGCAAGGATGATACGGAAAATGTGGAAATACAGAAATACGGCGATCCGGTTGTGCCTGATTTTGAGATTCCTTACCATACGGAAATCATGGAGCGTTTCCACGGTATTGATATGGATGCGGCAGGGCGCGTTGCCGGAAACGGTTTTTATTATCTGATGGGCGATATCGCAAGACTTCATTCCGCGGTTATCGCTTACGCCAGAGATTTTATGATCAACAGAGGCTTTACTTACTGTGTTCCGCCTTTTATGATCAGAAGCGCGGTAGTAGACGGCGTTATGAGTTTTGCGGAGATGGACGCCATGATGTACAAGATCGAAGGAGAAGATTTATATCTGATCGGTACGTCGGAGCATTCCATGATCGGTAAGTTTATTGATACCATTATTCAGGAGGAGGAGCTTCCCCACACACTCACCAGCTATTCTCCCTGTTTCCGTAAGGAGAAGGGAGCGCATGGTATCGAGGAGAGAGGCGTTTACCGCATCCACCAGTTTGAGAAACAGGAGATGATCGTGGTTTGTAAACCCGAAGAGTCTCCCATGTGGTTTGAAAAACTGTGGCAGAATACCGTTGACCTGTTCCGTTCTATGGATATCCCGGTGAGGACGATTGAGTGCTGCTCCGGCGATTTGGCTGATTTGAAAGTGAAGTCCTATGATGTGGAGGCATGGTCGCCCAGACAGAAAAAATACTTTGAGGTGGGCAGCTGCTCCAATTTGGGAGACGCGCAGGCGAGAAGACTTCGTATCCGCGTAAATGGTGCTAACGGCAAGTATTTTGCGCATACACTGAATAATACGGTAGTGGCGCCGCCGAGAATGCTGATTGCTTTTCTGGAAAATAATTTGCAGGCGGACGGCTCGGTTCGTATTCCGGAAGTGCTTCGTCCCTATATGGGTGGAATGACGGAGATCCGCTAAACTTTTATAAAGCATTGGCAGAGTTTTGAATGTATAAAGAAGGAGGTGAAATCTTTGCATAAATATATGCGGGCAATTGGATTTGGCAAGCTGACGGACAGACGGGAAGAGCAGCGCCTGATCACGGATATCATTATGAACGCGACGCACCGTTCTTATACTTCTAACGGTGAAGATACAATACTCGCGGAGTTTTGCGAGGATTTCGCACAGGATATCGGCATTGCTGTCTGTGGTGAGTTTGATGCCGATGAAAAATTTACTTACGATTATTTTTATCCTTATCTGCGCGGCACGGGGATCAGTTCCTGCGAGGATGTGTCTGTGGAACGTCATGCGGACAAGGAATCTTACGCAGGGGTGTGCGACGATATTAAAGTAGGCGTGAGTCTGATTTTTTATCTGCAGAATATTGTTCCCTACGTGAAAGCGCAGACGACAGACATGCTTCCCGTCACGGGTACAACTTTAACGTTGTCAGGATTGTCAATTAGTGGTAATATATTATTACCGATTGGAAAAGACGAGAGCGACAGGCGGAGAATACAGAAGGAATCCATGAGCCGTAACCAGTTGATTGCGGCGGCGCGCAAGGGAGACGAGGATGCGATTGAAAGTCTGACCTTGGAGGATATGGATATCTACTCCACCATCTCCAAAAAGATTCTCACGGAGGATGTATTTAGTCTGGTGGATACTTACTTTATGCCTTACGGTGTGGAGTGCGACCAGTATTCGGTGATGGGGGAAATTCTCGATATTTCTTTGAGGGTGAACAGAATTACCCGTGAGGAAATTTATGTGCTTCGTCTTTGCTGCAACGATCTGGAATTTGATGTCTGTATCAATAAAAATGATTTATATGGAGAGCCGCAGATTGGACGCCGGTTTAAAGGGGTCATCTGGATGCAGGGGTATATCAATTATCCAATGTAGGTTTTCTTTATAAATAGATAGCAGTTGTTCCCTTAGTTAAATGGATATAACAGGAGCCTCCTAAGCCCCAGTTGTGGGTTCGATTCCCGCAGGGAACGTTGAAAAAAGCTGCAAATTCAAGGATTCTTGAGTTTACAGCTTTTTTTTAATGCTGCATCTATTGCCCTTATTCAGAATTAGCAGTATCCTATTTCATTTTCGGATACATTCCAAAAAGCCAGATCAGATACGGGAAAGTAAAGAGCGCCACCACCGCCGCCCATCCGACGCTCTGCCTGTCAACTGCCATGAAGAGAAAAACAGCCAGCAGCAGAATATAGGGTCCGTTTATCAGCCGGTATACCATTTTTCTCTTTCTGGAAATAGCTGCGTCGCCGCATTCTTCGGGATGGGTCATAGTACAGTGTACTGTTGCACCGAAACGTCCAAAGATACGCTCGGCTCTGTACTCCACACCGTCCAGTTTAAAAATCGGATACATACCCTCCTTGATGATTTCCAGATTTTGATTGTTTTCATTGGCGTATAAAAACAGCGCTTCCAGAAATTCACCGGGATTCATTACCATCGTATCCGGCTGGAAAGAAAAACTCCGCTTACGCTGCGCTTCTGTATATATTTTATAATCTTTTACAATTGACATAAACATACCCCCATTTCGCTCGATTTGATCCATTTTTTCCAGTGTGCCGTCCACGTCTAAAGTTCCAGTATCTGTCCGGAGCAGATCGCTGCAAACATCAATACAGGATTTTAACTGCTGCTGCCGTGCCTGCAGTTTTTTCATATGCTGTTCCAGCAGTAAGTGAAACGGTATTTCCTCTGACAGAAGGCTGTGAATATCTTCCAGCGAGAAATCCAGTTTTCGCAGAAGTTTAATTGTTTTAAGCGTTGTGATATCTTCCTCCGAATATTCACGATAATTATTTTCGGGATTTCTGATCGGGTGAAGCAGCTCCTTCTTTTCATAAAAACGGATATTCTGTTTGGTGATTCCTGTCAGACGTTCCAGTTCATTGATGTTCAAGAAATGTACCTCCTTTCCCTGTTTGTTGAGTTAAGTATAGGGGGTATACTTAGTATAAGGTCAAGAGGATAATGAATTAAAAATCAAAATCGTCAAAATCCGTGCGTATACGCGAACGTCTCCTCTGTTTACGCTTGATTCGGTTGTTTCTGCGCTTCGCCGTTCTCCCGTTGGTGATTAACGCATGTATCATAAATATGGTGATGACGATAGCGGCGCAAACCAGAATGATAATCAATACTTTTTTGATATTGATGAAAATCGTATCCTGCGGTTCTGAGTCCGTTTCCGGCTCGGTTTCGGTCTTTTCCACGCTGATATCGGTAGAAGTCATTTTGGTATCAAATTCGTAGGATGAAGCGTTATCGGTTACGAGGTTCAAATAAGCGTCCCCCACATACATGCCGTGATAAGAGTATTCAATTCCGGCGACGCGGTTCTCATCCGACTGGCTGTAGTCAATCTCTGAATCCAGATCCTGAAAGGAAACGGTGTTCGGAATAATAACGTAACTTTCGGTATCTATGGAGAGAATAGGCTTTGAACTGCCAAAAACGTCATTTCCGATTTGCAGAAAGCCTGTGGATTCAATATTATATTTCTCTTCATTTTCTGAAATATTCAGCACTTGAAAATTGTGGAAACCATAATCAAACAGCTCCACGGTGTCCGTAAACTGATCCGGGGATTCCTCTTTAAAGACAACGCATACCAGACGCATACCGTTCTTCTCCGCGCAGGTCACAAGGGTTTGTCGGGAATCGCTGGTGAAACCGGTTTTGCCGCCTAAAATGCCTTCATAGGGAATTTCACCGTTAATTAACTGATGCTTATTGTTTTTATAAAAATCGTCCGGCTGTGTGGCGGTAGCTTCAAAGTGATGGCGCGCAGTGTTGCTTATTTTGCACAGCATTTCATTGCGGAAGAACAGGCTGGAAATCAGCGCGAGATCGTAAGCGCTCGTATAATGTTGGGAGTCATGCAGCCCATTCGGATTGACAAAATGGGTATCAGTACAGCCGATTTCTTGTGCCCGCTCGTTCATCAACGACACAAAATCCTCGATCGATCCCGAGACATACTCGCCCGCTGCATTTGCCGCCTCATTGGCGGATGCGACCATAATGCCGTAAAGGCATTCTTCCAGCGTGATAGATTCCCCCTCGTCCATACCCATATTAGAGCCGTCTGCGGGAACGCTGAAAACCGCCTCATGGCTGAATTCCACCATATCGTCCAGATTACCCCGTTCCATAGCGAGAAGCGCGGTCATGATTTTCGTAGTGCTGGCGGGATAAAGACGTTCATGGATATTTTTAGAATAGAGAATCACGCCTGTGTTGGCGTCCATCAGAATCGCGGCTTGCGCGCCTATCTGCGGACCTGCAGGCCAGTTGTCGATTTCGTTTGACTGGATGGGAAGGGCTTTTCGCGCCTCGGCTTCTTCCTGTAGCTCTTCCAAGCTTGCCGCCTCCGCGGTCAAAATCAGACCATCCGAAAGAAAAGCGCCAAAAGCCAAAACAAATGCAAGAAGGAGACTTGCGAGCCGTCCGGATTGCAAAAATTTATTTTGATGAAATAAAAGCATGGGGTAAAACCTTTCTATAATAACAAATATATGATATAAGTCATAAATTATGAGTCTGTCCTTACCTATCATACACTATTTGAAAGAAAAACTGTAGTGTATTCACAAAAAATACAAAATGAGTTAAAATATATCAAGCGCAAAAGAAAAACAAGCGGCGCGAAGCGACATTTGTTTTTCTTGCGAGTATTTAAAATCAAAAGGGAAAAGACATGAGACTAAGAAATGTGACAGGATCAAGGGAAGTGATAGCGGCGTGTGATTATGTGATACATAATCCGCAGGAATGCCGGGGAAAATGGCATGAGATTTTCGGAAACGATTCCCCTATCCGCATAGAGATCGGTATGGGAAAAGGTCGTTTTATTATGGATCTGGCAAGGCAGAATCCGGATGTCAATTATGTGGGAATCGAGAAATATTCCAGCGTGTTGATTCGGGGTATACAGAAACTTGAGGCTGATCCGCTGCCGAACCTTTATTTTATCCGCATGGAGGCGGAGGAGATTACGTCTGTTTTCGGTGCGGGAGAGGTAGACCGCATTTATTTGAATTTTTCCGATCCGTGGCCGAAGGACAGACACGCGAAACGCAGACTTCCCTCCCGTGAATTTTTACACCGTTACGATGAGATACTAATACCGGACGGCGTGATTGAGTTTAAGACGGATAACCGTGATTTGTTTCAGTTTGCGCTGGAAGAGCTGGAACCGGCGGGATGGAAAATCTTACAGAAGACGGAGGACCTTCACCATAACGCGCAGATGATGGAAGGGAACGTCATGACGGAGTACGAGGAACGGTTTTCCTCGAAAGGAAACCCGATTTACAAATATGTGATTGCGAGATAAAAATGCGGACAGGCATATGCAGAAAGAAATACTACGATGTGTGCGTTAAAAGTGGTTACTTATAAAAATCAGAATAGAAAAGGAAATGATAAGGAGGAAAAAAGATGGAGTACAAATTTACAAGCCAAAATTTTGAGAGCGAGGTATTGGAGTCGGAAGTTCCCGTATTGGTGGATTTTTATGCGGACTGGTGCGGTCCCTGTAAGATGATGGCACCCATTATTGCGCAGCTGGCGGAGAAGTATGACGGAAAAGTAAAAGTCGGAAAGTGCAATGTAGACGAGGAGGACGGGCTTGCCAGAATGTATCGTGTCATGAACATTCCCAATATGAAGATTTTCGTGAAGGGCGAAGCGGTCGGAAATATCGTGGGAGCGGTAGCGCCGGAAGAGCTGGAAGCGGAACTGGCAAAAGTGCTGTAAAAGAAATGTGCTGCAAAACTTTTCTTGTGTTTTGCAGCACATAGTTTTTTTGAAACAGACTGCCGGGTCCGCGTCTATCATATGATAAAAAGCGCAATGATAGTAATCAGGAAAGCCGCCAATAGGAACATTACAACGTAGGCAATCCTGCGTTTTACGGGTGATATGGGCGTATTGCTTCTCTTATTTTCATAATCCGTAAACTGTGCGCTGAAAGCGGCATTACGCATCGGGTCACGGTTAGGATTGAATGTGCCAAAAGTTCCCATATTAATTGTCCTCTTTATTATATAGGAATTTCAATATAATCGGTGTTGCGATGGAAGAGAACAGAATCAGCAAAATCACCGCCATAAAATAATCGGAAGTCAGTAAATTTGCCGCCAATCCCTTCTGTGCCACAATCAGCGCCACCTCTCCGCGGGTCATCATGCCGACGCCGATTTTTACGGAATCGGAGAAGGTGTAACGACAGAGCTTGGCGGCAAGTCCGCAGCCGATGATTTTTGCTAACAGCGCAACAACTACGAAGCAGATACAGAAGATAAACAACGTGGAGTCCATTGCGTCAAAATTGGTTTTCAGACCGATGCTTGCGAAAAACAGGGGACCGAAAAGCATGTAGGAGCTAACGTCCACTTTTCTCTCTATGTAGGTATTGTCGCTCAAGTTGCATAGCACGATGCCGGCTATGTACGCTCCCGTGATATCCGCAATGCCGAAATATTTTTCCGCCACATAGGAAAGACCGAAACAAAAAGCCATGGCGACAATGGGAATGCGCCTCGTATGGGGATAGCGTTTATCCAGAGCCAGAAAAATTTTAAATGTGACAAAACCACCTATCACAGCGACAATAAAGAAAACAATGGTTTTTAAAATAACCATGCCGGGATGAGAGTCCGGGGACCTAAACCCGATTACAAACGTGAGTACGATAATGCCGATTACGTCGTCGATGATGGCGGCGCTGACAATTGTTGTGCCCACCTTACTTTTAATTTTACCCAGTTCCTGCAATGCCGCTACGGTAATGCTCACGCTGGTGGCAGTCATGATCGTGCCGATAAAGACAGCCTTGAAAAACTCTTCGCTGCCCCAAGGAGCAACGCCGTAAAAACCCATGTATAAAAGTGCGCCAAACACCAGCGGTACAAACACGCCCGCGCAGGCGATCAGAAAAGCGATCGGTCCCGTTTTGACTAATTCCTTCAAGTCTGTTTCCAGTCCCACCTCAAACATCAGAAGGACGACGCCGATCTCCGCCATCTGTGTGATAAAGTCAGAAGGTTCCACCCAGCCCAGCACACAGGGACCGATTAGCAGTCCTGCCACAATCTGCCCCACAACCTGAGGCGCCTTACATTTCCTTGCCAACACTGCAAAAAATTTTGCGGCGAAAATAATAATCGCCAAGTCTCTCAACACTTCATAAGCTTCCATAACAAACCTCCTCACAGAAATTCGCTACATAAGAATACACCTTTTATGAGGAAAAAACAAGAGATATGGAACCTCATTTCTAATATTTTAACGAAAAAGGACGGATCTGTCCGACGAATAAGAAATACCGGATCCCGTGTTCGGACGCATGGCGCACCGGGCGCCGTCCGCGATGAAAACCAGTAAAAGGAAAAGAGCAGTAATTATGCGCCATTTGGGGGAGATTCTTTCGTACAATTTTTCATAAATAGGTAGGAAGAGACAGACCAGAATCGTTCCGCCAAGCCCGAAGACCACCGCTCCCAGAAGACAGACTCTCCCGCTGAGATTTAAGAAGTGTCCGCTGTAATCCCACCAGCGGATGCCCCATTTGCGCTCGAGGAAAAAACTGGTCAGATATTCCAGAACCGTACAGACAGTCATGGAAAGTACAAATACCAACAATGGTTTTTTTCTGATGTGGGAGAGTAATACGCAGAGCAAAAACCCGCCGGCTCCGTAGATGGGAAGATAGGGTCCCTCATATACGCCCCTGTTTATAAAGGCGTGTTCCGTAAAAAGAAACAGCAGTACTTCCCAGAGCCAGCCCACAAAGGCGGTGATGAAAAAGAGGAGAACATAAAAGATAAAGCAGTCGGAGGTTGGTTTTCTTTTCATGTTCTCAGAATGTCCGATTTTTGGGGGATTATTCAAAGGAGCTTTTAAAGTTTCTGGACGAGTGGGATAAAAATTCTCCAAAAAGTCAGTTTTCAAAAAATATTGTCCGATGTATAATAAAAGAAACGAAAGAAGGTGACATTTTGAATACAGCAGAGCAGACGCGTCAACAGGATTTAGAGCGGATAAAGTTATTCCGCTATATGGATGACGATTTTATGACTGCCTGCCTTGAAGATAATATTGAGGGTGTGGAACTGATACTTCAGATTGTCTTAGGGCGGAAGGATATAACGATCAAATCAGTCCGCACACAAAAACCGTTGAAGAATTTGCAGGGGCGTTCTGCTGTTTTAGATGTTCATGCGGTTGACAGCACAAAGAAAGAATTTGATGTTGAAATCCAGCGGCAGGATGCAGGAACAGGCGCAAAGAGAGCAAGGCATAACAGCAGCCTTTTGGACGCGCATATATTAAAGCCGGGAGAAGATACGGAGGATATTCCCGACAGTTATGTTATTTTCATTACAGAAAATGATGTTATGAAAGGAAACCAATCAATATATCCGATAGAAAGATATGTCACGATCGGGGAAGATAAGGTATTGTTTGGCGATGGTTCGCATATCATATATGTTAATGGAAAGTATCGGGGAGATAATGAGATTGGCAGGCTGATGCACGATTTTTCATGTACCAATCCTGATGATATGAATTATGATGTTCTTGCATGGAAAGCAAGATATTTCAAGCAGGACGAGAAAGGAGTGGCGGCTATGTGTAAGATGATGGAAGATATGCGGAATGAAGCGGCTAAGAAAACTACAAAAGACAATGCCCGCAGACTTTTGAAATTAGGAAAAATAAAAATAGATGAACTATCTGAATGTTTTCCTAGTTTGTCTGATAGTGATGTTAAGGAACTTGAAGCCGAGGTTATGCAGTTAGCATAATCGGCAAAATAATTTGATATCAAAATAACAGCGTAAAGGCGCATGGAACAGTAAATTGTAAACCATGCGCCTTTTCTTCTAGTCGAAGCGACAGGATTTGAACCTGCGACCTCTGCGTCCCGAACGCAGCGCTCTACCAAACTGAGCCACGCTTCGCTTTATGAACAACTATGATAATACAACATTCTTAAGGGTATTGTCAATGATTCTGAGAGAATAATTTTGCCGAATCCCCCTATTTATAAACATTTATGATATGATAGACTGTATATATTTGCTTTTTCTCTGCAAACGGCGAAATATGCGCGGTATTTTTGCAGGAAGAATTTTGATATTAGGAAGAAGGAAACGATGGACAGACATGCGCTCAAAATTCCATGCAACGCCATGCCCTTTATATGCGAGGCAGACTACAGTGTTTCGCTTGGGAAGATGATGCACGCGGATCGGACCGCGCCGTTTCATGTAGCGATCTATCTGCTCAGAGGCTCCATGGAAATCATAGAGGACGGCGATCGCTATGAACTTTTGCCGCATCGGCTCTTTTTTCTGAAAAGCGGGGTGCACCATTGGGGAGAAAAGCCTTTTGAGGAAGGGTCCGCTTGGTATTATGCGCATTTTTACTGTAGGGAGCCGGACGCGGGGATGGAGGAGCTTCCCGGGAATGTGTACTATGATACGAAGGTCTGTCTGAATCCGCAGGACAATGAGAAATATATCGCGATCCCGAAAATGACGGATTGCGAGCGGATGGGACAGATACAAAAAAATTTTGAGAAGATGATAGAGGCGCATGTGCACGGGAACATTCCGCAGGCTTCGGTCAGGCTGTGGCAGATTTTTCTCGAGTGCGCAAAAAGCGCGCCGGGGGATTCCGTGCAAAATGTTTATGTAAGAAAGCTGCGGGAATACATACAGGCGCATTATGCAGAAAGTTTTGAGACAACAGAGGTGGAGTCGGTCTGTGGTCTTTCCTATAAATATGCGGGAACACTATTTAAGGAAGAAACGGGGCAGACGATCCGTGAATATCAGCGGACGCTGCGCTTACGGAAAGCGAAGCAGCTGTTGAAGGAGACGGACAAACCGATCACGGACATTGCGCAGCTCATAGGCTTTTCAGATGTGTTTTATTTCAGCAAGGTGTTTCGTGCGGAGCAGGGATGCCCGCCCAGCGAGTATCGCAGGACGTATATTCCGGGAATTTGAGGATGGAGACATATGAAAACGGTGCAGAAGATTGAATTTCATACCGGCAGCAAGGAGGAACTGCTTCCCGGTTTTACGGAGGAATTTCCTTATATCGCGACCAGAGTTGAACTGGACAAATATACGGGGCGTTATGTGCCGTGGCACTGGCACAGGGCGGTGGAAATCTTTTATATGGAGAGCGGCAGTCTGGAATATCATACGCCCCACGGAAGGATAGAGTTTCCCGCCGGAAGCGGCGGCATGGTAAATGCGAATGTGCTCCATATGACGAGAGTGCTGTCACGGACAGAAAAGAATATACAGCTTCTCCATATTTTTGACGCATCCCTGCTTGGCGGAGAGCAGGGGAGCAGAATAGAAAGGCAATATATTGCCCCTATTGTGACGGCGCCGCAAATAGAGGTTATCCCTGTTTTTCCGGGAAATGCGCTGCAGGATTGTATTTTGGAACGTATTTTGGAATCATTACATCTTCCAAATGACAAATTTGGGTATGAGATGAAACTGCGGGAGGCATTGTCGGAAATATGGTTAATGCTGTTTGAGCTGTCCCGTCCCATGCTGGAGCAGGGAGGGGAGGCGAACAGGAATAATGATAAGATTAAGCTGATGATGATTTATATTCACGAACATTATCCGGAAAAGATTTCCAATCGGGAACTGGCGGCAGCGGCGTATCTCAGCGAGCGGGAATGCTTCCGAGTATTCCACGATTATCTGCACATGACGCCCGTGGAATATATCAAGAGTTACCGCCTGCAGAAGGCAAGTCAGATGCTGGAAAAAGGGCAGGAGCCGATTACAGAGATCTGTCATGCCTGCGGTTTGGGAAGCAGCAGTTACTTTGGAAAGGTATTCCGGGAGTACGCGGGCTGTACGCCTCTGGAATATCGGAGAAAATGGCAGGATAGTGATATATAATGGCGGGAATTAAATATTTTTACCATTCGGACTGCAATATAATGATACCCGTAAAGACAACATACATTTACGGAGGAGGTTCGATATGGCAGAGTATAAAGACAGTGACTTTCTGGAAACCGCAGACAGCGGCACGTTAAAACTGATTGCCCGGACAAGGGAGCTGACGCGGGAATATTATCTTTCGGATTATGAGGACACGGAAAAGAGAGAAGCTATTTTGCGGGAGCTTCTAGGCGGCATGGGAGAAAATGTGAAAATTGACACGCCGTTCCACTGTGACCGCGGGAACAATATTTTTCTGGGAAATGATGTGATTATCGGCATTAACTGCACCTTTGTGGACAATGCGGAAATTCGCATAGGAAACCGGGTACTGATTGCGTTGAACGTGCAGTTTTACACAAGCTCGCACCCGGTTCTGCCACAGGAGCGTCTGGTGGATGACTGGAAAGAGAAGGGAACCACATTTTTTAGAACATATGCGCGCCCGATAGAAATAAAGGATAACGTCTGGATCGGCGGCGGCAGTATTCTTCTGCCGGGCGTGACGGTCGGGGAAAACAGCGTGATCGGGGCGGGGAGCGTTGTGACCCGTTCGATTCCGGCAAACTGCGTCGCGGTGGGAAATCCATGCAGGGTTATCCGTACATTGGAGGAGGAAGTTTAGGTATGAGTCTGGAAAACATTAAAATTATTTTTTTCGATATCGACGGCACGCTGATCGATATCCACAGCAGAAAGATAACGGAGAGAACGCTTAAGACACTGATCCGGTTGAAGGAGCGGAATTTCATTCTTTGTCTCTCGACAGGAAGGTCTCCGATGACCGTGCCGCATTTTGAGGGATGGAAGCCGGACGTGTATCTCACCTTTAACGGCTCGTACTGTTATGACGGGCAGCAGGTGATCTACAAGAATCCGCTCTCCACCGCGGACGCAAAGCGGATTGTAAAAAACGCCGCCTCGATCAACAGACCCGTGTCAGCTGCCACGCCGGAAAAACTGGCGGCGAACGGGAAAGATGAGGATTTAGTGAAATATTTTGCGCTTGCCAAGCTGGACGTGGATGTGTCCGATGATTTTGGTGAGATGATAGAGAACGATGAGATATATCAGATCATGTCGGGAGGACGGGAAAGCGAGTACCCGGCATTCCTGCAAGACGTGGAAAACGCGAAGATAGCGGCATGGTGGGACCGGGCGGTGGATATTATCCCGGCGGACAGCGGAAAAGGCGTCGGGATTGAACATGTGCTGGCACATTATCATTTGAAAAAGGAGGAAGCGCTCGCCTTTGGGGACGGCAACAACGACATTGAAATGCTGCAGGCGGTAGGTACGGGCGTTGCCATGGAGAACGGATCGGATGAGTTGAAGGCGGTGGCGGACGATATATGTGGGCACGCGGCGGAGGACGGGGTCTATCATTACTGCGTGAAGCACGGGCTGATCGAGGAAATTGAATGAAAAAGTGCGGGGGATTTTTAAGCCCCCGCACCTACCATGTAAGCCATGAAACTGTAGCTGTCCTGCACATCCGTCAGGTAAAGATCCAGCCAGAGCTCTCCCGGATTGATCATCCGAAGCATCTGCAAAACTGCTGCATTCTGCTTCAGATCGCAGAGCGTTTCGTTAGGCATTTCCAGAAATACGCTGCCGTGACTGTTTTCTACCATCTGGATGAACTTATCTGTGTTCTTGATTGTTCTGATATTAACCTTATACATAATTTTCTCTCCCTTCTTACATTTTATATGGATTTTAGTTTCCTCTGCCCTTTTCTTTTGTGTTACCTTGTGATATGATTATATCATCATAAAAAGTGATAATGTTAGGAATAAATCCGCATTATATATGATTATATTTCCAAACATGATTCTAGTAAGGTTTCATGTATAAAATGCAGTCTGCTGAGAGAAATCATGTACAGTTGACAGCATATACAGCGAAAAGGAGAAGAAATATGATATTGCCGTGTAGTGTGCAGACAAATACGCAGGGGGAGGAACTTCGGGAGCACGGAACGAGGCTGTTCCCGGTGGCATGTTATCTGGACCTGCTGCCACGGGATGAAATTGCTTGGCACTGGCACAATGAGCTGGAACTGGGTCTGATTGCGAGCGGTTCCGCTGTCGTGGAGACAGGGTCTGCGTCTTGTGTGCTCCGTGCCGGGGAGGGATTTTTTATCAACAGCAATATTCTGCACGCCGCAGCCTTATCCGGGGACGAATCCTGTGAGATTCATTCCGTCGTTTTCCACCCGCGGGCGGTCAGCGGCAGCACGGATAACGTGATCTGGCAGAAATATCTGAAACCGCTGATAGAAAACCAGACCTGTCCCGGATTTTACCTCACGCCGGATGCGCCTTGGCAGAAACAGATTCTGGATTGTCTGGCGTCTCTTTGGAGGGCGGCGGAGAAAGAGTCTTTCGGATATGAAATACAAGTTCGGAATGAATTATCCTCGATTGTGGCGGCTCTTTCGGAAAACCAGCCGGCTGTCAGTAAGAAATCCTTTGGAAAAGAACAGCGTGACAATGCGAGAATCAAGGAAATGCTGATTTTTATTCAGGCAAATTACGACAGGGAGCTTACGATAGAGGATATCGCCTCCGCCTGTGCGATCAGCGCCAGCGAGTGCATTCGGTGTTTTCATGCGACGATCAATACGACGCCCATTGCTTACCTGAAATCTTACCGTCTCCAGCAGGCGGCGCTGAAGCTGCAGCTTACCACAGATAAGGTATCGGCGATTGCGGAGAGCTGCGGTTTTCAAGAGATGAGCTATTTCGCCAAGTCTTTCAAGGAGATCTACGGCTGCACGCCTTCCGAATATAGAATCGGAAAATAGGATGCTTTCGGGGCATATGTGTAAAATCGGAAAATAATACAAATATAGGTGAATATAATCCATTTTATATCAGATATTTTCAGAATATAATACATATTAGTAAATGGTAGAGAAAGAGGGCAGAATGCCCGCGTTCTGGGAGACGGACGATAATATGGAGGGTGAAGCGATGGGCGATTTAAAGTTAGTCAGGGATTTTACGGTGGGGGAAGGTTTTTTCGGCAGATACGAGAAGCTGGTAAAGGATGTGGTGCTGCCTTATCAGGAGCGGGCGTTGAACGACCAGATTGAGGGGGCGGAGAAGAGCCATTGTATCGAAAATTTCCGCATGGCGGCGAAAAAGCTGAAAACCGGCAGCTGTGACGGTGAGTTTTACGGCATGGTATTTCAGGACAGCGACGTGGCGAAATGGCTGGAAGGCGCGGCGTACTCTCTGGCGCAGAATCCCGATGAGGAGCTGGAGAAGCGGTGCGATGAAATGATCGACCTAATCGGGGAGGCGCAGCAGAAGGACGGTTATCTCAACACTTACTTTACGGTGAAGGAGCCGGACAAGCGGTGGACAAACCTGCACGAAGCACACGAACTCTACTGTGCGGGGCACATGATTGAGGCGGCGGTGGCATACGCCGAGTGTACGGGTAAATCAAAACTTTTGGAGATCATGTGTGACATGGCGGATCACATTTACCGTCATTTTATCGAGGAGGGGGCGGAAGGATATCCCGGGCACCCGGAGATTGAGCTTGCGCTGATGCGGCTGTACCGCAGCACGAAGGAGGAGAGATATAAGGCGCTGGCGATGCACTTTATCAATGTGCGCGGCGTTGACCCGGATTATTATAAGAAGGAAATGAAAAAGAATCCTTGGCGTGTCTGGGGCAATCATCCCGAGGACTTGGAGTATGCGCAGAATTATGCGCCGGTGCGGCAGCAGGACAAGGCGGTGGGACATGCCGTCCGGGCGGTATATCTTTACACAGGCATGGCGGACGCGGCGATGGAGACAGGCGACAGGGAGCTTGCGGAAGCCTGCAAAACGCTTTGGAACAATATCACGCAGCACAGAATGTATGTGACGGGAGCGATCGGTTCCGCCTATGAGGGGGAAGCTTTCACGAAGGACGATCATCTGCCAAACGATACGGCTTATGCGGAGACATGCGCGGCGATCGGGCTGATTTTTTTCTCCAACAAAATGTTATATTTGGAGCATAACGGCAAGTACGCCGACGTGATGGAGCGGGCGCTTTACAACTGTGTGTTGGCAGGTATGCAGCTTGACGGCACGAAATTTTTCTATGTGAATCCGCTGGAGGTACTGCCGGGTATTTCCGGGGAGGCGCAGACCCACAAGCACGCGCTGCCCGTCAGACCCAAGTGGTTTGCCTGTGCCTGCTGCCCGCCCAATGTGGCAAGGCTTTTGGGCTCTGTGGCGGAGTATGCGTGGCATGTGATACCGGGCACGTTGTTCTCTAACCTGTTTATCGCGGGCACACTGGATCTGGAAAAATATTTCGGCGGCAAGGTGACTCTTAAGACAAATTATCCCTACGACAATAAGCTGGAATATCGCTTTGCACCGCAGGAGGGGAAAAACAGCATGGAAGTGCCTCTGGCGATCCGCATTCCCGCGTGGAGCAGACAGACAAAGATTCTGCTGAACGGGGAAGAGACGAATTGCAAGATTCTGGACGGGTACGCGTACCTGAGAGGAGAATATTCGGCGGATGACGTCATTATGGTGGAGCTTGATCTGACGGTAAGGCGTGTGTATACCAGTAACCGCGTCTCCGAAAACACGGGAAAGACCGCCCTGCAGAGAGGACCGCTCATTTACTGCGCGGAGGGCGTGGATAATGAAAACGATATCCTTTCCTTAAGCCTGAAAAAGGACGGGAAGGTGACGGTGGGTGAGTACCTGCCGGATGAACTGTTCGGCATTCAGAAGCTGTTTGCGGAAGGGTACCGGGAGACGGTGAACGAGGAACTTTACAGCTTTGAAAGACAGGAGGCGCAGCCTTGTCAAATCACGTTGGTGCCCTATTATACGTGGGGTAATCGTGGGCTGAACCAGATGCGGGTGTGGATTCCGGAGCGGGATTAGTATAAAAATTACCTCAAATAAAGTATAAAAAGGGAATTGTATCTGAGGAAGTTTCCCGTTATACTTACCTTAATATGGAATTTGAGCGAACAGGCGGTATGTCCATATGGATGTACCGTCGCTTTTATGCGCAGGACCAAGCAGATGAATATGCCGCCAGTGTGGCGCACGGTTCGCGCGGCTGGCAGGGGAAGACAGCGCTTCCCCTGCGCGATTGCACATGCAGACAGAATCAAACAGGAGGTTACTACGATATGTTGAAGAAAGATGACAAAAAGAATGAGAAAAAACGAGAGAAGGAAATTGACAGGCTGGTGAAAAAACTGACGCTTGATGAAAAGATCGCCATGATTCACGGCGCGTCCCTGTTCCGCTCCGGGGCGGTGGAACGGCTGGGGATTCCTGCCATTGAGACATCCGACGGACCTATGGGCGTGCGCGCGGAGTTTATGGATGACAGGTGGATTCCGGCGGGCAATCAGGACGACATGGTGTCCTATCTCCCCAGCAACAGCGCGGTCGCTTCTTCGTGGAATCCGGATCTGGCACATGAAATGGGACATGTACTCGGCGCGGAGGCGAGGGCGCGAGGCAAGGATGTGATTCTGGCACCGGGCATTAATATCAAGAGAGATCCCCTCTGTGGCAGAAACTTTGAGTACATGAGCGAGGATCCGGCTCTCACGAAGGCATTTGCAGTGCCTTTTATAAAGGGCGTGCAGGAAAACGACGTGGCGGCGTGCGTGAAGCATTTTGCGGCAAACGTGCAGGAGACGGACCGTCTGATGGTGGACGAGGAAATTGATGAGCGGACGCTCTATGAACTGTATCTGCCCGCATTCAAGGCGGCGGTACAGGAAGCGGGCTCTTACTCTATCATGGGCGCGTACAATAAAATCAACGGGACGCACTGCTGTGAGAACAAAAAGCTGTTGGACGAGATTCTGCGGAAAGAGTGGGGCTTTGACGGCGCGGTGATCAGCGACTGGGGCGGCGTGCATAAGACGAAAGAGGCGGCGGCGTGTTCTATGGATCTGGAAATGTCGATCTTCCCGGATTTTGACGACTATAAACTGGCAAATCCCTTAAAGGAACTGGTTGAGAAGGGCGAAGTTTCCGAGGACGCGGTGGATGCCAAGGTGAGAAATCTCCTTCGGATGATGTACCGTCTGAAGATGATCGGACCGAAGAAGGATTCCCGCAAAGCGGGTGTATACAATGCGCCGGAACACCGGGAGGCGGTTCTCCGTGCGGCGGAGGAATCCATGATTTTATTGAAGAACGAGAACCATACTCTTCCGCTGGACGCGAAGAAGATCAAAAAGCTGGCGGTGATCGGCGTGAATGCGGCGACGCTGCACTCAAACGGCGGCGGCAGCGCGGAGATCAAGGCGCTCTATGAAATCTGCCCTCTGGCGGGGCTTAAGATGTATCTGGGTGGAAATACGCAGGTCGTGTATGCGCCGGGCTACTATGTGCCCGTGAAGACAAAAGCTTTTGAGGTGAACTGGCAGGCGGCGAGTCTGGACGATCTGAAAAATACCACGGTGGGACAGCCGCCGAGAGACGAGGCGGGCGAGGCGGATGCCCACAGGAAGGGCGAGGAGGAAAGGCTTGCCCAGATAGAGCGGGATAAGATTGAAATCCATGAAAAGAATCATGCGCTCTTTGAGCAGGCGCTTGCGCTGGCAAAGGACGCCGACGCGGTGATTTTTGTGGGCGGTTTAAATCACGACTATGACTGTGAAGGCTCTGACAGACCTGACATGAAGCTGCCCTACGAGCAGGATCTGTTGATTGACGAGCTTTTAAAAGTGAGAAAAGATACGATACTGACCTTTGTGGGCGGCTCTCCCGTGGAGATGCCATGGAGAGAACAGGCGCAGACGATTCTGTGGAGCTATTACGCAGGTATGGAGACGGGAAATGCGTTTGCGAAGATTATTTTCGGTGAGGTGAACCCGTCCGGAAGACTGGCGGAAACATTCCCTGCAAAATATGAGGACTGCGTGACCGCAAAGAGCGGACAGTTCGGCAAGTGGGGCAAAATTACACTGGAGGAAGGGCTGTACTGCGGCTACCGCTATTATGACAGGCAGCGGATCAAACCGGCGTTCTGTTTCGGGTACGGTCTGTCTTACACGAATTTCGAGTACAGCGGTCTGACCTTGAAGGCGGAGAAAGGAAAGGACGTGAAATTGACTTTTACGGTCAAAAACGTCGGAAAGCGGGCGGGAGCGGAGACGGCGCAGATTTATATCGCGCCGATCGCGGCGCAGGTCGACAGACCCGATAAGGAGTTGAAAGCTTTTACCAAGGTGGAACTCGGCGCGGGACGCTCGAAAAAGGTTTCCCTGACTTTGAAACAGGAAGATTTTATGTATTTTGACGCGCAGTTACACAAATTTATCGCGGATGCGGGCGACTATGAAATTTTGGTGGGCGCGTCCTGCGAGGATATTAGACTGCGGGGCATTGCAACATTAAACTGATGCGGGGAATGTCTGCGTAATGCGTCGCGGACATTCATAAATACGCGCCTGCTTTGTATCACATGCCACCCCGGCGTGCATACTGATTTTATGACAATTTATCTCAGAATGATTCTGAATGAAATTGTTCGGACAGGTAAAGAATAAGACGGAAATCTTATTTATAACTGATAACTGAAAATCAGATGCAGGAAAGGGTGGAAAAAATGGATTATAATACGTTACCTGTCGGTCTTGGGCTCGCCTTTGCGACGAACCGCGCGGCGATGGATCGATTTGTGGATATGACCGACGATGAGAAGAAAGAGTTTGTGGAGAGAAGCCGGGGCGTGATGTCCAAAAAGGAGACGGACAGTCTGGTGAGCTCCCTTACGGAGGACGAGGAGCCGGATCTCCATCTCGAAGATGTGAATCAGATTTTTAAAGGACCGGGCATCGGATAGACGGCTCGGAAGTTTAAGGAGTTTTTATGCGGATACAGCTGCCCGAGAAAGTGCATAACATCATAAATACGCTGGAAGAAGCGGGATATGAGGCGTACGCGGTGGGCGGCTGCGTCCGGGACTCCATACTTGGCAGAGAGCCGGACGACTGGGATATCACCACCTCGGCAAAGCCGGAGGAAACGAAACGTCTTTTCCCGAGAACCGTGGACACGGGGATCAAGCATGGCACGGTTACGGTCCTACTGGGGGGAGAGGGCTTTGAGGTGACGACCTACCGGATCGACGGTGTGTATGAGGACGGCAGGCATCCGACGGAAGTGACTTTTACTGCCAATTTAAAAGAAGATTTGCGGCGGCGGGATTTTACGATCAACGCCATGGCTTACAATGACAAGAGCGGTCTGGTGGATCTCTACGGCGGGTTAACGGATATCGAGGACAAGGTAATCCGCTGTGTGGGGGATGCCAGAGAGCGGTTCGACGAGGACGCGCTGCGTATGCTGCGGGCGGTGCGCTTTTCTGCCCAGCTGGGCTATCGGATCGACGAGGCGACTGGAGAGGCGGTGAAGGCGCTGGCACCAAATCTGCAAAAAATCAGCGCGGAGCGGATACAGGTGGAGCTGATAAAGCTGGTGACCTCCCCTCATCCCGATTATCTGCGAACCGCCTACGAGCTTGGCATCACGGCTCAGATTCTGCCGGAGTTCGACCTCTGTATGGAGACGCCCCAGAGACACAAGCACCACTGCTATGATGTGGGGGAACACATTCTGCATTCCATGCTCGGCGTAGAGCCGGACAAGGTGCTGCGCCTCGGCATGCTGTTCCATGATATCGGCAAGCCCCAGACGCTGACCATCGATCCGGACGGGACGACCCACAATAAAAAGCATCCCTTTGAGGGGGAAAAGATTACCCGAAAGGTGATGCGGCGGCTAAAGTTTGACAACGATACCACCGACAAGGTGACGAAGCTGGTTTTGTACCACGATTACGATATCGCGCCCACGGAAGCGGGGGTAAGGCGGGCAGTCAGCCGCATCGGCGAAGACATTTTTTCCATGATCTTTACGGTGCGTCGCGCGGATATCGCCGCCCAGAGCGATTACATGCGGGAGGAGAAGCTGGCGAAAGTCGCTTACATAGAAAAGCTGTACAAGGAAGTGTTGGCGCGCAAGGATGCTGTTACGGTGAAGGATTTGGCGATCTCGGGGAACGATCTGATCGCGGAGGGTATGCCGCCCGGCAGACAGATCGGGAAAACGCTGTCCGCGCTCTTGGAGAGGGTGCTCGACGACCCGTCCCTCAACACAAAAGATATTCTTCTCAAACTGTATAAAGAAGTGTAATGAAAACCCCTTGCCGGTCATATGATGTAACAGTCAGAGTCAGGCGGGGGGTATTTTTGTGAATGACAGAGCTGTCAGTTTATTAGAGCATTATGACATAGAGGTACGTCGTACATGGAAAGGACGCGGGGCGATTCTCTGTGACTCGGACCGGGGTCTGCTCATTATGAAAGAATATAACGGACCTGCGGAAAAGGTCAGTTTTCAGGAATATCTGCTGAACCATATCCGGGAGAGCGGCGCTGTGCGGGCGGAGACGATTCTGCGAACGAAGGAGGACGAACTGCTCGTCCGGGATCAGGACAGAACCGCGTATATCGTGAAGACTTACTGTGAGGGCAGAGAGTGCGACCACAGGAATCCGCAGGAATGCCGCCGTGCGGTGGAAACTTTGGCGCGCCTTCACGGCGTCTGTGATCTTTCCGGCTCCGAGATACTTGAGGAGCAGCCTGTTTTTCGTGTGGGAAACGAGTACGAAAAACATAACCGCGAGTTGAAAAAGGTGCGGAAATTTTTGCGGGAAAAGAGCCAGAAGACCGATTTTGAAATATATTTGATGAAACATTATGATTATTTTATGGATATTGCCTTGCAAATTACGGGGGATTTGAGTTATTATGCCTATGAGGAGGATTCTCTTTCGTTCTCCGTAGTGTGTCACGGCGATTACCAGTATCATAATATCATACAGACCGAAGAGGGCAGCGTGCTCGTCAATTTTGAGAAATGTGTCAGGGATTATCCCGTTCGGGATCTGTATCTGTTTATGCGCAAGCTCTTGGAAAAAAATAACTGGTCGCAGACACTTGGTGATATGCTGCTTTCGAGGTATAATGATGTGAGACCCTTAAGCGAACGGGATTATAGGCAGTTGTATTTTCGGTTTAACTATCCGGAAAAGTTTTGGAAGATCGTGAACTTTTATTATAACAGTGGCAAGGCGTGGATTCCCGGGCGGAATATGGAAAAAACAGAAAAACTGTTTGCGCAGGAGAGGGAAAAACAGCTCTTTTTAAAGAGCGCGTTCCCGTCTTATATGTCATAATAAAGCATTTATTGCAGAAATGGAGTAAAAAATGATTAGGATGCACAGAAGAATTTCCAGTGCCGTTACAATGCTGATGCTGATGGCGTTTGTCCTGACAGGATGTACTTCGGAGGCAAGCAACATAGGAAGGGCACAGGATAAAAACGAGCCGGATGTGGTGGATACGGGCTTTACGCTTTCCACGGTGGGCAGTTATGACTCTGCGGACACGGCGGTCGTGCTGTCCACAGATCCGGATAACAAGGCGGTGTCCTTTATCAATATGGATACGGGAAAACAGTATACCCTTTATTACGACGGAACAACCTATGTGAAGGATAAGCACGACGGTCCTATGACGATTTCCCAGATCAAAGCGGGAGATGTGGTGGATGTCACTTTCTTAAAGGGCAGAAAGAAACTTGCCAGCATTCAGCGGTCTCCGGAGGCATGGGTGTTTGATGAGGTTCGCAATTACGATTTGGCAGGCACGAACAGGTCGGCAAGCATCGGCTCTCAAAAGTATTCTCTGCCCGCAGGCGTCGTGGTTTTGTCGGAAGGTCGCCGCGTGGAGACGGGCGAGGTGGTGTCGCAGGACGTGGTCACGATCTCCGGCATCAATCATAAAATTTACAGTGTAAACGTGGATCGGGGACATGGGTATCTGCGGCTGAAAAATGATCAGCCTCTCCTCGGCGGCTGGATTGAGGTGGGCAACAGCGTGATCCGCCAGATTACGGAGGACATGCTTCTCACAGTGCCGGAGGGCACTTATCAGGTGGTGCTTACCAATAATAACGTGGGCTGTGTGAAGGAGATAACGGTTGAGCGAGGCAAGGAAGTGGTGCTCGATGTGAGCGATCTGGAAGTCGCGGAGGACGCTGTCGGAAAGATTCTATTTACGGTAGAACCCGAGAGCGCGACAGTCAGCGTGGACGGCAAGCCTGTGGATATCAGCAAGCCGGTTGAACTAAAGTACGGCATTCATCAGATACAGGCGGAGGCGAACGGTTACGATACGCTGACCAAACACATTCAGGTAGGCTCGGAGTACGCCACGATTTCCTTTAAGCTGGAGGAAAGCCGAAAAAATGACAGCGGCAATGACTCCGTCAGCAGCAACTCGACAACGCCCGACCGGATTCCGTGGCAGGATACCATGGATTCCGTCAGCGCAAATAACCTGAAAAAGAACAGTGTCAGCGACAATACGCTCAGCGTCAGCGAAAATGCGCTTGGCACATCCAATAAATATAAAGTGTACGTGGATTCGCCGAAAGGTGTGGAAGTCTATCTGGACGGCAACTATGTAGGGCTTTCCCCTGTCAGATTCACGAAGACGGTGGGCAGGCATGAGATCACGCTGAAAAAGAGCGGTTATAAGACAAAGACCTACACGATCTATCTGGAAAATACAAGAAAAGACGAGACTTACTCCTTCTCCGCGTTGGAAAAGGAAAGTTCCGGCGGCAACAGCGGTAACAACGGCAATAATGACAATAGCAATCCCAGCGGCGGGTCGACGGGGACGCCGCCGCTGCCGACAGGGAAGGTGACCTTCACGGTTTCGCCTGCGGAAGCGAAAGTCACCGTGGACGGCAAGGAAATAGATATCAGCAAACCGCTGGAATTAGAGTATGGCGTACATACGATTGTTGTTTCAGCGGATGGTTATGAAACTTTCAGCGATGAGGTTGACTTTGCGGTGGAGACTGCGGATTATTCCTACACGCTGCGGGAGAAAAAGGATCCGGAGAATCCCGACGAAAAAGATCCTGAGAAGCCGAATCCACCTGACTCCACCGATCCCGATCAGCCGGAGAATCCGGATAACCCCAATCCCAATCCGTCAAATCCCGGCGAGGGAGAAGGTAACCCGGACGACAATAAAGGGGAGACCGGCGACGGCACAGAGATAGGAGACGGGACTAACACGGGCGGAACAGAAGGCGGTACAGGCGGCACGGAAAACGGCGGCGATGACGCCGACGAAGAAGACACAGGGAATGGTCTGACCACGGAAAAAGTGGAGATAACCAAGGAAGCACACCCGATCCGCAAGTGGTTTTCCTCATTGTTTAAAAAGTAAAAGACGGAGCACATATGTCAGAAAAACAATACACCTACGAAGAATTTTTGGAAATTATAGCGGCGCTGCGCAGTGAAAACGGCTGCCCCTGGGATAAGGTGCAGACCCATGACAGCTTAAAACCGTGTATGATGGAGGAGGCGGCGGAACTGCTCGCCTCCATCCGCATTTATAACAAGACAGGCAATCCCGAAAATATGATTGAGGAGCTGGGCGATGTGCTTTTACAGGTTGTCATGCATGCGCAGATCGCCTCCGAGGAAGGTCTGTTTACTATGAAGGACGTGGTAAACGAAGTCAGCCGCAAAATGGTGCGGCGGCACCCCCATGTTTTCGGCACGGGAAATGCGGACACGCCGGATGAAGTGCTTGTGAATTGGGAGGAGATTAAAAAGGAGGAGAAGAAGGATAAGGATTGGGTGGAATCACCCTTAAAGGATATTCCGAAGGAGCTCCCTTCTTTGACCAGAGCGGTCAAGGTCTTAAAGAAGATTGATAAACATTATGAGAAGGGAAACACTTTTGAACAGGACACGGCGGCAATCTGCGAGCTGGCGGAGGCGTTAAAAACTTGCGGACTGCAGGCGGATAACAGAGAGACTGAGGCGATTATATCCGAACTGCTCCTGCGGATCAGCGACGTGGCAAGAATTGCGAAGATCCCGCAGGAACAGGCGTTGGCGGACAGAATAGATGATTTAATTGAGAAATACGAGTAAATTTTCTGACAATAAGGCATAATTTTATAAATATAGCCTTAACAGCGGAAGCCGGACGCTGGCGAACCCGAAAAATGCCGTAAAAAAGGCATTTTTTGCTTGACATGCCGGGGAAAAGCAGATATAAATATGTATAGACGGTTTCCGAGGGAGGCCAGAAAATAATACGAAAACTCATTTTAAGAGGAGGAGTTCAAATGAACAAAACAGAGTTAGTTGCAGCAATGGCTGATCAGGCAGGCTTATCTAAGAAAGATGCAGAGAAGGCTTTAAAGGCATTCACGGACGTAGTTGCTGACGAGCTGAAGAAGGACGGCAAGGTGCAGTTAGTTGGTTTCGGTACTTTTGAAGTTTCCAAGAGAGCGGCTAGAGAGGGCAGAAATCCTCAGAGCGGCGCTGTTATGAAGATCGCTGCATCCAAGGCTCCTAAGTTTAAGGCTGGTAAGGCTTTAAAGGATATGCTTAACGCGTAATTGAAATTTTCGGAGACAGATAAGAGACCTGTATGCACAGCATACGGGTCTTTTCCGCGTATAAGCAGAGTCAGAAAGCAGCATAAACAGGATGCATGCTTGCATGCAAGACTGGCTATGCTGTTTTATGACGAGCAACGCGAACGAGAAATGCGAAGCATTTCGAGTCTGCTTATGCGCAGTCAGAAACAAGGGGGAGGCAAACATGCGACTGGACAAATATTTAAAGGTTTCAAGACTGATTAAGCGCCGTACGGTGGCGAACGAGGCATGCGACGCAGGCAGGGTCCTTATCAATGACAGACCCGCGAAGGCGTCCGCCAACGTGAAGGCGGGGGATGTCATTACGATACAGTTTGGCAACAAGGAGGTAAAGGTGGAAGTTCTCGATGTGCAGGAGACGGTGCGCAAGGAGGAGGCAAAGGATCTATTCCGCTACCTCACATAGCATAGGTAACCGGATTAAGCCGAAGGCTGAATAGTTGCATATTTTGGGAAAAGCAGACATACACTGAATCAGTACTATACTTATGGTATAGGAGGGCGTGTATGGAAGATTTGAATAACGGCGGCAAGCGACCGCATAAGCTGATGCTTACAGGCAGAAGAACCTGCGCATTGACAGGCGTCAACGATGTGCTTTCCTTTGATGTGAATGAAATTTTGCTGGAGACGGAGCAGGGAATGCTGATGATACGGGGCGGTGAGCTGCATGTCAGCAGGCTTTCTTTGGATAAGGGCGAAGTGGATATCGACGGGCGGATTGACAGTTTTACTTACTCGGAGACCGCGGGGTACGGGGCAAAAGGGGAGTCCCTGCTGGCGAGACTGTTCAAATAGCACGGAATCAAGGGGGTAAATGCGCATAGTATGAGCCGGGAGATCGTGCAGGAGCTTACTTTTTTTACACATTCCGTCCTTATGGGGCTGGCCATCACCTTTATCTATGACTGGATCCGTGTGTTCCGCAAACTTTTCAGGCATGGGACGGCGCTGATGTCGGCGGAGGATCTTTTATTCTGGACCGCCTGCGGGATCGGCGTATTCTATATGCTCTACAGGGAGAACGACGGGACGCTGCGATGGTTTGCGGTGCTCGGCGCCACCATAGGCATGTTTTTCTACAAGATTGTTGTCAGGGACGCGTTTGCAGATGTTATGTCAACATGCCTACACAAGATCATGTGGTTTGTTTTTCGCCTCCTACAAATTGTGCTAAAACCCCTGAAACGCCTGATTTATGCGGGGAAAACGTTTGTTCTTTATCTGGGAAGGAAATTGAAAAAGTGTAAAGAATTTATTAAAAAACGGTTGACGGTTTTTATAAAAACTATTAGAATGGTTTTATGTAAACATTAACAGGCGGTGGAGAGGGGCGCATTTCGGGGCATGGCAAGAAAAGCAGCATATCGTAAAAGACGTCAGAACAGGCTGGCCATGCTTTTAGTTACTACTGTAGTGTTGATGATGATGCTCGTGGTTACCTTTAAGAGTGTGGAGCTGAGGGAGAAGCGCCAGTTTTATATGGACAGGGAAGAGGCGCTGCTTCTGGAAATAGAGGCGGAACAGGCAAGATCCGCAGAAATTGAAGAGTATGGAAAGTATACGCAGACCAAGAAATTCGTTGAGGAAGTGGCGAAGGAAAAACTGGGTCTGGTGTATGAGGGCGAAATTATTTTTAAGGATGAAAAGTAAATAAAATGAATCGGCGAGTAGGGGAAAATTTCTCCTACTCGATTTTTGGAATAAAACACATCAACTTTTCATATATATGTGTAAGACGGGTTTTGCGGGCTTTTTGCTCTGCCCGGACAGGCAGTGTTGACGTATATGGAGGCGGTGTGTGATGAAGAGATGGACAAGCGTTAGGGAAGACGACAGGATAGACGTGATACCGGAGTACGGGAGGCAGAAACTTTTGGCATATGCGGAGTCTTTCCGCGATCTGGCGGATCTGTTTGAGGACAGTCAGGCGAGGGACGAGCCTTCCGGGGACGAATCCGCAGACAGACAGGAGTACTTGTGCAGGCGGCGTCTGCAGGAAAGTCAGGGGCTTCTGGCGGAGCATCTGAAGGAGATGGCGCATATTCTGGCGGTGACAGCCAGAGAGACATGCCGCTGCCGTCCCATAGGCGAACGGCGGTATAAGCAGATGGCGGCGCTGCTTCGGGAATCCGGCATTGAGCTGAAAGACTTTTTGGAACTGGATCATGAGGACGGACACAGGGAGATCAGCCTCGTTATGCGGCAGACAGGCGGCAGGCACGCGCGCTTTGGTGAGACGGAATATATTTCCGCGGATGACGTGGCGGATTACATATCGGTGGCGATGAACCGCAGACTCTGTGCGGCGAAAAATACGCCGGCATATCTGGCGGCGGAGTACAATGCCTATTATTTTTTGGAAGAACCGCCCTATCATCTGCTGACGGGCTTTGCCAAGGCGGTGAAGGAGACGGAGAAGGTGTCGGGGGACAGCTATTCCTTTTTTGAGTCGGACACGGGGCGGGTTTTGATGCTGCTCTCGGACGGCGTCGGTTCCGGGGAGGAGGCGTGCCGGGAATCGAGCCGGGTGATCGAGATGATGGAGCGGCTGTTGGAGGCGGGATTCGGAAAAGAGCCTGCCGTGCAGATGGTGAACGGGGCGATGGCGGCGGCGGGACAGGAGCAGGTCATGTCTACGTTGGACGTCTGCGATATCGATCTCTATACGGGAAACTGCGAGTTTGTGAAGGTGGGGGCGGCGAGCACCTACATTAAGAGAGGGCGGCTGGTGGACAGGCTTTCCTCAAGGAATCTGCCGCTTGGGGTTTTCTGGCAGATGACGCCGGAAATCCAGAGCCGGACGCTGCAGAGCGGGGACTATGTGATCATGCTTTCGGACGGGGTGATCGACGCGCTTTCGGAAGGCATTGGCGAGGAGGCGCTGCCGGAGATCATCGGCAGAATGGAATACAGCAATCCGGGGGAAATCGCGAACCAGCTTCTGGCATATGCGATCGGGCAGAGCCGCGGACGGATCCGGGACGATATGACGGTGCTTGTGACGGGTATCTGGGATCAGGAGGGCTCTCTTTAAGGACGGACAAGCGAAGGATGAAAGAAAAACTTTTTGACAGAGTAAAAAAATATATGAATGCCAACGGCATGATAGAGCCGGGGGACTGCGTGACAGCCGGTGTTTCCGGCGGTGCGGACTCGGTCTGCATGCTGCACTTGCTGACGCGGCTGCAAAAGGAGATCCCGTTCCGGCTGGCGGTGGTGCATGTGAACCACGGTATGCGCGCGGAGGCGGGGGAGGACGCCGTCTTCGTGGAGAGGCTGTGTGAACAGTGGGGCGTTCCCTTCTATCTGCGGGAAGTGGATATGGCGGGCTATGCGGCGGCGCATAAATTGTCTCAGGAGGAGGCGGGGCGTCTGCTCCGCTACCGGGCGTTTCAGGAGGTTCTCGGGGAGATAAAAGCCGGGGATCGAGGAAGAATCGCTGTGGCGCACAACGCGGACGACAGGGCGGAGACCATGCTATTTCATATGTTCCGCGGCAGCGGGCTAAAAGGGCTTTCCTCGATCCGCCCGGTCAGAGAATCGGTCATCCGCCCGCTCCTCAGTGTGAGCCGGGAGCAGATTGAGGCATATCTGGGTGAGGAGGGGCTTGACTGGCGGGAGGATGGCACGAACGGGGAGGACGTTTACGCCCGCAACAAGATCAGGCATCACATACTGCCCTATGCGCAGCGGGAAATTTGCGGCGGGGCGGTTTCCCATATGGGCGAATTGGCGGATATGCTGGCGGAAACGGAAAACTATCTGGCGCGGGAAACGAACCGGCTCTACGACATTTATGTGCGGGAGGATGTGGAAAGAAAATACGGCAGTGGTAAAGGCATGGGTGCAGACGAAGAAACCGGGAATTTGTACGGGGAAATAAAAATAGAGCTGGGCGGGTTTTGCGCCGAGGATGTGGTGATGCGAAAGCGCATCCTCCTGCGGGCGCTTGAGAGGATGACGCCTTACCGGAAAGATATCACGGCACGCCATATCGCGGGGTTGATGGATTTGACGGAGAAGGAAGGCAGCAAGGAGCTTTCCCTGCCCTACGGAATCCGTGCCGTCAAAGAGTATGATATGCTGTACTTGAGACGGCGGGCGGAGACGGGAGGCGCCTCAGAGCTGCAGGCAGTAGGGGAAATTGATTCGGCAGTGTCTCCGGAGAATCTGCAGGAAATCCATGTGGCGGAGTCCGCTCTTGTTCCGGGTTTGGCGGCAGCGTTTGACGCGCCGGGCACGGGCTGCTTTACATTTATTTTGTGGGAAATGTCTTTTCTGCCGGCGGCGTCCTTTTTCTACAGAAAGGAACAAAATATTCCCGAAAATAGATATACGAAATGGTTTGATTATGATAAAATAACTACGTCTTTATTCCTGCGGACGAGAAAGCAGGGAGACTATCTCACGATAGACGACGCACTTCATACCCAGTCTGTAAAGCAGTACATGATCAATGAAAAGATCCCGAAAGCAAAACGGGACGGCATGTACCTGCTGGCGGACGGCGCCCATATTCTCTGGGTGCCCGGACACCGAGTGAGCAGACGGTACCGGGTGGAGAAAAACACGAGACGTATTTTAGAAGTACGTCTAGGAGGAGGAAGCCATGGCGGAACGGATAGAAGTACTGTTAACGGAGGAAGAAGTAGATAAGCGGATTCAGGAAATCGGCGATCAGATTTCGAGGGACTATGCAGGAAAATCGGTACACTTGGTATGTGTATTAAAGGGAGGCAGCTTTTTTATGTGCGAGCTGGCGAAACGCATCACGGTGCCGGTGTCCATTGATTTCATGTCGGTGTCCAGCTACGGCGGGGATACCAAATCAAGCGGCGTGGTGAGGATCGTGAAGGATCTGGACGAATCCTTGAAAGATAAGCACGTGATCGTGATCGAAGATATCGTGGATTCCGGGCGGACACTGAGTTACCTGCTGGATATGCTGCGGAGCAGGGGACCTGTGGACGTAAGACTCTGCACGCTTTTAGACAAGCCGGACAGGCGCGTGGTGGATGTGAAGGTGGATTACACGGGATTCGAAATTCCGGATGAATTTGTGGTGGGGTACGGTCTGGATTACGACCAGAAGTACCGCAACCTGCCATACATCGGGATGGTAAAATTTGACTGACTTATATTAAACGGATTAGAACAGAGGAATTATTGAATGAACAAGAGTGGTAGAAGCTTTTATCTGTATTTTGTAATCATTATCTGCCTGCTGCTGTTTACGGTGTGGGTGGGAACGCTGCGGGTGCCGAACAGCGGCTATACCAGAGGCGAGTTTGAAAAGCAGATGGAGAAGAATGAGGTCGCGGTGGTGACGATCTGTCCGGGTAAGGACACACCCACGGGATCGTTAAAGATTGTCTTAAAGAGCGGCGACGAGAAGGTTCTCTATGTGACGGATGTGACGGAGATGGAGAATATCGTCAGGGCGCACGGCATAGACTGCTCCGTAGAGAGTGTGCCGGAGGAGAGCTGGTTTCTGAACAGCGTTCTTCCGATTCTGATCGTTGTGGTGGTCTGCGTATTCTTCTTTGTCATGATGAATTCCCAGAACGCTGGCAGCGGTGGCGGCAAAATGATGAACTTCGGGAAGAGCCGTGCCAGACTGACTATGGGCGGGGAAAATAAGATCACGCTGGATGAGGTGGCGGGCTTGAAGGAGGAAAAAGAGGAGCTGCAGGAGATCGTGGAGTTTCTCAGGGAGCCGGGCAAGTTCACCAAGGTGGGCGCGAGAATCCCCAAGGGCGTTCTTTTGGAAGGCGCGCCGGGCACAGGTAAAACCCTTCTGGCAAAGGCGATTGCGGGCGAGGCGAACGTGCCCTTTTTCAGTATTTCCGGGTCTGATTTCGTGGAGATGTTTGTCGGCGTGGGCGCGTCCCGCGTGCGTGATATGTTTGCGGAGGCGAAGCGCCATGCGCCCTGTATTATTTTTATCGATGAGATTGACGCGGTGGCGAGACGACGCGGCACAGGCATGGGCGGCGGTCACGACGAGAGGGAGCAGACGTTAAACCAGCTTTTGGTGGAGATGGACGGTTTCGGTGTCAATGAAGGCATTATCGTGATGGCGGCAACGAACCGTGTGGATATCCTTGATCCGGCAATTCTTCGCCCGGGACGTTTCGACAGGAAGATTACCGTGGTTTCCCCGGATGTACGTGGCAGAGAAGATATTTTGAGAGTGCACGCCAAGAACAAGCCCCTCGGAGACGACGTGGATTTACAACAGATCGCCCAGACGACGGCGGGCTTTACGGGGGCGGATTTGGAGAACCTGTTAAACGAGGCGGCGATCAATGCGGCTATGGACAAGCGGGCGTTTGTGAAGCAGGAAGATATCAAGAAGGCGTTTATCAAGGTGGGAATCGGCGCGGAGAAAAAGAGCCGTATTATTTCGGAGAAAGAGAAGAAAATCACGGCTTACCACGAGGCGGGACACGCGATTCTCTTCCATGTACTGCCGGATGTGGGACCGGTATATACCGTTTCCATTATCCCGACCGGGCTCGGGGCAGCAGGTTACACGATGCCTCTTCCGGAGAAGGACGAGATGTTCCTTACGAAAGGAAAGATGATCGAGGATATCATGGTGTCTCTGGGCGGTCGTATTGCGGAGGAGATTATCTTTGACGATATTACGACGGGCGCGTCCAGTGATATCAAGAAGGCGACCAAGGTGGCGCGCAGGATGGTGACCCGTTACGGTATGTCTGACAATATCGGCGTAATCAATTATGACGACGATGACGACGAAGTGTTTATCGGCAGGGATCTGGCGCACGCGAAGAATCACAGCGAGCTTGTCTCCGGGGAGATTGACCGGGAAGTCAAGACCATCATAGACGACTGTTACCGGAAGGCGAAGGATATCATCATGGAGCACGAGGATGTGCTGCATAAGTGCGCGAAACTCCTTCTGGAGAAGGAAAAGATCAACCGTGCGGAGTTTGAATCGCTCTTCGATACCTACTATCCGCAGCCCGAAGAACCGGGTGAACGGGTAGGAGAGAAGCAGTAATTGTGCACAGTGCACAAAAATGGGTATTGAAAATTGTAATATTTGTGAATCCTTGGTATTGTAGACAGACAGGGGGTATGCTAATATACTACTTGTAACCCCCCAATACATTATATAGTTTTTTGCTATACCCCATAAGAAAGAAATACCTTCTCTAAAAAAGACAGTTTAGCGACTGTCTTTTTTACTTTGTATCCGGAGAGACGGGGATAACCCGCACGGACGACCAGTCTGCGTCGAATTGGGGTTGCGCATCCACAATATATAGGATAAAATATCTATATATTGTTCTCATTTTCAAGGAAAGGCTGATTATGGATATTAATCAATTTCAGAAGGCAGAAAAGAATCAGCAGTATTTTTCGGGGATGCGCCCGGTTTTTAACAGGAAAGCTTTATTTACGGATATAACCGGGGACTATGTGTCGCCGATGGAGCCAAGTGCCTACGGTGAGGTTACCGTGCGTTTTCGGTCTGCCAAAAATAACATTGATAAAGTATTTTTTGTACACAAAAATGAGAAACACCTCATGTTTAAGACGGAATCGGATGAGTACTTCGATTACTATTCACATACGGTTCAGCTTGAGGATGAGAAGCTGAGTTATTATTTTGAAGTGCATGCGGGAAGGCTGTCCTGTTTTTATGACAGACGGGGCGTCACGAAGGATACCAACGAGTATTATCATTTTCATGTTATTCCCGGCTTTAAAACTCCTGATTGGGCAAAAGGCGCGGTGTTTTACCAGATTTACGTGGACCGTTTCTACAACGGCGATCCGACGAACGACGTGCTGACCAATGAGTACCAGTATATCGGCGATAAGACGGTCAGAGTGGAGGACTGGGATAAGTATCCGGCGGCTATGGGCGTGCGCGAGTTCTACGGAGGCGATCTGCAGGGTGTTCTCGACAAGATGGATTATCTGCAGGACTTGGGTGTGGATGTGATTTATTTTAACCCGCTGTTCGTGTCGCCTTCCAACCACAAGTACGACATACAGGACTATGACTATATTGACCCTCATTTCGGTAAGATCGTGCATGACGAGGGCGAGCTTTTGAAACCGGAGCAGACGGAGAACCGTTTTGCCACCCGGTATATTGATCGCATTACCAATAAGGAAAATCTGGAGGCGAGCAACGAGCTTTTTGCGGAAGTGGTGAAAGAAGCGCACAGAAGAGGCATGAAAGTGATTCTGGACGGCGTGTTCAACCACTGCGGTTCCTTTAACAAATGGCTGGACAGGGAAAGAATATACGAAAACGCGCCCGGATACGAAAAGGGCGCCTATATTGACAAGGAAAGCCCTTACCACAATTACTTTCAGTTCCATGACGAGAATAAGTTCCCTTACAACGGTTCCTATGACGGCTGGTGGGGTCATGACACGCTGCCGAAGCTGAATTATGAAAATTCCAGACAGCTTTTGGACTATGTGCTCTATATCGGCAGAAAATGGGTATCTCCGCCTTACAATGCGGATGGCTGGCGTCTGGACGTGGCAGCGGACTTAGGCCACACCCCGGAGTTTAACCACAATTTTTGGAAAGAATTTCGCAGAACGGTTAAGATGGCGAATCCCGAGGCAATTATTCTGGCAGAGCATTACGGCAGTCCGCTGGACTGGCTGCAGGGTCAGGAGTGGGACACCGTTATGAATTACGATGCCTTTATGGAGCCTGTGACATGGTTTTTGACGGGGATGCAGAAACACAGCGACGACTATAGAGAAGATATGCGGGGCAACGCCGACAGTTTCTGGGGCGCCATGCGGCATCACTGCGCAGCTTTCACCATGCCGTCTCTTTTTGTGGCGATGAACGAGTTGTCCAACCATGACCATTCCCGATTCCTTACCAGAACGAACCACAAGGTGGGCAGGACGAACACACTCGGACCGCAGGCGGCAAACGAGGGTGTGAGTAAGGCGGTGCTTCGCGAGGCGGTGGTGATCCAGATGACATGGCCTGGCGCGCCGACGATCTACTACGGGGACGAGGCGGGCGTCTGCGGATTTACGGATCCGGATAACAGGCGGACCTATCCGTGGGGACATGAGGATAAGGAATTGATCGCCTTCCATAAGGAGATTATTCGTATTCATAAGACGCATCAGGAATTTTTGACAGGCTCCCTCAAGTATTTGGACGCCGACTACAACGTGATCGGCTACGGCAGATTCAACAGAGAGGGGCAGTCGG
Source organism: uncultured Lachnospiraceae bacterium (assembly GCA_910588955.1). GTDB lineage: Bacteria > Bacillota > Clostridia > Lachnospirales > Lachnospiraceae > UBA3282. The sequence continues at coordinate 49,215 of CAJURQ010000010.1, forward strand.
TAATTCTTGTCAATAACAACGACTATGAGATTACGAGGGAAGTGTCAGTCTGGTATCTGGGCATCCCGAAGGAGTGCGTGCTGAACTGCCTGATGCTGACGACGGCGGAAGGTTACTCCACGGATCCGAAGCAGTATCCCGTTATCTCCGGCAAGGTGCGGGTGACACTGCCGGCGACGTCGGCGATTGTTTTGAGGCATGAGAAGCCGAAGGAACAGCAGGAGCGGAAGTTTTTGAAGTTTTTTTGAGAGGCACGATAATGAAGATACTGAAGAATATTATAACAGGGATAGGTGTCATAGCGGCTTTGCTGTGCGCCCTCATTATATTCTCCGCCGTGAATCCGGGTATTACGCAGACCCTTTCCTCCCTGCTTTCGGGCGACGGGCTTCCCTCGAAGGAGGAGTCCGGGGAGGAATCTGAAGCGATGGAAGAGCCGGAAGCGTTTGGTGATGAAGGGGCATCGGATTTTGATATGCCGTCCGATGCGTTCACTGACACCGAGGGAGAAGAGGAAACGTCGGAAGACGATTCTATGCTGCCGGAGGAAGACGAGGAGACAGGCGCCGAACAGATCGTGCAGCGTCAGCCTGAGGAGCCGGAAAGAAGCGGTTCCGAATCGGAAAGCGATGGAGGGCGCGTCGTTGGTATGAACGGTTATGAGCCGCCGTCTGAGTCGGGGGTGAGTGTCCCCGAGGCGGTCAGCGGCAAATCCGGCTACCAGCCCATCACGGAGAAATCTGAGGAGCTGCCGGATGCGGAGGGTGGCGAGTATACAAGCGATCTGGGTTACGGCGAGACGGGTGATAATCTGTCTTTCGATTCTATTTTTTATCCCTATTATCAGATGTTAGACCCGAAAGGGCAACATCTATACCGGCAGATTTATGCCAATGCAGCCGCGTACAACGCGGCTTTTGTACCCATTGAGGCAGTGCCGGTGTCAGAGCTTAAGGATGTGATTATGGCGGTGTACAACGATCACCCCGAACTTTTCTGGCTCAACACGGTGTTTACCTGCAAGTATGACCAGAATAAAATCTGCGCCGAGCTGGAGCTGGAATTTAACATGACGCTGGAGGAGCTTACCCCGGCTTCCAGAACGTTTTATAACATCACCAATGAGATCCTGTCGCAGGTACAGGGATTAAGTGTGAATGAGAAGGAGAGACGGCTGCACGATATTCTGATTGATCGGGTTGAGTACGACAAGGGCGTGGATAAAAACCAGAGCGCCTACAGCGCGCTGGTGGACGGAAAGAGCGTGTGCGCGGGATACGCCAGAGCTTACCAGTACCTGATGCAGCGGACAGGGATTCCCTGTTTTTACTGCACAGGCTATGCGGGGACGGATCATGCATGGAATATTGTGGGTCTTGACGACGGCTACTACAATGTGGATGTGACATGGGACGATACGGAAGGCGGTCAGTACGATTATTTCAATAAGACGGATGAAGCTTACGCAGACACCCATGTGAGACGGGAGTTGTCGGTGAATCTGCCGAAGTGCGAGGGGCAGCGGTATGCGGTTCAGTGATGGCATCATATGCTCGGAAGATGCCAGTCATGTGCGGACCGGGGCGGAACAGGAACTGCTTGCCTACGAAGTGCTCTCTGTGGTGGAGGAGATTCCGCCGGGAAAGGTGGCGTCTTACGGACAGATCGCAAGACTGGTGGGCAGGGAGAGGAACGCGAGGCTGGTGGGTAAAATTTTAAGCCGGGCGGAATTTTTCGGGAATTACCCGTGCCACAGGGTGGTCAATTACGCCGGAAGGACAGCGCCGAATTGGCGGGAGCAGAGGGAGCTGTTGGAGAAAGAGGGCATTGTTTTTAAGGAGAACGGGTGCGTGGATATGAGGAAGTGTCAGTGGGAGTGCTGAGAGGCGCTCCCGTTTTGCGCGTATAAGCAGAGTCAGAAAGCGTCAGGGACAGGTGGCATGCAAGGGTAAAGTTTTAAAGAATTGCAGATTTCGTAAAAAACAGCATTAAAAGAATTGCGATTTTCGTGAAAAAGTCGGGAATAAGAATTGTGATTTTCGGGAAAGTATGATATTCTGGGATATCCGATAGCACATATTTTTATATCAGAGAAAAGAGGAATAACGCATGTTATCATTTGAGAGCGATTATATCCAAGGAGCGCATGAAAAAATATTAGAGCGTCTTGCCAAGACGAACCGGGAACCTCTTTCCGGCTACGGCAATGACAAATATTGCGAGAGCGCGAAAGAAAAAATCAGACAGGCTTGCGGTTGCGAGGAGGCTGAAATTTTTTTCCTGACAGGCGGCACCCAGACCAACCAGATCGTCATCAGTTCCATGCTGAAATCCTACGAGGGTGTGGCTGCCGCTGAGACGGGGCATGTCAGCGTCCACGAGGCGGGAGCGATTGAGCACAGCGGACACAAGGTGCTCACCATTCCGGGGCACGAGGGAAAGATAAAGGCGGAGGAACTGGCGGCTTACTTAAAGGCTTACTGGGAAGACTCCAGCCACGAGCATATGGTGTTCCCGGGCATGGTTTACATTTCCCATCCCACGGAGTACGGTACATTGTATACAGAGAGAGAACTTGCGGATATAGCGGGGGTGTGCGGCGAATACAGCATTCCGCTGTATCTGGACGGCGCAAGGCTTGGCTATGGGCTGATGAGCCGGGAGACGGATGTAACGCTTGCGAAGATCGCCAAATACTGTGATGTGTTTTACATTGGCGGCACGAAGGTAGGGGCGCTCTGCGGGGAGGCATTGGTGTTTCCGAAGAAAAATATGCCGGCGCATTTTCTGACGCTGGTCAAGCAGAAAGGCGGGCTGCTCGCGAAAGGGCGGCTTCTGGGCGTGCAGTTTGACACGCTTTTTACGGACGATCTGTATTTCCGGATCAGCGCCCATGCAATTGAGATGGCGGAGAGGATGAAAGAAATGTTCCGGGAAAAGGGAAAGCGGTTTTTCCTCGACTCCCCGACGAACCAGCAGTTTCTTATTTTGGAGGACGGGGAGCTGGCGCGGCTGAAGGAACAGGTCAATTTCGATATTTGGGAGCGGTACGACGAGGGACATACGGTCGTGCGTTTTGCCACAAGCTGGGCGACGGAGCCGGAGGATTTGGAAAAACTGCGGGAAATCATGCCGTAAAATGAAACCGAAATAGCAGGTGAGAGGTATTAAAGATAGAGAACCTTGTCTGTCCTGGACAGACGGGTTGGCGCAAAGAGGTCATATATGACAAAAGAGGGACAGATAACGGCGGATGCCGCGATAGACCGCTATGCGGATATGGTGTATCGACTGGCGTTGTCACAGATGAAAAACAAAACCGATGCGGACGATCTCTTTCAGGAGGTTTTTATCCGTCTGGTCAGCAACGTGGAAAAGCTGGAATCATGGGAACATGTGAAGGCGTGGCTGATCCGGGTGACGATCAACTGCGCGAAGAAACACTTTGATCTGTATTGGAACAAAAACGTGGACTATATAGAGGATGAGGAGCGGGTCAGAGGAGAGGAGGCTTACGAGCCGCCGGACGATGAGCCCGTCAGGAGTGCGGTGGCAAAACTTCCGCCCAAGTACCGGCTGGCGGTGCACCTGTTTTATTATGAGGAGCTCTCTGTGGCGGAGATTGCCGAGCAGACTGGGCAGAAGGAGGGCACCGTCAAGTCACAGCTCCACCGGGCAAGAGAGATGCTAAAGGAAATGCTGGCGGATTCGGGATAAGAAAAGGCTTCCGGCACAGGATAAAAAGATTGACAGTTACAAACCGGGTGACAAAACAAAAAGGAAATCTATATATGGTGATGGAACAATATAAAGAGCAGTACAAAAAAGAAACAGAACAGATACACGCACCCGCAGAATTGATTGCGAAAACTAAGGCGGCAATGCGCGAGGAAGAGGCGCGGATTCACCGGGAGCTTGCACTGCAGGATACCGGAGCGGGACGCAAAGGGGTGTCAGCGAGGGGCTTTAGTATTCGCAAGTGGGCGTATCCCCTGACGGCGGCGGCAGCGCTGTTGATTCTGGTGTCTGTGTCCGCGATGATGCGGGGATTGAAGTCCGGGGATATGTCTATGAGTGGAGCGCCTGCCAGCGATACGGCGATGGAATCAGAGTCTTCCGCAATGTCCGGCGCGGATTTGGACGGCGGCATGGCGGCAGCCGGGGCGGCGATGGATATGGCGGAAGGCGCGGAGGTAACAGAGGAAGCGTTTGCGGATGAGATGATGACTGCGGAGGCGGATATGGCGGTGGCTCCTGCGGCTGAGAGTGACAGTATATCCGAAGAAATGGCGGCAGTAGAAAACGCAGTTTCCGACACGACGGGATTTGCGGAAAGCGCGGAAGATGCCGTTGTAGAAAGCGGGGAATCGAAGGAAGCGGAGAAGAAATTCAGCGATACGGAAAGAAGCATGGCGGAGGAAGCGACTCCTGCGGAGGGCGGAGCTCAGAGCGGCAGCGCGGCGGCTGAGAGTATTACGATAGAAAAAGCGGCGAAAAAGCCGGACTTCTGTGCGAGTCCCGACACCGAAACCCATGTTTTTAAAGGACAGACATTTCGAGTAGCGGAAACGGAAGACGGCTGGGAGGCATACGCGGAAACAAAGGACGGCGGCAAGTACGTGATCCGTGGGGAGGCGGAGGATCTGGAGACATTTTTTGAGATGGGGTATCGGAAGCTTTTGGAACAGAAATAATAATCATCGGGCAGAGAAAATTTTTCCTCTGTCCGATTTTTTTGCAACCTTTTTCTTCCACAAACGGTATTATGGATATAAGGACAATTAATCAGTGTCCGGGGAGGATTGGGGCGGTCGGACCGCCCGGAACGGAGGAGAAAGGTATGAAAAAGAATGTGGAAAAACTGATGGTATTGGGAATGGCGGGAGTTCTCCTGCTTACAGGATGCGGCGGGCATGATGAAACGTCCGCGCCGGCGTGGACGGATGGAACGGTTAGTCAGGAAGCGCCGACGGAATCATCATGGGGACTGCCGGGGGCAGACTACGGAGATGCGGAGGGAGAAGCAGCGGACAGCGGCGCAGAAAGTCCGTCAGGAATGACAGATATGTCAGAAGACGCGGCGGTAGAAAATTCTGCCGAAGCAGAATACGATTTGCTGACAGAGGAGGCGACGACGGGCGAGGCAGAGAAATACGCGGATATCGCGGAGACGCCGCAGGACAGCTATGACAGAAGCGGGGCGGCAAAGAAGGAAGACATGGAGGATTTATATGCCAAAGGCGACACGCCCGACGGCTATCTTGGCTCCTGCTATGAGTTTGACGAGGAAATGGATGAGAGGGTTAATCAGGAGGAGTACAGCAAGTGGGAGGAGCAGGGATTCTTTTCCGTGATGGACCAGCCGCTTTCCACCTTTGCCGCAGATGTGGACACGGCGTCCTACAGCAATATGCGCCGTCTGATTCGGGAGGGCTATGATTTGGAGAGCCTGCCGGAAGGCGCGGTCAGAATTGAGGAGATGCTGAATTACTTCACTTACGATTACGAAGAACCCGTGGGGCAGGAGCCTTTCGGGGTGACGACGCAGATTGGTCGCTGCCCGTGGAATGAGGAGGCAGAGCTTTTGATGGTCGGGTTAAAGACGGAGGATATTAATTATGAGCAGGCGCCCGCGTCCAATCTCGTGTTTCTGCTGGACGTTTCCGGTTCTATGGGAGAACCCGATAAGCTGCCGCTCTTGCAGGAGGCTTTTGCGGAGCTTACGGACAATCTCCGCCGTAAGGACAGGATTTCCATTGTGACTTATGCGTCGGAGGACACGATTGTGCTGGAGGGCGCAAACGGAAGTGAGAAGCGGAAAATAAAGCAGGCGTTAGGCGGCTTGAAGCCAAGCGGCGGCACTTGGGGCAGCAGGGGAATTGAGACGGCGTACTCACTGGCGGAGGAAAACTTTGTCATAGGCGGCAACAATCGCGTGATTCTGGCGACGGACGGCGACCTGAATATCGGCATGACCACCGAGGAGGAGCTGCAAGAACTGATTTCCAAGAAAAAAGAGACCGGGATTTTCCTGTCTGTGCTTGGTTTCGGGACGGATAATATCAAAGACAATAAGATGGAAACGCTGGCGGACAAGGGAAACGGCAACTATGCCTACATAGATTGTATGCAGGAGGCGAAGAAGGTGTTGTCGGAGGAGATGACAGCCATGCTTCTGACGGTCTGCAAGGATGTAAAGCTGCAGGTAGAGTTTAATCCGGAACTGGTGGAGGCTTATCGGCTTCTGGGGTATGATAACAGGGTGCTGGACAGAAAGGACTTTCATGACGATACAAAGGACGGCGGGGAAATCGGAGCCGGGCACAGCGTGACGGCGCTCTATGAGATCGTACTGCGGGAGCCTTTGCAGGGCGGCATGGCGGAAGATGAGATTGACGATCTGAAATACGGAGACGAGTACAGAAAAAGGGCTGGTGAGACGCCGACAAAGAATCAGAAATACAAGGAGTGGCTGACGGTCAGCATCCGCTATAAAAAGCCTGCCGAGAGCAAGAGCGAGCTTTTGGAGTACCCGATCGGGTATGACAGCTATTCGGAAAAGCCCTCCAACGATTTCCAGTTTGCGGCGGCAGTGGCGGAGTTCGGTCTGCTTGCGTCCCACAGCGAGTTTCCGGAGGATGCGTCCGTGGAACGGGTCATAAAAACCGTCAAAAAGCTGGATTTAAAGGATACTTATAAAAGGGAATTTTTGGATCTGGTGGAGGAAGTGAGATAGAAAAGGGGCAGGACGGTATTTGACATCCGTCCTGCCCCTTTCTTATGAGGGGGTAAGAATTTTTATTATTTTACTTCGATCCGCTTTACTTCCTCCTTTGCAGCGAGCTCCTTCTTGGGGAATTTTACTTCCAGAATACCGTTGTTGTAGGAGGCGTCAATATCGCCCGGCTCTACATCGTTCACGCGGAAACTTCTTGAGTAGGAACTGTAATACCGCTCTCTGCGGATGTATTTGTCCTTGCTGTCCTCATTTTTCTCTTCCTTGTGGGACGCGGAGATGGTCAGCAGGTTATCCTTCAAGTCAATGTTGATATCGGACTTGTCGAAGCCCGGCAGCTCCGCCTGCAGCAGATAGCTGTCTCCCTGATCGATCACGTCGGTCTTAAAGGCATCGAAGGTGGCAAGCTCGTTGTTTCCCCAGAAATTCTTGAAGGCATCATCGAACATCCTGTCAAAAGGATCGTCGAAGAATGCGGGTTTGTAGGTACGATTGTTCAATAATGCAGGTCTTAACATAGAAATCACTCCTTCGTTATGTTATATTACCAGTATGACCGAATTAACAAATTCGATTCATAACCGGTAGTTGTTTATTTGTTTATATATGTTATACATCATATATAACAGACAATCAATAATAGAAATATAAAGTGTTTATAAAGAGATTATAAACTGGCGGCGGAAACGACCGGGGTGTATAATGGGTATGGAAACGGGGTGTTAGACACTTGAATAGCGGGGGAGGAGATTATATGGATTTTGGAATGCCGACATTGATCGAAAACAAAGACTTGGAGGAGAATATTTCCCTCTGCAAAGAGCTGGATTTGCAGTTTATAGAACTGAATATGAATTTCCCGATGTACCAGATTCCGCAGTTAGAGAGAACAGCGTACTTGAAAAAGCTGGCGCGGGAAAACGGTATTTATTTTACGATCCATCTGGACGAGAATCTGAATGTCTGCGATTTTAACCCACTTGTGGCGGATGCGTACATGGAGACGACAGAGCGGGCGCTCAGGGTCGCTGCAGAGCTTGGCGCGCCGCTGTTAAATATGCATATGAATCACGGTATTTATATCACGCTGCCCGACAGGAAGGTGAGGCTGTTCGGAGAGTACCGGGAGCCGTATATGACGGCGATACATAAATTTAGGGAAATGTGCGAGAGGACGGCGGGCAGTTCCGGTGTAAAGATATGTATTGAAAATACGGACGGCTTTCAAGACTTTGAGAAGGAGGCAATTGATTATCTGCTGCAGAGCGAGATGTTTGCGCTGACTTGGGATATCGGGCACTCCCATGCGTGCGGTGACGCGGATGAGGCTTTCCTGATGGAGCGGAAGGACAGACTGTACCACTTCCATATCCACGATGCCAAGGGAACGGCAAACCATCAGAAACTTGGTTCGGGGGAAATCGATCTGGCGCAGAGACTCGGTATCGCAAAGAATGGCGGCTGCCGGTGTGTGGTGGAGACAAAAACGATTGATGCGCTGCGGCAGTCCGTAAAGTGGTTGAATGAGAACGGATATCGATAAAACGAAGCAGCGGCATGAAAAAGGGGCAGACACAAATAGTCTGCCCTGTATGGCTAGCCATATATGAAGGGAGTTAATTTCTCCCTGATTCCCTCGTCGTCCGAATCGTAAGTGAGTTGGAGCGGACGGGTCAGATCAAGCGCCATTACGCCGAGTATGGATTTAGCGTCTACGACTCTTCGGCCTTCCCCTAAGTTGAAGCACGAATCAATCTTATCAATTACATCCACAAACTTTCTGATCTGATTCACATCATTGAATTTGACATTTACCTGCTGCATAATCTCGTCTCCTCCTTAATCATTATTGATGTCAAAAATCGATGTCAAAAACGGAAAACAATGATTTACAAATCAATTTGATTAACAGCAATTCCCCTATATGCAGAATTCCTTGACAACACATCTGTTAGTTTGTCGTTTGTTTTTCGTATGAGCCTCCTTTCTCTGCGAAAATATAATTGATATTTCGTGAGAATATAATATCTGCCCTTTTCAAAAATGTAAATAGGCAAAATCTATAAATTTTTTAAAACTCTATTATACAGTATGCCCAGAAAAATCGGGAACAAAACAGAAGACAAAAAAGGACGTCCACATCGGGACGCCCTTCCTATGTGATATTTAGTTGTAATTTTCAATAACCGGCTGGAACATATCCTTAGTCACGCCGCAGAGGGGGCAGCACCAGTCTGCCGGAAGATCTTCAAACGCCGTGCCGGGCTTAATGCCGTGTTCCGGATCGCCCTTTTCGGGATCATAAGTATAGCCGCAGGGATTGCAAAAATATTTTTTCATATCACATTCCTCCTTTGTACTTTATAGATATGTGGTGATTAACCGAAATATCTCTTTAACAGACCTTCAAATGCCTTGCCGTGTCTTGCCTCGTCGCGCGCCATCTCGTGAACGGTGTCATGGATTGCGTCAAGGTTTGCTGCCTTCGCGCGCTTAGCCAGATCGAATTTGCCGGCGGTTGCGCCGTTCTCAGCTTCGACTCTCATCTCCAGATTCTTCTTGGTGGAATCGGTAACTACTTCGCCGAGCAGCTCTGCAAACTTAGCGGCATGCTCTGCCTCTTCCCATGCAGCCTTTTCCCAGTACAGACCGATCTCGGGATAACCTTCTCTGTGTGCAACTCTTGCCATAGCGAGATACATGCCAACCTCGGTGCACTCGCCGTTGAAGTTTGCTCTCAGATCAGCCATGATATCCTCGCTGACACCCTTCGCTACGCCTACCACATGCTCTGCAGCCCATTCCATAGCGCCGCTCTGCGCTGTGAATTTTTCAGCCGGTGCACCGCACTGAGGGCATTTCTCCGGTGCAGAATCTCCTTCGTGAACATAACCACATACCTGACATACAAATTTCATACCGTGTTCTCCTTTTCTTTTTGATATTTTAACCCTTAATTCATGGGTTTACCAGCACACTCGTCCAATTAGATTTATTCCCTGTTTTTGGCATCTTTATCCAGACATTTTCCACAAAGTCCGTAAAAGCAGGTGGTTTGCCGCTCAACTCTGCCGTCAAAGTTTCGTCGGGCGTCTGCCAGCATTTCGTTCATACAGTCAAGCTGCATATCTGTCACGCCGCCGCAGTCCGAACAGACAAAGTGACAATGCAGGGAGGTGTCCGCATCAAAGTGATCGACGCCGTCGCCCACCTGTAACCGCAGGATTTCGCCTCTGTCGGCAAGCAGAGTCAGATTGCGGTAGACGGTTCCCAGACTGATATTCGGATATTCCTGCCTGACGTTCTGATACACGACGTCGGCGGTGGGATGATCCTTGCGGGTCATCAGAAAGCTGTGGATAAGCTGCCGCTGCCGACTGTATTTCACCGCCATGGCAATTCCTCCTGACTCGTCCGATCCTTTGTATTTTTAAAAATAGGAATCATTACTGTTTTATATGTCCATTATAGCAAATCAAGCGGACATGTCAATCCAGAATTTGGAAATTTATAAATTTTTTATAAGATTATAGGAGATGTTTTATTTTCAACTTTGTAAATTGTGGTATCATAGAGTGAAAAGAAGTTCTAGCCGCTCACAGCAGAGGCTGTTTCGCGGAGAACTTCTAAGTTTCACTCAGGAGAATGCCCAAAATACGGCATTCTCCACACGAATCATAAACCATGCATGTATGGGCGGAACGCAGAAAGAAGGTTTTTAGGTGAAATTCAGAACAAGGCTTCTCATCACATCATTGTCAATAGTGCTGCTGCCGCTTTTGCTGACATGCGCCGCGCTTTTGGTGGTGGGCAGTCATATTGAGGACGTGGAAACGCCGTCGGATTTTTTTGATAGGGACAAAGCTTCTTATATATACACGATAGAAAATTACAGCCGCATTTCAGAGGAAGTGCTTGAAAAAGTGAGGCAGCAGATCAAGGAGGATCCGTCCCGACTGGAGGATACGGATTATCTGGATGAAATTACGCTTGATCTGAAGGATAAGTCCTCCTATATCATAGTCAGAAAGAACAGCGCGCTTTATTATACCGGCAATAATAATGCCGCGAAAAAGATATTTCCCGCGCTGCCGGAGTACGGCAATGAGATGCCCGGTTCGGAGGCGAGCTATTATTACAGCGACATCAAGAAGTTTGTGAAGGAAGTGGATTTTCGCTTTTCCGACGGCAGCGAGGGCAGTTTTTTCGTGATCACGAGCGTCAACTCTCTGCTTTCCAGAAAGATGCTTTTGCGGATGATATTGGCGTTTATTCTGGTACTGGTATTTACCAGCCTGCTGCTGACACAGTGGTTCCGCAAAGGTATTTTTACACCGATTAACCAGTTGAATACGGCGATGCAGAACATTGCCGAAGGCAATCTGGAATACATGCTGACTACGGAGGAAAAGGGCGAAATCGGTGAACTTTACCGCAATTACGAGGACATGAGGCTGCGGCTGAAAGAGTCGCTGGACGAAAAGTTCGAGCACGAGAAGAAAAACCGGGAGCTGATCAGCAATATTTCGCATGACTTGAAAACACCCATTACCGCGGTTAAAGGCTACGTGGAGGGCATTATGGACGGGGTGGCGGACACGCCGGAGAAGATGGATAAATATATCAAGACCATCTACAATAAGGCGAACGATATGGATCGCCTCATCAACGAGCTGACCACCTATTCTGGCATTGACAATAACCGCATTCCCTACAACTTCCACCGCATCAACGTGGCGGAATACTTTGGAGACTGCGTGGAGGAAGTGGGGCTTGATCTGGAGTCAAAGAATATCCAGTTGAATTACGAGGATCTGGTGGAGCCGTCCACACAGATCATTGCCGACCCAGAGCAGCTGAAGCGGGTGATCAATAATATTATCGGAAACAGTGTAAAATATCTGGATAAGGAGAAGGGCGTTATCGATATCCGCATTCTGGATGAAGTTGATTCTATCCGCGTGGAGATCGAGGACAACGGCAAGGGCATCGCGGCAAAGGATCTGCCCAACATTTTCGAGCGGTTTTACAGGACGGACGCTTCCCGCAATTCCTCACAGGGAGGCAGTGGAATCGGGCTGTCCATTGTAAAGAAAATTATAGAGGACCACGGCGGCTACATCTGGGCTACCAGCAAGGAAAATGAAGGAACATGTATGCATTTTGTGATACGGAAGTGGCTCAGTGAACAGGAAAAGAATTGAGAGAAAGGACAGGACAGTGAGTAAAATTTTAATTGTGGAAGACGAAGAGGCAATCGCGGATCTGGAGAAAGATTATCTGGAATTGAGCGATTTTGAAGTGACCATTGAAAATACAGGGGACAAGGGGCTGGAAGCGGCGCTTTCGGGGAATTACGATCTTGTGATTCTGGATTTGATGCTGCCGGGAATCGACGGCTTTGAGGTCTGCAAACAGATTCGGGAAGAGAAAAACATTCCGATCATCATGGTGTCGGCAAAGAAAGACGATATCGACAAGATCAGAGGTCTCGGTCTTGGCGCGGACGACTATATGACCAAGCCTTTCAGCCCGTCTGAACTTGTGGCGCGGGTAAAGGCGCATATGGCGCGCTATGACAGACTTGTGGGCAGCAACCAGAAGGCGAACGACATCATAGAGATTCGCGGGCTTAAGATTGATAAGACCGCCAGACGTGTCTACGTGGATGGGGAGGAGAGAATCTTTACCACCAAGGAGTTTGACTTGCTAACCTTCCTCGCGGAGAATCCGAACCACGTGTATTCCAAGGAAGAACTGTTCCGTGAAATTTGGGATATGGATTCCATCGGTGATATCGCCACCGTCACCGTGCACATCAAGAAAATCCGCGAGAAGATAGAGTTCGACACCGCCAAACCCCAGTATATTGAGACTATCTGGGGAATCGGGTATAGGTTTAAAATATAACCAGTGCGAGTCTGATAGAGTAGAGGTACAAAATGAATCATAACAGAATCCTCCACGAAGATAACGACATCATTGTCTGCCATAAGCCCGCCGGGATTGCCACCCAGACGGCAAGGGTGGGGCAGGCGGATATGGTGAGCGAGATCACGAATTATCTGGCGTCAAAGGAAGGCGCCGCCGGGAAATCCCCCTGCGTGGGTGTGGTCCACCGATTGGACCAGCCTGTGGAGGGGATTTTGGTTTTTGCAAAGAACAGGCAGGCGGCGGCGAATTTAAGCAGACAGGCGGCGGGGGAGGAAATGAAGAAAGAATACTTGGCGCTTATCTGCGGAAAGGATATGCCGCGGACGGGAGAACTGACCGATTATCTGCTGAAGGACGGAAAGACGAATGTTTCCCGCGTCGTGCCGCCGGAAGTGAAGGGGGCAAAGCAGGCACGGCTGTCTTATGAAATGTTGCGGGAGGATAAGGAACGGCAGATTGCGCTTGTAAAAATCTGTCTCCATACGGGACGCCACCACCAGATTCGGGTGCAGATGGCGAACGCGGGCATGCCTCTTTTGGGGGATCACAAGTATGCCGATGAGACGGCGCTTGCCCTGTCGGAGAAGCTGGGCGTGCGGGAGACGGCGCTTTGTGCGTACCGTCTGGCGTTTACCCATCCGAAAACGGGGAAACGGATGCAGTTTGAAATTAAGCCGGAGGGCGCGGCGTTTCAAAAATTCACGTATAAGATTTCATAAAAGTCACATAATAACAGTACAGCTTCAGTGTAAAGAAGCGGGAACCCCCTCCCGCTTCTTTTTGCGCGTATAAGCATCTTGAGTCTCTGCTTATACATTTAACAAAGGAGTCACAAGGAGGCAGGATTTCATGGTATTCGGAAAAGAAAACGACTTGATTGGGCGCCTGTGGAAAAATAAACTGGCAAAGGGATGCCTTGTCTCCGCGCTGGTCTGGTTTTTCTTTCGTTATCTGTTTTCTCTGGCGGCGCCTTTTTTTCTTGCCTTTGCGCTGATTACCCTCCTGTACCCGCTGTTGGAACGGATACAGAAAAAAATTCCGATTAAGAAAAAGTTTCTCGCGGCTGGCATTGTGCTGCCGGTTCTTTTTCTTGTGTGTGCGGCGCTTTGGGCGGTTCTTGCATTTGGTATGGGGCAGCTTCAAGGTTTGCCCGCGTTTTGCGAAAAGGTGGAGCGTCAGGCGGAACTTTTTTTTCATCAGTGCTGTTGTCAGTTGGACGGTCGGTTCGGCTGGGAGGGGGCGCGGATTGAAAGCTATGTGATTGAGCAGATGACAGTCATTATGGAAAATGTGCAGATTCAGGTTGTGCCTCAGCTGCTTTCTTCCTCTTACAGCTGCTTTAAGGGAATTTTGGGCACAGTGGGATTTCTGGCGATCACCTGTATCGCGGTTTTCCTGTTTGAGAAAGATTACACGAAAATGGTGGACTGGGTGAAAAAGGAGGAGAGTTTCCGGTTCTTGTGGAGGGTGCTGGAGGGGGTGTTGTCTTATCTGGTTACCTTTTTTAAGGCGCAGGGTGTGATTCTCTTGATTATCGCCGTGCTCTGCAGCGTCACCCTCACTCTTGCCGGGGTGGAGGGAGGCGTTTTTCTGGGTTTATTGGCGGGATTCCTCGACATGCTGCCCTTTATAGGGACGGGCATTGTGCTTGTGCCGCTGGCGGTCTGGCAGCTGCTAAACGGCGCGTATGTGCGGATGGCGGTGTGTCTGGCGCTTTACGGCATCTGCGTGCTTACAAGAGAATTTCTGGAGCCAAGGCTGATTGGCAATAAAATGGGGCTGTCCCCGGTCTGGATTTTGTTTTCGATTTACGCGGGTATGAAACTTTTCGGCGTGGGCGGCATTGTAAAGGGACCGCTGGCTCTTATTGTTATCTCCGAGATATTGAAGGAGAGACCACAAGAATTTGACGAACCCAATGATGTGTATTAACATAGAAGTCGCGAAGAAAAACAAAGCGCAAAGTGACTTCGTCACTTGAAAGCAGACATTTGTTTTTCTGCGACGATAACGAGGACAGGAATAACAAATTATGAGCAATAAAGTAAAAAAGGCACAGAACAAGAAAAATGCCCAAAGTGCGTCCGGACAGGAAATTTTAAAGATAATTTTGGAATATATTGCGGCGGCAGCTATGATTGCTATGTGTTTGGCGGTCTCCTTCTATGCGGAAGACGGCTATAACCAGATTGGCAATGCGAAGTTTGCGGCGTACAGAGCGGTGGCGGCAGCCGGGTTTTCTGTTTTTCTGCTGGCAGGCGCGGCTTGGCTGTCTGTGCGGCTGTTTGGGAGAAAGAAGGGACAGGAACCGCTTGCGGCAGGCTTTTTCGATCGGTTAAAAGAGTGTGCGTCTGCTACGGATTTCTGTGTGTTGGCATACCTGCTTTTTTCGACGGTATCGGTGGTTTCCGGCGGGTTTTATGAGGATGCGCTGTGGGGCAGCTTTGGCTGGAACATGGGATGGATGTCGCAGCTCAGTTTTGTATTTATCTATCTGGCAGTATCCCGGTTTGGAGGGCATTACCGCGGGATTTTGACGGCTTTTTGCGGATCGGCTTTTGTGGTGTTTTTGATTGCCGTTCTGCACCGTATGATGATAGACCCTATCGGGTTTTATGAGGGTCTAAATGGCAGTCAGATGGCGCAGTTTCTCTCCACTATGGGGCAGGCGACATGGTATGCCAGCTACCTTGTGGTGGCGCTGCCGGTTGGCGTGGCAGTGTTTCTCTTTGCGGAAAAGCCGTCGTGGCGGATTCTGGGCGGTATCTATACGGCGGTGGGCTTTGCGTCTCTGGTGACGCAGAACAGCGACAGCGCCTACTTTGCACTGGCAGGGTTTATGCTGGTCTTCTTTTGGGTCTGCACGAAAAAGCGGGAGACGCTGAACCGTTTTGTAGAGGTGTGTACGCTCTTTTTCGCGTCGGGCAAGGTGATGCACTTTTTGATGCAGATTCATCCCAACCCGGATTTGGAGTATGATTTTATAACGGCTCTGATTCTGGAAGGAACCGTTACGTGGGTTCTTCTGGGGCTTTGCCTGATTCTCTGTGTATTTCTGTATGTGAGGAGAAACAGACCTTATCAGGCGGTGCGGATGCAGTGGGTCGGTCGGTTGGCAGTGTTTGCGGCGGCAGCGGTTGTGGTAATCATGACAGGGCTTATTGTCCTGCAGAGCAGGGGAGCCTTATCCGGCGGGCTTGCCGAAACCCTCAGCGCGGTGTCTTACTTTAACTGGAATGACGCGTGGGGGAACGGCAGGGGACGAATATGGAGTTTTGCGGTGCGGGTGTTTGCCGGGGAGAGCGTGGTACATAAATTGTTTGGCGTGGGTCCGGACTGTTTCAGCAGTTATCTGGCAGCCGTCCACGGTGAGGAGATGCAGCTTCTCTGGGGGGATAAAATTCTCACCAACGCGCACAATGAATGGCTGACAGCGCTGATTAATGTGGGTATTTTCGGGGCGTTGTCCTACATAGGAATTTTTGTCACGGCTGTCAGAAGGTATCTGCGGGCGTGGCAGCAGGATTACCTGCTGGTGGGTGCGGCGGCTTCGGCGGTGTCATATATGGCGTACAATTTTTTCTGCTACCAGCAGGTGTGCTGCACGCCGTTTGTGTTTTTGATGCTGGGGGTGGGGGAGTATTTGCTACGGCAGGCAAAGCGTGCGGACAAATAGCGGCGTGTTCTTAGTTTGTATATTCTTTCGCATCTTTTATAAAGCTGACAACGATCAATATCATTACGATGCCTATCGGAAAGGCGGAAATAATACCTACCGACTGCAGGTTGCTCATAGAGCTTTCTGAAAAGATAAAAGCAATCGGAAGCAGAATCAAAAGGATACACCACATAAGCTGGATCAATTTATGAGGCTGTTCGTTACTGTTTAATTTTCGATAGCTGTAACAGGAGGCAATCAGCGCTATCGAGTCGAAAGAGGTTGCGTAAAACGCCATCATCGTGACCAGCAATAAGACCAAAACCAGAGAGGACAAAGGCATGGAATGAATCATGGTCACGATCAGTCCATATATATTGCCCGTTTCCTGATATACTGCCAAAAATTCTGCTTTTCCGGAAACCTGCATTCCCATAGAATAATTGCCTAAAATAATAAAGCTTAAAACCGTTGATCCGACGCCAAACAGGTAGCCCCCGCAGATCGTCTGGCGGACAGTCCTGCCTCTGGAAATATTGCCGATAAAAAACGGAGCTGCAACGCACCATACCATCCAGTACGCCCAATAATAGATGGTCCAATTCTGCGGAAAGGAGGTTGTCCTCTGCGGATCCGTAAAAGTGGAGAGCTCAAGGAAATTCTGTATCATTTTCCCGAGGCTGGACAGTCCTGTTTCAATGATATACTTTGTCTCCCCGCAAAAAAGGAGTACATAGGCAAGCAGCGAAAAGAACAGTATGATGCACAGATTAGCCAGAACGCTGATTCCCTTAAAGCCGTGAAGCAGGGAATAGGTATAGATAATACAGGTAATGACTAAAATTACAATGGTTACTGCCCGCGTGTCCATATTAAGATGAAACAGATCGTTGATGACGTTTGCCATCAGCGGTGTCGCCACACTGAATGTCGTGGCAGTTCCGGCGATCAACGCAAAGACAGCCAGCAAGTCAATGATCCTTCCGGGAATACCGTCTGTATGCCGTCCAAGGGCAGGGCGGCAGGCTTCCGAATACTTTTGCCGGTCTCTCTGCCGCACGTGCAGCATGAATCCGAATGCCACTGCCAGCACCAGATAAAAGCTCCAAGGAATAAAACTCCAGTGAAACAAAGGAAATACACCCGCCCACTCCTGAATGCTTCCCAATTCTGCAATATGCGGGTCTGAGGCATACAAAATCCATTCCGCGAAGGAATAAAACAAAATATCTGCAGCCAGTCCGCAGGTGAACATCATGGCACCCCATGAAAGGAAGCTGTATTTTGGTTTCTCGCCTTTTTTGCCGAGCACGATTTTCCCATACTTAGAACATGCCAGAAAAATAGAGAGTACAAAAATCCCCAAACCGATGATCAGATAGTATGATCCCAATGTATCGCCAAAAAAGAAGCGTATCCGCTCCAGGACTGCATTTGCCCGAATCGGAAACAGCATAAACAAAATGCATAACAGCAAAATGCTCCCGAAAGGCAGCAGCGTGATCAGCCAATCAATCTTTTTTTTCATTTATTCCACCTCTTTCAAATATTTTTGATAATTGCAGTCTATAGCGGCAAGCTCTTCCAGATCGTCTATTTCGACAATATCTCCGCGCTTCATTTCCGTGATTCCTAACTGAAATTCTTCCGGATGGCAAAAAAGAGCTACATCATCCCAATAAAGCTGTTTATTTCCATTCACAACAAATTCTTGTTCCAAATACTTTTTTAGCTTTTTCCCGTCCTGCTTCGTCCATCGGGAGACGCTGTATAACTGCCAGCCTTCCCTTCCGCCGTTGCGGCTGCAGCCGCATACGATTCCGTTTCGGAGCGACAAGAGCCATTCCTTTGTCGGTTCGCTTGTCCAGATACAGTTATAACCTGATCTTTCAAATTCCCTGTGCAGAACAGCAGGTTCAAAAATCAACTGATCGCCGTCCAAAATCATAGCTTCTTCCAGATGTTCTCTTGCGGCATACAGGGATGAAATATTATTGCATGATTTGTAGTCCGGATTTTCAATCAGTGTTATTTCCGGGTATTCCTGTTCCAAGACCGCAAACTGCTCCTTCAGGTAGCCTACTACAATATAGATCTCCTGTATTTTATTCTGCTGTAATGCCTTAATGACGGAATCGATCATACGGACTCCGTTCACCCGGACTAGGGGCTTGGGTGTGTGCAGTGTGACAGGGAGCATACGCCGCCCCTCGCCTGCCGCCATAATGACTGCCCGCTTTACTGTATTCATAATAAGTCGTCCTCCATTGCCTCACTGGCAATTCGGTAATATTCTTTTGCATATCGATACTGTCGCAGGGAGTATTCTCCGAATTCCACGCCGAGGTTTCTTTTATATTCACACCAATTACTCCACAGAAGCCCACAAATTGCGACATAACAGTATATTTTTATTCTGACTGCCTTCGCGCATGCCTCCCGGAAGTAGGTATCAATCAGTCTGTCTATATGCGCTTTGTCATAAAAAGAGTAAATACTGAACATTGCAAGGTCTACATGGGGATCTTGCATTCCGGCATATTCCCAGTCAATCAGAAAAACCTGTTCACTGCCGTCCGGCTCTCTTGTCAGTAAAAAATTATCCGGCACCGCGTCAATATGCGTCAGGCATTCTTCGGCATGACAGTTTTCAAGAAAGGGTTTTAGGGACAGGATATTTTTTTTGGTCTCTTCATAATCCCGATAAACAGACTGTTCCCCATTCCAAAAGGATTCATAGAGATCTATTTTCTCAAATAAATCAAATCTGTGACTCACTTTCAGCTTCATTCCATGCAGTGCCCTCAGTTTATCCATACATTTTGCTACATCTTCCGGACAATAGGGATCACAGCATTTTGCTCCCGGAACAAATTCTGTGATTTTGTATCCGTTTACCGGATTCAAGTAGATAACACGGTCGCTAATCTCCTTTCCGCCCAGCGCCTGATAAACTTTGTATTCATGGCTGCGGTTAATGAGGCGGTCTGTGCCCTCTCCCGGAACCCTCATGATGTATTTCCTGCCTTCACATTCAAACAAAAAAGATCTGTTTGTCATGCCTTTCTTTAAAACAGATATATTCTTTATTTTGTGGTAAGGCACTTTCAATGCTTCCCCGATCAGCCGGATCGCCTCTGTCTTTAGTTGATTTGAATTACTGTCAAGCTCCCGAAGCTGCTCATAGGTATTGATTTCTATTGTTTCGCCATCTTTGACAATCTTTGCCCACACCGGTATGGACGGATATGTCAGGAGGGCTTCTTCCCAAAATACATGATTGTACCGCGCGTCATTGTCGAGACGTATGAGATTTTCCTTAAAAATTTCGATCTGTTCTTCATCTATGTAACTGATGCCGATCATCTTGTTTCCTGATTCTCTGGTACCGATTTTGCTCAGCTGCATTTTTCGGGTTACCTTTATGCTGCTCTCCATCGTTTTTGCTTCGCTGACCATGTACCAAGTATAGGACTCGTGGCTGGAAAAAGGATTCTGCCTGCACCAGATATCGCAGGGGATCACATAGCTGTTCCCCAGATAAGCTGCCGCCAATGCAAGGGAATGCAAATTATTTTTCTGTGAATATTCTTCATTTACGATCAGTTCCACACCATACTGATCGATCAGATATTCATATTTTTCTTTCAGAAAACCGACCACAATATATATTTTTGCTATATGCACTTCCTGCAGTTGCCGAATCAGCCGCTCGATCAAGGTTTCCCCGTTAATTTCCAATAAGCCCTTTGGTGTCTCCATATTGATTGGCACCATGCGCATACCATATCCTGCAGCAAGGATGACTGCGTTATGTGGATGCTTTTTCGACAGCAGATCCTTTGCCTTTTGGGTCAGGGCATACTCGGAGTTGAGATATCCCTCCTGCTGTAGATCCTTAGAGATTCTGTTGACGGTACCCAATGAATATCCGGTCTGTGCTGCAAGATCTCTTTGCGTGCTGTATTTTTGGTGATGCAGTTTGTTCAGTATGTCAAACTCTACTTTGTTCATGTACAATGCCTTTCTTGGTTTCGCGAACACATAGATTAAGAGTAAGGGATGAGCTGCCTCATCCCAATATACTCTATTATACTCTATCGTTTTGAATATTCAATCAGTTTTCGGATAATATATTTTGCACCGATTTCACCACTGGTTCCTACATGGTATAAATACTTTGCGCGGATCTTCTCCATTTCTTCTCGGGAAAACATTTTGTCATTTAACAAAGTTTCCGTCACAGAACTGATTTCACTCAGCTTGTCCGTATTAATGGAAATTCCGATTTTATTACGGATTTCTATATCAAACGGCACAATACCGATCTCTTCATAATCCGGATTCATTATTTTCATCGGTGTATTGATGAAAAGAGTCGGTTTTAAAGTGGTAAAGGAATACTCATAAGCAATACTGGACCAGTCGGTTACCAAGATATCCGCCCGGAAAACTGTCTCGTTGGAGGAAAAATCCATCTGCAGTTCAAAGTCTTCCTTTTCGGCGTACTGCTCGGATAATGCAAGTAATTTATCCTCAAAATGCCGTACGTATTGCGGATGCGGTCTTACGATTACATGATATCCCCTGCCGAGAAGCTGCTTTAATATATCATGGATACAGAGATCTAATATATTCTCATCCTGCCATGAAGGCGCGATCAAAATCGTCGGCTTATCATTTTTATAGTTACTGTCGGTTTTGTGCGCTTCAATCATATTGTCGATCAGGCAGGAGCCAAATTCGACAATATTCTTCTCCTTTAAGCCGTAGCATTTTTCCTGCGCGCGTATCTCCGCCTTTCCGATTTCATTGGAAGCAAAAATTGTGTCGAAATAATCCAGTGCGTGTTTCCGGAGCATTAGATTGTCGCTTCCTATGCCATGATCCAGATAAACATATTCGATATCTTCCTTTACCAAAGAACGTTTGATATGGTATTTCTGTAAATCAGGCATTGTCATGACCACCATATCCGCTTCCAGCTTCATCATCAGAATAATCAGTTTATTTTCGTCAATATAGTAAACCCGGAAACGATCGTCGGACAGGGCGAATACTTCGTCTTTAGGATCGCTCGTAACATAGTGGATGGTAATGTCCGTTTTCCTCAGAATGGTTTCGATCACATTCTGATAATATTTGTAGAATCCATTTTTCTCGGAATAAAAGACCAGCTGCTTTTCCCCGTATTTCTGAAACCGTTTATAATCTTCCGATTCTTTTTTTGAATATTCATCATGTTTCTTTTTATTACCGGAAGCGCTGTATTTATGGATCTTTTCCAATTCCGCCTTACTTGCTGCCAGCGCTTCATAATCGATATAATGTTTGGGATTTATGAGGGCATTTAATAAAAACAGCGTCAAAATAGCAGCCAGGTTACTGAGTATCCAGTAAACCCCGACGCCCGCCGGCACAAAAAATCCCAGATACAGGGAGAGCCCTACGGAAATCAGAAGAGTGATGATTTGATTGCCTTTTCCCTGCTCTGCCTGCAGTACATTTACTTTATTCTGTGCAAAACACATAATCCATGAGGAGAATGCCGCTAACAGAGGGATCATAATGGTGATTCCCCACACTTGGGAAGGAACGGCGCCAAGATCGATTCCCAGAAAATGCATATCGATTCCCGCGACAAGCTGCAGTATCTCTTCCGGCACGGTCGCCCTGTATGCATCGAGATAAACGGGATTCTGCATACTGTCAACGATTTGTACCTGAATCGAACCAATTTCCGGACTCACACCGGATATACTGCAGTAGATATCTTTCAAGACATCGATCCGCTCTTTTGAAATATGGAGTAAATGGCTGATAGGTCTGTAAATGACATCGACAACGCCCATAAGGATCACGAGCTGCAATATGACGGGCACCAAATCGAGCATGGGATGGTACTTTTCCCTCTGATAGAGCTTGTACTGCTCTTCCGAGATCAAGTCCTTGCTTCCAAAATATTTTGCTTTGATCCGATTCATTTCCGGGTACATTTTCACCATTTTGATAGAGTTCTTCTGTACCATAACGGAAATGGGCATCAAGATGATCTTAGTGATGACGGTAAAGACGACGATACTGATCCCGTAATTATGAAAGATCCGGTAGCATCCATACATGATTTGACCAAACAGATTTCCAATTGCCTGTGTGATCATTTATTTGCCCTCTGCCTTCTCGTCGTTAAGGGTTAAATCTTCTTCCACGTGGATTTCCTTTTTCCCTTCGGTCTTGTTTTTCTTAAAAAATTGCGCAATCCGATGTCGGAATACGGTAAGGATCGCACCCAGCGCAATAAATACTGCCGCTACTGCCTGAATGATATATGTCACTGCGGAAGGATCGATATAAGCATGTGCATACATCGTAAAATAAGAATAAAAGCATGTAAAAAAATATAGGAATGACAACAATCTTAATGTAACTTTTTTCATAACAGATTCTCCATCCATGATTTTATTTAATGTTACCGCATTAATCTTAAAGAGAAGTATATCACGGCAGGGCAGCGTTCGTAAAGACAAAAGATGAGGGTTATGCCGTTACTTATTTTGAGTATAAACATTTCCCGTTTGATACATTAGATCTGTATCGCGGGCATTTCCTGGCTGTATTAACTCAAACATCGGATCGTCTTTCTTGTATTCGTAAATCAAAAACCTCCGGTTTCTGGTGTCTCCTTCCTTCCAATCAAAGAGTTCGCTGCTTTTCTGTCCGCTTAATAAGCGCTGATATGCTTCCTGTAAATCTACAAAGGAAACCGGCGCATGGGATACTGACAAGTCATGATGTTCATTTACGCCTTTTACAAAGAAAATAGGATTCTGGCGCATTACTACATCGCTGTCAAGCAAGTCGTCATTATACCCGTGATCCGCCATAATTATGATCACAGAATTATCATATACGTTACAGTCTTTAAGCTTATCCAGATACGCGCGGGTGATCGTCAGGCAGGCTCGAAGGCTGCTGTCATAAGTCGCATCTTCAATTTCATTAACATTCTCATCATATAAATATGGTACATGAGCTCCGTCAATATGAATAAACTTAAAACATTTCCGATCTGTATAGCTGATTTCTTCTTCCAATACATTTTCATAGAAGGTTTTATTTGAGGTAGTAAATAAAGGAGCTTCTTCCGGCGAGATTTTTAATGTCCGGAAAGCATTAGGATTAATGAAAGCCAGCCTCTTTATGTCATAAGGGGCATACTTGAAGAACGTCATCAGCATCTGCCATCTTGCAAAAGCCCATGAATCGGTTACGCCCCTTTTGCCGGGGAGAATATTGTCAAACCGCTCTTTACCGTAATCTTTTAACAAGATTTCCGATGTATAGAGGGACATCTGATATCCCGTTTCTTCCATTGTAGCCAAAAAGGGTGATGACGCGTAAGCAGCAGCCTCATATTCATCAAAAGCTGTCTCGTTCTCAAACCACTGACCGGTCAGAATAAAGGGTACGGAATGTTTCGTAAAAGGATATGCACCTACCATATTGTCGTAGAAGGTAAAGTCATCAAAAATATCGCGGTATGCATCATTGGAATCCAGCAGATTTTCCATCAGCATAGCATCTGTCGCATCTAAAACGAAAATAATAAAATTGGTGTCTTCTGACATTTCAAACAGATTTTTTGACGTTACGCCCAGAGTAGGCTTTTTGGTAAAACCGTCATTTTCCAGAGCTAAAGTAAATAAGGTCACAAAGAACATCAGCAACATGCATATACTGATCGTTGTGACCAATTTATTGAAATAATTCTCTTTTATTTTTATAAATATCACGGTGACAACCGCGATGACGCAAACCCATAAAACAATAGATTTTATACGTTCCGCAGTATAAAGGCTCCAGTCTATCTGGCTGCCGTCCAGCGCGGGAAGACCTTTCGCCAGCCAGTTTCCCTGAATGTAAGAACAGATGAAGGCAATAAAATACAGCAAAAGCAAAAGCCGGTATTTTGAGGTTCCAAACATGCTGACAAGAAGAAACAGGCTCACACTGCATATTAGCATAATCATGAAAACGGTCAGCATAGGAGGCAGAAGAATATACAGGTCAAACCAGAACTCATCTTGGTTTGTGAGCAGTAATTCTATCGGCGCGTAGAGGAAAAACATGAAGCACGCTACAATGGATAACCATATACCGCTGCTGATATCATGTATTTTTTCCTTGATTTTCATACCCGGTGATACCTCTTTTCTTCTCGATTGACCATATAACCATATTTTAACTTTTTGGACAAGTATATCATGATAGGATGGAGTTCGTAAAGATAAAATAGTGGTTGACAAAACAAAAAAGTACGGCTTAGAATAAATCAAAGATTTTGCGAAGGAGAAATGTCAAATATTTCAAATGCGCTGTGCGAAGAAGGAAAGGGAAGAAAAATGGCGGACAAAAAATTAGTGGAAGCGATCACGGCGATGGAGGACGATTTCGCTCAGTGGTACACGGATGTGGTAAAGAAGGCGGAGCTTTTGGATTATACGAGCATCAAGGGATGCATGGTGTTTAAGCCGGCGGGCTATGCAATCTGGGAGCTGATTCAGCGGCAGATGGACGACCGTTTTAAAGCGACGGGCGTGGAGAATGTGTATTTACCCATGTTTATCCCGGAGAGCCTGTTAAATAAGGAAAAGGATCATGTGGAGGGTTTTGCGCCGGAGGTGGCTTGGGTGACACACGGCGGTATGCAGCCTTTGCAGGAAAGGCTCTGTGTCAGACCGACCTCCGAAACGCTTTTCTGCGATTATTATAAGAATGTGGTGCAGTCGTACCGCGATCTGCCGCAGGTGTGCAACCAGTGGTGCTCGGTCGTGCGCTGGGAGAAGGAGACAAGACCATTCCTCCGCAGCCGCGAATTTTTATGGCAGGAGGGGCACACGGCTCATGCCACAGCCGAGGAGGCTGAGGAGCGGACGATCCAGATGTTGAACGTCTATGCCGATTTCTGCGAGGAAGTATTGGCGATTCCCGTCATCAAAGGTCGCAAGACGGACAAGGAAAAATTTGCGGGAGCGATCGCTACCTATACAATCGAGGCATTGATGCATGACGGCAAGGCATTGCAGTCCGGTACCAGCCACAATTTCGGCGACGGCTTTGCGAAGGCGTTTGGTATACAGTTTACGGATAAGGACAATACTTTAAAATATGTACACCAGACTTCATGGGGAACGACGACCCGTCTGATCGGCGCGGTGATCATGGTGCACGGAGACAATTCCGGACTGGTACTGCCGCCTAGGATTGCGCCGACCCAGATTATGATTATACCGATCCAGCAGAAAAAAGAGGGCGTGCTGGATAAGGCGTATGAATTGAAGGAAAAGCTGGGAGCGTTCCGTGTAAAGGTAGACGATACCGACAAGAGCCCGGGCTGGAAGTTCTCTGAGCAGGAGATGCGGGGCATTCCGATTCGTGTGGAGATCGGACCGAAAGATATCGAGGCGGGCAAGTGCGTGATCTGCCGCCGGGATACGAGGGAAAAGATAGAGGTGTCTCTGGATGAGATTGAGACGAAGGCGGGAGAAATTCTGGAGCTGATGCAGAAGGAAATGCTGGAGCGCGCCAGAGCACACAGGGAGGAGCACACCTACGAGGCGAAAGACATGGACACCTTCCGCAGACTCTTCGCGGAGAAGTCCGGCTTTGTGAAAGCGATGTGGTGCGGCGAGCAGGCATGTGAGGATAAGATCAAGGAGGAGATGGCTGTTACAAGCCGCTGTATGCCTTTTGAGCAGGAGCAGATCGGCGAGACCTGCGTATGCTGCGGAAAGCCTGCGAAGAAGATGGTATATTGGGGCAGGGCATATTAATCTTCGGGTTTGCAGACAGCATAGGGCATATTTTTAGGAAACGCCCGAATAGACTGTGCATATAGGAGAGAAAAATGAGCAGGAAAAAGAGGAAAAAGGGGCTCGTCCCGGTAATCTTTCTGGGGCTGTTGCTGGGGGTCTGCCTTGTTGTGGCGGTCGGCATTGCCAGCGGAGCACTGACCGGCACGGTCAAACATGCCGTGACAAAGAAAGTTTCCGAGACGGTGATGGAGCAGGCGGTGAAACAGGCGCTTGAGAGTACCGGCGACACGCAGGCTGCCGAGAAGGCGAAAGAGATCGTGAACAATATGGACGAAGGCGACAAGCAGAAGGCGGAGGAGATTATCGACCGCTATGCGGACAGCGACACGCTCTCCGATGTGATGGAGATTGTGGGGGACGGCGTGAATGGCGAATCTTTGTCGGAGGTCAAGGAATATTTGCAGGAAAATGTGTCCGAGCAGGATCAGGCGGAGTTGGAAGAGTTGTACCGGAAGTACAGTGAGGGATTCTGAGGCGGGCAGGGCAAATGCGCGGCAGGTCACAGGAAAATATTTATAAAAAAAGCAGGAAACTCAGACAAAGGGTTTCCTGTTTTTCATTTCTGCATTCTTAAAAGGGTTGACAGGCGTATACCTGATGTGTATGATACAGTCAAAGGGTATACATTCGTATACCAAAATATGCCAATCGTATATACATATAAAACAATGGAGTGAAGACAGATCTGCGTATTGCTGTAAAATCAAATAGTTGGCAAATGAAAGGGAGGAAAAATGGTCAGTTTATCGGATGGGGAATGGAAAATCATGAATCAGCTCTGGGAGCATGAGAGCACAATCACAGAATTGAAAAATGAACTGGGAAAAGAAACAGGCTGGGATAAGCATATTGTAATCACCATGCTTTCCCGTATGGAAAAGAAGGGGGCGGTTGCCCACAGGGACGGCGGACGTGCCAAAATATTTTATCCGCTGGTGACGAGGGAGGAGGTTTCCATGCAGGAAACCCGGGGCTTTTTGCAGAAAGTGTACCGGGGAAGTCTTGGCATGATGGTCAACGCCATGGTGGAGGATCAGGCGCTGTCCGAGGAGGAGATACAGGAACTTTATGGTATTTTGGAGCAGGCGAGGATAAAAAGAAGGGGAAGTAATGAATGCGGAAACAAGAATGAATGATAGTGAGACGAAAGAAAGAACGTGCAAAATGAAACAACTGTGCAGGACAGTGATAGGCTATGCACGAGGATAAATGCTTTATAATGATGGAGGATGATTTATGAAAGAGATACTGATAACATCAACGGTTTTGATTTTGTGTGTCCTGTTAATCCGGCGGGTGTTCCGCGAAAAAATCAGCAGCAGGCTGCAGTATGCGCTCTGGCTTCTGGTGGCGATCCGACTGATAGTTCCGATTTCTGCGGAGTTTGATCTGGGGTCATTTTCCGATTTTCGGCTGATGGATCTGGTGGAGAGGGATGATAGCGGCATCGGGGAACGGCTGGATGAGACGATTCGTCTTGAAGAACCCATCCAGATGAGCGTAAATGCAAACAGCGTGTTGTTTCGTCTGTTTACCACGGATGAGATCAGAGAGTCGATTGAGGGAATGCCGAATGACGGACCGACATCCGTGTTTCTGGCAGGCACGCTGGGTTTTTCAAGATCGGATGTGCTCTGGTTTTTCTGGGGGATTGGCGCGCTTATTGTAGGGTCGTGGATCATAATCACGAATATTGTGTTCAGCCGCCGTCTGAGGAAGGCAAGGCAGCCTTTTGATTTGCCGGAAGAAGTAAAGACAGCGGTTTTGGCGTATCAGACATCTAAAGAAGGCAAGGCGACAGTCGGCGTGCAAAGTGAAGAGGATTCGCAGGGAAGAAAGAAACGCAGCCGCATTTCGAGGAGAAAAGACCGTCTGCCCGCAATCTATCTGGCGGAAGGCATTTCTTCGCCCTGCCTGTACGGATTTCCGGGGAGGGAGGCGGTTTATCTGACGGCGGATGTAACAGATGATGCAGACCGGCTGCGGCATGTAATTGTCCACGAGCTTGTCCATAAAAAACACGGGGACAGTTTCTGGGCGCTTCTTCGGGGTGTTTTGGTGACGGTATACTGGTTTCATCCGCTGGTATGGGTGGCGGCGGTCTGCTCCAAGCGCGACTGCGAACTGGCATGTGACGAGGGAGCGCTTATACTGCTCGGTGAGGAAGAGCGGATTTCTTACGGGGAGACGCTGCTTTCTATCATTACAAGAAAAGGGCGGGCTTCCGATTTGGTATGCACTGCCACGACTATGACCGGAAGCGGAAAAAGTGTGAAGGAGCGGATTCGCTTTATCGCAAAGGAGCCGAAGGTTATCTACGCGGCGGTGGCGGGCGCGCTTTTCCTGATTGCGGCTGTATGCCTCTTTGTCTTTACAAAAGACGCCCGATTCCGGGGGACAACGGTGGACGCGAAGGAAGGGCTTACGGTTACGGGCGCGGATATGCAGATACCGCTGCCCGCAAGTATCGGCGGCATCAGTGGCTGTGTGGTGGAAAAGAAAACGGACGAGGTTATCATCTATCATGTTGCCGCGCAGGAGGAGGTGGGCAGGTTTTCAAGAATACCGATTAAGGATGCGCTGGGGCTGGTGGACGAGGGGCGGGAGGTTGTGTCGATTGGAGACAGGGGCTGCAATTACTTTTTGCGGATTTATCTGGGAGAGCCATTGACGAGGACGGAGCATCGTTATTTCCCTTCAGGGGAAGGTTCCGGCGTTTTAAAACATGAGGACATTTATTTTCCGGAGGAGGACATTTTAAAACACGAGGACACGATAGAGGCTGTGCCCGGAACAGATGAAAATCCGATGCTAAGCAAGGACTGGGAAGTGATTCCGCTGGAGGAGGAAGAGGAGGATAAGACGGATTATCTGCCCAACGAACAAATCGTCGTCATGGATCCGGTGGATCCGGCGGCGTACGAGAAGTCCACAATGCATACCTATACGCCTGCGGGAGAAGAGGACGCGCGTACCACCTATACACCGTCGGAGGATGCCGGGACAGGCAACGGGATTTCGGAGGGCGTATCTGGCACCGACAGTAACGGGGCGGCAGGCGTGCCCGGCACAGACAGTAACGATGACGACACCACTTATATCGTAGATGAAGATGATACGACATATATTATAGATGATAACACTGCCCGTACAGCGGAAACACGGGAGGAAGTCTCGGTAGACTATCTGCCGGACGAGGAGATTACGACGACGGTTTATCCGCCGAGTGAGATCAATATAGACAGACTTGATAACAGGTGTTACGTTTATATCAGAGCGGAGTATGACAATAAGGTAAAAGAGAAATATCGGGATGAGATGGCGTTTATTGACAGCGAGTTAAAAGCGGCGGCGAATCGGGTGATTATTTTAAGTCTGAACCGGGAGCGGCGGGAGGCGTTGTTTGACACGCTGTGTGAAAACCGCACGCCCTATGTGGGGGACAACGCCAAGGTGGGTGCGCTGATCGATGCCCTGCCCCTGCCGTCCACGTTGAACCGCTCGGGAGGCTTTTCCCTGCAGACGCTGGAAGAACCTTATTCCCTGCGGGTTGATTACGAAATGAGTATGGATTATTTTACACAGGAAGATCAGGATATGTTATATTTTAATGCAGCGATGTTGTTTTACTCGATCGGGAATGTGCAGGAGATTTCTTCGGAAATAAAACATCCGTCCGGGGAAGGTTCCGAGATGAAGGTCTATTACCGGGAAAAGATGGAAAAGGAGATTCCCATATTGCAGAATGCGAATTTTGAGGACGAAAAGACTTTCCGGGACGGGCTGCCCAAGCTGCAGACGGCGGTGGAGACACATCTCAAGGCGGCGTCCGGCGAGTAAAAATAAAAAAATATTAAGAATTATGTAACTTTTTTCTTAAGTTCCCCGTTTTATGATATAGAACGTAGAAGACGGTCGATTTTTAGAGAAATTTTAAAGATTGACGTACTACAATAGAGTGAAAAGAACTTCTAAAGCTCGACAGCAAAGGCTGTCTCGTTAAGAAGTACAAAAGAGGGGGAACAGCATGGGACAGGCACAACGGAGCGACAGAAGAGGTTCCGACGACAGGATCAGAGTCATAGCGGGAAACGGTTCGCGAAGCAGCGCGGGAGAGCGTGCGAGACGGCGCGGTACAGAAAGGGGCGGACTGGAAGGTCTGGAACTGTGGGAAATATCCAGAGACAACGACAATTCCCGCATGATGCGGCTGGCGGACCGCGAACAGGTTCGCTTGGGACAGGGGCGACCCCGCCCGAGAACACAGCCTAACCGTCGAAACACGGGCAATCCCCGCCCGGTCAGTTCCATCAAACGGCGCAGAGCGAGAAAGCGGCGGCTGAACCTTTACCGCATTTTTGTATTTCTTATGATCGGCGTGTGCCTGATACTGATTTACCAGACGACCGGTGCGATTTACCGCATGGTGCACAATGACAAAACCGGCAAAGGTAAGGGAATTGTGGAGGTCGTATCCGAGAAGATCGAGGCGAACCGGATTCAGCCGCCGGCGATTACGGCGGACTATCTGGAGCCGAATGAGTTCTCCAGACCCGGCACGAAGTTGAAAAAGATCAAGAGTGTCTTTGTGCATTATACCGCGAATCCGGGCACTTCGGCTGCGCAGAACCGCAGTTATTTTGCCAATTTGGCAGAGACGCAGGAGCGGTCGGCAAGCGCGCATTTTATTATAGGCTACGAGGGTGAGCTGATCCAGTGTATTCCGCT
This sequence comes from uncultured Lachnospiraceae bacterium, assembly GCA_910588955.1. Classification (GTDB taxonomy): domain Bacteria; phylum Bacillota; class Clostridia; order Lachnospirales; family Lachnospiraceae; genus UBA3282. The sequence continues at coordinate 80,146 of CAJURQ010000010.1, forward strand.
GGAGGAGCAGGCTTATGCTGTGGCGACCAGAAATGCGGATTCGGTTTCTATAGAGTGCTGTTATCTGGATGAGGACGGAAAGTTTACGCAGGAGACATACGATACTTTGGTACATACGCTCGCATGGCTGACGCAGGAGTATCATCTGTCTGCGGACGATATTCTGCGGCATTATGACTGCGGCGGCAAGAAGTGTCCGCTCTACTATGTGGAGCATGAGGACGCGTGGGAGCAGCTGCTTGCGGATGTGGAAAGCTATAAGCCAGAGACGGATTGATTTGTTTGACAGACGATTTCACGGCGTGCTATGATCGAATTGACGGATGTGTTGACTGCGGGGGAAAGCGCGTGGTGATTTGACGCGATAACAGGAAAGAGCAGCGATGGAAAAAGCATATAAATTGGAATTTGCAGGGGAACAGACGGGCAGTCTCTACGTGAACTGCTGCGGACTTTCCCGGACAGAGCCGATGCACAGTTTCGGACCGGCGTTAAAGCCCCATTACCTGATTCACTATATTTTGAGCGGCAAGGGGAAGTTTTCAATCGGCGGGGAGGAATATCCGCTGGAAGCGGGATACGGCTTTCTGATCACGCCGGACGAATTGGCATTTTATCAGGCGGACGAGGAGGAGCCGTGGACGTATGTGTGGGTTGGCTTCAGCGGCACGCAGGCGGCGGAGTATGTGGGCAATATCGGTCTGTCCGTAAGGCAGCCGATTTTTAAGTCTGAGGCATCGGAGGAGCTTTACCGGATCGTGAAGGATATGATGGAGCATAATACATACGGGCTGTCCCACGATCTGCGGCGAAACGGGCAGCTTGGCATTTTTCTGTCGATCATAGCCGAGGGCAGCAGGGTAGAGAAACACAGCGAGGACGACAAGGCGAATATTTATGTACGCAAGGCGGTTTCCTTTATTCAGAATAATTACTGCAATCCCATCAAAGTGACGGATGTGGCGGATTATGTCTGCATCAACAGAAGTTATCTCTATACGCTGTTCCAAAATTCCATAGGCATGTCTCCCCAGCAGTTTTTGACTACGTTTCGCATTACAAAGGCGACGGAGCTTTTGCAGCTCACGTCTCTTCCGATTGAGAGTATCGCCCTGTCGTGCGGGTATCATGACCCGTTGGTATTTACAAAGGCATTCCGGCAGATGAAACAGATGTCGCCCACCGGCTTCCGAAAGGAGATGCAGAAAGGAGAGACGAGGCGGAACCGGGAATATCTGCGGCAGGTGGAGGAATTTATCGGGCAGATTAACAGTTTGAACCAATAATCTAACATTTTGACAGGTTTCAGTAACAAAGGACTATTTAAAGGGTAGTCCTTTGTTTAATATTATTGTAATATAAATAGTATAAGCGACACCAAATCATAAAAGAAACAGTAGGTATGGGGTAAAACATTTAAAAAGAGAAGGAGAGCGGGTATGAAAGAGACAGTTTTGAAGAAATTTGAGGAGCTTTACGGGAATGCGGACGGCGCCAGCGTGTATTTCGCGCCGGGCAGGGTGAACATGATCGGCGAGCACACGGATTACAACGGGGGTCACGTATTTCCCTGCGCGCTGACGATCGGCACTTACGCGGCGGTGAAAAAGAGGGAGGACAGAAAGCTGCGGTTCTATTCCATGAACTTTGAAAAAATGGGCGTGGTGGAGAGCAGTCTGGATGATCTGACGCCCTCCGACGCGGCGGGATGGACGAACTACCCGAAGGGGGTTATGTGGGCGTTCGCGGAGCGTGGCATGAAGATGGACTGCGGGCTGGATATTGTGTTAAACGGCGATATTCCTGGCGGTTCCGGCTTATCTTCCTCCGCATCTTTGGAGGTGCTGACAGGTTTTTATCTGCGGGATTTGTTTGGCTTTGACGTGACTAATGTGGACTTGGCGCTGATTGGTCAGTATTCGGAAAACAATTTTAACGGCATGAACTGCGGCATCATGGATCAGTTCGCCTCAGCGATGGGCAAGAAGGACAACGCGATCTTTTTAGATACGGCGGATCTGTCCTATCAGTATGCGCCCCTTGTGCTGGACGGCGCGAAGATCATTGTGACCAACGGCAATGTGAAGCACTCCCTTGTCAATTCCGGCTACAACACGAGAAGAAAAGAGAGCGAGCAGGCATTGGCTGACTTGCAGAAGGCGGTAAAGATAGAGACGCTCGGCGATCTGACGGAGGAGGCGTTCGAGGCGAACAAGTCTGCCATCAGCGACGCGGTCTGCGCAAAGCGCGCGAAACATGCGGTTTACGAGAACCAGAGAACCATCCGTGCGGTGGAAGCGCTGAAAAATAACAATTTGAAGGAGTTTGGCGAGCTGATGAACGCGTCCCATGTTTCCCTGCGGGATGACTATGAGGTGTCCTGCGACGAGATCGACGTGCTTGTGGAGGAGGCATGGAAGGTGGACGGCGTGATCGGTTCCCGCATCACGGGCGGCGGTTTCGGCGGCTGCACGGTGAGCATTGTGAAGGACGAGGCGGTGGAGACCTTTAAGGAAAAAGTGGGCGCGGCTTACAAGGAGCGCGTCGGCAAAGATGCGGATTTCTATGTGGTGGAGATCGGCGACGGTCCGTCTAAACTGTGATAGGGTGAGTTGAGGAGGATATAAGATGATTCAGCAGAATATCAGAAAACTTGTAAAATACGGTTTACTTACGGGACTGATTGAAAAAGAGGATGAGATATACACGACCAATCGCCTGCTAGAGCTTTTCGGACTGGATGAGCTGGAGGAGGGCGATGACGTCACCATGACGGTAGAGGAGTTGGAGGCGGTGCTTAAGGAGATGCTGGACTATGCCTGCGAGAAGGGGCTGATTGAGGACAGTATCGTGTATCGGGATCTTTTTGACACAAAGATCATGGGACTGCTCACACCGAGACCCAGCGAGGTAATCAGGACATTCGGCGAAAAATATGAGGCGGACCCGAAAGAGGCGACAGATTATTTTTATAAACTGAGCCGGGACACGGATTACATCAGACGATACCGCATCGTGAAAGACCAGAAATGGATTTCGTCCACCAAATACGGCGATCTGGATATCACGATCAATCTCTCCAAGCCGGAAAAGGACCCGAAGGCGATTGCGGCGGCGAAAAACGCAAAGCAGGGCGGCTATCCGAAATGCCTTCTCTGTTGGGAGAACGAGGGATACGCAGGGCGGGTAAACCATCCCGCAAGGCAGAACCACCGGATTATTCCGGTTACCATAAACGGCAGCGAGTGGGGATTCCAGTATTCGCCCTATGTATACTATAACGAGCACTGTATTGTTTTTAACTCACAGCATATTCCGATGAAGATCGAGCACGATACGTTTTGCAAGCTGTTTGATTTTGTAAAGCAGTTCCCGCATTATTTTGTGGGCTCCAATGCAGATCTGCCGATTGTGGGAGGTTCCATTTTAAGCCATGACCATTTTCAGGGCGGGCACTACGAGTTTGCCATGGCAAAGGCGCCCGTGGAGCGCATCTTTACGGTGCAGGGCTTTACAGATGTGGAGTCGGGCGTTGTGAACTGGCCGATGTCCGTGATCCGTATTTCCCATGAAAATCCTGAGAGGCTGATTGCGCTTGCGGATCTGATTCTGGAAAAATGGCGGGGCTATACCGACGAGGCGGCGTTTATTTTTGCCGAGACAGACGGCGAGCCGCACAATACGATCACGCCGATTGCCAGAAAGCGGGACGATAAGTTTGAGCTGGATCTGGTGCTGCGCAACAACATTACCACGGAGGAGCATCCGCTGGGCGTGTACCATCCCCACGCAAAGCTGCATCACATTAAAAAAGAAAACATTGGACTGATCGAGGTGATGGGGCTTGCGGTACTGCCCGCCAGACTGAAAGGGGAGATGGAGCATCTCGCCGAGGCGATTCTGTCGGGTGCGGATATTCGTGGAGACGAGGAACTTGCGAAACACGCTGACTGGGTGGAGGAATTTCTGCCGGCATATTCGAATGTTGACAGGGATCACATCATGGAGATCCTGCACAAAGAGATTGGTAGCGTGTTTATGGAAGTGCTCGAGGACGCGGGCGTTTACAAGAGAGATGCCGAGGGACAGGCGGCTTTCGACAGATTTCTTTCCGTTCTTTGATAACACAGGGCAGGAAATGAGGCGGGATTTAGGGATCCCGCCTTGTTGATAGAAACGTTATATAACGCATAGATCAGATGTGACAGCAAGAAAAGGGGTTTAAGCTTTATTTTACAGGGCGCTGGCAATCTGATTAGAAATGCTGTATAGAATATTTTGAAAGGCTGAGAGTCATCAAATGATGACAGATTCCGTATTACGGACTATCGCTCATGCCTAACATGCTGCACAGAAAATTATAAAAATCCCCCTGTTGTTTTTGGGTCATTTTCTGGTAAACGGTAATAAGGTGCTTGTATTTTTTGAGATGATACATATTATCTGCCAATAGGGAATCTGCTGTCAGACGTTCTTCGGAGAGTAACAGAATATAGTCTGTAGTGACATGAAAGAAACGCGATAGATTAGCGAGGAGCTGCGCGTCAGGCATGCTGGCTCCATTTTCGATTTTGCTCAGACTCGTTTGATTGATGCCAAGCTGTTTAGCAAGAGCTTGCTGTGTCAGTTTTTTTTCCAGTCGGAGTTCCTTTATCCTTGTCTTCATTTGTAATCCCTTTTTGTTATTGTAGTGCATTTTGACGCTAAAAATATTCCAATTATTAATAAGCATATTCCTTTTGGAATATTTTTGTGGAAAGACCACTTTTTCATAAATAAACAGCCAAGAGACTACAAGATATAGTGTATTATATTGGGGACAGGCATATATGTAGGAAATATGGGGTTCGTTAACTTTCTTGCCAAAATAGACGGGAAATTTTACTAAACATAATTTTGCGTTGCGGGAGAGGAAACAGCAAAAAGGAGAACAAAATGACAGATAGCTTTGTGTGCGTTGATCTGGAGACGACCGGACTTGATCCGAAACGGGATAAAATCATAGAGATTGGCGCGGTCAGGGTGGAGCGGGGCGAGATTATCGAAGAGTGGGAAGCCTTTGTCAATCCTGGGCGGAAACTGCCGGAGCGGATTGTGGAGCTTACCGGCATCCGTGACGAGAACCTTTCCGGGGCGAAGCCGATCGGTGAAATTTTACCGGAACTGCTTGCGTTTCTCGATGAAAATGTACTGCTGGGGCACAGCGTGCTCTTCGATTTTTCTTTCTTGAAGAAGGCGGCGGTGAATGAAAAGCTGTCCTTTGAGAGTCAGGGATGCTTACGGTAAAATAAGACTAAAGTTAGACAAACCCAGTAAATACAAGGGTTTGAGCTGATTTAGTCCTTTCTCAAACTTGCAACGAAACAAGGATTTGATGGAGGCAGCGCTGTTTTACCAATCAAATATCTCACAAATGCCTGTGGCGCATCAGAGTTCCGGCGGGGATATATGCCATATGGTTTTAAAGGGGTGAAGATTGTTTTTCTGATGCAAAAAAATATAGAAATTATTTAGGTAGGACTAAATTAGCTCTTAAAACGGATATTCCGTTTTTGTATCGCTAATCTGTTCCTGCCTTTTTATTTTGGAGAAGGAGGATTAACAGATGGGCTTTACAAAGAAAGAGCTAGTTGAGTTCTTAGACGGACTGGTGGAGTTTGCCAGTGAGGAAAACAAAGCAAGTGCCGTCTTGGTAAAAGAAAGATTTTTAAGTGACTTTGAAAAAAGTTACGGATTTGAAAAGGAGGTAATGACAGAAGTTTCAAAGCTGCCGCCGCACTATATAGCAGCAATGCCGGATTCCGTGCAGGAAGAAATCAGACAGAAAGTAATAGCGGCATTGACAGAACATGGCGAATGTACTCCTGAAAATGTTGACCGTGCTATGGGTTCCAAAATCTATGACTTAGAGGATCTGATTGATATTCGTGAGTATGTCAGACGGATGGAGGCGGAACAGAGAAAAAAGACGGAGCAGAAAAGGAGGGGCGGCAGATGATAGGGGCAGGAATTATTGTAGCAGTGGTGTCTTTGTTTTACTTTTCCCTTGCGAGATCAGCGGGGATGGCAGACAGAAAGATGGAGGAACTATACAGGCTTTCCGCCGCAAGAGAGGCGGGTGGCGTGGATGGGAATTAACGTAAGGGTGCAGAACGCTCCAAAACCGGACGGAATTATAGCGGCACAGGTAAAACTTGAAAATGATTTAAGAAGCTGTATGCAGTGCCGGTTCTTTTACGGAAACAACAGCCAGTGTCTGGCAAAGAAGTGTGTTAAGGAGGAAAGCAGACCTGAAGCTATGGAACATGACAAGGAAGATATGTGTTATGGATGCCCGTACAAGCAGTCAGATAAGTATTGCTTTCCCTGCATGAAAAAGATATTAAGGAGATAAGTCTGCATGAAAAAATTATGGAGGACGAACAGAATGGAAAAACATATTGAAGTAATCGGGATTGACCACGGCTGGTCAAACATGAAAACGGCAACACAGATTTTTACGACAGGCGTAAAGGAAATTACGACAGAACCCGCATTTTATGATGATGTGGTGGAACTGGACGGAAAGTATTACAAGGTGGGCGGGAAACGTCTTGAGGTCAGGGACACAAAAGTTGAGAATGACAACTTCTACCTGCTTACCCTTGCAGCAGTCGCAAAGGAACTGAACAGGCGGGGAATGAGGAATACAGATGTCCTTTTATCGGTAGGACTTCCGCTGACAAGGTTCGGCGCAGAGAAACAGGACTTCATTGATTACCTGTCAAAGAAGAAGGAAGTCAGCTATCTCTTTGAAAAAGAGAGATATACGGCAAGGATAGCAAGGGTGTCCGTGTTCCCACAATGTTATGCGGCGGTTGCGGAACAGTTGAAAACCCTGCCGGAGCGTGTGGTGGTGGTGGATATAGGAAGTTGGACGATTGACATCATGCCGATACAGAACGGCAAGCCGAATGAGGCGGAGTGCATTACAAGCCAGCAGGGACTTATCCGCTGCATGAGGACGATCAATGAGGAATGTAACAGGCAGATCGGACAGGAACTTGAGGAAAATGTGATACAGCAGGTCATGGCAACCGGGGAGGCGTCCCTGCCGGATAAGTACATGAACATTGTAAGGGACTGCCTGCATGATTTCGCACAGAAAGTCTATAATACCCTGAAAGAACACGGTTACAACCTCGATGTGATACCGATTGTGTTCGTAGGCGGCGGGGCGGCAGTTATGAGGCTGTTCGGATCACATGACGGAGGGAATATCCGCTACATTGAGGACATCAAAGCAAATGCAAAGGGGTATGAACAGCTTGGCAGGGTTTTCCTTGCAAAGCACCGCAACAAGATAGGTTAGGGGTGGGCATATGGGAAAGTCAAATATAGTTTTCCGAAGTTACCGCCTCAACCTTGACAATGAGCAGCAGCGCAGGGTGAACAAGGTGCTTGCAGAACTGAATACAGACATTCACAAGTCTGTAAACCAGTTCATTACGGATGCCATAGACTTCTATGCAAACAGTTTTGAGAGTGAAAACCTGTTAAAAGACGCAGGGGAACGGAAGAAAAAGGAAGAACAGTATATTTCAAAGAGTGACCTTGACGGTATCCGTGAAGAACTAAAGAATGATGTTAAGAATGAGATTATCATGCTGCTCGGCGCTGCCCTCGGAGGCGGGGTGGCACGGGTGGCGGAGGGCGGCATGGGCAGAATGGTCATGGAAACGGTGGCAAAGGAAACAGAGGAACATAGGAAAGAGGAAACCGCAGATCCAATCATGATGGAACTGGTTGACGACTGGGGATAGCAGGAGGAATGACATATGGCAGGAATCGTTTTAAGAAAGATAATGGTGGTATTGCTTACCACACTGAAATGGATATTGCAGGCGGCACTTGCAGGATTGAAACTGGTGCTTGGGATGGCAAAACTGTTCCTGCTTCTCCTTGCCCTGGTTATGAGGATTGTACTGACAATGATGGGCGTAGCGGCAGTCAGACGGTGAGGGAGTCTGCATATGATACGGAAGGGCGGCACTGAAAGGAGGTGATGGGCATGTGGAGGCTGAAATTCTACAAGGCATACGCAAAGGACAAGCGGCTGAAAAGGCTGCTTGCATACTGGGGGAAGTCAAAAAAGGCAGCATCATAGGAGGTAAACAATGCACAGGATACGGGACAGTCCAGAGCTGATATGTGTCCCGTGGAGACGATACAAGGTTTTTTCATAAGGGAAAGAACAGCGGCACACGGACACAGCCTGCCTTTCCCTTATGGGGAAGGACAGGTGATTCATATGAAAAAAAGATTATTTCTTATTTTATCCGTAGGTATCATGCTTTTTGCCGGATGCGGCAGTGAGGGCGGTATTACAACTGGTACGCCTGCGGAAAAGACAGGAACAGTAGCAGACACCAAGAAAACGGATATGGCAGGGGAAACGAAGCCCCCTGTGGCTGTACAGACTGATACAGGGGAGGGAGAGAAGCGGGAGACTGGAAAGGGGACGAAAGAAAATGAGCCGGAAAGGAAGGAGGCAGAAGCGGCAAAAACGCCTGAACCCCGGTCTGTAAGCAATGCGGGACAGGAAGATGGAACAGAACCCGCACAGGGCAGTGCAGATGTGCAGGGGCAGGAACAGACAAAGCAGGAAGAACCAAAACCGGAAGAACCAAAAGAGACAGAACCGAAAGAAGCGGAGGCGGAGAAAACAGAGCCGGAAGAACCGAAACAGCAGGAACAGGCAGCAGAACAGACAGTGGCTTCATATGATCCCGTTTCCGTATGCAGTCAGGCAGTTGCGAAGTGCCAGGCAGGTGGAATGATAACCACCACGGACAACCTTGCAAGCCTTCTGTCAGAGGGAACGATAACGCAGGAAGAATACAATTCCTATTATCCGTATGACGGACTGGGGTATTACAGCGTTTTTGTGGAGACAGACTTAAACAGGGCGTCAACGACGTCCGGCAGGAAACTGGGCAGTGAGGACGGCATAGCGGATTATATTGCGGGAATGATGCTGCTGGAAACGGAGCCTGTATTCTATATCGAATATGCAGGGGTGTACAGCCTGAATGGGACGGACTTTTATGAATTCAGGTGTTACAGATAGGTACAGACCTTTGTATTCTTAACGAAAAAATACGGGACCATGCCTAAAACTTGACAACAGGCAGTGCCAAAGGTTACACTTGGTAGTGGTGGAGCCGGATACAGAAACATGAAAATCCGTAAACCATTTCATTGCCGAAACGGTAATCCTTTATATCCGGTGCGGATGAATGGAAGGACAGGATGGTGCATTGTCAGGGATTACGGCAGAAAATGGAGGAAATGTCTATGGTGGGAATGGTTTTGAGAAAGACAGGCGTGGTGCTGCTTACCATACTGAAATGGATATTGCAGGCAGTGCTTATGCTCCTGAAACTGGTACTTGGGATAGCAAAACTGTTCCTGTTGCTGCTTGCACTTGTTGCAAGGGTGGTACTCACGATGGTCGGAGGCGTGGCGGGCAGACGGTAAAAGGCTGTCCCTAGCCGGAACGTGACTTATAAGAAAGACAGACAGTACAAATGAAAAACAATCCGTTTCCCTTTATCAGTATATCGGGCTTTGATATGTGGGTTCCACCCGGATATAAAGGGAAACAGGCAGGAATTGAAATTCAAACAGAATAACAAATAAACAGAAAATGACAAGCCATTTTACAGGGCTTGTTATTTTTTTGCCCTGACAAGGAGGAAATCTGAATGAAACAGAAAATGAAAAGGATTATGGCGGGATTTTTAGCGCTGCTCACGGTCTTTACAACGCTGTTGGGCAATGGGGCGACTGCTTTTGCGGCAAGCTCCAGCGCAAACATCGCTTTCTGGTATGCATCGACGAGGGCGTCCGGCGAGGTAAGCGAGTTAAAGGCAGGCTATGACCACGGAAAGATCCTGTATGCCATACTCGACGGCAATGCCGCCTACTGCATGAACTTTGGTCTTGCGGCAGACGGCGGGCAGCTCATGAACAGCTACCCCAATTCAAGCACATCAATGACGGCACAGCAGGAAAAACTTTTAAGCTACTGCCTGTATTTTGGGTTTAACAGCAACAGTGCAACGCCGCCGTCCAATGACCAGTGTGACCAGTTTATAGCGACACAGGCAATGGTGTGGGTGATCGTTGGCAACCTGTTCGGCACAGGCAGTGGCGATTCTGCGGCAAGGAAACTGTGCGACACAGCGCCGAACCCGTCAGCGTCCTATAACTATTATACAGGACTGAAAGACAACATCAGCAAGTCTTACAATGCCACAAGACCGAGTTTTGCAAGCAGGACACAGAGCGGTGCGGAGACTTATGAGCTGAAATGGAATGAAGGAAACAACCGCTTTGAGAAAACCCTTAACGACAGCAATGGCGTACTTGGGCATTTTGACATTTCACTGAACGGGTTCAAAGTGGAAAAGGACGGGAACAGTGTCACCATTTCCAGTAAGGAAGTGAATACGACAGCGACAATGGCAACCATGAACTCCACGGCAGGCGAAGTGGAGACAACTTCAAGCTGTGTGTTCTGGCTCACGGAAAAAGCAAACTATCAGGAGTTTGTATCGGAAAGACCAAGTGCAGATCCGGTCCATGCCTATTTTAAGGTAAAGACGGAAAACATCGGCTATGGGGAAATCGTTAAGACCGATGAAGCCAGCGGCGTGAAGCTCGCAGGTGCCGTATACGGCATTTACTCCGACAGCGGATGCACCAACAAGGTAGATACCATGACTACGGACGGAAACGGTTATGCAAAATCCAATGCGCTTGTGGCGGGAACGTACTATGTAAAGGAGATTACCGCTCCAAAGGGATATGTACTGAGCGGCAAAGTCCATACGCTGACCGTAAAAGCAGGACAGACAACCGGGATCAGCGCAACGGACAAGGAACAGCTTGGCGCAGTCACTATTTATAAGGAAGGGGAAGTGCTGACCGGGTGGAATGGCAGCAACTTCACTTATGAGAAAAAGAAACTGCCGGGGGCTGTTTTCAAAGTGACGGCAGGCGCAGACATCTACAAGGCAGACGGCACAAAAGTCTATAACAAAGGGGATCTGGTTGCGGAAAACTTAAAGACCGGAAATGACGGGCAGGCAGTCCTTACAGACCTCCATCTTGGGACGTATGTGGTTACGGAGACAAAAAGCATTGACGGATATACCATCAATACAGAGCCGCATACGGTAAAGATTGAATATAAGGATCAGATGGTGGAAGTTCAGTATGAGGCAACAACCGTGCTGAACACACGCCAGAAAGCGGAAGTTTCCGTGACAAAGAAAGATTCAGAGACAGCAAATCCGTTAGACGGCGGGCAGTATACGCTTTATGCGGGAAATGACATCAAGAATTATGCAGGACAGGTCATTGTGACAAAGGGGACTGCATTGCAGACCGTCACGACAGGGGAGGACGGCAGCGCCGCATACACGGTGGACCTCCCAATCGCAAACAGCTATTATATTTCAGAGACACAGGCACCTTACGCATATTACAGGAACAGTTCTGATATATACAGCTTCAATTTCGATTACCTGCCGGAGACAACCGCAAAGGCATCATTTACCCATACCTTTGCAAATGACAGGACAACCGCAAAAATCCATATCTACAAAGTGGATAAGGAAACAAGAAAGGCAGTTCCGCAGGGTGACGCAAAACTGGAGGGCGCTGTTTACGGCTTATATGCCCGCAATGACATTGTACACCCGGACGGGGCAACAGGCATTATCTTCCATGCGGGGGATATTGTTGCCACACTGACAACTGATGAGGGCGGCAATGCAGAGGTAAAGAACCTCTATCTCGGCAACTACTATGTAAAGGAAATCACACCGCCGGAAGGGTATCTCCTTGATGAAGAAGAACATGATGTTGTCTGTGATTATGAAGGCGATCTGGTAGCGGAAGTGTCAAGAAGCACAACGTCGGCAGAGCAGGTCATCAAGCAGCCGTTCCAGCTCATCAAAGTATCCGACAACGGGGACGATACGGAAGCGCCCGTATTATCCGGCGCAGGTTTCCGGGCATACCTGAAATCTTCCTTATCCGTACTGGAAGATGGAAGTTATGACTTTGACAGCGCAGAAGCCGTTGAAATCGGCAGCAAGGGGGAGAGTACCCTGTTCACGGACGCAAAGGGGCATATCGTGACACAGCCAATTCCTTATGGCACTTACGTCGTGATTGAAACAGTCACTCCGCACAATATGGAAACAGTAAGACCTTTTGAAGTGAGGATTGTGGAAAACCACCCGACAGAGCCTTTGGTATGGCGTGTATTCATTGACCGTGAATTTACGGCAAAGCTGCGTGTGATTAAGAAGGACGCTGACACTAAGCAGACAGTCCTTATCCCGAATACAGAGTTCAAGATTTTCAACCTTGACAAAAATGAGTATGTCAAGATGGTCACAACCTATCCGTCAAAGGTTACGCACACTTCATTCTTCACGGACAGCGACGGTGATTTAATCCTGCCTGACACACTGAAAATTGGAAATTACCGCATTGAGGAAGTGGCAGCACCGTTCGGATATGTGCTGAACACAAATTATGTGGAAGTATCGGTTGATTCCGACACATTCTATGAAACCGATCCTGACACTTATGATGCAATCATTACCGTACTGTATGAGGACGAACCAGTTACCGGGGAACTGACAGTGGAGAAAAAGGGCGAAATCCTTGACGGCTACAAGGGCGGCTTATTTGCGGATTCCGAAGAAAAGGAGTTTGTTTATAAGGAAGGCTCTCTTGCAGGGGCAAAATTTGAAATCTTTGCCGCCGGAGATATTTATACAGCCGACATGCAGAAGGACGGGAACGGAAACAGGACAAAGTATTACAGCAGGGGAGATCTTGTGGGAACGCTTACCACCGGGGAAGATGGGAAAGCCAGTATTGCAGGACTTCCGCTCGGACAGTACCGTGTAGTGGAAACAGAAGCACCTTATGGATATGTGCTGAACGGGGAAGAACAGATCGTGACATTCGTTTATGTGGACGATAAAACCCCGGTAATCCATGAAAGCGTGACATTTGTTAATGACAGGCAGAAGCTGGATATGTCAGTCATCAAGAAAGATGCGGAAGAAGATACTCCGGTTGCAGGTGCAGTGTTCGGTCTGTATGCCGCAGAGGATATTGAAAATGCCAATGGCGAGGTAATCATTGAAGCAGGCACACTCCTTGAAACCGCTGTCTCTGACGAAAACGGCAGGATTGCTTTCGTAAAGGATTACCCGTTTGCGGTTTATGAGACAAAGGAACTGGCAGCTCCCAAAGGCTATGTTTCCAGTGGGGAAGTAATCACTTTTGAGACGGAGTATCAGGGACAGCATGAGGCAGTTGCAGAGTACAGCAGCGAATTTCTGAATGAACCGATAACCTTTGAGTTTACAAAGGAGGACATTGCAAGCGGCGCAGAACTTTCCGGCGCACTGCTTACAGTCATTGACAAGGACGGAAACGTGGTTGACAGATGGACTTCCGTGGCAGACGAGGCTCATGTCATATAGACCGTCAAATTCCAATCCGCCAAATCCCGTGTTTTCCGTCAAATAAATA
>CAJURQ010000011.1 GCA_910588955.1 uncultured Lachnospiraceae bacterium
GAAATGGTCAATTCTAAGCGACTCTGGGTGGTCAATTCTGCCCGACCCTAACAATGCCGTATTTTCAATACTTTCAGGCACTTTTAGCCTCAATTTTTACATTTAATTCATTCCCCTTTATAAAACATTCCATAAATACATCTTTATAATTCTTAAATAAAAAATTTAAAATTGTTGTACATATATCCGAATTTTTATCCTTCACTGCATATCGTATTAGCATCATAATAGTTTCCTTATCCTCGCTCATATAATCCGCAAGAGTCTCAAAGAACAGGTCAACTCCCTGTCTTGCCACTTTCTTTGTGATCCCGCCATTTTCTGCCATCCTGTCTATAAATTCTTTCTTTAATACTGACATATTCCGTTTTCCTCCTTCCGACTGGAAATTTTATTTAATTGTTAATAATAATCATTTGATACAAGCCTCCCTGACACTCTATGAGGCTCATACAGACGTTTTTGGATCGTTTGTGGAGAGAACTGTGATTTATTGCTAAACCACATAAATAAGCCCTCTGACAACCCTATTTCACAACTGACAGAGGACTTATTTACATGTCCTAACAACATATGTACTTGTCACGATGTACAGAATTTCTCCTTTCTTCCACGATTTTGAATCGAACATATGTTAGATTACTTTTATGATTACCTTTTAATTACCTCGAAAATACAAAAAGTCCGGAACACCTGATTTTACAAGGATTCTGGACTTCTGTTGAATAGCGAGAGGGGGACTTGAACCCTCGACACTACGGGTATGAACCGTATGCTCTAGCCAGCTGAGCTATCTCGCCATATATAAATTTAGTGGAACCACAGGGAAGCCGTCACCGGCTTCCCAATGGGGCCTATAGGGCTCGAACCTATGACCCTCTGCTTGTAAGGCAGATGCTCTCCCAGCTGAGCTAAGACCCCAATTATAGGCGGGTCACTCACGCAACCCGCTCTGCTAGTATACAATTTATTCCTATAGCTTGTCAAGCATTTTTTTGAAACAGCTCAGCATAAGTCGTCGGAATGGATCAAATCAAATATCATTTTGCACGGCTGAACTGTTTCTCACATTCTCTCCGGTGCGGAAAAACCAAGCAGGTCAATGCATGTTTCCAGCACGTCCTTGGTCAGTGCAAGCAGCGCAATCCACCCCGCCTTTTTCTTTCCGTCCTCCTCCGTGAGAATCTTCGTCTCATGGTAGAAATGGTTGAACGCATTTGCCAAATCGTAGATGTAAGCACAGATTTTGTGGGGCGCAATCTCCTCGCACGCCGTCTCCATCATGGCGTTGTATTTCGCGAGCTCCAGCATCAATTCCTTCTCTGACACACCTGTCGCCTCACTGATGACCGTGTCAGTCAATTTACCTCCCTGCTCCTCATATTTGGCAAGAATTGACTTGATCCGTACAATCGTATAGAGAATGTACGGTCCCGTATCCCCCTCGAAGGATGTGAACCTGTCCATATCAAAAATATAATCCTTGGACGCCTGATTCGACAGATCGCCGTACTTGATTGCCGCCAGCCCGACGATTTTCGCCGTATCCTCCGCCTGCTCCATATCGATCTCGTAGCCTTTTGTCTCCGCATTCTCCCGGATCTTGCGGATCATCTCCTCGTTGATTTCCCGGATCAGGTTTTCCAGCCGCATGACGCCTCCCTCCCTCGTCTTGAAGGGCTTGCCGTCCTTGCCGTTCATAGTGCCGAACCCGATGTGCACAAGCTCCGTATCGTCATTGACCAGTTTGGTCTTTCTCGCGCAGCGGAATACCTGTTCAAAATATAAGTCCTGCCGCTTGTCGGTCAAATAAATCAGCCTGTCAGGATGATAATTTGCCATGCGATCCATGATGGTCGCCAGATCCGTCGTGTTGTAGAGGGACGCACCGTCGGATTTTAAGATCATGCAGGGCGGCACCTCCTTGGTGTCGGTCTCCTCCTTCACATCCACCACCAGCGCGCCGTCGCTCTCGTAAGCGTAACCGCCTTTTTTCATCTCCTCCACCATGCCGGGGATCATGTCGTGCACGTCGGACTCGCCTTTCCAGAGGTCAAATTCCACGTTCAGATTGGCGTAGTTTTTCTTCAGATCCGCCACGGACACGGCTATGATATGATCCCAGAGCGCGCGATACCCGCGCACGCCACTCTGCAGCTTAAAAGTAGCCTCCATGGCGTCCGCCTTGTACGCCTCGTCCTCCTTGGACTTCGCGCTTGCCGTCGGGTAGATTTCCTCCAGTTCCGATATGGTAAAAGGCGCTTCCGACGGGTATTCCCCCTCAAAGGAATCGTCAAAATAGACCAATTCAGGCTGTCTTTTCTGCAGTTCCGTGATAATCAGCCCCATCTGCAGACCCCAGTCCCCCAGATGAATATCTCCGATCACGTCATGTCCCGCGTAGCGGCAGATCCGCTTGATGCTCTCCCCGATAATGCCGGAGCGCAGGTGCCCCACATGGAGCGGCTTCGCCACATTGGGACCGCCATAGTCAATGATTATCTTTTTTGACTCCGGCGTCTGGAAACCAAACTTTTCCGCGCCGAACATGTCCCGCAGATAATCCCGCACAAAAGATTCCTTCACCTTCATATTTAAAAAGCCGGGCGGCACGGCGGAAACTTCCGACAGTGCTTCGCTCTCCTGCAGTTTCTCCGCCACATCCTGTGCGATCATAAGCGGCGCTTTGTGGTATTTCTTCGCGCCAGCCATCGCGCCGTTGCACTGAAACTCGCACAGGTCGGGTCTGTTGGAGAGGGTAGCTCTGCCGAGTTCCGAATCATACCCCGCCGCCTCAAACGCTTTTTTTATTTCTTCCGAAATCAAATCCAATATTTTCTGCATGTTCTCCTCCATGAAATACGTTTCCCCGCAAGTCTGGCAACAGGCGTACACAGGGAATCCGCAAGCCGTTAATCATAAGCAATGCAATTTTACCACAAATCCCCAAAAATGTCATTTACTTTCCTTTCCGCGAGTTTCTTCTTTTGCCGTAATTTTATCTTAAATACCTATATTTTATCAAGAAAAGTGATTTTACTTTTTGACAGATTATGGTACACTTTCCTATGTTGGAAAGAAGGAGGAATCAGTGATGAAACATACGAGAAAAACAAATGTGGAAACCGCTGTCCGACAAAAGCGCGGAATCGGAATTACGCTGAAGCTGGTGACGGCTATTGTTGTCAGTGTTGTCATTGCAGGCGCAGCGCTGCTGACAAACGTTTTCAACCAGATGTCGCAGACCCTTTTGGCAAAGAGCGAGGAAATGCTGGTCACTACTACCGACAAGACGCTGCAGGAGACAAAAGCATGGATGAACCGTACCCTCGCCATGTTAGAAACCCAGCGGGATACCATAGAATATGAAAATATGGATATTCCCGAAATGGAAGCGTACATCAAGCACACGGCAGGGCAGAGCGAGTCTTACCCGGCTGGAATCTACGTAGCGCTTACCGACGGTTCGTTATACCATGCGTCTTTTGTGCCGGGTCCGGATTTCGATGCGCTTTCAAAAAGCTGGTATAAGGATGGAATCGCTTCCGAAGATTTTATATTGGGAGACGTTTATTTTGACGAGGACAGCCAGTCCTATGTGGTGGGCGCCTCCGGCATGTTAAAGGATGGATCCGGCGCCGTGCGCGGCGTAGCTGCGGCGGATGTGTATCTGGACTCCATTTCCCAGATCGTGAGCAATATCCGGATTGAAGATACGGGCGGTATTTTTCTTGTAGACACACGGACAGATACGATCATCGGAGACAGGGACAAAGAGGTGGTCGGCAAAAATCTGAGTGAGTCGGGCGGCATGTACGCCTACGCCGGCGAACAGATCAAATCCGGGGACACGGGACTTGGGCTGTACGGAGACACCTATGTCCAGATCGCCAATGTCGAGGGAAGCAACTGGATGGCGGTAGCTTATGTATCCAAAGCGGAAGTGTTGGCAGAGCTTTATGATCTGACACATACACTGACAACCGTATCGGTTATCGCCGTGCTCGTGCTGATACTCCTTGTGGTCTTACTGACACAATGGATCATCGGAAGACCCGTGAAAGAACTTAGCAGGGTGGCAACTCGGATTGCGGAGGGCGCGCTGGATCAGACCATCCGCTATCAGTCGGGGGACGAGCTTGGCACCCTTGCCTTTAACTTTAACAGGGTTACCGAGAGACTTCGCGACTACATAAAATATATTGATGAAATTTCAGATACCTTAAACGAAATTGCGCAGGGAAATCTGGCGTACGAGCTTAAGAGCCAGTACACCGGCGAATTTGCAAAGATCAAAAACTCTCTGAACGACATCTCCGTTGAGCTGAATGCGGCTATGGGACAGTTAAACGCTTCTTCCAGCGATGTCGCCGCCGGGGCAGCACAGATTTCACAGATTGCCGTGAATCTGTCACAGGGATCCACGGAACAGGCTGCGGAGGTGGAGGCGCTTGCCGGTCACATCGGCGAGGTTTCCGACAACGTACAGCGGATTGCACAGGATGCGCAGCAGACCAGCAGTCTCTCAAAAGAGGTCCGGGAAGGTCTTCTTTTGAGCAACACGAAGATGCAGAACATGACGGAAGTCATCCAGAAGATCAGCGACAAATCGAGTGAGATCCACAAGATTGTGAAGACCATCGACGACATCGCTTTCCAAACCAATATTCTTGCACTGAACGCCGCTGTGGAGGCTGCAAGAGCAGGAAGCGCCGGAAAAGGCTTTGCGGTGGTGGCGGAGGAAGTGCGGACGCTTGCCGGCAGATCTGCCGGTGCGGCAAAGGAAACCACAGACCTTCTGGGCGAAACGATACGCTCCATGGAAGAGGGCGTACATGCCGCCGAAGATACGGCACAGTCCATGCTTGCAGCAGCGGAACTTGCCGATGAAATGGGCAGTCTGATAGACCACATTGCCGACAATACGAAACAGCAGGCGACTACGACCACGGAAATCAGTCACGGCATAGACCAGATTGCCGTCGTGGTGCAGAGCAATGTGAGCACGGCGGAATCCAGCGCCGCTGCCAGCGAAGAGCTTTCCGGGCAGGCTGGCGCGCTCAGAGAGCTGGTATCCCGATTTCAATTAAGATAACACCCGTTACAAGCAGTCAGACCGGAGACAATATCCTTGTCCCCGGTCTTTTTTATGCGTAGACCCGCTGAATCTTCCCTACTCGATTTCCTGCTTCCTGCGGGAATACACACACCCGCAATAATCCTGCCGATACAGGTCATATTCCTTCGACAGCTCGATCGAGCGTTTATAGCCGTCTCTCTTCTTAAAGTCCGAAAGCAGCCATGCCACGCCGTACTCCGCTGCCATTTTCTCCCCGATTTCATTTAATTTCGCGGCATTTTTTAAGGGGCTTATGGAAAGTGTCGTGGTAAAGTAGTCATATCCGCCCGCCTGCGCCAGTCTCGCCGTCTCACGGAGCCGCAGTTCATAGCAGGCAAAGCACCGCTCGCCGCCCTCCGGGCACTGTTCCAGACCTTTCGCTATCTCAAAAAAGCGCGCAGGGGCGTAGTCGCCTTCCTCGATCTGAATTTCATAACCGCCACCGCTCCCGCCATTGGCATCACACACCGTACAGCCTCCGCCATTGCCCTGCACGTCACCGACCCAATCAGTCAACTTTTCATTATACACCGCGATCAGCCGCTTCTGCTCTGCCACCCGCTTACAGTACTCTGTGTCCTCCGTGATATTCGGATTATAATAAAAAACCGTAATCCGGAAATACTGCCGCAGATACTCCAGCACATAACTGCTGCACGGCGCGCAGCAGCTGTGCAGAAAGAGCGTTGGAACACCCTTTTCTTCCGCGCTTATGCCTTCTATGATTTTATCCAGTTCTTTCTGATAGTTTCTGACTGCGTTCATATCATTACCTGACAAATCCTCTTTTCGCAATCGACGCGATATCAATCAACGTCATCTCCCCCTGCGACGCGGCATTTTCCAAACTGGTCACAAGAGCCGCGGCCGTGTCCATTGCCGTGATACAGTTGACGCCCGTCTCAATGGACGTCCGGCGAATCAGAAATCCGTCCCTGCTCTTGTCCCGTCCCTGTGTCGGGGTATCAATCACCAGATCGATCCTGTGTCCCAGAATCAGATCCATAACGGTTGGCGACTCCTGATGAATCTTGTTCACCTTTCTCGCCTTCACACCCGCATCATTCAGCGCCGCCGCCGTGCTTCTGGTGGCGTAGATGATATAACCCAGCTTTGCAAAGCGTCTCGCCACCTCGATCGCCTCGCCCTTGTCCGCGTCCTTTACCGTGATAATCATCTGTTTATGTTTCGGCAGACTCACGCCCGCGCCGAGGAACGCCTTGTAGAGCGCCTCGTTGAACGTCTTCGCAATGCCAAGGCACTCGCCGGTGGACTTCATCTCCGGTCCCAGACTGATCTCCGCGCCCCGGATCTTCTCGAAGGAGAATACCGGCATCTTGACGGCAAAGTAATCCGCCGCCGGCTGTAATCCGGGCTCATAGCCCAAATCCCGTATTTTCTTTCCGATAATGACCTCTGTCGCCAAGTCCACGATCGGAATGCCCGTCACCTTGCTGATATAGGGCACCGTGCGGGAAGATCGGGGATTGACCTCAATCACGTACACCTCGTCGCCCATGGCAATAAACTGAATGTTGATCAACCCGATGACATGGAGCGCCTTCGCCAGCCTTCTCGAATACTCGGCGATGGTCTCCTTCACCTTGTCGCTGACCGTGGGCGCGGGGTAGACCGAAATGCTGTCGCCGGAGTGTACGCCCGTCCGCTCGATATGCTCCATAATGCCCGGAATCAAAATATCCGTACCGTCGCAGACCGCATCCACCTCAAGCTCCTTGCCCTGCAAATATTTGTCCACAAGAATCGGGTGCTCCTGCTCGTAACGGTTGATCACCGCCATAAATTCCTCTATCTCTGTGTCGGAGATAGCGATCTGCATACCCTGTCCGCCCAGCACGTAGGAAGGGCGCACCAGCACAGGATATCCCAGCCTGTTTGCCACCTCTTTCGCCTGCTCGGCGGTGTACACCGTGCCACCCGCCGCCCGCGGAATCTCCGTCTCCTCCAGAATCCGGTCGAAAAGCTCCCTGTCCTCGGCGGCGTCCACATCCTCCGCCTTTGTTCCAAGGATCGGCACGCCCATCTTCATCAGGCTCTCCGTCAGCTTGATCGCCGTCTGTCCGCCAAACTGCACCACCGCGCCGTCAGGCTTTTCCACATTGACGATATTCTCCACATCCTCCGGCGTCAGCGGCTCAAAGTAGAGCTTGTCCGCAATGTCAAAGTCCGTACTCACCGTCTCCGGATTGTTGTTGATGATGATGGTCTCGTAGCCCTCTTTTGCAAACGCCCATGTGGCATGGACAGAGCAGTAGTCAAACTCGATGCCCTGCCCGATGCGGATCGGTCCCGAGCCAAGCACTAGCACCTTCTTTTTCGGATGGCTCTCCACCACCTCCGTCTCGGAGCCGAACACGGAATAGTAGTAGGGCGTGCTCGCCGCAAACTCCGCCGCACAGGTGTCCACCATCTTAAAGGCGGCAACGATCCCATTTTCATAACGCATGTTCTTTATTTCATCTTCGGTCTTTCCTGTCAGTCTCGCAATCACATTGTCGGGAAACTCAATCCGCTTCGCCTCTTTTAAAAGCTCCACCGTCAGCGGCTCTCTCTCCAGCCGCTCCTCCATCTCCGTGAGGATCGCGATCTTGTCGATAAACCAGTGATCCACCATGGTAATCCTGTGAATCGTGTCATAGTCAACGCCTTTGCGGATCGCCTCCGCGATAATGTAAATTCTCTGGTCATCCACAATCTCCATGCGCTCCAGCAGTTCCTCCGCCGTAAGCGCCGAGAAATCATAGCTTCGCAGGCAGTCCACATGCTGCTCCAGCGAGCGGATCGCCTTCATCAAGGCGCCCTCAAAATTGTTGGCAATACTCATGACCTCGCCCGTCGCTTTCATCTGCGTTGTCAGCGTGCGCTTTGCCGTAATAAATTTATCGAAAGGCAGTCTCGGTATTTTCACCACGCAGTAGTCCAGCGTGGGCTCGAAACTGGCGTACGTCTTGCCTGTGATGGCGTTTTTAATCTCATCTAACGTATATCCCAGCGCAATTTTTGCCGCCACTTTTGCAATCGGGTAGCCCGTCGCCTTACTTGCCAGCGCGGAAGAACGGCTCACACGGGGATTCACCTCGATCACACAGTATTCAAAGCTTGTGGGATGGAGGGCAAACTGCACGTTACAGCCGCCGGTAATCTCCAACTCGTTGATGATGTTGAGCGCGGCGCTTCGAAGCATCTGGTATTCCTTGTCCCCCAAAGTCTGGGAAGGCGCCACCACAATGCTGTCGCCCGTATGCACACCCACCGGGTCGATATTTTCCATGTTGCAGACCGTGATACAGTTGCCCGCGCTGTCACGCATGACCTCGTACTCGATCTCCTTCCAACCCGCAATACACCGCTCCACCAGCACCTGCCCCACCCGGGAAAGGCGCAGACCGTTCGCCAGAATTTCTTCCAGTTCAAGCTGGTTGTGGGCAATGCCGCCGCCGGAGCCGCCAAGCGTGTAGGCGGGACGCAGTACCACCGGGTAGCCGATTTCTTTCGCGAAAGCAACGCCGTCCTCGATATTTTCCACCACAAGGGAGGGCGCGCATGGCTCCCCTATCTTTTCCATAGTCTCCTTAAATTCCAGACGATCCTCCGCCTTGCGGATGGTCTTTGCCGTAGTTCCAAGCAGCAGTACATTGTGCGCCGCGAGAAATCCCGACTCGTCCAGCTCCATGCCGAGATTTAAGCCCGCCTGTCCGCCCATATTGGGGAGCAGGGAGTCCGGCTTTTCCTTTATGATAATCTGCTCTAACACCTTCGTCGTCAACGGCTCGATATACACCTTGTCCGCGATATCGCCGTCCGTCATAATCGTGGCGGGATTGGAGTTTACCAGAATAACCTCCATGCCCTCCTCTTTTAAAGAGCGGCACGCCTGCGTCCCCGCGTAGTCAAACTCCGCCGCCTGCCCGATCACGATCGGACCAGAACCAATTACAAGCACTCTTTTTACATTTGGATTTTTAGGCATGGCGCTGTCCCTCCTTTATCATTTCTATAAACCGGTCAAACAGGAATCCCGAATCCTGCGGTCCGGGACATGCCTCGGGGTGGAACTGCACCGTAAAGATATTCTTTCCCGTGTAGGAAAGCCCCTCGTTCGTGCCGTCGTTTACATTGACAAACGCCGGAACTGCCACTTTGGGGTCAAGCTTGTCCATGTCCACCACATAACCGTGGTTCTGGGAGGAGATGTAAACCCTGCCCGTAGACAGATCCTTCACCGGGTGGTTGCCGCCTCTATGCCCGTATTTCATCTTAAAGGTGTCCGCCCCCGTTGCCAGCGCCATGAGCTGATGCCCGAGACAGATTGCAAAAATCGGAACATCGGACTCGTAAAGCTTACGGATTTCTTCTATTATAATAGTGCACTCCTTCGGATCGCCCGGACCGTTGCTGAGCATAATGCCGTCCGGCTGATCCGCCAAAATCTCCGCCGCCGTGGTCGTCGCCGGATAGACCGTCACGTCACACCCTCTCGCCGCCAGCGACCTCGCGATATTATCTTTGGTTCCGAGATCGAGAAGCGCTACCTTAAGTCCTTTCTCCCCCTGCAGTGTATATTTCTCCCCGCAGGTCACCCGCTCCACTACCTTACCTGTCGTATATGCTTTTAATTTGGGAATGATTGTATCGAGATCATAGGCTTCGTCCGTGGTGATCATACCGTTCATGGTACCCTTTTCACGAAGGATTCTGGTAAGGGCTCTGGTGTCGATCCCGGCGATACCCGGCACACCGTTGTCCTCTAAGAATTGCTGAATTGTCATATCACATCTGAAATTACTTGGAAGCCGGGATAGCTCCCGCACGATAAAGCCGTCACACCAAGGTTTCCTTGACTCCATATCTTCCGTACAGATCCCGTAATTGCCAATCAGCGGATAGGTCATACACACTGCCTGTCCCGCATAGGACGGATCCGTCAACACCTCCAGATAACCAGCCATAGAAGTATTAAAAACAATTTCGCTGATAATCTCCCTGCGCGCACCTATATGTGTTCCCTCGAACACGGTGCCATCTTCCAAAATTAAGAATGCCCTCATTTTATGCCCATTCCTTTCGCCGTGCGTACATAAAGCCTTCTACAGATAATCCATAATCGATTTATTATAGCACAAGCGGAATGCGGCTTCAACCGCCAAACTGAGGAATTTTTACACCCACGATTCATGCCCACAAAATGCTAATTTGGCACCAACTCCAGCGCCATGCAGCAAGTGCATGGCGCTGATGTGAAAAGTACATAATAACAAATCCTACAGCATACAGCCACTATCTGGTGTGTGTGTAAAACAGCGGCTACTCCTCTGGATCTGGTTCATAGATGGAATATATTGGCTTCGGGTCAATAGTAAATGTATCTGTGACTCTCCCCGAATAATCATAGACACCACTGATTATAACCTTTCCCGTTTTTCCTTCGTGAGCTGCCCCTCATCGGTTTCCTTATTTTTCTTTGCCCTGCTGAAATCGGTATTGTCTTTATATTTTATCCCGTAGTCTCTGCCATATTTCAGTGTCGCTGTCTTGCTTTTAAGCTGTGTCACAATAGCGGCATTTTTCCCGCTCTTCACCTCAAATGCCTCCGTGTATTTCAGAGTCATGGCAGAACCGGTGACGCCGTCCCGTAAAAAGCCAAAAAGTGCATACCCGTCATCTGCTACTGCCGGATTTTTATCAAAAATTCCCCCTAACTCACAGGACACTACCTCATAACCTGTAGGTCTGACATTTTTATCATAGGTCGCATTGATGGTAAACTCGGAAAGATCCACAACCGACATCGCAGGTTCTATATTAAACTGTGTCTCTAATACGCTAAAGGAGTAGAAAACCGCCTTTTCAATCGAAAAATAATAAGTATATTCTCCCCTGTATAAACATTTGACTTATCAAAATTTGTGTTCACTCTAACATTATTTTGAGCATCTCCCAACGATATCCTCCCAAGCTCATCTTTTATGTCAAACCGAATGCACTCGATATCATAGAGCCTTGACATATCATTGACGATAATCTTCCATTTATTGTCCCCGTCAGCCTGAAGTGATACCAGACGGTCTGACCCGTTTTCCCCTGTGACAGATATTCCATTCAAAACTAAATTACCGTTGAGACTAAAGCTCATGGACAGATCGTTTCCACTTGTCACTTCAAGCTTTTTCCCATCCTAAGAAATTTGTGATCCGTCACTCACAGTCAGATTTGTCAAATCTCCCTTTGGATAGTCCAGTTCTATTTCATAGGGTTTTAAGATAACATCTTCTATACTCTTATCCTCATACCCCTCCAGTTTGAAATTGCTTCCCGTAAAGCCGACACCGATTTTCTTACCGAGACTCACCGTTGCTGACTGTGTCGGAAACTCCGAAACTTTGGTTCCATCCTCCGTTCTCCGCGAATATACCCCTTCGGTTTCCGGAAGTGCAATGACCTGGTCTGTCTGTTTTGGCGTCTTGATTTCGCGCAAACTGTTACAGCGCAATAGCATATCTTCGGCACCTGACTGAATGGTAAAACCGCTTATATCAAGCGTTTCCAGATCCGTACAGTCATAAAACATCCTGTCAAAATTTTTCGATTGTGCCGTATCAAAACTACTTAAATCCAGAGCTTTTAACGCACAACATTTCTGAAACATATATTCCATATGCTCCACACCCGTCTCCGGCATAGCATAGACCACTTCAGGAACCATGCCGAAAATCATTGCCACAGCTAATATAACAGCCATCCCGCATCTAAACTGATACAGTTTCTTCCTTTTGCCATTCTCCATCCTCCTTGACTTTCCCAAAAGCAGGGATATCATAAACAAAAATACGTTAATTTATTCTCCCCCCCCCCACCACCAAAAGTCAAGAACGCGCCGGCGCCCTTTAATATCCACCTTATAAGCAGCTTTTTACCGCTTCTTTCATCTCCCGCACATATGCGCCGACGTAAGGCGCCGCTTCCCTGCCGTATTTTTCAATAATCTTCACAATAGCCGAGCCCACGATCGCCCCGTCCGAAAGACCCGCCATCTTCCGTGCCTGTTCCGGCGTGGAAATACCGAAGCCAATGGCACAGGGAATCTCTGTATTCTGCCGTATCACCTCCACGATGGATGTCAAATCCGTCTTGATCTCGCTTCTTGTGCCGGTGACGCCGAGACTGGACACCACATAGATAAAGCCTTCCGCCTCCTTCGCGATCATAGCGATACGGTTCTGGGACGTGGGCGCGATCAGGGAAATCAAATCCACGCCGTAAGAATGGCAGCTATCCAGAAACTCCCCTTTCTCCTCGTAGGGCAGATCAGGCAGAATCAACCCGTCCATTTCAATTTCCCGGCAAGTGGAGAGAAACCGCTCCGCCCCGTAGGAAAATATCACATTGGTATAGGTCATAAACACCATGGGCGTCTGTATATCCTGCCGCAGTTTTCTCACCATATCGAAAATTTTGTCTGTTGTGACTCCACCGGTCAACGCCCGCAGATTTGCCCCCTGAATAACAGGTCCCTCCGCCGTCGGATCGGAAAAAGGAATCCCCAGTTCGATCAGATCCGCCCCGTTATCCACCGCCGCTCGCACACATGCCGCGGTCGTCTCTAAATCCGGATCCCCACAGGTCACAAAAGCGATAAACGCCTTCCCATTCGCAAAAGCAGCTCCAATCTTACTCATGAATATCCTCCCCTCTGTAACGCGCAATCGCCGCACAGTCCTTATCTCCTCTTCCCGAAATCGTAATGACAATGATTCGGTCTTTTTCCATAACAGGTGCAATCTTTCTGGCATATGCCACCGCATGCGCCGATTCTATCGCGGGGATAATGCCCTCCGTCTTCGCCAGATACTCGAACGCCTCCACCGCCTCATCGTCTGTCACTGGCACATATTCCGCCCGCCCGATATCGTGCAGATGGGCGTGTTCTGGTCCGATCCCCGGATAATCCAGTCCCGCCGAGATGGAGTAGACCGGCGCGATCTGCCCGTACTCGTCCTGACAAAAATACGACTTCATGCCGTGGAAAATGCCAACCCGCCCCGTATTGACAGTCGCCGCTGTCTCGAAAGTATCAATACCTCTGCCCGCCGCCTCACAGCCGATCAGCCGCACATTCTCATCCTCGATAAAATGGTAAAAGCTGCCGATGGCGTTAGAACCGCCGCCCACACAGGCAATCACCGCATCCGGCAGCCGCCCTTCCTTCTCCAGAAGCTGCTCCTTGATCTCCCGGGAAATCACCGCCTGAAAATCCCTCACGATCGTGGGGAACGGATGGGGACCCATCACCGAGCCGAGACAATAGTGGGTGTCCGCAATCCGGGATGTCCACTCCCGCATCGCCTCGGACACCGCATCCTTGAGTGTAGCCGTCCCCGTCTTGACGGGAACCACCTCCGCCCCCAAAAGCCGCATCCGGTAAACATTAAGCGCCTGCCTGACGGTGTCCTCCTCGCCCATAAAGACCACGCATTCCATACCCATCAGAGCCGCCGCCGTGGCGGAGGCAACGCCGTGCTGTCCCGCCCCCGTCTCCGCAATCAGACGAGTCTTCCCCATCTTCTTCGCCAGAAGCGCCTGTCCGAGCACGTTGTTGATCTTGTGCGCACCCGTATGGTTCAAGTCCTCTCTCTTCAAATAAATCTTTGCACCGCCCAGATCCTCCGTCATCTTCTTTGCGTAGTAAAGTCTGGAGGGTCTGCCCGCGTAATCGTTATACAATGCCGTAAGCTCCCTGTTAAAGTCCGGATCATCCTTAAAACGATTGTACGCCTCCTCCAATTCAATCACCGCATTCATCAAAGTTTCCGGAATATACTGCCCGCCGTGTATTCCAAAACGCCCGTTATTATTTGCCATAGTAAGTTCTTCCCTCCGTTCTGTCTTTTCTCACGCTCTCCACAAACGCCTGCATCTTCTCCGCGTCCTTCAGCCCGTCCGTCTCAATCCCGGAGCTCACGTCCACCGCATAGGGCTGCCACCGCCTCACTACCTCTCCCACATTAGAAGCGTCAAGCCCGCCCGCCAGAAAATAGGGACGGTTCATCCCCGCAAGAAGCTCCCTTTCAAAAGCAGTGCCCGTGCCGCCGTCTCCCGCATCCAAAAGCACAAAGTCCGCGGAGCTTTCACATGCCCTCTCAATGTCCGCCGCGCTCCGCACCGAAAACGCCTTGATTAACAGTTTCTCCGTCAACTCCCGCATCCGCCTGATATACGCCTCGTCCTCACTCCCGTGAAACTGCGCCAAATCGATCACCCCCGCCGACAGCAGCGCCGCCACCGTCTCCGGCTTCTCATCCACAAACACCCCCACCGCCAGAATATCGGGGTGTAAAAGTTCCTTTAACGTTCTGGCACGCTCCAGCGATACATAACGCCTGCTGTTTTGAAAAAAAACAAATCCCACATAATCCGGACATAATAAATTTGCCACCTCAACATCACTCGGACGCATTAATCCACACAGTTTAATCTTGATTTTACTTTTTTCTTCCTGTCTCATTCGCCTTTTTCCCTCATATATTTCTATTTCTGCAACTCTCAAATGTCTTCGATCTCCTACGGCGATTGTGGGAATGTCATAATCTCAACCCCCACGAAGATTTAATAACATCTGCTTTGGATTTGTCGCCCGCATCAGCGCCTCCCCCACCAGCACCGCGTCCGCTCCAATCTCCGCAAGTCTCCTCACATCCTCCGGTCCGCTCACACCGCTCTCGGAGACAAACAGCGCATCTGCCGGAATCCGCTCCCGCAGTCTGCGGCTGTTCTCCGTGTCTACCGTGAAATCCTTCAAATTTCGGTTGTTCACACCTAGCACTCTCGCTCCCGCCGAAAGCGCCATGTCCACCTCAGCCTCATCGTGCGCCTCTACCAGCGCCGACAAGCCGAGCGCATCGCAGAGGGCAAGGTATTCCCGAATCTGCGCCTCGCTCAGGATGGCGCAAATCAAGAGCACCGCCGACGCACCGAGCAGCTTCGCCTCATAAATCATATATTCGTCCACCGTAAAGTCTTTGCGCAGGCAGGGAATAGAGACAGCCGCCGCAATCTCCTTGAGATACGCGTCACTGCCGAGAAACCACTTCGGCTCAGTCAGCACGGATATGGCGTCCGCCCCCGCCTCCTCGTATGCTCCCGCAATCTCCAAATAGGGAAACTCCGGCGCGATCAGCCCTTTTGACGGGGACGCCTTCTTGCATTCGCAGATAAAGGAAATCCCCGGTTTTTGCAGCGCTTTCTCAAAAGCAAAATCCCCTTTTTGAATAAATAACGCTTGATTTTTAATCTCCGCAAGCGGTAATTTCTTCTTCGCCTGCTCGGTGCGGAATGCCGCATGCTCCGCCAACTGCTCTAAAATATTTGCCATCGCCTTTTTCCATTTCTTTCCCGGTTAAATCTCGTTTTAACCGCAACAGTTACTCATTGCTCAACCGAATGAATTTCTCCAGCGTCTCCGCCGCCTTCCCGGAGTCGATGATCTCCGCCGCCAGCGTCACGCCGTCCGCCATGCTCTCCGCCTTGCCGCCCACATAGAGAGCCGCGCCGGCATTCATCAGCACAGCGTTTCTTTTGTGCCCTTTTTCGCCGTTTAATATAGCAAGCGTTATTTTAGCATTTTCCTCCGGCGTACCGCCCTCCAGATCCTGCTTTGTGCATCTCTCAAAGCCGAAGTTCTCCGGGCATACCGTGTAGGTCTTAAACCAGCCGTCTTTAAACTCGCATATGGTAGTGGGCGCACTCATGGAAATCTCGTCCAGTTTATCCTTGCCGTACACCACCATGCCGCGCTCCACGCCGAGACTGATCAGCACCTGCGCCAGCGGCTCAGCCAGATATTCGTCGTACACACCCAAAAGCTGCCGCTTTGGGCTGCCCGGATTCGTCAGCGGTCCCAGAATATTGAACACCGTGCGAAATCCAAGCTCCTTACGGATCGCACCCACATACTTCATGGAAGTATGGTACTTCTGCGCAAAGAAGAAACACATGCCGACCTCCTGCAGAAGTTTCACGCACAACTCCGGGCTCTGCTCGATATTGACACCCAGCGCCTCCAGACAGTCCGCCGTGCCGCACTTGGAGGACGCCGCCCGGTTGCCGTGCTTTGCCACCTTCATGCCGCCCGCCGCGCACACTAGCGCAGAGGTGGTGGAAATATTGAAGCTGTGGGCGTTGTCCCCGCCGGTTCCCACAATTTCAAAAAGTTCCATGTCTGTCTCCACCTTGGTCGCATGGTCGCGCATCGCCGCCGCGCATCCGGCAATCTCGTCCGTCGTCTCCGCCTTCGCGCTCTTGGTGGAGAGCGCCGCCAGAAACGCCGCGTTCTGAGTTGGAGACGTCTCTCCGCTCATAATCTCATTCATCACCGTATATGCCTCGTCGTAGGTGAGGTCGCCTTTGTTTACGATTTTTACGATTGCTTCCTTGATCATAGTTTTCATCCTCCCTTTTATACCGTCATAAAGTTTTCCAGCATCCTCTTCCCCTCCGGCGTCATGATGGACTCCGGGTGAAACTGTACGCCGTAAACCGGATATTCCCTGTGCTGCACCGCCATTACTTCTCCGTCTGACGTGCGCGCAACGACCTGCAGACTCGCCGGAATCGTCTGTTCATCCGCCGCCAGAGAATGGTATCGCGCCACCTTCATCCCATCCGGACAGCCGCGAAACAAAGTACATTCTCCCTCAAACGCGATTTCCGACTGTTTGCCGTGCATCAGCTCCTTCGCGTAGGTGATCGTCGCCCCATAGGCAAGGCAGATTGCCTGATGCCCCAGACAGACCCCCAATATCGGAATTTCCTTCCCCAACACCTTCGCCGCCTCCACAATGATTCCCGCATCCTCCGGGCGCCCTGGTCCCGGCGACAGGATGATGCGATCCGGCGTAAGCGCCCTGATCTCCTCCACCGTCATCTCATCATTGCGGATCACACGAATGTCAGGATTGATTTCACCCACAAGCTGATATAGGTTATAAGAAAAACTGTCGTAATTATCAATTAGCAGTATCATGCCTGCCTCCCTTCCGAATCGCTGTCCACACCTATCCTAAGTGCCGTCCACAAAACTCCTCTCACTCCTCTTCCTGCCCAAGCTCCAACGCCCTGATAACCGCCTTCGCCTTGTTGATGCACTCGTTATATTCTTTTTCAGGGTCGGAGTCAGCAACAATCCCCGCGCCGCTTCTGACAAACACACGTCCGTTTTTCTTATAGGCAATGCGAATCGCGATACAGGTATCCATGTTGCCGGTAAAATCAATGTAGCCGATGGCACCGCCGTAGATGCCCCTCTTGTTGTTCTCTAATTCCCCGATTAGCTGACAGGCACGGATCTTCGGCGCCCCCGACAGCGTGCCCGCAGGCAGCACCGCCTCAACGGCATTAAGCGCGTCAAACTCCTCCCGGATCTCTCCCCGCACCGTGGAACCGATATGCATCACATGGGAATACCGCTCTATGGAATGAAATTTCTCCACCGCCACCGTGCCGAATTTGCTGATCTTTCCCAGATCGTTGCGTCCCAGATCCACCAGCATGTTGTGCTCCGCCAGTTCCTTCTCATCCGCCAGAAGCTCCGCCTCCAGCCTCTCGTCTTCCTCCCGCGTCTCTCCCCGCGGTCTCGTCCCCGCAAGCGGAAAGGTGTGAAGCACCCCGTCTTCCAATTTCACGAGCGTCTCTGGCGATGCGCCTGCCACCTCCACATCCGTGCCCGAAAAGTAAAACATATAAGGCGACGGATTCATGGTTCTCAGCACCCGGTAAGTCTGTAATAAGCTGCCCTCTAAAGGCGCCTCCAGTCTGTTAGACAGCACAATCTGGAAAATATCACCCTCCCGAATATAACGCTTCGCCCTCTCCACAATGCCGCAGTACGTCTCTTCATCAAAGAGCGGCGTCACCTCACCGAGAAGCCGTCCCTTCGGCTCCTCTTTCTTTTCCCCGCCGCGAAGCAGGTCCGCCATCTGACGCAGTTCCCGGACTGCTTTATTGTAGCCGGTCTCTCCTTCCGCAAGTGTCATATTCACAATCAAAATAATTTTCTGTCTGAAATTGTCAAAGGCGATCACCTTGTCAAACAGCATCAAGTCCACATCCTTGAACGCCTCTGTGTCCTGCACACCCACCCGGATCGACGGCTCGCTGTAGCCGAGATAATCATAGGAAAAATAACCGACCAGTCCGCCGGTAAAAGAGGGCAGGTACGAAAAACGGGGACTTTTATGCTCCGCCAGAATCTGCCGAAGCTGTGTCGACGGATTTTCTGTATGCAGCGTCACATCCCCCACCCGCATCTCTCCGTCTATACAGGTGATCTCCAGTTTGGGATCATACCCAAGAAAAGTGTAACGCCCCCACTTTTCCTTTTCCGCCACCGATTCCAGCAGATAGCAGTGTGTGGACACGTTTTTCAGAATTTTAAGCGCCTCAATGGGCGTGCAGATATCCGAAAGCATCTCACAGCTTACAGGAACCGCCTTGTAATCCCCGGTGTCCGCGATTTCCTTCACTTCTTCGATAGAGGGTAAAAATTTCATGGGTACTCCTTTCTGACTCTGCCTCTATGAGCAGACTTGAAATGCTTCGCATTCCAAGTTCGCGTTGCTCGCCGTAAATCGTTACCGACAGTCTTGCATGCAAGCATGCATCCTGTCTGCAACGACTTCCGGCTCTGCTCATACGCGCAAAAAAGTCCTTGACAAAACCTAAGTCTTGTCAAGGACGAATCGTTTCAATCCGCGGTGCCACCTTGATTCACGGGAACTCCCGTGCACTTAGCAGGATACCATCATATCCCCGGCAACTGACGTATGCCGCACGTTGCAGAATACTCTGCGCTCCCGCGCATTTGACTGCACCCTCAGCGGTCCATTTGATGACTTGTTTCTTACCTGTTCTCAGCAACACAGGCTCTCTGTAAAGGCATCATCACCTTTATCTCCGCTTCAACGGTTTAACTCGTTAAATTTTCTTTAGAATACCACCTGCGATACAAACTGTCAAGAGGTCGTGAAAAATTTATTCAATGCCCGCGATTACTTGAAATACCCGACCCCGCTCTCAAAGATCTTCATATCCTGATCGCCGAAGATATTCACCGCAACGGCGTCGCCTCTTCTCTCGGCATGCGCCATCTTGCCCAGACACCTGCCATCGGGGGAAGTGATGCCTTCAATGGATGCATAGGAGCCGTTGATATTCCACTCCTCATCCATGGACACGCTGCCGTCGGCATCCGCGTACTGGGTCGCCACCTGTCCGTTTGCAAACAGCCTGTCAATCCACTCCTTCGGCGCCACAAACCGTCCCTCACCGTGGGAAGCCGGGTTTACATAAGTCTGCCCCAATTCCGCTCCCGCAAGCCAGGGCGACTTGTTGGACACCACCTTCAAATACGCCATCTTGGAAATATGGCGGTTCACCGTATTAAAGGTCAGCGTCGGCGAATCCTCCTCCTGTCCGCGTATCTCCCCGTAGGGCACAAGCCCCAGCTTGATCAGCGCCTGAAAACCGTTGCAAATGCCGAGTGCAAGACCGTCCCGCTCGTTCAACAGCTTCATCACCGCTTCCTTTATCTTCTCATTCTGAAATGCCGTGGCAAAGAACTTCGCAGAACCGTCCGGCTCGTCGCCCGCGGAAAAGCCGCCTGGGAACATAATGATCTGCGCCTGCCCGATCGCCTTCCGGAAGGCTTCCACACTCTCCCTGATATCCGCCGCGTTTCGATTTCTAAACACCTTTACCACCGTATCCGCCCCGACGTTCTCGAATGCTTTCGCGCTGTCGTACTCACAGTTCGTACCCGGGAATACCGGAATGAATACCGTGGGCTTCGCCACCTTGTTTTTGCACACATAAACGCTCTCCGCGCGGTACAGTTCCGACACCACAGGACTCTTATCTTTTCCGACTGTGTAAGGAAATACCTTGTCAAGTTTTGCACGCCATACCTGCACTGCCTCGGCTCCGTTAATCTTCATAGCTCCGTAAGTGAACACGCCGTCCGCCGTCACAGTACCGATCTCCTCATAAGGAATGTCCAGAAGCTTTAAGCGGTGCACCTCTTTCGCAGGCATCTCCGCCACAATGTCGCCGAGACCGTTATCAAACAGGTACTCCATCTTATAGGAAAAATCCACCGCCACTCCCAGTCCGTTTCCGAACGCCATCTTACTCACGGCTGCCGCCACGCCCTTTGCATCGAGCGCATATGCCGCCACAATCTTTCTCTTCTGAAACTTGATATGCCTCCCGTTTATGAGCTCTGTGTCAGTATACTCTGACATTAATGTCATAATTTTATCATAGAGTGTCATAACTTCGTCATATACCGGCAAATCGTAGGAATCCCTCGGGATGCGGAAACGCACAAGACGATCGCCCGGATATTTCAATTCCGGTGTGACAATATTGCCGCTCTTATTCACATTCACCGCAAAGGACACCAGCGTAGGCGGTACGTCGATATCGTTGAAGGTGCCAGACATGGAATCCTTGCCTCCGATAGACGGCAGACCGTACTTCATCTGCGCGTCATATGCGCCGAGCAGCGCCGAGAACGGCTGGCTCCAACGGGACGGCTCGCCCCTCATGCGCCTGAAATACTCTTGAAACGTAAACCGAATCGTCTTGTAATCCCCGCCGTTTGCCACGATCTTCGCCATGGACTCAGTCACCGCGTAAACCGCACCGTGGTACGGGCTCCAGCTTGAAAGGTACGGGTCAAAACCGTAGCTCATCATAGTTACGGTGTCCGTCTTTCCCTCCAAAGCCGGGAGCTTCGCCACCATAGCCTGCGTCTCCGTCAACTGATACTTACCGCCGTAAGGCATATACACGCTGCCCGCACCGATCGAGGCGTCAAACATCTCCACAAGCCCCTTCTGGGAACACACATTCAAATCGCCGAGAAGCGAAAGCCATGCCGACTTCACGTCCCCACGTGCCACATCCTCCGCCACCGCGGGCGTCGCGATCTTTTTCAGATAATTTTCCTTCTCATCCGGAATCTCCACAAAGACATCCGTCTCCTGATGCGCGCCGTTGGTATCCAAAAACGCTCTGGACAGATCCACGATTTTCTTCCCGCGCCATTTGAGCACCAGACGGGGCTCCTTTGTGACTACCGCCACAGGCACCGCCTCCAGATTTTCCTCCGCAGCAAACCCAAGGAACGTGTCCACATCACCCGGCGATACCACCACAGCCATACGCTCCTGGGATTCCGAGATCGCAAGTTCCGTCCCGTCCAGACCCGCATACTTTTTGGGCACCTTGTCCAGATCCACGACAAGACCGTCCGCCAGCTCGCCGATCGCCACGGACACACCGCCCGCACCGAAGTCATTACATTTCTTGATCAGACGGCTCACTTCCTCGCGCCTGAACAGCCTCTGTATCTTTCTCTCCGTGGGCGCGTTGCCCTTCTGCACCTCCGCGCCGCACGTATCAATAGATTTCTCCGTGTGCACCTTGGAGGAACCTGTCGCGCCGCCACAGCCGTCACGCCCGGTTCTGCCGCCCAGAAGAATAATGATATCGTCCGGATCGGAATTTTCCCGGATTACATTTTTCCTCGGCGCCGCACCCATCACCGCGCCGATCTCCATCCGTTTCGCCACATAGTTCGGGTGGTAAATCTCTTTGACTAACCCGGTCGCCAGACCAATCTGGTTACCGTAGGAAGAATAGCCGTCCGCCGCACCGCGCACCAGCTTTTTCTGGGGAAGCTTCCCCTTGAGCGTATCCGCCACGGGCACTGTAGGGTCCGCCGCACCGGTCACGCGCATCGCCTGATAGACATACCCTCTGCCAGAGAGGGGATCCCGGATCGCGCCGCCAAGGCACGTTGCCGCACCACCAAAAGGCTCGATCTCCGTGGGATGATTGTGGGTCTCGTTCTTGAAAAAGACAAGCCACTCCTCCGTCACCGGGCCGTCGCCGTAGTCCATCTCCACCGGCACCACCACGGAGCAGGCGTTAATCTCATCGGACTCCTCCATATCATCGAGTTTTCCGTCCTTCTTTAACTTCCGCATCGCCATCAGCGCCAGATCCATCAGACAGACAAACTTGTCCTCCCTGCCCTTAAAAATCTCTCCGCGC
This sequence comes from uncultured Lachnospiraceae bacterium, assembly GCA_910588955.1. Taxonomy (GTDB): domain Bacteria; phylum Bacillota; class Clostridia; order Lachnospirales; family Lachnospiraceae; genus UBA3282. The sequence goes on from CAJURQ010000011.1 coordinate 22,253, forward strand.
ACATGCAGGTAATCCTGATATGTTTTCTCGAGCGGTTCCCGGTAACGCCCTTCCCCGAAACTCACGTTCTTAAGTTCCGTGGAAAAAGTCGTATGACGGCAGTGGTCGGACCAGTACGTATCCAGCACCCGGATCTCCGTCATCGTAGGATTACGCTTCTCCTCTTTCGCAAAATAATTCTGTATATGCAAAAAGTCCTTGAACGTCATTGCCAGTCCGAGGGAATCGTACAGCTCTTTCAGCTCTGCCTCTGGCATGTCCACAAAATCCTCACGTTCCGGCAGATTCTCCAGTACCGCCACATCCGCCGGCTCCTCATAATCCATCTTAAGCGTCTCCGGCTTCACCATTCCTGTCTCTCTTGAATCCACAGGGTTAATACAGTAAGCCTTAATCCGCGCAAGTTCTTCCTCCGTGACGTTTCCGTTGACCAGATAAGTCACAGCCGTCCTGATAATCGGTTCCTCGTCCTCTTTCAAAAACTGCACGCACTGTACCGCGGAATCCGCCCTCTGGTCAAACTGCCCCGGCAGAAACTCCACAGAAAAGACATGTCCGTTCTCCGGAACCTCTATCTTTTCCCTATATAAAATATCCACAGGCGGCTCCGAAAAAACCGTCCGGCACGCCCTCTCAAAAACTTCGTCGGAAATATTCTCCACATCATAGCGGATGAAAACCCGTACCTGATCCACGCTCTTTATGCCAAGAAAACTTTCGATCTCCTCCTTAAGTTCTCTCGCCTTAACCGCAAAAGGCTCTTTCTTCTCCACGTAAATTCGTCTGACATTTCCCATGCTGATTTCTCCTTATTTTTGTGATAACCGCCTGATTATGATCGGACAAGTAATTTCCGCTGCCTTAACAGCTTATTCAAAATCCACAATCAGCCCCTGCATAATATAGAGCAGCTGCTCGTCCACCATCTTTTCCGTGATGCCAAAGGTCTGCGCATTGATCTTTAACCCCTCCAGCACATACATGATATTAGCCGCCGCCCCCTTCGGATTCTCACAGTAAAACTCACCGCTGGCAATGCCTGCTTCAATCAGTTTTTCAATCACCCTGACACCCGCGTCAAACTGCTTGCGCAGCATATTATTCTTATCAGTCGATTTATGTGCAAAAAAATATTCATAGACCGCTACGGTCAAATTGTCTTTATTCTGCAAAAGTTCCTTCTTCTGCTCCTTCAAAAAGAGCGTCAGAATATCCGCCGCCGTATCTTCTTTTGCGATCCGCTCCGTGAATACATCATCCGTTTCATCCGCTTCCATCTGCAGCACTTCCATCAAAATCTGATCCGTGCTCTCAAAATACAGATACAGACCGCCGCGGCTGATCTCACATGCCTCCACGATATCTTTCATGGTCACATTCTTAAATCCTTTTTCCACAAACACCTTTCTTGCCGTGTCAAGTATGTACTTCTTTTTCTGTGCTGATTTTTCTCCCATCGTTTCCTTAATCTCCCTACAAATATGTACCCTTCAGTCCGCCTGTCACTGCGCCCTATTCCTGTTTTTCCTCTTTCTTGACATTGACTACTCTGGTCTGTACCGGATGATCCCAGAAATCCAGATTTTCTTTCATCTTCTTGATCACCTTAAGGAAAATGCCGTTCTCCACCGCCTCAGACCATCTTCTGCCCTTTGTCATGCCCTCCATCACATATCTGGAAAGGATTCCTTTCAGCACGTCCATCTCCCGGATATCCGACCGCTTAATCGCAAGAAGCTCGTCCTCCAAAATGCGGATCCTGTTTCGTGAATAGATATATCTGTAATTCCGATCTATCAGCTTCGTCCGCTGCGCCTCCTTTATGAAACTCATCAGCGTGCTGTCATACACCGGGAATGCAATCGAATGCTCCCCTATCCCGGAACCGGCGTAACTCTGCTGTACACTCATACCTTTCTTGCTCTCCAGCCACGGCAAGTACCGCGCCAGCTTCTCTACATCCGCCCTGTATTCATTCACCACCTGCTGCCTGTAGGCGATATCTTCTTTCTCCATCAGTGTTTTATCCATAATTTTTCACTCACTTCCGTTTCCAAAGTCACTCTCAACGTCGCTGCCTGTCCCGACAAGCCTGTCATTTTCAATTTTAACACAAATTCCCGAAAAGTACAGTACAAAAAAAGCCATTCTTCTTGTGCAACATAGCAAAGCGCGAAGCCATAATTTTCCAAAGGCTCCACGCTCTTTTTGTAAGACCATCTTCAATATATCATGCCATCTTCTGCAATTTCGCGCTGTGATGCATAACTGTCTTCTTGAGCAGATCTATATCGTCGAAGGCTCCCTCCATTCTTTCCGCTCCCTTTTTGTAACGCGCATAGGTGCTCAAATAAGCCTCCTCTATGTTGTTTAGACGCGGTGCCACAACGTTTTCCTGAACCAGTTTCACCTGATGCAGCTCTGCGCCTACCTGCTCGGTTCTTTGACCCACGAGGTGTATCTCCGTCTCCATCTGATCCATTTTGTCATCCATAAGGTGCATCTTCGTCTCCATTCGATCCATTTTTACCTGCATATAACAGATGTTATCCAACACGAGCCGGAGTTCACCCTTGACCTCTTTCATCTCACCCTGCAGAGTATAGACATCTCCCTTCAAGACGCCGACATCTTTCTTCAAAACCTGAACGTCTTCTTTCAGTCCACTAACGTCTTCCTGCAGAGCACAAACATCTTCCTTCAAATCCCCGACGTCTTTCTTCAAGACATAAACGTCTTCTTTCAGTCCCTGTACATCTTCCTTCAATCCACTGACATCTTCCTTCAGTCCCTGTACATCTTCCTTCAATCCACTGACATCTTCCTTCAAGACATGGATATCATCTTTAATAGGCTGCAGTTTCTTTTCCAGCACATCTGACATTGCAAGCAACAGTTCATCATTATTCATTTATCTTCCTCCTTATGATTTTATGGAAGCTCCCGCTGACACGAACAGTATATCATCGCCCCTATTGCCTGTCTATTGTAACAAAAGCACAAAACGGTATTCGGAATTACGAATTTAGCGAAACTGCACAACACTATATTTTGTATAAATCATATATTTTTTCGTGACCAGCAACTATATCTTGACCTCTCCCATGTACCTATCGCTATTTCGTTAACTATTTTTTTACAGGGAAACAGGAAAGATGCTTGTTCCATTTATTTCTCTTTTACAGGAAAAATGCCGAAATTATTACGCCCTCCCACAGGGCGGTCCTTCTCATTGACTTTTCACCCAAAAAAGCATAAGATATATACAGGGTTTTTGTATTAATTTTCATAAGAGGGGGTACTCAAATGGCAGTAAAAGAATTTCCTGCGGGCACACAGTTGATCCAGAGTGAGCAAAATCTGACTGCCCTGCATGTCATTGCAAAAGGAAGCGTGCGCGCCTCCTATCCCGGGGGCACTTTTTATCTGAAAAAAGGGGACGTTATCGGCGTCTGTGAGGTTTTTTTCGGCTCTCACTTTATCACCTATGAGACGGAGGAACCTACGGGAATCGCCTCCTATCCTTGTACTGCATTGCAGCTTTCCGCGCTGATGCAGAAAAGCATAGACTTAGCGAACATGATTGTCGCCTCGTTATTCCGGCAGTTCCGCGAAATATATGACCAGTATGAACTGATGCGCTTCGACTGCGAAAATATCTATCACTTTCTGATGGATCACTATGAAGAGTATAAGTCCTTCTGCGTCAAGCACGGCATTACGCCGAGAGCCCTGCCCGATATGGACGACTTATCTCCTCTTATTCTGGAAGAAGATATGGAAAGCTGGATAGACGGTTATTACGAGCAGTTGACTGCTATAGTCACTGAAAAATCGTCCAAATTCCACAACAATGCGTTTCTTGCGGGCGTCGTTCTGAAAGCAGATCAGGATATCCACCGCATTATTTCCATATGCCGCGTTTTCTATGATTACAAGGCAGACATTGCACACCTGCTGATGAACGAGAATCACCTCGACCTGTTTGACCTTTACGCGGGTCTTTTATATAAAATCGGTGCAAATGACAAGGATTCCACCACGCTGATCGCTACCATCTCCACAATGATGATTCAGTTGGAGGATCTGCCCTCGATTGACAGGGAAATGTATCAGCAGAGGGCTGCAGAATACCGCACCAAACTGGAAACTCTCGGAGACGGCGCGGAAGAAGATGCTGCAGCAGCGGCGGATGATGTTGCCGATATAGAAAATTCCATGAACACCATCCTCACATATGCGGAGGTAAGCGCCGAAACCGCGGTTTCCTTCCGCGAGGCGGTAAATAAGTTTGCCCAGATGACCGATAAGAACGCTTCCGACGACACGGCGAGAAAACTGCGGCTTTCCATCACGAAGCTCTTCTACCAGATTTATGAAAAATCCTTTATCAAGAGCATGAAAGATCCGGCTTTCGTTCCGAAAGTGTTAAAGATGTTCTTCAACTTCGGCTACGTGGACGAAAATCTTGCCGGGCGTGAAAATGCCGCATACCTGTACAAAATTGTTGACAAGATTCCTTCCGAACCCAAGCGCAAGGTTTACACCGCCTATGAATGGTTTACCGCCATCTACAAAGGCGAGAAAGAGCCAAGCCGCAACGAGTTTGACTCTGACTATCCCGCATTTCTGCGCGAGCAGAAAATGTCCGGCAATATCACCGCCGCGGACGAAGCGCGGATGCAGAACGATCCGCTGGAAAAAGTGCTCTTCGAGATACGCAATATGTTCCAGACCGTCAACAAGATTACCTTTGGGCGCGTTTTAAGCTTCTGCCCGGTGTTCTCGGAGCACAACGTCTTAAAGGAGCTGGACGGCACGCTCGTATCTGCGGATAAAGTGGCGAATGCTTTCCAACAGATCCGCGCGATCGACTTCAGCGCTTACTACCGCGACGTTATTTACACGAATCCCGACATCGGTATCGGCAAGGAGACTGTCGGTGTGGAGGTGCTTCCCGACATCGTCCTGATGCCCAACGTGGGAACCCGCGGCATCGCATGGCAGGAGATCGAGGGGCGTAAGCGTACAACCCCGGCGCGCATGATGGTATCTGTCTTCCAGATGGAAGATTTGACTAATATTCTGGTCCGTCTGACCGGAGACTTCCGTTGGGAAATGTGCAAACGTGTTCAGGGTGCCCGCTGGAACGATATTTCCGAAGCGTCTCTCACGAGCGAATACTTCGACTACATCCAGTTTTACCGCAAAAACCGCGAACTGTCCGCTGACGCGAAGGACAAAATCAAGCTCAGTATGCAGAAAGCGAAAAATAGTTATAAAGAAATGTTTATCAGGGACTACGAGGCATGGGTTCTCTACGAGGGTACGGGTTCACCCAGATTAAACAAAGTGTCACGTAATATCATTTTCACCTACTGTCCTTTCTCGAAGGAGATTCGGACAAAGTTGATGGCAAACCCGCTCTACAAGGAAACTATGACGCGTTACGACATTAAACTGGCACAGAAGATCCACCATTTTGACAATGTCTTCCAGAAGCTGAAAAACACGGGAACGCCAATCCCGCCAGAGCTTCAAAGGCAGCGTGAGTATCTGGAGATGTAAAACACGTCTCGCTAATATAGTGTTATTCTTTTGTAATATAATTATAGACTCTAAGGGGAAAACACGGTATATTGATTACAGACTTGATTACGGAAGTCAAGTCGGCAATAGCAATTCCGAAGAATTCCCCTTTTACACAAGCAAGACCCCCGGAGGTAGCACCTTCGGGGGTCTTGCTATATGAATATACTCCGCAGTGCAAGCTCGAAAAACCTTCGGTTTTCCTCGCTCGCGGGCTGTCTACGCTCCGCTTCGGTCCGTGCTGAACAAGCGCCACCGGCGCTTAGCACCGCACTATGCATCCATTCGGAGAAACGTTTCGGTGAGCAAGCTCCCCGCTCCGCTTCTCCTCAGTCTGCGCACTGCTCATTACTTTCGCGAATTATCCGTACTCGCAGGCTTCACAAGGAACAGACTGATCAACAGTGCGATGATATAGAGCACGATCGTGAAGTACAGCACGTTTTGGTAGCCGACGGGATTGACCATATTACCGTGGGAATCCTCGATAAAGCTTCCCGTATTGCTCACAATCAGGGTTGCGATCTGGTTGCCGGTAAGACCCGCAAACGCCCACGCGGAAAGGGTGATACCGTGAATCGCGCTGATGCTGCTCATGCCGTAGTGGTCGGAAAGCAGGGTCGGCACATTGGAGAAGCCGCCGCCGTATCCGGCATTTACCATAAATACCAGCGCCAGCACAAGAACAACCAGCAGCATATTGCCTTCACCGTTCTTAATGCCGCCTGTGAGCATAACCGCGCCGGTAAATACAATCGAGAGCACGAAAATCAGCTTGTAGATCGTATTTCTGTCCTTCAGGTGATCCGCCCAAGCGGAGAAACCGAGACGCCCGCCCGCATTAAAGATTGCGGATACGGTAGAGATCACACCGACCACGCCCGCAAGACCGATACATTTCACAATCATCTTCTCCTGTGAGATCAGCGCAAGACCGCAGGTGATATTGATGTAGAACATCAGCCAGATACCTACGTAATTGCTGACCGGGCGGGTTTTGATGGTCGCCATAATGCCCTGTCCTTTTTCTTTCTTCTGCGGCTCATGCCAGCCCGCGGGCTTCGCCAGAAGGAGATGACCCACAAACATCATGACAAAATAAACCGCCGCTAAGATGTAGAACATCTTATAGATGCCGCCCTCGCCCAGATTTGCAAGGAGCGCCTGCATGATGGGACTCGCAATCGCCTTGGCGCCGCCAAAGCCCGCCACCGCGAGACCTGTCGCAAGACCTTTCTTATCCTCAAACCAGAGCATCAGTGTCTTTACCGGGGACAGATAACCTGTTCCGAGTCCCACGCCCATGATAAAGCCGTAGCAGACATAAATGCCGACCAGCGCCAGCGGGCTGCCGGGATTGTTGCCTCCATAATAGATGAAGAAACCTGTGCCCGCCATACCGAGGGCAAACGTGATCGTTGCGATCAGGGACGACTTATGAATGTCCTTCTCCACCACATTGCCTAAAAACGCCGCGGACATGCCGAGGAAGAAAATGGCGAAACTGAACGCCCACTCTGTGGCTGCCTTGGAAAAGCCTATGTAGTCAGCGATCTCCTGACTGAAGATAGACCAGCAGTACACCGTACCGATGCTGAAGTGCAGGAGCAATGCCGGGATCGCGGCACGCACCCATTTGTTTTGACTTTTCATGTTGAGTACCTGTTATCCTTTCGTTAATTTATTAAATATTAGTACTTTTAATAACTTTAATAATTTTATAATATATTCTTTAGAATTTCAAGACCAGTTACATTTACTTAAGAACCAATACCGAAAACCCGGGCATCACAGCCTTTCCATTCTCAAAGCTGATCTTCTCCTCCCCGGTGACAAGCATACCCCCGATCTCCGTATCCGCGCCGATATTTTTACCGTTTAAGGTAATGCCGGTCAGATCCAGTTCCTCCGTCTTTGCCCCCGTCACAAAAATGAGCAGAAGCTCCGAGTCCCCGTAAACCTTCTGGATGGCGCAGACGCTTTCCCGCGTATCATCCGCCAGAAAATCCCCCACAAGGACGTATTTTGCATCCCCTCTGGCAATCTCCGGATTCTGGTTGCGGATTTTGATAACCTTCTTATAAAACTGATAGACGGAAAGCTCGTCCTTCTCCTGCTCCTCCAGACTTTCAAACTTCATCTTCACGTCTTCCATATCCGCCGGACCGTCGCACATGCCTGCCGCGTCGGGGTTCATGCTCCAGTACATGGGCGCGCGCTTGTTCTCGTCCTTGCCGGAGCCTTTCATGCCAAGCTCCTCCCCGTAATAGAGGAATGCCGACCCGCCCATAAACAGGTTCATGGCGCCCGCCATCTTTGTCTGCGCGGCGGAATTGTCCCCCGCATAGTAGCCCGCGCTTCTGCCCATGTCGTGATTGGTATAGAAAGGCGCGTCAATATAATCCGCGTTGTAGGCACCGAACGTCTCCTCCATACTGCTGACCGCCGCGCCGTATTTTGCCGCGGAAGCCCCGTTTAACACCTTGGATATAATGCCGTCTTTGTCCGCAAAGGCGAAGTTGAAAACGCTGTCGATGCCGCTCCCATAATAGGGCGCGTAGTCCGCCATATCAAGCCACGCCTCGCCCACAAGGTAAGCGTCTGGTTTCTGCCCTTTGACCGTATCGGTCAGCCACGCCAGAAAGTCAATATTGGACTGGGGCGCGCCGGAATAAAACTCTTTCACCGCGTCCAGACGGAAACCGCCCACCCCCATGTCCAGCCAGTATTTCGTGATTTTGGCGATCTCCTCCCGCAGGGGCTCACAGTCTAAATTGAAATCGGGCATCTCCGACCAGAACTGCGCCTCGTAAAACCAGTCGGTCCCCTCCACGGGATAGTAGCCGCCGCCCTGCTCCTTGGAAAAATGATAATAGTCAACATAGGGACAGTCCGCCGCGTCCGGCTCGCCGCCATTCAGCCCTTTCAGATACGCGCACGCCTCCTGAAACCATGGATTCTGCGACGAGCTGTGATTTAACACCAGATCCATGATAACCTTGATGCCCCGCTCATCACACGCCGCAAGCAGTTCCTTGAAATCCTCCAGCGTGCCGTACTCCTCGTCTATGGCGTAATAATCCGCCACGTCATACTTGTGATACGTGGGCGAAGGGTTCACGGGCATCAGCCAGATGCCATTGCATCCCAGGTCCGTGTCCGTGGCGTCGTCCCCGTCGTTGATGTAGTCCAGCTTGGAAATCAACCCCTGCAAGTCTCCCACGCCGTCCCCGTCGCTGTCGCAGAAGGAGTAGACGAACACCTCATAATACGTCCTGTAATTGTCGTCGATGATCTGCAGCGGGTTATCCTCCCACGGCTCCTTGGCTGATGCTTCCGCCGCCTGCTCCCCTGCGTCACCGCCGCCCGCGGTCGTGCTCTCCTCATCGGCATCTGCGCCTGCCGCCGTGCCATCCGCCGTGTTTCCCCCGTCTGCCGACGAATTGTCCGCTCCTATCCCAGACTGCTCCTCCAAAGCCGCCCCGTCCGGCGCTGCCGGATTCTCCGCGCCCCCGCAGCCTCCAATCACCAGAGCCGCCGCCAATAGCTCCGCAAAAAATTTCACTTTCCTACTTCTCATTTTATATTTCTCCATTTCTCAGTTCAGTCGCGCGATAAAGTTATGTAAACCTTTCCCCGTAAACACAAACAAGCTGCACCTTTTAACAGGTACAGCTTGCTAAAATTACTCCTTATCCTTTCACAGAACCTCCCGTAATACCTTCTACATAGAACTTCTGCATAATCAAAAACAGAATCGAGATCGGCACGGATATCACCACGCCGCCCGCGCAGAATACGGAGAAGTATTTGTTGATCATGGACTTGCCCAGCATGTTGAACAGTCCGATCGCCACCGTCCAGTCCGTCGCGATGCCGGAATTAAGCATCAGCTTCGCAAACACGAAATCGCCCCACGGCACCAGGAAAGAACTGATAACCGTATATACGATGATGGGCTTGGAAAGCGGAATGATAATCTTCCAGAAAATCTTCGCCTCGGAAGCGCCCTCCAGTCTTGCCGCCTCACTTAAGGAAACGGAAATCGTGTCCATGAAACCCTTACAGATCAGGAAACCCAGCCCCGCGCCCGCGGAGTACACGATAATCATACCGATGTGGCTGTTGGTCAGGTTAAATGTCTTTAAAATAAAGTAAATAGCGATCATGGAAAGCACGCCCGGGAACATATTCAGGATAATGCTGAAACTCATCAGCGACTTTCTGCCCGGGAACCGCAATTTACTCATGGTATAACTCACCATCAGCACAAGGACGGTGGAGATCAGACAGGTAAAGATTGCAATCACCAGCGTATTCATAAACCACTTATTGTACTGCACGATGGAATCCGACCGCAGGAATAACTGCGCGTAATTGTCCATCGTCCAATCCTCCGGGAAGAAGTGGGAGGTATTGATTCCCTTGTACGCGCTAAACGACGTAACAAACAGCCAGAGAATCGGTATCAGCCACACCACCGCGAGGAGAAGCAAAACAAGATGTCTTAAAATAGAATTGATCGTCTTTTTCATTATTGAAATTCCTCCTCCTTATCTCCCTTGATGGTTCTTGTAAACGTAACGAGCGTAAACGCCGCGCAGATGATAAATACGATGATACCGATCACGGACGCCATCTTATAGTTGTAATACTCGTTCGTCAGCCTGAACAGCCATGTAACCAGCAGGTCAACCTCCTTCGCGTTGGAGTTCGCCAGAAGCTGGTCGCTTGTGACATACACATCCTGCGTCAGCAGATAAATCACGTTAAAGTTGTTGATGTTCTTTACAAAATCCGTAATCAGGCTCGGTCCTGTCACGAAAAGCATGTACGGCATTGTGATCTTGATAAAGATCTGTAACGGGTTCGCGCCGTCGATCCGCGCGCTCTCGATCTGATCCTCGGGAATGTTCATCAGAACGCCCGTCGCAATCAGCATCTGATAGGGAATGCCGACCCAGATATTGATGATGACGATCATCACCTTCGCCCAGCCCGGATTGGTCAGGAACGGAATGTAACTTAAGTTGGAGGGAACAAGCCCCACATTCTTCAGAAAATCCGTCAGACCGATGCTTGTGCAGAAGGTATTGACGATACCGCTGTCAGCGAAGAAGTTACGCACCAGAAGCAGCGTCACAAACTGAGGCACCGCAATCGCGATGATGAAGAGCGTTCTCCACATCTTCGGCATCTTTGTCTTCTTATTATTAATAAACTTGGCGAGCAGGATACCACCGATATAGGTCGTAAAGGTGGCAAGCACCGCCCACTCCAGTGTCCAAGTCAATACTTTCTTAAAGGAATAACCAAAAGTCACCGTCACGGAATCCGTGAACAGGCTCTTGAAGTTTGACCACCCAACCCATGTAAACAGGGCGCTTGGCGGCATATGCTGCTGGTCATAGTTGGTAAACGCAACAGCCACCAGCACCAGAATCGGCAGAATATTCATCAGAATAATACCGATCGCCGGCAGCGTCAGCAATGTAATATGAAATTTTTCGTTAAACAGCGCCTGCACATCTTCCTTAAAGGTATTGATGTGTTCTCCGTTTTCTTTCCGAACCTGCAGGCGGTAAACCGCTTTCATGTTTGCGATCCAGAACATGATAAATACAACAATGAGAAAAAGTGCAATAATGGAATTCAACAGAATCAGGAAAGAGTTGTCATAGTCGTTGACCGTGCTGGTCATAGTCAACGGGTCAAACACCTGCTCAAACTGCACCGTACCGAGCGTTCCGAACTTCGCAAGGTTTGGCGCCGCATAACCGACGCACAGGACAACAAACAGCGCTTCCACCAGAAACATGATAATACCGTTAATTACCTGTTTTCTTGCCAGATAACCCGCGCCCATCAGAACCGCTGACAGTTTAACCCATACATCTCCCTTGACAAAGGCAATTCCAATATTCTTAAAATAATTTCCCATCGCGTTTAATGCCTTCTTCATTTGAACCTCCATGCCAAAGTCGTTTTCTACTATAAAGCCCCTTATGAAATGAAAAACAACCGTCTTCTTTCAGAAAGAGGGCGAGTGAATGCCACTCACCCTCTTCATACTGCTCATATATCATGCCGAGGCTGCGAAGCAGTCCTCGCGAAGTTAAAATCTTCTCCTTTTCCTACCGAGGCTGCGAAGCAGTCCTCGCAAGCGAGCTATGCTCGCTTTATTCAACAGGCGCCGTGATACCCTCTACCGTGGTATCCAGAAGCTCCTGCAGATCTGTTCCGTCAGGATTGCCGGATGCGAGGATCTGTCCGAGCGTCTCTGCGGGAGACCAGAAGTTGCCGCCTACACGCTGAGGCGTAGCGTATGCTGCCTGCTCTGCCAGAGCCGCGATTGCCGGGTTTGCCTGTACCGCATCAGAACCTGCCGCGTTCAGGTTAGAGGGACCAAGACCTCTCGCTTCAAATCTAGCTGTCTGTGCGGACTCATTGGTCAGGAACTCTGCCAGAAGCATTGCCCAGCCCACGTTAGCGGAGTGAGGATTTACGCCCACCAGCTTGTAACCGGAGTAAGAAGACATCTGGCAGTCTTTACCGCCTGCCTTGAAGGTAGGAAGCTTTGTTGCCGCATAGTTGTCGCCCCATGCTTCTGCTGCCGTCTCAGCTCTCCATGTACCGTTCACACATGCAGCCACGTTGCCCTCTGCGATCTGGGTAGCCATATCCTCGTCGCTCATGTCCACGAGCACATTGGAAGCCGTCAGATCAAGGATTGCCTGCGCTACATCCGTACCACCCGCAGCATTCCATGTACAGGTGTTGGTAAGACCGTCGTCATTCAGCTTCAGCTCAAGACCTGCGCCCTGGAAGAACGCGTAAATGTACCAGCCGTTGGAAATATCCATTGCAATCTTCTTGCCAGCCGCGTCAGCTACCTCAATCATCTTCTCTAAGGACTGTACATCGCTCTCGGAGAATACGGAAGAATCATAGAACATGAAGTAACCGTTATCAGCCGTCATCGGATAAGCGTATACCTTACCGTCTACGGCAGCCGCCTCTACAGCGCCGGTTGCATTCTCATTTACCACATCGAAGGTGTAGTTTGCCACTACCTCCTGCAGCGCACCTGCGTTTACCAGATCGTTGATCTGGTCGTCCGCAAAAGCGTACACGTCAGCAGCCGCCTCTACGTCCGTAAGAACCGTATCCTTCGCGGTGGACTCACTCTCTGCACCAAGGGTAATGTCAAAAGTTACGTCCGAGTAAGCCGCCTTGAAATCGTCGAGCAGCTTGGTTGTCAGGTCCTGATCCTCCTCAGAAGCCCATACCTTAAGCGTTACCGTGCCTGTCGTCGCCGCGATCAGGTTTGCAACCGGGTCCGTGCCCTCCTCTGCTGTCGCAGGTGCCTCTACCGCAGGCGCCTCCTCCTCCGCTGCCGGAGCTTCCGCTGCAGGCTCCTCCGCCGCAGGCGCTTCCGCTGCCGGAGCTTCCGCCGCAGGCTGTTCTGCCGCACCGCCGCCGCAGCCTGTAAGACAGCCGACAGTCATCGCTGTTGCCAGTAATGTTGCCAATACTTTCTTTTTCATAATGTAACTCTCTCCTTTCGACTTCCATAAAGTCATATTGTTTTGTTTCTATACAAAATGCTGTTTCACGATATTATAGTTATCGTAATTTCGCATTCTATATCACTGTATTTCCACTGTTTCGCACCGTCCGGAAACCGCTCCGCTCTTTGGGTCAATCAGAGTTTTTATATCCTAATGAAGTTAGGATATGGAGAAAGGGCTAGCCCTTTCTGCGAAAATTTTCGTAAAATTTCGTATTTGTTAGGTTAAATTTACCACTTTTCTATACACTCTGTCAATACGGAAAACGTTTTTTTAATCCTTTTATGCAAATAAGCCTCCCTCTCTTGCATTTTTATTCTATTTCTAATATGCTTGTGTCATAAACGTCGCCATGCTGCAAGTGCATGACACGGGTGTAAAAAATCCCAAACAGCTTACCCGGTCTGCCCATAACAGATGCAGCGCTTCAAAACAAGACAACGGAGGTTATCATGGTTACAATCAAAGATATCGCCAACCGCCTCGGCATTTCCACAAGCACCGTGTCCAAAGGCTTAAACGGCGCAAGCGACATCAGCGAATCCCTGCGTCAGACCGTGCTCGATACTGCCGTAGAACTCGGCTACACCACCAAGCAGATGCGCGGCAAAGACCGCCGGAAAGTCTGCATTTTCATGGAAAACATGAATTTTGAAACGCCGGAACAGTTCGGCTATGATATTATTCTTGGTTTCCGCCAGTCCGCCTTCCGGGAAAACTATGACGTCACAATATTCCCAATTACGCCCGATATACAGGCGGCGGAAAAATACGATATCTTTATGCTGAAACACGGGTTCGTCGGCGGCTTTATGGTCGGTTTCGCGCTTATGGATGACTGGATGAGTCAATTTAGCGCAACCTCTATCCCGACCGCCCTCTTTGATAATTATATCCGAAAAAACCCTCTCGTGGCATCTGTCGGCTCCGATACGTCGGAAGGCATCGACGACGCCATCGTCCACCTGATGGGTCTCGGGCACCGTCACATTGCCCTGATCAACGGTTCATGGCGCTCCTGTATCACGGAGCAGCGCCGTCAGGCGTATATCGACAGTATGACGGCACACAACCTTCCCTTTGACGAGCGCACCATGCCCTACGGCTACTATGTGGCGGACTCCGCCAAAGATCACATAGACCGCCTGCTTTCCATGGGCATCACCGCCATTCTCTGCGGCAACGACCTGCTCGCCTCCGGTGTGATCGGGGAATGCCTCAAACGAGGCGTCAAAGTTCCCGGGGAGCTCAGCGTGATCGGTTTCGACGATATCCCGCTTGCCGCCAGACTTGACCCGCCGCTCACCACCGTCCGGCAGGACCGCACGGAACTTGGCAGATCCGGATTTTATACGCTGCACTCGCTGATCAACCGCATTCCCATCAGCCGTACCATGCTGCGCCCGCAGTTAATTGTGCGCAAATCCACCGGACCTGTGAGAGAGGATGCTGACTGATACTGTCAGTCTTTCCCTTTCCACGGTTCATAATTGCGAATCGCTTCCAGCGCCGGCAACGCATGACCATCATAGTCAAATAGCGCCTGATTCGCCCACTCGTTGCCACCCGGACCTTTTTCTTCTATATATTTAAGCGCTTCCTCATTTGCCCAGCCCGACCCCGGCACCGGAATCCAAGCCGACTCCCAGTAGAAAAATCCCCTGCACTTTCGCTCCGGCACCTGATCGATCACGGCAAACAAAGCCCGCATGAAATCCGCCTGACCCTCTTTCGTCATGGGAAAATCCAGTTTTTCCACCAACGCCGGTTTCGTGGCATAACCCTTGCGCTCGTGTGGCTCCAGTTTCTCATAGGACGCATAGTCCTCCATCGTATAGCCCATGGAAACTTCCGCGATCACAAGCTCTTTGCCGTAGCGCACCGCCAGATCGTTCATATTCTTCTGTAAATCCGGAAGGCTCCCGTGCCAGAACGGATAATAGGAAAGCCCGATGATCTGGAAATCCTCGCCCCGCTCCATATAGTGATCGAACCAGTCAATGTACATCGGCGCATTGCCGCCATTGTCCAGATGGATCATAACCGGCATGCCACTGTCCAGCGAGCGCACCGCCCGGATGCCCGCGCTGACGAACTTTGCAAGATTGTCGTAGTTGCCGCATTCCAGCAGCTTTCCATACTGCCATAACATCCCGTTCGTCAGCTCGTTGCCGATCTGGATCAGATCCGGGTACGCCCCCGCATCCCGCAAAGTCAACAGCGTGTCCCGCGTAAAGGTATAGACCGCCTCGGTCAACTGCTCCGCATCCATCCCGCGCCACGCCTTGGGCACCCGCTGTTTCCCCGGATCCGCCCAGAAATCGCTGTAATGCATACAGAGCAGCACTTCCATCCCGTGCGCCTTCGCCCGCTTCGCCAGTTCTATCGTGGTGGGCAGGTCGTTCGTTCCCGCCCCATAAGGCACGCCGTCCTCCGAATATGGATCGTTCCAAAGGCGCAGCCTGACCGCATTCGTGCCATAGCTTTTCAGAATCTCAAATACATCCTTCTCCACGCCGTGGTCATAAAACTTCCCGCCGAGACTCTCCACTTCTTTGATGGTAGACAAGTCCATTCCCTTATAAAACATCATATTTTATCTTCCTTTTCCCTGTTTGCCGAATAACAGGACGGAAGATGGAATTCTCAAGGAGCCCCTTGAAATGCGTCAGCACTTAGCGAGGTCTTTTCGAGCTTAGTGCCTGCTACGCTTTTCACGGAGCGGAAGCGCGGCGACGCAGAATTCCATCTTTCGTCCGTCACTTCTCCGTCAGTCGAAATCAAACTTCGTAAACCGCTTCATCGCATCCTTATACCGGAACCGCACAAGCTCGTTCTTTTCGAGCACATCCTCCTCCGTCCCCACATACTGACAGCGGATGCAGTGATACTCTTTCTTATCCTTATCGTAAAACATATCAATGTCCAAATCTCTCATAAAGCAGGAGGGACACCTGTAATTTAATTTGCCTTTGCCAGATTGAGCCATGTCGCAAATACCTCCTTATCCTTTAACTGGGTCGTGTAACCTAATGTGAACATCGGGGAGAACGCATACCCTTCCTTGATGTAGCCGACCGCCTCTTTCTTTTCACAGCTGATGGACACCCTTGTCTCGATCTCGGGAACTACCGCCACAGCCTCTGTCGCGCCCTGCATCTGCGCCTCGCGGCACTTGTAAGCGTAGTCGATCTGCTCCGTCTTGGATCCGTCCGTCACGGACAATTTCACATTGCTCATATCCTCGGAGTACTCCGTCGTGCCGTAGCACGCTACCATGTACTCGTTGATCTCCACCTCGGCGTTCGGGTCGCTCATCTCGAGAATCGTTCTCTCGATCTTGATGTTGGAGCTGCCCTCCTCGAAGTACATCTTCGTCTGTAATTTCACAGTCAAATCATAGAACTCGATATCCACCGGATCAAGAGTCAGGATTCTCGTGTTGCCTTCCTGCGAGAAATGCGCTTTTGTCCGGCACAGGCACAGATCCACTTCCTCACCGTTGTGGGTCAGCTTCGCGCTTCTCACCGTACCTTCGCCTGCATAGTGGGTAAAGTAACCCGCCCGGTATTTCTCCTGAATCAGGAAAGGATAGGACGCGTCCGTCACATGCTTCGTACCGATACCGACCTGCCACTCCAGCTTCGCCGCGTAAGGCCGCAGATCCACGATCGCGCCGCCCTGATCCATGTTTGCGCACACTCTCATGTAAGGGTCGCAGTACCAGAAAAGCTGTTTGTCCGACCCATACAAAATATCTCTCCACAGCGCGCACTCCGGCTCCGTCAGCCTTCTGTTCTCACGGTAAAAGTCCGCGAACTCCGCCATGGTCATATCTTCTAACTTGCCCTCTTTTTTAAGCTGTCCGTAGTATGCCATGCCGTCCTCGTAGGACTTAAGCAACAGCTCGTAAGGCGCCTCCCAGCGACCCATCTTGTTCATCCAGCCGGGACCTACAAACATCATGTTGTAGGCGTAACCGTTGTTGTATTTTGCCAACGCGCGGAACTGATCGATCAGGTTGTACAGATACGGATAATCCCACGTCTTGGAATCATAACACATACTCCGCAGGACGTTTTGCGGGTGCGTCCCGAAATTGGATCCGTTGCCGTCATAACACGCAATCAAATCGCGGGACAGGTGGGGAATCGCCACGATACCGGAATCCTCCGCCTCATTTGCCGCCGGCGCGTGAGTGTTCTGCTTACTCGGAATCCAAGGCGCCCACGGACCGCCGTCCATAAATGTGTACCAAGAATTGTTGCAGGTGTGGTACGCCTTCGGTCCTTCCTCCCAGCATGTCGCCACGGCACACTTCACCATAGGATATTTTTCCTTAATATAATTGATCAGATCGGCGTCCATATAGTAAGAACCCGTGGATTCCGGATAGAAACCGAACCGATCCTTAAATTTGCCAAACACATCGTCCACGATAGACTTCTTGTCTTCCATAGAGAACATCCAGATACAGAAGTCCTTCGTCTTATACTTCTCGCGGAACTCTTCGCAGGGAAGACCGAGCAGGGACAGGGCGATCTCGTCGCCGTACTGTTCGTGATCCGCCTTCGCGAGCGCCACCGCCTCGTCGTTGAATAAAGAGGCGTAAGTCATCTGAATCGTCGTCTTTAATCCGTTCTTATGAGCAATCGCCTGCTGCGTCTTAAAGATATCGAGAGACTCCGTCAACAGCTCTTTCCTTCCGATATCCTCCTCTTTGCCGTGTCCGGTCACCTTTTCCGCGTACTCAGGTACCATCTCCGGACGATGGATGATGTTTACGATAAACTTATCCATGTGCCCTGTCCTCCGTTTTTAATTAGTTTTGCCGCCATCACCGCCGCGCTTACCTGCCTTCCACCCGTTTTGGTAGTTTTGACTTTGCGCAATCGGTTGTTCATGTTTGAATCATAACAAATTGCACAGTGCTTGTCAATGCATATTTTTCCAAATATGAAAAACTATGAAAATATTTACTGTGCCTCAGACTCCTCCGGCAGCCCCTCTGGTAAATAGCGAAATACTTTCAGGGATTCCAGCGGATGACCACTATAGTCAAATAACGCCTGATTGTCCCACGACGAACCTCCGTAATATTTTCCGGCGTCCTTCGGGTCATACCCGGACGCATAGGAGGACGCCCACCCCGCACCTTTTTCTTCCCATGCCTCTTTGTTCGCGGCGAGAACCTCATCCGCATCCGCCGCGTCTTTTTCCCAGACATTGACCGGTAGCCATGCCGGTTCCCAGTAAAAATAGCCGAGTCCCGCGTCTCCAACAGCGGCAACCGCCGCGCACACATCCCGAATTTCTTCCGCCTGCCCCTGCTCCGTCGCCGGATACTCGGGCAGAATGTCCGACGCGCCGATGCTGTTTGCCGTGCCGTCCCCGTCACCCGCCGTGTACGGATAGGAATTTTCAACCACAAGCACATCCTTCCCGTAAGCGTCGCTCACCTTCCGCAGCGTGTCCGTCAGATTTTCCATCGTTCCGTGCCAGAACGGATAGTAGGACACCGCAAAAATGTCGTAATCGACTTCCTTCTCTTTCAACTTCTGCGCCAGCGCGAGGGTGCCGGTCTGATCCTTGATATCCGTAAAGTGAACGGCAACGCGAATCTCTCGTCCCCGCTCCTTTGCCACATCCCTGACCGCCTGTGCGCCCGCCTGTAAAAGCATTCCCCTTGCAGACCAGTTGGTCTCCCCCGCCATACCGTTGTTGATCTCGTTGCCAATCTGCACCATCCCCACATCCGCCCCGGCATCCATAATCTCCCCCAGACTCTGCACCGTGAACGCGTAGAGCGCATCCGCCTTCTCCTCTATCGCCATGCCCTCCCAAGCCTTCGGGCACATCTGTTTCGACGGGTCAGCCCAGAAATCGGAATAGTGATAATCCACCAGAAGCTTCATCTGCTGCGCCGCCGCCCGCCTGCCAATCTCGGCTGCCGCCGCCGTGTCACAGTTACCGCCGCCGTAACCCTTTCCGTTCTCGTCGTAAGGATCGTTCCACACCCGGACCCGGATATAATTCACCCCGTTTTCCGCAAGTGTCTGAAAAATGTCCTGTTCCTGCCCGGCTTCATTATAATAGACGACACCGCTCGCCTCCTCCGCAAGCACGCTGGAAATATCCACGCCCCGAATGAAATTGTCTGTCTGTTCTTCGGCTGTCTGCTCCGTAACCGCCTGCCCTGCTGCCGCGGATTCCTGTTCCGTGACCGCCTGCCCCTCGGCTGCGGATTCCGGCTGTGACGCTTCGTCCGCCCCGCAGCCCGCAAGCAAAATAAACGCCGCCAGCACGCCTGACAGCACACGCCTTCTTCCTTCTCTCCTTTTTCCTGTCATTTCCGTTTTCCTCCGTTCCGCGTTATGACTGCTGGCACGCATAAGCAGACTCGAAATGCTTCGCATTTCTCGTTCGCGTTGCTCGCCAGAAGGTATCCTTCGCATGTGCTCATGCAAGCAAGGCACATACTCTGAATACCTTCTGACTCTGCTTATGCGCGCAAAACGGACAGCAGTATGGAATTCCATAGTGCTGCCCGTTGATGTTGTTGTGCGCTTTCAACTGATTAATGATGTCTTCCGTGGTGACCGCCATGATGCCCGCCGCCGTAACCTCCGCCATAACCGTTACCCTGTCCTGCATTCTGGTTCGTATTCTGTCTCACACAGGAATTGTCGCAGTAACCGTTCGCGTGATTGTAACCGCAGTAGCTCTGGCTTCCGTGGGTGTGATGCCCGCTCTGTGTGCATCCCTCCACATGGCAGACGCCTACCACACCGCAGGAACCGTCACAGTAGCCGTGTGCATGATTATAACCGCAATAAGTCTGGCTGTCGTGGGTATGATACCCCGTCTGCGTACAGCCCTCCACCGTGCAGACGCCTACCACACCGCAGGAACCGTCACAGTAGCCGCACGCGTGCGCATACCCGCAGTATGCCTGATCGTCGTGAAGATGGTACCCCGTCTCCTCACATCCGTCCACCGTGCAAACGCTGACCGCCCCGCAGGAACCGTCGCAATAACCTCCCGCGTGATTATATCCGCAATAAGTCGTACCGTCATGTGTGTGCAGCCCGGTTCTCGTACAATCCTCCACCGTGCACACGGAACAAACCGCATTTACCGCGGCACCTGCCTGACCGTGATGTCCATGAGCCGACACAGGCATAACGACCATTCCAGCCATCAGCAAACCTGCCGCTCCAAATGCAAATACTCTTTTCATCCGCACAGATGCTCACCTCCCTGATTCGTTACCTTCATCATATAAAGAAGGGTGGGCGTTGTCAATAGAGGCGGCGAAGAAATTGCAGCAAGTGCAAAGTCCTGAGCAAAACTGTTACATAAACATCGCCATATAAACCGGCAGATGAACCACATCCTCTTTATTTTTGCTTTTTTATACGCATCAACGGCTGCAAGTTATCAAAACAGTCCTTGCTCGTGCAAATTCACATAAAGGCACTTTTTATTCTCTCTATTTTTCACATAAAGGCACTTTTATTATTTCGTCGATTCCCGCATTTGCACCTCATACCCTAAAAGCGTGCGCCCCTGCGCCTCCTCCCCGTCCAGCATCCGCAGCAGCATACCGCACGCCTTTCTCCCAAGCTCCTCCACATTGAACCGGATGGAGGTGACGGTGGGGATGCGGTTTGCCAGCGTGGAACTGTCATAAAAGGAAACAACCTGCACCTGTTCCGGCACAGCAGCCCGTCTCGTCTGCAGCACATTCAGCACACAGCCGCACAGGAAATCATCCATGCATACGATACACTCGACCCGTTCGGTCAAAAGACTTTCCACAATCTTTTCCACTTCTCCTTCGTCTTCTATGTTTAGAAAAGTCTGCCTGCTGCCGTCCCAGCCCGGGTGCTCCGCAAAGGCGTCCTCAAATCCAAGCAGACGGTTTTTCGTGACAATATACTCTTCCCTGCCACCGATCAGCGCGAGGCTGCGGATGCCCCCGTCCAACAGCCTTCCCGTCAGTTCCCGGCAGGCGCCCCTGTGATCGTTGTCAATCTGGACCACCTTTGCCTCATCGGTACTGCCGATCGCCACAAAGGGCACGCCGTTCTCCTGCAAATATCGCATGGGCGCGTCATCCGCCAGTGTTCTTGTGAGAATCGCCCCGTCGATCTTGCGGTTTGTCACCGCCCGCTCAAGCTGTGTAATCTTGTCGGCGGTTACCATAGAGAGCAGTACATCATACCCCGCCTCGGACGCCGTCCGGCTGATTCCCATCATGCACTTCTGGAAAAAAGGCAGTTCCACGATATTATAATCTCCGGGCAGCACCAGTCCCAGATTAAAAGTCTTGTTCCGCGCAAGCCCCTTCGCCACCACATTCGGACTGTAATGATGCGCTTCGATATACGCCTGCACCCTTTTTCGCGTCTCCTCCCCGATCCTGCCCTTGCCGGACATGGCTCTCGACACGGTGGTTTTCGATACGCCCAGTTCCTGCGCGATATCCGCAATTGTGAGATTCTTTTCTTCCATAATAAAATCTACTCCCTTCCCGCTCAGTTGCGCAAGCGGTTGCTCTATTTCAGATTACCAGATTCAGGCTGATTGCGCAACCGGATTTGGGAATCGCGCGCCAGACACGCGCCCGACTATACTTTTTAGTCGATTTTGCTTCAAAAATATGATATACTTGAGTCATCCCATATTTTATAATTTAATACAGAAAAAGGAGGCTTGTTATGAAAAAAATGACTCGGAAAGCCGTACATCTGCTTCTTGCCATATACGTTTTTCTGGGGTGCGTTCTCTCCATCCCCGCTCCGGTCAAAGCCGTTTCTCCGGATCCGATGGAAGTCCATTTTATGGATGTAGGGCAGGGTGACGCCACGCTCGTCACCTGCGGCGGACATGCCATGCTGATCGACGCCGGCGACGACACCAAAGGCACAGCGATCCAGAATTATCTTAAAAAACAGAAGATTACCAAACTGGATTATCTGATATTGACCCACCCGGACGCCGACCATATCGGCGGCGCGCCCGTCGTCATTACGAAATTTAAAGTCGGAAACGTCTTTGTCTCCAACTTTGAAAAGGACAACAAAACCTATCAGAAACTGATTCAGTCGCTGGATGACAAACAGGTCAAGGCATTGACTCCAAAGGTCAATTCCCAATACACACTGGGAACAGCAAGCATTACCATACTTGGGCCGGGCAAATCTTACGACAATCCCAACGACGCCTCCATCGCGCTGCTTCTGAAAAACGGAACCCGCTCTTTCCTGTTTACGGGAGACGCCGGAGAGGGCGCCGAGAAGGATATCTTAAAGACAGGCATTGACATCTCCGCGGATGTATATAAGGTCGGTCATCACGGCAGCAAGTACTCTACCTCGAAA
Source organism: uncultured Lachnospiraceae bacterium (assembly GCA_910588955.1). Taxonomy (GTDB): domain Bacteria; phylum Bacillota; class Clostridia; order Lachnospirales; family Lachnospiraceae; genus UBA3282. The sequence continues at coordinate 44,799 of CAJURQ010000011.1, forward strand.
GATTTTTTCAAAGCGGTCGCTCCTTTTTATGCGGTCATCAGCTGCGGGGAAGGTAATTCCTACGGGCATCCTCACGCGGAAACGCTAAACACGCTCCGCACAAGCGGCGTCATGGTTTACCGGACCGACGAGGCAGGCACGATCATCGCGTCCACAGACGGCAAGTCGATCTCCTTCAACGTGCCCGCGTCCGAGAGCTGGAAGGCAGGCGAACCCACAGGAAGCGGCGCTGACTCCGCAAAATCCACTGCCGACGCAAAGACGACTACTGCGGCACAGACACAGAAAGAAAGCGCACCCGCCGTGGAAGAAAAACCACAGGAAAGCGCGCCCGTTGTCACCAATGAGCTGACCTACGTTTTAAATGTCAAGACAAAGAAATTCCACCGACCCACCTGCCATTCCCTGCCAACAAAGAACAGACAGGACAGCTCCGAGAGCCGGGAAAGCATTATCGCGCAGGGGTACGATCCTTGCAAGAATTGTAATCCGTAACAAGAATCCGTTTATCCTACACCCGGTAGCCGCTCAGCTCCCCGTTCATAACGGAAATGGCTGAAAACGTGTCCGCCGTCGTCGTCTTGATGCTCTTCATCTCCTCGTCGATGGCGGAAATCAGCTCTGAAAGCTGAATAATCTCCGCATTGTTTTCCTCGGAGGCGCCGCCAACAGATTCCATCGCCGTACTGATCTTTTGAAGGCCCCCGGCATATTCTTCTATATTCTTCAGAAGCTGCTCCATAGAAACCCTGATTTCGTCGGATTTCTCCGCAAAGCCGTGGGACAGCCCGCCGAATTTCTGATAATCCCCGGATATTTCGTTCTCCAGAAATTGAAGCATCTTATCCGCCAGCGCGCCTAGCCCTTGAATTGCCTCCACTACCTCTTTGCTCATCTTCTGGATCTCATTCGCCGCCTCGTTGGTGTTGCCCGCAAGCGAACCGATCTCTCCCGCCACCACGGCAAAGCCTTTTCCCGCTTCTCCTGCCCTCGCCGCCTCTATCGACGCGTTCAGCGCCAGCAGGTTTGTCTGCCCGGAAATACCGAGAATCGTCTCCGAAAGCTCCTTGATCCGAAGCACCGCCTCAGCCCGTTTCTTTTCCTCCTGCAGCATCTTTGACATTCTCTCGACATTTTTGCCAATTCCCGCAAAGGAAGTCTGCGCCGTGTCGTTCAGTTCTGTGGACGAGGCATTGATCTCCTGCAAGCCGATCGTATTTCCCGCCACCACCTCGACAATGTTCTGGATGTCCCTGTATACAAACTCCACCTGCTCGCTCACTGTCCCGACGGACGCCGCGATTTCCTCGGAAGCCGCCACCATCGAGTGTATGGTGTCATTGATACCCGCCACCTGCGCGGCGGACCCCGATACGTGGGTATTGATATCGCTCATTTTCGTCTCAATACTTCCGGTTCCGCCCTTAATCTCCCTGACTGTATTCGCCGTCTTTGCCAAAAGCCGGTTCAGGCTGTTTCCGATCACTTCCAACTCATCCCCGGAAGTGATGCTTAACACCTTCGTCAGATCCCCGTCGTCGGACGCAACCTCCAGAATTTTATTATTTACCTTAATGAAATTGCGCCGCATCCTGACCGCAACCAGAACCGCCGCTATGATGGCAAACAGCAAAGCCGCGCCCACCGCAAACAAAATATTGCGTATCAGACTGTTTAGGGAGGTCTGTATGGATGACGCCTCGTAGTCTACTGCCACGATACCGAGCACCTTGCCGTCAAGCGAAATCGGCGCGTAGCCGCTGTAGAAAGTACCCCACTCGTCGGTGAAAGGGTCCGCCGTCACGGACGATGCGCCCTGCATTGCCTCAAACATGGCGTCCTGTGCCTCATAGTCCTCCGCGTATTCGCCCGGATCGTCCGGATCCGTGTCCACCACAAACTGAAACAAGCTTGCATCTTTTGGCATCAGCGTGTAAACGTAGGTAACCGAATCGCCCACCAGAAAGAAACTCAGGCTGTCTTTCACCGCCGTAAGTGACGCCTCGTCCCCCTCCATAGCCTTCGCAAAAACCGCTCCGTCCACATTTTCCGCGGCAATCACCGCAATCTCCATCACGTCGTCCTTACATTTCTTTTCCAGAAAGCTGCCCATATTTGAATAGGCGACGCTCCCCACAATCAATGCTACTATAATGGCTGATCCTAAAATAAAGAGAAAAAGCTGCGCTGCAATACTTAGTTTCTTTGTCTTCATACCCTCTGCCTCCTCCTTTGTGGAACTGACCGCAAAAGTATCTGATTTATTATAGAAGAAAACGGAGGATACGGGAATGCCTGTGGTATACATTGTCGTTTTTTTGGTATACTTTGCTCCTATTGGTTTACATAACTATAGAATCCCTCTTTTTTACAATCTCCAGAAAGTCCTTTTTTGTCTCCTCATACTTGGAAGGATCACGCAGGATTGCCGACGGATGATAGGTCGCGTTCAGCGCGCAGTCCTTTCGGCATGTCCATGTGCCGTGCTGTCTGGTAATTTTAAAATCCGGTGAAATGATACGCTGCGCGGCGACACGCCCCAGACACACAATGATCTTCGGCTTTAGCAAAAACGTCTCATATTTCAGGTAGGGGAAGCACGCCTCCTTTTCTTCCTCCTTGGGATCACGGTTTCCGGGCGGATGACATTTCAAAATGTTTGTGATATAGATTTCTTCCCGGCTAAGCCCGCAGTCCTGTAAAAGGCGGTCCAGAATTTCCCCGGAGCGCCCCACAAAGGGAATGCCCTGCTGGTCCTCCTGCGCGCCGGGTGCTTCCGCGATTACCATGATGTCCGCCTCATGGCTGCCTCGTCCCATGACGGGAAGGTTTCTGGTGCGGCTTAGGGGGCATTGGGCACAGGCGAGTATGTGTTGTTCTATATCGGTCCATGTGGGTTGCATGGGTGGGCTCCTTCTCTTTTAGGGCACTTTTATGAAGTAAGTTTGTCAAAACATTCCCTAATTACATAAATTTTATCATATTTCATGCCACCCGCCTATCCTTCAATCCGGCAGACTATCCTCCACACACAACGCCCCATACCCCGCGTATGTCAAGTTAATGTCACAAACTTTTTTCACTTTTTTTGAGCGAAAATCGCTGAAACCCGCATAACTTCGTGGGGCGTATGGTTCGCTAATGCTAAGTCAGGGCAAAATTGACGGTGAATTAGTGTCAAGTAAAAAGCATAACTTTTTTGTATATAATTTTATCAAAAAGCACGATTGAACTGTTTAAACTCAATCGTGCTTCTTTAATCTCTATAACTTACTGATGCCACTCTTTTCGCAACTGTTCAAAATCAAGAGATTTCCATTCCTCTTTCCATAAATGCCAATATGGGATATCGTTAGAGGATGGTTTATTTTCTTTACATTCATCAATTTGAACTACTGATGGCATAACTATTGCTTCTCCAATCAATAACGCTTCACCAGCTGAAAGTGATGGTAGTTTTTCTATTAAATTTCCAAGCGTATCAGGCAACAGTCGTTTTTCTTCGTATTTCTTTCACCAACTGTTGTACTATACTCGCCGGCCACATCTCCGATGGCTTTATTTTCCCATCTTCCATACATTTTTTGTAACATCGCTTTGCTATCTGAATCGCTTTTTCTTCATCCCCATTCTGCACCAGTTTCCGATAAATATCTCTATCATTCTTAGAATACTTTTGCCTTGTTACCTTCTCAAACTTCTCCGCAAACCGTTCACAACATATATAAGATTCCCTGATAGTGGGCATCTCACCAAAGTATGCAAACATCCATATTTCAAAGCACGGGTTAGACCATCCGGCATTAATATCATTTTTCTCTGCCAGCCTTATAATCTCATCAAAATCCTTTACCTGATCCCTGTCAAAAACAATCCATGGAATACGATACTGTGATTCTGCATCGGTAAGTTCCATCGCCCGTTTCACCAGTTCTGCGGTCTTCGCCTTTTCCACTTTTATTACCAGATGGTTTTTTAGCTCCACGGGAATACTATCTCTCAAGCCTTCAAAATAATTCTTCTCTGTTTCCTCCGTATCAGTTACAATCAGGTAATACCCTAATTCAGGTATCCTTGTCCCTACCCGCTTATTCCGGTCTTTTCGTTTCCCAGCCCTGCGGTCGCTAGATTTTCCATTCCCCTTACTCGTCATCCAAAGTCCTCCCAGTCAGCATTTCCATGGGCTTCAAGGCAGGAATGGCCCCATAAATGCCTGTCAGATATTTTTTAGACAAAGCCTCGTCTCTACGTACTTTATTGCCTTCTTCATCTTTAAAATCAGCCAGAGAATATAATTCAGAAACTCCATCCCTGTTTTTATTGACCAGCCAAATTTCATCTCGACGAAGCAATTCATTAGAAAACTGCCAAACATCATGTGTCGTAAAAATCAACTGTGCATTCTGCGTATTGATTTCTGGGGACAAAAAGGTCAATATAATATTCCGTACCAACAACGGGTGCAGTCTGGCATTTAACTCATCAACAAACAGTGTACCCCCATGATCCAGCACATCTTTTAAGGAAGGATAGAGCGCAAACATTTTTAGCGTACCGCTGGACTCCAATTTTAAAGGAATAGAAGCCAGTTCCTGACTGTCCACCATTTTGTGAAGCGCATCAATCTTATAACCTTTTCCTGTATCTTTCTCATCGTCCTGCCGCAACTCTTCTACATGAAAATCCTGAATTGCCTCATCAAACGATGCAAAATACTTCACTACATTCCCTTGTACTTCCTTGCTGTCTACAAAATCTTCCGGAAGCACTCTTGATCGAAAGAAATTTTCTGCCGGATCTCCAAAATCAAGAATCTCATTATTCAAAAACCAATCTCTTACCTTTTTTAACTTATCGATCCGCAATTTTGTTCCTAAAGAAACAATAAGTGTTTCTTTATTTAAGGATGCTTTGATATTTTCTATATGGCTTTTAGAGAAACCATTCATTTCCAATTCTTCACCTTTTTTTCGGTAAAAAATTGTTCTATAGTTGTTTCTTGATGTTTTTGCTTTGGAATACAGCCATTCCTCTACCACTTCATCGCCTTTCAACGAAAATCCATATTGATAAATTTTTCCGCTATTTTCAGCATTATCTACATAAAATACCTCAAATGTAGTTTCCTCGTCACAACTTCTTCTATCAAACAAAAAAGGAGTAACTTTCATATAATTATTCTCTGTTTTCCGGCGACCGTCTTCCTCTCCTCCAAAGTTAAAGGATTCTGACACATAGTAAGTCATATAATCAAATGCATCATATACATTAGACTTTCCACTCGCATTGGCTCCGTAAATTGCAGCAACCTTTAGTAGTTTGTCATTGGCAATATCCACCACATGGCTTTCATGTTCCGTGATCTTAGTAGCTGATAAATCTAGTGATACTTCATCCCGAAATGATTTGTAATTTTTAAAGTTAAACTGTATCAGCATAATAATCTCCTCATTCTTTATCAAAACTTTATTATATTATATCCTATATCCAACAAAAATCAACATCTAATTTAAATAAAATCTAAAATTAGATGCTGATTTTTACGCAATATGCATTATATCCATTTATATTAAAAATCTAAACAAATCCCGCTAGTTTGCCCAGCAAAATTTTAGTCAGTACATAACAACACTTTATTAGACAATATATATGCCAAAACAAAGTGCTTATTCCCCTAAAAATATACTCTCATTTACATAGGCAGACTATTTTCAACACAAATCGCCCCATACCCCACCCGCGAGTCCGGGTACTCTGCCACGCCCCGAATCGGCTTTGCGCCCTTCCTCAGATACGCCTTCACTTTCTCCCCGTACAGATAAGGGTCGTTCCCATTCACGATCCCCCACTGCATCAGCACGGCGGCAGCTCCCGTCACAAAGGGCACGGCAAAGGAAGTGCCCGTGACAGGCGAATAACCTCCGTCACGATCTGGCGCGAGAACGCCCACGCCGGGCGCCACAAGATCCGGCTTCACAAAGGTGTCCGAGGTGCGGCTGTTCACCTGATCCTGATACAGATACCCCCTGCCGGAAAAATCCGCATAGGACTCATACACCGGGTCATATGCTCCCACCGTAACCACTTTTCCCGCCGTGGAGGGAATCGTCAGCGTCACATCCGGCGTTGTCCTAACGAAACGGGTGTCCGCGCTGCGGACGGCTTCCGAGGGGAGATAAAATGTGTAGTTGCCGGTAATAACCTTAAGCGGACGGAGTATAAACGTCCATACGCCCCGATCCAGATACCTGCTGCCTTCCGCAGGCAAAAAATCAAAGTAAAGCTCCTGCGCCGTCATATAGGGAGCCGGTTCGCCGTTATAGAACAGAATCTGCGTCTGCTGCAGACGGTAAGCTTGTTTACCGGGACGGTCAGTATCCATCTGAAACGTCTCCCCGGATGGCGACATGACTGTCACTAAATAGCGGTCGACATACTCCTTCCACAGCTGCACATTCAGCCCTCTCTCATATGCCCCCACTGTCATTTCCACTCTCCTATCCCCGTCAGTGACATCCCTGTCTGCTTCTCTGCCTACTCGATTGACCAAGTCAGTCAGATTAGTATTTTCTCTTTCCTGCCGCCGCAGGCTCCCGCCCACGTGTCCCCCGGAAGCTCCCTCATTGCCGCTGCCCACACAGATGACGCTTCTCCCGATCTCCGACACATTGTCTATAAACCGCTCCAGCAGCGACGTCCCGTTATGCGCGCCGTAAGTATTCCCGAAACTTAAATTGATGGCGATCGGCATGGCAAGTTCTTCCGCCTTTTGGACCACATAAGTCAGGGCGCGCATCAGTTCCGTTGTCCGTGGAAAGGAATCTGCTCTGGGTGAGCCGAGCCGCACAATAATAAGCTCACTCTCTCTGGCGATGCCCGCATATGCCTGCCCGCCTTCCCCGCCATTCCCCGCGGCAATGCCTGCCACTGCGGTCCCATGCCCGCTCGTGTCAATGCTCGGCACGAGCCGTTCCGCCTCCTGCATGCTGCCCGTATGAAGCGCTTCGTTGATCTGCGCCGCGTCAAACTCCCGGTCCAACACCTGATCCCACAGATATCGGATTCTGGTCGTGCCGTCCGCATTCCGAAAGTCCCGATTATCATAAGCGATCCCGGAATCGATCACCGCCACCAAAACGCCCTTGCCCGTAAATTCCTCATAGATCCGGCTGCCCGGCGCGAAGCAGGACGCCGTATTTCCTGCCAGATCAGAAAAAAAGAGCCTCTTCGGTTTTTCCACATACTCAATCTGTTCTGTCTCCTCCAGCCGTCCCATCAAAGACTCCGGCACGGTAAGAATGGCATAGCCCGCAATCAGCTCCTCCACCAGTATGCCCCACTCGGTCAACGCCTGCAAAGATCCATGATACTTTACAATAACCTCCCACGTTTTCTCCTGCACATCGTAACCCACATTCAATTCCAACGAACGTTCCCGCTCTCCGGCGGCAGTGTCAAGCGCCAGATTTAACAGGTTTTCATTCTTCTGAGAATCCATCTTTCCTCCGCAAAATAGTTTTATTATATTCTATTAAAAATGACATATATTTGACCTCGTCCAAAATTGATGCTAATATATTTTTATAAGAGGTCAATTACAGCGACGACTGCCTTTATCGGCTGCCCGCGAACACCTATAATACATACTATAATACATAAAAGAGGATTATCCATGATTACACAGCAGACAGCGATTCCCGCAAGAACGTTAAACGAACAGGAGCTCTCACCTGATTCTATGAGCACCTACGACAATCTGTACTCTCGAAACGACTACGGAACGTTGGACTACCCGGTCAACGCCCGTTATCTGGATCTGCATAAATCTTATCTGAACTGGATTCGCTGGCATTGGCATGAGGAAATGGAAATTCTGATAGTGGACAAGGGCGTTGCGGAAGTTTCCACCGATGACGACACCTATCTGATCAGACCGGGGCAGGGACTTATCATCAACCAGAATGTCATGCACTGTATTCACGCGCAGGACAAAAAGCAGTGCACCTTCCACTCCCTTGTCTTTCATCCGGACTACATCTTCGGGCACAAGAGCAATTACCTGCAGACGCAGTACCTGCTGCCTATGCAGAACTACCAGCTTTTTAAAGTCTTTTTTCTGGACGAGAGTGCGCCGTGGCATGAGCGGATGCTGCAGACACTGACCGAGGTGATCGAGGTAAATATGACAAAACATTTCGGCTATGAGATTGCCACCAAGGGATATCTGTGCCACTTTTGGGCGGAACTGCTTCGTCAGCTCCCGCACACGGAAACCGTTTCCGCCCCGCGTGTGCCGCAGGATGAACAGCGCGTCAAGGAGGCAATGCTTTTTATCAGAACCCATCACGCGGAACCTCTGACTTTGCAGGAAATCGCCGACAGCATCCACGTCAGCAAGAGCGAGTGCTGCCGCTGCTTTTCGAGAACCCTGCAGATGAGCCCCTTTGAATATCTGATGAAATACCGGATTTATGAATCCACCAAAAAGTTGATGGATCCCGAACAAAATTTTGGATCCATTGCGGATCTGGCTCTCTCGGTCGGCTTCAACAACACAAGCTACTATAATAAACTCTTCAAAAAGTTTCTCGGCTGTACGCCCACATACTACCGGACACACAAAGTGCTGCATCAGGAGCCGGAGCGGGGTACGCTGTCCTACTTCCTGTAAAAATTTGTCTGTTATTCGTTGCATAAGTAATTTTTATCATTCATATGCAAAATATAATTATTTTATGTAAAATATACTTGACATTTGTTTTTTAGCGTGCTATCCTGTGAATCACAGGCGGAAGTAACCCGTGCCTGTTAAAAGCCAGGGAAAGGAGGCAGGCACCTATTTATGAAAAATCTGAAACTGAAGCTGGCGCGCATGGAAAAGGATATATCCCAGACCGAGCTTGCGAAACGGGTCGGCGTCACAAGACAGACTATCGGTATGGTAGAATCCGGCGATTACAATCCAACCTTAAATTTATGTATTCAGATCTGTAAAGAACTTGGCAAAACCTTAAATGATTTATTCTGGGAGGAAAACGATGATGAAGTGGTTTAATAAAAAAAGCAATTTGGATGAAATGCAGGAACTGCAGCTTTTAAAGGCGGAGAGCAGAGGCTTCTGGATCGGATTTCTCGGTCTGGCTGCTGCCATGGCGGTGCAGGCGTTTCTATATGGCGCGGAATCCATGAGGAATATGATATCGGGTGAATTTATCGTATTCCTGTGCATGGGGCTGTATCTGATCGGCGGCTGCCTGCGCAACGGCATCTGGGACAGGCACCTGAAGGCGACTCCGTCGGTCAATATAGGGTTAAGCCTGCTTGCCGCAGCGGTGACAGCCCTGTTCGATGCCATCCTCTCCTATCGCAATTACCATGACGCCTTCACCGCGCTTACCGTCTTTGTCGTGTACTTCCTCATGATCAGCGTAGTACTTTCAGTCACTCTGACAGTCTGCTCCTCTCTTTATCGCCGCAGGAGAAAGCATCTGGAAGAGGAAAGCGATGACAGCGAAAACCGGGAGTAGAAACAAGTGCTCTTATGACCGGGTAAAAGGCGTCCTCTGCCGACAGCCGGACCAATTCATAATATGAAATAAAGAAAGATAAAGGAGATGGAAAACAAATGAACACAAACACTTACAAAAAAGACTTTTCAGACATCGGCATCCGTATGCTCATCAGCACTGCAGTCATCACCCTGCTGCAGATCGGCGCGCAGACCTTTGCCCTCACACTTTTTCCCGAATGGCGGGATAATTTCAACATCCTGTTAGCCGTCACCATGGTGCCGCTCTACGTGCTGGGTTTCCCGATTTCCTTTGCCCTGATGCGGAATAAAGACGTGCCCGCCATCGAAAAGCATCACATGAGCGCAGGGCAGCTTGTGGTTGCCTTTATGATCAGCTACGCTCTTATGATCACCGGAAATCTGATCGGTCTCGGTCTCACCGCAGGTATCAGTCTGCTGAAAGGCTCCCCGGTACAAAATACGCTCCTGAACATCATAACCGGCGGTTCCATCTGGGTTACTGCCATCTTCACGGTGCTGTGCGCCCCGGTTTTCGAGGAGATTCTGTTCCGCAAGCTGATCTGCGACAAGGTTATCAAATACGGGGAGGGCTGTGCGGTCATGCTCTCCGGGCTGATCTTCGGGCTGTTCCACATGAATTTTAACCAGTTTTTTTACGCATTCTTTTTGGGCAGCTTTTTCGCCTTTGTCTACGTAAAGACCGGCAACCTGAAATATACGATCCTGCTGCATATGGCGATAAACTTCTTTGGAAGCGTTCTGGGCGGCATCCTACTGCAGCTTGATCAGACGAAGCCTTCCACCGTCATCATCTCGGCAGTCTTCTCCCTGTGCGTATTCGGAATGGCAATCGCCGGCATTGTAACGCTCATCGTGAAACGCCGTGCTTTTGCCTTAAAGCCGGGGGAAATTATCATAGAAAAGGGGCAGCGTTTCAAGACCTTGATCCTGAATGTGGGAATGGCTCTGTACTGCCTTGTCTTTCTGGGGATTATGCTCTGGCAGGCATTTCTTGCATGACAGGTTCGGATTGATCCGACAGTTCTTTACGATACCGGCAGGGCAGCTACCTTGCCGGTATCGCTATTTTTTCCTGCCCGGTGACAAAAAAGCAGGCGCCGCTGTAAGCCCCCGCCTCGTACAGTTTACCGATTATTTCAAGCATCCGCCGATTGAGTCTGTGGTATACAACAGGTTTCTCCCAGCGGATACCCCGCAAATATTCCCGCTGTCTGCCATTGAGGCATCCCATTTTGTCCTCTACAGCAGCACACAATCCGCCCTGCTCACTCTGTACACCTTGCTCTTTTTCCCCGATTTGACTATATTGGTCACCTGCCGGTTCTCCGAAAGGACAGGACACATAACTGTAAGTTTCCCCGCCTTCCTTGCACTTTCTGTATAACAATTCTGTCAGTTTTCCATCCCGCTTCGGCTCGTACACAGATTCCTTCCATAAAATTTCCCGTGTCTGCGCCATTTTATTCCGTTGTGACGCTGCCGTCAAATCCGGCGTACTCGTCATATTGGTTTGACTCTTATAGTCAACTTCTATTTTCCGAAAACTCCGTCTTCCGTACGCATCCTGAACCTGCACAAACTGTTCCTGTGGCGCAAACAATTCTTCCGTAGGCTCTTCCAGCAAAAGCACACGGCTTTCATACAGATACGCCATCATAATGCGCTGTACCTTGGCACGTGGCGCCGGATAATCCAGCCGGTCAACAATCTGATCCAGCGTATATCCGATATCCGTCAAATGTCTGACCGCGCCGCCGCATGCCGCGTCCGTGACGAAACTTGACAGCGCGTTCTGAAAGTAACTTGTCTCGTCCAATGCCGCCCCTCCTATATTACACGCTTTTGACTCTTTAGCCCTCTTCGCCTGCCTCTTCACGAAGCAGACTTTGCTGCTGAGTTTTAGAAGTACTTCTCACACTATTACAGCCATCATCTTCCTACAGCAGAGGCACCCATCAGTCATATGTTCTTCTTGCAGATATCCGCAAGACAGCACTTGTCGCAAAAAGGCTTCGTCCGCGCCGTACAAACCTCTCTGCCGTGCAGGACGAACCGATGGCACAGGTCGTTTCCCTCCTCGGGCGGCACAATCTTCCACAACGCCATCTCCACCTTCTTCGGCTCCTTGAGCCCGTCCACCAGACCAATACGGTTGCACAGCCGGATACAGTGGGTGTCCGTGACAATTGCCGGCTTGCCGAACACATCCCCCATAATCAGATTGGCGCTCTTTCTGCCCACGCCGGGCAGCGAAAGTAATGCGTCAAAGTCACCCGGCACCTGCCCGCCGTACTCCTCTTTCAACTGTTTCATGCAGGCGCTGATATCCCGCGCCTTGCTGTTCCCGAGACCACAGGGGTGCACAATCGCCTCGATCTCTTCCACCGGTGCCGCCGCCAGCGTGTCCACATCCGGGAATTTCTCATACAGCTTCTCCACCACCACATTGACTCTGGCGTCCGTACACTGGGCGGCAAGCCGCACACTGACCAGCAGCTTCCATGCCTCGTTGTATTCCAGAGAGCAGCCCGCGTCGGGGTATTCCTGCTTCAGTCTCTCAATGACCGCAAGAGCCAGTTCTTTTTTTCTCATGCTGCGTCTATCTCCTCTTTTGTTGCTCTGATTGTTTTCTTTTTCCATATTGTTACAAAGCGGAAAACTTCTTCAAATACCGCTTTAACAAAAACGCGCAAAAATACGGAAATGTGTAAATCTGACCGTCAAAACCGATATTGCCGCTTATCAGCTTTATCCCATAATGAATATCCTCGTATTTATCACTTTCAATGAGTGTTCTGAGCGATTTTGCCCTGCCGTTCGTGGCTTTCACTTCAATCGGAATCAGATCGTCCGCCGTCCTCACAAAGAAATCTTCCTCCAACGTGGAATCTTCACGCTTGTAATAGTACAGCCCGTATCCACTCTTGACAAGTGCCTCTCCCACCACGTTTTCATAGAGCGCCCCCTTATAGACTCCCAGATTCCTATTGGCACGCAAATCCTCCTGCGCCTCCTCGTCGAGCATAGCCACGAGAAGACCGCTGTCCGCAAAGTACAGCTTATATTTTGTGTCGTCAATATTTCCCTTTAGTGGCAGTTCCGGGTATCTCATGCAGTAGCAGACATTGACAATCCCCGTATCCGACAGCCACTCGATACAGCCGCGATAATCCTTAAACCGCGCGCCGGACGCCACCTTTGAAATCTGGAACTTTTTGTTGTCCTTGGCAAGCTGAATCGGAATCTGGCGGAACACATTGAGAATCCGCGTCTGATCGATTCCCACCGCATACTTGCGAATATCCTCCTCGTAGTCAGTCAAAAGCTGCCGCTGTATTGCGAGAGATCCTTCAAAGCTGTCCTTTTCGATGTACTCCCTGACCACAGCCGGCATCCCGCCCAAAATACAGAAATCCAGAAACAGCGCGCTGCATACGGACAATTCCGTCTCATCAAAAAGCTGCTGCCGCACCATATGCGCCAGCATATCTTCTATGAAATCCGCGTCATACCCCTTCGCCCACAAAAACTCCTCGAAATCAAGCGAATGCATCTCATAATCCGTCTTATACCCGACACTGTTGCTCTCGATTCTGGCATAGTGAATCCCCAGCAGAGAACCGCTGCATATCACATCGAACCTGCCGTCCTGTTCAAAAAATTTGAGCGCAGTCGCAATCTCCGGGAACTCCTGCAATTCGTCAAAGAAAAGTAACGTCTTTCCCTCCACAAACCGCTTTTTAGGGTCAATTCTGGAAATATTCCGAATCAAATCCGCAGTCTTGTAGCCCTCTGAAATAATCTGCTTGTACTTCGGCTCCTCCACAAAGTTAATCTCGATCACATTTTCATAATGCTTTGCCCCGAAATTCCTAATAGATTCCGTCTTTCCAATCTGCCTCGAGCCTTTGACAATCAGCGGCTTTCTACCCTCATCCTGCCGCCACTCTTCCAGATATAAGTCTATTTTTCGTCTCAGATATTTCATAATCCCCTCACCTCAAAACAGCTATAAATTTTCGCCCGCTATCTGACTATAGTATATCCGCTTTTTCTTAGAAATACAATGATTCTGCAAAAAAATGAGGGAATTATATGCCTGTCATCGCAAAAAGATGAGGGAATCAATCTATATCTATCACAAAAAATGAGGGAATTATATGCTCATCATTACAAAAAGATGAGGGAATTACAGTTCTCCCACAACCTCCACCTGACACATCTTCATCGCCTCCAGCGCATTCTTATGGCTCTCCGGCGTCACCCCGGCGCAGCAGTCGGCATTGACCCTTACAGTCACTTCCGGCAGAAACGCCTTGATGACAAGCGCGTTGGAGATCACACAGATATCGGTGCAAAGCCCGATCAGCGTGACGCTCTCCAAATCCGGCATAGCTTTCAAATACTCCGCCAGCTCCACAGAACCGAAAGTCAATTTGTCAAAAACCTTCGCATCCTCGTTTCCCGCCTGACTCACCTGCGTCCGGATCTGCCACCCATCCGTATCCTTGATACAGTGGGGCACAGGAAGCTTCTTTCCCTCCTGTGTGTCCAGATACCCCTCGAAATGGGTGTCTCTCGTGTAGACCACCTCGCCGTCAAACTCCCGGATCTGCACCGCCACCTTGTCAACGACCGCCTCCGCTTCTTTCGTGCCGAGGGCACCGTCGATAAAATCATTCTGCATGTCAATTACCGCCAAAACATGTTTCGCCATACCGTATTCCTCCTACCTTTCCAAATTTCCCATTACTGCCTGCTATGCCGCCTTATCATCCACACCGCCACCAGACTCACCACGATATAGCCGATGATCGCCACCACGGAGGATTCTATGCCAAACTCGCCGCCCGTCAGCAAAAAGGCACGCGTCTCCAGCACATAACTGCTGACGGAATACTCGTTGATCTCCGTGCCGATGGTCAGACCGCCGCCTATGATAATCATGTTCCAGACCCCGTGCACAATGGCGCTGTTCCAGACGGAACGCCCCTCCAGCGCAATGAAAGAGAACATCACGCCCACCATAGTTCCCGCCACCATCACCTGTATGCAGCTCGCCAGACTGAAATGCATCCCGATGATATGGAGCGACGCGAAAAGCGCGGAAGGCGCAAGAATACCTGCCGCCCTGCCCCACTTTTTGATCACCGCATTCATCAGAAGCCCGCGAAACAACAGCTCTTCCGCCACGCCTGCTCCCAGTCCCGCGAGGAAAATGCCTCTGGTCACAAACGCAAGCTTCGTCCCGGCATCCAGCGGATTGCTCTCATAGCTTCCGGGAAGAAGCAGATATACCGCACTGACAAGCACCGGCAGAAGCACCGCCGCCACCGCCCACTTTATCTGGATCCGGCACTTTGGAATACAGAAATCCGACATTTCCTCTCCCAGATACTTTGTGCAGTAAAGCCGCACCAATATATAAGCCAGAACCGCGTAGGAAAGCCCGCCCACGATGTGATACAGCCACGCAGGAATCCCCGCCATGGAACACAGCATCATCACCAGCTGCTGCACCACCGATGCAAAAAGCAGAAACCCCACACTTGCCATAATGGTCAAAATCATTTTCCCTGTTTTCATTTCGTCCTCCTCCTTTTACAAGTATAACGAAATACCGGCACGGGAATCTTCAACCGATCCCGGCTCTTTTCCTCAGGATATCCGTCCGAACTGCGCCAGCCACTTCGCCACCCCGTCCTCGTCGTTGGAGGCAATCTCGCCTGTGGCGTGTGCCTTTAACTCCGGCACCGCATTCGCCACGGCATAACACTCGTCAGAAATTTCAAACATGGGGATATCGTTGATAGCATCTCCGAAGGACACCACCCTGTCACAGTGCCATATTTCCTTTAACCTCTTGATCGCCTCCGCCTTGGAGGCTTTCTTCGGCATGATTTCCAGAAAATATTCCGGGCGGTAAAGTTCCTGCTGCAAGGTACAGCGAAACCGCCCGTCACCGACAAAAATTTCATACATATGGGCAAGCTCCTCCCGGTCCGCAATGCAGGTGAAATAGAAAATGTCTCCCTGATACAGGCAGGTATCATCCGAAAGCGGTCGGAATCTCCTATCCCCTTTCCTCATATCCAGATACCGCCTAATGCCCTCGTTCTCCCTGCCCGCTACATAGGACACACGCTCGACACCGTCCACATAGGCGTAGACAAGGGGATTCGCACCGTTTTCCTGCAAAATGCCACTCACATAATGCGCCTCCTCCTCTGTAAAAGAAAGAGAGGAAATCACCTCCCCCGTTGCCGGATGGATAATGAGGGCGCCATTGTAGGCAATGACCGGGATGGTCGTCGATAACCCTTTTGCCACCACTGAGGCGGACACGAGAGAACGGGCTGTAGCATAAGTAAACTGCATGCCCTTTGCCACCAGCCCGTTGATTGTCTCTATACTATATTGACTTATGCGGTCATTGCTGTTCAGCAGTGTACCGTCCAAATCCGTAACATACAACGTATGCATATTCTATTCTCCCAAGATTCCTCCGCGCGGAGAATGCAGTTTTTCAGGCATTCTCCTGTGTGAGAAAAGTCTGCGCAGCAGGGTTTTCTCACACGCTTACAGATTCAGCTTTGCAAGCAGATCGCCCAGACTGGTAGAAACCGACTCCCCGGAAGTGTACTCCTGAGGCTCTCTGTCCTCCTCCACGTTCTCCATAACCTCTTCCAGCGCCTTCATGCTGAGGCTGACCTTATTGTCATTGGTATTTAAAATCTTTACCTTGACCTTCTGCCCTTCCTTCAAAACCTCGCCGGGCTTTTTGATTCTCCTCTGACTGATCTGGGAAATGTGCACAAGACCGCTGATGCCGTTCCCCAAATTGACAAACGCGCCGTAAGGCATCAAGCTTTCCACCACGCCCTCCATCACAGCACCGGGCGCCATCATGGAAATGCGGTGTCTGCGCTCCTCTGCCTCCTTCTCACGCGCTACTGCCTTGCCGGAGAGCACCACCTTCTGCTTTTCCTGATCCACGGTGATCACTTTGACCTCGATCTCCTTGCCGACCCACGACTCCACGTCCTCCACATAATCTGTAGAGAGCTGGGACGCAGGAATAAACGCTCTCATTCCCTCCAGAAACGCCACTACGCCGCTCTTCACGCTCTCTTTGATGCGGACTTTCACAATGGTTTCCTGCTCCATCATATTCTGCAGTTTGCCCCATGCGAGGATGTCGTTCGCCTCTTTCTTGGAAAGCTCGATATTGCCCTCCCCGTCATCCATCTTAATCACCGTCGCCTCGATCTCATCCCCCACGGCAATTTTGCCCGCCGCAAGGAAATCCGGGTCGTTGCTTAAGTTTTCCGCTTTGATAATGCCCTGCGCATAATATTTCAGGTCGAGGATGACTTCCTCCTCGTTCACGTCGATCACCGTTCCTTTGATGATATCGCCCTCTTCGATCTTTCGGAAAGAAGCCTCCAGCTCACGCTCATAATCCTTCATGGTCTCTGTGGTCCCGATTTCCGCCTCTCCCGCGTTCTGCGCTGTAACACTCTCTTTCCCTTCCATTTCCATCCTTCTATCCTCCCTGATCTATATGATATTTACCTTACTTCTTTCTTCACATTGCAAAACCCCAGCGCCGCACCCAGAAACAGGGCACCGCCACCGAGACGACCAAACACGTTCAGCCGCAAAAACAGATTCTGAAGCTGTCCCGGCATCAGATGTGGAACCGCCGAAGAGTCAAAACTGCCCTGCACCTTCAGCGTTCGTTCCGACTGCCACCAGATATACGTCAAGTCCACTGCCGTCCACAACGCCAGTACGGCAAACGCTGTCAAAATAACAGCCGCTATACAAAAAGCAATCCGCACTGCCTTTGCGGTCCGTTCCGTTCTGCCTTCCCATAAACGAATCCCGGAAAAGACTTTTGCCGCCTCCGCAATGCCCCATCCAAGCAGCGCCAGCACAAGAGGGCGAAGCACATACCGCAGCAGATAAAGAGGGGCTGTCTCAAACCTTTCCCACCCATACCGCTTCGCGAACGGAGTAAGAATCTCAATCGCCGTAAGCAGCGCACATGCCGTCCCAAGCGCCGCCACCGACCTGATCTTCTGTCTTCTCCTGTTCTCCTTCTTTTTCGAACCATAAATCAGATCGTTTACTTCCACTCCCAGCACGTTTGCAATTTCTACCAGAAGCGCAATATTCGGCTCACTTTTTCCGTTTTCGTAATTGCTGATGGTCTGTCTGGTACAGTGCAGACGCTCCGCCAGATCATCCTGCGTCAAATTCTTCTCTTTTCTGATTTCTTTAATATGTTTTCCTACCTCTGCCATGTCAGTTTCCTCCGGTCAGACTTTTTACCTGTCTTACCCTGACCATAGCAGTTTCCGCCCGAAAAGTCACGCAAAGAATCTTTGCATACAGTTCTTTTGCTCTGCCCGTTATTTCTTTGCAAGAATCCCATCGATATATTTCTTGATATCTTCCTCCGGCATGGACTTCAGCAAATATCCCTTGGGTTTTAAGGACATTACCTTTTTCACGCTCTCGGCGTCGCCCCTGCCCGTCAGGAAGACAACGGGGATATCCGCTATCTCCTCGTCGGAGCGGATCATCTCAAGCGTCTGTCTACCGTCACAGACAGGCATCTCATAATCTAACAGAATCAGATCCGGTCTGTTGACCGTAATAGTCTTAATCGCCGCAATGCTGGAATTGCTCTCCAGCATCTCATAGTCTTTCCCCAGAAGACGGATCATATTGCTCCGCATAAAATCGGAATCATCCACGATCAGTATCTGCTTCTTCCGCATCTCGCCGTCCAGATATTTTTTGATCTGTCCCATGGCATTCTGCGCATTGATCGGAGATACAATCTTCCCCTGCATGGAATCGTCGGTGGTCACACTGAACGAAAAATACCCGGCGCCCGTGTCAAACAGGAGACTGCAGGCGGGATGCACCCGGTCAAAAGAATTGACAAGCTGCTCCTGCGTGAGCAGGGATTCACCTTCCAGCTCAAACATCTGCATATCGGGAAAACACTCCCTGATCTTCTCCAAAAGCTGTCTGGAAAGATATCGGGTGATATTGATGACCATATCGTCCACTTTCAGGTACTGCGTGCTCATCAGCTCACTGATCACCTTGAGAAGCAGCGTTTCCTCATAGGACATCACAATCTCCCATTTTTCCTTCTGCTTTCCCTTGTATACAAAGCGGCAGCAGATCACCTTTCCGATATCTTCCCCGCCGTACTGTCTGCTGATGGCTTTCGCCTTCAACTGAAATACGTCCGAAATAAGCTGGACAATCGTCTGCTCCAGCGCGTCGATCTCTTTATCATGCGGAAGTTTATTCCACTTGCTCATCTTTTTCCCCGCAATTGCCAGATCTTCCGTCTGCGTGTGCGCTATCAGCCAGCCGATGCTGACGCCGAGAAAATGGCGCATGGATTCCTCCGAATAATTCGTCTCCGCCAGCTCCTCCTCCAGAGAAACAAGCGTGCTATTCTGAAAATCGTCGTGCAGACGTTTATGTATCTCCAGATCCGCGTAATCGATGGACCGCATGTATGCTTCCTCATGCTGAAAATGCTCGATCGTATGATTTTTTAAGAACTTAATGCCCTCTTTGCACACCCACTCTCTTTTGTCTTCATTCTCACTGAGTGTCAGCAGTTTATTGATGGTAGCAAAGAGCTGTTTGTGCTCCTTATCAATAAAATCTACGCCCAGTTCAAATCTCTTGTTCCACGCGATAGTCTTCACGTCCTCCTCCTCCGCTCAGGCGTTTACGGCGCCTTTGCCAAACCGATTTATTTTCTTGCCACCCTGCAAGAATAGCGTTTCAACCATATCGTATATTGTACACCAACTCAAGCTTCTGTGCAAATAGTAATCTGCCCTATTTTACACCCAAATTTACACCTGCCCGACCTGCTCCCCTTCTGTCAGATAGGCTTCTGCGAAATCCTTATAAAATTCCTTTCTCAGTACCGTTATTCTCACCTTTTTCATGAAACACTTCAATTCTCCCCCATCTTCACTAGCTTCGCGGCTTGATCGGCGGCTAAGCACAAATACGTCTTTATTATATGCTCAGTACATATCCATCTATATACCACACAAGCTACCGTCTCGGTACATGTGCCTCCTTACTTTCGTCAAACATAATTATTTTCACATATTCTTTACCGCCTCTTCAAACTCCTGTTCCGTCTCCACAAAATGATATGGCTCATACTCTCCATACGCAGACGGGCGGCTGATTGTCACAAGCTGTATCGTTTCATAGCCAACAGCCTCCATCAGCTTTTCTTTAAAATCTGCCAAATGCTGACCGTGCGCTGTCTGTAACGCAAGGCATCCTGCATCATTAAACTTTTTCGCAATCAGATAGCACATTTTTCAACACCTCCCTAAATTCATCTTCGTTTCTGATTCTGGCATCTTCATATGCCTGTCGCAGCAAACTTCCTACATGGTTATCATATTTTCTTTTATATACATACTTATGAAGCCAGTTATTCAGCTGCCGGTCATAAAAAGTATTATACTGGATTTCTATCGGATAGTGAAAACTACTCATTTGAAAATACACATGAACTTCCCGATAGCCGTCATCTTTTGCCTTACCACCAGTCATATCTGCCACTCGTATCCTGTCTAACACCGCTATGTCCATTACTTCCTGATAGCTGTCGCAAAGAGTCCGAAATCCCAACATATCATTGAATACCTTTGCTGCCTGATGGTCTGGATAGTATCTGTCATATTTCATCATTGCCGACTGGATACTTTTTATACGGTAATCTATGATCACCCCACGAAGCAGCTCACAAGTATCATACCATTTATTTACTGACACTAATTCTTCAAACAATGCTTCCCTGTCAAAATAGTGAAGATTTTTCTTCAGCCTTATTCCCAGTCCTGATTGATAGGATAAGTCTCCCAATAATTCTAATGACAATCCATCCTTTTTCAAAATATCTTCCAAGCAATCACCTCAGCCATATATTACCATACTGTATTAATATCAACATCTCCAAATTCATACAAAACAAATCGTTTTCCCATCAATCCGTCCTCCGCCAAACATTAAATATACTCTATATCCAAGATTGGTTTTCTAACACTACATCTATTCCACATTTCCAAATTCAACAAATACCATATATGGCTATATAATGGAAATTTCATTCCAAAAGAATTATAAAAACTGCTACTACAAATACCTCTGGCATTATATTTCTCCAAACTACCGCCATTTCCAACACATTCCTTTAATTCTTCCACTGAATACTCATTAATTTCTATATCAAATTCAAATGCATCTCTGACTAATTTATAATAAGCAAATGAAGTATCCGATGGTTCATAACAAATGGAATATTTCATTCGAAGCATACGTTCGTTCGCCATTTCATGCCAGACCCTTTTGCTCGTATCCTTGTATGCCTTTGGAAGTTCTCTCAAAAGCTTATCAAAATTAGAATAAATATCTTTAATTAAATATCCTGTCTCAATTCTATCGAACCCTCTTAAGTTCAAATTATCATATTCTTCAAACATCTGTTTATACTTTTTAGGTTCCCATACTCTGCTTATTTCCTTGATTTTCCTTATTTCTAATTCATGAAACACATCTTCATACAATTCATAAGCATGCTTTTCAGAATATGCCAGAGGGTATGGCAGTTCATAATCTTCTTTCCCTGTTTTATAAAGGCATTCTTCGAACTTTTGTACTGCCAGTTTTTTATTTGCCACGTTACAAGTTAGCAGCATACCAAGTGGATCGATCTCTACTCTGATATTCTTATGAATCGCATATTGTTTTATCAGATTTTCATTTTGAACTATGGCAAATAGAACAAGTGCGTTCCATAATCTTCGAACCTCTTGTACGCTTTCCTGCCTTTTATAATATGTCAAAACAAATTCTTTATCTTCAACTTCATCATAGGCTTCTGCTATTAAATCTAAAAACTGAAATGCAATCTCCTCCAGTACTATATCTGGCAAATATCTTGCCGGGATTCTTGCATGTTTAAAAAAATCTTTAATAAGCAAGCTTATCTGCTCATTTAATACCTCTCTAACACTAATTTTATCCTTTTTATAATGCGATACTGTAAAACATTTTTCTTTATTTGTACTAAACTCCTTGACAAAAGTATCATTGTTACCTTTTCTAATATGATATATTCCTATTGAAGAAAACTCTTCACCTTCTTGAAACGCTATACCAAATTTCCATGTATCAGGATACATATAATCTGTCACAATCTTTAAATCGCTTTTTAGCAAACGATCCAAATAACTCCACTCTTCCTGAAGCATTGCGTATATTTCTTTATTACTGGCTAAATTGGTAGTAATTATATTCTTATTAATATCTTTACTTATCCTTATTTTTTCTTCATGAATTTCTACAAGCTGCGAATGAAATTCTGTCAGATTACTTATTAAATCAGAGTCATTAAAGTAAATAGTTTTATTTTCCTCATCATGCAAGTCCAGACTCATCACAAAATCAACCGACACATAGCGCCAAAACACTTTCTCCTTTTTTTCGTCAACCAAAAATAATAATACTGGATCAAATGTAATATTTTCTTTTACAACGTTAAATACTTTTGTATCCACAGAATACTTATACTGGCTTCTATGATGATTTTTGTTTGTATTTTCATATCCATGATTCATTGTTTTGACTTGCACATGAAATATCTGTCTGGGAATCGCCCTCTTTTTAGAAATCCATTCTAGCAATTGAATCGTTCCATCCAAATTAGGAATCTTATCATCACTTTGTATAATCCCCTTTATTCTATGCTCCTGCTGTAAAAATCTAGTTAAATATGCAACACCATTACTATCATAAAAGCTATTTCTATCATACCCTCCTAAGTTTGACATTTTCCTCTCCATATTTTAAATAGACTTTTAGGCTTCTAAATCTCTACCACACTACAGAGCCAAAAACTTCCCCTATGAGATTAATTTTCAACCAACTTACATGCATATTATAACATTTTGCCCAAAGCGCCACAACAACTAACTATTTTTCTGATAACTGTTTGCATCTGCACCATCATAACACTATACTCACATCAAAATGCAATCAACCCTGAATCAACATCTACGGGGTCGCTGCGAAATAAGCTACAGGGGTAAATTGATGCTGCGAAATTATCTATAGTCTACAAAAAGAAAAAACCGACTCATTTTTACCCCAAATGAGTCGGTTTTCGGTCAAAATTATGAAGTTGCCAAAGCCCCTTAAAATCGCCAAACCCGCATGAAATCGGGCTTCTACATCTCTTGATTTAAGATGCACAACTTCCGCGCTTGATCCGCAGCAATACACGCGTCCAGTATCTCCTGAATATCCCCGTTCATCACCTTATCCAGCTTGTAGATGGTCAGATTGATGCGGTGGTCTGTGACGCGCCCCTGCGGGAAATTGTAGGTTCTGATCTTCTCGGAGCGGTCGCCTGTGCCGATCTGGCTTCTGCGAAGTTCCGCCTCCGCGTCGTGCCGCTGCTGCTGCTCGATATCGTAGAGCTTTGCCTTGAGCAGCGCAAACGCCTTCGCCTTGTTCTGAATCTGTGACTTCTCAGTCTGACTGTAAACCACGATTCCCGTGGGATAGTGTGTCAGGCGCACCGCGGAATCCGTCGTGTTGACGCACTGTCCGCCGTTGCCGGACGCCCTCATCACGTCAATTCGTATATCCTTATCCTCAATCACGATATCAATGTCGTCGTCCACCTCGGGCATCACCGCCACGCTGATAGTGGATGTGTGAATGCGCCCGCCGCTCTCCGTCTCCGGCACACGCTGTACCCGGTGCACACCGCTCTCATACTTAAGGACTGAGTACGCACCCTGTCCTGTCACCATGAAGGTCACGCTCTTCATGCCACCGATACCGATTTCCTCCACTTCCATAGTCTCCACCTTCCAGCGGCGCCCCTCCGCATAGTGGACGTACATGCGGTAAATTTCCGCCGCAAAGAGCGCAGCCTCGTCGCCGCCCGCCCCGGCACGGATTTCCACGATCACATTTTTGTCGTCGTTGGGGTCTTTGGGCAGAAGAAGGATTTTCAATTCATGTTCCAACTCCTCCACCCGCTTCTTCGCCTCGGCAAGCTCCTCCTTCAGCATCTCCCGCATATCGTCGTCGGACTCCTCATCCAGCATTGCCAAACTGTCCTCGATATCCTGATTGCACTTTTTGTACTCCTTATAGGCATTGACTACAGGAGTCAAATCGCTCTGCTCCTTCATCAACGCCCGAAACCGCTCCTGGTTATCCGCCACGGTCGGCTCACTCAACTCATTCATAATCTCCTCAAACTTTCTGAGCAGATCTTCCAATTTATCAAACATAACTACCTCCGGCTGTCACACAGCTATTCTTACAAATTATATTAACTCTAACTGCCGTTCATTAACCACATTAATCGCCCGCTACCCGAACCAGCTCCCGTACACAACCCGATCAAGCCCGGCGAAATCCTTCACCACCGCAATCTCCCGGAAACCCGCCGTCTCCATAATCATGCACACATCCGTCGCCTGCTCGCAGCCGATCTCGAAAAAAAGCATACCGCCGCCGCTCAAATAGTTCACGGCGTTCTCCGCTATCCTCCGATAAAAAATAAGACCGTCCGCCCCGCCGTCCAGCGCCATCACAGGCTCATGCTCCCGCACTTCGGGCATCAACGTACCAATAACATCTGTTTTTATATATGGCGGATTCGACACAATCACGTCAAAGCGTTCCGCATTTCCCGGCTCCGTCCCGTTCCCGCCATGCGCCACGTTCCCATCTCCCGATGCTTCTGCGCCGTCCGACGCCTCCTCCGCTTCCACGCTATCCGTTGCCTTCCCGCACTTCAGCGCCGCGAACAAATTACCCTCCAGAAACCGCGCCTTCATCTCCTGGCGTTCCACGCGCAGCCTCTCATAGTTTTCCCTCGCCACCGCAAGCGCCTGCCCCGACAAATCCACGCCGACGCCCTCACAGTCATTGGAATAGTGCAAGAGACTGAGCAGAATGCACCCCGATCCGGTACACATGTCCAGGATCCGCATACCGTCGTGGAGATGCTTCATCACTTCCTCCACAAGCACTTCCGTGTCCTGCCGTGGCACGAGCACATCCTTGTTGACTAGAAAAGTCAATCCCATAAAATCCTGCTCACCCGTCAGATGCTGCAGCGGCACATGCGACGCCCGCCGCTCAATCAATCCACGATATTTCTCATATTCTTCCTCCAAAACTTCCCGTTCCCCGTGCACAAGCAGCGTATTCCGGTCCGTCCCACACACAAATTCCAGGAGCAGCCTTGCGTCAAGCGCTGCCTCGTCAATTCCGGCTTCCGCCAATCGCGCCGCACCTTCCCGATACACTTCACCATACGTCGGCTTTCCATTCATTGCCTATGACTCCATCCAGCTCTCGTCTACCTCGTACCCGAACGTCTCTTTGATATACCCTTTCCAGTCAAAGACTGCCTCGACCGCGGCGATCGCCACTTCCACCATGCTCTCGTCCGGCTCTCTCGTAGTCAGTCTCTGCAGCCACATGCCGGGCGCGGAGATGATCCGCACAAGGATATTGTTGCTCTTTCCTGCAAGCCGTATGATCTCGTAGGAAATCCCCGCAATCACGGGAATCAGCGCCACCCGGATCAAAATACGGTAGACCGGATTCTCCACACGGATAAAGAAAAACAAAATCACGCTGACAAACATGACAAAGAGCAGAAAGCTCGTGCCGCAGCGTCTGTGCTGCTTGGAACAGCGCATCACTTCCTTCACTGTGAGGGGCGCGCCCTTCTCGATACAGTTGATGCATTTATGCTCCGCGCCATGGTACATATAAACCCGCCTGATATCCTTCATCAGGGAAATCGCAAGCACGTACCCCACGAAAATCACGATGCGCAGCGCGCCCTCCAAAACCGCCATAAAGGAAGCGCTCCTGATATACTCCTCAAACAGCGAGGTGACAAAGTAGGGCAGGATCATAAAAATACCGATCGCCAACGCCAGCGAAAACAACATCACAATCCCATTAAACACCTTTTCCGCCTTGTCCTTAAAGATTTTGTTAAATGCCTTATCCGCCACCGTCTCCTTCGCATCCTCATCCTCATAGAAGGACGCTGAGAAATTCAGGCAGCGCATCCCCAGAACGAGAGAGTCGATAAACTGGAACACACCTCTGATAAAAGGAATGTCCAAAAGCTTACTGCCGTGAATCACGCTGTGGTAATGCTCCACTTCCACCTCGATCTCGCCGTCGGGCTTTCTCACCGCCACCGCATACTGTTCCTTATTCTTCATCATAATGCCTTCCAGAACCGCCTGTCCGCCAATCCCGGAATATTTTAATTTCTTTTTCGCCATGTTAATCACCCTTCAATAGAACAGGGTTGGAAAGCATCCCTGCTCATAGTATGAGAAAAGGTTGAGACAAGCCTCAACCTTTTTCGTACCTTGCATTTATTTGTTTTCCACACCGTATTTCCGATTGAACTTATCAATACGACCTCGAGCCTGTGCCGTCTTCTGCTGTCCTGTGTAGAACGAATGGCACTTGGAGCAAACCTCCACGTGGATCTCGGGCTTGGTGGAACCGGTCACAAAGGTGTTGCCGCAGTTACATGTTACCGTTGCCTGATAATACTGGGGATGGATTCCTTCTCTCATCGCTATATCATACTCCTTTCTCAGCCTGCGTATTTACGCCCTGCGCGTAAACCTGCCGTTGAAAGCATACGTTTCTTTCAACACTTCTTGTTCCGCCATGAACCGACAGCCTTGTCACATTTTGACCTTCTGCTCGCGGTCACAGCTTTTATATTCTAGCATACGCCATTCGGGTATGCAAGCCCTTTTTCATATAATTTTCTTATTATTTATATGAACTTCATTTTTTTGACCATATTCACAAATTCCTGATTGTTTCTGGTCTTTGCAAACATATCCACAACGCGCTCCACCGCCTCGTCCGCCTTCATGCCGTTGAACGCCTTGCGGATCACGTTGATCGCCTCCAGCTCGTCGGGATTTAAGAGCAGATCCTCTCTTCTCGTGCTGGATTTCGGAATGTCGATTGCCGGGAACACTCTCTTCTCGGAAAGTTTTCTGTCAAGCACCATCTCCATATTGCCCGTGCCCTTAAATTCCTCATAGATCACGTCGTCCATCTTGCTGCCCGTCTCCACAAGCGCCGTCGCCAGAATCGTCAGGCTGCCGCCCTCCCTCATATTGCGCGCCGCGCCGAAAAACCGCTTGGGCATATGTAATGCCGCCGGGTCAAGACCACCGGACAGCGTGCGTCCGCTGGGCGGAACTACCAGATTGTAAGCCCTGGTCAGACGGGTAATGCTGTCCAAAAGGATCACCACGTCCTTTTTGTGCTCCACGAGACGCTTCGCGCGCTCGATCACCATCTCGGACACTCTCTTATGATGCTCTGGCAGCTCGTCAAAGGTTGAGTAGATCACTTCCACATTCGGACCTTCAATAGCTTCCTTAATGTCCGTCACTTCCTCGGGACGCTCGTCAATCAGCAGGATAATCAGATGCGAATCGGGCGCGGTTCTGGTAATGGACTTCGCCACCTCCTTGAGCAGGGTTGTCTTACCTGCCTTCGGCGGGGACACAATCATACCTCTCTGCCCCTTGCCTACCGGGCTCATCAGATCCATGATCCGCATTGCCACCGTGCAGCCCGGCGTCTCCAGTTTCAGACGCTCATCCGGGAAAATCGGCGTCATACTCTCGAAATTCACCCGGCGCATAGCCACCTCAGGCGGATAACCGTTGATGGATTTCACATACAAAAGCGCGCTGAACTTCTCATTCTGCGTCTTGATTCTTGTATTTCCTTCCAGAATGTCTCCCGTTTTCAGACCGAAACGGCGGATCTGGCTGGGCGCCACATAGACGTCGTGCTCGCCGGGCAGGTAGTTCTCGCAGCGGATAAAGCCGAAGCCGTCGCTCATAACCTCCAGAATACCGCTGGCGGTAATCCCGCTGTCAAGCTCTGCAGGGTACTTCTCCTCCTCCGCAGACTCCGCCTTTTTCGCGGGCGCGCTCGGTGTCACCACAGATTTGACAGCCACTTCCTTCCCTGCCGCCTTATCCTTCTCGTCCTCCTTGAGCATCGCCTCCACAATCTCCGCCTTCTTCATGGTAGAAGTGCCCTTGATTCCTCTCGATTTCGCGATCGCTTTCAAGTCTGTAAGCGCCAGTGATTCATACTTTTCTCTCATACATTCCTCCACGTTCTTTTATAATCTCATTGCGCAAGCAAAGCAACTATTCAGCCTTCGGCTTCATAGTTACCGAATCCGGTCTATTCCAGTTTTGCCTTCGGCAAAGAGACCGGATTCTTCTCAACCTCTATATGTTTTCACGAACTTTGCAGCAAGCGCAAAGTTCTGAGCTGAACTGTTACCAAGCAAATTACCTTTCCTTTTATTCACTACAGCATGTCTGTCACATCTATATCTATACAGCTCTTTCGTCCGGGGATTTCGTGCCTGATACGACTCAGAAAATGATATTATGCCTGTATTTGTTCATTATACACCATCTTTTCCAAAATAGAAAGACTTTTTTTCTGAAGTAAAAACAATAATAAAAACAGAGAAAAAGGCAGATGGATATTGCAGAGAAATACCAAATATTATATTATAATAATCGCAAAGTAAAAAACAAGCGACTGCGAAGCAGGCATTTGTTTTTACTGCAATATTAACGAACAAACGTCCAATGCAATCGGACAGAAAGCGCGTCAGCGCGGGTTTGTGAGTTTACACATACAGGAAGGTAAGGTACTGCTATGACAATCAACGAAAAAGCGCTTGCATTACATGAAAAATGGCAGGGTAAGCTGGAAACCGTTTCCAAGACCCCCGTCAAGACCCGCGAGGATCTCTCCCTCGCCTACACGCCGGGCGTGGCGGAGCCGTGCAAAGTCATCGCGGAGAATAAGGAAGCCGCTTATACCTATACATGGAAATCCAACACCGTTGCCGTGGTATCCGACGGCAGTGCGGTTCTGGGACTCGGCAATATCGGTCCCCACGCTGCCATGCCCGTGATGGAGGGCAAAGCGGTTCTGTTCAAGGAATTTGGCGGCGTCAACGCCGTACCGATCTGTCTGAATACGCAGGACACTGAGGAAATCATCAAGGCTGTGACTTACCTCGCGCCGGGCTTTGGCGGCATCAATCTGGAAGACATCAGCGCCCCCCGCTGCTTTGAGATCGAGGAGCGTCTGAAAGAGATACTGGATATTCCCGTTTTCCACGACGACCAGCACGGCACGGCAATCGTGGTGCTTGCCGGCATCATCAACGGCTTAAAAGTTGTGGGAAAGCAGAAGGAGGACTGCAAGGTTGTCGTAAACGGCGCGGGCAGCGCGGGCGTGGCGATCACCAAGCTTCTTTTGACCTACGGTTTCCCCCATGTCATCATGTGCGATAAAGTCGGCATCATCGGCAAGGATACCGAAGGGCTGAATTGGATGCAGCAGAAAATGACGGAAGTGACCAATCCCGGGAATGTAAGCGGCACGCTGGCGGACGCCCTGAAGGGCGCGGATATCTTTGTCGGCGTTTCCGCCCCCAATATCGTAACACCTGATATGGTATCTTCCATGAACCGGGATTCCATTCTCTTTGCCATGGCTAACCCCGTGCCGGAAATCATGCCGGACATAGCGAAAGCCGCGGGCGCGCGTGTTGTGGGAACGGGGCGCTCCGACTTCCCCAATCAGGTCAACAATGTGGTCGCTTTCCCCGGCATCTTCAAGGGCGCACTGGAAGGGCGCGCCGTACAGATTACGGAGGAAATGAAACTTGCCGCCGCGCAGGCGATCGCCGCCCTCGTTCCGGAAGATCAATTGAACGAGGACAACATCATGCCCGAAGCCTTCGACCCGAAAGTGGCGGAGGTTGTCGCAGAGGCGGTAAAGTCGCATATATAGGTAACTATACAAATAACATAATTATAAGCAGACCCTTGGAAAATGTTGGTACTTGACGAGGTATTTTCGAGTCTAGTACCGTTACGTTTGGAACGGAGCGAAAGCGCGTCTGTGTTAATTATGTTATTTGTAAAATTTAAATATTTAGGAGACATTATGGCACAGGATCCTTTAACCCTCTATAAGTTAATAACACTCTACATGCTGGACCGGGTCTCCTTTCCGCTCACGAAAGCGCAGATCGGCGATTTTATTCTGGGACACGACTACACGAATTTTCTGACACTGCAGCAGGTGATCGCAGAGTTAATCGACGCGGATCTGATCCGGGCGAAATCCCTGAGCAACCGGACTTATCTGGAGATTACGGAAGAGGGTCGGAGCACGCTCTCCTATTTCGGCAACCGCATAGGCGACTCCATCAAGGAAGATATCGCCGCCTTCTTTTCCGACCATGAGATGGACATGCGCAGTGAATCCGCCATCCGCGCGGACTACTATAAATCCACGTCCGGCGAATTTGAGGCGCATCTTGTCGTAAAAGAAAAGGACGTGACAGTGGTGGATATCACCCTGTCCGTCCCCGATGAAGATACTGCCGCCGCAATCTGCGCCAACTGGCAGAAGAAAAATCAGAGCATCTACCAGTATCTGATTTCCCAGCTCTTCTAAGCCATAACTTCACTAATGTTTTCTTATCACTTCATTCCAGCTTGAAATGCCGATCACCCGCAGGGCAAAGTCCGTGTACTCTGCCGCTTCCGGGGTATCCACATACTTAAACGCCTCATAGATGGACTTCCTTCCGCCGCCCAGCGTACAGAGCCCGAGATCCAGTCCCTGCGCCACCTCCGATGCCGCGTCCGTCTCTCTCGAGAAGAGCATACTGTCCACGTACTGGTTCGCCTCTATCGTCTTATATGCGTAGACAAAGGAAGCCGACTGCAGTTCCTGTCCTTTGGAGGAAGTGTAGCCCATCTCGCTCAAAATCAGGTGCCGCACTTCGCCGTCGTCCGTCAGCATCTCCGGTTTTTGCAGGTAATCCGTCAGCACGTGCAGGTTCTTGATCGTGATAACCGGCGTGTTCTCGTTCTCCTGCACATACTTTCCGTTGCTCTGCCACGCCTT
This sequence comes from uncultured Lachnospiraceae bacterium, assembly GCA_910588955.1. GTDB lineage: Bacteria > Bacillota > Clostridia > Lachnospirales > Lachnospiraceae > UBA3282. Next base: position 75,481 of record CAJURQ010000011.1, read on the forward strand.
CGCGCTCGTCAGCGGATAGTTGTAGGGATGCTGCGCCAGCCCCCAGTCGATGTTTCCCTCCGCCTTCAAGTTCCTGTTAAACTCGTCCAGAATCTCCTTGGAGCCGTACCCGTTCTTGGAATAGAGACTCTTTCCCCACTGCTGATCCAAAGATATGTATACCCGGGCATTGCCGTTGATGCTTAGGAAAGCGTTGTAGAAGACGCGAAACGCCCGCGCATACTCGTCCACATAGTCCGGCGTGCTCATATGCTCGATATGGTTCCACTCGCTTCTGGCGTTGATCTCGTTGCCGATCACCCAGTTCATCACCCTGCCGTGCCCCGTGCCCGAATAACGGCTCGCCAAAAATGAGGCAATGGCGGCAATCGTCTCCGTCCCGCTCTCGTCCGCGGCGTTGAACGCATAGTAGGGCGCATGTCCGCCGGAACGCGCCTTCGGGTGAATCAGCTCCGGATGCGAGGAAATGTCGTTTAGCACAATAGCCGTGGTGGTGATTCCCCGGTTCGTCAGGTTTGTGAAAATGTAATCGTACTCCGCGATAATCTGCCCGTTGAACGCATAGTTCTTTCCATTATAAGTGTAGTAGACCGTCGGGTAAAAGTCGTTGCTTGTCTGCCCAAGAATGCGGCTCAAAGGAATGTTGTAGGCGGCGTGGCGCACACCCAGATCATCCAGCTCCGAGCTTTGCAGCTTTTCCGGATCTACCAGCAGCCCCTTCTTTGAGGACGTGGCGATAAAGGAAGGGTTGTATTTCGCTATCGCCTCCGGATTTGTAATATAGTGCGGCTTTGTGATCGCCAGAAAACTTCCGTTCTTCTTCACCGCTACCACAAATTTAGAGAAAAGCCGGGAACTTGTGGTATTATAATTGAGATTGACCGAAAAAGTCAAATCAACATCTTTCTGATCCTCTATGATATACTCCGTACCCTGTAACTGCGACTGGTACGCCTTCTCCTCGAAAAGATAGTAATATCCGTCGTCGCTGATGGCGAGATCTTTCGCCTTCATGGTGATGTCAATCTTCCCTGTCTCCGTATTGATCAGACAGCTCTCGATCGCGGCAAAGTCAGCCGCGTTCTCTTCGGTGACCTCCACTTCCTTCGGGCGGTTTTTGATCCCCTCTATCATATAGCGGGCGGCGTCCACCAGCGCGCGCGTGGTATCTTTGCCGGCATTCTGCCTGACGCTGTCCTTTCTGTGCTGGGTCTTGCTGTACTCGGCTAATTTCATTGCCTCCATATGTACCATCGCCTCTACCGCCGCGCTCTCGATCGCAAGCAATTCCATATGCTGTCTTGTATAATAGCCCCCGGCTGTACTGGCAGCCGCAAGTACAACAAAACAGACCGCCACAATGAGCCACCGTTTTTTTCTGTTTCCGGCGCCCCTATTTTGTGCCAGCTCCGCTCTCTGCTTTGCTTTCTTTTCCTTAACTTTTCGTTTATTTTCCGCCACCTTCGCCTTGTCGATGGTGCGTTTCCTTTTCTTTTTCCTGTTTTTTACGCGTTCTTTCGCCGCGTCCTCTGCGGGTGCGTTCTCTTCGTCCGTTCTCTCGGTTGTGCCCATATATTCCCTTTTTCCTTTTGCTCTGTGTCAAATAATTATCTCACTGTACTATACTACACGATTATGTGGAAAAAGTCCAATACCTTTCCTCGCGGACGATGTTCCTTCAGTCAAAAAATATTTCATCCACCGTCACAAACTCATATCCCTGCTTTTGCAGAATATCCACAATTTCAAGAGCTGCCGTCACGGTGGACTCATATTCGTCGTGCATTAGAATGACAGCATTTTCCTTCGCCTTTTTAGTGACTCTGCTGACGATTCCCCTCACGTCGGTGCTGCACCAATCCCTCGGGTCAATCGTCCAGAGTACCGGAATCATTGTAAGTTCCGTCTCGAAACTTTTGTCCCAGCTCCCGTAAGGAGGTCTCACATACTGCGGTTCCTCCCCCGTAATGCGCGAAAGCAGTTCGTTCGTCTTGACAAGCTCCGCCTTAAAAACCTCCCTGTTATTTTTTCCAAGCTGTATGTGGCTGTAAGTATGGTTGCCGACCAGATGCCCTTCCTCGTGCATCCGCAGAACCAATTCCGGATAAGCCTCCGCCTGCTTTCCCATGACAAAAAAGCTCGCCTTAGCTCCCCGCTCCTTCAGCCCGTCCAAAAGCTGCTCCGTATAGTATGGATGCGGTCCGTCATCAAATGTAATCGCTATTTTTCTCGTATCCATATCTTCCCTTTCATTCATAACGCTCGTTATGCATGCGACGGTGCCCATTGAATCGCCGTCTCCCTTCATCATATCAAGGCAGCACGCCGCCACGATAACCGCAAGTACAATAACAGCCGCCATATCTTTTCTTATCTTTATCAAGAGACAACACCTGCAAACCCCTTTTCTCTACCATATATATGCCTGAGGTTTTCTCCTGATTCAGCTTCTCACAAATGCAGAATTCGCCGTCCTTCAGATATCCGGAAGCCGGATTTGAAACGCCTTTGTATACCCTTCCCCGAAACTCCGGTTCAAGATCAGCCTGCCGCCGTGCATCTCCACGATCTTTTTGGAGATGCCAAGTCCCAGACCGCTGCCGCCCTTTGAGGATCGCGCCCTGTCCCCCCTTGTAAACGGCTCAAAGATATGCGCCGCGAAAACCGGATCTATCGGCTCCCCGTCATCAGCCACCGTCAGTTCATAGTCCTGCAAGCGTACAAGCACCCTGCCGTTCTCCTTCCCGTAGCGAATCGCATTGGTAAGCAGGTTGGTAATGGCGCGCCCTAGCTGCAGCCTGTCCATCTCAAAAGGCATTCTCTCCTCCGGAATCTCGAGCACGAGTTCCATCTCCCTGCCCTCAAAATCCGCATAGAGAAGCGCCGCCATCTCCCTTGTAAGCTCCGCCAGATCTCCCGGCTCCTTACGCATGGTAAATCCTTCGCTCTCAAGCTTCACATACTCAAAAAGGAGGGTAATCAGCTCGTCCATGCGCATAGCTTTGGCGTAAATCGCGTCCAGATAGGACTGCCTGTTCTCCTTTGCCACAATTCCCTCGGAAAGCGCCTTGCTGTACCCGCAGATCGTAGTGATCGGCGTTTTGATATCGTGGGCGATATCCGAGAGCATCAGGTTCCTCCTCTGGTCCCTCGCAAGTTTCTGCGCCTCCTCCTGCGCAAGCAGCTCATTAAACTGTCTCGTCACGATCCGGGAATAGCAGAACGCGCCCACCAGATAGGGAAGCATCCTGATCAGCAAAAGGGCGAGAATCCCCCCTATCATCATAATGCGAAGTATTATGCCCCACATGCCGCCGTAGAGCGGGGAAGTGACCTGAATCCTCATGGTGCTGCCCATTGCCTGCTCAATCCGCCCCTGCACCCACTCTCTGACGCCCGACGGCAGAAATCCTGTCAGAAAATAAAATAACATCTGTAATAGCCACACCACCATGTTGCTGTTTCCCGTAATTTCAATCTGCTGGCTTTCCAGAAATGCAAGCACCGCCGGTGTAATCGCCACCCGATACAGAAAATTGATCACTTCCACGCTCCAGTAAATACAGAACAGAAGGATCAGAAACCGCTGTACCAGAAACCATTTTATATTCTTTTTCATCTAAGGCTGCCCTCACTCTTTTTCCAGACGGTAGCCAAGACCTCTGATCGTCCGGATGTAATCCCTGCCGTCTTTCTCCAGCTTGGCGCGCAGCTTGGAAATACACACCATCACATTGTTGTCGGAAACCATGTACGTTTCCTCCCACCCCGCCTCAAAGATCTGCTGCTTGGTAAACACCCTGCCCGGATTCTCCATGAAAAGCTTCATAATCCGAAATTCCACCGAGGTCAGCTCAATCCGCTCACCGTCCTGATACAGCAGACAGGAATCCGGCTCCAACCGCAGATTCCCCACCTGCAGCACAGCGTCCGGCACATTCCTGCTCTCCCCTGCGCCCAGCGCATAGAATCGCCTCAGATTGGATTTCACCCGCGCCACCGCCTCAAGCGGCACAAACGGTTTTGTAATATAATCGTCCGCGCCCAGATCCAGTCCCAAAATTTTATCGGAGTCGCTGCTCTTCGCCGATAGCATAATCACCGGCAGATTATTTTCCTCCCGGATATTCCGTAACACCCGATATCCATCCATTCCCGGCATCATGATATCCAGAAGCGCCAAGTCGATCTTCTCCTCTTTTACCAGCCTGACTGCCTCCGTGCCGTCCGCCGCCTCCACGATCTCATATCCTTCTTTTTCCAGATACAGGCGGAGTACTTCCCGTATCTCCGCCTCGTCATCCGCCACTAAAATTCTGTAAGCCATTTCATTCCCCATTTTTCTTCGCGCTTGCGCAACTTACCACTGCTGTCCGTCGTTGTTTCCATTTACATCATACTGTCCACCGTACTGCATGTTCTGATTTACACCTGCACCGTACTGTCCGTTCATGCCATACTGCGCATTCGCGTTTCCGTAAGCCTCATACTGCCCATTCATATCGTATGGCGCATTCACACCACCCTGCCCATATGCAGGTACCTCCATATGATTCATAACACGTGTATTTCTAAGCTGGCAGTAGAGTGCCGCAAAGGTCAGGCACCGGTATGGCTGCACATAGAGGACTTCTACGATTCCCAGAGTGAGCGCCCCCAGAATGTCCCATAAGATAAACGACAGCCCCAGAACAAAGGTCTTCCATTTGTTGCCGTCCATCATCTCCCGGCTCATCTGCAATGCAGCCCTGTAGTCCATATCCGGATTCTCCGTCAGAATGTAGGGCACCATATAGTACTCATACATCTTGATAATGCCCGGAATGATAAACAGCAGCGTCCACAAAAAGATACGCAAATCCATCTGAAACATTACCTTGACAATATTTTTGTAGGAATGGTCAAAAGCGAAGGCAATCTCCTTAACCTGCGCCACATCCTCCACGCTTTTTATCATAAAGCGTTTGCCGCCCACACTGAACGGATTGAGCAGAAAGATGTCCACAACCAAAATAATCGCAAGGACTACCGCAAAGATAATTACAAATATAATAATCGTTACGAATCCGATAAACATGCCATCTAAAAAGCTGATCTCCACCTCGTCGGTCTCAAACTCCCCGCCGCCGATCGTCTCCACCGTGGTCTTACCTGAATCGGCATGTCTTCTCACTGTGACAATGCTTCTCTTCCCGGTCGGCAGAGAACCACTTTTCATCTCTCTCACGCCCTCCTCCGAATCGGTCTGATAGGTCGTCTTGTGAAAAGTGAGACCGCCCGTCTCGCACCCTAACAGCACAAGAATCATGGATACCAGCATAATCTTCCAGTAATTCCTGTGCAAAGCCGCTTTCGCAGCTTCCTTTAACTTACTTCTCGTCCACATACTCTGTTTCCTCCTTCTATTTGGCGTCCCCGGTATCGGGGTTATCGTCCTGTTTACAATATCAGAATAACACGCTTTCCTTAAAAGAAAAGAGGCGCAGCCTTAACACAACCTTAAACCGCTCCTCCTAATTCTCCTCCAAATTCATATATTTCAGATAAAGCCCCTCGAACCGCTCCGTCTCCGCCAAATTCACACTCTCCGCCAGACAGATCCTCTCCTCCAATGCAGCGGCGTCCAACCTTTTTTCACACAAATCCCGCCCCAGTTCATACGCGCCGGCGAGCGACGTATTCCCCACCGCCTCCACCCTTCCCTTCATATAAGAAGGAAGGAGACCGATCGCGACCGCCGCCTCCACGTCCAGATAGTAACCGAAACCGCCCGCGAGAAAAACCTTTTCTATTTCGAAACGTCCCATCTCTTCCCACAGAATCTCCACACCCGCACGGATCGCCGCCTTTGCCATCTGCAGCCCGCGAATATCTTTCTGGTTAAAATAGCGCTCATTTTTTCTCTGCAACCCCTTCACGGAAACTTCCTTCACGCCCTCTATCCGCACACCCTCCGTAAAATACGGCTCCGCCAAAAGCCCTGTCTCGTCCAGTATACCCCTTCTCAAAAGCTGTGCGGTGAGCGCGATCCGGTCCGTGCCCATCATCTTGCCGTCCCCCTCAAATGCCGGACCCGCCGCCGTAGCGGTCGCAATCATACGCTGTCCGTCGGTGATGACCATCTCGCCGTTCGTGCCAAGATCAATCAGCAGTATGGCGTGACGCGCGGGCGCTGTCCCATTTTCAGTCTGCTCATCCCCAAACAATCCCGCATCCTCTGCATCCACATTTCCCTGCTTTTTGCTGTCTCCCGCCATTCCACATGCAAACTGCCCAAGCGCATACAGACCCGCTACAATGTCACCGCCCACAAAGGCGCTCATACAGGGCGCAACGTAGACCGGCAAACCGGCAAACACCCTTCCCGTAATATACATGTTTTCCGGCAGATTCTCCATCCCCGCAAAAAGGCGCGCCGCCGTTATGTGCTGTAAGCCCTTCTCCACTGGCACAAAGGGCGCCCTCCCGAGAGACGATACGTCCAAGCCGAGCAGCAGATGCTCCATAGCGGTATTTCCGGCGATGCATATGCAGAGAATGTTCCCTGCGTCCCCATCCGTTTTTTTCTGCAAAGTTTCCTCGAACTGCCCGAGTCCTCTCAAAATCACCTCACAGACAAGCCGGCGCAATTCCTCCCCGTGTCCCTCAACGGACGCCTGAATCCGCGCCAGCACATCCGTGCCGTATCTCCTCTGGGGATTGATTTCACAATAAGTATCCGCCACCGCTCCCGTCGCTGCCGCACGCAGCTGCATGGCGATCGTGGTGGTGCCCAAGTCAACCGCTATGATATAACGACCGCTTTTTTTTGTTCCTGCTTTTTCATCGATTTTCGCAATTTTAATAACATCCACTTCATTTTTAGAAATAACAGAAGATTTTTTTAACTCATTTTCTGAATCCGTATATGCTTGTTCATCAGATTTCATAGCAGATGATTTTTGATTTTCAGACAAGTTATTCCATTGACCACTTAAGTCATTACTTTCCGACAGAAGGTTCACTTCCGTGACAATGGGCGTCTCTTTTTCCTCCGCCGCGACAATTTTGATCGTACAGTCCGCCTTCGGTCTGGTCACGCAGGAAAGCCGAAAACCCTGCCGCAGTTCCTCCGGCTCTAACCTGCTTCTCTCCAGTCCCGTTGGCAGCGGCGCGCCCTTCAAAAACTGAACGACACAACGCCCGCAGTCCCCTCTCCCGCCGCAAAAGCTGCCGTCTATCAACCCGTTTTTCAATAATACCGGCATCAGTGTCAAAGCTGACTCCTGTGTCAGTTCTATTTCTCTGACAAATGGATCGCTATTTTCACTATTTGATTTTTCGTCATGCATAACAACTGTGATTTTTATTTGTTCAGACAAACTGATTTTTCTCCTCATCGTAATGATAATCAATACCAGACAGTTTTCCGACTATCTCATCGCGGTTCGCGTCAAGATCTTCGCAGAGTGCATCCAGATTATCATAAAAATCCCGAAGCTTTAAGTTTACATAACTCAGCAACATCACTGGGTCTTTTGGTATCATAACACCCGTCCTTTCTATATCTATCCATTCCATCTCTGCCTTCAGAACGAACATCAGGTTCATCCGTTTTCTGAAGGCACTGTCATTACTTCAGTTCCATCTCCACACGGTAAGTCTTCCCGTCGCTGACTACATTTGCCATACTGCCGCAAATCAGCGGCATGGACGGCGGCAGATGCCCGATGTCCAGATCCATAAGCACCGGCACCTGATAGTGGTACAGCATCTCGCAGACCGCCTGATAGCTGTCGATGCCGAACTCCTCCACGCCCATGCCAAGCCTCGGTCTGCCAATCAGAAAACCTTTACAGTGTTTGAACCACCCCGCATGTTCCATCTGCCACATGGCGCGGCGTATGCCCATCAGGTTCAGATCACATGCCTCCAGAAACCAGATAATGCCATCTTCCCGATATCTTTCCGTAAATTCTGTCACTTTATCGTACTTCGTTCCGAGGAAATTGACTAAGCAATCCATACAACCGCCCAAAAGACGCCCCGTGAAGTTGATATCTACATTCGTCATTCCGTCCGGCAGATAGTATTTAATAACAGACGTTTCTGTCAGGTTATAGGGTGCATAGGGATGCTCCTCGTCCTTTAGGGATTCACGCTCCCATTTGTCATACCCCTGCATAGTCAACTTCTTTCCCTGCAGGAGCATCATTGCGTCATTTAATGACGGGTGTAACGGTTCCATCCCGAAAGCCGCCGCACATGGTCCGTACACGGACGCCACATCACACAGCGTCGCAAGCAGGAACGTAAAGTTCGTGTTGTCCGAATACCCCAGATACCATTTGGGATCTGCCTGACGAATCTTCTCGAAATCCACAAAATCCAGAATCTCGCACATCAATTCGCCTCCTCCACAGGAAATGAGACAATCGTTATTTTTATCGCAGTAATAAGCTGTCAACTCTTCCCCGCACTTCTCGGGGGTATTGCTGATTCCCACGCCCACCTCCACATAACAGTTCGGTCCGAGCTGCAAATGAAAGCCCTGTTCCTCCCACCTCTTCTGCGCGTTCAGAAATCCGCTCTTGTAAGGCTCTGTCGCACAGCCAAAGGACGGCGCCACAAACCCAATTGTCCCGTTTTCCCTTAAAAATACCGGATATCTCATAGTTGCCTCCCGTCTCCCTTATCAATTAGATCCTTCACGCTAAAACTGGATTTAGCAATCCTCTAAAAAGCCCACTTATCCACATTTTTTTGCTCTTATATCCCTTTTTTCACGCAAATCCTGCTAAATCCTGTTTTAATCATAGGTTCCTTCGCCTCTTCTCTTACCATACCACACTTGCGGGCAACTTGCCAGTCTGTTCTACCCCGGCTTTCCGCCCGACAACCTACTGTCTTCGACATGGGAAAACCCCGGCGTTTTCCATATTCCACTTCTAGCGCCGGGGCTTTTCTTCTTATCTTTTTAATAACATCCATTTTATAAATTGCATATCATCTGCTATTTTATATTTCCCTCTTCCATTCCGCCCTGTTTTTCTACCCTTACTTCCGCCGCGCCGCCAGCGCGCCATCCTCCACCGTAATCAGAATCACGTCCTTCGCATTTACCTGATCCGAGAGAATCAGCTTCGCGGACAGCGTCTCCACATACTTCTGGATATACCGTTTCAAAGGTCTCGCGCCGTACACCGGATCGTAGGCGTTCTCCACAACGAATGCTTCCGCCTCAGGCGTCAGTTCAATGGAAAGCTCCCGATCCGCCAGACGTCTGTTGAGATCGTCCACAATCAGCCGTATGATGCCGCCGATATTCTCCTTCGTCAAAGGCTTGAACAAAATCGTTTCATCCAGACGGTTCAGAAACTCCGGTCGGAAATGATTCCGCAGATCACCCATCACAAGCTTTTCCGCCTCCTCTGTGATCGCACCCTGCGCGTCAATCCCGTCCAGCAGATACTCCGCACCGATATTGGAAGTCATAATCAGAATCGTGTTCTTGAAATCCACCGTCCGCCCCTGAGAATCTGTGATACGCCCGTCGTCCAACACTTGTAAAAGCACGTTAAACACATCGGGATGTGCCTTTTCAATCTCGTCAAAGAGCACCACCGAATAAGGCTTTCTCCTCACTGCCTCCGTCAGCTGACCGCCCTCCTCATAACCTACATATCCGGGAGGCGCCCCGATCAGCCGGGATACAGAGTATTTCTCCATATATTCGCTCATATCGATACGAACCATGTTCGTCTCGTCGTCAAAGAGCGACGCCGCCAGCGCCTTTGCAAGTTCCGTCTTTCCCACACCCGTAGGTCCAAGGAACAGGAAGGAGCCGATAGGCTTTGTGGGGTCTTTGATCCCCGCCTTGGAACGAATGATAGCATCTGTTACCTTTGTCACGCCCTCGTCCTGTCCGATCACACGCTTATGCAGTTCCTTGTCCAGATGCAGGGTCTTGTTCCGCTCACTCTCCGTCAGCTTGGACACCGGAATCCCCGTCCAGCGGGAAATAATCTTCGCGATCTCCTCGTCGGACACACTCTGGTGTACAAGCGAAAGTTCCTCCTTGCTTACCTTTTCCTCCTCAATCTCCAACTGCTGTTTTAACGCGGGCAGTCTGCCGTAGCTTAACTCAGCCGCCTTCTCATAATCGCCGTCCCTCTGGGCGATCTGGATCTGGCTGTTGACCTCGTCGATCTCCTCGCGAATTTTCGACAGCTTCTCCACAGACGCCTTCTCGTTCTCCCACTGTGCCATGCGGTTTTGCAGTTCTTCCTTCATCTCCGCAAGCTCTTTCTGCAGGTTGGACAGCCGCTCGCGGCTTAAGTTGTCGTCCTCCTTCTTCAAAGCCGTTTCTTCTATTTCTAACTGCATCACCCTGCGGCGCAGCTCGTCCAGCTCCGTCGGCATGGAATCCAGTTCTGTCTTGATCAGCGCGCACGCCTCGTCCACCAGATCGATCGCCTTGTCCGGCAGAAAACGGTCGGAAATATAGCGGTTTGACAGCACCGCAGCGCTCACCAGCGCGTTGTCCATGATCTTCACGCCGTGGTAAACCTCATAGCGCTCTTTTAATCCACGGAGAATGGATATGGTGTCCTCCACCGTCGGCTCCTCCACCATAACCGGCTGGAAGCGCCGCTCCAGCGCCGCATCCTTCTCGATATACTGCCGGTACTCGTCAAGCGTCGTCGCGCCGATACAGTGCAGTTCGCCCCTTGCCAGCATGGGCTTTAACATGTTTCCCGCATCCATGGCGCCGTCAGTCTTGCCCGCGCCCACAATGGTGTGCAGCTCGTCGATAAAGAGAATAATCTGCCCGTCGCTGTTCTTCACGTCATCAAGAACCGCCTTCAGACGCTCCTCAAACTCGCCCCGGTACTTCGCGCCCGCCACAAGCGCGCCCATGTCCAGAGAGAAAATCTTCTTATCTTTCAGTCCCTCCGGCACGTCTCCCCTAACAATCCGCTGCGCAAGCCCTTCCGCCACCGCCGTTTTGCCGACGCCTGGCTCGCCGATCAGCACCGGATTATTCTTCGTCTTTCTGGACAAGATCCGTATCACATTGCGGATCTCCGTGTCCCTGCCAATCACCGGGTCAAGCTTCTGGTCTCTCGCTTTCTCCACCAAATCCTGCCCGTATTTCTCCAGCGTATCGTAGGTCGCCTCCGGATTGTCCGAGGTCACCCGCTGATTGCCCCGCACCGTGGAGAGCGCCTGCAAAAAGCGTTCCCGCGTGATGCCGAACTCCCGGAAAATCTCCTTGATCTCCTTATTCGGGTGTTTCAGCATGGCGAGGAAAAGATGCTCCACCGATACATATTCGTCGCCCAGCGCCTTCGCCTCGTCCTCCGCGCCGATCAGAACCTTATTCAAGTCCTGCCCGATGAAAATCTGTCCTCCCTGCACCTTCGTGCGCTTGGAAAGCCCCTGCTCCACGCGGTTCGTAAAGTATTCCTTCTGTATCTCCATCTTCTCAATCAACTTGAGAATCAGGCTGTCATCAATCGTAAGCAGACTGTATAACAGGTGTTCTTGTTCAATCTCCTGATTGCCGTACTCGTAGGCGAGCTTTTCACACCCTTCTACCGCCTGTATGGATTTCTGCGTAAATTTCGTTAAGTTCATAACATACACCTCCTTGATGCGCAGATGCATTGTGTCAATCTGTTCTATTTACACTATCACAATACAACTTATTGTTAGCACTGTCAAGAGGTGAGTGCTAATTATTTTATTAAAATTTTGCAAGCCCAGTATTTATGCGGGTTTGCGGGTCCTGGAATTTAAAACATCACCTGTTATATTCCTCTACTACACCATTACTACACCATTTTTTTATTTTTTGGTGTAGTAACTCAGCCGCCAACTGCCAGTGCGTACCGCTCCACTTCCTCCCTAACATCCTCTCTGCCTGCGATATGGTTATATACATCCATCGTCACATCGCTGTGGGCGTGTCCCATGAGATACTGCAGCACCTTGATGTTCATGCCCTGTCTTGCCATGTTGGTGCAGGCAGTGTGTCGTAGGTTGTGGGCTGAGATTCTCGGAAGAAGTTCCGCTTTGCGGTGTTCTTTCTTTGCCCTGCCTGCTTCTTCCTTATTGTATTTATCTACCACATTGTAAATCACGTTGTTGACTGCGCTAGGCATCAGCGGTCTTCCCGTTTTCGCCAGAAAGATAAAGTCTGAATATCCATCTATCTCCTCTGTGCTGCGCCGTCCAAGCATAAAATTGATCTTTTTCTGTCCCAAGAAAGCTTTATACACACTTTCCGTAAACGGGATAGTCCGCACACCTGCCTTCGTTTTAGGTGTAGATACCCGAAATCCGTAGCCAACACCCCAATCCTTATAGATAAGCTGATGATCTATGGAAAGTTCCCTGTTCTCCATGTCTACATCCGCCCATGTCAGACCGATCAGTTCCCCGCATCTTAAGCCTGTCTCCAATAGAACCGTAAACATAGGATCATAAATATTGTAGACATTGCTTTCCTGCATAAACGAAACTAATTTCTTCTGCTGGTCTAATGTCAATATATCCTTCTCTTCCGGTGGTTTCCCATAGTCGCTGGACAATGCGTTTTTAGCCGGGTTTTTCCGTATAATATCATCATCTACTGCCATCTCCAAAGCCGGATTCAAGAGCGTATGTATCAGCTTGATCGTACAGTAAGAATATCCTGCGCGTGACATCTTCGCATAAAACGCCTTGATGTGTGATGGGAGAAGCTGCACTACCTTTAAATTCCCAATCTCATCTTTTACATGACCATTCCACATTTTTACATAATTACCTCTCGTGGAATCCGCTAATTCTTTCGTTGCCATATAATAGTCAAATAGGGAATTGACCGTCATTTTCTTGGCACTGCCATCTATTAGTATATTATCATCCAGATCCTTTGCAAGCTGCTTCTCCTTCGCCCTAAGTTCCGCCAAATCACCTGCATAGATCGTCTGGCGTTTGCCGCTCCTTATGTCCATATAGCGATACATATAGATTCCGTCATTGCGCTGTGATTCACCTGTATGAAGATTTCGACCTTTATTGTCTTTCCTTGCCATAAAGCCACTCCTTTCTTCTCTGCGCTCCTTTCTTTCCAATAGGAATGGTTCCGGCTTGCCTCATATAGATAGTATAGCACAGAACCATTCCAAATAACAGATGATATTATAATTTATTCACTCAAATTACATAAGTATTGCTTCACCTTATCGACAGAATATAAGACTCGCCTGCCTATGCAAATTCTGGCTTCCGCTTGCTCTCCTATCTTTCGGGCTGTGGCCCGTCCGCAGGAAAGCATGGCGGATAATCTTTTATAGACCGTCAAATTCCAATCCGCCAAATCCCGTGTTTTCCGTCAAATAAA
>CAJURQ010000012.1 GCA_910588955.1 uncultured Lachnospiraceae bacterium
CCTGACAAAACGGGATAATGCTGAAAATAAAACTAATTAATCAGCGGTTCCTTAGCTTTACCCTGCCGAAAGGCTATATCATGGGGTATGTGGGAGCGAACGGCTCAGGAAAGACGACGACATTAAATTTGATCACAGGCATTTTAAAGTGCACGGAGGGCGGGGTGCGGATCGACGGTCTTTCCCACGAGGAGGACGCGCGCGCCTACAAGGAGAAAATCGGTTATGTGGGGGATGAGTCTTACTTCCCCGATCACTTTAAAATCAAGCATATCCGCGCCATATTAAAGGATTTTTATTCGACGTTCTCCGAGGATAAGTTTGACGGCTTTATCCGTGACTGGAATCTGCCGGAGAAGAAGCCGATCAAGGACTTTTCCAGAGGCATGAAGGTGATGCTGATGTTTGCGTCGGTGCTGGCAAGAGACACGAAGCTGCTCGTGCTTGACGAGGCAACCAACGGTCTTGACCCGGTGATGCGGACGGAGGTGTTAAAACTATTGCAGGAATATGTGATGGACGGGGAGCGCAGCGTGATTTTCTCCACACACATCCTAAGCGATCTGGAGCAGATTGCAGACTACATTTACTTTATTCACGGGGGCAGGACGGTCCTCTACGACGCGAAAGATGAGCTGATTGAGAGTTTCCTTCTTGTAAAAGGCGAGAGCTCAAAAATTTCGCCCGTGCTTAAGAAGGAACTGATCGGGATGGAGGAAAATGCTTACGGTTTTGAGGCGATCCTGCCGAGCGATAAGGCGGAGCTTCTGGGGAACGCGTTTCTCTTCGAGAAGCCGACCATTGACCAGATAGTTATTCACTACATCATGTCAGCAGGAAAGTAGAAGCGGACGGTATAATCAGGGGAGAGAGGAGAGTTTGAGATGAGAGCATTGCATTTTATGAAAGTAGATTATATTTTAACGAGGAAACAGTTGTATATTGTGCCGTTGTTTTTTGTTCTGGCTCTTTTTATCGGTAAAGGGATGGGCGCGCCGGAAGTATCTCTGATGGTGGCGTGTTCGTATATGCTGTTTGTGGCGACCATTTTTTCGACGACGCCCTTTGCGTACTGTGGCGGGAAAAACAGGGGATTTCTGCTGTTGTTTCCGGCTACGGTAAGGGATCGGGTGGCAGGACGGTTTCTGTATGGTCTGTCCTTTGTGGCGATGCTTGCGCTGCTCTGCGTCATGCTCGTGGTCGTGTATGGTATGACGGGAGTGAAGCTTCCGCTTTGGGCACTGGCGTTCGGTCTGTGGGAGCTGGCAATCGGAATTATGATTATGGCACTGGAGCTTTTATTCTTCTATCTGTTTGGGGAGGGAAAGGAAAACTGGCAGTATCTGAGCAATATCATTAGGACTGCTCCGGGCATGGCGATGTTTTTTGCGGCAAATTATCTGATCGGCAAGGCAGAGGATGCGTCAGCGGGCGGTGCAGGAATTGAGTTGGAAGGGCTTTCGGGAAAGTTTATGCAGGCGGGCATGATTGCCGTAGTGGCAGCGCTGCTCTTGACGACAGTGGCAGCGGCAGTCTGCGTGAAGGTTATCGAGAAACGGGACTATGCATAAATCACAATAGAGTCAGTAAAAACATGGAAAAATACGGTAAATAGTGAAAACTTTCTCCGTATGCTTGCAAAACACTGTAGAATACTGTAAAATAGTGACGTTATCGACTGACAGTCATAAGTCAGAGGCAAAGTTTTCAAGTGTGAAGGAGAAGAATCATGGAAAGAGTTTGGACTGTGACGGACAGCATGGGCAACATGCATCAGATTATGTTTAAAAAGGGTTTCGGCGGTGCGAAGTGTATCGTAGACGGTGATACATACAAGATGAAATCCAAAAACTGGGTGATCTGGATGGCGGATCATCAGATCAGCATTCCCGGTGCGGAGTGTAACCTTGTAGTGATCGGAAACAAGATTCGTCTTGCGGTGAACGGCACTTACTTGGAGGACGGCACACCTTATGAGCCGATCAGAAACATTCCCACATGGCTGAATGTGTTAGTAGGTATCAACGCAGTTATCGCTGTATTTATGTTTGGCATGATTGGTCTTGCCATCGCAGTACTTCTGGATCTTCTGACCTACAAGTTAAGCCTGAGCCAGAAAAATAGCATTGCGTTAGTGATTCAGATTGTACTCCTTGTAGTCGTGCTTGGAGGCGGCATTGCCATTCTTACGGCGGCATAAGACGAAAGGAGCGTAACGATGGACGAGAATAACTACGGATATAACGACGGAAATTATAATAATCAGGGAACGGACGGCGGACAGCAGTACGGACAGAATGATCAGTCTTACGCAAACCAGCAGTACGGTCAGAACGATCAGCCCTACGTGAATCAGCAGTACGGTCAGAACGATCAGCCCTACGCAAATCAGCAATACGGTCAGAACAACCAGCCTTACGGGGGCGGACAGCAGTACGCTCAGAATGCATACGGGCAGGCGCCCCAGTACAATCAAGTGCCTTACGGCGCGCAGCAGCAGTACAATCAGCAGAATTTCGGGCAGCCCGTGAAGGCGGTCGTGTATGATGCTGTGCCGGACAAAACCCACGGGACGTCTGTGGCGGCGCTTGTGTGCGGTATTCTCGGACTGGTATTTTTTTGGATTCCCATTGTGGATATCGGCTTATGCCTTGCGGGTCTGATCTGCGGTATCGTTGCCCTCGTAAAAGGATTTGGCGGCAAGGGTCTTGCGATTACGGGTCTGATTCTTTCCGTGCTTGCAAGTATTCTGACGCTGATTTTCTTCTATTTCTTTGCTTTGGGAATGATGTTGATGTAAGCGCAGCAGACCATTATAAATGAGGTATCTAAGGAACTCTGTTATCCGGAGTTCCTTTTTAGCTTGCGCAGACCTGCATATGGAAGTTTGCTGTTTCACAGCATGCAGGTCGCGCGGCGAGTAGGAGAAAATCTTTCCTACTCGATTGCATCTCGAGTCTGCTTATGTGCATAGTCAGAAAAAAATGAACCATCTCCCCACTCGGAGACTCCTATATACAGATGCATCGGAAACGGCGGGTAAAAACCTTGCCGCGGATTGTAACAGGAAACGTGGAGGAAGGGCACTTGACGGAAGAGGCTTTGGTGAGGCGGCTTAAGGACGGCGTCCGCTATCAGCTCTTGGGGTTTGACCTGAATCTGGGCGCAGAGGAAATGTTCGATATGGCGGAGGAGATTATAGGGACCAAATAAACGACGTAAATGTCATAATGCGCAGGAAAAATAAGGGAGCGAAAACTCCCTTATTTTGTTGCCTAAAATGAAACTTTTCGGCTCCCTGAATCGTATTGTATATAGGACGGCAAAAAGAAGTATGTTAAGATATAGATATCTATAGACGACAGACTGACAAAAGGACGCATGAGGGGATGGAGCAGAAGTGGAGCTATCTGGTGGAGGAGTACCGTGCCATGTTGTATCGGATTGCTTTCTCTAACATGAAGAACCGGGCGGACGCCGAGGATGCGGTGCAGGAGGCGTTTCTGCGCTACATGAAGGAAGAGAAACCGATTCAGAACAAGGAACACGAGAAGGCGTGGCTGATACGAACCACCATTCATATTTGCCTAGATATTTTAAAGAGCGGCTGGTATCAGAAGACTGTGCCATGGAACGAGTCTTTTGAAAATGCCGCGAAACATATTTATCTGCCTTATCAGGTCAGGGATGACGAAACGCTGGAGGCGGTGCTGCAGCTTCCTGTACATTACAGGAATCCGATTTATCTCTTCTATTATGAGGATTATACGATCCATGAGATTGCGGGGATTCTCAATGAGAAGGAGGGGACGATCAAGACGAGGCTGCGCAGGGGCAGGGAGGAAGTAAAGAAAATTCTGACGGAAGGGAGGCCGTAGAACATGGGAATACAGGAGGTACAGAATCAGGGAGGTACGCCGGCATATCAGAAAAAGAAAAAAGCCGGGCGCACCGAAGGGTTTCAGGAGAGTTTTTTACAGAACCTGAAGAATCGGGATCGGGCAAAGAACGCTGACACAGCCGTAGACACAGAAGCGAAACAGGCTGTTACGGACACGCGGGGCGAGGTGAAAACGAATGCCGGGAAGGTGGGCATGGGAAGAATCGGCGCTGCGCCGGGCATTCGCGTGAACGCCGCTGCGACGCAGGAAACCTTACAGGCTGTGGAGGTGAGACATATGAGCTACGAGGAGAGCGATCACGTGAGGATTGCCGTTACGGAAGGCTACACGCTGAAAGGAAAGCGGGAGGAAGGCGGAGATGCCCGGGTCTATGTGGAAGCGAAGTATGAGGACGGCAGGGTGGAGGCGTATCAGGTAGATATGGCGAAAGTACCGGAGCAGTCGGAGCATGTGATTGAACGCTTTGCGCTGGAGACCATGCAGGAGGCATGATGGCAGTTTAAGCTGCAGGATTTGTTGCGGTGTGCTGTCTGTCAAAGAATTGCGCGGGCGTAGAGCAGTGCAGAAAAGAGGATGATATGATTTATAATGACGCTTATATGGGACAAAGAGTGCTGACAGGATACAAAACGAGAAATACGTCGTTCAGTCAGGCGGAAATTTTGAAGAAACAGGTGAGCTCGGCGAATAAGTGGAATATGGAGCATATGGAGGGGGAGGTTGACCCGGACAGTTTTGCCGCAAAACTGAAGCGTGCCGACGAGTACGCGGCGTCGGGAGAGCATCACATGGCGGACGATTCGATTGCCATTGTGCTGCGGCAGATGGATGAACCGACGGCTGGCAACCCGGTGACGAAGGACTTCTTTCATAACGGCGCGCACGTTTCCGTCTGCAAAGACGCTTTGTACGGAAATACCATCACTATTGGCGGCAGCTCGAATCCGGATTGGATTTATGTGGATACTTCCGTTGGGGCGGTTAAAATAGATCTCAACGATATGACCAGCCTGATGAAATGTCTGGATCTGTTTTCACCGGAAGATATCAATGCCATTCTCCGAAAGATTCAGGAAGTAAAGCAGGCGAGAGAGGCGTTGAATCAGATCGAGCGAATGCAGGACGAGCTGGTGAAAAACAGGCGGGACAAGGAGAACACTGACGGCGGAGACGGCGAAGAGCAGTCTGTGGGCGAAGCCGTGGGTGTGGTCAGCGCGGACGAAATGAGAGATATGGAAGAGAAGCGGGATAAAAAGTTTATCGGGTAATACGGCTGTCTCCGCGAGCAAAACGGTGAAGGGTTACGGTTTATGAAGCATTTGACGAAACAGGTGCGATGCAGTAAACTGTAACAGGGAAACACTGAGTGTTCGGAAAAGGAGATGCAGGCAAAGCGATGCAGAAAAAAATAGCGGTGATCAATGATATTGCGGGATACGGAAGATGCGCCATGACGGTGCTTCTTCCGATTATTTCTTATATGGGGCTGCAGGCGTGTCCCCTGCTCACCTCTGTCTTTTCAAGCAACACGGCTTTTCCGGATTTCTATATGGACGATTATACGGATCGGATGGAGAAGTATATCGAAAGCTGGGAAAAGATCGGGCTGCGGAACCGGTTTGATGGTATTGCCACAGGGTATCTCGGTTCTGTCAGGCAGATTGAGATTGTGAGAAAGTTTGTAAGGGAGTTTTCACGGGAGGGGACGATTGTGATCGTAGACCCGGTGATGGGGGATCACGGAAGGCTATACTCTGCCTATACGGTAGAGTTATGTACG
The DNA here is from genome assembly GCA_910588955.1 of uncultured Lachnospiraceae bacterium. Taxonomy (GTDB): domain Bacteria; phylum Bacillota; class Clostridia; order Lachnospirales; family Lachnospiraceae; genus UBA3282. The sequence goes on from CAJURQ010000012.1 coordinate 5,683, forward strand.
GAACTGAGAAAGCTGGTAGCGCTGGCGGACATTATCACGCCGAACCTGACGGAAAGCTGCCATCTTGCGGATGTACCCTACAAAGAGTCGGGGTGGAAGAAAAAGGAGCTTTTCGCCATGGCGGAACGTCTCTCGGAGATGGGACCGTCTCATGTTGTCATTACGGGGATTCCGCAGGGAGAATATATCGCGAACTATGTGTATGTGAAAACCGGGTCGGAGAACCCGTCGGCACGGCTGATCCGTGTCCACAGGGCGGGGGAGGAACGATGCAGTACGGGGGATGTGTTTTCCGCGATTGTCGCGGCGGATGCGGTGAACGGCGTGCCCTTTGACAAGTCCGTCAGGAAGGCGTCCGGTTTTGTGAAACAGTGCATTGAAAAAGCGCTGGAACTTGGGACGCCACCGGCGGAAGGGGTGCCTTATGAGGCGGTGTTGCACCGCCTCAGGCGGGGATAGGATACTTTCGGATATTTCGCAGTGCGCGGTACTCGAAAAGCCTGCGGCTTTTCTCGTTCGCGGGCTTCGCCCTATACATCCGCAATTTGGAAAAATTGTCAGCAAGCTGCCATTTTTCCATCTTACGTCTGTGCACTGCTCAACTGGATAACGGATATTCCAACTCAAACGGATATCCGTCCTTCTTGTTTTCTTCGGAGAGCGTGTCCGTCTCGATAACACAGAAATCATCGCTCTTGAGCACTTCTTTCATTTCCTTGCGGATGGTTTCAATGTCTGTCACATGGGTAGAGATTCTGCGGCAGGCGAAGTCCCCCTCGTTGATGGTGCGGACGGTCTGCTCGGATGTCGCCGCAGACGGCGCGTCCCCGGTAATTGTGAGGAACATGTGCCGCTGGTATTTGCCGTCGCGGTACTCGTGCAGTACGCCGGAAGGATATGCAACCACCGTTCCGAGCTGCTGCGCGGTGACGAACAGTTTCAGGATATGCTGCCCGTAATATTTGGGAACATCCATCTCTTCCAGAGGTACTGTCAGCATTTTCCGGGTCACGATCTCGTTGTGGTAGAAGCCGTCGGGCAGCAGGATGCCGCTCTTGCTCTCAGGAATCTTGGCGAGACCTGTCACCGGGCTTGCCATGTTCTGCAGCGTCTCCTGCAGGGTGGCAAGGCAGTTGTGGATATCCATAATCTTCTGCTCCGCCAGAATCTTGCCGTCATAGAGAAGCTTCTGCAGGTTGATGGAAGAGCTTTCCACGTAGTTGTTTAAATCCTTTAACGGGATGCCCAGCTTGATACATACGGTGATCGCGTCGAGCAGATAGAGCTGTTCTTTTGTGTAGTAACGGTAGTTCGTCTCCGTGTTCACGAAAGCCGGCTTGAGAATGCCGATCTGGTCGTAGTAACGCAGAGATTTGATACTTACATTCTTTAATTTAGATACTTTTCCGATGGACATGTACTGACTCATAACTTGTTTCCTAAAATCCTTTTTCGTTATTTCTCTTTGCTTTTTATCTCAATCTTCACCAAACTATACCCGAGGGTGAGAGTTGGTAAAACTTATTTTGTCACAAAATTTTCCGGAAGGCAAGACCTTTTTGGAAACTAGTGGTCATAAAAAATCCGCATACAAGATGATGTATGCGGATTTTGTAAACCGTACATATTTAGATGAAATGATATTATCCCATTGTGACAACTACGTCATATTCTGTCTTACCTTTTTCGTAAGGCACGATGCACCCTTCGACAGATTTCCCGTCCACAGTGAGAGACTTTACGCCTTTCTCCACATTGTCGGGATTCATGACTTTGATGTTGTAAGTGCCCTCACGGAACTTGCGGGTCAGGGTAAAACTGCCGAAGTCTTTGGGCACACAGGGATCGATGCTGAGCCCCTTGTGGGTAGGGTATACGCCGAGAATGTGCTGGGACACGTTCACGAAAGTCCATGCCGCCGTGCCGGTCAGCCAGCTGTTCTTCGCCTCGCCGGGAATGTATGCATCCGCGCCGGCAACCATCTGGGAGTAAACATAAGGTTCCGTGCGGTGAATCTCGCTGATCTCCTCCACATAGGCAGGGCAGGTCTTCCGGTAGATCTCAAAAGCCCTGTCGCCGCGCCCGATGACGGTTTCCGCGATAGAAACCCACGGGTTGTTATGGCAGAAGATACCTGCATTCTCCTTGTACCCGGGCGGATAGGAGGAGATTTCCCCCAGCTCCAGATGATAATTGGTGTAGGCTGGCTGTAAAATCATCACGCCGTACTTGGTGTCCAGTTTTTCTTTTACGGAGTCGAGCGCCTTCTCGGCAAGCCCCTCCTTTACGCCGATGCCGGCAAGCGGACAGAAACCGTTGGATTCGATATAAATCTGTCCCTCGTCGCACTCCTTAGAACCGATCTTTTTGCCGTAGGCGTCGTAAGCGCGGACGAACCAGTCGCCGTCCCAGCCGTCCTTCAAAACGGCGTCATACATTTTCTGCACTTCAGCGCGGGCGTAGTCAGCTTCCGCCTGATTTCCCATAAGCTCGCATAACTGTGCGTACTCTTCGCCGTACTTGACGAACATGCCCGCGATAAACACGGATTCTGCCACAGGTCCCTCGGAGGGTCCGAAGGTCTGGAAGGATTCGCCCGGATGCTCGGAGAAGCAGTTTAGGTTCAGGCAGTCGTTCCAGTCGGCGCGCCCGATCAGCGGCAGATTGTGGGGACCTTTGTGGGTCACAATATAGTCGAAAGATCGTTTCAGGTGCTCCAGCAGAGGTTTTGCGAGAGACTCGTCGTTGTCGAAGGGGACCTGTTCTGTTAAAATGGAGGTGTCCCCGGTCTCGCGCACGTAGGCGGAGGTGCCGGCGATCAGCCAGAGCGGGTCATCGTTAAAGCCGCTGCCGATATCCGAGTTGCCTTTCTTGGTGAGAGGCTGGTACTGGTGGTAAGCGCTGCCGTCCTCAAACTGGGTGGAGGCGATATCGATAATGCGCTGCCTTGCGCGGTCCGGAATCAGATGCACGAAGCCGAGCAGGTCCTGACAGGAATCGCGGAAACCCATGCCGCGCCCGATGCCGGATTCATAGTAGGATGCGGAGCGGGACATATTAAAGGTCACCATACACTGATACTGGTTCCAGATGTTGACCATGCGGTCTACCTTGTCGTTGGAAGATTTCACGGTGTACTTGGATAACAGTTCGTTCCAGTACGCGTTCAGCGCGGCGAAGGCATTCTCCACATCCGCGTCGGTCTGGTATTTGGCAAGCATTGCCTCGGCGGTTTTTTTGTTGATAACGCCGGGGGATTCCCACTTCTGGTCCTCGGGATTCTCTATGTAGCCGAGGACGAACACGAAGGTTTTGCTCTCACCGGGTTTTAAGGTCAGGTTGAGCTGGTGGGATGCGATCGGTGACCAGCCGTGCGCCACGGAGTTCGCGGCAAGTCCCTTTTCCACGACCTCGGGATTCGCGGCGCCGCGGTATGCGCCTAAGAATGCGTCGCGGCTCGTGTCGAAGCCGTCCACGGGAGCATTCACGGAATACACTGCATAGTGGTTTCTGCGCTCGCGGTACTCTGTTTTGTGATAAATCGTAGAACCGACTACTTCCACTTCGCCGGTGCTTAGGTTGCGCTGAAAGTTGCGGGAATCGTCATCCGCGTTCCAGAGGCACCATTCCACATAGGAGAAGAGGGATACGGTCTTTTCGCTGTCGCTTAGGTTGGTCAGCTTCACCTGACTGATCTCGCAGTTGTCATCCATGGGGATGAAGGTGAGGACGGACGCCTCCAGTTTGTTTTTCGCGCCCGTAAAACGGCTGTAGCCGATGCCGTGGCGGCACTCGTAGCTGTCAAGCTCTGTCTGGGTCGGTTTCCAGCCGGGATTCCAGACAGTCTCTCCCTCCTTGATATAGAAGTATTTGCCGTTGATGTCGCCCGGAACGTTGTTGTAGCGGTAGCGCGTCATGCGGAGAAGCTTCGCGTCCTTGTAGAAGGTGTAACCGCCGCATGTGTTGGAGATCAGGGTAAAAAACTCCTTGCAGCCAAGGTAGTTGATCCAAGGTAAGGGGGTTTGGGGTGTGGTGATGACATACTCGCGGTTTTCGTCATCGAAATAACCAAATTTCATAAATCCATTCTCCTTTTCGTGTGATAGGTGTCAAGTTCCATATAAATGCCCTAAAATGGAGCGGGGTAAACGTTTAAGTAAACCCGTCTCCGCTCGGTTAAACAAATTATACAGAAGAAATGAAAAAAATGCAATAACTATATATTTATTATGAATAATCAATAACTTTCAAAAGGCATTGCATTGGAAAGCATTGTATTGTACAATGAAGATGCGAAAACGATTAAGCGATATGAGACACATGCGGAAGTGATTCTGTGGGGGTAGAGAGGGTTAATATATGGTATCTATGAAAGATATTTCGGCGGTGTGCGGCGTCTCCGTTGCCACGGTCAGCAAGGCGCTCAACGACCAGAGCGATATTGGTCAGGAGACGAAAAGACGGATTCGTAAGGTGGCGGAGGAGATGGGATACTTCCCCAATACGGCGGCTAAGATGCTGAAAACGAACCGCAGCTACAATATAGGGGTTCTGTTTAATCATGAGGATTACAGTGGTCTGACGCACGACTACTATGCCTTTGTGCTGGACAGCCTCAAAAACACGGTGGAGGAAAAGGGGTACGATATCACTTTTGTGAATACGAGCAAACGCCGTGCGGGGGCGGCGAGTTATTTGGAACATTGCAAATCCCGCGGTTTTGACGGCGTGGCAATCGTCTGTACGGATTTCTATTCGCCGGAGATCTCGCAGCTTGTGCGTGGCGGTATTCCTATCGTCACGTTAGACCATCTTTTTAATAATGTCTGTGCGGTTATGTCCAACAATGTGCAGGGAATGCATGATCTTCTTACTTATATTTACGAAAAAGGACATCAGAGGGTGGCATATATCCACGGGGCGGATTCCGCCGTTACCCAGAGCAGGCTGTCTTCCTTTTATCGGACGGCGGCGCAGCTTGGGCTGACGATACCGGATGAGTATATCCGCATGTCGCCCTACCGCGACACCAAGGGAGCGTACGCGGAGACGGTGAAGCTGCTTGAACTGAGAGAACCGCCCACCTGCATTTTATATCCTGACGATTTTTCGGCGTTCGGAGGCTATAACGCGATTCAGGAGCGGGGAATGCGGATTCCCGATGACATTTCGATCGCGGGCTACGACGGCATCCGCATTGCAAGGCATATCGAGCCGACGCTGACCACGCTGCGGCAGGACACGGAGGAGCTGGGGAGGCAGGTGGGAGAGAAACTGCTCAGCCTGATCGAACATCCCAAAACCACGCTGATCGAGACAATTGTTGTGGAGGGACATGTATTTGAGGGAAACTCCGTCACCAACGTGAAAAAATAAGGAAGAATCAGGGAAGGAAAAATCATGTCGGTATCGATTTTATTTGACCAGAGCAGATTAAAGGCATATGATGGTCTTATGAGGCTGTGCGAGTTTGCCGGGAAGCCGGAGGAGTGGCAGCAGGCGTTGTGGAGCGAGCTTTTGATGAATCAAGGGTTGTACGACGCGTTTGTCTACTATCTGGAGAACCACGGACTGCCGGACGAGCCGAAGTGCGGGGCATATTCCCTGACGGACTGTTATGTGTGGCAGACCAGGCAGGATAATCTGCGCATGGACACAGGGAAGAATACCGCGAGCTGCAATAAAGAGGACATGGTGCTCAAATCCTTTATGATGATGGCGGACATGCAGAGGAACCCGGAAGAGTACGCGAAAAAGCTGGGCGACTGGAAAGGCATGGATCAGACTATGTGAAGGGCAATGGGACGAAACAGAGGAAAAAGGAAGGAAGTATGGAGCGGACGGAATTTATCGACAAGCTGCAGAGGGCGCTTGCGGGCGGTGTGAACAGTTCCCGGGTAGCGGAGAATGTGCAGTATTACCGGGAATATATCGATGTGGAGATCAGAAAGGGAAGAAGCGAGGCGGAGGTGCTTGACAGTCTCGGAGATCCAAGGCTTCTGGCGAAGAGCATTATTGAGGCGAACAAGCGTGCCGGTGTCAGCGAGGGAACGAACCGGACGTACGATGAGGAGACCGAGGAAAAAAGCGGCGGAGAGTGGGGGAAGACGGTGAAACAAAATGTCATGCGCGCTCCCGGCTGGCTGATCGCGCTGATTGTGATTGTAATATTTCTTTTGATTATCGGCGTGGTCTTTTCTGTGATTTCTTTTTTGGCGCCGATCATCATTCCGGTGTTGGTGGTGATACTTGTGGTGAACTATTTTAAAAGCCGGTAACATGACAACAGGCCATCTATCGAATAGACGACCTGTTGAGGGGAGTATAAATAATTAATATAAGGGTCTGTAGGCGGAGAATGAAGGGGTATCTCCGTCTACATTTTTATTATAGTACTTTTTGTAAAAAATGCAAGGAAAAAATAGTACCAAAGTACCAACTATAGTTTTGGTGCTTTTTAATAAAAAAATGGTACTAAAGACCTATAAGTTGGCTGAATAACTTGGTTCGGAATCTCTCATACTATTTTTGTAACACGAAACCAATCAGGAGGTATGGAAGATGTCTAAGAATGATTTTAACCAGAACAGCCAGCAGAATGAGAAGCAGCAGGACAAGAACAGCCAGAACAACTCTAAGAACAGCACAAACAACAGCAGCAAGAACAGTTCCGGCAGCAACTCTAACAACAGCAGCAAGGACAACTACTAAGAAGGATCGGATTTGAGGGGACGCATCGGGCGTCCCCTTTCTCCGCGTATAAGCAGAGTCGGAAGACGGCAAAGACAGGATGCATGCTTGCATGTAAGACTGTCTGTGACGGCTTACGACGAGCAACGCGAACGAGAAATGCGAAGCATTTCGAGTCTGCTTATGCGTTGTCAGTGTCAGAAATGAAAACTCAGTTGACAGGCATTATCATACAGCATAAAATGTACCTATGGAAAAATTAGAATATATTGTGCCCTGCCATTTTGGGCTGGAGGCAGTTTTAAAAAGAGAAATCGCGGATCTCGGTTTGGAGATTACCGGCGTGGAGGACGGCAGAGTCACCTTTGCCGGAGACATGCTGGCGCTTTGCCGTGCCAATATTTTCCTGCGCAGCGCGCAGCGGGTGCTGATTAAGATAGGAAGTTTTCACGCGGAAACCTTTGAGGAACTTTTTCAGAGGACGAAGGCGCTGCCGTGGGAAGCGTATATTCCCAAGGACGGAAAATTCTGGGTGGCGAAAGCGGCGAGCGTGAAGAGCAAGCTGTTTAGCCCTTCCGATATTCAGTCGATTATGAAGAAGGCGATGGTAGAGCGCATGAAGAGCGTTTACCATAGAGACTGGTTTGCGGAGAGCGGGGCGGATTATCCCGTCCGGGTCTTTATCAAGAAGGACGAGGTGACGGTGGGACTTGACACCTCGGGCGAATCCTTACATAAAAGAGGGTATAGGAAACTGACGGCGAAGGCGCCCATTGCAGAGAATCTGGCGGCGGCTCTTTTGATGCTGACACCGTGGCGGGGAGATCGCATTCTTGTAGATCCCTTCTGCGGCAGCGGGACGATTCCCATCGAGGCGGCTATGATAGCGGCACATATCGCGCCCGGGAAAAACAGGAATTTTACGGCGCAGGACTGGACACATGTGTTTCCGGATACACTTTGGGAAAAGGCGCGGGAAGAGGCTTTGTCCATGGAAACGCCGGATGTGGAAACGCAGATTCAGGGCTATGATATAGATGAGGAAATGGTGTCTATTGCCAGAGCGAACGCCAGACTTGCAGGGGTGGAACATCTGATCCATTTTCAGCAGCGGGATGTGGCGCAGCTTTCCCATGCAAAAAAATACGGGTTTATTTTGACGAATCCGCCCTACGGAGAGCGGCTCTCGGAGAAAGAGGCGCTTCACGCCCTGTACCGGACGCTGGGAGAACGCTACCGGGCGCTGGATTCATGGTCCATGTACGTGATCACTTCCTATGAGCAGGCGGAGAACGCCATCGGCAGGAAGGCAGATAAGAACAGAAAGTTGTATAACGGTATGATAAAGACCTACTTTTATCAGTATATGGGTCCAAAGCCCACCGGGAGTAAAAGGTAAGCGATGCAGCAGAACAGTTTGATGAAAAGTACATTGTTATATTGCGTTTTGTTTGTAGCGGCGGCTATGAGCGTCATGCTTTACTATGCGGCGACTAAAACCGTGGGAGTGGCGGATCTGGCGCAGGACGAAGTAGTGCGCCCGTCCGCGCAGAAAACGGAGAGCGAGGCGGCTGTCCCCACGGAGGAGAACGAGATTGCCATAAACAGAGCCGAGATGAGCACCAATTATTTCTGCATCCCCATGCCCGAGAAGGTGAAGGCGGAGGAAGTGGTTTTGGAAAACCATTATATGGATAAGGAGCTTTGGGTGAGCATCAGCGCGGAGAAGGCGAAGGACTACGAGGCGTTTTTCGAGACAGGAAGTGTCTACGGAAACTGTGACAGCGTGGAGGACGGACGCTTTGAGGCGGAGGAGGACAGAATCTGCCTGCGCTTTGCGCTGAACGGCGTCTATGAGTACCGCAGTATTTTTGAGGACCATATTTTGTATGTGGAGTTTGTGCCCTCAAAAGAAATGTATGAGAAGATTATCGTGATAGACCCCGCTTACGGGGGAAAGGAGCAGGGCGTTGCCGTGGACGGTATTCTCTCCAAGGATATCACGCTGGATGTCGCGAAGGCGTTGAAGACCAAGTTTGACCAGAGCGATATAAAAGTGTACTATACGAGAATGGACGACAGCAATCCGGCGGTGGAGGACAGGGTGGAACTGGCGGCGGCGACAAAGGCGGATATGCTGATCCGCATTGAGGTGAGCGGCGACGAGAACAGTAAGCTCTATGGTACGTCGGCGGTTTATAACAGCCAGTATTTTATTCCCGGATTCGGCAATGTGGAACTTGCGGATCTTCTCGAACGGGAGGTAGTCACGTCAATCAGCGGCAAGGCGTGCGGTCTGGTCGAGTCGTCGGAGGAGGATCAGGTCGTGAACAGCGCCACAGTTCCCACGGCGGCGATCCGTGTGGGGTATCTGACGAACAGTCAGGAGGCGATTCTGCTGCAGCGCGAGGATTATATCAAGAGGATAGCGGAAGGCATCTACAATGCGGTGATAAAAGCCTATTCCGCATAGAGGGAGGTTGGCGTGAGGATTATATTTGCCACAGGGAACGAAGGAAAAATGCGCGAAATCCGGGCGATTCTCGGTGATATGGAAATCGAGGTGCGATCCATGAAGGAGGAGGGGCTTGTGCTTGCTATCGAGGAGGATGGGAGCACGTTTGAGGAGAATGCCCGTATCAAGGCGGATGCGGTGGCAAAAGCCCTCGCCGCGCAGGGAAAGACAGAGGAATGCGTGGTGATGGCGGATGACTCCGGGTTGGAAATTGATGCTTTAAATAAGGAGCCGGGCGTGTATTCCGCCAGATATCTCGGGGAGGAAACGCCTTTTTCCGAGAAGAGCAAGGACCTGCTCAGACGGCTTAAGGATGTGCCGGAGGAGAAGAGAACAGCAAGGTTTGTCTGCGCGATCGCGGCGGTATTCCCCGGCGGGGAAGAGGTTGTCACAGAGGGCGTCGTCGAGGGAAGGATCGGCTGCGAGCTTCGCGGCGACAACGGTTTTGGCTACGACCCCATCTTTTATCTGCCGGAACACGGACGTACCGCGGCGGAGCTTACGGACGAGGAGAAGAATCAAATCAGCCATAGAAGCAGGGCTTTGGAACAGATGAAAGGGGAAATGTTAAAGTTCAGTCCAGGACTTTGCACTCGCCGCAAAGTCCGTGAAAATATGTAATGGTTGACAAGAATCCGGTCTCTTTGCCGAAGGCAAAACTGGAATAGACCGGATTCAGTAACTATGAAGCCGCAGGCTGAATAGTTATGAGGAACTCAGGAAAAGGGTGTTATAAGCAGCATGAGAGTATTGATTGTGAGCGACAGTCATCGTTATAATGTGAATCTCCTTGCCGTGCTGGAGCGGACAGGACCTTACGACATGGTGATACACTGTGGAGACGTGGAGGGGAGTGAGTACACGATCAGCGAGGCGGCGGGGTGTCCCGTGGTGATGGTACAGGGGAACAATGACTTTTTTTCCAACCTGCCGAGAGAAGAGGAGTTTATGCTCGGGCGCTACAAGGTGTGGGTGACCCACGGACACCATTACTATATCGCCATGAACACCGAGACGATCAAGCAGGAGGCGATCAGCCGGGAAGTGGATATCGTCATGTGTGGGCATTCCCACAAGCCGCTGATCGATATCGGAAAGGACGTCACGCTGATTAATCCCGGCAGTATCAGCTATCCCAGACAGGATAACCGGAAGCCCAGCTACATCATTATGGAGTTGGATCGGGAGGGGGAAGCGCATTACACGTTAAATTTTGTTTAGAAAGCTGTTGACAGAAAAAAAACCGTATTATATAATGGAACATGCGTTGTGAGAAATGGCGTTTGATCCCTTGCGGGGTGTGGCTCAGCTTGGCTAGAGCGCCTGGTTTGGGACCAGGAGGTCGCAGGTTCGAATCCTGTCACCCCGACGCTGCTTTTCAATAATGACATGCGGGTGTAGTTCAATGGTAGAACACCAGCCTTCCAAGCTGGACACGTGGGTTCGATTCCCATCACCCGCTCTCCGCGCGGCATAAATCCGTGTGGGTAAGCAGTACGTGTTCGTAGCTCAGCTGGATAGAGCAACGGCCTTCTAAGCCGTGGGTCGGGGGTTCGAATCCCTTCGAGCACGTTTTATGGTGGGTATGGCGCAGTTGGCTAGCGCGCCAGATTGTGGCTCTGGAGGCCGAGGGTTCGAGTCCCTCTATCCACCTTTAACATGAGCGTGCGGAGCACAGCCTGCCTTGTTTACCAATAATGGGCTATCGCCAAGGGGTAAGGCACAGGACTTTGACTCCTGCATTCGCTGGTTCAAATCCAGCTAGCCCAGTTATGGACCACTAGCTCAGTCGGTAGAGCACCTGACTTTTAATCAGGTTGTCGGGGGTTCGAATCCCCCGTGGTTCACTAAAAGGATCCTCAGCGTAAATGGGGATTCGAACCCCGGTTTGATATCCCCCGTGGTTCACTTTAAAGTCTATTTTTAAAAAGCAAATGGCTTTACTTAGCCGGAACATTTGATTGCAGCGGGTTCTCTGCAGTTCAAATGTTTTTTTATTCGTTGAAACAACAAAAGTTAAAAGGATCAGGAGGAAGGTATGGAACAGACGAAAGAAAATAAAATGGGCATTATGCCCGTGAATAAACTGTTGATCACCATGTCCCTGCCGATGATGATATCCATGCTCGTGCAGGCGCTTTACAATGTAGTGGATTCCATCTTTGTCTCGCGCATCAATGAAAACGCACTGACAGCCGTGTCACTTGCATTTCCAATCCAGACACTGATGATCGCGGTGGCGGGCGGCACCTGTGTCGGTATCAACGCGGTGCTCTCAAAGGCTCTGGGGGAGAAAGATCAGGAGCGTGCGGACAATACGGCGGTCAGCGGCATTGTGCTGATGGCGTTCAGCTATGTATTGTTTCTGCTGATCGGTCTGTTTGCAACCCGCGCGTTCTATCTGAGCCAGACGGACGATCCGCAGATTCTGGAGTTCGGCGTGCAGTATCTGAGCATTGTGTGCAGCTGCTCCTTCGGTCTTTTTGCGCAGTTTGTGTTTGAAAGGCTTCTGCAGTCCACGGGCAGAACCTTCTATATTATGATTACACAGGGAACGGGTGCGGTCATCAATATCATACTTGATCCGATCTTTATTTTCGGACTTTTTGGAATGCCGAAAATGGGTGTCGCGGGCGCGGCGGTGGCAACGGTGACAGGGCAGACCATTGCGGGTACGATTGCGCTTATCGTAAATTTTAAGAAGAATGAGGACATTCATATCCGGTTTAAGGGGCTTCGCATCGAAAGAGAGGTGGTCGGGCAGATCTATAAGATCGGCGTGCCTTCTATGATTATGCAGGCAATCGGTTCTGTGATGACTTACGGCATGAATCTGATTTTGATTTCCTTTACCCCGACGGCGACGGCGGTGTTTGGCGTGTACTTTAAGCTTCAGAGCTTCATCTTCATGCCGGTGTTCGGCTTAAATAACGGACTGGTGCCGATTTTGGCGTACAACTACGGCGCGGGCAGACGAGACCGTTTTATTCAGGCGATGAAGTTCGCCATTTTATATGCGGCGTGTATCATGGCGGTGGGCGTAGTGGTTTTCCAGACCATACCGGCGGTTCTGCTGGGCTTTTTTGAGGCGTCGGATGAAATGCTGCGGATCGGCGTGCCGGCGCTGCGCATTATCTGCATCAGTTTTCTGCCTGCGGCGTTCGGCATTGTCTGCGGTACGGCTTTTCAGGCGCTGGGCAATGCGGTCTATAGTATGCTTGTCTCCATAGCCAGACAGCTTGTGGTGCTTTTGCCCGCGGCTTATCTGCTCGCTCTGTCGGGGGAAGTGACGTATGTGTGGTGGGCGTTCCCGATTGCGGAGGTGATGTCGCTGGTGATGACGGTGATTTTCCTGATCAGAGTCAACAGCAGGGTGATCCGGCATATCGGGGAGCAGACGGTGGATGCGGCGCCGGTTGGATGACGGCGGAGTCGTTGACATGACGCAGGGAAAATGATATGATACATGGGCAGGTGAAACGAAGGTGACATGGATGTCATAAACTGCTTTGACCTGACAGGCGGATATGGCGGAATTGGCAGACGCGCTGGATTTAGGTTCCAGTGGGAGACCGTGCAGGTTCAAGTCCTGTTATCCGCATAAATAGGGGCTTTCGAGACATTTGGAGTGTCTTGAAAGCCCTTATTTTTTGCGTTTGACAGCAATTTTGACAGCAACGGGAGAAAAAAGGGGAAAAATGCAACTTACATAAAAAAATTAGAAATATATAAAGACCCCGTTTTTTCGTTTCTGTTATATAATAGAAATAGAATTATATGTGAAAGGGGAAAATTTTTATGGAAATTCTTTTTTATGAAAAATATTGTTTAGGGAAACATACCATCAAGGTTAACACTACAAACCCGTGGCTAAAGAGCCAGATTGAGCCAGAGAAAGCAAAAAAAGAAAAGGCAAATATTTATGTCAACTCCAGAATGCATTATGTAGTCGGTCGCGAAGAGATTAAATTTTTATTACTTGAGGTTGCAAGTATACCTTTATATGTATCTGACAATCAAATGCCAGAGTATGTTTACAGAGTCAGTGTATTGGTAGGGGACAATGTTTACGGGGTGCAACTTTCTAAGAGCGAGTATAGAAATGAGAAATGGCTGGGTAATTTGGGGGCAAAAGAAATCCTTGTGATATCAAGGACGAAATATCAGCAGATTATCAGCGAAATTATTCCCGAAGATACGAACGCTATCTTTTTTGATGCGGCTGGGCTTCATAAGGTCGGGAATCAATACTTTTATGTCGGATCAGACTGTGCTATCACCAAAGATGGCAAACGGTATGATGTTGTGGCTTTACAAGAGGGCTTTGATTTGGGTTATCAAGAGAATATGGATAATGCGGAGGTTGCTGAAAAAGTAGTACGGTATAACTCGATGAATCTAAGGACGTTCTATCCTTTCCATTGTATAGCGGTTATGACTGTATTGGGGCATTTTTTAGATGAACTTGGGGAACGGGCTGGCATGACCTTATGGGTGGATGGGAAGGTGGCAAGCGGTAAGACAGAGCTGGCGGTGGCTTTAGGAAATTTTTTTAAGTGCGGAAATAGTCGAGGCGATAAGATTAGCCATCTGCATACCACCAAAATAAAACTTAAGAAGTTGGAAGTAGAGTTGGTTAGGTATCGGAATGGTATCTTTGTGCTTGATGATGTGAAGAAGGAAGAAGGTAGTATTAAATATGCTGTCAAGGAGAAAACTGATTTAGTAGTCAGATCGGTTTATACGGGGTTAGTCAACGACGTTAATATTTATACCAATGCCATCATCACGGGCGAGTATTTTAAGGAGCAGGAGTCAACTATTTCCCGTTTAGTCTATCTTAACGTGGGAGATTTTGTACAGAACGGGGAAAACAGTGAAGCACTAAAGCGCATTCAAGACGATAGGTACTATTTTAATCAGTTTATGTGTTCATTTATCGCGTGGTTGCTAAAGAAAACCGATGATGAGGCATATCGAACGGAGCTTGGGGATAAACTGATGGGAAGCCACGAGGAAGCAGAAGAAAGGCTGGGCAATTTTGAAAAAGAGTTACGACCGAGGATGATAGAAATATGTTCTCTTCTCTTCTTTTCTACGGAAATTTTGCGGGAGTATTTATTTGATTCTCTTTGTAAAAAGGATAAAGAGCGGATTGAAGCGTTTTACGAACGGGCGAAAGAGACTATCGTGCAAATTGTGATGGAGACGTGGATTAAGGGGTTGGACTACAAGCCAATTCTTGATTTGGCTTTTAATAATATCATACGAAAACTTAATATCAAAGATTGCCGTTATGGTGAAAACTATCTAAATGCTAGAACAGGAGATATGAGTTGTTTGTTTGCAATGGCTAGAGAGAATAAAGATGGGATAAGTTTTACTACAAGGGTTTCGCGCAAGGAAAAACTTTGGTTATTGAAATTGAATAAGGAATGTGCGGGCATACTAATCAATATGGGGAAAGAAGATATCTTGCTGATGAACAAGGAGCTTATTTGCGCGGAAATAAGAGAAGAAATTAGAGCGCAGAAAGATAATTGGCATATCGTATTTTATGAATCGGATTATACGGATGAAAAGATTTTGACAGGCTTGCTTAACAAACGAAGATTATTGGTACATAAAAGGAGTGACGATACCTTTGATAAAATTATCAATTATCCTAAGATTGAGTATAATGGTGAAAGTGGGGAAATTGGTATTTTCGACAAGAAGAAGGTACAGATGGTTCGTGTATACATAGATGATGAACAGAAAATGCTAGAGTATTTTGCTGAATTAAAGAAAGAACCGCTCGATGCGTGGTGTCATGCGCGGGAAAAAATTCGTAAAATTGGTGGTGGAGGCGCAGAAGATATAGAATTAAATAAAACTCTAAATGATTTGAATAAGTTTTTAGACCTCAAATAACACTCCGATAAATCAAAAAGCACGAGATAAACTTATATATTATTAATTCGATATAGGTGGACATCGTGGGAAAGGATGGTATTATGAGAAACTACGAAAAAGCAACTTTCACGGTAGAGGAAACAGCAAAGTATTTGGGCATCGGAAGGAACCTGTGTTATCGGATGGTTCGGGAGGGCAATATTCCATCCGTGAAATTGGCGAACAGAATTATTGTTCCAAAGGTGAAGCTGGATGAAATGCTAAGTAAATAATAAGGCTCAAGCGGAGCAACCCGTTGTGGTTGCTCTATTTTTGTGCGCAAAAATAAGGAGGAGACGCAATGGGAAAACGGAGCAACGGAGAAGGAACTTTATGTAAAAGGAGTGACGGACGCTGGATGGGACAGGTGACTCTTGACACGGACGGCGGCTATAAGAGAAAGACCGTGTACGGTAAAACGCAAAAGGAGGTTAAGGAAAAAATCGCGGAGCTAAAATCGGGCTGTCGGAGCGGCAAGCTGATAGAAACGTCAAGTATGCCGTTAGAGGACTGGATGCAACTCTGGATAGCCAATTATAAGCCCGATTTAAAGGTTACGACAAGGGAGAGCTACGAGTTATATATCAACGTCCATATTAAAGGATCGGAAATAGGGAAAATACCGCTAAGTAAGCTAAAAACAACGGATTTACAACGCTTTTATAATGCTAAGTTAAAGTGTGAGTGCAAAAATCAAAAGCAAACATGACTCGCCAACAACAGTACGCTATATCAATCTTATCATTAAAGGTGCGCTCAAACAAGCTGTCAACAATCGCATGATAGGAGAAAATGTAACCGACGGGGTTGTGCTTCCAAAGAAAAGGAAAGTGGAGATTATACCGCTTACACGGGAGGAAGTTCTGCGGTTTCTTGATGCGGCAAAAAGTGACAGGCTGTATACGCTCTATCTTCTGGAAATGATGACAGGACTGAGAAGGGGAGAGATATTAGGCTTGAAATGGGAGGACGTGGATTTTAAGGCGGGACGGCTTAAGGTGATACATAATCTTTATCGTGTCAATAACACGGATAAGGACGCCGAATCAAAGTATAAGCTGGTTTTGCTTACCCCTAAAACAGAATCGTCAAAAAGGACTATTCCGCTGAATCAGTTTATGGTGGAGGAATTATTGCGGCATAAGAAGGAGCAAGAGCGTGAAAAGAGGTTGTATGGGGAAGATTATCGTGATTTGGGGATGGTTTTTTGCAAGCTGGATGGGGACTATATCAGTCCTAGAGAGTTTCTGCGCCAGTACCAGCGATTATTGCAGAAGGCGGGATTGGAGCGCAAACGCTTTCACGATCTGAGGCATACAGTAGCAAGTCTGCTTATTAATGCAAACGAAAATCCAAAAGTAATTCAGCAGTTGTTGGGGCATTCAACGATCAGTACCACCTTAGATATCTATGCTCATGTGATGGATCAGACCCTTAATAGGAGCGTGGACAATTTATGTAATCAATTAGAGCTTGGTAAGGAATAGAAGCAGGAGAGGTAGATAGGAGCAATATATGATGAAAATATAAGATAATTTAGTAATGAATTGTCTATAAAGCATGGATATATCGTTTATATTGTATTGTCTACCTCTTATACTTTAGTTTTACTTAATGTCTAACTAAGTTGAATTGAGTATAGCTAAGAATATTTGGGAGAGTTGATATGTTAAAAATACATACATTTGAAATGCAAAGTTATATCGACTCGAAAGATAAAATGATGTGGGTATTTGAACGACTAAAGGGCATTCAGTTTGAATCGTTACAAAGAGAATCTTACACGCGACTTAGATATTATGGGTTTGCGGGGAGTGGAGTAATCATTATCACATGTTGGCACAGATATAAAGGGAGGGGTAAATTATGTTTGCAGATTACACCTTGTAAGGTATTAGGAATACAGGAGGATGCAACGCTTTTTAATGTGAACGAAGTTGAATTATTACAATGTTTGTCGCGAGTTGATCAGATTCTTAGTAGGTTTCAGCTTGGTTTATGGGGATTCAGAATGTCACGGGTGGATTTTACGCAGGATGTAAGGTTTGAAAGGTCAGAAATAATAGATACGGTTATTAGGCTATTGATAAGAACAGGTGCACCACGGTATTACCATAATAAGGTTTACGGTGACAAGATTTATAATAATTCCTATAATATCGAGGATCAAGAAGGAAGCGAGGTTGTTGTTTACAACAAGGAAAAGCAAAGTGCAGATCGGGGTGATAAGCAGAGCGCGAGGATGAAAGGGGTGATGCGGATAGAAGTCCGCATAAACATATCGGATCAGTGGCGGCAGATATTTATGAGTAATGTGCTGGATTTTTCGCGGTTGCTCGAAGCACGGGAATATGCTGTAATAAAAATCCAAAATGTGTTTTGTGAAGGTTTTTACGTCAAACTTAGCACAACCAAAGAGATTTTGAGGAAAGAGATGAAGGGAGGTGGAGGATCAAGGCGGCAACGAAACAAACTGGAAAATATGATGAAATTTGCAGAGGGTGTGGCGATTCATCAAAATTTTTGCAAATGTATAAGAGGAAAAACCGCACTTTTCTGTTATGATACTACCAGAGATATCCTTAATCAGTTAGGGGAAAGACGGATCAATTTGGTTTCGATCAGTGCCAAAGAACCGATTGTGGTGATCCCCGATATGCTCTATATGCTGGGAATGAAGTTAGAAATTGAAATGCAAAGGGATAATCAGTTTTTGATGGAGTATAATTTAATGGATAAGATGCCAGTATATGAGCTTCTTTAGTAAAGAATAGGTCTCAGAGGGCGTTATAAGCCTTTCTGAGACCTGTTTTGCTGTCTGGTGTAGGCAATTATCATTTCCTTATTAAAACGCCACTGTCTACCCACCTTAAAGGCTGGTATGGTGCCGCTGTGCAATAATTTCAAAAGAGTGGATTTGCTTATGCCTAAAATGTAGCGTACATCGTTAAAAAAGAGGATATCGCCAAAATCATCAAATTCCATTTGTAAAACCTCCAAGTTTATTTTAGATTTATTAGGTTGTTTAAGGGGTAAACGGAATTTTACAAGGAATAATTCAATGAATTACAGGAAGTGAATACTCAATGTAGAAATGATATATTTGTAGATATTTAGGGGATTGGGGGGTTATAGGAGTGAAGGTAGTCGATATCTCCAGTTTGCAGGAACCATATGGGGAAATTGCAGAAATAATAGGGGTTGAAGCGACGGTGGCAATATTTAATGAGCTAAAGGGGCAACAAATTACCTTTCCAACAAGGCTTTTTAAAAAGAGTTATGTAATAAAGGAGGTGAATCTAAGGTACAATGGCGGTAACTTAAAAGAGCTTGCAAAGGAATTTAATTATACGGAGAGGTGGATTAGAACCTTTATTAATAAAAAACAAAGGAGGATGGAGAGTGAGCTTAGATGACTTTTTTGAAAAGGCTAACAAGGCATATGGCGTAGCGCTGAAAGTATTAAATAAAGCGGTAGGCGGTGCGCAAGATCAGTGTCGAAGGAATCTACGCGCAAGTAGTGACGAGCAATTAAGGGAGATGGAAAAGAAACTTTCGGAAGATGGTGGATCATCTGTCACGCAATCGTTGTTATATGAGGAAATGCATAGAAGGCATATGGAGTAGGTTATACAATAAGAATGTCATAAAAAATTCAAAATTAGGAGGAAAAAGTAATGGCAAGAGTTAATCTTTCAAATGGGGATATTGTAGAAGTGGAGCTTGTAATACCGCCAAACTATAAGTACAATGATGATATGAGAAATGATTTTATACATGAATTTGACACGGGAGCTGTGTCTGACGTAGAAATTGAGAGTGCGCTTCGAAGGGGTTGGGCGCGTTCACTCGGTAAAGTTGGTGAGTGGAGATAATACATATAAAAGCGTAATAAAGAAATGGAAGAAGGGTGTATGGCAATGAAAAGCTGTACACTCTTTTAGTTGTTTGGGGTGATACATGATTAATGTGGTTGAACTCGATAGCCTATAAGCCGCATGTGATGCAAAAAAAAGAACAAGAGAAAAGCGTGCATGATGACTTCCTTATGATGGCTGGATATGCTATAATCAAAATGAACGAAGGAGATTATGGATGAAAGATACAAAGGTACAGTGGCACCCGGGGTTTGTAGCGGCGATGAATTTGGAACTGGCAAAGAATCGGGATGATCTAATATTTGTCAAGGAATATAATCTGAATACCAAGCCGCTGGAGGTTGACCTTCTGGTAATCAAAAAGGATAAATGCGTTGCTACTGATAATGAAATAGGGGCGATATTTAGAGGGCATAATATTTTAGAATACAAATCCCCGCAGGATCATCTGGATATTGACACTTTTTATAAGGTGGGTGCATATGCAAGTTTGTATAAATCCTATGGGGAGACCGTAGATTCGATAAAAGCAGATGATATCACAGTGTCCCTTGTCCGAGACGCAAAGCCGGTGGAACTTTTCAGATATTTTGAAAAGCACCAATATACAATAACGACCCCTTATCGCGGCGTATACTATATTGAGGGTATGGTTTTGTTCCCGACACAGATCATTGTCACTAAGGAGCTGGAGAGAGATACACATATATGGCTGAAAGCCTTGTCGGACAGGATCGAGAAACGGGATATGGAAGAACTGCTAAAAAGAATCAGCCGACTTACTGAGCAGGGGGACAGGGAATTAGCTGATTCTGTTTTGGAAGTGAGTGCACAGGTAAACAGAGAAGTGTTAGAGGAATTG
This sequence comes from uncultured Lachnospiraceae bacterium, assembly GCA_910588955.1. Classification (GTDB taxonomy): domain Bacteria; phylum Bacillota; class Clostridia; order Lachnospirales; family Lachnospiraceae; genus UBA3282. The sequence continues at coordinate 25,562 of CAJURQ010000012.1, forward strand.
AAGGGAGATGATAACATGAGTGAGGCACTGTTGGAGATTTTTATGCCGATCGTAGAACCACTTATAGAAGCCCGTATAGAGCCACTTATAGAAGCCCGTATGGAGCCGCTTATAGAAACACGTGTAGAAGAAGGAAAAAAGCAAGGAAAAAAAGAAGGAAAAAAAGAAGGAATACAGGGAACCGTGGATGTTCTTCGTGATTTAGGGCATGGGGACATCGAAATTAGTGAGATTATTCAGAAAAAGTATGGTCTTACTAATGAGGAAGTGGCAGAATATATATAGTAATCTGCCGTATCAAAAGTATTTATTAAGAGGGATATTCTTGTGACAGGAAGGAATATCCCTCTTTTCTTGTGTATAAAACAGCATGTATTGGTATTTATTGCGGGGATGGTAGAATGTATCATCCCGTTTTGCGATAAAAGAGAATGAAAAGGAGCGTGTAAATTATGGCAGAAGAACGAAATGTTTTTGAGGTTATTACAGATTATTCCGTCAATGAGCGGATAAATCAGATTTTGCTGGAGAATAAGCAGTATCAAGACATACAAGGTCAGATTGATAAACAGATTAAGTTGTTTGAAGAACTCAATCTGGATAAAGAGCAACGGTTAATTGTAGATCGGCTGGTTTCCCTTCACACGGAAAGCGGTGCTTTATATGGCAGAGTGACGTATCAGCAAGGCTGTAGAGACTGTGTAACTTTGTTACAGGCGATGAACCTTATCAAAGCCTCATAGCATCGGACGCAGAAGAATTAAGGTATATCAAAGATTTTCAACATCAAAGTATATATTATTATCATAAGCAGACCGATGGAGCCGATCCGTCGGTCTGACTTTTTGTCAAATTAAAAGAATGGAGGAAAAAGGTATGTCGGCAAATGTAGAAACTATGTTTTACACGAGGGAAAAGCCTTGGCATGGTTTGGGGACAAAGGTGGAGGATGCGCCCACATCCGTAGATGCGTTGCGTCTGGCAGGATTGGATTGGAATGTGATGCAGGAGTCCATCTTTACAGAAACAGGGGACGCGATTGCTGGTTACAGGGTAAATATTCGTGACAGGGACAGAAAGGTGCTTGGGGTGGTGAGTGATCGCTACAAGATCATCCAGAACAGGGAAGCATTTGCTTTCACGGACACTTTGCTTGGTTATGGCGTGCGCTATGAGACGGCGGGTTCCTTGCAGGAGGGAAAGAGGGTGTGGCTTCTGGCGAGGTTGCCGAGGGAGTATATCATCGCGGAAGAGCAGATATCGCCCTATCTGGTTTTCAGCAATTCCCATGACGGAAGCGGAGCTGTGAGGGTAGCATTAACGCCAATCAGAGTTGTTTGTAACAACACACTGAATCTTGCTCTGGCTACAGCAAGCCGTTCTTGGTCTATGATCCATAAGGGAAATGTAAAAGACAAGATGCAGGAGGCAAAGAATACTCTGTTTATGGCAGAGGCTTACATGGAGAGCCTTGGGGAAGAATTTGAACGCTTACGCTGGATGAAAGTTACTGATAGTCAAGTAGCGGAATATGTTGAGAAGTTACTTCCGTTGGAAAAGGATGTTACAGAGACACGGGAGAAAAATACTCTGAAACTGCGTGAGGATATACTGCGCCGCTACTATGACGCGCCCGATCTGCGGGGTGTGGGGAACAACGCCTACCGATTTATCAACGCTGTGTCTGATTTTGCTACTCATGTTCAGCCGCTTCGCAGGACAGCAAATTATAATGAGAATCTTTTTGCCCGCACGATGGATGGCAACCCGATGATTGACAGGGCATATCAGCTTGTAAAGGCGGCGTAAGAGAATAGCAGAATGGAGGGAAGGCAGGGACTATGGAACAAATAGTAAAAGCTGTGGTGGTTGGTATTCTTACAGTTATCATTAGCGTTTTGAATAAAGACAGTGATTGACTGTAATAAAACAATATTATTCCCATATGAAAACTATAATAATTGCGTTACAGTATGGAGAGGAGTAATTTATATGGGTGAATGGCAGGCAGTTTGACAGCAATTTTGACAGCAACGGGAAAAACAGAATATAACACGGGATAACATCAGCGGGACAGATTAGGCTGAAATATGGATGAAATAACACGGTAGAATACTGTAAAATAGGGAAAAAACGGCAATCTCTTTATTTAGGTTCCAGTGGGAGACCGTGCAGGTTCAAGTCCTGTTATCCGCATAAGAAAAAGCGCTGGAAATCAGCGCTTTTTAAAATTCATGTTGCGTTTTGTGTTGCATAGTTTAGAAAAATGGCCATTTGCAATGTATGTTGTTCATTTCCTCTGATTTATCAGACAGGGCGTGCCGGTAAACCTGTTTGAGTACGGTATCAGATCCCCAGCCGCCGCGCTGCATGATATAGGCATCTGGGATTCCGAGGGCATGCTGGATCGAGGCGCAGTAGTGGCGCAGGTCATGAAAACGGAAATGGGGCAGTTCTGAACGTGCCACGAGGTCGATAAAGCGGTCGGAAATCTGGTTAGGCTAAATTTATGATGCGACCTGTTCTGCCGCTGATTCTGTCCATAACGAAGCCGGGGAGGGGGACATAACGGTTTCCGGCGACGGACTTTGTTGTTTTGTCCACCCATTGTTTGTTTTCATCCAAAACGACTGCCCTCTGGATATGAGCAATGTTTCCGTTAAAATCCGTATCTTCCAGACCGCAAATCTCAGAGCGCCGGAGCGGGTCGAAAGCCGCAAGCAGGACAGCTATCATCATGTCTTCGTCGTCTATATGTTCCAGAAGTGTCCTGATATCCTCGTCAGTTGGTATGTAAAGCGTTGGGGGCACCTTTTGCGGGAGTGTGGTATGGATTGCAAAGCTGGGGAGATAAGTCTTCAATACTGCAGTTATAAGACCGTGTATGTTTCGGACTGTTTTGGGAGACTTGTCGCGTGCCTTGCGGTTGATAAATTCTTGAATACGTTCCTGTGTGATGTCTTCAAGACGGACATGGTCAAATTCAGCCAGATCGACGCGCTTTGTGCGTTTGTATTCCCGAATTGTCGATACTGTTAAAACAGACTCCCGGTTTTTTATGTAATTGTCAAATGCCTCACCGAAAGTAAGAGAACAGCGCTGTTTCTGTTCCTTTTCTACGGTGTACTGCGCGGCAAGTGCAGGTATCTGTTCCAAACAATTATAAAATTCATTGTCTGAAATAAAGTCATCTTTATGTAACTCTGTGTGCTTGATCCTGTCTTTCAAAAAAGGATATCTGTATCGGAATTAGGTATTCCTGACAAATGGGGCGCCTTTTCAATCAAAAAGGCAACTATGTCGGGAGTCAGCTTTCCAAGGGATATACAGCCGGTTCCTTTTTCAAAGATAGAGATATCAAGGATATTCGCCATGATGTAGCCTTTCTGTTGGTTGAACTAATTTTGGGTGTTATTATACGGTTTTCTGGTAGTTGAACAGTGGCGCTTGTCCTGCCAGTTAATCTTAGAGCGGGACTTTAACTTATGGTTGAAAAATCTGTATATAAGGCATATAATATGCTTAACAAGGGAGCCGGAAGGTGAGGGCACTTCACCTCCAGCTCCCCATGCAAGCATATTATAGACATTTGAGATGTCTCAGAGCCCCTTATCCTTCAAATTCTCAACGAGGTTTACATAAAACTCCCTCACATCAAATCCGGGAATATTCTCCCTGTTTAAATCAATCGTATCTCCGTGGGAGATGCCGCGGCCTTCTTCGGTGGTCAGCAGCGTAAAATGCTCCCCGAACACGGCGCTTTCCACAGACACAAGCCCGTCGTTTGCGCCGTCGAAGTGTCTGACTAACGGATATGCCATGTTTAGCGGGAACCTGCCGCTGGAGGCACAGTTCATCCGACTGCCGACGCTCTGATAAAAGACGTCGGGGCAGTCCTGCAGTTCTTCGTTTCTGCGCGCGCAGGCGGATGCCGTGAGATCCGGTACGGCGGCTAAGAAGTCGGGATTGTGGTCCCCGAATTTTCTCAGGGCGGCGTTATATTTGCGCGCCACGCTTTTCTGCACTTTCACAGGTATTTTATCCAAAAGATAATCGGCAAAGATACAGCCTCTGTGAGGTGTGCTGACGGTAGTAAGGGAGGCAACGTGCGGCGCGGCGCCGCAGGCGCTTATGGCAAAACGGCTGTCCAGCCCGCCCTTGGAGTGGGCGATGATGTTCACTTTTTCACAGCCGGTCTGCTGCACGATGTCCCGTATGCGCTGCGCAAGTTCCTGTCCGCAGTCGGCAACGGAGGCTGCGGACTGCTGGCTTCCGTAGTAGACGGCTGCGCCGTTTCGTTTTAGGGCATAGGGAATCCTGCCCCAGTAATTAAAGAAACGGAAATCCCGGAAAAATACGCCGTGCACAAGTAACAGCGGGTATTTCGTCTCGCAGAGACGGCTCTCGGCGCGGGTCTGATCGAGCAGGTATTTCTCTTTTTCAAACGCCGCTTCATTTGATGTGATGGCGATAATCCGGCAAAGCGCCCAGATGTGGACTAGCGGAATCCATCCGCAGACAATGCCGATGACGCGCCACTTGACGCCAAGCTGGACGGAGGTCGTATATACGCAGATAATGCCGTTCCAGAAGAGGACGGACTCCATCAGCACGAGAAGGATCAGACTGACCAGTCTGCCGATACCGTAGCAAAGCCCGGAACCGCCTGTCCGCACGAAAAGCGAATACAGGATGACAAAGGCGGATTCGGCTATGGTCGTGGCGAGGAAAAGCTGTAACAATGCCGCGCCGTTCTCCAGAATCCGGTTTCGCCTTCCGGCGGATTTGTCGAAGGTCAGCCGGGGACAAATATTGATGAAAAGAAATAGAAAAAAGCCGATGAAACATGCCGCAATGAAAGCCACGGCGCGGGCGGGCGTGAAAAAGGCGCGGGGCAGCAGTATATAGAGGGCGCTCATCTCCGCAAACAGGATGAGGGCGGAAAAGATTTTTCTTATGTGCTTCATGTGTTTTCTCCAAATTGTATTCATTTATTTTATAGTAACATATTGCGTGGAAAATAGAAACATGGTTGCTTTTTTGGGCTTATACGAGTAAGATTACAAATGAATCTATTTTAGAAAAAGGGAATGTTTCATATGAGCGCGGCAAAGACAATGACCCGCGAGGAGCGCATGGCGGCGGAGTCCATCGGTAAATTGATGGCAAGTATGACGCTGCCTTCCATCCTTGCGCAGATTATCAACATTTTATACAGCATTATAGACAGAATTTATATCGGACACATGGAAGGCGTGGGAGCCAATGCCCTGACCGGGGTGGGAGTCACTTTCTGCATCACCGTGTTTATCTCCGCTTTTTCTGGGTTTGTGAACAGCGGCGCGGCGCCCCTTGCGGCGATCTGGCTGGGAAAGCAGGACAGGGACCACGCGGAAAAAATTCTCGGCAACAGCGTCAGTTTTCTGGTGATCTGTACGGTTGTGCTTATGGCGATTTTCTATGCGTTTCAGAGACCGCTGCTCTACCAGTTCGGCGCCAGCGATGCCACCATAGACTATGCGGTGGACTATCTGACAATTTATCTGGTGGGCACGCTGTTTGTGGAACTGGCGCTTGGCTTGAATGCCTTTATTATCTGCCAGAGCAGACCGGGTACGGCGATGCTGTCGGTGCTCATCGGCGCGGTGGCGAACATCATTCTCGACCCCATCTTTATCTTCGGTCTGCACATGGGAGTAAAAGGCGCGGCGGTGGCGACAGTGATCTCACAGGCTTTAAGCGCGGCATGGGTCACAGGTTTTTTGTTGAGTAAGAAATCTTCTCTGAAAATAAGAAGAAAGTTTTTACGGCTGGAGAAGGGGATTCTTGTCAGCATTTTTTCACTGGGAATTTCGCCCTTTATCATGCGCGCGACGGAGAGCTTTATCAGCATTGTGTTGAACCACGGGCTGCAGGCGTACGGCGGGGATCTCCATGTGGGCGCGCTCACCATTATGCAGAGCGTGATGCAGCTTTTTTCCGCGCCCATCGGCGGCTTTACGCAGGGCATGACGCCCATTGTCAGTTACAATTACGGCGCGGGAAATTTTGAGCGGGTAAAACAATTGTACCGCTGGATGATTGGTCTGTGTTTCGGGTTTATGCTTGTGTCCACGGCGACGACCATGCTGTTCCCGGAATTTTATGCCGGATTTTTCACCAATGAGACGGAACTCGTAGAGCTGGTCGGCAAGGTGATGCCGGTATTTATGGCGGGTATGCTCGTGTTCGGTCTGCAGAATGGCATCCAGCCCACCTTCCTTGCGCTCGGACAGGCGAAGGTGTCGCTCTTTATCGCCGTACTTCGGAAAATTATTTTGCTGATTCCGCTTGCGATCATTCTGCCGCATTTTTTCGGCGTGATGGGCGTTTATTACGCGGAGCCGGTTTCGGACATTATTTCTGCGACGACGGCGAGCGTGTTGTTCTTAATCAATATCAAGAAGATTTTGTCGAAGGAGGCGCTTGCTAAGATCCGGTAAAGAGTGGCGGCAAAAAGCTGTGGGAATGAATGACAGCCTTGACAACCGGGCATACTTTATGTTACATTATCTCACAAGTTAAGAGGGAGTAGTTATCCTGTGTAAGCAACATACCCTGACACATATGTCATGTTTACACGCTTTCTGTTTCATATCGGGTATTTTGAAATGAGAGAAAGAACGAGACTTTTAGCATGAAAAATGTTGAAAGCCTCGTTTCATTTTTTTTCGGGGCTTACGAGAAGGAGGAAGAGGATATGGATGTTGTGATGCAGATTGGCTTGTTGGCGTTGGGATTCGTGCTTTTGGTAAAAGGGGCGGACTGGTTTGTGGAGGGCGCGAGCCGGCTGGCGGAAAAATTCGGGATTCCGCAGCTTGTGATCGGGCTGACCATTGTGGCGATGGGTACCTCGCTGCCGGAGGCGGCGGTCAGCGTGTCGGCGGCGTTAAAGGGGAGCGCAGAGATCACCATCGGCAATATCGTTGGCAGTAATATTATGAATATCCTGCTGATTTTGGGGCTGACTGCCCTTATCACCCCGATAGCGGTGCAGAAGACTACGGTCAGATATGAGATTCCCTTTGTGATTGTGGTGTCGGTGATTCTTGTGGCGATGGGCGCCGGGGGCGACAATCTGCTGCATTTTTCCGACGGTTTGATTCTCTGGGCGCTCATGCTTTTTTACCTCGGGTATCTGCTTGTTATTGCCAAAAAGGGCGGCGGTCTGCCGGAGGAGATGCCGGACGGTAAACCGATGTCGGTCTGGAAAATGCTTTTGCTCATTGTTCTTGGCGGTGCCATGATCGTGCTTGGTTCCGACGTGGCGGTGGACGCGGCGACGGAGCTGGCACTCATTTTCGGCATGAGCGAGCGGCTGATCGGTCTGACGATCGTTGCCTTCGGCACATCCCTGCCGGAGCTTGTGACAAGCGTGACGGCGGCGATTAAAGGCAAGGCTGATATCGCGGTGGGCAATATCGTTGGCAGCAATATTTTCAACATTCTTTTCGTGGTGGGCACTTCGGCTCTCATTACGCCGGTGGAGTATGCTCCGGAATTTTTGACGGACGGTATCGTGTGTATTGCATCGGCGGTGCTTTTGTGGCTGTGTGTCTGCCGGAAAAAGCGGCTGGGGCGTGTGGGCGGTCTGCTTATGCTGATCGGTTACGGGGGATACTTTGTGTATCTGATGCGTTAATTTTTGCGTTATGCAAACCGAAATCGACAAAGTATACCACAAAACACGCAATCTATACCAAAAGGCGCACAGCATGACTTAAAGGTAGTATGATAAAAGTTATGAAAAACATAAATATTATAAATGCGCTGATTACTAACATTATAAATAATCTGATGCACGGTGTGTGGTTTTACAGTCTCGTGCTGGAATTCAAGCACAGCCGCAAAAAGACGGCGGCAATATCCGCGGCAGCGGTCGTGTTAACCCAGGCTGTCATGATGGTTCTCTCCGTGTGCATGCGTGCGCAGAACTGGTTTCAGGGTGCGCAGTTTGTGATCCTGCTCTACTTGTGCGGCTATCTGGCGTCGATGCTTATTTTCGGGGGAGCTTATGTCTTTTTCATGTCCGGATCAGAGCCGGCGAAATCCCTTTTTACGGTGTCCACTTACTATAGTTTCTGGACGCTGATCTATCTGGCGATTTCGATGGCTACGCATTCTTTTGCCGGAGCGGGTGACTGGGCAGTCTGGGGTCTGCGCCTCGTCTTAAATTTGGGACCTTTATTTCTGTATAAGAGGCTGTTGAAGCAAAAGCTGATGCGCATGTATAAGGAAATTCGCATCGGATATAGGACGGCGGCTGCTGTTTCATCTTTTGCGTTTTTCGTGATGACGGTTGTGATTTTTTATAATCAGAGTGTGAAGCGGCATGACCTGCTTCATATGGCTATGATTTTTTTGGCAAGCAGTATGATGCTGATCATTCACATACAGCTTTTTTACTATATTGTGCAGCAGGATTACGGCAGTCGCCTGAAGCAGATGGAACTGCACGAAAAGTATCTGCGGACGCAGATCAGCTCTTATGAGCAGATGGAGCAGAGTGCCAGACAGACGAGACATGATTTCCGGCATCACAATATGGTGGTGGCGGAGTATGCCAGAGAGAAGGACTATGAGGCGATTCTTACTTATCTTCAGGAATACGAGGCACGGGAGGAAGAAAAGTTTGACGGAGACTTTTGCAGGAACCACGTGGTGAACAGTCTGCTCTGTGCGTATGTGAGCATGGCAGGGCGGGAGGGCGTAGAGGTGAGCGTCGACGTCCGCCTCGGGGAGACAACGGAGATTTCCGATTACGATCTGGTAACGATACTTGCAAATATTCTGGAAAACGCGGTCAATGCGTGCAAGAGAGAGGCGGGAAATCGCAGGTTAGAGCTTTCTTTGCAGCAGAAGTCGGGGAAGCTGGTTTTCGTCTGCAAGAACACCTGTACTGCGGAGGTTTTGTTTAAAAACGGGATTCCCTGCAGCCGGGAGCGCATCGGCGTAGGAATTAGGAGCGTTCTCATGTCGGCGGAGAAATATGACGGTTCTGCCAATTTCATTGTAGCGGACGGTATGTTTATCAGTCAGGTTATTTTAAATAATATGACAGTTAAAAAAATCAGGGGGGGGGGTAGAAACGAATGTTAGGCGGTTCCGTGATGATAGCGATGGTTCGCATGATAGTCAGTATCGGAGGAGTGATTCTGCTCTTTTTCCTGATCAGTGAGTCAAGATTTGAAAAGAGAAAGACGGTGGCGGTGTGTCTGTGCGTTTATGTGGTTCTGATCGCTGCAACCTGTATTTGGTACGCCATTTCGCAGCAGGGATTTGCCCGGATGGGTGCGCTTGTGACGTATCTGTTCTTTGGTATATTTGCCGTCTGGATCAGCCGCGATTCGGTGTATGTCTCCATGTATAAACTGGCGCTTGTCTTTTATCTGATGTCGGTGTTTATGATCGGCGGCATTGAGATTGCGGTATTCCTTTTTGACAAAAATGTGTGGGCAGATATTGCGGGTCGTATTGTGCTGCTCGGACTGATCGCGTGGTTTATTGACAAAAAGGTAAAGAAGACGATCCGTGGATTTTCCGATTATGTGGAATATGAACTGGATCGGTTCAGCGTGGCAATTATGATGCTGAGTCTCTTCTTCGGCATTGCTTTTATATTAAATCCAAAGGTTCACGATCAGACGCCCTATCGTCTGATGCAGATCGCCATGAACTTTTTCCTGACAGGAATTTTGCAGATACTCGTATTTCGCCTATATCTGCATATCGGCATAGAAAAAACATACAGGCAGGAAAATCAGCTTATGGAGATGACTCACCGTCTGTTGGAGCGTAATATGGAACTTCTGACGGCAGCCGGCGAGGATGAATCGCTAGAGAAACTTTGCGATAATGCTGCGGTCAACAGGATTCTTGTGGCGTACACAGCGCAGGCAAAGAAAGAGCAGATAAAGGTAATGCTTGATGTGGAGCTGGGCAGCAACCCCGGCATTCCCAATATTGACCTGATGACCATACTGGCGAACGCGTGGGAGAACGCCCTGTACGGCTGTATGGAGGCGAGAAAAGAAGAGCGTGGACGGGAATGCGTCATTCGCCTGATGGTCAGAAAAAAGAAAAATAAGCTGGTCATCTACTGCAGCAATACATGTAAGGCGGAGATTGGGATGGAAAAGGGACTGCCGAAACCCGAGGATTCAGGAGGGATCGGCGTGATGAGCATTGTCAGAACGGCGGAGAAGTTTGACGGGGAGTATGATTTTAAATATGACAACGGTGTGTTTGTCTTCCGTCTGGTTATGAATATTCCCGCTGACGGAGACGCTGCTGCGGCAGTATGACAGGAGAAAACCCATGTATCAGATTGCACTCTGCGATGACGAGACAGAACAATTGCATATAACGGAGCAGATGCTTACAAAATATCTGGACAGCCACCCGAAGGCAGATTTCCGCGTGGACAGCTTTGAAAGCGCCGATACGCTATTAAACATGATCGCGGAGGAAGCGTATCTTCCGGATTTGATTTTGATGGATATTTACATGCCGGATAAACTTGGAATTGAGGCAGCAAGGGAATTGAGGCATATGGGAAATCACTGCCGGATCGTGTTCCTTACAACCTCCCGAGTGCATGCTCTGGACGCTTTCGAGGTGGAGGCGACGCAGTATCTGGTAAAGCCGCTTGTGGAGGAGAAGCTGTTTCCTCTTTTGGACAGACTTTTGACGGAGATACAGGAGGAGCGCAAAAGATATGTCCTGCTGCGGATTGAAAGCACGGTACAGCGTGTGGCGGTGGATGATATCATTTACTGCGAGGCACAGGGCAAATTTCAATACCTGCATTTTGCGGACGGCAGCCAGTGTATGCTGCGCGTCACGATGGGAAAACTCGTGGAGATGTTAAATCCATACGATGAGTTTATGCGCGTCGGCGTCGCCTTTATTATCAATATGGAGCACATCGAGTGCATCAGCAAGCAGGAGATCAGGATGGATACCGGGAAGAAAATTTATCCGCCGAGAAATGCGTATCAGGCGGTCCGGGACAGGTATTTTGCGTATTATTGCGGCGAATAACAACGCGAAAAGTGCTTCTAAAGACGTTCCGCCATGGGACGGGATGCCAAGAAGCACTAAGTTTCGCGTAAGAGAATGCCTGAAATGCGGCATTCTCTGTGCTGATTTGAGTTTTGTATGTGTAAGAAAGGTCTGACATTCAGTCAGTTCTCTCCTTCCCCCAGAAAAACACGGCAACCGTGCCGGGACCGGTGTGCGCGCCGATGGTGGTGCCGATGCTGTGAATCACGACTTTACCGTCCAGATGCGGGAACCGTTCTTCGATTAAGTCGGCGACGAATCTGGCGTCCGCATAGCAGGCGGACTGCGAAATATAACATTTTCCGCTGTACTCGGTTCCTTCTTCTAGGCATTCCTCCATTTTATCAACAATCGTATACATGACTTTTCTCTTGCTGCGGATTTTGTAGCGGGGGATCAGCCTTCCCATATGATCCACGTTTAAGAGAGGGCAGATATTCAGCATATTGCCGATCATGCCGGAGGTCTTCGAGACGCGACCGCCCTTGATATAGAAGGTAAGGTCAGTGGAGAAGAACCAGTGGTTCAGCCGCAGGCGGTTGTCGAGCGTCCACTGATAAAGCTCCTCCACGGATAGACCAACGTCGCGAAGATCTGCAAGCTTGTCCATCAGAAGACCGAAGCCCGAGGACGCCGCCAGAGAATCTACAATATAAATCGTCTGATCCGGGTATTTTTCCGCGAGGATTTCCTTGGCGCCCATGGCGGAGTTGATCACGCCGGAGATGCCGGAGGACAGGCACAGGTGCAGGATGTCTTTGCCGGCTCTCAAAAATGGCTCGAAGTACTCCGTAAATTCCGCCACGTTGACCTGCGAGGTCTTGGTTTCCGCGCCGTCCGTCATCGACTGATAAAACTGTTCAAAGGACATGCTCTTTCCGAGATCGTCCAGATACTCCCTGCCGTCCAGTTCATAGTGGAAACTGGCGTAAAATATGCCGCGTTTCGAGAAATGCTCCGCCGGAAGGTCGGCGGTTGAACAGCAGCTTAAAATGTATTTCTTCATAATAAAAGTGTGCCTTTCCCGCAATTTGCGAATAAAATCAGCTGTTTTAATGAAATATTACATTAGAGTGTAACACGTTTACATGGCAAATACAATGAGGACTTAGGACTAGTCGGCGGTTCGTCGGCATTTCCGAGCTTGTACTTGTTTTAGGCGGAAATATTTGGTATAATATTCACCGAAAGCAATGAGCAGTGCCACGACATAAGATGGCAGAATGACTGCTGGCAGTCAATTCTGGCAGATTGTGGAGTGATAGGGCGAATGCCCGTGAACGAGGAAAACCGAAGGTTTTTCGAGTGTGTACTGCGAGAAAGAGTAAATAAAGAAAAAGGAGAGCAGACATGAAAGGAAACATTGTTGTTGGTCAGTCCGGCGGTCCTACAGCCGTTATCAACTCTTCCGTGGCAGGTGTGTACGCTGCGGCAAAGAAGCTGGGTGTGAAGAAAATCTATGGTATGGTTCACGGTATCGAGGGCTTTTTGGAGGATCGTATGATCGATCTTGGCGAGTATCTGGATGACGAGACGGGAATCGAGCTCTTAAAGAGAACTCCTTCCGCATTCTTGGGTTCCTGCCGTTTTAAGATGCCTCAGATCGAGGGACACGAGGACGTTTACGAGAAGGTGTTTGAGATCATGGAGAAGCATGATATCGAGTGCCTGTTCTATGCCGGCGGTAATGACTCTATGGATACGGTTAAGATGTTGTCCGATTACGCGGCGGCTCACGGCAAGTCCCAGAGATTCATGGGCGTGCCTAAGACCATTGACAACGATCTGCCTGTGACGGATCACTGCCCGGGCTACGGCTCTGCGGCGAAATATATCGCGGCTTCCTTAAAGGAAATCATCCGCGACAACGCGTCTTTCGGCGCGAAGAAGCCCACCGTTTGTATCGTGGAGATCATGGGGCGTAACGCGGGATGGCTTACGGCGGCTGCGGCGCTTGCAAAGGGTGACGACTGCGAAGGCTGTGACGCGATCTATCTGCCTGAGAAGGTGTTTGATATCGACAAGTTTGTCGCGGACGTGAAGGATCTGGCGGCGAAGAAATCTTCCGTAGTGATCGCGGTTTCCGAGGGCGTGAAAGTTGCGGACGGCAGATATGTGTGTGAGATCGGCAGAGAGGTGGCAGTGGATGCGTTCGGACACAAGCAGATGTCCGGCACGGCGGTTATGCTTGCCGATAAGATTGCTGCTGAGACAGGTCTCAAGACCCGTGCGATCGAATTCTCTACTTTACAGAGAGCGGCGACACATCTCGCTTCCCTCACAGATATCAACGAGGCGTTTCAGGTTGGTCACGACGCGGTTATGGCTGCGGAAGAGGGTAAGACCGGCATGATGATCACGCTTGACAGAAACGGTGAAGACCCGTACCAGTGCGGCACCAGTGCTTACGATATCCACGCGATCGCAAACGTGGAGAGAAACGTGCCCGACGAGTGGATCACAGCGGACGGCAAGGGTCTGACGGACGACTACGAGAAATATGCGAGACCTCTTATCATGGGCGAGCTGCAGCCGCTGTTTGTGAACGGACTGCCGAGACATCTGGTGAGAAAATAAAAAATTGTAAAAATTGGAAATTCTTCAAAAGAGTGGTTTACAAAACCACTCTTTTGTTATATGATGGTTATGGAAAACGATTTCCGGAAAACATTTTCTGAGAGAGAAGTCGTTGGAAATGGATGAAACATGGTATCAATCAAAGACGTTGCAAAGCACGCGGGCGTAGCAATCTCCACCGTTTCCAAGGTGCTGAATAACTACCCGAATGTGAGCGAGGAGACAAAGAAAAAAGTAAATCAGGCGGTGGAGGAATTAAATTTCGTGCCTAATTCCGTTGCGGCGGCGCTTTCCTCCAAGCAGTCCGGCAGGGTGGCATTGCTTTTGAATCTGGGCAATGTGTCGCAGGCGGTGGACGAGATCAACATGCAGTATATGGCGGGCACCATAAGCAGGGCGGTGGAGTTGAATCTGGATGTGATCACGATATTTGACTCCATGCTGAAAAACAAAAATCTGGACGAGGTGGTGCGCTATCTGCGCTCCCAGAGCATTACGGGGCTTATTGTTTTCGGCATGTCAAAGGATGACAAGGTGCTCCAGAAACTGATAGGCGCGCAGCTTTTCAAGATTGTGGCGGTGGATGCGCCTCTTGTGAACGCTTCGACCTCCTCGGTCTGGATCGATCAGGAAACAGCGCAGTATGACGTGGCGAAGAAGACGCTCAAGGAAAATAAGGGAAAGAGCATGCTCTATCTGGCGGGAAAGAAAAACGGCTACGTTTCCGCGGAACGGCTGAAAGGCATCCAGCGGCTGGCGGAGGAGGAGGGGATTTCTCTTCTTGTCAGGAATGGGGAGTTCTCGGAACTTCAGGCGAGAAATCTGACGTTTAAGTATGCGAAGAAAAAAGATATCGTGGTGTGCGCTTCCGACCTGATGGCGATCGGCGCGATGCGGGCGCTGATGGATATGGATATTTTCCGCCCGGTATGCGGCTTCGACGGGATCACGCTGATGGGGTATGCGGGTAAGCAGATGAACACGGTCAAGCAGAATTTTGAGCGGATTGCTTCGGAGGCGGTGGAAGAGCTGAAACGCCTTTTAGACGGCGGAGAGGGGCAGCAGATAGTGCTTGATTATGAGCTTGTCAGAATGAAGTACGAGGATATTCTGATGACCACACAGAAAAAGGGCGCGGGAAACATTTAAAAGGCACGCTTTCGATGGAACCGGATACAGAGTGAGCGGCGCGGGTTTACACGAACACAGAACTGGATAATATAATTAACATAGAGAAAAAACTAACAAGTAGAAAAGGGAGGTTTCAACATGGCACAGGCAAGTAACTTGAAAAGAGATGTACTGGTAATGAATCTGGAGCAGGAGCTGGAGAGCCAGACACAGAGCGGATACGGCAAATCCGTTTCCGCCTGCAGCAACGAGGAGCTCTACTACAGCATTCTGCAGCTTTCCAAAAAGCTGATGGAGGCGTCGGAGCGGATCGAGGGCGAGAAGAAGATTTATTACATTTCCGCGGAGTTCCTGATCGGTAAGCTGTTATCCAACAACTTAATCAATCTGGGCATTTATGATAATCTGGAGAAGATCTTAGAGAAAAACGGCAAGCAGCTTTCTGCGATTGAGGAAGTGGAGCCGGAGCCCTCTCTCGGAAACGGCGGTCTGGGGCGTCTGGCGGCATGTTTCCTTGACTCCATCGCATCTCTCGGTCTGCCGGGCGAAGGCATCGGTCTGAATTACCACTTCGGTCTGTTCAAGCAGGAGTTTAAGGACAAACTGCAGACGGCTGAGAAGAACGACTGGATCGAGGAGCAGTCTTGGCTGACAAAGACTGACACGACCTTCGAGGTGGCATTTGGCGAAAAGAAAGTGACCTCCCGACTTTATGACATTGATGTCATTGGCTACGACAACGGTGTGAACAAGCTGCGGCTCTTCGATATCGAGACGATCGACGAGAGCCTTGTAAAGAAGGGCATTGACTTTGACAAGGAGGATATTGAGAAGAACCTGACGCTCTTCCTCTATCCCGACGATTCTGATGAGGCGGGCAACCTTCTGCGCATCTACCAGCAGTATTTTATGGTGAGCAACGCGGCGCAGCTTATCTTAAAGGAAATGAAAGAGAAACAGTACGACCTGCGCAAGATGTATGAGCATGCGGTCATCCAGATCAACGACACCCATCCGACTATGGTAATCCCGGAGCTGATCCGTATTCTCGTAGATGAGAAGGCGTTCACGATGGACGAGGCGATCGAGGTTGTGAGCAAGACATGCGCTTACACGAACCACACGATTCTGGCGGAGGCGCTCGAGAAGTGGCCTCTTGAATATCTGGAAAAGGTAGTGCCTCAGCTTGTGCCGATCATCAAGGAGCTGGATAAGCGCGTGGCGAAGAAGTATAAAGATCCCAAGGTGCAGATCATCGACAAGGACGACAGAGTGCATATGGCGCACATCGACATTCATTACGGCTTCTCTGTGAACGGCGTTGCGGCGATCCATACGGAAATCTTAAAGAACACGGAGCTGAACGCGTTTTACAAGATTTATCCCGAGAAGTTTAACAATAAGACGAATGGCATCACCTTCCGCAGATGGCTCTTGTCCTGCAACCATGAGCTTGCGGGTTTCCTTTCCGAGACCATCAGCGACGCATACAAGAAGGATGCGGCGAATTTGGAGAAGCTGCTGGAGTTTGCGGATGACGACGCAGTGTTGAACCGCATTGCGGAGATCAAGATGAACCGCAAGAAGGATCTGGCGGCGTATGTGCAGAAGACGGAGGGCGTTACGCTGAATCCCGATTCCATCTTCGATATTCAGAGCAAGCGTCTGCACGAGTACAAGAGACAGCAGATGAATGCCCTTTACATTATTCATAAATATCTGGAGATCAAGGCAGGCAAGAAACCCGCAAGACCGATGACGTTTATCTTCGGTGCGAAGGCTGCTCCCGCCTATGTGATCGCGCAGGATATCATCCACCTGCTTCTGGTACTGCAGGAGATCATCAACAACGATCCCGACGTCAGCCCTTACATGACGGTGCTCATGGTGGAGAACTACAATGTGGCGTATGCTGAGAAAATGATTCCGGCATGTGACATTTCCGAGCAGATTTCCCTCGCCTCCAAGGAGGCGTCCGGCACGGGCAACATGAAGTTCATGTTAAACGGCGCGGTAACGCTCGGCACCTCCGATGGCGCAAACGTGGAGATTCACGAGCTGGTGGGTGACGACAATATTTATATCTTCGGCGAGAAGTCCGAGGCGGTTATCGAGCACTACGAGAAGGCGGACTATGTGTCCAAGGATTACTACAAGAAGTCCCCTGTAATTAAAGAGGCGGTAGACTTCATCGTCAGCAAAGAGGCTCTGAAAGTAGGTCACAAGGAGAATCTTGAGCGGCTTTACAAGGAGCTGTTAAACAAAGACTGGTTCATGACCCTTTTGGATCTGGAAGACTACATCAAGACCAAGGATCAGATGATGGCGGATTACGAGGATCAGAGAAAGTGGAGAAAGATGATGCTTGTGAACATCGCTAAGGCGGGCTTCTTCTCCTCCGACAGAACCATCGAGGAGTACAATAGGGACATCTGGCGGTTACGGTAAATAGTTTAAACGTTCCACAGCGGGGGCATAGCCCCCGCATTTTTTGTAATACTTCCGCGCTTCCTCGATATGCCCGGTGCACTCATAAATCACGCCGATATTGTAGTATGCCATATAGTTGTTCACCCCGTCCACGGAAAACTCTTCCATAGTGGCAGCTTTTTGAAATTCAGAGACGGCGTTCTCAAAGAGTCCGTTGTTCATGTAAATCAGTCCCATAAGAAAGACAAAATCCGCTCTTACTGCGAATACGTCATAAAGCTCGGAAAGCCCGAGCGCCTCCTGATTGCGCTTTAAGTCAAGAAGCGTGTAGCCGTATGATTCCACCATGGTTTTTACATAGTCAAGACCGGGGTCTACTTCCATAGAAAGTCCGGCGTCAAAGCTTTCAAAAGCCTTTTCGGCGTCCCCCAGCCTGCGGTAACTCTGTCCGAGCTGGAAATAGAGGTAGGGGTCGGATCCTTCCCTCTCAAGCTGGGCTTGGAGAAGGACGATGTTGCGGCGGGATTTTTCCTGCATATCCGCCTCCGTCTCGTCATAGCCGACATGGAGAATAGTGACAGGAGCGTCATAAACAGATTTTACTTTGTCGTCGCGGCGTTCCAGCTGTTCGTGCACCGCTCCCACAAAGTGGAAATTTCTGCGGTCGGCAATACGGCTTACCCGTGTCAGCTCGTAGGAAATTTGACCGCCTCGCAGGAAACGGCTTCGGATCAGAATACGCCCCGCGTGATCCGGATAATGCTCCATACAGCGTGCAAGCGCAGATACATCCAGTTGCTCCATATATTCGTCACAATCAAGGGAAAGTATCCAATCATGGGAGGCTTTCTGTACACAGAAATTTTTGGCGGCGCTGAAATCGTCGCACCAGTCGAAGTGATAAATGCGGTCGGTGTATTTTCGGGCAATCTCCACGGTATGGTCCGTGGAGCCGGTGTCTGTCAGCACAAGCTCGAAACCGTAGGCTGACAGACGTTGCAGGCATTCCCCGATATGTTTTTCCTCATTTTTAGCGATGATACATACAGACAGCGGGAACAAGATTTCTCCTTTCATGTAATAGGAAATTAGGCGTTTTCCCCGGCGGAAAGCTCTCTGAGCCGCCTGATGGCGGGCTCGTAATCTCTGCATTTTTTATAGTAGGATTTCGCCTGTTCCATTTCGCCCATATTCTCGTAAATTTCGGCGAGATGGAAATTGGCGCGGTAGCTGTTGACGCCCGTGCGGGAGTAAGCGGTGAGCGTGGTAGCCTTTTTAAATTCCTCGATTGCCTTGGCATACTCGCCCTTTTTCTGGTAGAGCATTCCCATCAGGAAGACAAAATCCGCCCGGTGGGAGAAGAGGTCGTACTTGTCCCGGAGCGTCATTGCCGTGTCGTATTTTGCCAGGTCCATCAGGCAGTAACCGTAAGTTTCCGCCATACTCTGCACAAAATCGGAATTGGGATCCGCGTTTAGATCAAGCCCGAGTTTGTAATAGTGAGCCGCCTTTTCCATGTCGTTTAAGGATATGTAATTCTGACCGAGCTGGAAATAAATATAGGGGCTGGGACCTTTCAGTGTCAGGTCATGCAGCAGCATTTCCAGATTTCTCGTGGCGCGCATACGTTTGTCGGATTCACTCACATAGCCCTCGTGGTAAAAGGTGAGGGGGATGGGAAAAGTGTCCGGCTCCTTGCCCTGCATGGTGCGCACCTGCTCGTGTATACTACCCTCGAAATGGCAGTAATTTTTGTTGAAGAGTCTGCCGATACGCTCTGACATGATGGAACGCGAACCCTGCACGGTGTAGGGATTGTTGCGCGTAAGCATACCGACGGCTTCGCGCCGCCCTGTGAGAGAGTCCTCAAGCTGTGCAAGATTGACATTTTCCAGATATTCGTCGCAGTCGATAATGAGCACCCAGTCGTTTGCTGCCTGTTGGATGGAAAAATTTCTCGCGCTGCTGAAATCCTCGCACCATGCGAAGTGAAAGATTTTGTCTGCGTATTTGTGAGCGATCTCCACGGTGCGGTCCACAGAGCCGGTGTCCACCACTATGATCTCAAAGCGGCAGGGACGAAGTCTTTTCAGACATTCTTCAATATGGTTATCTTCATTTTTGGCAATCATGCACACGGAAACGGGTAACATAGTAACACCTCTTTTGTGATTTATTCAAGTTATGTTTATTTTAGCACCTTCTTCCCGTGGCGACAATACGGATTTTATGGGAGGAGAGAGTGGATTTATTGTTCTTTTTGTACAAAAAGTACAAAAATGAAAGGGAAAACATGATGAAGATGACGATATTCCGTTTAGAGATAGCGGTAGGTGTTCCCTTTTTGGGGGGAAATATGGTATACTGTCTTTGAACAGAGAGGAGAAGACCTCTTCTCATCAAGAAAATAATACATGATAAGGAGGTCTATTATGACAAAGGCAGAAATCTTAAAGGCAGAAATTTTAAAGCAGCATAAGAGTGTCAGGCAGTTTGCGATTGAGATGGAAATACCGTACTCTACGTTAGTTACCGCGCTCGACAGGGGTATAGAGGGGATGGCTTACGGTACAGTGATCCGTATGTGCGACAGGCTGAACCTGAATCCCGTAGATTTCACACCTATTAACCAGAAGAGCCTGCTTGGCGGCAAGATCATGGAAAACCGCGTCATGCAGTACTATGTGAAGCTGAATAAAACAGGGCGAAAGAAAGCGCTGGAGCTGATGGAAGATTATGCGCAGCTTGATAAGTATAAGGCGACAGAGGAATAAGAATGAATTATGAATATCTGATCGTGGGCGCAGGGCTGTACGGCTCTGTGTTCGCCCACGAGATGCACGAACAGCGCCGGCATGTGCGCCTGATTGACAGAAGGCAGCATATTGCCGGCAATATTTATACCGAGGAAGTGGAAGGCATACAGGTGCACTGTTACGGTGCGCATATTTTTCATACTTGTGACAGAAAGATATGGGATTATGTAAACCGATTTGCGGAGTTCAACCACTATATCAATTCGCCGGTGGCGCGTTTTGGGGAGGAGCTGTACAACCTTCCTTTTAATATGAATACCTTTAACAAAATGTGGGGCGTGGTGACGCCGGCACAGGCGAGGGAAAAAATTGCGGAACAGATTGCGGATCTGCATATTACAGAGCCGAAAAATCTGGAGGAACAGGCGCTTTCTCTGGTGGGGCGGGATGTGTACGAGAAACTTGTAAAGGGCTACACCGAGAAACAGTGGGGCAGGAACTGTACGGAGCTGCCCGCCTTTATCATCAGGAGGCTGCCTCTCCGTTTTACCTATGATAATAATTATTTCAATGACCGGTATCAGGGGATTCCCGTGGGCGGCTATACCGTAATGGTAGAGAAAATGCTGGAGGGCATTGAGGTGACTACGGGCGTATCCTACCGGGAGTTTGTGACGGAGGAGGAGCGGGACGGCAGGCTTTGTGTGACGGACCGGGACGGCAATACTTATGATAAGGTGCTGTACACGGGAATGATCGACGAGTTTTTTGATTTCGCGCTAGGGCATCTGGAATACCGTTCCCTGCGGTTTGAGACGGAGACGCTTCCTGACTGCGATAATTATCAGGGCAACGCGGTGGTGAACTACACGGAACGCGAAATCCCCTATACGAGAATCATCGAGCACAAGCATTTCGAGTTCGGTACACAGCCCGGCACGGTGATCACCAGAGAGTATCCGGCTGTCTGGAAAGATGGGGAGGAACCCTACTATCCGATCAACGACGAGAAAAACGAAAAGCTGATGGAGAAGTATACGGAGCTTGCGAAGACGAAGCCGTACGTCATGTTTGGCGGGCGGCTTGGGCAGTACCGCTATTATGACATGGACAAGGTGATCGCGCAGGCACTTGAGGCGGCGGAAAAAGAAGAATAGCTCAGCACGCGCCATTCGCAAAAAGAAGTTAATTTTTATACAGGCAGAGTATTGACAAGAAACGGTACTCTGCCTATAATATTCCTTGATAGTTTGAATATCAAAGTATTAGAAGCTCAAATAAAACGGAGGCGCCCTATGAATTGGAATGAAGCGAACAGGGAACTGGACAGGAGAAGAGAGAGAGCTTTGCTTGGCGGCGGTCAGAGCAAAATTGACAAACAGCACGCTAACGGCAAACTGACGGCGAGGGAGCGGATCGAGATGCTGCTTGACCCCGGCACCTTTGTGGAGGTGGACGGCTTTTTGGAGTCCCGTATCGATGATTTTGATCTGGATAAGAGACGCGTGCCCGGCGACGGCGTGGTGACGGGGTACGGTGAGATCGACGGCAGACAGGTGTTCGTGGCGAGTGAGGACTTTACGGTGATTGGCGGTACGCTCGGCGAGTATCACTCCTTTAAAATCTGCCGCATTCAGGACATGGCGATGGAGATGAAGGCGCCCCTGATCTGTATAAACGACAGCGGCGGCGCGAGAATCGAGGAGGGAATTTCCTCCCTGAGCGGCTACAGCGGCATGTTCTTACGGCATACGAAAGCGTCCGGCGTGATCCCGCAGATCGCGGTGATACTCGGACCCTGCTCCGGCGGCGCCTGCTATGCGCCCGCCATCTGTGACTTTATCTTTATGGTGAAGGACATCTCGAAGATGTTTATCACCGGACCGAACGTGGTGAAGACGGTCATCAACGAGGAAGTTTCGGTGGAGGAACTGGGGGGCGCGGAAGTGCACGCGAAGAAGAGCGGCGTGTCACACTTTACCTACGACACGGAAAACGAGTGCCTGATGGGCGTGAGAAAGCTGCTTTCCTATCTGCCGAGCAACTGGACGGAGAAACCTCCCGTGGTGAATACGCCGGAGCGGCAGAGTATACCTTCCCGTGTGGGGAGAGTTTTCGGCAGGGGCGAGAGTGTGAGACAGGACAACGCCCTGAAAGCAAAGGCGGCGAAACTCAAGGATATCGTGCCGGATAATTCCCGTCACGCCTATGACGTGAAGGAAGTGATCGACTGTATCGTGGATGAGGGAAGTTTTTTCGAGGTGCAGAAGGAGTTCGCGACCAACGCGGTAGTGGGATGGTGCCGCATGGAGGGTAAGGTTGTCGGCATTGTGGCGAATCAGCCGAACTCTATGGGCGGTTCCCTCGATTACCACGCGTCCGATAAGATAGCGCGGTTTATCCGCTTCTGCGACTGCTTTAACATACCGCTCGTCACGCTGATCGACGTGCCCGCATTCCTGCCCGGAACGGCGCAGGAGCACAACGGTATCATCCGCCACGGCGCGAAGATACTCTATGCCTACTCGGAGGCAACCGTGCCGAAGATTTCGCTGATTATGCGCAAAGCATATGGCGGCGCATATATTGCCATGAACTCTAAGGAGATGGGCGCGGATATTGTCTACGCGTGGCCCATCGCTGAGATCGCCGTGATGGGGGCGGACGGCGCGGTCAACATCGCCTTCAAGAGAAAGATCAAGGCGGCGGCTGACCCCGAGGCAATGCGCGCCCAGTGCAAGCAGGAGTACGAGGATAGGTTCCTAAATCCCTACGTTGCCGCGTCCAGAGGCTACGTCAACGAGGTCATCAAACCCGAGGAGACGAGGGATGCGCTTCTGAAAGCGCTGAGAGGACTCAAAAACAAGCAGGCGGAGAATCCCAAGAAGAAACACGGGAATATTCCGCTGTAGCAAATAGAGTGCGTCATGACAGGGTAAGCTGCTGCTCCTGCGCAAACTCGCACCCACCTCACTTCGTGAGCTCGGTGCTCAAACAGTGCTTCGGAACGGCATCTTACCCTGTCATGACGCACAGATACTGTATTGGAATGGGAATGTGATAAGAAGGCGGTGGCATATGACGATAATGGAAGAAGTGAACAACGGAGAAATTATCCAGAGAGGAATTGAAGACTTTAGAGATGTACAGAGGTACATGTTATTAGCTCGTAAAGAAAACGCCACCGAAACATTATGCTGAGTTAAAAGAAAAATATACTTCTTTAAAAGCGTTGCTTAGCAGTTTAGGTGTGAATATGGCAGACATTGACAGAATCAAAGAGTAAAAAACAAGTAGGGAAGATTTTCCCCACTTGTTTTCTTTAGCAATAACTATTGAACATCATCCCACTATACGCACTCGTGATATAGGGGCTTGCGAAATTCTTCCCCGGATTCTTGTAAGCCACGATCACGTTATTGACATAGTGCATCGGGTCCAAAGAAACCTGATTCGACTTGCGAAGGATGGAGTTCGTGAAGCCTTTCATGGAGGAGAACGCTTCCTTAGCGTCGTCGCTCGTTGCCTTCTGGCGGAGTACGTTATTATCCACCTCCAGAGTGCCGTCCAGATTCAGATTCAGTCCCGCGGAGGTGAGCCCCTTCGCATATACTCTCGCCACGCTGCTCATCTCATGGAAGAGACGGTCGCTCTTAGGCTGTACGCCGCTGTACTCGGAAACCGCCTGCAGGAAAGAGTTATATCCTCTTACAAGCGTATTGATATTCTCGGCGAGAGATTCCACATCCGTCTTGATGCCGATCGAAGCGGTTTCGCCCTCCTCGCTGCTCACGCCCTTGAACTGTAACTCGTAGGTGTGGTCCAAGGTGTAGTGGTTGTTGGTGGAAGAGCGCTCCTCCCCGTTTACAAGAAACGAGGCGTTCGCCGCCGGGGATGCGATATAGTCGAGTCCCAGATAATCCACCACGCCCGCCGTCTTGCTGGTGCGCTGGTCGGAAATGTGGAACTGCATCTTCTTGCCTTCCTTTAGTCCGGTGGCGTCCGATTCCATCCGCAGTGCGCTGCCGCCGTTTTCGTCGTCAATGACCTGTGCCGACATGCCGATGTTTGCGTTGGTAATCAGCCGGGAAAGGCGAGCCTGCACATCCCTGTTCGTGTCGCTTGCCTTGATGCTGAACTGGAACTCGTAGCTCAAATCTTCGATCCCTACGTCGAAAGAGTAGGTGTTGGGAGCAAGAGCGGCAGGTTCGTCAGCGGGAAGGAATTTTCCCAGATTGATCTGCGACGTAGCGAGACTCTGCACTTCAACCTCATAGGAGGGGAAGTCGTCGTCCGGCTTTTTAGAGCCGATATACTTTGCGGTGGCGATTTCTTCGTTGCTGGAATAAGCTACTTTTTTGTTCAGCAGCTCTTCCTCGTCGAGACCGCCGAGAGACGCAATGGTATTGCGAAGCTCTCTGGCATTTTCCTTTATGCCTACTGCAAATTCCCGGGATTCCTTACTGGTGTCGAGAATGAACAACGGCGATTCCTTGTTCATCTTGACAATCGAATTATATACGCTGCGAAGCTCGCTCTTCTTATGGGTGTCATAAGGCGTGCTCGACTTCGGCGCATAGGTCGTCATATAGAAATTATAGACGTTGTTTAAATTGTGAATGGTGTTGTAAGCCATGAGCCCTCCTTTCTTCCGTGAAAGCATAACAGATACCTCCTGCGGCTCTCCGTAGCCTGCAAGGTATCTTTTGTGGGCGTTCCTACCTAATTATTATATTGGTGTCTCCATTTTACCACTTTTTTCACGAAGAATGCAAGTATTTCCGTAATTATTATATATATCGTATGAAGATGGCATTTCGTTAAGGGGGTTTATGAAAAAAGTGAGAGATTTAGGGAAAAAATACAAAAAAGCGGTTGACTTAAAGCACGCCGTATGATATATTGTGTGAGCGAGAAGAGAATAAGGTCTTTTTTTTATGCTCAAAAAATGAGAGAAAGATATAAGATCAAACGAATCGTAATACAGGTGGAGGTGGCAAGATATGCGCACAAGAATCACATTGGCATGTACGGAATGTAAACAGCGTAACTACAATACGACAAAGGATAAGAAGACGCATCCCGACAGGATGGAAATCAAGAAGTATTGCAGATTCTGCAGGAAGCATACTCTGCATAAGGAGACGAAGTAAACGCTCGTCGTTTGAAAAAGGAGATATTGAGCTATGGCAGATTCTGCGAAAAAAGATAAGAAAGCAGTCAAATTTTTTGACGGCGTGAAGGCTGAGTTTAAAAAGATCAGCTGGCCCGATAAGGATTCCCTCCTGAAACAGTCTGTTGCAGTCGTTGTGATTTCCCTTGTGGTAGGGGCGATTATCACAATATTGGATTTTGGTCTGCAGTACGGCGTGGATTTCATTACTACACTGAAATTTTAAGACAGTTTCTTCATTTTTGGCAAGACAGGGAGGGTCCGTATGGCAGAGGCGAATTGGTATGTTGTGCATACTTATTCCGGATATGAGAATAAGGTAAAAGCCAACATAGAGAAAACGATCGAGAACAGACATCTGGAGGAAGAGATTCTGGAGGTCAGAGTGCCTATGCAGGACGTCACGGAGCTGAAAAACGGCGCGCGCAAGACCGTTCAGAAAAAGATGTTCCCCGGGTATGTTTTGATTAATATGATTATGAATGACGACACATGGTATGTCGTGAGAAACACCAGAGGTGTGACGGGTTTCGTGGGACCGGGGAGCAAGCCGGTGCCGCTCACGGAAGCGGAGATGAAGCCTCTCGGCATCAAGGTGGAAAATATGAGCGTCGATTTCGCGGAGGGCGACACTATCGCGGTAGTTGCAGGCGTCTGGAAGGATACCGTAGGCGTTGTGCAGAGAATCGACTATGGCAAACAGACTGCCACGATCAATGTGGAGCTGTTTGGAAGAGAGACTCCCGTGGAGATCAGCTTTGCGGAAGTTCGTAGTATGCGGTAGATATTTAACCCGCTTTCGGGCGGTTTAAATAGGTGGGAGCCGAGAGGCGTCCGAACCACAATATTATAGGAGGTGCCGAAATGGCAAAGAAAGTAGAAGGATATATCAAGTTACAGATCCCTGCTGGTAAAGCAACACCAGCGCCCCCGGTTGGTCCTGCACTCGGTCAGCATGGGGTAAACATCGTTGAATTTACAAAACAGTTCAACGCAAGGACAGCCGACAAGGGTGATGTGATCATCCCGGTTGTTATCACAGTGTATGCAGACAGAAGCTTTAGTTTTATCACGAAGACTCCTCCCGCTGCGGTACTTTTAAAGAAGGCATGTAACATCAAATCCGGTTCCGCTACGCCCAATAAGGCGAAGGTGGCGACCATCTCCAAGGCTAAGCTTCAGGAGATCGCGGAGATGAAGATGCCTGATCTGAACGCGGCGAGCGTTGAGGCAGCGATGAGCATGATCGCCGGTACTGCGAGAAGTATGGGTATCACAGTAGAAGAGTAATGGAGGGTTCGAGATGAAACACGGTAAAAAATATCAGGAGGCGGCTAAGCTGGTAGATCGTTCCATGCAGTACGACACAGCCGAGGCGATTGCCTTAGTGAAAAAGACAGCAACAGCAAAATTTGACGAGACGGTAGAGGTTCATATCAGAACCGGATGTGACGGTCGTCACGCGGAGCAGCAGATTCGTGGCGCGGTGGTACTGCCTAACGGAACAGGTAAGACTGTTCGTGTGCTGGTATTTGCCAAGGGAGACAAGGTGAACGAGGCGGAGGCAGCGGGCGCTGACCATGTAGGCGGCGAGGAGCTGATCCCCAAGATCCAGAACGAAGGATGGCTCGACTTTGACGTGGTAGTGGCAACCCCCGACATGATGGGCGTTGTAGGTCGTCTCGGTAAGGTGCTCGGTCCGAAAGGTCTGATGCCCAACCCGAAGGCTGGCACGGTTACTATGGATGTGGCGAAGGCAATCAGCGATATCAAGGCAGGTAAGATCGAGTACAGACTTGATAAGGCGAACATCATCCATGTACCCGTTGGAAAGACCTCTTTTGAGGAGGCGAAGCTTCAGGAGAACTTTGACGCGCTGATGGAGGCGATTGTCAAGGCAAAGCCCGCGGCGCTTAAGGGACAGTATCTCAGAAGCATTACGTTGGCAACCACTATGGGTCCCGGCGTGAAGGTGAATGTAGCAAAATATTAGCGTGAGAAGAACTTCTAATCACTCGCAGCAATGGCTGCTTCGCGAAGAAGTTCTAAGTCTCACGCAGGAGAATGCCTGAAAAGCGGCATTCTCCGCACAGGTTTGAGTTGTAATTATTGAAAATCGGAGAGCGGTGTGCTGTGGCGCGCCGCTCTTCTTGCGCGCATAAGCAGAGTCAGAAGGAGCCGCAGACAGGCAGGGTCATGAGAAACAGCGCGCCGCCCTCCGGCGCGTCGGAGACGGTGAGCGTGCCTTTGTGTGCGGCGGCAATCTCTTTCGCCACCGCGAGCCCCAGACCGTGGTGCCCTTTTTCAGTTCCGGCGTTGGCGGAATTGGATTTGACGCGGTAGAAGCGGTCGAAAATTTTCTCCTTCTCTTCGTCGGGAATGCCGCTGCCGTTGTCCTGCACGCCGATTGCAATTTCTTTTTCGTAAGAGCCCTCGGCGATAAAGAGGAGCACCGTGCTCCCGTCGGGCGTGTAAGACAGGGCGTTGTGGAGGAGAATATGACACACTTGTCGTATTCTGCCGGAATCGCAGGGGCAAAGCGGAAGCTCTGATTCCGGCAGACGGATGGAGAGCAGGTGCCCGCTGTCGGCGGCGAGCGGCAGGAAGTTTTCGTAGGTTTCGAGGAGAAGCGTCTGCAAATCCGTCTCCTCGATGCCAAGAACCAGCCCGTGGCTGTCCGCGCGGGAGAGGGTGAGGAGCTGCTCGAGCATGTCGGACATCTGCGCGCCCTCCCTTGCAATCACTTGAAAAAAGGACTTTTGTTCTGCGGGGGACGCCTTTTCACAGGCGGAGGCGTTGGAGAGGATAACGGCAAGCGGCGTGCGCAGTTCGTGGGAAACGCTGGCGATAAAGCGGTTCTGGCTTTCTTGGGAAGCGAGCAGAGGCTGCAAAAGCCGTCCCGTAAAATACCAGCAGAAGAGAGCGAGGAGGCAGAGGGAGACAAGAAACAGGGCAAGGTAGAGAAGCAGGCTGCTTCCGACACGGGCGTAAAGTGGCTTTAGCGACTGTAAAAAACGGATTTGCAGGATGCTGTCGTTTTTTACAAGCTGCTTTTGGTAGCAGAGAACTTCGGGCAGGATGCCGTGTCTGCCGATCGAGACGCCGTTCGCTTTTTCCTGCGGCTGCAGGGTGCGCCCGGCGGTCGGCTCGGAGAGGTAGTGGGCGTATTCGGGAAGGATCCGGCTGGCGTGGTCGCCGTTGTGGAACAGCTCTGTCCCATTGTCCCACAGATAGATGCGAAATCCCGCGTTTTCTTCGTGCGCGGCAAGCCAGCGGGAGGTGAGAACCGTCTGCTCGCTGATGGATTCGGACACGGTGTAGGATTGGCTCGTAAAGGAGGATAACTGCAGGGAAAACTGCTGCCTTGCGGAAAAATAAAAACAGACGCCGAGCAGTACAGCCAGAAGAACGGATAGAACCGCGGTAAAAAGTTTGGTCAGCCGAAGCCGTACATCCTGATACATAAAAACTCCTCTATTCTTTGTCGTTGTATTCCAGATGGTAGCCGTGTCCGCGCCGGTTGACGATGGTGACGCGGCTGTCTAAAGTTTTCAGACGTTTGCGCAGAAAATAAATATAGTTGTCCAGATTGCTGTTCTCCACGGAGGTGTCCAGCCCCCATACTTTGTGCAGCAGCACGGTACGGTCGGTTGTCCTGCCGTCTGCTTGCAGAAGCTGGCGCATCAGTTCGCTTTCTGTCTGGGAGAGCGCACATTTTTTATCCCCGCAGATGAGGCTGTTCTCCGCGCTGTCCAGAGAGAGGTCGCCGAAGGTGAGGGCACTTCCCTCAAAAGCGTTTTTGCGGCGGAACAGGGAGGCGATTCTGGCGGCGAGCTCTGAGTAGGCGAAGGGCTTTACCAGATAGTCGTCCGCGCCCGCGTTGAGCTCCGTCACTCTGTCGTTCACTTCGCCGAGGGCGGAGAGGATGATAACGGGGGTGAGATTTCCAGCAGCGCGCATGCTTCGCAGAATGTGCAGTCCGTCTTCGCCGGGCAGCATACAGTCCAACAGGATCAGGTCGTAGATACCCTGTCTGATATAGAGAACAGCCTCGCCGCCGTCGTGGCAGCAGTCCACGCGGTGCCCTTCCTGCTGCAGCTGCCATGACACGGCGTGGCATAAATCTTTGTCGTCTTCGATGATCAGAATATTCATTTCGCGTTCCTCTTTTTGCAATGCTTTCGTGAACAGTTTACCACATTTATTCTTTAAATAAATTCTAAAATTCGAGATTTCTTAGAAACTGCTTAGAAGATATTTAGAAGGAAATTTTATTATAATACAATTAAGTGATGCGAAACGTATTTAAGGGTGTTGATGCGTTTCGCAATGACAGGGAAGATAACGATACGGGGGCGGCATATGAAGAAAAAAGTACGTGTACTGTTATTTATAATGGTCTGCGCGATGTGCGCGGCGCTCTCCGGCTGCGGCGGCAGTCAGGAGGAAGAAATTCCTATGGGACGCTATGCGGACAGGGAGGTGAAGCTGCCGCCGGGGACTTTCGACTATATGCATCCGTGCCCGGACGGGAGTTACTATCTGTACGGTTTGGATACGGAGCTGACCTATGTGGACGCGCAGGGCGGGAGTAAGGGAAAAGACCGGAGCTGGGAGAAGAATGCCAACATCCATGTCAAGTACGAGGTGGGAGTCGCGGATAATGGGGCGGCTGTCTTTGCCTACACGCCCAACTTCTGGAATGATGAGGAGCTGGAGGCGCTCTGGCTTTCCGGGGACATCCGCTATCTGTACTATTATGTGGATGAAAAGGGGCAGAAACAGGCGCTGGAACCGCATGGTGAGGGATATCAGAAGGGGACAAATCTGAATACGTTTGCCTTTTCACCCGAGGGCGAACTGTACGCGGCGTCCGCGGATCGGATGTATCGGATTGATGTGGAGAGCGGCGAGACGGATGGTTTGTTTGCCACGTCCAGGCAGGTGAAGTCCATCGTCTTTGCGGATGGAGTGATGTTGGCGGCGGATGGAGAAAAGGCTTATTTCTATGATTTGACAGAGGAGAGGCTGCTTGACGGCAGCGGTGTGCTGGATGAGTTTCTTAAAAGCCACAGTACCAGCGGGCTTGTGATGGCGGTATCGGACAGGGGCAGCAATGTAAAACTCATGGAGGATAACGCGGAGGACGGCGCAGGGGCAGCGGTTGGCGGAAAAGCGGACATATCCGGTACGAATGCGGGAGATGACAGCGGGAATGCGCATATTTTGTACATGGCTTGCCGAACCGGGCTTTACCGCTATATATTGGGCGGCTCAGTGATTGAGCAGATTGCGGACGGGCAGATGACGGCGCTGGGGGATACCCAGAGGGATCCGCTTGCGCTGCAGGTGCTTGACAACGGGGAGTTTCGCGTCCTGTTTGGCGGCAATTATATGGTGGAGATGTACTACGACGAGACGCTGCCCGCCAGACCTTCCAGGGAATTGACAGTGTACAGTCTGGAGGAAAGCGGATGGATCCGCTACGCGGGACAACTGTTCCCAAAGGAGCACCCAGATGTGTTGGTACGGTACGAGACGGGGATGGATGGGGACAACGCGTTCAGTAAAGAGGATGCGTTGAAAAATCTGAACACGCGCCTGCTGGCAGGGGAAGCGCCGGACGTGATCATGCTGGATGATATGGATATCGAGCAATGTGCCGACAAGGGGGTGCTGAAAGAATTGGACGGTATCTTACAGCCCTATCTGGACGACGGAATTCTGTACCGGAATATCGTCGAGGGGATGCGGATGACGGACAAGGAAAAAATCTACTGTGTTCCGATGATGGTCTATCTTCCGCTCTGGCTTGGCGAGGAGATGTATCTGGATGGTGAGGAGAGTCTTGAGGATATCGTTGCGGGGATGGAACTGGCGAGGCAGAAACACCCGGAAGGACCGATTCTCTATACGCCTTATCCTAAGGATGTCCTGCTGCAGACAATGCCGGTCTGCCTTCCCGCATGGACCGGGGAGGACGGCAGTCTGGATGTGGAAAAGCTGACGGCGTATTATCAGGCGGTGCGCAGGATGTGGGAGATAGACTGCGCCGGATTTGACGATGCGGGGCGGGAAACGTGGCAGAAAAACAATATGGAATGGTATGCACCTGAGAATATGGACATGGCGGATATTGGATTTAATTTCCAGTACGCTGCCCAGCAGAACTTCGGCGAGACGTGGCTGCAGCTCGGTTTCCTGATGACCCCGCAGGTCGGCATGACAGGTATTCATGTGACCAAGGCGAATATGGCGGCAGACTGGCAGGAGAAGGAACTGGAGGATGCGGTGGCGTATGACGCATATACGGGGCAAGCGGACAATGTCTACTGGGCGAGGACCATCGTGGGGCTGTGTGAGCAGGGAAAAGAGCCGGAGCTTGCCGAAGCATACATGAATCTTTTGCTCTCCGATTCGATGATGAGAAAGTGGTGGCTGGATAAACCGAGGAATCATAGCGGACTTACGATACGGAAGGATTCTCTGGGCGACATTCTGGATATCGACAACATAGAGTTCGGACAGACCATGGGATTTAAGGACCCCACAGGTGTCAATCATCCGAATTTCTGGCCCACAGAAGAAGAAAAACAATGGCTCTATCAGATGATGGAGGACGCGTCCTGCTGCTACCGCCCGGGAACAATGCTGGAGGAATGTGCGATGGAGGTCGGTGTCCGGGTGCTTGAGGGAGAACTGACCCCGGAGGAAGGGGCGAAAGAAGTGGAGAGGAAAATGGCGATCGCTATGGAGGAGTAGGAGAGGTCTGAATATGAGATTGGACAGAATATTTCAGCAAAAATCCGGAAACAAAACAAGAAACAAAACCGGAAATAAAACAGGAGGGTTTGGGTATGCCGCGCTCATGCTCCTTTGCGCCATGTGCGCGGCGCTCTTTGGCTGCGGGGGCGGCGAGGAGGCAGAAATTTCTATGGGACGGTATGCGGACAGGGAGGTAAAGCTGCCCGGCGCGGGGTACGAATATATGCATCCCTGTGCGGACGGAGGTTATTATCTTTTCGGAAATGATGTGGACCTGACCCACGTGGCGGCGGACGGCAAGGTCAGCAGGGAGAAATGGGGTTGGGAGAAGAATGCCAATATCCATGTCAAATTTTCCTATGGCGTTTCGGATGATGGCGCGGTGATTTTCGGCTATACGCCCATGTTTTATTCGGATGAGGAGTACGAGGCATATGCCACTGAGGGGGATAACCGTTATCTGTACTACTATGTGAGCGAGGACGGGGACAGGCAGCCGCTTGACCTTCGCGGGACGGATTACAAAAAAGCGACGAATCTGGAAAGATTTGCCTTTGCCCCGGACGGGAGAGTCTACGCCGCGTCCAACTCCTGTGTGTACCGCATTAACGTAGAGAGCGGGGAGACGGAGAGCCTGTTTGCCACCGGGGAGCAGGTGCGGGAATTTGCCTTTGTGGGCGACACCATGCTTGCCGTGGACAAAGAGAAAGCGTATCTCTATGACATGGCGGGGGAAAAGCCGCTCTCTGACAACACGGTACTGAACGAGTTTGTAACGTCCCATCAGAACGGGCGTATCGCGCTGGCGGTGGGGGAGCAGACGGCGGAGGAGACGCAGGAGGGCGGCTCAGAGGTGCTCTATCTCGCCTGTCGTACCGGGCTGTACCGCTATGTGTGGGGCGGTTCGGTGATCGAGCAGATCGCGGACGGGCAGATGACTGCGCTAGGGGACAGCCAGTATAATCCCTACGCGCTGCAGATTTTGCCTGACGGGGAGTTCCGGGTCTATTTCAGTGGCAATTACATGGCGGAGCTGTACTATGACGAGACGCTGCCGATGAAGCCGTCCAAGGAGCTTGCGGTCTACAGCCTGAGAGAGAACGGGCGTGTCCGCTACGCGGGGCGTCTGTTCCAGAAGGAGCACCCGGATGTGCTGGTCAGGTATGAGACGGGGATGGACGGCGACAATGCGGTCAACAGGGAGGACGCGCTGAAAAACCTGAATACGAGGATACTTGCCGGAGAAGTGCCGGATGTGATCATACTGGATGACATGGATATGGAACGGTATGCGGATAAGGGCGTGCTGAGGGAACTGGATGCGCTCCTTGCGCCCTACGAGGAGGAGGGCGTCCTGTACCAAAGCATTGTGGAAGGTATGCGCATGACGGAGGAAGAGAAAATATATGGCGTGCCGATGACGGTGGAACTGCCGCTGTATTACGGGGAAAAGAAATACGTGGGCGACATGCAGGGACTGGACGAACTGGCGGCGGGAGCGGAGTTTGCGAGGGCGGAGCACCCGGAGGGGCCGCTGATCGATACGCCCTATCAGAGCAATCTGTTTGACCTGATGATTCCGCTCTGCCTGCCGGCGTGGACGAAGGAGGACGGCAGTCCGGATACGGAGAGCCTGACGGCATTCTATCGGACGGCAAAGAGGCTGTGGGAGCTGGACAGCGCGGGAATGAGCGGGGAGCAGAGGCGTAAGTGGCAGCAGGATGTGGCGGATGAGGAGGCGGATTTGTCCAATATCATGTTCACGCAGTATGAGGACATCTACAATATCGGGGAGACGTGGATCGCCCTCGGCTACATGAAAAACGCGTGGTACGGGATGACGAATCTGCACACGCGAATGGAGAATTACCGCAACGGTTATTCCATCTATAAAGAGCTGGAAGATGAGGTTGCTTACGGGAGGCTGACAGGTCAGGCGGGAAATGTATACCGGGCGAGGACCATTGTCGGGTTGTGTGAGCAGGCAAAAGAGCCGGAACTCGGTGAGATGTTTATGGAACTGTTATTGTCGGACACCATGATGCAGAAATGGTGGTTGGAAGGGCATTTCGACGGCGGACTGCCGATTCGGAAGGATTCTCTTGTCTCCCTTCTGGACTTCAATAATCGTGCCTTTGCCGAGGTCAAGGGGTGGACGAAACAGGAGATTGAAGTGGTGTACAAGGAGATGTTCTGGCCCACGGAGGAAGAACGCCAGTGGCTGTTTGACAGGATGGAAGAGTCCGACCACTGTTACAGAAAAGGCACGTTTCTGGAAGAGACAGTCAGGGAAGTCGGCGTCCGGGTGCTTGACGGGGAGCTGACGCCGGAGGAGGGAGCGAGGGAAGTTGAGAGGAAGACGGCGATCGCGATGGAAGAGTAGGCGGCTTTTGTTTCTGCTGCCGGGACTTTCGGGAGTTATGATTTTTTACCTGCTCCCCTTTTTGGAGGTGGTGCGGCGCTCGTTCCTTAAATCCGGCAACAACGCTTTCGTGGGGACGGACAATTACCGCGCGGTGTTTGCAAACGGCGCCTTTGTGCTTGCCGCGCGAAATACGCTTCTGTACATGGCGGCGGGCGTGCCGCTTCTGATGGGAATCAGCCTGTTTCTGTCGCTGCTTTTGCGAAACCTTGTATTGCGCCGCAGGCTGGTGTCGGCAATGCTTCTGCCTATGGCGGTGCCGGCGGCGGTCATGGTGTTGACGATGCAGATTCTGATTGACAGGCAGGGTGTCATCAACGGAATACTGACATATGTGTCGGAAAAAATAACGGCGCTCCCCGACTTTACCGCCATCGACTATCTCAATACCGGGTGGGCGCTGGTGGTGGTGGTTTGCAGCTTCTTGTGGAAAAACACGGGGTATATGGTCATTCTCTGGCTGGCGGGTCTTGCGGCGCTGCCGAAGGAAGTGGAGGAGGCGGCACAGGTGGACGGCGCGAACAGATGGCAGAGCTGGCATTATATCATCAGACCGGGGCTTTCCGGAAGCTTCTTTACCATAGGGATGCTTTCCGTACTGCAGATTTTCAAGAGCTATAGGGAGGTATGGATGGTGGCGGGCAGTTACCCGCAGGAGCGCATTTATTTTTTGCAGCACCTTCTGCAGAACTGGTATCTGAAACTGGAGTTTGACAGGATGGCGGCGCTGACGGTGATCTTGTCGCTTGTGCTGCTGGTGGTGTGCCTATTGTTACAGAAGAGACTGGAGTAACGGAAAGTGGAAGTATGTTTGGAGAGAAACAGATAGCGCAAGGAGAAAATGAGAATTTGGATGGAAAAAAATGGGATATAACAGCCCCGGCATGGGCGGTACGGGGGCACGGCAGATGGCGGAAAAAGAAAATTGCATGGCTCGCCGCGGCAGTCTGTGTGCTGGCGGCGGCTTTCGTCTGCGCGCCCCTTCTCATGATTCCCGGCGGCTCGCTGATGGACGGCACGGAGATGAAGCGGATTCTGTCGCCGATTCTTGGGGAGGGGCAGGGCTTTGCGGTGTGGCACCTGATTCCTCTCTATCCGACCATCGATCATTTTTACAGGCTCCTCATCGAGTCGCCCGCTTTTTATCATCTTTTCTGGAATACGGTGGGCATGACGGCGGCGATTCTTCTGGGGCAGTTAATCGTGGGGCTGCCTTCGGCGTGGGCGTTTGCCGCCTTTCGGTTCCGGGGCAGGGATTTTCTGTTCGGGCTGTATGTGGTGCTCATGCTTCTGCCCTTTCAGGTGATGCTTCTGCCGCAGTATATCGTATTGCAGGAGCTGCACTTGTACAATCATCCCGCGGCGGTGATCCTTCCGGCAGTCTTTTCCACCTTTCCCGTGTTTATCATGTACCGAGGATTTACCCAGATTGACGCGGAAATTCTGGAAGCCGCCAGACTGGACGGCGCGGGGGAACTGCAGATATTTTTCTACATTGGTCTGCCTCTCGGGCGGATGGGCATACAGGCGGCGATGGTCTTGAGCTTTCTCGAATACTGGAATCTGGTGGAGCAGCCTATGGCGTTTTTGGAGGAAAAGGCGGCATGGCCCCTGTCCCTCTATCTACCGCAGATCACGATCGAGCAGGCGGGGTTCGCCTTTGCGGTGGCGGTGATGGCGCTGATCCCCGCGCTGTTTGTCTTTGCGCTTGGACAGGACGCGCTGGAGGAGGGAATCGCGTATATAGGAGTGAAAGGGTAGGGTCAGAATGGAATCGAAGAAAAAACTGTGGCGGGGTTTTGCCCTTTTTATGGCGGTTATGCTAATTATGACATATGTGTCACGAATGGTCTATGTGAGCCGGATGCCGAGGGTCAGGTGGAGCAGTCCCACGGCGGCGTCTATTCGCCATAAGATCGTGTCGGAGGGTACGGTGGAGGTGGTCAACTCCCAAGCGGTGATCGGGCTGGACGGTCTGCTCGTAAAAGAGGTATGCGTGGCGGCGGGCGACCGGATCGAGGCGGGAACGGTTCTTTACGAGGTGGATATGGAGGATGTGCTCGCGCAGCTTGCGGAGCTCGAGGCGCAGGAGCAGGCATGGCAGAATCAGGAACAGGCAAAGCGGCGGGACGCGGCGACGGACGCTGTCCGGGCGCAGGAGGATTATGACACAACTGTCATAGAACTTGACAGAAAAATCGCGGAGGAGACAAAAAAGCTGGAGGAACTGTTGGAGGATTTGGACACCCACATGTTCCGCATTCCGGAAGAAGACGCCTCCGATGAGATCTGGATCGCGTGGGCGGATGAGCGGCTGCAGCTTGACCGGGAGATTGCGGAGAAAAAACGGCTGATCGAGGATGGGCAGTTGGAGAAGGAGAAGATATTACGCCAGGCGGATCGAAATATAGAGGACGCCAGACGCGCCCAGAGCGCGGCGGAGAATGGGCTTGATTTGGGGGTGTCCGGCGTCAGTCAGGTGCGGGACAGACAGGAGCGGATCGCGTTTCTGACGGCGCTTTCCCAGAATGAGGGTAAGGTGACGGCCCAGAGCGCGGGCGACGTGCTGGATGTGATGATGCAGTCCGGTATGCGGATGGGAACGGATGTGGTTCTTCGCTATGCCGACGATACGGGCAGCAGGATATTCCGCACGGTCATCAGCCAAGAGCAGAAAGGCATGGTGCATACGGGGGACACGGTCAGACTCACATTTCCGGGAAGCGCCGAGGAAACCTCCGAGACGATCGATTCCATCGTGCAGGAAAACGGCAGTTATACTGTGACGATCCGTCTGGAACCGGGCGTGGCGCTCGGGCGCACCGAGGGCGTTATGGAGCTTGATACCACCTCGGAAATCTACGACTTTGTAGTGCCGGTCAGGGCGCTTCACAACGACGGCAGCAACGCGGTCTATATTCTGGAAGAGAAGGAGGGGATCCTCGGCACGGAGCTGAGCGTCAGGAGTCTGACCGTGCGTCTCCTTGAACAGAACGAGGAGTATGCGGCGGTGGCGGACGAGTTAATGTCGGACGACATGAAGATTGTGACGGACTGCGATCAGGAACTGAGAAACGGCGATGTGGTAAAAGAATGGGAATAAAGTGAAAACTTTGCGATAGAGACTGTTTAATGATATAATGGTCGCATGGCTAAGAAAAGATCGCGAAAAAAGACAAAGAAAAAGAGAATAAGGTTTCACAGAAGCTTTTTCCTGCCCTTTTTGATTACCCTGACGGCGGCGGTGGCGCTGGGCGTTCTGGCGTTGGCGGCGCATCAGTGGATTATGGCGCCGGTGAAGACGAAGCCGTCGGATGAGGTCCGGTCGGATTATGAAAAGGAGACGCCGGAAACCGACCGTGCGGAGACGGAAGAAAATGACACGAGTGTCGGAGAAGGGACGGAGCCTGCCGCGCCGGAGGAAGAGCCGGAAGCGGTTTCCAAATATCAGGAGGAGCTGGATGACCCGGCATATATGGAGGAGAATAACATCTATGTGGTGGAGCCCGCCGAAGCCGGAAGGGTGACCATGACCTTTGCGGGGGATGTTCTGTTTGACGACCACTATGCCATCACGGGCACGGTTCGCGCAAGCGGTGATATCTCGCAGGGGATTATGCCCGAGGTCATGGAGCGGATGCAGGCGGCGGATATCATGATGTTAAACAATGAGTTCGCCTACTCCAACAGGGGGACGCCTCTCGAGGAGAAACAGTTTACGTTCCGTGCCAGACCGGAGACGGCGGCATACTTGACGGATCTTGGGGTAGATATCGTATCGCTGGCGAACAACCACGCCTACGACTACGGACCGGATGCTCTGGAGGATACACTTACTACCCTGCGTGAGACGGGAATCCCCTACGTGGGTGCGGGGCGCGATATCAGCGAGGCGAGAAAGCCGGTCTACTATATTGTGGGGGATATCAAGATTGCCTTTGTGTCGGCGACCCAGATCGAGCGGCTCGACACGCCGGACACGAAGGAGGCAACGGAGACTTCTCCCGGCGTGTTCCGCTGCTGGAACGGGGAAAAGCTCATGGAGACCGTTCGTGAGGCGGCAAAAAACAGCGATTTCGTGGTGGCTTACATACACTGGGGGACGGAAAATCAGGCGGAGCTTGACTGGGCGCAGCTAAAACAGGCGCCGGAGCTTGTCGCGGCGGGGGCGGATCTGGTGATCGGGGACCATCCACACTGTCTGCAGCCCATCGGCGTGATTCAGGGCGTGCCCGTGATTTACAGTCTGGGCAATTTCTGGTTCAACTCAAAGACACTGGACACCGGCATGGTGGAAGTGGTGATCGACGAGACGGGAATCGTGAGTTATCAGTTTGTTCCCTGCCTGCAGAGCGGATGCCGTACCACGCTCTTACAGGGCGCGGAGAAGGAGCGGGTGCTCGCCTATATGCGCGGCATTTCCGAGGGCGTGCGGATCGACGGGGACGGGTTTGTGAGCTGGTAGAAAAAGCATTCTCGATTATCAAGCAGATGATTTTAAAAATCTGATTTTTTTGTCAGAGTGAAACTTTCCCGGCGGTTGAATCGTATTATTTATAGAGAGGCTAAGAACAGAAGACAGAAGCCTGATGCTATAGGAAAACAAATCGCCAGACAGAAAGGATGACAGTTATGAATATAGGAAACAGTTACGCTTCATGGATGCATAATACGCCGCCGACGGGACACGGCAGCCGCTCCGGGCAGCCCGGTAAGGTTCAGGAAGAGAAAAAGACCGAGGATATGACGTACCGTGAGCAGATCCTTGCCCATATGGAAGAGATGGCGAAAAAGGTGAGGGAAGGAAAAGTGGAGCCGACTTTCCAGACAGGCGCGCAGTCTTTTACCATAAAGGAGTGGGAAAAGCTTCTGGCGGATTTTGACGACGCGGAGGAGGCTTTGCAGGAGCAGATCAAGGAACTGATCGCGGAAGTGGAAAAGCAGGCGGCGAAAGAGGCGATGAGAAGGGAAGCGGAAGGCAAGCCTGAGGGCGACGGTGCTGGGACGGATGTGACAAACGTGTCAGTTCCCGAAGCGGCACAGCCGACGGTGGCGTGGGATAATTGTATAGATGTGGAGGTGACGGACCCGGAGGAGCTTATGGAGCTTCTTACGGGCGAGGTGACCAAGAGCACCTTCCCCACAGACGATCCCGAACACAAGCACTGGTTTATCACCTGCTACAGTCAGGATGGGATCTGGTGCAAGGAAGCCTATTTTGACGGGAATAAATGGGTTAATAAAGACTGCTGGAAATTTTCCTATACGGAGCCGGGGCAGTATGAGAAGGTGATGGCGTTTTTGGAGCGGTTTCCGCAGGACGCGAACCTGCGTTTTGCATCCCACAAAGAGTTTTGGGAAGACTTTCTGGCGGGGAAGATCGACGAGGACGATTTCGTCAACTTCTTTGAGACTTCGACGGATAAGGACGGCGTGCCGGATTATACCTATGAGAAGGACGGTTCCACTTACATAGACCGGGAGAAGATGAAGTACGCCAAATATATGAACGGCTTTGGCGCGCATTTTTACACGGCGGAGGAGATGGATCTGATCTGGCGGGCGGTGATTCATGAGAACCGAAAAGGCTTGCAGAAAATTTCTGACTATGGCGGACAGATGACGGTTCCGAAAGATGCGAGACCCGGAACCGAAAAGGACGAGGAGGACGACGACCTTGAGACGAATATTATCACCAAACCCGACGGTTCCACGGTGTTAGAGATCAAGACAAGCTACGGCGTGATGGAGGTGGAAATCACGGAGGCGCAGAAGTTCGGGCTGCAGTATGAGGCGCGCCCGGCGGCGCGGAGCGGCAGAAGCGTGTCGGCAGGAGCCCTTGCACATGCGGCGGCAGCGTATGGGAGCGTGGAGGTGTGATATGGGCGTCAGCGGCGTGGGAAGTCGGAATACTTACATCTATAATACACAGACGGGAAAGCTTTCCTCGAAGGACGGGCAGCAGGACGCCTTTGTGGATTACTTTAACGGGGATATCAGCGGTGATGAGGATGACACCCTGAACGGGTTTGACAGGGCAAGAAAAGCGGAAATAGAAAATCTGATTGATACTTGGACGCAGTTTGACAGTACACTTTTAAACGAACCGGGGAAAGTGGAATATGAGATTACCACGGAGTCCGTTGACGCGGTGACTTCCACCGTGCAGGTGGACGGCGGCAAAATTTTTACATGCTACCACGGCGGCTTATTTACCTATGCCGATCCTTCCGCACTCTTTCACAAAGCAGGACCATTCCAGACATACGAACATAAGGGGTACGACCCTTCTGACAACAGTGTCAATATTGCAGTGGGCGATGTGTTTAACCTTGGAAACGGGTACAGACTGCGCGTGGGGAAGGATAAAGTTTACTGCGAAGGGTACGGACACAAAAATTGGGAAAATGATGAGAGAGCGCAGGCACTTTCGTGGGGTCTCGGCGCACTGATCCACTTTTCGGAGGGACGGTGGTCCGGCGTCATGCTCGAGTTTAGAGACAGGGTGTCTGCCGCGTCCGACAGGGGCGACCTGATGGGAGGCACGACGCCCATGCTGCTAGAGCTGCTGCGGCAGCTTGGCGTGGATACCGACCGGGAATTTATCTTAAACGGCACGAAATGCGAGGTGCGGAACGGAAAAATCCGTGAGGTTGGCGACAAGTGGGGCGTGGCGCGCAATGTGCGCGACGAGGCGATCAGAAAGTACGAGGAGGAGATGTCCCGACCGCTTTCAAGCTGGAAATAAGAAGAGTTAAGCTGTTTGTGGGCGGAAAATGCCCACGGCGGACAAAAATGCTGTTATATTTGGCAAAAACAGTTGACAGCCCTGCGCGCGCTGTGCTATAGTAGCAAATGCCGAAGACAGCAGGTGCCGTATTGTCGGCGTAAGAGTCCGCCTGCCGAGGAGAGAAGAGCTATCATTGATGTTTATTGCCCTCCCTGTCTTTGCGGGGAGGGTTTTTTGGTGTGTCCGACGGACACACGCTCCTTAATCGGCACTAAAATCTATAAGGAGGTAATGTAATGGCAAAGGTGGAATTGAAGAAACCGATCGTGGATGAGATCGCCGCTGCCGTGAAAGACGCGCAGTCAGTCGTTCTGGTTGATTACCGCGGACTTACGGTGGAACAGGACACACAGCTTCGTAAACAGCTGCGTGAGGCTGGAATCACCTACAAGGTTTACAAGAACACAATGATGAATTTTGCATTCAAGGGCACGGACTGCGAAGCGCTTCTTCCTTATCTGGAAGGTCCCAGTGCGGTTGCCATCTCTACAGAGGACGCTACGGCTCCCGCGAGAGTGTTATGCAAATTCGCTAAGACGGCAGACGCCCTCGAAGTGAAGGGCGGCATCGTGGAAGGCATCGCTTATGATGCGGACGGCATCAAGGAAGTTGCGAAGATTCCTTCCAGAGAAGAGCTGCTGTCCAAGCTGCTTGGCAGCATCCAGTCTCCGATCACCAACTTCGCACGCGTGATGAATCAGTTGGCGGAGAAAGGCGGTGCATCCGGGTGCGAAGCGCCTGCGGCTGAAGAAGCGCCCGCTGAGGCAGATGCCGCTCCCGCAGCAGAGGAAGCGCCCGCCGAGGCAGAAGCTGCACCTGTAGAAGAAGCAGCGCCTGCGGAAGAAGCACCTGCGGCAGAATAACCGGTTTAAACGCTGCGCGTTAAAACCCGAGCCTGCTAAAGCAGTCTCGAAACGTAAATAATGAATGAAAATATGGAGGAAAACAATCATGGCAAAATTATCTGTTGAAGAAATCCTTAGCGCGATTGATGAGATGACAGTATTGGAATTGAATGATCTGGTAAAGGCATGTGAGGAGAAATACGGTGTATCCGCAGCAGCGGGCGTTGTAGTTGCGGCAGCAGGCGGCGACGCAGGCGCAGCAGCGGAGGAGAAGACCGAGTTCGACGTTGAGCTGACAGAGGTTGGTCCTAATAAGGTTAAGGTTATCAAGGTGGTTCGTGAGGCTACAGGTCTTGGTCTGAAGGAGGCGAAGGATCTCGTTGACTCCGCTCCGAAGGTACTCAAAGAGGCTGCTTCCAAGGAGGAGGCTGACGACATCAAGGCTAAGCTTGAGGCAGAGGGCGCTAAGGTTACCCTTAAGTAATCAACCGGCATATCTTG
Organism: uncultured Lachnospiraceae bacterium; assembly: GCA_910588955.1. Taxonomy (GTDB): domain Bacteria; phylum Bacillota; class Clostridia; order Lachnospirales; family Lachnospiraceae; genus UBA3282. Next base: position 68,055 of record CAJURQ010000012.1, read on the forward strand.
AAGAGAGAGACCGTTCACATGTTTTCGTAAAAGCATGTGGACGGTTTTGCTATAAAATAATTCTTAAGAAATTTCTCAAATATAATCATTGACTTTCCCATGCGGTTTGTAGTAGAATGTATGATGCACTATTGTGGTGTGCTATGCTTTTTTGAGGCGTTGTTTCCGACAAAGCATGGATCAATCATAAAGAACGGGGTGAAGTGTCAATGGAAAAAAACAGAATCCGTAAGACTGCTGCCGGCAGAAATACGCGCATGACCTACGCACGACAGAAAGAGGTTCTGGAAATGCCGAACCTGATCGAAGTTCAGAAGAACTCCTATCAGTGGTTTCTGAATGAAGGGTTGAAGGAAGTATTTGACGATATTTCTCCGATCTCCGATTACAGCGGACATCTGAGTCTGGAATTTGTAGACTTTGAGCTGTGCGAGGAAGACGTCAAATATTCTATTGAGAAATGTAAGGAGAGAGACGCCACTTACGCAGCCCCTCTCAAGGTGAAGGTACGTCTGATTAACAAAGAGAAGGATGAGATTACCGAGCATGAGATCTTTATGGGCGACCTGCCGCTTATGACACAGACGGGCACCTTTGTGATCAACGGCGCAGAGCGTGTTATCGTCAGCCAGCTCGTCCGTTCCCCCGGCATCTATTACGGGATTGGACATGATAAAATCGGTAAAAGGCTTTTTTCCGCAACCGTGATCCCGAACCGCGGCGCATGGCTGGAGTACGAGACGGACTCCAACGACGTTTTCTATGTGCGCGTGGACAGAACGAGAAAGGTTCCGATCACTGTGCTGATCCGTGCGCTCGGCGTTGGCTCCAATGACGAGATCAGGGAGCTTTTCGGCGACGAACCGAAGATCGAGGCAAGCTTTGCAAAGGACGCTTCTGAGAACTATCAGGAGGGTCTGCTTGAGCTGTACAAAAAGATCCGTCCCGGCGAGCCTTTAAGTGTGGAGAGTGCGGAAAGCCTGATTATGGCTATGTTTTTTGACCCCAGAAGATATGATCTTGCAAAGGTCGGCAGATATAAATTTAACAAGAAATTGATGTTCAGGAACAGGATCAGGCATCATATTCTCGCGGAGGATGTGGTAGACACCCAGACCGGAGAGATCTTAGCGAAGGCGGGCGACAAGGTGACGGCTGAGATGGCGGACGCGATCCAGAATGCCGCGGTTCCCGCCGTGTGGATTCAGACAGAGGAGAGGAATGTCAAGGTTCTCTCAAATATGATGGTAGATATCACGAACTTTGTCGACTGCAATCCGAGAGAGCTGGGCATTACGGAACTGGTTTATTATCCTGTTTTACAGCAGATTTTGGACGAGTACAGCGGTGATCCCACGCAGCTCGCCGAGGCGATCCGCAAAAATGTACACGAGCTGATTCCGAAGCATATTACAAAGGAAGATATTCTGGCTTCCATTAACTATAACATTCATCTGGAGTACGGTATCGGTAACGACGACGATATCGACCACTTGGGCAACAGACGTATCCGTGCGGTGGGCGAGCTTTTGCAGAACCAGTACCGCATCGGACTTTCCCGTCTGGAGAGAGTGGTGCGCGAGAGAATGACTACCCATGATGCGGAGGAAATCTCTCCGCAGGTGCTGATCAATATCAAACCCGTGCAGGCGGCGGTGAAGGAGTTCTTCGGATCATCCCAGCTGTCCCAGTTCATGGATCAGAACAACCCGCTCGGCGAGCTGACGCACAAGAGACGTCTCTCCGCGCTGGGTCCCGGCGGTCTTTCCAGAGACCGTGCCGGATTCGAGGTGCGTGACGTGCACTATACGCATTACGGCAGAATGTGTCCCATCGAGACGCCTGAGGGACCGAATATCGGTCTGATTAACTCGCTGGCGTCCTATGCGAGAATTAACGAGTACGGTTTTGTGGAGGCGCCTTACAGAAAGATCGACAAGAGCGATCCGGGAAATCCGCGCGTCACGGACGAGACGGTCTACATGACGGCGGACGAGGAAGATAATTATCATGTGGCGCAGGCTTCCGCGCCCCTTGACGAGAACGGCTATTTCAGGAGAAACAGTATTTCCGGTCGTTATAAGACGGAGACACAGGAATATCCGAAGGCAATGTTTGACTATATGGACGTGTCCCCGAAGATGGTATTCTCGGTTGCCACGGCGCTCATTCCGTTCCTGCAGAACGATGACGCGAACCGTGCGCTGATGGGTTCCAACATGCAGAGACAGGCAGTGCCCCTGCTCTTCACGGAGGCGCCCGTGGTGGGAACCGGTATGGAGCCGAAAGCGGCTGTGGACTCCGGCGTCTGCGTGGTGGCGAGAAAGTCCGGCGTGGTCGATTTTGTGTCGGCTGACCTCATTCGGATGACCTGTGACGACGGGGAGAAGGACGAATACCGTCTGATGAAGTTCTCACGCAGCAACCAGTCCAACTGCTACAACCAGAAGCCTATTGTGCAGAAGGGTATGCGTGTGGAGGCGGGCGACGTGATTGCGGACGGTCCTTCCACGGACGGCGGCGAGCTGGCACTCGGAAAGAACCCGCTGATCGGGTTTATGACATGGGAAGGTTATAACTACGAGGATGCCGTACTTCTCAGCGAGAGACTGGTGCAGGAAGACGTTTACACTTCCGTGCATATGGAGGAATATGAGGCGGAGGCGCGGGATACCAAACTCGGACCCGAGGAGATCACGAGGGATGTGCCGGGCGTCGGTGACGATGCGCTGAAGGATCTGGATGACAGAGGCATTATCCGCATCGGTGCGGAGGTGCGTGCCGGAGATATTCTGGTGGGCAAGGTGACGCCTAAGGGCGAGACGGAGCTTACCGCGGAGGAGAGACTGCTCCGGGCGATCTTCGGTGAGAAGGCGAGAGAAGTGAGAGACACTTCCCTGAAAGTGCCTCACGGTGAATATGGTATTGTTGTGGACGCGAAAGTGTTCACCAGAGAGAACGGCGACGAGCTGTCTCCCGGCGTGAATCAGGCGGTCCGCATTTACATTGCGCAGAAGAGAAAGATTTCCGTCGGTGATAAGATGGCAGGCCGTCACGGTAACAAGGGTGTGGTTTCCCGCGTGCTTCCCGTGGAGGATATGCCTTATCTGCCGAACGGCAGACCTCTTGACATAGTGCTGAATCCTCTGGGCGTGCCTTCCCGTATGAATATCGGGCAGGTGCTGGAGATTCACCTGTCGCTTGCCGCGAAGGCGCTCGGCTTCAACGTGGCGACGCCTGTGTTTGACGGCGCAAAAGAGGATGACATCATGGACACACTGGATCTGGCGAACGACTATGTCAATCTGGAGTGGGATGAGTTTGAAAAGAAACATAAGGATGAACTGTTACCCGAGGTGATGGAATATCTGTCAAAGAACAGGGAGCACAGAAAACTCTGGAAGGGAGTGCCTATTTCCAGAGACGGCAAGGTGCGGCTGCGCGACGGCAGAACGGGCGAATATTTTGACTCCCCGGTTACCATCGGACACATGCATTACCTGAAACTCCATCATCTGGTGGACGATAAGATCCACGCGCGTTCCACGGGTCCTTACTCGCTCGTGACGCAGCAGCCTCTTGGCGGTAAAGCGCAGTTCGGCGGACAGCGTTTCGGTGAAATGGAGGTTTGGGCGCTGGAGGCATACGGCGCGGCTTACACGCTGCAGGAGATTCTGACCGTGAAGTCTGATGATGTGGTGGGGCGTGTGAAGACTTACGAGGCGATCATCAAGGGCGATAATATCCCCGAGCCCGGCGTGCCTGAGTCCTTCAAGGTGCTCCTGAAGGAGCTGCAGTCCCTTGGGCTGGATGTAAGAGTGCTGCGCGATGACCAGACAGAGGTGGAGATCATGGAAACCATCGACTACGGCGAGAGCGATTACCGCTATGAGATCGAGGGCGATTCCCGCGGTTACGACTATGAGAGAGAATCCTTCGGCTCGATGGGCTATCAGCGTCAGGAGTTCGACGAGGACAGCGGACAGCTTGTGAGCAGCGATGAGGAGGAGCCTGATTCTTACGAGGAATCGGACGAGGCATTTGAAGAGACCTATACTGATTAACAGTGTGAGAAGTACTTTTAGAACTCAGCAGCAGAGGCTGCTTCGTTAAGAAGTACTAAATCTCACACGGGAGAATGCCAAAAGAAGCATTCTCCGCATGAATATAGCAGATGGAGGACAATGCAGGATGTCAGATATGAAACAGGAAGCGTATCAACCCATGACATTTGACGCGATCAAGATCGGACTGGCGTCACCGGAGAAGATCAGGGAATGGTCGAGAGGTGAGGTGACAAAACCCGAGACAATCAACTACAGAACCTTGAAACCTGAGAAAGAGGGTCTGTTCTGCGAGAGAATCTTCGGACCGAGCAAGGACTGGGAGTGTCACTGCGGTAAGTATAAGAAGATCAGATATAAAGGCGTTGTCTGCGATCGATGCGGCGTCGAGGTGACGAAGTCCAGCGTCCGCAGAGAGCGTATGGGACGCATAGAACTGGCGGCGCCGGTATCCCATATCTGGTATTTCAAGGGAATCCCGAGCCGTATGGGACTGATTCTCGACCTCTCCCCCAGAGTGCTTGAGAAGGTGCTCTATTTCGCGTCCTATATCGTGCTGGACGGCGGCGAGACGGATCTGGACTATAAGCAGGTTCTCACGGAGAAGGAGTATCAGGATGCCAGGGAGACCTGGGGAAATAAATTCCGGGTTGGTATGGGGGCAGAAGCGATCAAGGAGCTTCTGCAGGCAATCAATCTGGAGGAAGAGGCGGCGGAGCTGAAGGAGGGCTTGAAGGAGTCCACCGGGCAGAAGCGCGCCCGCATTATCAAGAGACTGGAAGTTGTGGAGGCGTTTAGGGAGTCCGGGAACCAGCCCGAGTGGATGATTATGGATGTGATCCCGGTTATTCCGCCGGATCTGCGTCCTATGGTGCAGCTTGACGGCGGCAGGTTTGCAACCTCTGACTTGAACGATCTCTACAGAAGAATTATCAACAGAAACAATCGTCTGAAAAGACTGTTGGAGCTTGGCGCTCCCGATATCATTGTGCGCAACGAGAAGCGTATGCTGCAGGAGGCGGTTGACGCGCTGATCGACAACGGCAGAAGGGGAAGACCCGTGACGGGTCCCGGCAACAGGGCGCTTAAGTCCCTATCCGACATGCTTAAGGGTAAGTCCGGTCGTTTCCGTCAGAACCTGCTCGGCAAGCGTGTGGACTACTCCGGACGTTCCGTTATCGTGGTCGGTCCCGAGTTAAAAATTTATCAGTGCGGTCTGCCTAAGGAGATGGCGATCGAGCTGTTTAAGCCTTTTGTTATGAAAGAACTGGTATTCCGCGGCATTTCGCAGAATATCAAGGCGGCGAAAAAGCTGGTGGAGAGACTGGACACGCAAGTCTGGGATGTGCTGGAGGAGGTAATCAAGGAGCATCCGGTGATGTTAAACCGTGCGCCTACCCTGCACAGACTCGGTATTCAGGCGTTCGAGCCGATACTGGTGGAAGGTAAGGCGATCAAGCTCCATCCGCTCGTATGTACCGCGTTCAACGCCGATTTTGACGGCGACCAGATGGCAGTCCATCTCCCACTGTCCGTCGAGGCGCAGGCGGAGTGCAGATTCCTTCTGCTCTCCCCGAACAACCTGTTAAAACCTTCGGACGGCGGCCCGGTGGCGGTGCCTTCCCAGGATATGGTGCTCGGCATCTATTATCTGACGCAGGAAAGACCCGGTGCGCTTGGAGAGGGCAAGTTCTTTAAGAATGTAAACGAGGCGATTCTTGCCTATGAGAATAAGGCATGCACCCTCCACTCAAGGATTAATGTCAGGGTGACAAAGAAGGATGCTAGCGGGAAAGAGGTGTCCGGCAATGTGGAGTCCACGCTGGGACGGTTCCTCTTCAATGAGATTCTTCCGCAGGATCTGGGCTATGTGGACAGAACCGATCCGGAGAACCTGCTGAAGCCGGAAGTGGATTTCCATGTGGGCAAAAAGCAGTTAAAGCAGATTTTGGAGAAGGTCATCAACATCCACGGCGCGGTACGGACTGCCGAGGTGCTTGACCTGATCAAAGCGACCGGTTATAAGTATTCCACGCAGGCGGCTATGACCGTTTCCATTTCCGATATGACGGTGCCTGCGGAGAAGGAGCGGATGCTCGAGGAAGCACAGGCTACCGTAGACAAAATCTCCATGGACTTCCGGAGAGGAAAGTGTACGGAGGAGGAGAGATACCGTCTGGTTGTGGAGACGTGGAACAAGACGGATAAGGATCTCACGGACGTGCTGCTCGCCGGTCTCGATAAATATAACAATATTTATATGATGGCGGATTCCGGGGCACGTGGTTCCAACCAGCAGATCAAACAGCTTGCGGGTATGCGTGGTCTGATGGCGGATACCACAGGACGTACCATCGAGTTGCCGATTAAGTCCAATTTCCGTGAAGGTCTGGACGTGCTGGAATATTTCATGTCGGCGCATGGCGCACGTAAGGGTTTGTCCGATACCGCGCTTCGTACCGCTGACTCCGGTTACCTGACAAGACGTATGGTCGATGTTTCACAGGAGCTGATCATCCGTGAGACAGACTGCTGCGAGGGCAGGGATGAACTTCCCGGTATGGTGGTCAAGGCGTTCATGGACGGCAAGGAGACCATCGAGGGATTGAAGGACAGAATTACGGGACGTTTCTCCTGTGAGGATATCAAAGATAAAGACGGTAAGATGATCGTGAAGAGAAACCACATGATCACCCCCGCCCGCGCGGAGAGGATCTTGAGCGTAGGCGTGAACGAGAAAGGTGAGCCGGTGGAGGAAGTCAGAATCCGCACGATTTTGACGTGCCGCTCCCATGTTGGTATCTGCGCGAAGTGCTACGGTGCGAATATGGCGACCGGCGAGGCGGTTCAGGTCGGTGAGGCTGTCGGCATCATTGCGGCGCAGTCCATCGGTGAGCCCGGTACACAGCTTACCATGCGTACCTTCCATACCGGCGGTGTTGCCGGCGACGATATCACACAGGGTCTTCCCCGTGTAGAGGAGCTTTTCGAGGCGCGTAAGCCGAAGGGTCTGGCGATTATCGCGGAGTTTGGCGGCGTAGCTTCCATTAAAGATACAAAGAAGAAGAGAGAAATTGTTGTTACCAACGACGAGACCGGCGAGTCCAAGACTTATCTGATTCCTTACGGTTCCAGAATCAAAGTGCTGGACGGTGCGACGCTTGAGGCGGGTGACGAGCTGACCGAGGGCAGCGTGAATCCACACGATCTGTTAAAGATCAAGGGCATCCGCGCCGTACAGGATTACATGCTCCGCGAGGTACAGAGAGTGTACCGTCTGCAGGGTGTGGATATCTCCGATAAGCATATCGAGGTGATTGTGCGTCAGATGCTGAAGAAAGTCCGCATCGAGAACAACGGCGATACCGATTTCCTGCCGGGCACACTTGTGGATGTTCTGGATTATGAGGACATGAACGAGGAGCTGTTTAAGGAGGGCAAGGAGCCTGCGGAGGGTAAGCAGATTCTGCTTGGTATTACCAAGGCGGCGCTTGCAACCGACTCTTTCCTGTCGGCGGCATCCTTCCAGGAGACGACCAAGGTGCTGACGGAAGCGGCTATCAAGGGTAAAGTTGACTCACTGATCGGTCTGAAAGAGAACGTGATCATCGGTAAGCTGATTCCCGCGGGTACGGGTATGAGACGTTACCGCGACACCAGACTGAGCACGGACGAGAATCTTCTCAGCCGTCTGCAGATGGAGGACGAACTGGAATTTGAGGACGGCTCCTACGAGGACGAAGAGTTCGAGAATGCAGATGATGTGGAAGAGATCGAGGAGATGGAAGAACTGGACGGCGATATCGACGATGCGGAGGATTTTGTGGAAGCCGAGGAAGAGCTTGAGCCGGTGGAGTAGGGCGAGTTCAGCGCGCGCCATTCGCAAAACCGCGCTTGCAGCGCTTTTCGTTGCTTCGCAACTTCTTTTGCTCATAAACGGGCGCTCCCTCAGAGCTGCATCCATCTGTCAAATTCATGCAAGCATGATTTGCCAGATAGATTTGCTCTGGCTGAACTGAAAAAATATATTGACAACGCATTCATGGGCAAGTATACTAGGGTAGTGTGCACATGAATGCGTTTTTTTTGCGCGCTTTTGTGCGCCAAAATACCATTACTTTATATTCCCACAGGAGGTGAAAAGAATGCCAACATTTAACCAGTTAGTCAGAAAGGGACGTCAGACATCCGTGAAGAAGTCTACGGCGCCTGCTTTGTTAAAGGGTTACAACTCCCTTCACAAGGCTGCAACCGATACCGCTTCTCCGCAGAAGAGAGGTGTCTGCACCGCTGTTAAGACAGCAACCCCTAAGAAGCCTAACTCAGCGCTCAGAAAGATCGCCAGAGTACGTCTTTCTAACGGAATTGAGGTGACAAGCTACATTCCCGGCGAGGGTCATAACCTGCAGGAGCATAGCGTTGTCCTGATCCGCGGCGGAAGAGTCAAGGACTTGCCCGGTACAAGATACCACATTATCAGAGGTACGTTAGATACCGCGGGAGTCGCTAACAGAAGACAGGCTCGTTCCAAGTACGGCGCTAAGAGACCGAAGGCCGCGAAGTAAAATTGCTTCGCAATTTAACTTCAAGAGGTTTGCACAGCAAACCTCCGCTTGGAGTATTTTAGGCTGAGAAGGTCGTCAGTACCACAAACAGAACTAATTTAGTGTTGGGATTCTTTTTCTATATTTGTTATAGAAGAAATACCGCACGGACACATTGAATTAGAGGACACATGTGAGTACCTGAGATTTATTATTTTTAATAAGGAGGGAAGAATCGTGCCACGTAAAGGACATATTCCGAAGAGAGATGTATTAGCAGATCCTTTATACAATAATAAGGTTGTGACCAAGCTTATCAACAACATCATGCTGGATGGTAAGAAGGGCGTAGCGCAGAAGATTGTATATGGGGCGTTTGCAAAGGTTGAGGAGAAGGCTGGGAAACCGGCGCTCGACGTATTTGAGGAGGCTATGAACAACATCATGCCCCTTCTGGAGGTAAAGGCGAGACGTATCGGCGGTGCTACCTATCAGGTGCCCATCGAGGTTCGTCCTGACAGACGTCAGGCGCTTGCGCTCCGCTGGCTTGTTATGTTCTCCCGCAAGAGAGGCGAAAAGACCATGGAGCAGAGACTTGCAAACGAGATCTTGGACGCAGCGAACAACACGGGCGCAGCGGTTAAGAGAAAAGAAGATATGCACAAGATGGCAGAGGCAAACAAGGCTTTTGCGCACTATCGGTTCTAAAAGGAGGAAAAAACCTTGGCTGGAAGAGAATATCCACTAGACAGAACCAGAAATATTGGTATTATGGCTCATATCGATGCGGGTAAAACCACACTGACAGAGCGTATCCTTTATTATACTGGCGTAAACTATAAGATCGGTGATACTCACGAAGGCACGGCTACCATGGACTGGATGGAGCAGGAGCAGGAGAGAGGTATCACGATCACATCAGCCGCTACCACATGCCACTGGACTCTGGAAGAGAACTGCAAGCCCAAGCCCGGTGCATTGGAGCATCGTATCAATATCATTGATACTCCCGGTCACGTAGACTTCACCGTAGAAGTTGAGCGTTCACTCCGCGTACTTGATGGTGCCGTAGGCGTATTTTGTGCAAAGGGCGGTGTTGAGCCGCAGTCAGAGAACGTGTGGAGACAGGCTGATACCTACAACGTACCGAGAATGGCGTTCATCAACAAGATGGATATTTTGGGCGCTAACTTCTACGGCGCTGTAGATCAGATCAGAAACAGATTAGGTAAAAACGCGATCATTCTCCAGCTGCCTATCGGCAAGGAGGATGACTTCAAGGGAATCATCGACCTGTTCGAGATGAAGGCTTACATCTACAATGATGATAAGGGCGAGGATATCACCATCACGGAGATTCCTGCAGATATGGCGGATGACGCCGCTCTCTATCACGACGAGCTGGTGGAGAAAGTCTGCGAGCTGGACGATGATTTGACAATGATGTATTTGGAGGGTGAGGAGCCTTCCGTGGAAGACATGAAGAAAGCGCTGCGCAAAGGTACCTGCGAGTGTACGGCAGTTCCCGTATGCTGCGGTTCCGCTTACAGAAATAAGGGTGTGCAGAAGCTTTTGGACGCGGTTCTTGAGTATATGCCCGCGCCGACCGATATCGAGGCAATCAAGGGCACCGATATGGAAGGCAATGAGATCGTGAGACACTCCTCCGACGAGGAGCCGTTCTCTGCTCTGGCATTCAAGATTATGGCTGATCCCTTCGTGGGTAAGCTGGCGTTCTTCCGCGTGTACTCAGGTACCTGCAATTCCGGTTCCTATGTGTACAATGCGACGAAGGATAAGAAAGAGCGTATCGGACGTATCCTGCAGATGCACGCGAACAAGAGAGCGGAGCTTGACAAAGTGTATTCCGGCGATATTGCGGCGGCAGTAGGGTTTAAGTTTACCGCTACCGGTGATACTATTTGTGACGAGCAGCATCCCGTTATCTTAGAGTCTATGGAGTTCCCGGAGCCGGTTATCGAGCTGGCAATCGAGCCCAAGACAAAGGCAGGTCAGGGCAAGATGGGCGAGGCGCTTGCAAAACTTGCGGAGGAAGACCCGACTTTCCGTGCACACACGGATCCGGAGACAGGTCAGACCATCATCGCAGGTATGGGCGAGCTGCATCTGGAGATTATCGTAGACAGACTGCTGCGCGAGTTCAAGGTGGAGGCTAACGTGGGCGCGCCTCAGGTTGCGTACAAAGAGACCTTTACCAAGCCTGTCGATCAGGAATACAAGTACGCGAAGCAGTCCGGTGGTCGTGGTCAGTACGGTCACTGTAAAGTTAAATTTGAGCCCATGGATCCGAACGGCGAGGAGACATTCAAGTTCGAGAGCTCCGTTGTCGGCGGCGCGATTCCGAAGGAATATATCCCGGCGGTCGGCGAAGGCATCGAGGAGGCTTCCAAGGCAGGTATCCTCGGCGGATTCCCTGTACTCGGCGTATCTGCGAACGTGTACGACGGTTCCTACCATGAGGTTGACTCTTCCGAGATGGCATTCCACATTGCAGGTTCCATGTGCTTCAAGGAAGCGATGAAGAAGGCAAACGCCGTACTGCTTGAGCCTATCATGAAGGTGGAAGTTACCATGCCCGAGGAGTATATGGGCGACGTTATCGGCGATATCAATTCCCGCCGCGGACGTATCGAGGGTATGGAGGATATCGGCGGAGGTAAGATGGTGAAGGGTTATGTGCCGCTTGCCGAGATGTTCGGTTATTCCACCGACTTACGTTCCAAGACACAGGGACGCGGAAACTATTCCATGTTCTTTGAGAAGTACGAGCAGGTGCCGAAGAGCGTGCAGGAGAAAGTATTGGCTGCAAAGACCAAGTAATACAAAGAAAATGCTTGAAAAACTTGGCAATCTTTAATATAATCAAAGATAGCTGACTAATCATGTAGATTGTTTGTGTAACTAAGAAAGTAAATTATTTTAAGGAGGACTTTAGAAATGGCTAAAGCTAAATTTGAGAGAAACAAACCCCATTGTAATATTGGTACCATTGGTCACGTTGACCATGGTAAAACAACTCTGACAGCGGCGATCACAAAGGTGCTTTCCGAGAGAGTTGCAGGTAACACGGCTACAGATTTCGAGAACATCGACAAGGCTCCCGAGGAGAGAGAGAGAGGTATCACCATCTCTACCGCTCACGTTGAGTATGAGACAGACAAGAGACACTATGCACACGTTGACTGCCCCGGTCATGCTGACTATGTAAAGAACATGATTACCGGTGCTGCTCAGATGGACGGCGCTATCCTCGTTGTAGCTGCTACCGACGGCGTTATGGCTCAGACCAAGGAGCACATCCTTCTGTCCCGTCAGGTAGGCGTGCCTTATATCGTAGTATTCATGAACAAGTGCGATATGGTTGACGATCCCGAGCTGCTTGAGCTGGTTGAGATGGAGATCACTGAGCAGTTGGAGGAGTATGAGTTCACAGATTGCCCGATCATCAAGGGTTCCGCTCTGAAAGCTCTGGAAGATCCCAACGGCGAGTGGGGCGACAAGATCATGGAGCTCATGAGCACTGTTGACGATTATATTCCGGATCCCCAGCGTGATACAGATAAGCCTTTCCTTATGCCTATCGAGGATGTATTCTCCATCACAGGTCGTGGTACCGTTGCTACCGGTAGAGTAGAGCGTGGTACCCTGCACATGTCTGATGAAGTTGAGATCATCGGCGTTAAGGAAGAGACCCAGAAGTCTGTTGTAACCGGTATCGAGATGTTCCGTAAGCTGCTTGACGAGGCTCAGGCTGGTGATAACGTAGGCGTACTGCTTCGTGGTATCCAGAGAACCGATATCGAGAGAGGACAGGTTCTTGCTAAACCCGGCACGGTTACCTGCCACAAGAAATTTACGGCTCAGGTATACGTTCTGACCAAGGACGAGGGTGGTCGTCATACACCTTTCTTCAACAACTATCGTCCTCAGTTCTACTTCAGAACAACGGACATCACAGGTGTATGTAATCTGCCTGATGGCACAGAGATGTGCATGCCTGGTGATAACGTAGAGATGACCATCGAGTTGATTCACCCGATCGCTATGGAGCAGGGTTTGACGTTTGCTATCCGTGAGGGCGGACGTACAGTAGGTTCTGGTCGTGTGGCTACGATTATTGAGTAATTGGTAAAAGGCTAGACTTTATGGGGCTTTCCGAGAAATCGGGAAGCCCTTTTTGAAATTTTGCAACAGTGAAAATGTGTAAAGCGGTGCCAAAACGGTGCCATAAAAAAGAACTCCGATGAAAGTGGTGCCAAGTTTCATCGGAGTTTGTCTTTTTACCAACCTTTTATTTGCTTTACC
>CAJURQ010000013.1 GCA_910588955.1 uncultured Lachnospiraceae bacterium
GGTGGTTTCGGAACGGGTGGACGACGGGTACAGCGGTTCCAGTTTTGAGCGGCCTTCTTTCAAGCTGATGCTGGAGGATATTAAGAAGGGCGTTGTGGACTGTGTGGTTGTCAAGGATCTGTCCAGGTTCGGGCGGGAGTATATTGATTCGGGCAGGTACATTGAGCGGCTGTTCCCGGCTCTTGGGGTGCGCTTTATTGCGGTGAATGACGGGTACGACAGCCTGGAGGGGAAAGACCAGTCAGATGAGATTATCATTCCGTTTAAAAATTTGATAAATGACGCTTACTGCCGGGATATTTCGGTGAAGATCCGGAGCCACCTGGAGGTGAAGCGGAAGAACGGGGAGTTTATCGGTTCTTTTGCGCCTTATGGGTATCAGAAGGACGAGGGATGCCGGAACCGGCTTGTCATTGACCCGGTGGCCGCAGGCGTGGTGAGGGATATTTTCCGTATGAAGCTGCACGGCATGAGCCAGGATGCCATTGCGGGCAGGCTGAATGATATGGGGGTGCTGTCTCCTATGGAGTATAAGAGCGCGTCCGGGAGCAATTATCAGACCGGCTTTAAGACTGGGGAGCGGGCGCTGTGGAGTTCGGTGACGGTGCGGCGGATATTGGAAAATGAGTGTTATGTTGGGAATCTGGTGCAGGGCAGGCAGACGACGCCGAACCATAAGGTGAAGAAGTCCTTTGTGAAGCCGGAGAAGGACTGGGTGAGGATTGAGAAGAACCATGAGGCTGTGGTTTCGGACCGGGATTTTGCTATTGTGCAGAGGCTCCTGGGGATGGATACGAGGATGTCCCCGGAGCAGTCGGAGGTGTACCCTCTGGCGGGCATGGTGGTGTGTGCGGACTGCGGGGCGGCCATGGTGCGGAAGAATGTGTGTTCCGGGAAGCGGAAGTACCGGTATTATGTGTGTTCGAGGAATAAGGAGACGAAGGAGTGTGCGAGCCACAGGATCGGGGTGGAGAGGCTGGAAGAGGCGGTCCTGGAGGTCTTGAAGGTGCAGGTTGCCAATGTGCTGGATTTGAAGCGGGCGATGGAGAAGGTGTCTGAGATCCCGTTCCAGGAGCTGGATATCCGGGAATTGGAGAGGCGGATTGAGCAGAAGGAGGCGGAGGTTCTGCGGTGTCGGGAGCTGCGGAACATGCTTTATGAGGATATGAAGGACGGGATTGTCTCTAAGGAGGATTATAGGGAGCTGCATGAGGCTTATACGCAGAGACGAGATCTGGCGGAGGAAGCGGTGCGGCAGATGAAGGGTGAGATTGAAGATATCCTTGCTTCCAATACGGATAAGTACCGGTGGCTGGATTATTTTGCGGAGCATGAGAATATTGACCGGCTGACAAGGAATGTGGCGGTGGAGCTGATTGAGCGGGTGAAGGTCGTGGACCGGGAGACGGTCGAGGTGGTTTTCAGTTTCGGGGACTGTTACAGGGAGGTCCTGGAGGGGCTGAAACATGCGGGCTGTGAGGCGGTCTGTGACAGCCGGGGCCGGATTCGGTTTGAGTGGAAGGAGGCGGTGTAATATGGCGAGGAAGTCTAAGAAGGTGGATTTTGTGAATGTGAATGACCTGCCGAGTGGTTCCGGGGCGCAGGTTCCGGTTCCGGTGAAGGCGGTCTGTTATAGGGCGGGGCTGTATGCCAGGCTTTCGGAGGAGACGGAGGAAAACCGGGAGCGGGCGACGGTGGAGACGCAGATGGAGCTTCTGCGGAAGTTCGTGGCGGAGCGGGAGGATATGGTCATAGGGAAGGAGTATGCGGATATCTCCTGCACGGGTACGAATTTTGAGCGTCCGGGGTTTGAGGCGATGGTGCGGGATATGAGGGACGGGGTGATTGACTGTATTGTTGTGAAGGACCTGTCCAGGCTGGGACGGGATTATGTGGAGACGGGGAATTATATTGAGCGGGTGTTTCCGTTTTTCGGCGTGAGGTTTATTGCGGTGACGGACGGGTATGATTCGGAGAAGCCGGGCGGGGAGCTGATGATGCCGCTGAAAAATATGGTGAATGAGCTGTATGTGAAGGATTTGTCCAGGAAGATGAGGACGGCGCACAGGGCGTACTGGCGGAACGGGGAGTATTCATCGGGGGCGGTCCCGTATGGGTATGTGAATGTGGAACGGCGGCTTTACCCGGACGAGCGGGTGAAGGGGACGGTGCAGGAGATTTTCCGGCTGTTCCTGGAGGGGTGTTCGTTGAAGGAGATTGCAAGGCGGGTTTCCCGAAAAGAGATGAATCCGAAGGCTTATAAGATGTTGCGGTTCGGGCATGAGGTTCCAGAGGGGTTTAATACGGAATGGAATTATGTGACGGTGAGAACCATATTGACGAATTATGCTTATGTGGGAGCCAGCGTCCATAACAGGTATAAGAGGGTGGCTGGGAAGCAGGTGAAAATACCGGAGGAAGAGTGGATTGTTGTGGAAGGGACGCATGAAGCACTGGTGGGTAGGGAGGACTATGAGAAAGTTCAGAAACTGCTGGCGGGCAATGCGGAAAGGTTCCATTCTACCCATGGGGAGAACGGTTATGACCATGCCCGTTTTAATCTTCTGGGGAAGAAGATTGTCTGTGCGGACTGTGGAAAGGTAATGGGGTTCCGTACAGAGGGAGCAAGGCATGACAAGAAGTTTTACCGATGCAAGACGTATCTTCAATCTACTCATGGGAGCTGTACGAACCATAAGGTTTCGTTGGAAGATGTCAACCAGGCTGTTTTTGGAACGGTTGCTGCCCATATGAGGCTCTGTATTGAGGCGGAGGAAACTGTGAGGCGGATGAATGCGGATGACAGGAATTTGAGGAAGTATGATTTTTATGGGAAGGAAGCTGAACGGATAAGGAAGGAGCTGCAGAGGGAGACGGAAGTGAAAGCCGGTATTTTTGAGGATTATAGAGATGGACTGATTGATGAGGAACAGTATGCGCAGATCAGCGGGCAATATGCCGAAAAGATCAGGGCATTGACGGCAAGGCTTGGGGAAGTCCAAAAGGCACGGGCGGAGTATTCCAGCAGATATTGTGTAGACAGAAACTGGAAGGCTGTCGTTGAGGGATGTTTGGATATGCAGAGTCTGACGAGGGAAATGGTTGAGGCGTTTGTGGATAAGGTTGCGGTGCATGAGGGAGGGGATGTTGAAGTGTATCTGAAATATGATGATGTGCTGGAAGATTTGTTGAGAATCAGGGCAGAGAGAGAGGCGGTATGATGAAGAAGAGGATAGTCGCTATGTATCTTCGGCTTTCCAATGAGGACAGCGGTAAGGGTGAAATGGAAGAGAGCAACAGTATTTCGGCGCAGAGGGTGTTGCTGAAAAGGCATATAGAGGAACTGCTGCAGGGGGAGGAATATGTTATCACGGAGTATTGTGATGACGGGTATTCCGGCGTTGACTTCCGCAGGCCGGGGGTGCAGGCGCTGATTGAGGCGGCGAAGGACGGGAAGGTTGATATGATCGTTGTGAAGGACTTTTCACGGTTCGGGAGGGATTATCTGGAAGTGGGGAGGTTCCTGGAATATATCTTTCCGATCCTGCAGGTTCGGTTTGTGTCGGTGAATGACGGTTACGACAGTGAGGATAAGTTCGGAGCGACGGGCGGGATGAGTGTTGCGTTGAAGAATCTGGTCTATGGGATGTACAGCGCGGATTTGTCTAAGAAGGTGCGGTCTGCCAGGGATACGAGGGTGAGGAACGGGGAGTTTGTTGGGCAGTTTGCCCCTTATGGGTATCGGAAGAACCCAGAGGATAAGCACAGGCTTTTGGTTGATGAAGATGCGGCGTGGGTTGTGCGGAGGATTTTTGGGATGGCGGCGGACGGAACCGGTTATGCGGAGATTGCCAGAAGGCTGAATGAAGAGGGGATACCGTCAAGGGTTGTTTATCACAAGATGGCAGGAGATACTTATGGAGACAGGCAGCCTCATGTAAAGGTGAAGAGGTGGTGTGCTTCTTCGGTAAGGGATATTATTACGGATGAGGTGTATCTGGGGAAGTTAATCTGGAACCGGGCGAAGTGCGGTATGGATACGGATAAGAAGGTGGTGAGGCAGCCAAGGGAGAAGTGGATCGTGGTGGAGGGACATCATGAGGCACTGGTTTCCCGGAGTGTTTTTGAGAAGGCTAATGAGGGAGTAGGGACTGCGGATAAAGCCAGAAAAAAAATGAAGAAGAGGGAAAGTATTTTTTTCTGCGGGCATTGCGGGAAGGCACTGCAGCTTAGGAGCAGGGCTAACGGCAGGTATTTCTGCGGAGGCCGGACGCAGGAGCGGGAGAATGACTGCCAGAAAGTGACTGTCAGGAAGAACGAACTGGAGGGAGCAGTGCTTTGCCAGGTGAGGAAGATGGCGGATGTGCTGGCGGCAGAGCGGGATATCAGCAGGACGGCTCAAAAGGACGGCAGGGTGGCAGTTCTTGAAAAGACGGTTGCGGAGAGTGTGAAGGAGTTGACACAGTGGAAGGGAAGGAAGATGCGGCTGTATGAGCGGTATAAGGCCGGGGAAATCAGCAGGGAGGATTATGTGGAGCGGATTGAGACGGGCAGGGTGCGGATGGAAGAGCTAGAGCGGAGCAGGCGTGAAGCGCAGGCGGAGCTTGAATGTATGAGGGAGGCTGCCGGTTCAGAGGAAGTGGCAGACGAGGAACTGGCTGGACTTTCTGTACTGGAGGTTTTTGATAGGGAGAGGTTGAAGATGCTGATTGAGAAGGTGGTTGTCTATGGGGAGGATGCTATGGAGATTGTGTGGAAGGTGAGGAATCCGTTTGAGGGTGAGGTTTCTGCCTGAAAGATAGTTCCAATTTTGGGAAAGTAGTGGTAAAATTGAGCCATGGGCAGGTTGTGTCTGTGGCTCATATTTATTTGAGCAATTTAAGGTGAAAATGGGGTTGGATAGATGAATAGGATCGGATTTAGTAAATTTAAGAGGAAAGTATTTTTAAGCTATACATTTAAAGATTATGAGAAAATTGCTTTGGTTAGTAAAAAGCTAAATGAACTTGGATTTGATATTTTTACAGACGTTTGTTCGACAAATGCTGGTAATAATATAGTCAGATATTTTAATGAACAGATTGAAAAATGTGATTGCTTTGTGTTTGTCGTAGCAGAAAAATTTCTTGAAAATTCTATTTGGGAATATGATATTGCATTAAACACTGGAAAAACGGTATTTGTGTTTGTAAAAAAAGAATTATTTCATGGGGATATTCAAAAGAGGTTTGGAAATAGGACAGTCACATTATGGAATGATGAAAATGAGTTGGCACATTGTATTATTGATGAAATTTCCAGATATGGATACAGGTATCCTCTTAGAGGGTATCAGTTTGAATATATTGTGGGTGAGATTTTTAAAAGTTATGGATGCCTGACTAAAATGTCTAATAGGAATGAGTATTATGATATTTTAGCAGAAAAAGAGAACATCAGATTTTATATTGAGGCGAAAGCAATTAGGCAGAGGGTAATAAGTACGTCTATAATCTCCAAAGCATTGGCATCTGCATCTATGCTGGAAGATACATACAATTCAAAATATATATTAGTGGTGGCAAATGAGTTGTCTTCTCAGGCATGGGAAATAATCAAGCAAAAAGCAGATATTTTAGTTGTAGATATTAGAAATTTGTTGTATATAGTACAATGTGATGAAGTTTTAAAATCTCAATTACTTTCAATTTTGGAGTATTCTACGGAGGATATTGAGCCTTATGAGCCTATAGATTTATTAAAGTTAATGGGGGTAAAGGTTCAGAATGAAAATGTAGATACAGTTGAAAAGCCGAACGATTATGAAATTATTGAATCATTGATAGCGGAGATACAGGCTTGGGAACCGAAGACAAGAAAGAGTTCTGAATATGAAAATCTATGTACTAAGGTTTTAAATATTCTTTTTGCAGCAGATTTGGCATTGTGGAGTGAACAACAGAAATCAAATGAGGATTTATATAGGTTTGATTTAATATGCAAAATTAAAGATGATATAAAAGAGAGTTTTTGGAAATTTATTGAGGAATATTTTCGGTCTAAATATATTATTTTTGAATTTAAGAATTATTCAGAAACAATAACACAAAAAGAAATATATACTACGGACAAATACTTGTATGCGAAAGCGCTTAGATGTGTTGCGATAATAATTTCATGTTATGGGGAAGATAAAAATGCTAAAAAAGCAATTAAAGGGACGTTGAGAGAGAATGGGAAATTGATTATCAGCATTTCAAATAAGGATTTGGTTGATCTGCTGAACGAAAAACTGCACGGTGGTTCTCCGGCAGAGTATCTTTATAATAGGCTGGATACGATGCTTATAGAGTTGGATAAATAAGTTGTTAATTTTATTTGAGAAAATTGTGTATGGAGTAAAAGTGTGCTGATGAATATAGGGAAAAAGGTTAAGGATGTTTTATTAGAATCTGATAAATATAATACAGATACATTTATTGAATCAAATATGCCTTTGTTAAGAAGGGAAAAAGAACTATCTGAACTGAAAAAAATACTGAGTGAATCAGGTAATCATGTAGCCTTAATTACTGGTGTTGCAGGGATCGGAAAGTCAACATTAGTAAGGGTGTATGCAGAAGAGAATAAAGAGCAATATAGTAATGTTTATATATGGCATGCGTGGCAACTTCCAAAAGATTTGAGGGTAGAAGATAATTCCCTTATTATTATTGATGATGCAGATGAATTGGATTCAAAGAAGTTAGAAGAAATAATAAAATATAATGAGTTATCATTTATATTAGTAGTTGGTAGAACTGTGGATTATCGTTTTAGTAAAGAAAAATTTGTTTGTTTATCAGTGAACGGATTGAGCCAAAGTGAGATAGTTTCTTTTCGTCTAAATAGATTTAAAGATCATCTTATAGATTTTGATTATGAAGAAATAAAAAGGATTCTTTTATTGACGCAGGGAAATCCACTTATTATAGAGAATATGTTTAGGCTGGTAGACAGTCTTGGTATCGATATTATAGACAAATTATTATATCAGCAAATTTCTGTAGGAAAATCAGATATAGTTGTTCCGAATAAAAGTATTATAAGCCCCTCTTTAATCAGCATAAAGAAGGATGTATTACAGATAAATAATGATTTGATGTGTTATATTGCACAAGAACCAATGAGCATGTATGAATTATCGCCAAGAGAATTTGAAAAAATAATGGCGGAGTTATTTAAGAAATTAGGTTATGAAGTAGAACTGACAAAACAGACAAGGGATGGAGGGGTAGATATTTACATAGCAGAGAAAACAGACTTAGGAAAGTTTTTGTTCCTGGTGGAGTGTAAACATTATGCTCCAAATAGACCGGTGGGAATAGAAGTAATAAGAAATATGTATGGCGTTTTGGGAATGAATAAACGAAAGCCAACAGGAGGTATTATTGCTACTACTTCACACTTTGCTAAAGGAGTGAGGGAAGAGATAGTAGAATTAAACTTAGAACATAGGATATCATTGCACGATTTTGAGTATATATCGGAGCTTTTGGCGAAGGCATATTTATAGATTAAATTGAGGTGAATGTTATTTGGTATTATGTTTACAAATATTGATTAGTGTTATATTTTTGATAGAGAGTTGAGAGGAAAAATTTTTTATTCCTTGCTTGACACAGGCAGATATGGTGTTTTACAATAAAATACTTCGTGCATATGTTTTAATTGAATTAAAAACAAAAAAGCTTACCCCGGAGGCAGTAGGGCAATTGAACATGTATCTGAATTACTATGCGGCAGAGATTAATGATGAACATGATAATGCACCGATTGGTATTATTCTATGTACGGAAAAGGATAGTATAGCCGCCGAATATGCGCTGGGCGGACTGTCCAACAATATTTTTGCTTCCAGATATATTTCTTATATTCCTGACAAAGAGCAATTAGTTGCACAAGTGGAAGCAGTATTAAAAGAATGGCATGAAAAAGATGACTGAATTGAAAATAAAGGGCGAAAGGGTACAGCAGGAAGAAGTCTGACATCAATGTGGTAATCAGCATTATATCTTCTCCCGCAGACTCATAAGTTTCCATTGTCATCGCGTATATTATATCGTGGTTGGGAGGAACTTGGAATAGAAAACTATATCGGAAAATAAAAACCCTCTGTACAAATCCCTCAAAATGCAATAAAATCTAAAAGAAGGGAATTCATGCCGGCGGACTTGGAATCAGGCGGATACACGAAAGAGGAGGTGTGAATATGAAGACGTACATGCTGGATTTAAACTCCATCGACAGAGTGAAGGGATTTGTGAGCGCGATCGAGAAATTCGACGGTTACTTTGACATAGCCACCGGACGATACGTGGTGGACGCGAAGTCGATTATGGGTATTTTTTCCATGGATCTGTCCAGAAAGATTGAGTTCCGGATTCTGGAAACCAATGCGCAGATCTCGGAAGTGGAGGCGGCGATCGCACCCTATCTTGCGTGATGGAATAATGGAAAATGAGACGGCTGTCGGTGAATACACTGGCAGCCGCCGCTTTTTATATACGATATCTTTTTATTCGAGTGAGTCGTCGCCGAGCTTTGCTTCAGCGGCGTTTGCCTTTTGGAAATATTTATGCTAAGATGTTCTATTAAGGAACTTCCGGCGAAGGGGGTCCTGAACAGGTACATGAAACTTGGAGGTTTATGATGCTTGAACTTAAAAATATATCTTTTCAGGCGGATGACGACGGAAAAGAGATCGAGATACTGAGGAACATCAATCTGACGGTAGAAGACCGTTTTGTGGCGGTCACAGGACCTAACGGCAGCGGAAAATCGACGCTGGCGAAGATCGTGGCGGGGATCTTAACGCCCACGGAAGGGCAGATTTTTCTGGACGGCGTTGATATCACGGGGAAATCCATCACGGAGCGGGCGCAGATGGGCATTGGGTTTGCCTTTCAGCAGCCTGTCCGGTTCAAGGGGCTCACCGTGAAGGATATGCTTTCTCTTGCCGCAGGCAGAGAGACGGCTGTGTCGGAAGTGTGCTCCATGCTCTCGGAGGTGGGTCTCTGTGCCAGAGATTATGTAAACCGAGAAATCAATGCCAGCCTTTCCGGTGGGGAATTGAAGCGTATAGAAATTGCTATGATTATGGCGAGAAAGTCGAAGGTTTCCATCTTTGACGAGCCGGAGGCGGGAATCGACCTGTGGAGTTTTCAGAACCTGATCCGGGTGTTTGAGAAGATGCACAGGGAAATTCAGGGGACGATTCTGATTATTTCCCATCAGGAGAGGATACTGAACATTGCGGATCAGATAGTGCTTCTGTCTGACGGTCGTATCGAGAAGGTGGGCAGCAGAGAGGAAGTCATGCCGGAACTTTTAGGTGCCGGGCAGCCGTGTAAGACTTTGACGGATAAATTATAAACGCGAAGAAGTTCTAAATCTCACGTGAGAGAATGCCAAAATTTGACATTCTCTGAAATGTAGAATCATGGAGGAAATCATGGACGCAATACAACGGGAGTTACTGGAGCAGGTGGCGGACCTGCATGAAGTGCCGGAGGGCGCGTACAATATCCGTGCCAACGGCGAGATGGCGGGAAGAAATACCACCGCTCATATAGATATTACGACGAAGGAGGACTGTCCCGGCATCGACATTCGGATCAAACCGGGCACGAAAGGGGAGAGCGTGCACATTCCGGTGGTTCTTAGCCAGAGCGGTCTGCAGGAGAGCGTGTACAACGACTTTTTTGTGGGAGAGGACTGCGATGTTACGATCATAGCCGGCTGCGGCATCCATAACGGCGGTTCCGCCTCCTCGGCGCATTCCGGCATCCATCGTTTTTTCGTGGAGAAAAACGCGAAGGTGAGATACGTGGAAAAGCATTACGGCTCGGGCGACGGCAGCGGGGAACGGATTATGAATCCCACCACCGACATTCATTTGGCGGAGGGCGCGTCGCTGGAGATGGAGACGGTGCAGATCAAGGGGATCGACTCCACGGCGCGTAAGACGACTGCGGAGGTGGCGGAAGGCGCAAGTCTGGTGATCAAGGAAAAGATTATGACCCACGGAAAACAGTACGCCGAGACAGATTTTACGGTGAACATGGCGGGTGCGGGTTCCAGTGTGAATCTGATTTCCCGGTCGGTGGCGAAGGAGCGTTCCAGACAGATATTCCGCAGCCGTATTGTGGGCAATGCAAGCTGTCAGGGTCACAGCGAATGCGACGCTATCATCATGGATGAGGCGAGTGTCAGCGCGATTCCGGAGCTGACGGCAAACAACATCAACGCGAATCTGATTCACGAGGCAGCGATCGGGAAGATTGCGGGAGAACAGTTGATCAAACTGATGACGCTCGGACTCACGGAGAAAGAGGCGGAAGAACAGATTGTGAAGGGATTTTTGAAATGAGGAAGTTTTTACAGTATGCGTTAAATCGGGTGGTGATTACGGCGCTTTTGGTGCTTTTGCAGATCGCTTTTTTCCTGATTGTGCTTTGGCAGTGGGGGGACTATTATGTCTGGTTTTCCCTTGTGCTGCGCTTTATCACCTTCTGGGCTGTGATTTACATTATATGGAAGCCGAACAATCCTGCCGTAAAACTGGCGTGGGTGGTGCCGATTTTGACGTTCCCGCTTTTTGGCGGCGTGCTGTATCTGTGCTACGGGCATGTGATTGTGCCGAAGAAGCTGCGCGACAGTGTGGAGCGGACGGACAAGCTGGTTAAGAAGTGTCTGGTGCAGGATAAAAAGACGCTGAAAGATCTGAAGAGGGAAGATCCGGCGGAAGCGAATCTGAGCAGTTATATTTATTCCTATGCGGCTGCGCCGGTGTGGGATCAGACCGATACGAGGTTTTTTCCGGACGGACGTCCGTGGTGGGAGAGCCTGCTTGACGATCTGGAAAAAGCCGAGCGGTTTATCTTTCTGGAGTTCTTTATTATCAAAGAGGGAAAGATGTGGGATGCGATTCTGGATCTTTTGGAGCGCAAGGCGAAGGAGGGCGTGGAGGTCCGGTTGATGTACGACGATATCGGATGCGCGTTCCTTCTGCCGAAATACTATGACAGAATCATTGAGAAAAAGGGAATCAAATGCGTGGCGTTCAACCGGCTTGTGCCCTTTTTATCCCTTGTGCTGAACAACAGGGACCACAGGAAGATTGTGGTGATTGACGGCAAGGTGGCATATACGGGCGGGATTAATCTGTCGGATGAGTATATCAATTATGAACACCCTTATGGGGACCACTGGAAGGACACGGGAATCCGTATTGAGGGAAAGGCTGTCTGGAATTTTACAGTCATGTTTTTACAGATGTGGAATATGTCTCGCTACACGGAGGAAGACTACACCAGGTACTATTATCCCTTCGAGAAAAGGTATGGGGCTGAGGGCTTTGTGCAGCCTTATGTGGATACGCCCTTCGACGACGAGACCCTCGGCGAGAATGTGTACTTGAATATGATTGGCGCCGCCGAGCGTTATGTCTGGATTTATACGCCCTATCTGGTCACGGACAACGAGATGATTACCGCGCTGAAACTGGCGGCGAAGAGGGGCGTGGATGTGCGGATCGTGACGCCCGGCGTGCCGGATAAGAAGTTTGTCTATTGGCTGACCCAGTCCAACTACCAGAATCTGATCGGAGCGGGCGTCAGGATATTCCAGTATGCCCCGGGTTTTATCCATGCGAAATGTGTGCTTGTGGATGACGAGTCGGCTGCGGTTGGCACGATCAATTTCGATTACCGGAGTTTTTACCATCACTTTGAATGCGGCGTGTACCTTTACCGGGCGCAGGCTGTGGAGGAGCTGAAAAAGGATATGGAAAAGACCTTCAGGGTCTGTGAGGAAATCACGTTGTCATGGTGCCGGGATAAGTTTGTAAAGACCAATGTGATCGGTCCGCTGTTAAAGTTATTTTCACCCTTGATGTAAGGGAAATGGAGAGGGAAGTTATGATACGGTTTTTAAAGGTGATTGTGTGGAATCTGCCGAGAATCTACATGATACCCAAAATGGCATACAAGGCGAGACATAAGGAGCGATACGGTGAGGAGGCATGCTACGCCTATGCAAGGCTGGCGATCCGGCGCATGATGCGGGCGGGACGTATTTACACGAAGCGTTTCGGGGCGGAGAACCTTCCGAAAGAGGGTGGGTATCTTCTGTGCCCGAACCATCAGGGGAAATATGATGCGCTGGGGATTATGATATCCCACGACAAGCCGTGCTCGGTGGTGATCGACGACGCCAAGTCCCATGGGCTTTTGGTCAAGCAGTTTATCGATCTTGTGCAGGGCAAGCGTCTGAAAAAGGACGATACGAGACAGTCCATCGGAGTTATCAGAGAACTTGCAGAGGACACCAGTCAGGGACGGCGTTTTATCATTTTTCCGGAGGGCGGTTATTTTCATAATCATAATACGGTGGGAGAGTTTAAGCCGGGCTGCTTTAAGAGTGAGGTGAAGGCGAAAGTGCCGATTGTGCCGGTGGCACTGATAGATTCTTACCGGGTTTTTGAGGAGTGGACGTTACGAAAGGTGGAGACGCAGGTACACTTTTTAAAGGCGATTCCCTATGAAGAATATAAGGGCATGACCACAACGGAGATCGCCGAGATGGTGAAAGATCGAATCACGAGCAGAATCAGCGAGGTAGTCAGCCCTGCATAAAAAGGTTATATTTTAATGATCGGTTTTTTGTATTCGTTGATCTCCGACAGCGGATCTTCGTCGGGGAATTTGCTCCGCACAATACTCTGGTAAATATGGCTTGCATAGATGTCCTTTTCCAGCATGGATAAGCCCGTCTTAGCAAGCTGTTTTTCTGCGTCCGCAAGTTTGGGGAGCAGGGGGATTCCCGCGTTTTTCTTGATGGCGGAAAGAAGCGGTGTGGCACTCTCCCGAAATCCCAGCATACGGGCGTAAAAAATCCATCCCTCCTGCCCGTACTGCAGCAGTGTCTCCCTGTGTATGCCAAGGAGAATATGTAGAAGGCTTCTGGAGATCCTGACGTAAGTCCGGTTCTTGGATTTCAGCAGATCGCAAAAGGAGCGGAAATCACGGTATTGCGGCAGGAACTTGACGATACGGTCAGACAACTCCCTGTCAATGTCGGGATAGTCCGTGAAGCCGTCGCTTTCCTCCGAGAGAAGGCGGTACTGCGTAAGCAGGGAAAGGTCGTCTGTAAAGACCGGAAAGGTTTTCCCGTAGGCGCCTTTTATCACCTCCAAGGAGGATGCGGGGATCTGTCTTGTGAGCTCCTCCGAAACGCCGGCATGTCGGATGGATTCCCGGATGGCAATGGCAGAGCAGTAGCCGGTATCTAAACTGTTGTCATGGTAGGAGGAACCTGTGCGCTTAACGGTATACGGTTCCATCGCGCTCTTCCAGAAGAGGAGCGCCTTGCAGTACTCGATACCAAGAATGTTGTTCGGCGTGGTCAGCACGTTGATGTGGGATGTCAAATGGGGCGCGGAAGCTTCCAGCGCCGTGTTTCTTGCCTGAGGATAGGTGTGACCGATACGAATCTCACGGTCCAGCGTCTTTTTGAAAACAGGGCTTTCATCCACAAGCGCCTGCGCGAAGTCCGTCAGTACGCGGATATCCCCGCACTCGCTGCCAAAGCAGAGCGTATCGACGACTCCCAGCTTATCGAGGAGAGCCACAGAGCTGCGGGCAAAGTGCTCGGCGCTGCTTATGGAATAGCAGACGGGCAGCTCCAGCACCAGATCCGCACCATTACGCAGCGCGCTCTCGGCGCGCAGATATTTATCCATGAGGGCGGGAGCGCCGCGCTGGACAAAATCGCCGCTCATAACGACGACGCAGTAGTCCGCGTGCGCAAGTTCCTTTGCCTTCCGGATGTGATATGCATGTCCGTTGTGGAACGGATTGTATTCTGCAATAATTCCGACCGTTTTCATAGCTTTTTATTTCTCCCGAAGCAACATTGTTCCCCTGTTTTCAGTGTAACACAACGCGTCGGATTTGTATTGTTTTTTCTTGAAAACAGATCAGAAAATTACTTGTCTAAGAAAGCGGAATCAGATATCATGTAAGGTAGAAAGAAGGAGGGTATAGCTATGTCTTATATTGATCTGATGAAAGAGAAAGCCAGAAGCGATAAAAAGACGATTGTTCTGCCGGAGACCAACGACAAGAGGACTTTGATCGCGGCGGCAAATATCCTGAAGGAAGGGATCGCCGACATCATTATGGTGGGGAATGAGGAGAAGATCATGGACGGTGCGGGCTGGCTGGAAGTGGAGCTGGACGGCGTGCAGATCATCGATCCCGAGAAAACGGAAAAGCTTGACGAGTATGCGGAACTTTTGTATGAGATTAGAAAAAACAAGGGAATGACGCCGGAGAAGGCGAGGGATACGCTGCTTAAGGACTATCTGACCTTCGGTGTGGTGATGGTAAAGGCGAACGACGCGGACGGTATGGTGGCGGGCGCTTGTCACGCCACGGCGGACACCCTGCGCCCCGCGCTGCAGATTTTAAAGACCGCCCCCGGCGTAAAGCTCGTATCGGGCTTTTTCATTCTCGATGTACCGGACTGTGAGTTCGGGGAGAACGGTACTTTTCTCTTTGCGGACTGCGGTCTGAATCAGGATCCCACGGCGGAGGAGCTGGCGGCGATTGCGGACACTTCCGCTAAGAGTTTTAAGAGCCTTGTGGGAGCGAAGCCGATTATCGCCATGTTATCCCACTCTACCAAGGGCAGCGCCAAGCATCTGCTGGTGGACAAGATGGTGGAGGCGACGCGGATCGCCCATGAACAGTATCCGCACCTTACCATTGACGGAGAGCTGCAGTCCGACGCGGCACTCGTGCCGCAGGTGGCGAAATCCAAAGCGCCCGGCAGCGAGGTGGCAGGCAAGGCAAACGTGCTGATCTTCCCCAATCTGGATTGCGGCAATATCGGCTATAAACTCGTGCAGCGTCTCGGCAAGGCGGAGGCATACGGTCCCATGCTGCAGGGTATTGCCAAACCCGTAAACGACCTCTCCCGCGGTTGCTCGTGGCAGGATATCGTAGGGGTTGTCGCTTTAACTGCCGTTCAAGCTCAGTTAGCATAAAAGATTGAGGTGTCAAAAGATGCTTCTATAAATCTGCTTTGGCATATTGCGCAAAATACTCGTGCAGTTGTCATGCGCAGGAGAATCGGATTTTCTTAACATTCCGTTCAGTACACAGCGATTTGCGGGCATGGATGCCCGTAAAAGCCCGAGTCGAGCCTGGATGGCGAGTAGAGGGCGGTTGCGTTCGTTTTTCGTTATCTTATCGGAATATTTTAGAAAATCCATTCGACGGAGCCGACACAAGAGAGTTTTTTGTGCAATATGCCCGTTTTTTTAGAGCATCTTTTGACACCCTAACCCATAAAAAGAAAGAAGGTAAAATCATGAACATACTTGTTATCAACTGCGGCAGCTCCTCCTTAAAATTCCAGCTCATCGACGCGGAGACGGAGAAGCAGATCGCGAAAGGTCTCTGCGAGCGTATCGGCATCGACGGCAGCCAGCTTGTCTATCAGCCTGCGGGCGGGGAAAAGGAAGAGACGGTTACGCCCATGCCCGATCACACTAAAGCGATCGAGCTTGTCTTAAACGCGCTGATGAATGAGAAGACGGGCGTGGTGAAATCTCTGGATGAGATCGGCGCGGTGGGACACCGCATCGTTCACGGCGGAGAAAAGTTTGCGTCCTCCACGATCATCACCGACGAGGTGATCGAGGCGATCACGGCGTGCAACGATCTGGCGCCGTTACACAATCCGGCGAATCTGATCGGCATTGACGCCTGTAAAAAACTGATGCCGGGTACGCCTATGGTGGGCGTGTTCGACACGGCATTCCACCAGACTATGCCACAGCATGCGTATCTTTATGGGCTGCCTTACGAATACTATGAGAAATACAAGGTGAGGAGATACGGCTTCCACGGCACGAGCCATTCTTTTGTGTCAAAACGGGCGGCGGAGCTTCTCGGTAAAAACTATGAGGATATGAAGATCATCGTCTGCCATCTGGGCAACGGTGCGAGCATTTCCGCCGTGGAGAACGGGCATTGTGTGGACACCTCCATGGGTCTGACGCCCCTGGAAGGACTGATCATGGGCACACGATCTGGCGATATCGATCCGGCGATCATCGAGTTTATTGCCCACAAGGAGAATAAGTCCATCGACGAGGTGATGACGATACTGAATAAGAAGTCCGGCGTTTTGGGACTTTCCGATAATCTGTCCTCGGATTTCAGGGACTTGGAGAAGTCCTATGTGGCGGGGGAGGAGCGAGGGCTTCGCACGATTATCGCTTATTCCTACCGGGTGGCGAAGTATATCGGCGCATACACCGCGGCGATGAACGGCGTGGACGCGATCTGCTTTACAGCCGGTGTGGGTGAGAACAACCCGTTAGTGCGGAAACATGTCTGCCAGTATCTCGGGTATCTGGGCATTGCTCTCGATCAGGAGAAAAACAAGGTGCGCGGGGAGGATGCGGAGATCAGTACGCCGGATTCCAAGGTGAAAGTGTTGGTGGTTCCCACGAACGAGGAACTGGCGATCGCGAGGGAGACGTTTGCGCTGGTAAAATAAAATTTAGAGAATGCCGATAGCCGTCGCTGGTGGTCAGTGGCGGCTGTCTTTCTGTGCGGAGGCTTTGTCACCCTGCAAATGCATCTTACCCGCTAAAATATACCGCTTACCGTTCCTTCCCTTGTCGGAAAAGTTTCCATGCGTTACCATCTGCCCATAAGAGTAAGGAGGCAGACGGAAATGAATATTCTGGTGATAAACGGAAGCCCGAAAGGGGAGAAAAGCAACTCGTATCAGTTGACAAAGGCATTTTTAAGAGGGATAAAGGGGGAGGCAGCGGATGCTGAAATCCGGGAGCGCGTGGTATGCCGGATGGATATCAAGCCCTGTCGCGGCTGTTTTTCGTGCTGGAACCGCACGCCCGGCAAGTGCTGTATCGAGGACGACATGGCGCAGGTCATTCAGGACCTGCTCTGGGCAGATCTCACGATCTGGAGTTTCCCGCTGTATTATTTTACGGTGCCAGGGGCGTTAAAAAATCTGATAGACAGACAGCTCCCCATGAATCTTCCTTTCATGGAGGAACAGGAGGGGCAGATCGGTAACGGCGGTCATCCTTCCAGGTACGATTGTAGCGGGAAGAGGACGGTGGTGATTTCCACCTGCGGGTTTTATACTGCGGAGGGAAATTATGACGGTGTGCGCAGTTTGTTCGATCACCACTGTGGACCGGGGAATTATACGACGATTTTCTGCGGGCAGGGGGAACTGTTTCGGGTGCCTGAGGTGTCGGCGATTACCGGCGAATATCTCTCCTGCGTGGAGCAGGCGGGACGGGAGTACATGAGCGGCGGGATTTCCGGGGAGAGCATGGATCGGCTCGCACAGCTTTTGCTGCCGCGGGAAACCTTTGAGGCGTGTGCGGACGCAAGCTGGGGAATTGCCAGAGAGAACGCCGGGGCGGGAAATAAGGAAGACGGGACAGGAGACGGGAGCGGCGCGCAGACACCGTCGGACACGCTGACCTTTACAAGACAGATGGCGGCGTTGTACCGGAAGGACAGTTGGAATGGAAAAGATATCGTGCTGGAGATGGATTACACGGACGAGGGGGAATGTTATCAGATTCTTTTGGGAAAGGACGGCAGTCATGTCTACACGGACGGCTCCCTTACGGCGGACACCAGAATCGAGACGCCGGTTACCATATGGCGCTCCATCGCGGCGGGGGAGATTCGCGGGGACGAGGCAATGATGCGGGGGCTTTATCACGTGAAGGGTGACTTTAACCTGATGTTACGATGGGACGATTACTTTGGCGGTTCCCGTCCGCAGGCTAAGCCGGTGAAAGAAACTTCGGAACAGAAGAATGAGGATATGAACATCACGCTGATTCCGTGGATCGTCCTGTGGGTGGCGGCTTCTGTCAGTAAACAGCCGGGGTGCCTGCTCACCCTTGCCGTCTGTGCGCTTGTGCCGCTTGTCTATTACCGGCATAAGAAAACCTTGTATGATGTGTTGAGCGGCGCACTGGTGACGGGAATTTCCGTCGTTATGCTGGCGGGGGCAGACGAGAAAATAATGCTGCCCGTCTCCTATTTGGCGTTCGGCGTGATGTGGCTGGCGTCGTGCTTAGGCGGGCTGATACCCCTTACGGCGCATTATTCCAAAAACGGCTACGGTGGGGACGACGCCCTGAAAAATTTGCTTTTTGTCAAGACAAACCGCATTTTGACCATGCTCTGGGGCATCCTTTATCTGCTCACGGCAGTGATCAGCTGGTTTCTGATGCGGTCGCCCGTCAGCCGTCTGGCAGGGCTGATTAACTCCGTATTACCTGCTTTGATGGGGATTTTTACGGCATGGTTCCAGAAGTGGTATCCGGCGAGGGTGGCGAGAGGAAAATAATTTATGAAGATAACAATACAGGACATTGCGCCAGGGGAAGAGGAAGAGATCATCATAAGGTGCAGGGATCTGGACGAGGCGCTTCTTCGGACGATTCATGAGTTAAAGACAAGGCGCGGAAAATTTACGGTCACGGACAACGATAAGATCAGGCAGATCGACGCGGGGGAGATCTATTACTTCGAGGCGGTGGACAACAAAGTCTTTCTCTATCTGGAAAAGGATGTGTTTGAGGTCAGATACAAGCTGTACGAGATCGAGACGGAGTACGCCGACACCGACTTTTTCCGGGCATCCAAATCGGTCATTATCAATCTGGCGAAGGTGAAACAGTTTGCGCCGGATTTCGGCGGACGGTTTGAGGCACAGATGATGAACGGGGAGCGGCTTATGATTTCCAGACAGTATGTGCCGTCAGTGAAAAAGAGACTCGGCATGTGAGTGTCTGAGAGAGAAGTATCAGGCGTCTGCACGGCGCGAAAGAGTGGGTTTTATGCTGGGACGGTGAACGAGAAAAACAGGCGCGGAAAGCGGCGCGGGAACGAGGTTTTATATGAGAGAAAGTGTAAAAAAACGGATGGTGGAGTTGCTGCTGACATTCTGTATGGTGACGACGGGCAGCGTCTTTGTCTGTGCGGTCTATAACAAAATATTTTGGTCCGGCGATACGTTTCTGGACGGGGATATCCTCTGGCAGCTTCTGGCGCTTGCCTTTGTGTGCAGTCTGGGCAATTTTATTCATCCCTATCGCGAGATCAGCCGCAGGCGGGCGGCGATAGACAAAGGGCTGCATTATGTGTATATCAATGTGGTTGTGCTGGGCAGCGGGTATCTGTTCGGATGGATGGATATAGAGAATCTCTCCATGCTGGCGGTTATGGCTGTGGGAATACTGGTTGTTTTTGTGACGGTCTCCTTTGTGATTTGGAGACTGCATGCAAGAGAGACAGAGAACCTGAACCGGAAGCTTCGGGAGTACCAGCAGACGGGGGAGAACAGGCACGGTCTGTCCGGCTCGTGGGCGGACGACAGCCATGATTGGGGAACAGAGCAATAAGTGGGCGTTATCACGGCAACATTTGTAAAGAAGTAATCCTGTCTTTGCTTTACAGTCATAAGTAGTGGAACGTGCTCGGGCACGACGGCTAAATTATGGGGTGGAGGAGACAGGGAATGAGAAGAGGCGGACAGATCAAAAAGTTTGTTGTGATACTGACGTGCGCAAGTATGGTCTTTGCGGCTGCGGGCTGCGGTGCGGGCGGCAATACGCAGGGAGACAGTACAAAGAATACGCAGACAGAGGAAGCGGCTGCGACGGAAACAACAGAAGCGGAGAGCACAGCAGCGGATCAGGAAGCGGCTGAACAGGGTATGGAGCCGGAACAGGCAGCGTTACAGGACCCGCAGGCGTGGGAATGGGATGCGGAGGATGAGGAGACACTGCGGTATGCGTTCGCGAAAGAGTTCGGCGGCAGGGCGGGCGTCTGCGTGCCGATGGCGGCACTCTCGGACGCGGCGCGGATGGAGATCGTAAAAGGGCAGTTTAACAGCGTCACCATGGAAAATGAAATGAAGCCGGACACATTTTTGGGAAATAAGCCAAACATCGGGGAGGACGGGTTTCCGGTTCTTTCCTTTACGGTTCCCGATATGATGCTGAAGGAAATCAAGGCGTACAACGACACTGCCGGCAATGACGGGAGAAAAATCATGGTCAGAGGGCATGTGCTCGTATGGCATTCCCAGACGCCGGAGTGGTTCTTCCACGAGGAGTACAACGTGGACAAGCCTTATGTGGATCAGGAGACGATGCTGGCGCGCATGGAAAGCTACATCAAGCAGGTGATGGAGCACTACGAGGGAGCGGACAGCGAGTATCAGGGCATGATCTATGCGTGGGACGTGGTGAATGAGGCGGTGAACGACACCGACGGCGGCATGAGAACGGATTCTTCATGGTTCCGGGTTTTTAACAGTTCTGACTTTGTGGAGCAGGCGTTTGTGTACGCCAATCGGTATGCTCCGGCGCACATCAAACTTTTCTATAACGACTACAACGATACCAACCCGAAAAAGGCGGACGGCATCTGCAGGCTGATTGAACAGATCAAGGCAAATCCGGAGGCGCGGATCGACGGCATGGGTATGCAGGGGCATTACGATATGGATTTCTCCGATGTCCTGTTTAAGCAGGCGGCAAAAAAGTATGCGGCGGTTGTGGACGAGATACAGATCACGGAGCTTGATCTGAAAGCCAGCAGGGGATTTGACGGCGAAAATACGGAGGAGGAATACCAGAAGCAGGCGGAGGTTTATAAATCCCTGTATGACGCAGTGAAGAGTCTGAAACAGGAGGACGTGCCGATCACGGCGATCGTGTTCTGGGGAACCGACGATCGGCACTCATGGCTGCAGAGCGCAAACGCCGCAGGCGGATCGGCGGACGGCACGAGAGTACAGTGTCCGCTGCTCTTTGACAAAGACTATGAGAAAAAGCCCGCGTTTTGGGCGTTTGTGGACGATTCCAAGCTGGAGGCGGCGGAGTAGAGGAAACAATAAAGGCAGGGGAAGCGGTTTTGCGGGATGAATTTGGGACGTATCCGAAGGCGAAAACATTCGGGCGCTAACTCTGCGCCCCTGCTGGTATTTTCTTATCGGTATGTAAAATGTGGTTTACAAGCCACTCTGTCAGAAACTCCATGAGGTCTTCCAGCGTCTCCTGCTGGTTCTCGTCAATGTGCTCTAAATCCATCTCTTCCAGTCTCGACACAAAAGCTTCGTGCGCACGCTTCTGAGACTCCAGCCCTTCATATTGGATGCTCTCCATGTAAAGCTCTTCGTCCTGAAAATGGAATTTCGTGTAATCCCTCAGTTCTTCGAGAAGATGGACGATCTCGTCGTATTTATCGAAGGCATAATCATCCGTCATAACGCGGTACACGTCCCCGATAATGCGGAACAGTTCCCGGTGTTCTTTGTCGATCAGCGGAATATTGGTCAGATAGGTATCGTTAAACTGCGGTGCGATCCGCTCCAGCGAGGACTTTAACTTGCCGATCATCAGATCCGAGCTGATAATGTGGCGGTACAGCCATGTCACAAGGTAGCGGAGCAGATCGTCCAGCACTTCCTGCTGCGCGTTGTCCGAGGAAAAGGAGTTTGTGATGCCGTTGATCTTGTCGCAGAAGAAGAGATGCTGTTTCTTCTGCAGTGCCAGCTCCGGGTGGCGTATGCTTTCCATGTAAGCCTCCTCGTGCCGAAAATGTTCCTCCGCATACTGGTCAAGACGCTCTACCATTTCCATGATACGGTCGTACTTGTCATTTAAAATTTGGTTATCTAATAATTCCTGCGTCTCGTTTATGATGCGGAACAGTTCCCTGTGCTCGTTGTCGATCTCTTCCACACCGATCAGGCAGTCGTCTGTGAAATGATACATAACTGGAATCCTCCCTAAATGATATATTTGACGTTTATAAAGCGTCGAAATCCGCAGGCTGGTTTCCCTGCGTTCTTTAATTAGTATAGCACAAATATGGACGCCGGGAAAATATTTTGGCGGGAATTATTTTAGTGATGCCAGTACCGTGCGTATTTGTGCATCAACGCTTGAAAGATTGTCGGGAAAGGAGTATAATAATATTGTTTTTAAGAATAGTCTTACGGGGAAGGATGTGTGGGAATTGGATAAGAAACAGGGTAAAACAAAGAGCTTAAAGACGACATTGATTTTAGTCTGCGCGTTATTGGGGGCTGTGATTGGCTGCGCGGTCGGTCTGATCGGTATTCTGGCGATGAAAAACATTTCCAACGGCGCCTATGAGGAGTATGCGAAGGCGATGGACGACGGATACCGGACGGAGATCAAGTCGCAGGTGCAGAGCGTGCTGGCGATCCTGCAGGCGGAATATGACAAGGTGGCGGCAGGGGAGATGACCGAGGAAGAAGCGAAAGCGGAGGCGGCTGAGATTGTCCGTGCCATGCGTTACCGGGACGATGAGAGCGGGTATTTCTGGATAGATGACAAGGATTACATACTGGTAATGCACCCGATCCTGCCGGAGCAGGAGGGGAACAACCGTTATGATTTGCAGGATCAGGACGGTATCATGATCATCCAGTCCATTATGAAAGTGTGCCAGTCGGCGGAGAAGGGCGGTTATAACCAGTTTTCCTTCACCAAGGCGGACGGCGTGACCGTGGCGCCCAAGGTGGCGTATTCCGGCTATTTCGAGCCTTGGGGCTGGGCGGTTTCCACAGGTAACTACGTGGACGACATGAACGCGCAGATGTTGGAGGTTGAGGCTTCGATCACGAAGCAGTTTCATAATTCCTGCGCGATGATGTCGGGATGTCTCGCCATTCTGCTGATTGTCACGGTGGTGGTATCATTTATCGTCGGGGAATTTTTGGTTGTGCCTCTCCGCAGGGTAAAAGATTTTGCGGTCAGCATTTCCGAGGGAGATTTGACGGCGGATGTGGAAGTGAAACAGAGAAATGAGATGGGCGTGGCGGCGGACAGCCTGAATACGGCAAGAGAGAAAATTCATAGTCTCATCATGGCGATTGCGGGCACTGCGCATAACGTGGAGGATATGACGGTAGAGTTTGAAGAGAGCTTCCAGCAGATGGAGAAATCCATCGGGGAAGTGGACATCGCGGTGGAGGAGATTGCCAAAAATATCACCGCGCAGGCGGCTTCCACATCGGACGCTACCGGAGAGGTCAACAAAATTGCGGAGGGTATTGACAGAACCACGAAGGAAGTGGCGGATCTGCGTGATAACTCTGATTCCATGAGAAAGCTGAGCAGAGAGTGCTCCGACAAGCTGCAGGAACTGGTGCAGGCAAATATGCGTACAAAAGAAGATGTGGTAAGTATGCATGAGCATGCCGAAGCGACCAACGAGGCGGCGGATGCGATCAAGCAGGCGGCAGGTCTGATCGATGCGATTGCGGAACAGACTAACCTGCTGGCGTTAAATGCGTCCATTGAGGCAGCGCGCGCCGGGGAAAGCGGCAAGGGCTTCGCGGTGGTGGCAACGGAGATCGGGGCGCTTGCAAACCAGTCTACGCAGTCAGTAAGTCAGATTTCCAATATTATAAACGATCTGGTAAGCAAGTCGGTACAGTCCTTGCAGATCATGGAGAAGGTAAACGGGACGGTAGAACGTCAGGTGAATGTCTTGAACGATACGCAGAGCATCTTTGCGGATCTGTACACGAATCTGGATCAATGTATGGCGTCCATCGTGAACATAGAAGCAATGACGGAGGAGATTGAGACACAGAGACAGGGCATTACCACAGTGCTCGATACGTTAAACTCTCTGGCGCAGGACAATGCGGCTTCCTCCGAGGAGACTTCCGCTATGACAGAGGAACTGGGACAGATCGTGGCAAGATCGAAGGAGATGGTGGAAGATTTGAAGGGCGATGTGGATCATCTGGTAGGCGGCGTGGAGCAGTTCTCCGTCTAGGCGGATTTCAGAGCTGATTTCTAAAAAATAATCGGTTGACAAACCGGGACGCCCTATGTATAATTGTTTGAGTGTGGATAGGAGTCTGCTATGTTCGTGAACCTGACGGAAGTGTTGACAAATGAGGACAGAGTTGTTTCCATGCAGACGGAAACGGAGATTACGGAAATTTCTGTCGGCGGGGAAAAGTTTCCGGCGCTTGCGTCATCGCCGGTAAGCTTTGTTTTTACAAACACGGGAAAGGGCAGGGCGCGGATTGAGGGAAAAGCGGATTTCGTTTTTCAGGCGGGCTGTGACAGATGTCTGAAGCCGGTGGAAGAGAGACGGGAAGTCAGCTTTACCAGAGAAGTGTGGGCGCCGGATATGGCGGCTGAACCTTCGGTGTACGAAGAGCAGCCATTCATGGAAGGCTTTCAGATGAATGTAGAGGACTTACTAATCAGTGAGATAGTGACAAGCTGGTCTATGAAGATCCTGTGTAAGCCGGATTGTAAGGGGATCTGCCCCATATGCGGCAGGGATCTGAATACGGGGGCGTGCGGCTGCGATACGTTTGTTCCCGATCCCAGAATGGCGGCGATCAAAGATATTTTTGAAGCGGATAAGGAGGTGTGACGATGTCTATTTGTCCTAAAAACAAATCTTCTAAAGCTAGAAGAGATAAGAGGAGAGCAAACTGGAAAATGAGCGCTCCGACTTTGGTAAAATGCAGCAAGTGCGGCGCGTTAATGGTACCACACAGGGTGTGTAAGAAATGCGGAACGTACAACAAAAAAGAGATCATTGCAGTAGACTGATCAATGTGACGGGCTTTTCGGGAACCTCTCGAGAAGCCTTGATTTTTATGGGCGGATTTAGTATATTATAACTATTCGATGTGGGCTGTGAAGCGGCATGAGAGAAACGGAAGGTTGCGTATGAGCGAATGGATTAAAGTAGCTGTGGACGCTATGGGTGGAGACAACGCCCCGGTGGAGACGGTAAAGGGCGCTGTGGAGGCGGTGAACGAGAGCGGTAAGATCAAGGTTTATCTCGTGGGAAAGCAGGATATTCTGAAAAAGGAGCTTGCCGGTTATACATATCCGAAGGAACAGATGGAGGTGGTACATGCCTCCGAGATTATCGAGACGGCGGAGCCGCCGGTGATGGCGATCCGCAAGAAGAAGGATTCCTCGCTCGTGAAGGCGCTTAATCTGGTAAAGGACGGCACCTGCGATGCCTTTGTGTCCGCGGGAAGCACAGGGGCGACTCTGGTGGGCGGACAGGTGATTGTTGGCAGGATCAAGGGTGTGGAGAGACCGCCTCTGGCGCCGCTCATCCCTACGGCGACGGGATGCTCCCTTCTGATTGACTGTGGCGCGAATGTGGATGCCAGACCTTCCCATCTCGTGCAGTTTGCAAAGATGGGTTCGATTTATATGGAATATGTGATGGGCGTGAAGAATCCGAAGGTCGGTATCGTGAATATCGGCGCGGAGGAGGAAAAGGGGAACGCGCTCGTGAAAGAAACCTTCCCGCTGCTTAAAAACTGTTCCGACATCAATTTTATCGGCAGCGTGGAGGCGAGGGACATTCCTGCGGGGGCGGCGGACGTGATCGTCTGCGAGGCGTTTGTGGGAAATGTGATTCTAAAAACCTATGAGGGCGTGGGACTGACATTGATCTCGAAAGTGAAGGAAGGCATGATGACATCCCTTCGCAGCAAGATCGGCGCGCTTTTGGTAAAACCCGCGCTGAAGACGACTTTGAAGGCGTTTGATCTGGAGCAGTACGGCGGCGCGCCGCTTCTGGGGCTTAAGGGGTTAGTTGTGAAAACCCATGGCAGCTCCAAGGCGAACGAGATTAAAAATTCTATTTTGCAGTGCATCGCCTTTACGGAGCAGCAGATCAGCGAAAAGATCCGGGAGAGAGTAGTGTAGAAACGATAAGATACCAAAAGCGGAGAGGTATGTTTGGCGATGGAGTTTAATAAATTACGGGAAGTGATAGCGGGGATATTAAGCGTAGACCCGAAGGAGATCACGGAGGAGACCACCTTTTTAGAGGATTTGGGAGCGGATTCTCTGGATGTGTATCAGATCATCATGGGAATTGAGGATGCCTTTCAGATTGAAATACCTGCTGAGAAGGCGGAGCGCATTACGACGGTGGGTGAAGCGGTAGAATTGATCAAGAGCAGCAGGGAGTAAGCGGCAAGCCCTTTCTGATAAGGAAGGGGCTTTTCCACGTGCGGGAAAGGAGCATGGTCATTTTCATGACGGACGAAGCGTTTAGCGGGTTGGAAGAAAAAATTGCATATCATTTTCGCGATAAGAAGCTGCTGCGTCAGGCACTTACCCACAGTTCCTACGCAAACGAGATGCGGATCAATAAATTTGAGGATTACGAGCGGCTGGAGTTTTTGGGAGATGCCGTTCTGGAACTTGTGAGCAGCGACTTTCTCTTTCGGGAACGGGAGGACACGCCGGAGGGGGAGTTGACGAAGATGCGCGCTTCTATGGTATGTGAGCCGGCGCTCGCTTTCTGCGCAAGGGATTTCTCTCTGGAAAAGTTTATTCTGCTTGGAAAGGGAGAGGAGACAACAGGGGGGAGAAACCGGGATTCCATCGTCTCCGACGTGATGGAGGCGGTGATAGGCGCGATTTATCTGGACGGGGGGCTTGGGGAAGCCTCGTCGTTTATTCACCGATTTATTCTTTCGGATTTAGAGCATAAACAGCTTTTTTACGACGCCAAAACGATTCTTCAGGAGCGCGTGCAGCAGGGGAACGAGGGCACGGTTCACTACGAACTCGTAAAAGAGGAGGGACCGCAGCACGAAAAAGTTTTCGAGGTGGAGGTCTACGTGGGAGGGAAAAAAGCGGGATGGGGAGTCGGTCATTCCAAGAAGGCGGCACAGCAGCAGGCGGCATATCAGGCTCTTCTTTCGAGAAAAGAAAGGTAATATATGTATTTAAAAAGTATAGAGGTACACGGGTTTAAATCCTTTGCGAATAAAATTACATTCAAGTTTCACAACGGCATTACGGGTATTGTAGGACCGAACGGTTCCGGGAAGAGCAACGTTGCGGACGCGGTCAGGTGGGTGCTGGGAGAACAGCGCATCAAGCAGTTGCGCGGCGCATCTATGCAGGACGTGATCTTTTCCGGAACAGAGATGAGAAAGCCGCTGGGCTATGCCTATGTGGCGATTACACTGGACAATTCAGACCATCAGCTTGCCATTGATTTCGACGAAGTGACGGTATCGAGGCGGCTGTACCGCTCCGGGGAGAGCGAATATATGTTAAACGGTACGCCGTGCCGCCTGAAAGACGTCAATGAACTGTTTTACGATACCGGTATCGGTAAGGAGGGCTACTCCATTATCGGACAGGGTCAGATTGATAAGATCTTAAGCGGCAAGCCGGAGGAGCGCAGGGAGCTTTTTGACGAGGCGGCAGGCATTGTGAAGTTTAAGCGGAGAAAGTATGCGGCGCAGAAGAAGCTGGAGGCGGAAAAACAGAACCTGCTGCGCGTGAACGATATTCTGGCGGAATTGGAGAAACAGACGGGACCTCTTGAAAAGCAGGCGGAAAAAGCAAGGGTTTATCTTCGCAGGAAGGAGGAGTTAAAGACTCTTGACGTCAATGTGTTCCTGCTTGAAAATATAAGGATTACGGAGCAGCTTAAGGATGTGGATGAGAAGCTGCGCATTGCTTCCGGCGATCTGCAGGAGACCACGGATAAATATGAGTCTACCAAGGAGGAGTACGAGCGGATCCAGAGCCGCATCGAGCAGCTGGACGCGGAGATTGAGGCGGCGAGAGCCACGCTCACGGACACGGGCGTGATGCGCTCCAAGCTGGAGGGCGAGATCAATGTCTTAAAGGAGCAGATTCACTCCGCGGAGGGCAATGAGCAGCATCTGCAGTCACGCATCAACAGCATCAGTGAACAGTTGGCAGAGAGAGATAAAGAGCGGGAGACCATCCTCGCGGAGAAACAGGAGATCGACGAAAAGCTGGCGGCGCTGGAGGAGGAGCGGACGCAGGCAAGAGAGATTTTGGAGAGAACCCAGAGCGAGATAGAAACCTTAAATAATCATATTGAAAGCGGAAAGAATACCATTATAGAGGCGCTTAATAACCGCGCCACCATCAAGTCCAGACTGGGGCGTTTTGACACCATGCTGGAACAGGTGAACATCCGGAAGGCTGAGTTAAATTCCCGGCTTCTTCGCGCCAAGTCCGATGAGGCGGAACAGACGGAGACAATCAAAAAGCTGGAGGAGGAATTTGAGGCGATCACAGGCTCTATCAAGGAACTGACGGAGCAGCAGGAACTGATGGAGGAACGGCTTGCCGGGGTGCGTGACGAACTTGCGGGAAAAGATCAGAAACTCCGGGATACGCAGGTGCTCTACCACCAGCAGAAATCCAAGCTGGAGGCGCTCTCCAACCTGACGGAACGCTACGAGGGTTACGGTGGCAGCGTCAAGGCTGTCATGGAGAAAAAGGAGACGGAGAAGGGCATTATCGGCGTTGTTGCGGATATCATTCAGGCGGAGGCGAAGTACGAGACCGCCATCGAGACGGCGCTGGGCGGCAATATCCAGAATATCGTCACGGAGGACGAGGAGACCGCCAAGCGGATGATCGGCTTCTTGAAGAAGGCGAGGGCGGGGCGCGCGACGTTCCTGCCGCTCACAAGCATTACCCGCCCGCAGGAGTTTAAAAACCCGGAGGCATTGAAGGAG
Organism: uncultured Lachnospiraceae bacterium; assembly: GCA_910588955.1. GTDB lineage: Bacteria > Bacillota > Clostridia > Lachnospirales > Lachnospiraceae > UBA3282. The sequence goes on from CAJURQ010000013.1 coordinate 28,660, forward strand.
CCGGGCGTAGTAGGGATGGCGGACACGCTCGTTAAGATTGAGAAAAAGTATAAAAATGTGGCGAAGGCTATGCTGGGGCGCATTATGGTCGTAGACAATGTGGACAACGCGGTAAAGATCGCCAGAAAGTTTGACTACGGCATTCGTATGGTAACACTGGAGGGCGAGCTTCTCGTGCCCGGCGGCGCCATCAGCGGCGGCGCGTTCAAGAACAACTCCAACCTGCTTGGCAGGCGCAGGGAGATGGAGGAGCTGGAGAAAAAGGTTAAGCAGTATGTGAAGGAGATCGACCAGATCTTAAACGAGATCGAGGAGACCAAGCGCGGGCGCAATAAAATGCGTCTCGAGATCGAAGATGTCAAGGGACAGATCCAGCGCAAGTTTATCGAGCAGAACACCGCCAGAATGAACGTGATGCAGGCGGAGGAGAAGAAGAGCGAGACGACGGAGGGATTCGGCGAGTTAAAGACCGAAGAGCAGGATATCGAAACCCAGATCGGCGAGATTCGCGCCGGCAAGGAGGGGGCGGCAAAGGAGCTTGCCGATTCCGAGGCTCTGGAAAAGAGCGTGGAAACCCAGATTGCCGAGTTCCAGACGCAGCTTGAGGAAAAGCGTACGCTGGAATCCGAGCAGGCGGCGCAGCTTGCCGAATGGGACGTGGAAGTGGAGAAAATGCGCCAGAACGCAGATTTCAGACGGCAGAATCTGGAGCGCGTGGACGGAGAGAGAGAACGCTACCTCTCGGAACTGAACGAGGTGAAGGAAGGGCTGCATCTGGGCAAGGAGGAAGTGGAGCGCAAGAAGGAGAACATTCTCGAGATCGAGAGAACCATTGAGGCTTCTCACACGGCGCAGACAGAGGCGGAGATCAAGCTGAAAGAGGATGTGCAGACCAAGGAGGAGCTTTCCGGAAAGCAGAAAAACTTTTTTGGCACGAGAGAAGAACTCTCCCAGCGCATGACTGCGTTAGATAAAGAAGTATACCGCCTGAACGCGCAGAAGGAGCGGATGGAGGAATCCATCGAGTCCCAGATCAATTATATGTGGGATGAGTACGAGATCACCCTCTCCGACGCGGAGGGGTTAAAGAACGAGGAGATGACCGACCTGCCGGCGATGAAGCGGGAGATCGGCAATTTAAAAGATGCGATCAGGAAACTCGGCGACGTGAACGTAAACGCCATCGAGGATTACCGCAATCTGATGGAAAGATATACCTTTTTGAAGACACAGCATGACGATCTGGTGGAGGCGGAGAAAACGCTGCTCGGCATTATCGAGGAACTGGACACTTCCATGCGGAAACAGTTTAATGAAAAGTTTGCCCAGATCAACAGAGAGTTTGACAAGGTGTTTAAGGAGCTGTTCGGCGGCGGAAAAGGCTCCCTCGAATTGATCGAGGAGGAGGACGTGCTGGAGGCGGGCATTCTTGTGATCGCGCAGCCGCCCGGAAAGAAACTGGTCAATATGATGCAGATGTCCGGCGGAGAGAAGGCGCTGACGGCGATCTGTCTGCTCTTTGCGATTCAGAACCTGAAGCCCTCGCCTTTCTGCCTTCTGGACGAGATCGAGGCGGCTCTGGATGAGAACAATGTGACGCGGTTTGCGAAGTATCTGCATAAGCTGACAAAGAATACGCAGTTTATTGTCATTACCCACAGGCGCGGCACTATGGAAAAGGCGGACCGGCTCTACGGCATTACCATGCAGGAGAAGGGCATTTCCACGCTGGTGAGCGTCAATCTGATAGACAAAGAATTAGACGATTAGATTTAGATAAGGAAAGGGAAGGCATGAGCGAAGAAAAAAAAGGCTTCTTCGGCAGGCTGAAGGCGGGTCTGACCAAGACGAGGGACAATATCGTACACAGCATGGATTCTGTGTTCGGCGGATTTTCCAGCATCGACGACGACTTCTACGAGGAATTGGAAGAGATTCTCATTATGGGGGATATCGGGGTGAATGCCACCGAGGAGATTCTGGAGCGGCTGAAAAAGCAGGTGAAGGAAAATCATATCAAGGAGCCTGCCGCCTGTCGGGAACATCTGATCGACAGTATCAGGGAGCAGATGGAAGTGGGCGAGACCGCCTACGATTTCGAGAAGGAGCGGTCAGTGGTGATGCTCATAGGCGTAAACGGCGTGGGCAAGACCACCACGGTCGGCAAGTTTGCGGCGCAGTTGAAAGGACAGGGGAAAAAAGTGCTGATCGCGGCGGCGGATACGTTCCGTGCGGCGGCGGGAGAACAGCTTTCGGAGTGGGCGGCGCGCGCCGGGGCGGATATGATCGGCGGTACGGAGGGCGCGGATCCTGCAAGCGTGATCTTCGATGCGGTGAACGCGGCGAAGGCGAGGAACGTGGACGTGCTTTTGTGCGATACGGCGGGAAGGCTCCACAATAAAAAGAACCTGATGGAAGAGCTGAAAAAAATCAACCGCATTATCGACAGGGAATTTCCGGACGCCCATCGGGAAAATTTGATCGTTTTGGACGGCACTACTGGACAGAACGCCTTGCAGCAGGCGAAGGAGTTCGCGGAGGTGGCGGATGTGACCGGCATTATTCTGACGAAGCTGGACGGGACGGCGAAGGGTGGCATCGCGGTGGCGATCCAGTCGGAACTGCAGATTCCCGTGAAGTACATCGGCGTGGGGGAATCCATAGAGGATTTACAGAAGTTCGACGCGAAGCAGTTTGTGGACGCGCTTTTTGATGTGAAAGTGGAAGAGGAAGAAGAGTAGCAAATGCCATTACTATGAGCAGACGGAAGCTGTGAATAGAAACAGAATGAGGAGGCACAAAGGGGATGGATGCAATGACGTTGGATAAGTTTGAGGAGGCATACGAGGTTGTCAAAGAGGTGGCTTCGGAGACGAAGCTTGTGTACAGCGATTATTTCAGCGCACAGACCGGAAACAAGGTTTATCTGAAACCGGAGAATATGCAGCTCACGGGCGCGTACAAGCTCAGAGGGGCTTACTATAAGATCAGCACGCTGACGGGCGAGGAGCGGGCGAAAGGGCTGATCACGGCATCCGCCGGAAACCATGCCCAAGGCGTCGCCTACGCGGCAAAATGCTACGGGGTGAAAGCGGTGATCGTGATGCCCACCACGACCCCGCTAATCAAAGTCAACCGCACCAAAAGCTACGGGGCGGAGGTGATTCTGTACGGGGACGTGTACGATGAGGCGTGCGCCCACGCGCTGGATCTGGCGGAGAAAAACGGCTATACTTTCGTGCATCCCTTCGATGATCTGGATGTGGCGACGGGACAGGGCACTATCGCCATGGAGATTATAAAAGAACTTCCTTTGGTGGACTATATTCTTGTGCCCATCGGGGGTGGCGGTCTTGCCACCGGCGTATCTACGCTGGCAAAGCTTTTGAACCCCAAGATCAAGGTGATCGGCGTGGAGCCTGCGGGCGCGGCATGTATGCAGGCGTCCATCAAGGCGGGAAAGGTGCAGACCATGGCGCAGGTCAACACGATCGCGGACGGCACGGCTGTGAAAACGCCGGGCGAAAAGATTTTCCCCTATGTGAGCAAAAATCTGGATGACATCATCACTGTGGAGGATGAGGAGCTGGTGGTGGCATTCCTTGATATGGTGGAGAACCATAAGATGGTGGTGGAAAATTCCGGGCTTCTCACCGTGGCAGCGCTAAAACATCTGGATGTGAAGCATAAAAAGGTCGTTTCCATTTTAAGCGGAGGTAATATGGATGTGATCACCATGTCTTCCGTGGTACAGCAGGGTCTTGTGCTGCGCGACAGGATCTTCACCGTTTCGGTACTTCTGCCGGACAAGCCGGGCGAGCTCTCCCGGGTGTCCGACGTGATCGCGAAGCAGAGCGGTAATGTCATCAAGCTGGAGCACAACCAGTTCGTTTCCATCAACCGCAACGCGGCGGTGGAGCTTAGGATTACGCTGGAGGCATATGGCACCGAGCACAAGAACCAGATTATCAAGGCGCTTGAGGACAACGGCTATCAGCCGAAGCTCGTGCGGGCGAGCGTGTAAATATTTTATAAAGTGGATATGACTAAAGGAAAAAGGACAGGACTCATATTCATGCAAAAAATAAAAAAATATGTTATTATAACGGCAGCGGCGTTTGTCTATGCTGTCGGGGTGAGTCTCTTTACTGACCCTAATAATATGGCGCCGGGCGGCGTGACAGGTATTGCCATTATTCTGAGCAGGATTTTTCCGGTCAGCACGGGTACGTTTATCATGCTGATCAATATACCGATTTTGATTTTTGCGATCTGGAAATTCGGGCTCGCGCTCACGGTATCCACAATTTATGCCACGGCTCTGATTTCGTTTTTCACGAATTTGTTGGCGGCATACGGTGCGGCGACGGATGATATTCTTTTGGCGGCGCTGGTGGGCGGTACGCTCACGGCGGTTTCCATCGGTGTGATTTTCCGGGCGGGGGCGACTACGGGAGGCATGGACATTATCGTCAAGGCGCTGCGTCTTCAGTTTCCGCATCTGAAGACGGGGAAAATCTTCTTTATTGCGGACGCACTTGTGGTGACCCTCTCGGGTATTGTGTTCCGGGATTTGAACGCCGCGCTGTATGCGGCGATCTCCGCCATCTGCACTTCTGTGGTGATGGACATTGTGCTCTACGGCAGGGACGAGGCGAGGCTTTTGTTTATCATCAGCGCGAAGGCGGAAAACATTGCGGAGCGTCTTTTGACGGATGTCGATATCGGCGTGACATATATAAAAGGGCAGGGCGCATATAGTGGAGATAACAAGCGGGTGATTATGTGCGTGGTGAAAAAGCCCGTATCGCCCAAAGCGGAGGAGATTGTGAAACAGGAAGACCCGGACGCCTTTATGATTATCACAAGCGCGACGGAGGTGTTCGGGGAAGGGTACAAAAGCTACTTTAGCGAGCGCATGTGATGTATGCGCATATAAAAGGAGAGTTTATGCAGGAGAATCATTCGCAGGGAAAGCGCGGCAGGAAGAAACGGAGGAGAAGTGAGAACAGTATCCTCGCGGGCTCTATTCTTCTCTGCATTATCACTTTGACGGCGGTAACGGTCTGTCTGGTCATGGTATTCCAGTACCGGGCGGTTCAGCAGAAGAACACGGCGGTTATGAGCGAGCTTGAGGCGATCCGCCTGAGAGAAGAAGCGGCTTACAATCAGGCGGAAGTGGACGCTTTGATTGAGAGCGCGGTGGAGGAGACGAAGGAGGAAACGTCGGAGGAAGTGAGCAAGGCGTTCCTTGACAGGATGAAGGAGCTGATGACTTCCGGCGGCGGCACGACGGAGATGCTCAGAACCTTCTTCCCGGACGAGATCGTGCTGGCGGATGCCGGGCAGTATTATTTCTTCCCGATTCTGGAGGATTTGGCAAAGAATACATACAATCCCGAGTCTTTTATGGCGGACGGAGACGGTGTGGTTCATTACTATGAGGAGGGAGAGCGGATTTCCCGCAAGGGCATAGACGTGTCCCGTTATCAGGAGAAGATTGATTGGGAGAAGGTGGCGGAAGACGAGGTAGACTATGCCTTTGTCCGTCTGGGCATCAGAGGGTATACCGAAGGTGAGATTTTAGAGGACGAAACCTTCCAGAAAAATATCGAAGGCGCTTTAAAAAATGATATCGACGTGGGCGTTTACTTCTTTACTCAGGCTATGAGCGTGGAGGAGGCGGAGGAGGAAGCCGAGTTCGTGATCGAGTCCATCGCACCTTACAAGGTGGCTTATCCGGTGGTGATCGACGTGGAGGTGGTGACGAGCGCCAACGCGCGAAGCAATGACCTGTCCAAAGAGGAGCGGACAAAATACTGCATTGCTTTTTGCGAGAAAGTCAAAGAGGCGGGATATACGCCCATGATATATGGCAATTTGAAAACCTTTATGCTGCTTCTGGATATAGAACAATTGGAAGAGTACGACAAGTGGTTTGCCTATTATGACGAGACATACTATTTCCCTTATGATTTCAAAATCTGGCAGTATACGAACAAGGGAAAAGTGTCCGGCATCAAGGGGGACGTGGACTTAAACGTCAGCTTTGACGCGAAAGAGCATGAGGAAGACGACGATTAGCGAGGGCGGCAAGCAGCGTTGGAAGGCTGACGCTGTGAAAATACAAAAAAAAGAAAGGCAGGGTTACGACATGAAATACGAATTTGAAGGTACTGTAGAATTCCGGGAGAATGAAAATGCCATCTCCGTGCCATTCAATGTCTGGGAGGTATGCGAGAAGGTGGGAGACGCGCCGGTGCGGGTCTGCTTTGACGACGTGTGTTTTATCTGCGATCTGCTGCCGAAGGGGCAGGGATATTATGACATTCCGGTAAATCAGGAGACGCTCTCCAAGGTGGAGCTTGGAAAGAAATATCTGATTTCCATTGAGATCGTGGGAAACGTGATGGGCAGAATCGGAGACAGCCCTTACAGCGTAGAGCATCCGATACGCAAAGTTGACGGGGTGGAGCTTGTGACACAGCCTTGGGACGGTCTGTGCGGGCAGTCCTGCATTGCCATGATCGCTGGGACGACGCTTGACGAGGCGTGCGACATTATGAAATGCCGGGAGTGGCAGGCGAACATGAGCAAGATGATCGCCACGCTGGAATATCTGGGCATCCGCCATGCGGATAAGATTGTGTATACCCTCGGCAAGAGCGTGGAGCTGCCGAAATGTACGATCATCATGGAGCGCATGGGCAGATACAGCCACTATCTCGTAGGGTATGACGGAAAGTATTACGACCCCAATCTGGGCGTGATCAAGGAATTTGACATGGCGAAGATGGTGGGGTATCTGGAAATCGTCGTGTAACGCGGAAAAGAGATTTTGCAAAGCGAAATGGTTCCTATGAAAAAGCTGTCCTCTGTAAAAACAGGAGACAGCTTTTATGTTGTCTATGGGGAAATCAGATCAGGTTTCGTTCATTTTATGTATGGATTCGGCAATGCTGTTGGCGTCCTGCGTGATCTTTTTATAAATTTCCGTGGACTGCTTGGAGAAAGTACCCATCTGTTTCGCAATGATACCGAAGCCTGCACCCGCCGCGCCGACTCTTGCCGTCTCAATGGAGGCGTTCAGCGCCATGATCGTCTGCTTGGAAGCGATACCCTCGAGCTCCTTGGTGTTCTCCTTGATCCGCGCCACTGTTTCGGTTGCATTTGCAATCTCTTCTTCCCATACATGGATCTTTTTGTATTCCGTAGCGCTCATATATTCCTGTACGACCAGAATATTTACCATGTCTGTCAAGAGGGAAACAGCGGCGCGGATGGACGGTTCCGTACGCACAGGGACTTTGTGGGCGGCACGGATGTAAACCTCCGGGTCAACGCCCAGCTCTTCCGCGACCGCGGTAAGCTTTTCGTCATCCGGCTCGCGGGAGAAAACTTGTCCGCCAATCATACGACCTAACTTTTCACCGTTTAAAATGATATCAATGGAAAATTCCATAAGCCCGGCATGGCACTCGTAAATGCCCTGTCCGGCAGCCATACATTTCTGACAGCGCTTCGATCCTTCCTGACAGCCCTGCGTCTGCTTCGTACAAAAGTCGGTAAAACCGCTTCCCTTTGTCATATAATTGCCGTCCATGTCAACGGCGATGACAGCGAGACCGGTTGCCTGCGAAAATGTATCCTGAATTTTTTGTAAATGTGATATATCCATAAAATCCGAGAGCTTCATGAAGAGATCCCCCTCCTTCAACAATATTGTAATTATTATAGCATGTTTTTTTCGGAATGCCTATCTTTTTGTATGGTATAATACAAAATATAAATCAGACGAAAAGGCAGGACAGCGGGATGACGGAACTGTATTATGCGGAGGATGATCCGGATATTGCGGGTATGGTGAAAGCATATCTGGAGCGGAAGGACATAAAAGTGTCGGTGTACGGCACGCTTGCGGATTTGAAGCTGGCGCTTGCGCAGCGTCTGCCCTCTATGGTGCTGCTTGACTGGAACATGCCGGACGGGCGCGGGGACGGGCTGTGTAGGTGGATTCGCGGGCGTTTTAAGGAACTGCCGGTTATTTTTCTGACGGTGCGGGGCGACAGCGCGGATATTGTCTCAGGGTTCGAGAGCGGCGCGGACGACTATGTGGTGAAGCCCTTTGCCCTCGAGGTACTCTATTCCCGCGTTCAGGCGCTCTTTCGCAGAAGCGGAAACGCTGGCGGGCAATACCTGTCCTGCGGGGAAATCGCGATGGATTTGAACCGGATGCTTGTTACCTGCAAAGCGGAGGAGGTCAGTTTAAGCGCGGTGGAATATCAGGTGCTTTTGTGCCTGATGAGGAATAAGGGAAGGATTGTGACGAGAGAAAAACTGTTGGAACAGGTCTGGGACGTCAACGGGAACTATGTGAATGACAATACATTGACTGTGACAGTCAAACGTCTGCGGGACAAGCTGGGAAAGCCGCTATGTCTGAAAACGGTGAGGAGCGTGGGTTATCGTATGGAGGATATGTTATGAACGGCAGGGGAAAGCGGAGGCTTATAGAAGGATTACGGCGGCATAGGAGTATGAGGAAACGTCTGCGGGAACTGACGGCATATCTGGAGCAGGCGGATGCGGGGAACGCGCCTGTTCTCTCCGCTTTAGGGGAGGATGAGCTTTCCAGACTGGAGGATCAGATTTATAAGACGGTGACTTACCTGTATCAGACGCGTGAGGAGGCGGTGCGGACAAAAAATGAGTTTGCGCAGAACCTGTCCAATATCGCCCATCAGATTAAGACGCCAATCACAGCGATTTCTCTGTGCGCACAGGCGATGGAAGGGGAAGAGAACAGAGAAGGACGAGAGCAGATTCTCAGGCAGCTTACAAGACTGACGCATCTGGAGGAAGCTTTGCTTCTTCTGGCACGGTTAGATGCCGGTACGCTTGCTTTAAAGAGGGCGGAGACGGATGTCTATACCCTGCTTATGCTTGCGGCGGATAACTTGCAGGAGATTTTCGCGCAGTCGGAGGCTGCCGTGGACATTCCGGAACTTGGGGAAATGCGGATTACGGTCGATCCGGACTGGACTATGGAGGCGGTGATGAATCTGATGAAAAACTGTGCGGAGCATGGTGCGGGCGGATGCGTCCGCTGTTTTTATGAACAGAACCCCCTGTATACGGAAATACGGATATGGGATGAAGGCGCGGGATTTGTAAGGGAAGACCTTCCCCGCCTGTTTGAGCGGTTTTACCGGGGGAAAAACGCGGGAGAGGGCGGCATCGGTATAGGTCTTGCGCTTGCAAAGGAGCTGATTGAGCGGCAGGATGGCGCTATCCGCGCAAAAAATCTGCCGGAGGGCGGCGCGTGTTTTGAGATTCGGTTTTACCGTCACTGAGTTGTCACTTTCGCCTGATATGATAATTAGGCAGGTGCGAAACACGTCGCGGATTTTCTGGTCGTTTCGCATTGGCTTGATTATGAAAAGTGAAGGAGGAACAGACGCGTGAATATTCTAACATGCGAGGGAGTGAGTAAGGTGTATGGATCCGGGGGCAATCGAGTGACAGCGCTTGCGGGGATTGATCTTAAAGTTGACAGGGGAGAGTTTGTGGCGGTTACGGGGGCGTCGGGCTCCGGTAAATCCACTTTGCTGCATATTCTGGGAAGCGTGGACAAGCCGACGGGCGGCAGGGTAACCGTGGAGGGAACCGACCTTTCCGAACTGAATCAGACGCAGGCGGCAATTTTCCGGCGCAGGAAGGTGGGGCTGGTGTACCAGTTTTATAATCTGATTCCCACGCTGACGGTGCGAAAAAACATTCTGATGCCGCTCACATTGGATAAAAAGAAAGTGAATGATGTGTACTTTGAGGAGGTGGTAAAGACGCTTGGTCTCTCTGAGCGGCTGGAGGCTCTGCCGAATCAGCTTTCCGGCGGGCAGCAGCAGAGGGTGGCGATCGCCCGATCCCTGATTTATCGCCCGGCGCTACTCTTGGCGGACGAGCCAACCGGAAATCTGGATCAGAAAAATTCCGGGGAAATCATGGATATGCTCAAACTCTCCAACCGGAACATGAAGCAGACCATAGTGCTGATTACCCACGATGAAAAAGTTGCTCTGGAGGCGGACAGAATCATCACCATAGAGGATGGCCGCATTGTGGGCGACGAGAGAAGGAGGTAGTGCAGATGTGGAGAGAATATTCGTCGGGTTATCTGAAAAACAACCGCTCTGCCGCCGTTTCCGTTATGACAGCCGCGTTTATTTCGTCGCTGCTTTTATCGTTGTTAAGCTGTCAGTTTTACAATATGTGGAAGTATGAGGTGGAACGGCTGCGGGCGGAGGGAGACCAGTACGCGCTGATGGCGATGTATCTGGTGCGCGACGCAAATGATGAGGCGCCAAGGCTGGTATTTCCGCTGTTTCTCTTGATTATGGGGCTTGCCTCATTTTCGCTTATCGTTATCATACACAATGCCTTCGCGGTGTCCATGCAGGCGAGAATCCACCAGTTCGGTATTTTGTCCAGCATTGGGGCGACACCGAGACAGATTCGGACCTGTCTCTTGCAGGAGGCGGCATACCTGTGCGCGGCGCCGATTCTGGTTGGAACGCTGCTTGGCATAGCGGGGAGTATGGGGCTTCTGGCTCTGTTGGAGATGTTGGCACGGGAGGTGGAAGGCAGGCGGGCGTCGGTGTTCGGGTACCATCCGCTGATTCTTTTGTTTACGCTTTTGATAACGGCAATCACCATAGGGATATCCGCATGGATGCCGGCAAGGAAACTGAGCGTGATGACGCCGCTTGAGGCAATCAAAAATACACGGGAGCTGGAACTGAGAAAAAAATACAATTCTCCGGGGCTTTCCCTTCTGTTCGGCGTGGAAGGAGAGCTGGCGGGAAACGCGCTGCGGGTACAGCGAAAGGCGCTTCGGACGGCGTCGGTGTCGCTTCTTTTGTCCATGACGGCTTTTGCGCTGATGCAGTGCTTTTTTACCCTGTCGGATATCAGTACAAGGGAGACATTCTTTGAAAAATATCAGGACGCATGGGACATTATGGTCACGGTGAAAGACACGGGGATAGGCAGTTTTGGGGAGATGGAGAAACTGCGTCAGATACCGGGTGTGGATGACGTGGTTGTGTACCAGAAGGCGCGTGCGAAGAGTCTGCTGTCGGAGGAAAATCTGAGTGGGGAAATGAGGGCGAACGGGGGATTTTTCCATGATAACGGGAAGTATGTGGAGCGGGACGGGGAATTTTTTAGAGTGAGTGTGCCGATTGTCGTAATGGATGACGCAAGCTTTCTGGCGTACTGCGAAGCGATAGGCGCGCCACAACGGACGGATGGGGCGGTGATACGCAATCTCATCTGTGACGTGACCAACCCGGATTTCAGGCATCCGCAGTATATGCCCTATATAAAGGAGGCGGACACGACAAGGCTTGTAGCGCGGACGGGTGATGTGGCTGCGGAAATGTCGGTTTCGGATTGCGCGCAGACGGCAGAGATTCCGGTTATTGCCTATACGGAAGAAGTTCCCGTATTGCGGGAAGAATACGCCACCCTTGACAAGTACGAGCTGGTGCACTTTGTTCCGGCGAGCCTGTGGAGAAAATTGGAAGAAGGGATTGGCGGCGCGGAGGAAGATACCTTCATCCGCATTCTTTGCAGGAAAGGAGTCAGTCTGGAAGAACTGGATACGATTCAGGGAGAAATCGAAAAAAGCCTTGCGGGAGCTTATACGATAGAGAGTGAGAACCGCATCCGGGAATATGAGACGAACGATGAGAAGATACAGGGAATGATGCTCGTGCTGGGGACTTTTTGTGTGCTGCTCGCGCTGCTCGGCTTGGGCAACGTGTTTTCCAATACGCTCGGCTTTGTACGGCAGAGGAAGCGGGAGTTTGCCAGATATCTTTCCGTGGGCATGACGCCGGGAGAACTGCGGAAAATGTTCTGTATTGAGGCGTTTGCGCTTGTGGCACGCCCGATGCTGTGGGCGGCGGTCGTCGCGGTCTTGGCGGTGGGCGCTATGTTGAAGGCAAGTTATATGAATCCGGCAGAGTTTCTGGCTGAGGCGCCTTTTGTGCCAATCGGCGCGTTTATGCTGGCGGTCGGCGGCGCGGTGGCGCTTGCCTATTATCTGAGCTGGCGCAGGATGCGGGAGATGAATCTGTCGGAGGTTCTGAGGGATGATACGATGATGTAGGCAGCGGATTAACTTTGCATCATTTATGAAGCCGGGATTGTGTGCCAGATCCGGCAATGTTCATTTGCGTTGCTTGCCGCAACAGGGGTTCTTCCGTATCATGGTGGTGAAAGGAGGGCATTGTTGATGCTGAACGAAAATATCAAAACAATCAGAAAATCCAAAGGACTTTCACAGGAGGAACTTGCAGTCAAACTGCATGTGGTGAGACAGACGATTTCAAAATGGGAGCAGGGATTGTCGGTCCCGGATGCCGATATGCTGATTTCCATTTCAGAGGTATTGGAAACACCTGTGAGCGCACTGTTGGGAGAGAACGTTGTTGAAAGTGAGGCTGATAATTTAAGAGTCATTGCGGAGAAACTTGAGGTCATAAACCTGCAGCTTGCGCAGGGGAAGGCAATGAGACGAAAAGTAATTCATTGGTTTCTGGTCTTATTGGGTGTGGTGATAGTTGCTGGCTTTGCCGCCTTGGTTGTATGGAACAGCCCCTATTTGGGGTGGGATTATAGTGACCCGGAAACCGCGGTTGCCGGAGTGGTGGTTCACACGTTTGAGTGGCTGTTTGTCCGGATTGTACCGTTTGTCCTGACTGGAGCGGTCATCGGTGCCTGCCTGACGCGAAAGAAATAGATTTGGTGTCAAGAAAAAATACTTGACACATCGCTCACTCTATTGTAAAATGCAAAAGTCGGCGGTCGTCTGCCTTATTTTTCATGGATGTGCCGCCTTGGCAAAGCCGGAACAAAAACGGCGCAGAATTGGTGAAAACATGGAAAAGATCGTAGAACAGGGATTATTGTATGATTTCTATGGAGAACTGTTGAACGCGCACCAGCAGGAGATTTACGAGAGCGTCGTGTATGAGAACCTCTCTCTGGGAGAGATCGCGGAGGCGAAGGGAATCAGCAGGCAGGCGGTGCACGATATTGTGAAACGCTGCGACAAGGCGCTTCTCGGCTACGAGGAGAAGCTGAAACTGGTGGCACGGTTTACGAGCATCAAGGAGAAAATTGCGCAGATCAACCGTCTTTCCGAGCAGTATGAGAGCGGGGAGTTGGAAGAGACGGCGTCCTACGGCTCGCAGATTAGAGAATTGTCGGCAAGGATTATGCAGGAACTGTAGTTTTGTGTGCGGCAGGTTTGTGTCCGCCAAATGGATTTTTAAAAGGCAGAAAGGCGTAAGATCAGATGGCGTTTGAGAGTCTGACAGATAAACTGCAGAATGTATTTAAGAATCTGAGAAGCAAGGGGCGTCTCACAGACGAGGATGTCAAGACCGCGCTAAAAGAGGTTAAGATGGCGCTTCTCGAGGCGGACGTCAACTTCAAGGTAGTGAAACAGTTTGTGAAGTCCGTGGAGGCGCGGGCGATCGGCGCGGACGTGTTGAACGGTTTAAATCCCGGACAGATGGTCATCAAGATCGTGAACGAGGAAATGGTGTCCCTGATGGGATCCGAAACGACGGAGATCACCATGCAGCCGGGAAAGTCGATCACGGTCATCATGATGTGCGGTCTGCAGGGCGCGGGTAAAACCACGACCACGGCGAAGATCGCGGGGAAGCTGAAATTGAAAGGCAAGAAACCGCTTCTTGTGGCATGTGATGTGTACCGTCCCGCGGCGATCAAACAGCTGCAGGTAAACGGGGAAAAGCAGCAGGTGGACGTTTTCTCCATGGGGGAAAACCATAAGCCGGTCAACATCGCGAAAGCGGCGATTGAGCACGCCCAGAAGAACGGTCATAACGTGGTGATTCTGGATACGGCGGGTCGTCTGCATATAGACGAGGAGATGATGGCGGAGCTGATCGAGATTAAGGGAAACGTGGACGTGCACCAGACGCTTCTGGTGGTGGATGCCATGACCGGTCAGGACGCAGTCAATGTGGCGAAGGATTTTGACGAGAAGGTCGGCGTGGACGGCGTGATCCTGTCCAAGATGGACGGAGACTCCAGAGGCGGCGCGGCGCTCTCCATCAAGGCTGTCACGGGAAAGCCGATTCTCTTTATCGGTATGGGCGAGAAGCTTTCCGATCTGGAGCAGTTTTATCCGGATCGTATGGCAAACCGGATTCTGGGCATGGGCGATGTGCTCACGCTGATCGAGAAGGCGCAGCAGAATCTCGACATAGACGAGGACAAAGAAAAAGAAATGGCTGCCCGCATGAAAAAGGGCAAGTTCGATTTCGAGGACTATCTGGAGAGCATGAAACAGATGCGCAATATGGGCGGGCTTTCCGGGATTTTGAGCATGATGCCCGGCATGGGAAAGCAGATGGCGGATATCGAGTCGGCGGTGGATGAAAAACAGCTGGCGCGCATGGAGGCGATTGTCCTCAGCATGACGCCGCAGGAGCGGCAGAATCCAAAACTTTTAAACCCGAGCAGGAAAGGGCGCATTGCCAAGGGCGCAGGGGTGGACATTGCGGTGGTCAACCGCTTTATCAAGCAGTTTGAGCAGTCGCAGAAGATGATGAAACAGATACCCGGCATGATGGGCGGCAAGAAAGGCCGCGGCATGTTCGGGGGCTTAGGCGGTATGAAATTCCCATTTTAGGGTTTCAAAATAAACAAATACATTTAATTTACAGGAGGCAAAAGAAATGGCAGTTAAGATCAGATTAAGAAGAATGGGACAGAAGAAGCATCCTTTTTACAGAATTGTGGTAGCGGATTCCAGATCCCCCAGAGACGGCAGATGTATCGCGGAGATCGGCACTTACGATCCCAACACGGATCCCAGCACCTACAAGGTAAACGAGGAAGAGGCGAAGAAGTGGCTTGCTAACGGCGCACAGCCCACAGAGATTGTGAGCAGAATCTTCAAGACGGTAGGCGTGACAAAATAAAAGGGTTTCAGGTCGCTTTTGGAGGTGGACTATGAAAGAATTGGTTGAAGTGATCGCAAAAGCTCTTGTGGAAAACCCGGACGAAGTGGTGGTGACACAGAAGGAGGAAGGTAAGAACGTTACCGTGGAACTCCATGTGGCGCCCTCCGATATGGGAAAGGTTATTGGCAAGCAGGGACGTATCGCAAAGGCGATCCGCTCTGTTGTCAAGGCGGCGTCATCTAAGGACAATAAGAGAGTGGATGTAGAGATCATCTGACAAAAGGACCCCACGGATTTCCCTGTGGGGTCTTCTGCTTGTTATGCAGAATGACAGAGAAAAGGACAGGGAGTAAAGGGATTTGGGAACGGAGAGAAACGACGAGTTACAGGTGGGCGTGATTACGCAGACCCACGGGATCCGGGGCGAGGTGAAGGTATTTCCCACCACGGACGACGCGAACCGCTTTAAGAAGCTGAAAGAGGTCATTCTGGACACGGGGAGAGAATGTCTTTCCTTGGAGATCGAGGGCGTCAAGTTCTTTAAGCAGTTCGTGATACTGAAATTCAAGGGCTATGATTCCATCAACGACGTGGAAAAGTATAAGCAGGGAAAGCTTTTGGTGACCCGTGACAAGGCGGTCAGATTAAAGAAGGATGAGTATTTCGTGGCGGATATGATCGGTATGCGTGTCGTGACGGACGAGGGCGAAGACTTTGGCATATTGAAGGAAGTGCTTGCCACCGGCGCAAACGACGTCTATGTGGTGAGTCGGGAGGGCGGAGAGGTGCTGCTCCCGGCGATCAAAGAGTGCGTGAAAAACATCGATATAGACGGGCAGGTGATGGAAATTCACGTAATGGACGGGCTGCTTAGTTGACAGGCAGCGTGTTAGGCTGCTTTTTGAATGACGCGGATACAACACTACTTTGGAGGATGTGCAATGCTGAATTTCCATATACTGACATTATTTCCTGAGATGGTCATGCAGGGTCTGCACACGAGCATTCTCGGCAGAGCGGCGGACAGAGGCGATATCTCCATAGAGGCGGTCAATATCCGGGATTTTACAACAAATAAGCACGGCAAGGTGGATGATTACACTTACGGGGGCGGCGCGGGGATGCTGATGCAGGCACAGCCGGTATTTGACGCCTGCCAGTCGATTATTGACCGAATTGGTCAGGATAAGCCGCGGCGCGTCATATACGTCACCCCGCAGGGGAAACCGTTCCATCAGGAGATGGCGAAGGAGCTGTCCGCGGAGGAGGAGCTGATTTTTCTCTGCGGTCACTATGAGGGAATCGACGAGCGGGTGCTGGAAGAGATTGTCACGGATGAAATTTCTCTTGGCGACTATGTGCTCACGGGAGGAGAGCTGGCGGCTATGGTGATGGTGGACGCCATCGCGAGACTGGTGCCGGGCGTCCTGCACAACGGGGAGTCGGCACAGACGGAGTCCTTTGGGGACGGTCTTTTAGAATATCCCCAGTATTCCCGCCCGGAGATCTGGCACGGGAAACGAGTGCCGGAGGTTCTGCTCTCGGGCGATCACGCGAAGGTGGACGCTTGGAGGCTGGAACAGGCGATTGCGCGGACGAAGGAGAGAAGACCGGATCTGTATGAGAAATATATGGAGAAATAGCTTGCATTTGCCCACGTTGTATGGTAAATTATAAATGTTGTGAAGAAGGATGGTCCTCTGTTACAGACGTATTAAGAACATCCGGAGCATATCAGGAGGAGAATTATGAACGACATCATCAGAGAAATCGAAGCAGAACAGTTGAAAGAGAACTTGAGCGACTTCCATGTAGGCGACACCGTTAAGGTGTACGGCAAGATCAAGGAGGGTAACCGCGAGAGAATCCAGGTGTTCGAGGGCACCGTTTTGAAGATTCAGGGCGGCGGCAACAGAACGACTTTCACGGTGCGTAAGGTATCTAACGGCGTAGGCGTGGAGAAGACGTGGCCGATGCATTCCCCGAACGTGGAGAAGGTTGAGGTTGTCAGAAGAGGTAAGGTGAGACGTGCTAAACTGAATTACCTGAGAGATCGCGTCGGTAAGAAGGCTAAGGTGAAAGAACTGGTTAAATAAGCGAAAGTGATGATGGAGCAGATACCTCAGAGTAATTCGGGGTATCTGCTTTCGCGTACGATGGAGTATACAGAATGGCGAGAAGAAAAGGTTTGACCTTTTATCAGAAAAAGAAAAGGCTTGATCCGAGGCTTTTAAAAGATGGTGTTGAGCTGTTGGTGGGCGGCGCGGTCGCCGTCTTTCTGGCATTCGTTCTCGTCTTTTCCATAGGGATGCGCACTAGTGTGATCGGCGATTCTATGGAGCCGGCGCTGCACAACGGACAGGAAATTCTGATGAACCGGATTCTCTACCGCATCTCTACGCCGAAACGCGGCGATGTGGTCGTCTTTTTGCCAAATAACAATAAAAATTCTCACTATTACGTGAAACGCGTTGTGGGACTGCCGGGCGAGACGGTGCAGATCAGGGAGGGCAGTGTGTACATAGACGGGGTGCTTCTTGCGGAGAATGAGCAGTTTGATAAAATCATAGATCCGGGCATTGCACGCAATGAAGTACTTCTTTCGAGCGACGAGTTTTTCGTGCTGGGGGATAACCGCAACAGCAGTGAGGACAGCCGATCGGGTAATATCGGCGCGGTCAGGAAAGATACGATTATCGGCAAGGCGTGGTTCCACATGGCAGCCGGAGAAGAGTCCATGGGGCTGATTGAATAGAGAGGGCAAGGCATGAATTATCAGTGGTATCCGGGGCATATGACGAAGGCAAAGCGCATGATGCAGGAAAATATCAGTCTGATCGATCTGGTGATCGAACTGGTGGACGCGCGGGTTCCGCTT
Organism: uncultured Lachnospiraceae bacterium; assembly: GCA_910588955.1. GTDB lineage: Bacteria > Bacillota > Clostridia > Lachnospirales > Lachnospiraceae > UBA3282. The sequence continues at coordinate 46,543 of CAJURQ010000013.1, forward strand.
TCAAGCAGAAATCCGGATATAGATGAACTGGGAAAAAACAAGTCCCGGCTGATTTTGTTAAATAAATCGGATCTGGCGGATCCGGCGGCGAATAAACGGTGGATGGCATACTTTAAGGAGCGCGGGTTCAATGTGCTGGAGGTCAACGCGAAGACAGGGCAGGGACTAAAGGCGATTCAGCCCAAGGTGCAGGAGGCGTGCCGGGAGAAGATCGAGCGTGACAGAAAGCGGGGCATCAAGAACCGTCCCGTCAGAGCGATCGTGGTCGGCATCCCCAACGTGGGGAAATCCACGTTTATCAATTCCTTTGCGGGAAAAGCGTGCACAAAGACAGGAAATAAACCGGGCGTGACGAAGGGAAAACAGTGGATCAGGCTCAACAAGGAATTGGAGCTTTTAGATACGCCGGGTATTCTCTGGCCGAAGTTTGAGAGTGAGGAGGTCGGGAAGCGGCTGGCGATGATCGGCTCCATGAATGACGAGATTCTGCAGATGACGGAGCTTGCGCATGAACTGCTCGCCTATCTTTTAGAGCATTACAGGGAACCGCTGCTTGAACGCTACCAGATCGGGGAGACGGAGGGTGCGCTTACGCCCGTCGAGGCGCTGGCGCTCATCTGCGAGAACCGCAAGTGTTATAAGAAAGGGCAGGAACCGGATTTCGAGAAGGCGGCGGCGCTGCTGGTAGATGATTTCAGAAATGGCAGAATTGGAAGAATTACATTGGAAATGTGTGGGGAATGCAATTATTCAGCACAGGTCGAAGCATTTACTGCTGAGACCGTAAGAACATGATGGAGGGATGCAAAATCCCATCGTCGAAGACGATTTTAATGGATTTTGCATCGTAACTATGAAGGAACTGAATAGTTACGGGGAAATGCAGGAGGAAGAGCAAAAGTGAAAAAGGTGCTTCGTGAGATTTTAAATACCAGTCTGTATCTGTTGGGCGTTTTGTGTCTCGTATATCTGGTGATTCATTTTGTGGGGCAGAGGACGCAGGTGCAGGGGCGCTCCATGGAGCCGGCGCTCAGTGAGGCGGATAACCTGATCGTGGATAAACTGAGTTACCGTTTTCATGATCCGGAACGTTTTGACATTATCGTTTTTCCCTTTTTGCAAGAGGAGGAAACCTTTTATATCAAGCGGATTATCGGGCTTCCCGGTGAGACGGTGCAGATCGACGAGGAGGGAAACATCTATGTGGACGGCGAGGTGCTTAAGGAATCCTACGGCAAGGAAGTAATCGCCAATCCCGGGAGGGCGTATGAGCCTGTGAAGCTGGGCAAGGACGAATATTTTGTTCTGGGAGATAACAGAAACAACAGTCTCGACGGCAGGGACCCTTCGGTTGGCAATATCAGGAGGGAAAATATTATCGGCAGGGCTTGGCTGCGGATTTGGCCGCTGAATAAGTTCGGGTTTGTCAAACACCAATGATGCGGCATAGACTCACTGGCTGCTGCAGGGCGACGATTTTTACAGGAGCAGGGAAAGATGGCGGAAAAAATAAGTGTTATCAGGGAAAAATTGCAGGCGGCGGCTGTCACGGAGCTGCCTGTTTTGTTTTCGGCGTACGAGTCGGATGAGAGGGCAGGGGTACAGGCTGAAATTGCCAAGGCGAAAAAACAGCTTCTTTTGTATGAAAAAGAATTGAAGAGAACGGAGGAACTGAAACGTTATGAGCGGGAATATGCCGCATTTGCTCATATTTGCGGCATTGATGAGGTGGGCAGGGGGCCCCTTGCCGGACCTGTGGTAGCGGGGGCGGTTATTTTGCCGAAAGATTGTGATATTTTATATATCAATGATTCCAAGAAACTCTCCGAAAAAAAGAGAGAGGAGTTATATGAGGTCATTATGGAAAAAGCGCTGGCGGTGGGCTTAGGTTACAGCACGCCGGAGCGGATCGACGAGATCAACATTCTGCAGGCGACTTACGAGGCGATGCGTGAGGCGATCGGCAAGTTATCTGTAACACCCGATATTTTATTGAATGACGCGGTGACCATACCGGAAGTCAAAATTCGTCAGGTGCCTATCATCAAAGGGGATGCCAAAAGCATTTCCATTGGCGCGGCAAGCATAGTGGCGAAGGTGACGAGGGACCGGCTGATGGTGCAGTATGACGAGGTCTATCCGATGTACGGGTTTGCCTCGAACAAAGGCTACGGGGCGCAGGCGCATATTGAAGCGCTTAAGGAATACGGACCGTGCCCCATTCACAGAAGATCTTTTATCAAAAATTTTTGCGAGGTGCGCGATTGAATCTGGGAAGCATTTTAAAAAAAGAAAATCAGAGGGTGAGAACCGAGGACACCATAAAGGTGACGGATTCCATGGGAAAAGGGGAGCGGATCAGGCATCTGCAGAACGAGGTGCGCGCTCTGAAACCGGGACAGACGCTTCAGGGAACTGTGGTGAGCAGGGAGGGCAATTCCGTGCAGATCGAACTGGCACAGGATTTTGCCATCAGCGCCAAAATCGATAAGAGCGTGAATGTGGCGCTGGGGCAGTTGATGAGCTTCGAGGTCAAGGCTAACAGCAGTTCTTTTATGTCCCTCGCCCCTCTCTATACCAATACGGCAAACACCGCGACCATCCTGCGCGCCCTGTCGGCGGCGGGACTGCCGGAGACAGCCGAAAACATAGAGATGGTGGCAAAGATGATGGAGGAGGGAATGCCCATAGACAAGGAGTCGATTCTGAATATGAGCAGGCTGCTCATGGACTTTCCCGGAAATGATCCCACATCCATCATACAGATGACAAGGCTGGGACTGCCAGTGACAGAGGCAAATATCGAACAGTTTGAGCTGTACCGGAACGCGAACCACCAGATTCTTTCCAGTGCTCATACCATTGCGGATCAGCTCCCGCAGGCGTTTACGGAGTTGGTAAACAGCGGGCAGGGGGAGCGTGCGCTTGCTTTTTATCAGGCGGTTATCGATATTTTTACGGAGGAAGGCGCAGGGGCGGACGGAACGGTCAGCGTACAGTCGCAGGAGGGGGCGGAGACGTCCCAGACCGGCGATATAATGCAGGCGTCTCCCGAAGATGGAGAAAGCGCGGAGACGGCGCAGACGCCGGAGTCTTCCGGAGGACAGACGCAGAATGCGGGAGCCGCGGAGACGGCGGGACAGCCTGTGCAGACGGAAAACGCTGCGCCGAAGGAACAGCCTGCCGGCGTGCCGGTAGAGGAGCTGCCGAAAGCGGCGGAAGAGGCGTCGGAGGAAGAGGGCAGGACGCCAGTGCTGAACCGGGAACAGTGGCAGCGTCTGGGCGATGCATTGAGATCTCTTGGCATGAACGAGGAGACGGCGGCACAGGTGAAGAACGGGTCGCTTCCCACGAAGGATGTATTGCAGTTTATCAGACAGCTTTTGCCGAAGGCGCTTCGCGGCGAAGTGCCGGAACAGGCGCTTCAGAGATTGCTTGGAGGAAAAGAATTTCATGCGTTATTAAAAGAGCAGATCGGGCGTCAGTGGACAATAGAGCCGCAGGATGTGGCGGATAAAAAACAGGTGGAACAGCTTTACGAGCGGATCAGGGAGCAGACGGCGAGACTGTCGCAGGCGCTTGAGACGGCGGGAAAGGCGGACGCGCCCGTGGCGAGGAGCGTGCAGAACCTGCAGAGTAATGTGGATTTCATGAACCAGATGAACCACCTCTACACCTATGTGCAGCTGCCTTTAAAGATGCTTGGGAACGATGCGCACGGCGATCTATATGTGTATACCAACAAAAAGAATCTGGCGGCGCGGGACGGGCAGGTGAGCGCCCTGCTGCATCTGGATATGGAGCATCTGGGACCGCTGGATGTCTATGTGACGATGAAGGATAAGCAGGTGGCAACGAACTTTACGGTGGCGGACGAGAGCGTTCTGGATTTGATTGAGAAAAATATAGATACCCTGAATAAGAGGCTGGAAGGCAGAGGCTATTCGCTGAAAGCGCAGATGCATGTGAAGGAGGACACCGGGGAAGAGGAAGACTCGACGATTATGCAGACGCTGCTGAGCCAGCAGAAAAATATTTCGGTGCTCAGCAGGACATCTTTCGATATGAGGGCTTAACCAATGTGAGAAGAAGTTCTAAAGACGTCCCGCCATTGGACGGGACGCCAAGAACTTCTAAATCTCACATTTGAGAATGCTTGGAAAGCGGCATTCTCTGCTTTGGAAGAGGAATGTTGTGAAAAAAGAGGTATCAGGATGGCGGAAAAAAAACGGGAAAAGGAAAAAGTCAAACAGGCGATTGCGCTGGAATATGACCCCAGCGACGAGGCGCCGCGTGTCATTGCGTCCGGCAGGGGCGCTTTGGCGGAGCGGATTATCGAGCGGGCGAAGGAGGCGGACGTGCCGATCCACCGGGACGATAAGCTGGCGGATACGCTTTCCCGGCTGGAGATCGGGGATATGATTCCGCCGGAGCTGTACGAGGTAGTAGCGGAGATTCTGATTTTCGTGGATTCCATGGATAAAGTGAAAGCGAAAATTGCGAAAGGTACATGAGGATGAATAAGAGGGAAAAAGGGGCACAGAAGGAAGAGCAGGTCTGTGCCTGTTTATTTTCAAAGGGTGTAAAAATTGTGGAACGGAATTTCCGTAACCGGCAGGGGGAGATTGACGTGATCGGTTATGACGGCGATTATCTGGTCTTCTTTGAGGTGAAATACCGAGCCGGGAAAAGCAAGGGCAGCGCGGCGGAGGCTGTGGGCTTTGCCAAGCAGAGGAAGATATGCCGGGTGGCGGATTACTACCGCGTAATACATCACTGTCCGGAGGACACGCCGATCCGCTTTGACGTGGTGGCGGTGGACGGGGAAGAGATGAACTGGATTAAGGGGGCGTTCGATTACATTATATAAATAGAGTCTGCTTATGGTTATGCTATTTGTACAATTAATACAGTGCTAAGATGAGTTTCGCAAGTGACAAGAATAAGTTATATGAAGAAAGGGATTTATATATGGACTGGTACAGGCACAAAAATGAACGGCAGGTGCGCGTGAATACGGAGGGAGAGTTGGTTTACCTCACGTTTCCGATTTTGGAGGAGACGGGCATGGTGAGGCACCTGTTTTCTACGAGAATGGGTGGTGTGAGTGAGGGGATTTATAGTTCCATGAACTTGAGTTATACGAGAGGGGACCGGAAGGAAGCGGTGGATGAGAATTTTAGGAGGATTGCGGCGGCGCTTTCGTGCAGTGTGGAGGATATGGTCTGTTCTGACCAGACGCACACCACGAACCTGCGGATTGTGGGGAAGGCGGACGGCGGAAAGGGGATTACCAAGGAAAAGGATTACCGTGATGTGGACGGGCTTTTGACGGACGAGCCGGGGGTGTATCTGGCAACCTTTTTTGCAGACTGTGTGCCGCTGTATTTCGTAGATACAAAGAGAAAAGCGATTGCGCTGGCACACTCCGGCTGGCGGGGCACTGTGGCAAGAATGGGGCAGTGCGTGGTGGAGAAGATGCGGGAGGCTTACGGCACGGATCCGGCGGATCTTGTGGCGGCGGTCGGTCCTTCCATCTGTCAGGAGTGCTACGAGGTCAGCGAGGATGTGGCGGACGCCTTTGCGTCGGCGTTTCAAAAACCCGGACAGGAGCGGGAGATACTGTTTGCGAAGGGCGGCGGCAAATATCAGCTTGACCTGTGGCGAGCCAACGAGATTGTGCTGACGGAGGCGGGGATTCCCGAAGAAAACATACAGGTCACGGATCTGTGCACATGTCATAACGACCGTTATTTGTTCTCCCACCGCGCGACAAAGGGACAGCGGGGAAATCTGGGCGCGTTCCTCGGACTTTTGGCAAATTAAGAAAGACTTAAAGAAATTCCCAGCTATTCCTTTATGATTCTGTGTTTTAATGATAACATAAACCGGTTTGACGAAAGAGGAGAAAACAATGGCTAATATTCTTGTATGCGACGACGACAGAGAGATTGTGGATGCGATTGAGATTTATCTCATGCAGGAGGGCTACACGATTTTTAAGGCGTACGACGGACAGGAGGCAATCCGCATATTGAAGGAACAGCAGATCCACCTGCTTTTGATCGATATTATGATGCCGAAGCTGGACGGTATTCACGCCACGCTGAAAATTAGGGAATACTCCAGCGTGCCCATTATTTTCCTGTCGGCGAAGTCGGAGGACACGGACAAGATTCTGGGTTTAAACATTGGGGCGGACGACTATATCACGAAGCCCTTTAATCCGCTTGAACTGGTGGCAAGGGTAAAATCCAATCTCCGCAGGTATACGATGCTCGGAAACCTGAATACGGAGAATAACGCGCTTTTTCAGGTGGGAGGTCTGTGCATCAACGACGATACCAAGGAGGTGACGGTGGACGGGGACAGCGTGAAGCTGACGCCCATCGAATACAATATCCTTCTGCTGCTCGTGAAGAATTGCGGACGCGTTTTCTCCATCGATCAGATCTATGAGAGTATCTGGAATGAGGAGGCAATTGGCGCAGACAATACGGTGGCGGTACATATCAGACACATCAGGGAGAAGATCGAGATCAACCCCAAAGAGCCGAGATACCTCAAAGTGGTGTGGGGTGTTGGTTACAAGGTGGAAAAGGATGCGTAAAGCCGACGTCATGGAAGAAAGGATAGGCGGATGGAAAACACAGAGCGCGGGGAAATCCCGGAGATTTTAGAGACGGCAGCGGAGGAAGGACAGCAGGAGAAAAAAAGTGCCGAAAAGAGACAGAAGAAGAAAAAGACCGGAAAAAACAGGAGCGGGCTCAAGGCGCTGCTTTTGATTTTGCAGCATGCCGCGCTGGCGATCATGGTGTTTGCCGTGATTGTGGTGACGGTCTGTACGACGGTGCGCATTGAAGGGGTGCACTCGAAAGGCAGTTACAGCTATATCCGAAGTGCCGATCCGGGAACGCCCTTTGAGGATTCGGATGCGTTCAACTATATCTTTGGCTATGCGGTGGCGGATGTGATCCGTTTCGGTGTGGTGAGCAGCCAGATGGAGACGAAGGGCGCTTTCGACGGCGACAAGCTTGTGGATGTGACAGCTTACAACTATCGGAACAGCGGGCTGCCGGAGCAGTATGTGACGGTCAGTTACAGGCTGGAGGATCTGTTGAAATGGCAGACCTACGGTTTTGCCTACAACAACGTGGAGATGAACAGGGCGGAGGCGAGGGCATTCCTCGCAGATACCACGCAGGTGACGACGATCGACCCGGAGAGCGGCTACCAGAATACCACCGACGCCAACTATCTAAAGTCTGACGTAAAGGATTATACGGTGGTAAATGACGTGACGGCGGCGCAAGGAGCCGGCGAGGTGGTCGTTGAGTTTGCGGTGGAGGACGAAAATTCTGGTTTTGTGAAAGGGTATCAGCCGGCAAATGCGCTGGGGGATCCTGTCACGGAAGAGGAAGCGTCAGTTCTGGTGGAGGAGAGCCCGGCGGCGGAGGTATCCGATGCGGATGCGGAGGTGTACGAGTATGCAGTCCTCGTCAACCGCTATAAGACGGCTGAGGGCAAAAATCTGGAGGCGTATGTGTCCGACTGGGAAGAGTACTATGATCTGTGCCATAACGTACAGAAAGCGGCGGAGAGCCTTACCTACAACTATAATGAATATGCGCAGTACAGTGACTTTTACAACGTCGAAAACTCCAATGTACGGTTTTTGATTGAAAAGACTGTGGGAGAAAAGACACAGTATTACAGCAATATGACGGAGGGCAGCGATTACAGAAACCGTGTTACGCAGGCGATGGATGCGTTGACGGCAGGAAAACCGGCGGACATGTCCAAAGAGAAATTTATTTATTTCTGTCCTGCCGATATGGTTTATCAGACGAACACGACGATTGCCGAGGAGACGGTAAGGCAGATGATGCAAAGCTATGAATATGCCTACCCGGAGTCTGTACGGCTTTGGATTGGTGTGGACAGCTCCTATCCGGTGCAGGATGTGTTTACGCAGGGCGCAAGATACCTGCCCAATCTCTGGCTCTGGGTGGCAGCGGCATTTCTGGCGGGGATTTTGTATCTGCTCCTCTTTGCCTGCCAGACGGTGATGACGGGGAGAGTGTTTGACGAGAACGGAGGGAAGCGTATCAGGCTGAATGCTTTTGATGGGATTCCGACGGAGGGAGCTCTTCTCATTGCATGTGGTGTGGCGTTTCTGGCTCTTTGGATGGGTGTTGTGTTGACGGAACTTGCGGGGGTTGATCCCACCGATATTAATTTTTACAGGGAGGCGGTACATCAGGACTGGTTTAAGGCGGTTGTTTTTGTCAGTGTTTTTGCGGCGGATGTACTGTTTACCTTTTTCTTCTACAGTCTGGTCAGAAGGATTAAGGCGCGGACGCTCTGGAAAAATTCGTGGCTCTGTCGTCTGGTGCAGAAGCTTATGAAATTTGCATGGAAAGTGTACGACAACGGCGGTACTATCCTGCGTACATGGGTGCCCTACGGCGTGTTTCTGGCGGTGAATCTGGTGTTGCTTGTATGGGGGTTATGCGACCAATACATGATTTTAGTTTTGTTTGCAGGCGCGATAGACGTGATTGTCGGCATACTGCTTTACAAGGATGTGAAGGAACGGCAGGGCATTGTGGAGGGCATAGAGACCATTACCGGCGGACAGGTGGATCACCAGATCGACACGGAGGATCTGCACGGGGACAACAGGAGTCTGGCAAATTCCGTTAACAGTATCGGGAAGGGCATCAGGGAGGCTGTGGAGATCAGCATGAAGGACGAACGCATGAAGGCTGATCTGATCACTAACGTGTCCCACGATATCAAGACGCCGCTCACATCCATCATAAACTATGTGGATCTGATCAAGAGAGAGCAGGTGGATAACGAGAAGGTGCAGAATTATATCCGCGTGCTGGATGAAAAATCCCAGCGGTTAAAGCAGCTCACGGACGATCTGGTGGAGGCGAGCAAGATCACTTCGGGAAATATCAGCCTGCATTTTGAACGGATCAATCTGATGGAGCTGATGAACCAGACCATCGGGGAGTTCTCCGAGAAGTTTGACACAAAGAACCTTGTCACGGTGATGAATGTGAATACGAAGGATGCGGTGATCGAGGCGGACAGCCGCAGGATGTGGCGTGTGATGGAAAATCTGTTCAACAACGTTTACAAGTACGCCATGCCCGGCACACGCGTGTATGTGACCTTGGATAAGGCAGAGCGCGGCGTGGAGGACGACACAGACCAAATCCGGGTGACGATCAAGAATATCTCGGAGAATCCGTTATTATGTAAACCAGAGGAGCTGACGGAGCGGTTTATCCGCGGCGACGAGTCCAGAACTACAGAGGGAAGCGGACTGGGGCTTTCCATAGCGCAGAATTTGACGATTGCCCAGAAGGGACAGTTTGAGATTGAGCTGGACGGGGATCTGTTCAAGGTGCATCTGACGTTCCCGGTGGCGGGGAAGCGTGCGGAAGAGACATAAGCTGACATGTAATATGCATAAAATAACTGCCGTTCCTGTATACAACAGGGCGGCAGTCTTTTTCAGATATCCAGCCCGCTCACCTCGCGGTTATTGTACTTCGACAAAATCTGATGAATCTTGTCGGTGGGCGTGTAGATATTCGCCATAGATGCGTCGTGGTTCATAAAGTCGATGATGGATGCGATAAACTTGCTCATATCCGCTTCTATGTAGTAGGGCTTTCCTTTCAGTTCCGGCGGCTGATAGCAGAGGTTCGTCGTCACGATCCGGTCGAAGTAGCATTTTTCATAGGCGGTGTCAAAGGCGGCGAGTCCGTCCGTGAACAGCCCGAAAGTGCAGCAGATGAAAACCCGCTTGGCGTTCATTTTCTTCAATTGTCTGGCGGTGTCGATCATGCTGCCGCCGGAGGAGATCATGTCGTCGATGACGATGACATCTTTGCCGTCCACGTTATCTCCCAGAAATTCATGTGCCACAATGGGATTTTTTCCGTTTACGATCGTGGAGTAATCCCGGCGTTTGTAAAACATGCCGGTGTCCACGCCGAGCACGTTTGCCAGATAAACCGCCCGGTCTAACGCTCCCTCGTCAGGGCTGATAACAAGCGTGTGATCCTTGTCGATAATCAAGTTTTTCTCCATGCGAAGAAGCGCACGGATAAACTGATAGGGGGGCATGAAATTGTCGAACCCTTTGATGGGCACGGAATTTTGCACCCGGGGATCATGGGCGTCGAAGGTGATGAAATTGGATACGCCCATATCCATCAGTTCCTTGATTGCGTATGCGCAGTCGAGAGACTCCCTGCCGTTTCTCTTGTGCTGCCGTCCCTCATAGAGAAAGGGCATAATCACGTTGATACGGTGCGCTTTGCCGTTTATGGCGGAAATGATCCGCTTTAAATCCTGATAGTGGTCGTCGGGTGACATATGGTTTGTGAACCCGTTCATACTGTAGGTGATGCTGTGGTTGCAGACATCTGTCAAAAGGAAGACGTCCTTGCCTCTCACGGAATCGTGCAGGACGGCTTTGCCCTCACCTGTTCCGAAACGGGGGCACTCCACCTCCATCAGATAATTATTTTCCATATAGCCGTGGAAAGCGGGATCGTTTTTGACGTCGTTTTGCAGATCGCGGCGGTATTCCACCAGATGATGATTTACTTTTTCCGCCAGAGGGAGAGCTGCTTTCGGAGCAAGAAGCTTCATTGCCGCCACTGGCATAGAATGTTCAAGTTGTTCTGTGTTAGGCATGTTTACTCCACTGGAACGTGCGCGCGGGCACGGTTTGTTATTCTTAGTACAGAGGGTTCCTGCTAAATTTTTTATAACATTATGGCGGGGACATGTCAAGAAGATTTGGCTCCTGTTCTTCAAATTTCGCGCGGGTTTGGCTTTACAAGCGTGCCAAGATGATGTAAAATCAAGCGGTATATGACTTGTTGGTATGATGGGGAAAGAAGGTCGTGTGGATAACCGCCGCCGTCTCGTTTCCCGAAGTAAAATGGAGAGTGTGACATGAGCAGGAAAAAATCCAAGCCGATCGTGGCTGTGGTGGGAAGACCGAACGTGGGAAAATCCACCCTGTTTAACGCGCTGGCGGGTGAAAATATAGCGATTGTAAAAGATACGCCGGGAATTACCAGAGATCGGATTTACGCGGACGTTTCGTGGCTTGACCGGAATTTTACACTGATCGATACGGGAGGTATCGAGCCGGAGAGTAAGGATATCATTCTGTCCCAGATGCGGGAACAGGCGCAGATCGCCATAGATACGGCGGATGTGATTGTCTTTTTGGTGGACGTGAAGCAGGGGCTGCAGGATGCAGATTCCAAGGTGGCGGACATGCTCAGACGTTCCCGAAAGCCCGTGATTTTGGCTGTCAATAAGGTGGATGACTTTAAGAAATATATGGCGGATGTTTACGAGTTTTATAACCTGGGGATTGGAGAGCCTTACCCCATATCCTCCACGAATCGTCTCGGTTTCGGAGAGCTTCTGGATGAGGTGATCGCCTATTTCGGGGAAGAGACAGAGGAGGAAGAGGAGGATGACCGCATCAAGGTGGCAATCATCGGAAAGCCGAACGTGGGAAAATCCTCTATCATCAACCGCCTGATCGGTGAAAACCGTCTCATTGTCTCGGATATCGCCGGGACGACGAGGGACGCCGTTGACACGGAGATCACACACAACGGGAAAGAGTATGTCTTTATCGATACGGCGGGGCTTCGGAGAAAAAATAAAATCAAGGAAGAACTGGAACGCTATATGATCATCCGCACGGTGTCGGCGGTGGAGCGGGCGGATATCGCCGTGCTCATCATAGACGCCGTGGAGGGCGTGACGGAACAGGACGCAAAGATTGCCGGGATTGCCCATGACAGAGGCAAAGCCGTGATTATCGCGGTCAACAAATGGGACGCCATAGAGAAGGACAACCAGACGGTAAAAGAGTACACACAGAAAATAAGACAGGTGTTATCTTTTATGTCCTATGCGGAGATCATGTTTATCTCGGCGGTGAGCGGACAGCGGCTGATGAAACTGTATGACGTGATAGATGCGGTGAATGAGAATCATTCCATGCGCATAGCGACTGGCGTGTTAAACGAAATTGTGACGGAGGCGGTGGCGCTGCAGCAGCCCCCCTCGGACAAGGGAAAACGCCTGCGAATCTATTACACGACACAGGTTGCGGTGAAGCCGCCTACCTTTGTGATTTTCGTAAACGACAAGGAACTGATGCACTTTTCCTATCTGCGGTATTTGGAAAATCAGATTCGGGATACCTTCGGTTTTGTGGGAACGCCCCTGAAATTTTTTGTCAGGGAGAGAAAGGATAACAGATAAAAGTGGAACGGATCTTTTGCTTACTGATCGGATATGTGTTTGGGCTTTTTCAGACGGCTTACATTTACGGGAGACTGCACGGCATCGATATCAGGAATTACGGGAGCGGCAATGCGGGCACGACCAACACGCTCCGGGTATTCGGGACGAAAGCCGGACTGCTGGTGCTTTTTGGCGATATCATGAAATGCATTTTGGCAGTTGTGATTACGGGCGTTACTTTTGGCGACAGCCACCCGGATATGGTTTACCTGTTGAAAATGTACACGGCGGCGGGGGCAATCATCGGGCACAACTTTCCCTTTTACCTCAAATTTAAGGGAGGGAAGGGCATTGCGGCTACGGCGGGACTGATCCTGTCCTTTCATCCGTATTTGATTCCCATGGGAATTATCCTCTTTTTCGGCGCGTTCTTCATCACCCACTATGTATCGCTGGGATCGCTTCTTGTTTATGCGGGATTTATGATTGAATTGATAATATTGGGGCAGATGGGAATATTTGGCATGTCGCAGGCGTATTTGATCGAGATGTATGTCATAGCGGGGTTTTTGACGGTGATGGCGTACTGGAAACACAGGGAGAATATCAAACGGCTTGTAAGCGGTACAGAGCGGAAAACTTATCTCACGCACAAAAGTACAGGGGCGGAGGAGAATACGGAACATAAAGGGTAAGAGACGAGGAGGTAACATATGGCGGATATCAGTATCATAGGAGCGGGAAGCTGGGGGACGGCGTTGGCGGTTCTTCTTCACAAAAACGGGCACAATGTCACGATCTGGTCTATTATGGAGACAGAGATTGAGATGCTTAAGAAGGAGCATGAACATAAGGATAAGCTGCCGGGCGTCAAGCTGCCGGAGGATATGATGTTTACTACGGATCTGGAAGCGGCGGTTTCCGATAAGGATGTGCTCGTGCTGGCAGTTCCCTCGCCCTATACGAGAAGCACTTCCCATTCCATGCAGCCCTTTGTGAAGGAGGGGCAGATTATTGTCAATGTGGCGAAGGGAATCGAGGAAAAGACCCTGATGACCCTGTCCCAGATCATAGAGGAGGAGATTCCGCAGGCGGAAGTGGCGGTGCTCTCCGGACCGTCCCACGCGGAGGAAGTGGGCAGGGGCATTCCCACGACGATCGTGGTGGGAGCGGAGAAGAAGGCGACAGCCGAGTATCTGCAAAATGTCTTTATGAACGAGGTATTCCGCGTCTATATCAGCCCGGATGTGCTTGGCATAGAACTCGGCGCGGCACTTAAGAACGTGGTTGCGCTGGCGGCGGGAATCGCCGACGGTCTAGGCTGCGGGGACAACACGAAGGCGGCGCTCATCACAAGAGGCATTGCGGAGATAGCAAGGCTTGGGCTTGCAATGGGCGGCAGGATCGAGACGTTCAGCGGGCTTACCGGTATCGGTGATCTGATCGTGACCTGTGCCTCCATGCATTCGAGAAACCGCCGCGCCGGTATTCTGATCGGCAAGGGCTATACGATGGAGCAGGCGATGGACGAGGTGAAGATGGTGGTGGAGGGCGTTTACTCCGCCAAGGCGGCTATGGGGCTTGCGAAGAAGTACGACGTGCAGATTCCCATCATCGAGCAGGTGAATGCGGTCCTGTTTGAAGGGATGCCCGTGGACGAGGCGGTGAAGAACCTGATGCTGCGGGACAAGAAGATAGAGAATCCGTTGATTCCGTGGGAAGAGAAATAGGGGTAGAATTTTTCATATGATACGAAGATAGAGGGACTGTTTCGGCAGTCCTTTTCTTATGCCCGGAAATTCCGGAACCTGAATTGCAAATCACTATAGTCATTTAGTGCAATTCATGGTCGTTTGGTGCAACGCTGTCTGATAATAATAACTTCATAATCCGATATACTTTACAACGAATAAATTCAGAAATGAGGATAACGATGAAGATAGCAGTCTGTGATGACAGCAGATCGGACAGGGGTGCACTGAAGGCGCTGCTTAATACCTGCGGACAGGATTTTGAAATAAGGGAATACGGCTCCGGCGTGGAACTGTGTGAGGATATGGGATATGTGTGGGAATGCGGTATCGTGTTCCTCGACATCAATATGGATGGGGCTGACGGGCTGGAGACGGCAAGGCGCATCAAGGCAGAGTGCCCGAAGGTACATATTGTACTGGTGACCGCTTATATAAACTATGCGCTGGAAGGGTATAAGGTGAAGGCAAGCCGTTTTCTTTTGAAGGATGATCTGGAACAGACGCTCTCTGAGTGCGTGGATGATATCCTGCGGGAAATCCGGCAGGAGGAGCAGGTAGTGGAGTTCGGGTTTGTAGAGGGGAATAAGCGTCTGAGGGTGGGCGATATCATCTACATTGAAACGAACAGACACAAGAACGTGTTTTATACCATGGGGCAGACATACAGCATCTATAAGAAAATGGATGAGTTGGAGAAAGAACTGGCGGGGATGGGTTTTGTGCGGATTCACCAGAGTTTCCTCATCAACATGCGGTATATCGAGAAGATAAGCAGTTATGTCATGGTTTTGACTACGGGAAAAGAGATATCCGTCCCGAAAGCAAGATACCCGGAAGTGAAGCGGCAGTATACACTGTTTAAGGGGGCGGAGTGATGATGGAATGGAAAACGTGGGTGCTTTTGCTGACAGTCATCATGGAGGCGGTGGGAAGCGCCTTCTTTTTTGACACGTTTCTTGGAAGAGGGAAAACGGAAAAAGGCGCTGTCTATCAATATAGATATCTGGCATATCTGGGTATGTCGTTTCTTTTGACAAATATCGGCTATCTGATCGGTATGTGGAAGCTGCCATTGTTTGCGCTGGGCTATATTCTGCTTGGCAGGATCATCTATAAAGCCGGATGGGGACAGGATTTATTTTTCTCGATGATCAATTACAGCATGATGTTTCTGATAGATTTTGTAGCGTACTGCCTGATGCACTTATGGGAGATACAGGGGACTGCAGGGGAAGTGAAAGAATGGGTTTGGATCGTATCAGCGAAAACACTCTGGTTCGCTGTGCTTTTTATTCTGCGCAGAATATGGAAAGGCGGCGCGGATTATAGGGAACTGTCAAATGGAGAATGGATGAAACTGAGCCTGATCCCCCTGTTTACGCTGTCCGCTATCATAATGATGTTTTATCAGTTGGGAAATGCGGCGGGCACGCAGTTGGTGAACATATTTATATCTGCCGGGCTGGTTACGGTCAACTTTCTTGTGATCTGGCTTCTGCAGGAGATACTGGAAAAGGGAAAGAGACTGCGGGAGGGCATAGAAGCCGCCAGAAAGACAGAGAGCCAGCTTGCGCATTACCGGGATATGCAGGCGGTCTATGAAAGACAGGGGCGGAAACTGCACGACTATAAGAACCAGATCAGAACCATGCAGATGCTGTTAAAGGAAGGCGATACACAGACCGCCGCCGCGCTGGCGGAGCGGCTGACGGAGAGTATCTCGGTGGAGATGGCGGCAGTCAATACAAATCACCCGGTGGTAGATGCGGTACTGAATCAGAAATTTCATGCTGCGAGGGAGCAGGGAGTGTCCATGATCTTTAAGGTGGGCGACATGAGCGGTATACGGCTGGACGTGGAGGAAATCGTGATCCTGCTCTCCAACCTGTTAGACAATGCCATCCGTGAATGCGCGAAAATCGCGCGGCGGGGACGGAAGGCTGTTATCTATGTCAAACTGGTGCAGGAGAGCGGCAAGCTGATCTTTTCCGTGAGGAATCCTGTGGCAGAAAAGGTGCAGATCAGAGATTGCATCGCGCCGAACCCCGGTGGCGGGATGCACGGTGTCGGTCTTATGAATGTAAAGGCAGTTGCGGATAAATACGGCGGGGACTTTGCCGTTTCCTGCGATTCGGAAAAGTTTCAGGCGGTGGTGATGCTGTAAAACTGATAGTCATTTCGTGCAATAAATAGTCACACGGTGCAATTCGGGTTGGGAAAGAACCTGTGTCTGCCGACTGACTTTATGAAGCGCTAATGGATATTGCGCGGGAAAGAGATTATTTTTGTCGAGAGAGGAGAATGTGTGATGCAGATAGGATTAAACAATTACCAGATCGGGAACAGCAATGCGGCAGACGGGGCAGATGTTAAAAAGGCGGAGAAGAAAACAGAGGACAAATACGCCAGCGTATCCGCGTATCAGGCATATCTGAAGGAGAAGTATCCCTGCTTGTCAGCACATGACTACAAGGTGACGATATCGCCGGTGTATCTGGAGAAATGTATCAAAGATCCAAAGGAAGCGGAGTTGTTAGAAAAGAATTTGGCACATGTACCGATTAGTAAACAGATGGAGAAAGCATTTTGGAGTGCACAGGGAGCAAGAGTTGTGAACGATGAATTGATTTTTGACGAAAACGGAAATTGCTGTGGCAGCTTTAAAACATATGTTACAAATAGTAAAGCATCATCAGACGACAGTGTGGAGGATGAGGCACCGATGAAAAAAGGTAGGAGGAAAAAGGTGTTGCTGCAGCAGCATTATGAAAAGAGAAAACTCATGAGGGAGCAGTTTGATGAGAGAATGGCGGAGAAAGCGTATCTGAAAGATCAGTTGGAAACAGAGGAAAGGCATGAAGAAATGCTGAAAAAGAGCGATTTATCGAAACGCCAAAATGCCAGCAGGTTCCTTGAACGCTATGAAGCAAATATTTTGTGAACAAGCGATACGAAATTTTTATGAAGGCTGATTCGTATTCGTAACAGATTTATAAAACTTTTTGAGGAGAAAATACAAAATGGAAATAACAAATAATACAGCGGCAGGTATTTATACAAATAACTACAAAAACAAAAATATGTCCGGACAGGACTACGAGAACACGATGAAAAGGAAAACATCCGAAACCGAAGTCAAAGAAAATAAGATTTTGGGGATCGGATTCTTACATGACAAAAACAGTCCGATATCTTACGGGATGTGCGCCATGTACGCGGAAGATTATTCCGAGGAGAATCCGGTTATCAAAGTGAATGTGACAAGGCAGGGCGGCACGGAAGAATATCGTATCGATATCAATAAGGTAAATCCGAGATTCGCAACAGAGATTGAGATGTTTGCGCTGTGCAATTATGCGGATGCGAAGGGAATGGGAACGGGCGGCACGTTTGGAAGCTGGCAGACATTAAACTACTATCGTGACAACGCTTCCCACAACGGATATTTTGAACTGACAAACGAAACAGATTCTTTTCAAAGTGTGAAGCAGGACTGGATGAAAATGGTTCAGCTTATGATGAAGAATTATATGGAAGCGGGATTATATAAGCAGTCCTTGGATGGCAAGGGACTGCTGGGGATCTTTGAAAGATATGCGCGCTGACACTGAAATCGAATCTTCCATATGGCGCAGAAAAGCCAGTGATTCCGATGGGGAGTCACTGGCTTTTGAAGAGACTGTATCATCTTGAAAGAATATCATTTTCAATGATTCACCTTATACATTCTTAGGTAAAAGTTCAATCATAAGCCGCGTTTGGAAACTTTGTCTTTGGTAGCGCGTTTTAAGTCATCAAGCCTGTTTAAATCTATAAGTATAGAATTAAGGGTGTTAATGCGGTCTGTATTCTCTTCAACTAATTTTTCCATAATTTCACACAAAACCTGTTGTCCCTCCTCTGTTTCTTTGTACCGGCGCTTGCTGCCGGAGGTAACGGGAAATTTGCTGTTGTATGCAGCATCGTCAACAAACACTTCCATCAGTTCCGATACTTCGGAGCCGTCCTTTACTTTGGCATTGACATAAACTTCTTCAAATCCATTATCGACAACTTTTCCAGTTTCCCTTATGACACGGTCTATATGGTACAGAGACCGATTTCCACTAAAAATATCAAAGCGGGAGATAAATACAACGCAGACATCGGGAATGTTCTCGAACTTCTCGCCGGGATCAGTGAGGTTGGTCGTAAGGATCGCGCCATTGTAGCGGACACGGCGTTGATGATTGGTATCATTCTCTTATTTATGGTATACCAGTTTTTAAAAGATACTCAATAAAAAATTACCGCGTAGGCGGTTGGCGGTTGGTGTTAAATTCCGGGCGGTGGTGATGTTGTAAAACTGATAGTCATTTCGTGCAATACATAGTCACACGGTGCAATCAGGGTTGGGAAAGGGTCTGTGTCTGCCGACTTATTTTATGAAATGAAACTTTTAACCATAGGGCTGTTTACTGGTCAAAACTGCTGTCGGTATGATCAATAGAAATGAAGCCTTTTGAAAGATAAGGAAAGCAGGGAAATTTATGAATATTTTTCTTGAAAGCCAGATTCGGCGGCATCAGACATTGCTTGATATCATGTTTGGGATAAAGCCGCAGAATGTAAATCAGAATAGGACTGTGCAGACCCACCGCCGGGATACGTTTACTGTAAGCCGTGAAGCGCAGGAGCTTACTGCCCAGAAAGCCATGTCAGGCAGAACCCGGAATACAGATATAGACAGTGTGATCAATCTACAGGAGTATGTGGATGCAGCGGCAAAGAGCAATCAGGAGGCATTGGAAAACGCAGGAAGTATGGTTGATGTCAATGCGGTTACCTACACCAGTGTATCTGCGGCATTTCGGAGGGCGTTGACAGACAAGTATGCCAGATTGGCGGCGGAGGCAGAGACACATGCTGACCCGGAGGGGTATATCTATGAGAAATATTTTGGTAGAGGCTCGCAGTATTATGAGACAGACCTTACAGATGTGGAGCGCAGCATAGGTTACAACAATGAGATGCGGATGTATAAGGAAGGTAAGATATGCGGGGTAAGCTATCAGGATTCCCTTTTCCGTGGGAAACCGATCTATGGGGATGTGGTAGACAATGACAGGATATTGTTTCAGCGGCAGATTGTTAGCAGGCAGATTTCCAACATCCTCTCAGATGCAGGGATTGATCCCGCCCGGTTGCCGGACACATGTGCTTACACGGTTGACCCGTACAGCTACCAGATTTCCGTAGATGGTGTGGATGAATCGTTGAAGTTATCTATAGAACAGGCGCTTAATCAGGGGGATAACGGAAAAAACCTGTATAAACATATTCTCACATGTTCCACACAGGATGGGTGTAACAGTACGCAGATTTCAACGGATTCCAAGCTGAAATTTCAGGCATTTCAAGAGGTATATAGATATACGTCTTTGGATTTGCGGGAATTTGATGAAAGAAACGGCACCTATTATACCAAGGAGGGCATAGACATTAAGGAGCTGATCCAAGCAGCAGTTGCTCAGTCAGATCAGGTTCCGGGTGATCATAAGGCGCAGGTGAAACAGTGGATATGTGACATGATTTCGGACATTTCCGGGAAAGGTTGGAACAATGTTGCGGATATGCAACTCAGCATTCTGTTTCGATCAGGCAAGCTGGTTGATACAAAGCAGGATATTATTTTTGTGAAAGACAGTGAATGGGTCAAAAATAAAATCGGGTCAAGTTATCATACATTCTGCGATGACAAGGTGTGCGCCTGCCTATTTTCGGATTCTGCGTACGGTGGTAACCTGCCAGTAACCTGACAGTACACTAAAAGTTTCGCGCCTAAAATGGAGCAGTTCGCGCCAAATCTATCAAATTCCTTTTGCAGACCGGCGATAAAGAAAGTAAGAACATTTATCACATGGGGGAAATGGAATGGCGGACGGAGCAGGAAAAACGGAAATTTATATGGATATGTATAAAGAAATGGACAAGGATGATCGGTTGTCGGCGGGCTGGACATTGGGCGAGTACCGTAAGGCGTATTCGCAAGCGTTTGTATCTGCGATTAAGGAAGTTAATCTGAAAAAAACGGACAGTTCCTTTGCACGGGCATCATTGAACATACAGATATGAAATTTTCTAAAAGAAAAGGAGGTAAGGATAAGATGATAAACACAGCTTTTACAGGCGCAACCGGACTACGCCAGCCATTATTACACACTAAAAAAACAAACAAACTGGCAAGACAGCGGGCGGCGCTCCAATTTTTGTCGGGAGCAGGCAGCGGCAAAAGCAGGGACAGCTTCACTATTTCCAGTGAAGCGAGAAAGTTTTCAAGAGAACGCATAGCGGCTTTGGTTGACAAAAGCGCGAATGTATCGAGAGAAGAGTTATCCTATTATTTTGCCAACTATAACAATTCACGTGCGATTCTGGATGCGATCAATTTCAGTGAAGGGGTTTCCTGCGGATACAATCCTGCGTTTAAGGATTATGGCGTTATGCGCTTTCACTATAACGGGAGCAGGCAGATCATACCCAATTATGCCGTGCCTAAAATGAGCGCGGGCGCTTTGCCGGAAATGCGTGCTGTCAATAATACATTGGTTTTGGATGATAAGAGCTATTACGCATGGACAGCGCCCAGCGGTCGCCGATATTCGTGGGCTGTTTTTAGTGGATATATCGGATGGGCATCGTCGGAATCTATGCTGGCGGAAGATATGGATCGGGGAGAAAACAGCGATAGATGGAAAATGTCGAAGGCGGGGGGCATCTTGACGGCTCTGGCACAGGGAAGGGAGCCGTGGGAAGGATTGTACAGCAGGAAGGAAGCTTTAGCGACCTGCGAGAAAGTGGGGATTAAGCCGGGCTTCTTTTCCATAGATGCAGGAGCCGGAAAACATACCTATATCCTGCGGGAGTCCGGAGAAATAATAAATGTGAGTAAGGACATTGCACGGTGGAATAACATGAATTGGATAGAGGTGGGCTATAAAGAAGGGGACACATTTTCGATTTATGGAAATGAATATGCCGTGGACAGCAGCGGTCACATTCACATTTCGCCGGATGATACGTTTACATCAACGGACGTTAAATTTGCAAGGCGTGACATGTAATAGGGTTTGAAAGATTATTTGCAGTAAAAAGGAGGAAAGTATGATGCAGGTGGGATTAAACAAATATCAGATCGGGAACAGCAACGTGGCGGAGAGGGCAGACAACAAAAATGTGGAGAAAAAAGCGGAGGACAAATACGCCAGTGTATCAGCGTATGAGGCATATCTGAAGGATAAGTACCCGTGTTTGACGGCTCCTAATTATAAGGTGACAATATCACCAGCATATTTGGAGAAATGTATTAAAGATCCCAAGGAAGCAGAGTCGTTTGAGAAGGTTTTGGACCATCTACCAATTAGTCATCAGAATTTGATAACAGGATGGAAGGCTATGGGGGCGGAAGTAAAAAATGAAGAATGGGTTTTTTATGAAGATGGTACTGGCGGCATGAGCCCGAATATGTATGTTACCAGCAAGAATACATCCTCTGGTGGTAGTGTTCAGGATAAAATATCGGAGAAAAAGGGACAGAGAAAAACGCCGTCACCGCAGGAGCATTACGAAAAGAGAAAACTTTTAAGAGAGCAGTTTGAGGAGAGGCTGGCGGAGAAGGAGTATCTGAAAGATCAGTTGGAAGAAAAAGAAATGAAGGAAGAATTACTGGAAAAAAGCATTTTGACAAAGGAGCGAAATGCCGGCAGATTCATTGCGCGGTATGAAGCCAATATTTTGACATCATAATTAGGAAAGAAAAGCCAGATGGAACAGGGAGTTGATGGACGGCATTATAAGACCGGCATGGCAAAGGGAACGAGAAGCAGAGGGAGATTTGTATGGAATTAACTATGGAAAGGCTGTGTAAACGCTTTGGTTCAAAAGTAGCAGTGAATGAGATTTCTGCTACCTTGCGGGCGGGTGTCTACGAACTTCTTGGGGCGAATGGCGCCGGAAAGACGACACTCATGCGTATGGTCTGCAATATCCTGAAACCTACATCCGGCAGAATACTCTATGATGGAAATGAAATTGAACAGTTGGGCGAAACCTACCGCAGTTATCTTGGCTATCTGCCGCAGGATTTTGGGTATTATCCGGACTTTACGGCAAAGGAGTATTTAGATTTCATTGCGGCAGTCAAGGGACTTGACACTGCACAGACAAAACGGAAAGTATCGGAGCTTTTGGAAGCTGTTCATCTGTCTGATGTGGCAGGAAAGAAGATCCGTACCTATTCAGGCGGGATGAAGCAGCGGCTTGGAATCGCACAGGCGGTCATCAATGACCCGCACATTCTTGTCTTGGACGAGCCTACGGCAGGGCTTGATCCCAAAGAGCGTATGAGGTTCCGGAATTTGATCGCAGAGCTGGGTAAGGATAAGATCGTTATCCTGTCAACGCATATCGTTTCAGACATTGATTCTATTGCAGATGTTATCCTGATGATAAAGAAGGGCGATCTGATCCTGAACTGCGGGGCTGACAGCGCGATTCACAGCATGGATGGAAAGGTTTGGAACTGCAGAGTGCAGCCATCCCGGATTGACGAAGCAGACAGGCGGTTCCTTGTAGTGAATCTGCACCATGAGTCGGAAAACGAAGTATTACTTCGTATTGTCAGTGACATACAGCCGGTCAACGGGGCTGTCAATGTTCCCCCGACACCGGATGATCTCTATCTGTATCATTTTCGGGACGAGGAAGCAGGGAGAGGATGAAATGAATCGATTATGGATTCTTGAATTAAAAAAACTTTTGAAGAAGCGTGTGAATATTGGCGTCATAACAGTCTGTCTGTTATTAGTCGGGATATTGTTTTATCTTCCGGTCTATCAGTTCATTGTACTTGATACGGATGGAAAGCAGTTGACCGGTACTTCTTCGATCGCTATGAACAGAGAATTTGTAAATACTCGCGCAGGCGAGCTGACAGATGAGAAGATATGTGCTGATATAGCGGCGTATCAGGCGCTGTTTCATGATCCTGATAATGTTTCTAAAGACACGACTAAAAAAACATTGACGGACGGTGCGTATTTCAAATATATCTTTCCCTATTCGGATTACTGGAAACTGATCAATGGGAATTATATTGCCCCCTGTGCTTACGATTCTTCTTTTTCCGCGGTCATAAATATGGATTTGGAGAACGGCATACATTTTTACAGTGCCCGTGATGAAAAAATAAGCACACTGCTGAATCAGACATATGAGGATTGGAATTTTTCGGACAGTGAAAAGGCATTTTGGCTGGATCGGATTTCTTCTATCACAATACCATATGAATACGGCTACCATACAGGATGGGAAATGCTGTTTAGCTGTCTGGAATTGTTTGTAATAGGCATGATCGGCATCTGTATCTGTGTGTCAGGAACCTTTTCCGGAGAATATCAGTCTGGTGCAGACAGCATTATTTTATCTTCCCGGTATGGAAAGTCAAAGTTACTTACTGCTAAGATTTTAGCGGCATTTGCCTATAGCTTTTTCCTGTTTACACTGTTCCTGTTGGTAGGATGCGGGATCTTGCTTACCGGATTTGGTACGGACGGCTGGGAGCTGCCTGTTCAAGTGTTAAATACGATCTCACCTTATGATCTGTCGCTGGCAGGGGCGGCAGTGACTGCTGTCGGGACACTGTATCTTATCTTGGCGGGCATGGTCTCCTTTACCCTTCTTTTGTCGGCAAAAATGAGAACGGCAGTTCCTGTTCTGGTGATCATTGTATTTGCTTTTATGCTGCCTATGTTTATAGGCATCAGCGAGACAAACGGCATCTGGAACAGGATTTTCGTACTATTGCCTTACAGGGCAGCGCAGCCTGTGTTCTCAGATGATTTTTATGGATATTTCGGTTATCCTATTGGCGGACTGACTTTTGATGTAGTTACTGTACGAATGCTGCTATATGCGGCAGTTACCCTTATTTGTGTCCCGTTTGCCCGAAAAGCGTGGAAAGGGCATCAGGTGGTATAAAAATCTTTTAGATTTTGAAAGGAAGAAAAGATTGATGAAGATAGCGGTTTGTGATGATGACCGGCCGGTCCGGGAAGAACTGATCCGGCTGATACAAAGACAGGTGACGGATGCGAATATCACAGAGTATCAGTCGGGGGAAGAATTGCTCCGTGCAGGATCGGACTTCGACATTTATTTTCTTGACATTGAAATGGATGCCGTGTCCGGCATGGAGCTGGCAAGGCATATCCGGGAACGGGAAGAAACCGACAGGAGAAGGAGCATTATTATCTTTGTGACAGGGTATCGGGAATACATGGGAGAGGCGTTTGACGTCAATGCTTTCCACTATCTGGTAAAGCCTTTGGATGAGGATAAATTTGCAGAGGTTTTTGGTCGTGCATGGAAAGAGGCATCTGCTTTTTGCGAACAGGAAAAGAAGTACATCATGGTGAAAAGCCTTGGCGCGCAGCAGCGATTACTGCTAAGGGATATTTACTATATCGAGAGCCGTAATAAAAAAGTCATTATCCATACAACGGAGAAAACACTGGAAGTCTACGGGAAGATGGAAGAGCTGGAAAACAGGCTGGGCAGTACCTTTTACCGCTGCCACAGATGCTATCTTGTAAACATGGAGAAGATATCGGCTTACAGTGCGGATAACATACAGGTCACGAATGGGGATAACCTGCTCCTTGCAAGAACGAAATATTCTGATTTTATCAAAGCCTATATGCGGTATATCAAAAATGGAGGAATTGTCAATGTTTGATCTGCTGTCGCCGGTTGCTATGTATTTAGCCGACAGTGTATTGAGTGTTATCTATACACGGAGTTTTCTGAAAGAAAAGTATGAGAAAAGGGGAATACCGGTGATCTGGGCTGGCGTTTATTTCCTGATCCAGATTCTGGTATTTACCATAGGAGCCGACAGGTTTCCGGTGGGCATAGCTGCCAGAAGCATCTTAAATATCTGCATTCTGATGTTCATGCAGTCGTTTTTCTTCCAAAAAGAGATACAAAAACAGTTTTTTATTACCTTTAGTTTTGTAGCGGGGACGGAGACGGTAAAATATTTGTTCGTTACGTTTGATATTGTGATAAGCGGATGGGGGAATCAGATCTTAGATCATCTGCTCGCAGAGAATATCTTAAATACGGTAGAAAGAGCTGAGAATGTGATAACGGTCTACAATGCCGTAATGACGGTCTTATGCATATTGTTCTATATCTTGTTATTGTCCGGATTTCTATTTTTCATAAGCAGGAAGTATGTCAAAAAGGACTATCCGTTACAGACACACGAGAATGTCTTTCTGATATTACCCTGCATTGCTGCGCTGTGTATCTCAGTCATCATAAGACTGATCATCACTTCGCTGAACAACGGGATGGGGATTGTTATCTATGAGACCGTTCCACCGATCCGGTTTTGGCTGCCTGTTGTCGGTGCCTTGATGTTTTCTGACATAATCGCCAGCGTCATACTGTTTCAGAAACAGGTACAGTACCATGAGGAGACAGGGAAACGTGCCCTGCTGGAAAACCAAGTCCGGCAGATGCAGAAAGAGATCGCAGAGATACAGGATATCTATAGCGACATGAGAGGGCTCCGGCATGATATGAGA
This sequence comes from uncultured Lachnospiraceae bacterium, assembly GCA_910588955.1. Lineage (GTDB taxonomy): Bacteria > Bacillota > Clostridia > Lachnospirales > Lachnospiraceae > UBA3282. Next base: position 72,236 of record CAJURQ010000013.1, read on the forward strand.
AGCCATTTAGCCAACATCTCCCTGCTTATCAAAGGTACGGCAGATTCCGTGGAGGAAGAACTGGAAAGCTATATCGGGAAAATGGGGGAAACGGTCAACAGGTTAGACTTTACCTGTCAGACAGGCAATCCGATCACGGACATTATCATCCACCAGAAAGTACAGGAAGCGGAGAAGAAACAGATACCGTTTGAGGTTGATTTCGCTTATCCATGCAAACTGCCGATAGATGTTTATGATATTTCTGTGATCTTGAATAATGCGCTGGAAAATGCCATAGAAGCGTGCGGCAGGGCAGAGGGCGAAAAACAGATCCGGTTACGTTCCTTTGTAAGAGGCTGTCTGTTCTTTATAGAGGTTGAGAATGATTTTGCAGGGAACATTGTCATGGAAAAAGAAAGCGGGCTGCCGGTCAGCAGTAAGGGAAACGGGAAACTGCATGGAATCGGCATATCCAACATACAAAGATGTGCGAGGAAGTATATGGGTGATATTGATATCGCAATCTCCGGGACAGGCGGCAGGAAGAAATTCAGCCTTACAGTCATGATGAATGGAAAAATTGCGGCGGAAACCGTGTCAGTAACCGTGTCAGTAAACTGACACTACACTAGAAATTTCGCGCCCAAAATGGAGCAGTTCGCGCCAGATCTATGAAAAATATTTTGCAGTTCGGCGATAAAGAAGGTAAGAACATTTATCACATGGGAGGAGAAGTGAAGATGGATTTAGGAGTAACAGGTAAATGGGGAGAGAATTATCTTTCAGGGCAGTACCGGAAGAACGCGGCGGCAGGCACAAACGGAGGCGTGGGTTTTGCGGAACTTGCGGCGGCAAAGGCTGCAGGTCAGCCGGGTGTATCGGGAATAAGTTTTAAGGATATGTGGCAGACGAGATTTCCCGGAGCCTATTATCATGTAATGGATGGATATAAGATATCACAGGGTACATGGGAAAGGCTGGATTTTCCGCATGATGATTTTTTCCGTAATAAAGTTGATAAATCTATTTTAGACTGGAAGCCAACCGGGCTTGAACCTAAAATGACAGACTCATCAGTACAGTCAAGGGCAGTATCCACTCTTGGGAAAAAATCAATCGTTGTACCGCCTGCACTGGAAGAAAAAATGAAGGATGATCCGACTCTTGCAAAACAGGTAATGGAAAGAGTCGAGACATTTATTGCAGAGAAAGAGGCGACAAAGAGACCCAATAGAATATGTTCTTACATACTTGTTCTGGATGAAGAAGGGGAGATCGCTCATACCTGTATAACAAGTGGTGGCGGAGTATCCGGCCCGACTGAAGCAGCACAGCGGCAGTTTGAAGCAGAGCAGGAGGCAAAGAGAAAGCGGAGAGCTGAATATATGGGGATCGTTGAGGAAAGCGCCCTGAAACGTAAGCTGATGGAGCAGGAAGCGAACGAACAATATTATAAGGCCAGTATAGCGAAGGAAAAGGTTTCGGCCGTTTATGAGAAAAACAGCATAGAAACTGTGGCGGAGAAATCAGCACAGGATAAAGTGACCGGGTGCGGGAAAAAAGACGGGGAACAGATCCGGGGAGTGTCAGAGACAGATTTTGAGGAACGTGTGCTGCAAAGTGCCGGGCCGAATGCGCCGCAATCTGTAAAAGATGCTTGGATGGAGACGGTAAAAGAAGTCGGAGTAAACGGACTGGGTGAAACCAAGCATGGAAGGACACATATAACACAAATGTATATACAGCAGGCTATAGCCAATTATTATGGCTTGCTGCATAGTAATGATATTTTGGGTAATTCCGTAGAGTCAGCAATACGGGCAACCCAGAAGGCGTTATATGATTTTGACCATCCCTTAGAACCCGGCAAAGTCATAAGTATGGAGGAGCAGCAGGCGCGCTTGAAAGAAAGAGAGTTTTATACAGTATTTTTGGAGAAATTGAAAAGGTTATAGGGTGTCTGGCGGCTGTGTGATAAATAATTGAAAACAATGGAGGAATATCAGCAATGGAGATCAGTAACGTAAAGGAACAAGGTTCCACATGGGGAGCGGCTTTCAGTAAAAGACCGATATTCTTTATGTCAAGAAAAGAAATGGACGCTTGTTTCGACGAGAACGGGATATTTCGTAAGAACAGGATTAAGAACGTGGAACTGCGGGAAGATACCTGTACGCTCAGCAGCAACAATACGTTCCGCAGACCGAACACCACCTATGAGGTCTGTGACAAGGATAAGGGCAGCGCGTTTCTTGACCTGAATTTTCTGATCAAGGACGAGACCAGCAATCTGAAAGGAAGCCTCAGCGATAAAAAAGGATGTGGATTTCTATAACTTCACCATCCCATTTCCGAATTTCCAGCGCAATTACTTTGGCGTTGAGGCATACATAGATATGCCGGAGGGTTGTGATTACGACCTGACTCTGTATGACGAGTACGGCAATCAGGTAGGGAAGGCGGAGTGGGACGGCGAAGGGCGGAAAAAGCTGTCCGTTCCGAATTGGGATATGGATACCAACAAATATTGCTTCAAGGTAGAAAACGGAAACGGGGAAGAAGTATCTCCAAATGATTTTTACAGGATCAGTTTTCATGTCACCGATAATAAGGAGCATGAAAAGACGGATGCCGTCAGGGAAGCGTATGGAAATCTTTACAGCGCCTACAGCCGGAAAGACGAAAACTGGCGGGACTATCTTGACCGATATAATGAAGTTCTGCGGGAGACGGAGCAGAATTACCGGAAAGAGCTGGAAGAACTCCACAAAAAACAGTTTGCGGGACTGCCGGAGGGAAAGAAGTATCAGGGCGGGCGCACCGTGGACGAACTGCTGCAGGACATGGCAGAAGGGAAGGAACTGAGCGAGGCGGAGCGGGAGTATGTAAAGATCTTTGCCAACCTCAAAGATGCGGAAAAGGCACAGCAGAAGGCGGAACTGAAAAACGATTTTTCGGATGATTTCGTAAAAGATCTGGAAGGCATGGGCATTTCCCGTGAGGACATAGAGGGGATGCAGGTACGGATCGGAAGCAATGGAACGGTGACCGTGGACGGGATAGAGGAGGAAACTGTCTGGGAACAGGTGCAGAAACTGGTGGAAAAAAAGTATAGCGACAAGATGTACCAGTATTACATAGGGATAGCTGACAGCGTGGGAAATCTGCCTGAGAACGCATACCAATATGCTGCGGACGTGCAGGAGGTGAAGCGTTACCTGAAAGGCGTTACCGGACAGGATGTCTCCTTGAAGAATCTTTATATGCTGCCTGACGGGAACATTGGCGGTCTGCCCGGCAAGGCGGATAAGCTGATCAACCATACAAAGGATAATGTTAAGGTCGATCAGATGCGGGATGCCCTCAGAAATATCATAGGAAATATCGGGGTGAGCGGCGATGTGGGGATTCCCGATTTTACCTCGGAGTTCCAGTTTGGAGACGGGGGATTTTCCGTGGTAGACAGCGGCTTTGCGGTGGATATGGGAGCGCTTGATGCGCGGCTGACACCACACTATTCCGGCAATATGTATTCCGATATGTATAAGTATCAGTTCAGAAAAGTTTTATAAATAAACAAAGGCAGTGTCGATCATATGGCTGATTACTGGACAAAACTGCTGATGTAATAGCAAAGGAAGTCTGACAGAGAATGTGGTGGATAAAACGAAGGCTGCGTTATGACAAATATAACAAATTATGGCTATCATGTTCAAAGCATGGGTGGAGCAACAGGCTCAACATTACCGGGTATGTTTCAGTTTTCGCAATTAAACAGTAGCAGCATACAGTCACGATTAAAAGCGGCGGGTATTGACACAGGCAGCAGGCAGTATAAAGCCGTTATTCGGCAAATGGCAAAGGATGGATGTACTGGCAGTATGTTTACCTGTGTTCAGGCAATTAAGAATCTGATGAAAAACTATAACGCAAGAGGAGAGTGGGTTGAACCGACTACAGGATTGACAGGTCTGCTTGTAACAGATGAAACGGGAGATAGTTATAAAAGGATGATTGATATTCCTGAAAGCAGTAAAGATAAAATGTTTGAATATGTAAAAAATAACTATATTGAAAAAAATGGAATGGCGGACGGAGCAGGAAAAACGGAAATTTATATGGATATGTATAAACAAATGGACAGGGATGATCGGTTGTCGGCAGGCTGGACATTGGGCGAGTATCGTAAGGCGTATTCGCAAGCGTTTGTATCTGCAATTAAGGAAGTTGATCCGGCATGGGCATATGGTAAAGCCATACCTTCAGGTGTTTTGGAGGGTATCACAAGGGAGTTTGTGGAAGATAATCTGAAAAAACCAGACAGTTCTCTTGCACGGGCATCATTGAACATACAGATATGAAATTTTCTAAAAGAAAAGGGGGTAAGGATAAGATGATAAACACAGCTTTTACAGGCGCATCCGGACTACGCCAGCCATTATTACACACTAAAAAAACAAACAAACTGGCAAGACAGCGGGCGGCGCTCCAACTTTTGTCGGGAGCAGGCAGCGGCAGAAGCAGGGACAGTTTCACTATTTCCAGTGAAGCGAGGAAGTTTTCAAGGGAAAGTATAGCGGCTTTGGTTGACAAAAGCGCGAATGTATCTGCAAGTGAATTATCCTATTATTTCGCAAACTATAATAATCCAAGCGCTATTCTGGATGCGATCAACTTTGGGGAGCATGTATCCTGCGGATATAATCCTGAGTTTAAGGATTATGGCGTTATGTGTTTTGATTATAACGGAAGCAGCCAGATAGTGCCAAATTATGCAGTGCCGAAGATCAACGCGAACTCCTTGCCCGGTATTCACGCTGAAAACAATTCTCTGGTTTTGAAGAATAAAAGCTATTACGCATGGACTGCGTCAAACGGTAGCCGATACGCATGGGCGGTTAATAACGGAATGATTGGGTATGCACGATCGGAATCAATGTTAGCAGAGAATAATGGTACAAATTATAAGTCGGAAATGAGAAAAGCGAGTGGTATTTTAGCGGCATTGGCACAGGGAGAGGGTCTGTGGGACGTATTACATAGCAGGAAGGAAGTTTTAGCGACCTGTGAGAAAGTCGGGATTAAGCCGGGATTTTTTTCCATAGATGCAGGGGCCGGAAAGCATACCTATATCCTGCAGGAAACTGGCGCCGTGATAAATGTGGATAATAACATTGCTCGGTGGAATAACATAAATTGGATAGGGAGCGGTTATAAAGAGGGGGATACATTTTCCATTTATGGCAATGAATATGCAATAGACAGCAGCGGACACATCCATGTTTCGGTGGATGATACGTTTACATCAACTGAGGTTAAATATCCAAAGCGTACCATGTAACAAATTTGAACGATTATTTTAACTGGGAGAGGAGAAAGCATAATGCAGGTGGGATTAAGAAATTACCAGATTGGGAACAGCAATGTGGCAGAGAGGGCAGACAATAAAAAGGTGGAGAAAAAAACAGAGGACAAATACGCCAGTGTATCAGCGTATGAGGCTTACTTAAAGGATAAGTACCCTTGCTTGACGGCTTCCAATTATAAGGTGACAATATCATCGGCATATTTGGAGAAATGTATAAGAGATCCAGAAAAGGCTGAACTGTTAGAAATGAATTTAAAAATTTTACCGGATTGTCATAAAAATTTGATAGCAGGATGGAAGGCTTTAGGGGCAGAAGTAAAAAATGAAGAATGGGTTTTTTATGAAGATGGTACTAGTGGTATGAGTCCTAATATGTATGTTACTGTACCGCGGCGAAATAAAGTACCCATCTACCGCAGCTTTCCTGCAGATTAAA
>CAJURQ010000014.1 GCA_910588955.1 uncultured Lachnospiraceae bacterium
AGATTGGTCATTTTCTTCCGACTCTAAGTGGCTAATTTCTCCCGACGCTAACAGCATTCTGAAAGTTCCCTTATGGGAAAGGGTATGTGAAAGTGAAAAAAGCGTAAGCTGAGTAGCGGACTGATTCTTTCCCATGAAAATAGGTAATATCCCGCAAGGGTTATTATAAACTGTTAAGTGTTGTGAATATCAGGCACAAAAGGGCTGGGAAGATTTTGGAAGATTCGCCCGGCATAAACCCTTTTGTGTCACGCCAATAACTGTATATGCAGTTTTTCATAAATCCAAATTTTCTTTTCTTTGGCTGATATAGGGGTCACAGCCTATATCAGCATTTGCTCCGCATCTACAACGGGTCGATTGTTGGTATATAATGAATTATAATACTGGCGATTGGGGGATTTTCATGGATGATATAAAAGGAAATCTTGATATTTATTATTATGATATTGATTCAGAAACAAGATTAAAGAGCAAAGAAGTAAGCGAATGGATACATCGTCAACGTGCTCTTGATAAAATATCAAGCGATAATTCAAAAAGGAGAAATTCTAGTGGACATCATCCGATAACAATATTGCAATAATATGTATATGTTATTGAATACGGAACGAATGTTGGTATGGAGTTTAAGGATTTGCACCTTGGTTTAGTGATTCAAAATAATAAAGGCAATTTATATAGTGATACGGTCATTGTGTTGCCAATAACGGATTATAAAAGTGATGAAAAATATGATCCGAATGTTCACCACAAAATATATAATTCATACTTTGAATCTGTTGATAGGCACGGTTTAGATAAAAATCCCTCGAAGGTCAAAATTGCAGACATTACAACAGTCGATAAAGCAAGAATCGGAAACAGGGTTGGGAAATTAAATAATATAACTTATGAGAAAATTATGCAGAAGTTGAAAAAGATATTGGCAACATCTTGACAATTACGAATAATTTATAGTATACTAACTGTATTATTTATTGAGCCGATAATCTTTTCGGCAATGGACTTATTAGTTTTACAGAGCAGACTTTATAGTTTGCAAGAGGCACCTACTTGATGTAGGTGCTTTTGCATTGTTTAAAATAATAAGATGTAATATAAAGGCAATATGTTTTTGTTTTATCAAGAAAGTTGATATACTAAGAAAATATTAGGAAGAAGGTGAAAATGGTACAGGAAAGTGTAAGAAATAGACTCTTAGAGAAGACAAATGCATACAGGCAAAAAAATATTTCGGAGGTGACAGGAATACCAGTAGAGATTATTTTAAAATTTATGAATGGTAAGCGAGAGCTGTATGATTCTTCATTACAAGCTCTCAATCAGTATCTTGATACACACGCATATTTATAATGCAATAAGGAATCTGAAACCAGAGCATTAAATAAATATTCTTTCAAACTATAAGATCATTGAATTGTTTGATATATTCTCAACAAATAAGAAATACGAGCAGTACCTTAATGATTTATTTGCAATAGCTGGGGAGTATAGAAATAGAGCAATTGCGCTTTCTTTACTTCACAGGAGATTGATAAAGCGGTAACAGATCTCTCTGTTGCAACCAATATGTCCCGCGAATCTGTGACAGGACTGATAAAAGACTATTTGAGAGCTGGTAAATCAATGAGTGAGACTCAGGCATTGATTAAGGATTCTATCATGTTGTCAAAATACCCTTTTAAGGGCTGCGACGAGTCAAAGGCGTTAAGGCTTGAACAGAGTGAAAGCCAGCGTCTTTAGGCGCTGGCTGGTAACAGCCCCTTATAGGGGCGAGCAAACCACCCGTTTGACGGGTGCTCATGATTGCCTCTGTATTTTTTGGATTTAGTTGGATACAAACTGGATCCGGAGGCGTGAGGATGCGCGCTCCCGTTTTCATTTATCAAGGGATTTATGGAGACAAAGCATAGATGCAGCAGGGAAGAATTATCGTAATCACAGGTTCGCCGGGAACAGGAAAATCTACAACGGCATCTATCATTGCAAAGGAATCAAATCTGGAAAAATCCGTACATATGCACACGAATGACTTTTATCATTACATAAGCAAAGGCGCAATATCTCCGCATTTGCCGGAATCGAATGAGCAGAATCTGGTTGTGATAGAAGCTTTTTTGGAAGCGGCTAAACGATACGCCCGTGGAAAATATGATGTAATTGTGGATGGAATTATTGGATCATGGTTTTTGGAACCGTGGCAAAACATTGTCAGAGAGGGGTATGAAGTACATTATATTATCTTGAGAGCCAGCAAAGAGGAAACGATGAAGCGGGTTGTTGAACGTTCAAAATTGGACAGGGAAACCAATAAGGAATTGGTAGAAACGATGTGGGAGCAGTTTTGTGATTTGGGAATATATGAGTCGAATGTGGTAGATACAACGATGCACTCGGTTACAGACACTGTCATTGCAGTAAAACAGAAAGTGGCAAGCGGGATGGCATTACTATCCTAGAAAATCTTTGCGCATACAAAATAGAGTCTGCAAAACTGAGGTGGTTGTTATGAATTTTCTGACGTTCGGTGACGGGAAAAAGAAGTCGGTTCTTTTTATTCATGGAATGGCATCTTCGGCTATGCTCTGCTACGAGCCGATTTTGAAATATTTGAAGGATTATTATGTTATATTGGCTGAAGTAGATGGGCATAGTCCCGCTGCGGGTGAACTGGAAAGCCTTGCAAAATGCTGTGATGAGATAGAGAAGTATGTGAAAGAAAATTTGGGCGGCAGGTTATACTGTCTGTCGGGCTTTTCTATGGGAGCAACGATGGCGGTTGAACTCATAGGAAGAAGAAATATAGAAGTAAATAAACTTCATTTGGATGCGGCATTTTTGATAAAGATGGGGGTATTGACAAAACCTTATGCGACTATTTTCTGCAAATCCATCGGAAGGCTAAATAGAGGAAAGCGTATTCCCAAATTTCTAATGGATTCTGTTATGGGCAAGGACAATAAAAGCGTAGTGGAAATGCTGTATAAAGACATTACGTCCAAAACAATAAAAAACGCCTGTGAATTTGTTTATAAGTATGACATTCCTGACAAAATACGTGACTTTGAGGGAAGCGTTTTATTTTGGAGAGGGGCAAACGAAAAGTATCCGGAGAAAAGCGCGGCGCTGCTTAAACAGTATATTCCCACTTTAAGAGATATAGTATTTGAAAATATGGGTCATGGTCAGTATTTGCATGAGAATAGCGCTGAATACGCAAAGGGATTGATCGAATATCTGGCTGATTGATAATATAAGAAATGGTTCTGCACATTCGGTTTGCAGAGAAACCGAAAGACGCAGCATCTGACAGAAAAGGAGAGCAGACATGCAGATTGTACCTACGCTGAATTTCGGAGGGAATTGCCGCGAGGCAATTCAAATGTATGAAAAGGCATTTAATGGAAAAATCAGTTGTATCATTACATATGGGGAAGCGGATGACCCGGCATATAATCCGCTGCTGAAAGAAGAGCAAAAGGAATACATATACCATTCGGAACTTGTATTGGACAATCAAAGAATCATTATGAGCGACCATGTGGATCTGGAATTCCAAACGTGCTATTCCAATTTCCTCACGATTATGTATGATACAAAAGAAGAAGTACAAAGGGCATATGAAATCATGAAAGAAGGCAGTAAGATAATATATCAGATGGAAGCGACGCCTTACAGTTCCTGCCGGGTTGTTTTTGTCGACAAGTTTGGGATTCGCTGGGGAATTATGACGGAGCAGACAGAGCGCTGAATTTGAATAGGGAGGGAATCGATTTATGGAGAAAAAATTAAACATTGTAGTGGAGCATTGTCCTCAAAACCACAAATGTCCGGCTGTAAAAGTTTGCCCGGTGGGCGCGCTTAGCCAGAAAGGCTTTGAAGCGCCCAAGATTGACTATGACAAGTGCATCGGCTGCGGCAAATGTGCAAAGCTTTGCCCGAAAAAGGCGTTGGTGTTGGCGTAGGCTTTGGGCGGACAAATAGGTGGCGGGGATGCCGGTGGATCGCTGCTTTGGGAGAAACGACGGAAATGACAGAGGTTAAGTTTTATGAAGAGATAGCGGACGAACGGCTTGCGTTTGCGGTCATACTGTCCAAGGCACGAGATAAATATGTGTTCTGCAGACACAGGGACAGGGAAACATGGGAAATACCCGGAGGGCATCGGGAGCGTGGAGAGGATATTTTGGAAACGGCAAAGCGGGAACTGTATGAGGAGACAGGCGCTTTGGAATTTCAGATAGCCCCGGTCTGTGTATATTCCGTCACGGTGTCTGACCATGCCGGTCATGGAGAAGAATCTTTTGGTATGCTGTTTTTTGCCGAGATTGTGCGTTTTGAGGAAGAACTGCACAGCGAGATTGAGCAGATTGCGCTGATGGATAAACTGCCGGATGGGCTGACATATCCCGATATCCAGCCACGGCTCATGGAAGAGGCTGGGAGACGGGGATATCTGTAACAATTACGGAGTGGGAAGTCGATTTTTTATTATGAAGAAAACGATACGTTCATGGAGATTGGCTGAAATACAGCTTTAGGAGAACAGCGCGTAATTATATGGGAAAGCAGATTAATTACTACATGGGATATCACGATTTTTTGTCTGTTGCGCAGGCTGCTTTGGACAGTGGCTGCGTCATTTACAGACATACATATGAGGACGGCAGATGGCGGTTGATTCCGGGAACTACGCTGGGTGTAGTACAGCCGGATTGCCGCGAATATTATTTTCACATTCCCGAAATCGGGGGATTTGATGTGACACGGGCATCCCAAAATGAATATGTTGCCGACGAAGCGTGGCTTGGCGTGATCGAAGCGGGTTTTTGCATTCCGGGAAAACAGGAGATTGTGAAAAACAGGCTTTACATTGTGACCGGACGGTATACGGATGATGGCGACTGGATTCCCCGCCCGGACATGCTCACAAAAGTATACAATAAGCTGGTGCGTGTTGTAAAGAAGGTGGCTCCCTATACCGAGTTTGCGCATTTTGTTGTAAATCCGATGTATGCGGGGGAAAAGCATACAAGTAAAGAATACATTTCCGCTGCATTTTACGAGCTGGTACAAAAGGAAGATTACAAATTGGGCTAGTGTACTAGCGGCGATGTTTTGGAGGGACAAAAAATATGATCGACCTGCAGGATAAAAATATATGCTCCACCATGGAAGAGTTGGGCGAATATGTCAGAAATCCCCTTTTCACGCAGTTTTGCTCGGAGATTAAGAGCGTTTATAAGTGCGGGGAAAATGGAGTACAGCTCCTTAGGCTTATTCGGATAAGAAGGGGCGAGGACTGACTTATATAGTCAATCCTCGCCCCATAGCGTTTGCAAGTTTACCCTTTCGCCGCCTCCATCAGAATCCTGACGCAGAGGTCAATTCCCAGATTCCCGGCATTCATGTACAGGTCATAATTTTTCGGATCGCCCCACTCGTGGGTGGTGAGCGCGTTGTAGAAATTTTTTCTTCTCTTGTCATTCTTTTTCAGTGCGTTTTCGGCTTCCGTCTTCTGGATGCCCTCCCGCTCGATTGCACGCTGTATCCGTTTTTCATGGTTGGCATAGACAAACACATGCAGGGCGTTTTCCACATCCTTCAAAATATAGCCGGAGGCTCTTCCGACAATCACGCAGTTTCCTTCTTCTGCCGCCTTTTCGATGATGCGCTTTTCCTCCAGAAAAAGCTGGTCCGCAAGGGGCAGGTTCTTATTGCCGGACAGTCCGCCCAGAGGGGTTTTGGACAGGTTTAAAAGGACATTGCCGGAGCTGCTCTCCTCAAGCGTTTCAATGTTATAAAACGGTATGTCAAGTTTCTGCGCCGCCTCCAACAGGATATTCCGGTCATAGAGTTTATATCCCAGCGATTCCGCCAGCCTTTTTCCGATCTCGTGTCCCCCGCTGGCATAACGCCGCTCAATTGTGATGATGTTATACATAAATGCGTCCCCCTTTCTGATGTTGCCTGCGTTTTACCTTCTCACTTCTTATTATAAACAATCCCGTGCCATATCTCAAACTGTTTTTACGAGCGTATCTGTTTTTGGGGAGGGCATATTTGTTTACCAGAGTCGATTTTGAACATGCAATTTTAAAATACGCCCGACACAAAAATTTCAATGCCGATCAGGATCAGGATCGTGCCGCCAAGCACAGTCGCCCGGTCTGAATATTTCGTTCCGAATTTCTTCCCGATATCCAGCCCCGCCATGCAGATCACAAAGGTAACCGCCGCAATGATAAGAGCGCAGACAAACGCCATGGTAAAACCGTATTTCGCAATGGTAAAGCCCACGGACAGGGCGTCTATGGACGTGGCGATCCCCTGCAGCAGGAGGGTAGTCATGTCTGTTCCGGGCTTTTCTGTCTCGTCATTGTCGCCCTTTATGCCGTCCGCGAACATTTTGCCGCCGATGAAAAGCAAAAGCGCCAGAGCGATCCACGGCACCAGTTTTTGAAAGGCGGTAAAATATCTGATAAAGGTGTGGACGCAGCTCCAGCCCGCCAGTGGCATTGCCGCTTGAAAAAAGGCGAACACGCCGGCGATGCCGCACATTTTTTTACGCGCCATATCCGGCTCGTGCAATCCGTTTGCCAGCGATACGGAAAAGGCGTCCATGGAAAGCCCGACTCCGAGCAGCGCGCTGTTAAAGAAAAACAAGTAATCCCACTCCATCTTTCGTTCCTCCTGCGTTAGAAATGAAAAAAACCAAGTACAGTTTCGGAAACTATACTTGGAATATGTTTAAAAATACACAGACTTCACGTATAGTTTCACTATACATGAGTCTCGCAATTTAAAACAAGCCAGACCGGACGGTCAGTATGTTGACTTGTTACGATATACGCTTGCTACTCCCCCATGGGAATGATATTAAAAGAAATTTATCATCAAAAAGGGCATTTGTCAACAGTTGTTTTCCAGTAACTGTCAAAACCGCCAAATCCGTCCGGCGGACCGTTGATGCCGGGCGGGGCATTGTGCTACAATATACAGGAAAGGCGTCATTGGTCTGTTGGGGACAGGGGGACAGGATGAAAAAAATTTTGATTACCGGCGGCACCACGTTTGTCAGCAAGTACGCGGCGGCGTATTTCGTGCAGAGGGGATATGAGGTTTATGTGCTCAACAGAAATACGAAGCCGCAGGTGGACGGCGTCAGACTGATCGAGGGAGACAGGCACTGTCTCGGGGATGCGTTGAAGCGGTTTTCCTTCGACAGCGTGGTTGACATAACTTCTTATGACGCGCGGGACATCACAGACCTGTGCGATGCGCTCGGCTCCTTTGGGCAGTACATTATGATCAGTTCAGGCGCGGTGTATCCGGAGGACGCAGAGAAGCCGTTCCGGGAAGAATCGCCAAGGGCAGTCAATCGGTTTTGGGGAAAGTACGGGGCGGACAAAATGGAGGCGGAGACAGAGCTGCTAAAAAGAGTCCCGGATGCGTATCTCTTAAGACCGCCATACCTTTACGGACCGATGAACAATGTATATAGAGAGGCGTTTGTGTTTGACTGCGCGAAGGCGGATCGAAAGTTCTATCTGCCGGGAGACGGCGGGCAGCGGCTGCAGTTCTTTCATGTGAGGGACCTGTGCGGCGTTATGGAAGTGATCATGGAGACAAAACCCGCCGCCCATATTTTGAATGTGGGAAATTCAGTGACTGTATCAGTCAAAGAATGGGTCACCATGTGCTACGCCTGCTTCGGCAAAGAACCTTCCTTTGTGAATGTTTCTAAAGAGATCGAGCAGAGAAACTATTTCAGCTTTTATGACTATGACTATGTGCTGGATGTGCAGAAAATGCAGGCTGTCTATCCGAATACCATCCCGTTTGAAGAGGGGTTAAAGGAATCCGCAAAATGGTATCAGACAAATGAAGAAGCGGTCAATAAAAAGGCTTATTTTGCGTATATTGACGAAAATTTGACGTGACGAATGCGCGGCGGTGCGAAGTTGCTTTTTGCCTGTTTTTATGGCATGATGAAGAGCAGAGAATTTCGATTTTTATTATAATTTATGACGTTGTTTTTTGGAGAACATGAGGTCGGTTCTTATCAGAAAGAAGGAGGTATGCTATGAGATTACTTGTGATTGGCGGCGTGGCGGCGGGGACGAAAGCCGCGGCAAAATTCAAGAGGGTAAACCCGGAGGCGGAGGTGACCATTGTCACAAAAGGCAAGGACATTTCCTACGCGGGATGCGGGCTTCCCTATTATGTGGGCGGGGCGATCCCGGAGAAGGAGCAGCTGATTGTCAATACGCCGGAGAAATACAGTTCTCTCACCGGCGCCATGGTTTATCCCCAGCGGGAAGTGGTGTCGCTTGACACGGACGCAAAGAAGGCGGTGGCGAAGAATCTGCGCACGGGCGCGGAAGAGATTTATGAATATGACGCATGTATCGTGGCGGTGGGGGCTTCCCCGGTGGTACCGCCTCTGCCGGGCTTAAATCTGCCGGGCGTTTTCGTGATGCGCACGCCGGACGACGCGATTGAAACGAGGGATTACATAGCGGGTGACGACGTGAAGCGCGCCGTGGTAGTGGGCGGCGGTTTCATCGGACTGGAAGTGGCGGAGAATCTGCTGGAAAAAGGGCTTTCGGTGACGCTGATTGATATGGCGCCCCAGATTATGCCGGGATTCGACGGGGAGATGGCGGACTACGCGGTGCGGCATCTTGCGAAGAAAGGCATCAAAGTGATGACGTCTACGAAGCTGGAAGGCGTGTCTGGGGACGTGAGAGCGGAAGGGGTGCAGACAGACAAGGGGCTGCTTCCTGCGGACGTGGTGATTCTCTCCATTGGCATCCGCCCGAACACGGGCTTTTTGCAGGATACCGGGATAGAGATGTTTAAGGGAACGATTCTTGTGGACGACAGGATGGCGACGAACGTGGCGGATGTCTATGCGGCGGGCGACTGCGCCATGGTGAAGAATCGTCTCACAGGGGAGAGACAGTGGTCGCCTATGGGTTCCTCCGCCAACATGGAGGGACGCACCCTCGCGCTGGCGCTGGGCGGCAGGGATGTGGCGTATCCGGGCGTTCTGGGGACGGGCGTGGTCAAGCTCCCGGGGCTTTCGGGCGGCAGGACCGGGCTGTCCGAGGAGCAGGCGAAAGCGGCTGGGTACGAGCCGGTCTGCGTGCTGGCGGTGACGGACGACAAGGCGCACTACTATCCCGACAGTGCATGGTTTGCGATCAAGCTGGTGGCGGATAAAGCGACGCACAAGCTGCTTGGCGTGCAGGTACTGGGACCGGGCGCGGTGGATAAGGTGACGGATATCGGTGTGATGGCTGTGACTTTTGGCGCCACGCTTGAGCAGATGACCTGTCTGGATCTGTCATACGCGCCGCCTTTCTCCACGGAGATCCATCCCTTCGTGCAGGCGGTACATATGCTGTTGAATAAGATAACGGGCGATATGGAAAGCTTTACCCCTGCGGAATATCTGGCGGGAGCAGCCGAAGGCTACCGCGTGATCGACGTAAATCCCGCAGGACCGACGATTGCGGGGGCGACTTACGTGGATCTGCTCAAGGTAAAGGGCGAGGTGCCGGGACTTTCCAAGGACGAGAAGCTTCTGCTTGTCTGCGCCAAGGGCAAGCGGGCATATCTTCTGCAGAACAGGCTGAAACGCTACGGCTACACGAACACGAAGGTGCTGGAGGGCTCCTCCTTCTTCAACGTGGTGAAAGTGGACAGCAAGCCTGGCGTGGTGACGGTGCCGGCGGAGGAGATTACCCGGGTGAAGGCGCTTGGCTGTCTGCACAATAAGGGGACAGACAATTTTAACGTCCGTGTGATCACGAGAAACGGCAAGATTACCACGGCGGAGCACAAAAAGATCGCGGAGGCGGCGGAGCGGTTCGGAAGCGGCGACGTGGTTATGACGACGCGCCTGACCATGGAGATCGTGGGCGTGCCCTTTGACCAGATCGAGAACATCCGTGCCTTTCTGGCGGAGGAAGGTCTGGAGACTGGCGGAACCGGCTCCAAGGTGCGCCCGGTTGTGGCTTGCAAGGGAACGACCTGTCAGTATGGGCTGTTAGACTCCTACGCTTTATCCGACAAGATACACGAGCGGTTCTTCCACGGCTATGCGTCCGTGAAGCTGCCGCACAAGTTTAAGATCGCGGTGGGCGGCTGCCCGAACAACTGCGTAAAGCCAGATCTGAACGACTTTGGCATCGTGGGACAGCGGGTGCCGGCGATTGATCTGGAGAAGTGCCGGGGCTGTAAGATCTGTCAGGTTTCACTGGCGTGCCCGGTGGAGGCGTCGCAGGTGGTGGACGGCAAGCTGGTGATCGATCCCGACAAATGCAACAACTGCGGGCGCTGTGTGGGCAAATGTCCCTTCAAGGCGTCGGAGGAGAGCGCGTACGGCTACCGCGTCTATATCGGCGGACGCTGGGGCAAGAGAGTGGCGCACGGGCAGAAGCTGGATAAGATATTCCTCGATGAGGAGGAAGTGCTTTCCGTTCTGGAAAAGGCGATTCTGTTGTTCCGCGAACAGGGCAATACGGGAGAGCGGTTTGCGGATACGATAAGCAGGCTTGGCTTTGAGAACGTGCAGGCTCAGCTCATGGCGGATGATTTGCTTTCGAGGAAGGAAGAGATTCTCGGGGCGAAGATGCATCTGCATGGCGGTGCCACCTGCTAATAAGGTGAGAAAAGATGGAGTGTATCAGTATCAGTCATAAGACGGCGGCGTCGGCAGCGCGAGAAAAGTTTTATATCCCGAAAGAGAAGACAGGCGATTTCCTGCAAAAAATCCGGGCGGTTACGGGGGCGGAACAGTGTGTGCTGCTCTCCACCTGCAACCGCACGGAAATTTATGTGGAAGGGGAGGGAAACCGCTTCTGTGAACTCGAGAAAGCGCTTGGGATGTTTTCGGGAAACGAGGTGGAGCAGATCAGAAACCTTGCCAGAAGATATCAGGGGAAAAGGGCGCTGTACCATCTTTTCCGCGTGGTTTGCGGCATGGAATCCATGGTGCTCGGGGAGGATGAGATTCTCGGGCAGACGCGGGACGCCTATCTGTCCGCAAAGGAGGCGGGGTATACAGGGTATGAGCTGAACAGCGCCTTTCAGGCGGCGCTCGCCTGTGCCAAGCGGGTGAAGACAGAGACGATGATATCTAAGACGGCGGTCTCCGTAGCGACTCTGGCAGTCAATGAAGTGGCGCATCTGTCGATACCACATAAAACGGTGCTTCTGATGGGCGGCAGTGGGCAGATGGGCAGCATTATTTTAAAGAATCTGCTCAGTCAGAAAAATGTCCGCATCATCGCTACGGTGCGGTCGCACAAAGGCATCTGCCAAAGCGGCGGTGACCAGGTGGAACATGTGGATTATCAGAACCGCTACGCCGCACTGGAGGAGGCGGACGCTATTATTTCGGCAACCGCAAGCCCCCACTATACGCTGACGGCGGGGCGGGTCAGGGAGGCAATGCAGTCCCCGAAGGAACGGCTCTTCCTCGACATATCCATGCCGCCGGATCTGGATGCGGAGATCGGGAAACTGGCGCATTGCCGTCTCGTGGCATTGGACGATATCAAAAAGCTGGCGGAGGAGAACAACAGGCGCAAGCAGCATGCCTTTGCGGACGCGGAGGAGATTCTGGAGGAAGAACTGGAAAAGCTGTGCAAAGCGCTGGCATTCCACCGGTTTACCGAGACGGATGCGCACTGGAAGGAGCGGTATGCGGACTGTCCGGCGGAGAAGCTGCTCTATCTGCTGCGGGACGGGCTGGACAGCGGCTCCTTTGAGAAGGTGCTGACGGTATTGAAGTAAGAGGGAGCGTACACATGGGATATTTCCCTTTTTTCGTGGAATTGGAAGGAAAAAAGGGCGTGATCGTGGGCGGCGGGACGGTGGCGGCGAGAAAAGTGGAGAAGCTGCTCGCATTCGGACCGGATCTGACGGTGATTGCGCCGGACATAGAGGCGTGTGTGAAGACGCCGGGGGAGCTGCTGCAAAAGGACGCGGCGGGCTCCCTTCGCTTTGAGGAACGCACTTTTCGGATGGAGGATCTGGAAGGGGCGGATTTTGTGATTGCCGCCACGGACGACGCGGCGCTGAACGGAGAGATTGCGGATTACTGCAAAGTGCGGCGGATTCCGGTCAACGTGGCGGACGACAGGGAGAAATGCACTTTTTTCTTTCCCGCACTCGTGAAGGACGGACCGCTCACCGTGGGGATCTCCACAGACGGGAAAAGCCCGTTTGCGGCGTCGTGGGTGAGGCGGGAAATTGCTGGGATGCTGCCGGAGTCAATCGGAGAAGCGATTGACTTACTAGGTCAAATACGTCCTGTGGTGATGGAGCTGGAAGAGGAGGAAAGCGCCAGAAAGAAACTGTTTGAGCGGCTGTTTTTCCACTGTATGGAATGTTTGGACAAGGGATATGAGATAACGGCGGAGGAATTAACCAAGTTGGTCAATGTGGGGACGGAAGCGGAGAAATGAGTGAGCGGTACGAGAAATGAGTCAGGCGGCAGTTTCCAAACGGGAACGGGGATGGCGCGCCTGATTTGCGGCAAGTAATAAAGTCTGAGGAAGGAATGCCGGATACATGAATAAAGTCAGAATTGGCACGAGGGGGAGCAAACTGGCTCTGCGGCAGGCGGCGCTCGTGCAGGAAGCCCTGTCATGTGCCTGCGGCGATATAGTGACTGAACTGGTCATTTTGCGCACAAGGGGGGATCAGATACAGGACAGCCCCCTTTCGGAACTTGGCGACAAGGGTGTTTTTGCTTCGGAACTGGAGCAGGCGCTGCTCGCCGGACAGATTGATCTGGCGGTGCATTCCGCGAAGGACCTGCCGATGAGACTGGCGGACGGGCTGACGACTGCCGCGGTTCTGCCGAGGGCGGATGTGCGGGATGTGCTTGTGGTGCCGAAGGGCGGCAGAGTGCCGGTTATGCGGCGAGATGCTTGTGGCTCGGGGGACGGCGGTCACATATTCCGCCTTGGCACCGGCAGCAGGCGGCGGCAGTTCCTCGCGGGAAAAGTCTGGGAGAACGTGGTCTGTGAGGAGATCCGCGGCAACGTGGACACCAGACTTAAAAAGCTGCGGGAGGGCAGTTACGACGGCATTATTCTGGCGAAGGCGGGCTTGGACCGGCTGGGAATTGTTTTTGACGAGGAAGAGGCGTTTGATTTTTATCCGCTCGCCCCGGAGGTGTTTCTGCCGGCGGCGTGTCAGGGCATCCTTGCGGTGGAGGCGGTGGAAGGCTCTGCGGCGGCTGGGCTTTGCAAAGGGATTTCGGATGCGGAGACAGCGCTTTGTTATGCGGCGGAGCGGGAGGCGCTGGCGCAGATGTCGGCTGACTGCAGCGAGACCGCGGCGGCATGGTGCAGGATTCTGAGAGAGGAAGAGAGCCGGAATGGGGTTTCGGCGGAAACGCCATATGGGGCGGACAGACTGGTTCTGGATGTGATGTACGCGGACAGACGGGTCAGGATGACTGGACTGGTCAGTGAGGCGGAAGGCATACGGCTGGCGCGGTGTGCGGCGCAGAAAGTGAAATGCCGACAGGAAAAAGCGGCGTGTGGTGCAACTGATAATGGAACAGAGAAATAAAAAGCGGGTGTGCAGATTGAGAAGGCAGCGTAAATCAGCAGACCGGCTGTGGGATTAGGGAGAACGGGGAACCTTGAGCGAGGGAAAAGTATATCTGGCGGGCGGCGGCTGCGGCGACGCGGAACTTCTGACGCTGCGGGCGTTAAAGGCTCTGCAGGAATGTGACACGGTGGTCTATGACAGTTTGGTGTCAGAGGAGCTGTTACAGTGGACGCGGACGGACTGCGAAAAAATATATGTGGGAAAGCGGTATGGCTGTCACAGCAGGGGACAGCTTGAAATCAACGCTCTTCTCATAAAGAAAGCGCGGGAAGGAAAAACGGTGGTGCGCTTGAAGGGCGGCGACCCCTATGTGTTTGGCAGAGGCGGGGAAGAATTTATGGCGCTGCGTGACGCGGGCATCCGCTGTGAGGTGATACCCGGCATTACGTCGGCGATAGCGGTTCCTGCGGCGGCAGGGATTCCGGTGACACACAGGGGGCTTTCGGACAGCGTGACGGTGGTGACGGGAACGGCGGCAAAGACAGGCGGCGGAGAGGAATTGCAGCTGGATTTTCACACGCTGGCACAGCTTAAGGGAACGCTTGTGATCCTGATGGGGATGCATCATCTGGCGGAGATTGTGGTTGGACTGCTGGCGGCGGGCAAGGACAGGCTTACGCCCTGCGCTGTTATTATGGAAGGAACGACGGAGAGACAGAAAGTGGTGAGGGCGCCGCTTTTTGAACTCGTTGCCAGGACAGCGAAGCAGGAAATTGTCTCCCCGGCGGTGATTGTGGTCGGTGCGGTGGCGAAGCTTTCCCTGAGGGCGGGCGGTGAGAACGACGCGGAGACAGAGAGAAACGCATGGGAAAGTACGATAGAGGAATGCGCAGGGAGTGTAGCGCATATTGTACCTCCTCTGGAAGGAGTCACCGTCGGCGTGACCGGGACGGCACATTTTGCGGGCAGGATGTCATCCCTGCTCCGGGAAAAGGGCGCCGAACCGTGGGATATGAGCTTTATGGAGATTGAGCCAAACGAAGAACCCTTGCTGGATTTTTCGGATTATGGCTGGCTTGTCTTTACCAGCCCCAACGGGGTGCGGGTCTTTCTGGAAAGGATGCGGCGGGAGCGGCGCGACCTGCGCACGCTGTCTGATAAGAAAATTGCGGTGATTGGTCCGGGAACGGCGGAAGCCTTTGAGGAAGCCGGAATCTATGCGGACTATATGCCGCCGGTTTATGATTCCTTGCATTTGGCGGAAGGGCTGGCACACATCATTTTGGACGGGCAGGACCGGACGAAAGGTCCGGGTGGCGAGGGAAGTTGCCAAAAGGCAGGTGGACAAGGGGGACAGTGCCCGGTGCTGCTCCTGCGGGCAAAGCAGGGAAGCGACGTGCTGCCGCAGACTTTCCGTGAGCGTGGAATCCCTAATGAGGAGCATCCTCTTTATGAGTTGGGGGTGCAGGAGGAAAAGCGGGACGCGGTGCTCACAAGGGAGCCGGATTACCTTGTGTTTGGCTCCGCCATGGGCGCGAAGGCTTATTTTGAGGAAATGGAGAGGAGAGGCTCGCGGAACTCGAAGAGCCGCTATGTGTGCATCGGGGAACAGTGCGCAAAGGAAGTGCAAAAGTATGCGGCACAGCCGCCTCTGATTGCGGAGAAAGCGGATGTGGGCGCCATTGTTGATTGTCTTTGTAGTAGTGTGAGAAGTACTTCTAAAACTCAGCAGCAGAGGCTGCTTCGTTAAGAAGTACTAAGTCTCACACAGGAGAATGCCTAAAATACGGCATTCTCCGCATTGATTTGAGTCACAGCAGAGGCTGCTTCGTTAAGAAGTACTAAGTCTCACACAGGAGAATGCCTAAAATAACGGCATTCTCCGCATTGATTTGAGTCACAGCAGAGGGTGACTCGTTAAGAAGTATTAAGTTTACCGTAGTAGAAAGGAAGAGAAACCATGTACCGATTCAGAAGACTGAGAAGGGATGAGAGAATCCGCGCCCTGATGCAGGAGACGAGGCTGCACCCGAAGGATTTTATTTACCCACTATTTGTAATAGAAGGAGAAAAAATCAAAAATCCGGTGGATTCCATGCCGGGTGTTTTCCAGTATTCCATTGACCGTCTGGATGAGATTTTAGACCGGGTGAAAGAGGCGCGCATCGGGGGTGTCATGCTTTTCGGCATCCCGGTTCATAAGGACCCGCAGGGGAGTCAGGCATACGCGCAGGACGGCGTCACCCAGAGGGCGGTCCGCCATATCAAGGAGAAGTACCCGGAAATCTATATCGTGGTGGATGTGTGTCTGTGTGAATACACTTCCCATGGGCATTGCGGGATGGTGCGCGGGGAGGAGATTCTCAATGACGAGACGCTGCCGTATCTGGTGAAGATGGCGGTGAGTTTGGCGGAGACGGGTGCGGATATGGTGGCGCCCTCGGATATGATGGACGGCAGGGTGGCGGCGATCCGGGAAGGGCTGGACCGCGCCGGGTTTACCCAGACGCCGGTTATGGCTTACAGCGCGAAGTTTGCCTCCGCCTACTATGGACCTTTCCGGGACGCGGCGCAGTCGGCGCCGGGATTCGGGGACCGTAAAAGCTACCAGATGGACTTTGCCAACGGGCAGGAGGCGCTGCGGGAAATCCGCGCGGACATAGAGGAGGGGGCGGACATTGTGATGGTAAAACCGGCGCTTTCCTATCTGGACGTCCTGAAGGAGGCGGCGCTTACGTTCGACATGCCCCTTGCGGTGTACAATGTGAGCGGGGAGTACGCCATGGTAAAGGCGGCGGCAGAGCGCGGGTGGATTGACGAGAGAAGGATTGTGCTGGAGAATCTCACGGCGATGAAGCGAGCGGGCGCGAAGATCATCATTACCTATCATGCCTTGGAGGCGGTGAAATGGTTAGAGTGAAAAGAACTTCTAAAGCTTGACAGCAAAGGCTGTCTCGCTAAGAAGTTCTATGTTTCACTCAGGAGAATGCCGGAAATACGGCATTCTCCGCATGTATTGGGAGGAGAATATGAAGTGCGACAAATCGGAACAACTTTTTCAAAAGGCGCGGCGTCTGATCCCCGGCGGGGTCAACTCTCCGGTGCGGGCGTTCGGCGCGGTGGGCAGACATCCTTTCTTTGTGGAGCGGGCGCAGGGACCGTGGCTTTATGATGTGGACGGCAGCCGGTATCTGGACTACGTCTGTTCGTGGGGACCCGGCATTCTGGGACATGCGCATCCGCAGGTGGTGGATGCGGTACAGAGGGCGTGTGCAGGTGGGCTTACTTTCGGCGCTCCGACAGCGGGGGAAGTGGAGCTGGCGGAGCTGATAGGCGCCTGTGTGCCGGATGTAGAGATGGTGCGCCTGGTCAGCTCCGGAACGGAGGCGGTGATGAGCGCCGTGCGCGTGGCGAGAGGCTATACAGGGCGGGAGAAGATCGTCAAGTTTGCCGGAAACTACCACGGTCATTCCGACGGACTGCTGGTGAAGGCGGGGTCGGGGCTTATGACCCAGTCCGTGCCCGACAGCGCGGGTGTGCCGCCGGGATATGCGGCATCCACGTTGACGGCGGTCTACAATGACGAGGCATCCGTGCGCGCGCTGATGGAGGAAAACCACGGGCAGGTGGCGGCGGTTGTGGTGGAGCCTGTGGCCGCCAATATGGGCGTGGTGCCGCCGAAAAAAGGGTTTCTTGAATTTTTGCGCCGCATTACGAAGGAAAAGAGCTCTCTTTTGATTTTTGACGAAGTGATTACGGGCTTTCGGCTTGGACTTGGCGGCGCGTCCGAATATACCGGCGTACATGCCGATTTGTATACCTTCGGGAAGATTGTGGGCGGCGGGATGCCTCTGGCGGCTTACGGCGGCAGGCGGGATATCATGTCAAGCGTTGCGCCCCTCGGGGCTGTCTATCAGGCGGGCACGCTGTCGGGAAATCCGGTGGCGGTGGCGGCGGGCATTGCAACGCTGAAAATACTGATGGACGATCCGGACATCTACGAGCGGATTGACAGGCGGGCGCGGACGCTGGCGGCGGCTTATCGGAGCGCGGGGCTTACGGTGAACCGGGCGGGCTCGCTCTTGTCGGCGTTTTTTGTCCCCGGCGGGCAGGTGGAAAACTACGAGGACGCGTGCCGGTGTGACAGAGAAGCGTTTGCGGATTATTTCAGGCATATGCTGGAGCGGGGTATCTATGTGGCGCCGTCACAGTTTGAGGCCATGTTTGTATCGGACGCCCACTCGGACGAGTTGATCGGGGAGACGTCCAGGGCAGTGGCGGCGCACTTTGGCGGAATATAAGGCGATGGCTGCGGATGCCCGCGTATTTCGGAGGTATGCCGCATATCATATTATGGGACGGAGGAAAACATATGAGTGAAATTGATGATGTAATCAAAATGCTTGACAATCTGACCAAGGATGGTGTCAGCCGCATTAAGGTGGAAACCTCGGAAGAGCTTCACGGGGGAGAACGTAAGAAGGCGTACCACCACGGGCGCTGCGACGTGGGGAGCCCTTTTGCCACGGGGAAACTGTTTGATGCGGAGGACCCGGACTGCGGGTAGACAGACACCTACAGAGCGCCGGCAAAGAGTTATCCGAACCGCAGGTCGGAAATGTATGGGCGTTAGTAGTCTTTTGGGATACAGATTTTGGAATACAGTTTTATGATAAACGATTGAAATAAAGCGGCAGTTATGCTACAATCTCGTTATCTATAGTATTGCTGGCAACGGTTATACATATTACATGTCAAAGGAGAAAAGAGGATGCGGAAAAGTATTAAGATTATGGCTGGAACCCGGGTTGTGGCAGCTTTGCTGGCGGTGATACTCTTCAGTATACTGACAACCCAAAATATTTATAAAATGGAGGATTCTTCAGAAGCCAATATCGCGGTGAACGCCCTTTTACAGAGGGCGCAGAAGGCGGAGACGGCGCATTACAAGTGGTCTTCCAATTTGAGCAACGCGCTATATAACGGTTCGGAGTTTACGGGCAGCACGGATCCGACAGGCTGTGTGCTGGGACAGTGGCTTTACGGAGAGGCGGGAACGGAGGATCAGACGATCCTCGATCTGCGGAACCAGCTCGAGCCTCTGCACAAGCAGCTGCATGAGTCGGCTATCTATGTGCTGGAGCTGTATGCAGATGATCCCGCGCAGGCGCAGGCGTATTATCAGGAAACCATTATGAGCAATCTCAGTGTTCTGGTGGGGCTTCTGGAACAGGTCGTGGAGCGCGGTACGGAGCTTAACGAGATCAGTGAGGCGAATATGCAGAAGACGGCATCGACCATGCACATTGTCACTGGTCTAGGGCTTTTGCTGACTTTATTCTTCCTCCTGAGTCTGGTGATTTATATTATCAAGCGCGTGGTGAAGCCGATTTTGCTTATCACGGAGAAAACCAGCCCGCTGCAGGAGGGCCGCATGAAGGTGGAGCTGAATTACAATGCCAACGATGAGATCGGTGATCTTTCCAGAACGCTGAAAGGATCCATTGACCGAATTAATCAATATATAGAAGACATCAACCGTATCATGAGCCAGCTTTCCAGCGGTAATTTTGACGTGAGCGCGTCGGTTCCGTTTATCGGTGACTTCCGTTCCATTTCGGATTCGATTGACAGCTTTACGGCGTCCCTCTCGTCAGCAATGTCCAATATCAACAATGTGGAACACAAGGTGTTCGGGCATGCGCAGAGTTTGTCCGGCAGTTCCCAGATGCTTGCGCAGGGCGCGACCGATCAGGCGGCGGCGGTGGAGGAGCTTACCGCCACGACGGAAGATCTGGCGAGAAGTGCGGAGAAGAATATGCAGATGGCGACCGAGATGCGGGATAACGCGCGTATGACCGGCGAACAGGTGAATCTGAGCAGTCATCAGATGGAGCTGCTTGTCAGCGCCATGTCGGATATCAGCAATACGTCGCAGGAGATTGAAAACATTATTTCCACGATTGAGAATATCGCTTTCCAGACGAACATTCTGGCGCTGAACGCGGCGGTGGAGGCGAGCCGTGCCGGTGAGGCGGGTAAAGGCTTTGCAGTGGTGGCGAAGGAAGTACGCGATCTGGCGGCGAAGTCCGATACGGCGGCAAAGGCGACGAAGGATCTGATTGAAAATTCCGTGCAGGCAACGAGCCGGGGAAGCAAGATTGTGGATGAGGTGTCCGAGTCCTTAAAGAAGACGCTCACGCTTGTTACCGAGTCGAACGGCGCCGTGGAAGAGTTTGCCGATGCGGTACAGATAGAGGCTACCGCGATCTCGCAGGTATCCGAGGCGCTCGGGCAGATATCCAATGTGGTGCAGACCAACACCGCTAACAGCGAGGAGTCCGCGGCAGTCAGTGCGGAGCTTTATGAGCAGGTGAACAGGCTGCAGACGCAGACGAGCAGATTCAGACTGAAAAATTAAATGAAACAGGGGAAGAGACATGTCAGAAAAAACGATACCATACAAAATCTATCTGGAAGAGGAGGAGATGCCGAAACAGTGGTACAATGTCAGGGCGGATATGAAAAATAAGCCCGCTCCGCTGTTAAATCCCGGCACGCTGCAGCCGATTACCTTCGAGGAGCTGAGTCAGGTGTTTTGCGACGAGCTGGCGAGACAGGAATTGAACGATACGGATGCCTATATCGACATCCCGCAGGAGATTTTGGACTTCTATAAGATGTACCGTCCGTCGCCGCTTGTGCGTGCTTACTGTCTGGAAAAGAAGCTGGATACGCCGGCTAAGATTTATTATAAGTTTGAGGGAAACAATACGAGCGGCAGCCATAAGCTCAACTCTGCCATTGCGCAGGCGTATTACGCGAAGCAGCAGGGGCTTAAGGGTGTGACAACCGAGACGGGAGCCGGGCAGTGGGGAACGGCGCTTTCCATGGCGTGTTCCTATTTTGACCTTGACTGTCATGTCTATATGGTGAAGGTTTCCTATGAACAGAAACCGTTTCGCCGTGAGGTGATGCGCACCTACGGCGCGCAGGTGACGCCGTCGCCTTCCGACACAACCAATGTGGGGCGGAAAATTCTGGAGGAGTTTCCGGGAACGGGCGGCAGTCTCGGCTGCGCCATCTCCGAAGCGGTAGAGGCGGCAGGAGAGAGGGAAGGTTACCGCTATGTGCTGGGAAGCGTCCTTTCACAGGTGCTCTTACACCAGTCCATTATCGGTGAGGAGACGAAGGCGGCGCTCAGGAAATATGATATCAAGCCGGATATGATCATCGGCTGTGCGGGAGGCGGATCCAATCTGGGCGGACTGATTTCTCCGTTCGTTGGCGAGAAGATCAGAGGAGAGGCGGATTACCGGATCATAGCGGTGGAGCCCGCGTCCTGTCCGAGCCTGACCAGAGGGAAATTTGTCTACGATTTCTGTGATACCGGAAAGGTATGCCCGCTTGCGAAGATGTACACGCTTGGCAGCGGCTTTATGCCTGCGCCGAACCATGCGGGAGGCTTGCGCTATCACGGCATGAGTTCCGTTGTGTCTCAGCTTTATGACGACGGGTTGATTGAGGCAATCAGTGTGGAGCAGACGGCAGTCTTTAAGGCGGCGGAGGAGTTCGCGAGAGTGGAAGGCATCCTGCCTGCGCCGGAGAGCGCCCACGCCATCAAGGCAGCAGTGGACGAGGCGGTGAAGTGCAAGGAGACGGGCGAGGAGAAGACGATTGTCTTTGGATTGACTGGCACGGGATATTTTGACATGGTGGCTTACGGGAAGTTCCACGACGGGCAGATGAGCGACTACATTCCGACGGACGAAGATCTGGCGAAAGGGTTCGCGGGTCTGCCGACGGTTTAAAACCGGAAATGCAGATATGGATATACAAAATCTAAGAAGGAGAAGATCGCAGGGTCTTCTCCTTCTTTTGCGCACATAAGCAGAGCCAGAAGGATTGCAGAATATGCGCTATGCTTGCATGAGGGCATATTCTGGAAGCCTTATGACGAGCAACGCGAACGAAGGATGCGCAGCATCCTGAGTCTGCTTGTGCGCACTTTGACATTGTCATATGAAAATGTGACAGATGTCATAAGAGTTTCATTACAAAGGACAGGTGTCGGCAGGAAAGAAAACACTTATAATCTTCTTATCAAATAACTCAAGGGAGGAAATTGAGATGAAGAAAAAACTGGTAAGCGCTGTTTTATGTACCGCAATGTTGACAACGATCCTTGCAGGCTGCGGCGGTGGCGGCGAGGCAGCTCCTGTGGCGACAGAGCCTGCGGCTGAGGCTCCTACGGCAGAGGAAGCGCCTGCGGCAGAGGAGGAAGCGCCTGCGGCGTCGGAGGGCGGCAGAATCATCGGTTACACCTGCATGGACGGCACCAATCCTTTCTTCGTGGCATTGGAGGGCGCGATCAGGGAAGTGGTAGAGGCTCACGGTGATACATTGGTTTCCATGGATCCTGCTAACGATTCCAACACTCAGATCGATCAGATCGAGGATATGATCTCCAGAGGTGTCGACCTGATGTTTGTCAATCCGGTAGACGCGGACGGTATCATCCCTGCGCTCGATATGCTGAAGGATGCGGACATCCCGATGTTCGGTTTCGATACGCAGGTGGGCGACATGAGCTATCTGGTTTCTTATGCAGGTTCCGACAACTACAACGCAGGTTATGTGTGTGGTAAGGATTTGGCTGAGAAATGTCCGGAGGGCGGCGATATTCTCGTTCTGGATTCCCCGACCATGCAGTCCGTAACAGACAGAACAGACGGTTTCTTAAAAGCGATCGAAGAGTCCGGCGTGACCTTCAACGTAGTGGGACAGCAGGATGCGCAGGGTAATCAGCAGGTGGCTAACGAGAAGGCAACGGATCTGCTGACGGCAAATCCTGATGTAGTAGCGATTTTTGGCGGTAATGATCCCACGGCTCTCGGTGCATATGCAGCGGCGGATGCGGCGGGTGTAGCGCCCAAGATTTACGGTGTAGACGGTTCTCCGGATATCAAGGCTCTGTTAAAGGATACCATGATTGAAGGTACTGGCGCGCAGTCCCCTATCACCATTGGCAAGACGATTGCTGAGACGGCTTACAAGTGGTTGGATGGCGAGACTGTAGAAGAGTTTATTCCGATCGAGACTTTCCTGATCACAGCAGATAATGTTGACGAGTTCGGAACAGACGCATGGCAGTAAGCAGGTCATTTTTGCGAATTGGCAGGGAACTGAAAGAGTGTCAGTCAGCATTGGCGGGCACTCTTTATCACTCTATACGAAATTGCGACAGTGTTAAACCAAATCGTCGCTGCCTGGCGGCGATTTTTCATACGAGGAGGTGATAGAAGTTGGGTGAGCAATATTTACTTGAAATGAAAGGAATCAGCAAATCTTTTCCGGGCGTAAAGGCGTTAAGTAATGTAAATCTGCAGCTTCGGGCAGGAGAGGTACACGCCCTTCTGGGGGAGAATGGCGCCGGTAAGTCTACCCTGATTAAAGTTCTCGGCGGTATCTATCACGCTGAGGAAGGGGAAATATGGATAGAAGGACAGCAGGTGAATATTGACGGCGTGGTGTCATCCAGAAACGCCGGGGTATCCATTGTGCATCAGGAGCTGGTGCTTGTTCCCTATATGACGGTGGCCGAGAATATTTTTCTCGGGAGAGAGGCAGGCGGTAAGTTCAATATCAAGCGCAGACAGATGACGGAGGAAGCACAGAAGCTTCTGGACACTTACGAGATGCACATTGATGCGGACACATTGGTGGAGAAGCTTACCATTGCTCAGCAGCAGATGGTGGAGATTGTGAAAGCAATTTCCTTTAATTCGAAGATACTGGTTATGGATGAGCCTACTTCTTCAATTTCGGATAAAGAGGTCGGATTTTTGTTTGATACCATGCGCACACTGACGAAGAAGGGTGTGGGAATCATCTATATTTCTCATAAAATGAGCGAGCTGGAGGAGATCTGCGATCGTGTCACGGTTATGCGTGACGGGCAGAGCGTCGGTACGAGAGTCGTGAAGGAGACGAACAAGGATGATCTGATTGCTCTGATGGTAGGGCGTGAGCTGACCAACTATTATACGAGAGATTTCCAGAAACCCGGCGAGGTCATACTGAAAGGGGAACATATCGCGGACGGAAAGATGGTGAAGGACGCCAGCTTCGAGCTGCATAAGGGCGAGATCGTCGGATTTGCGGGTCTGGTGGGAGCCGGGCGGAGCGAGACTATGAAGGCTGTATTTGGCTTGACGCCTGATATGAAGGGTGAGGTCTATGTGGAGGGGCAGCAGGTACATATCAAGTCCCCGATAGAGGCTTTGAAGTATGGCATTGCGCTGGTTCCGGAGAGCCGGAAGGAGGAAGGACTCTATCTCGTGCAGGATGTGCAGTTTAATTCCACGATAGAGGTGCTGGGACAGTTTATTAAAAACTTCCGCGTGAATTATAAAAAGGAAGAGGAAATTACCCAGAAATATATTGATATGATGAATACGAAGACGCCGAGTCAGCAGCAGGTTATCGGCAATCTGTCCGGCGGAAACCAGCAGAAGGTAATGATCGGGCGGTGGTTGGCAACAGACCCGAAGATCCTGATTCTGGATGAGCCGACAAGAGGCGTGGATGTGGGCGCAAAGGCAGAGATCTACGCGATCATGAACGAGCTGGTGAAGAAGGGGATGTCCATTATCATGATATCCTCGGAAATGCCTGAGATTATCAATATGAGTGACCGCGTATATGTGATGAATGACGGTCGTGTGACAGGATGCCTCGACCATGAGGACGTAACACAGGAAAAAATCATGCAGTTAGCGGCAAAATAAGTGAGGAGGAGGTATCAACATGGCTAGATTTAAAAACGGAGTTGTCAAATACTTTAAGGACAATATCGGTATTATCATTGCACTGTTGGCAATGTGTGTGTTTCTGATTATTTTTCCGACTACGAGGTCTACCTTCCTGACCCAGAAGAATATTTTCAATATTCTGCGGCAGAACGCGTCCAACCTGTTTCTTGCAACAGGCATGACGATGGTCATTATTCTGGGCGGCATCGATCTTTCGGTCGGTTCAGTTATCGCCTTGTCAGGATGTGTGGCGGCAGGGTGCGTGGTGCATCTGGGTATGCCTGAGGCGGCTGCTTTTCTCATAGCGATCGGTATCGGCGCACTGGTTGGCATGGCGAACGGTCTTGTCATCTGCAAGACAAATATTCCGCCTTTTATTGTAACGCTGGCGTCTATGAATATCGTTAAGGGTATTGCGCTTGTCTACACACAGGGCGCACCAATCCGCTGTATGACGGATGCGTTTAAGTTCCCGGGTGCGGGTTATGTGGGTCCGGTTCCTACGCCGGTCATCTTGATGCTGCTCATCTTTGTGATAGCAATCTTTCTCGTTAACCGTACCCACTTCGGGCGCCATATTTACGCGGTGGGCGGTAACGCGCAGGCGGCAAGGTTTTCCGGTATCAATGTGAGTAAAGTGAAATTCTGGGTACATACTTTTATCGGGATCATGGCAGGCATTGCAGGCGTGGTAGTGGCATCCCGTCTGTATTCCGGTCAGCCTACGGCGGGTGACGGCGCGGAGATGGATGCCATCGCGGCGGTAGTTGTGGGCGGCACTTCCATGAGCGGCGGTTCCGGACGGCTTGGCGGCACGCTGATCGGTGTACTGATCATCGGTGTCCTGAACAACGGACTGAACTTGATGGGCGTGGATTCCAACTGGCAGTATATTGTGAAGGGATTCGTTATTCTGCTTGCGGTTTATGTAGACTTTATCCGCAATAGAAAGGCGGGCAGATAAACGCGGGCACAGAAGCAGAACCGGGAGGCGTCATGGACAGGATGTGACGGCTTTTGAAAAAATAAGAACGGAAACTCGGGATATGGTATACGGTATCCCGAGTCTCCTTTATATGCACGCGCCCTCATAAGGAATATGAGAAAGGAAAGAAAATGAAGCGGTGGGTATTGGCAGCGGGGCTTGCTTTTTTTATAATAGCAGTGATAGGATGTTCCTTCGCGGACACGGCGGAGACGGTTGATAAGCCACGGCTTTTCGGCGCCACCTATATGACAAGAAACAATCCTTTCTTTGATGTACTTCATGACGCATTGACGCAGGTCGTAGAGGGAAACGGGGATATTCTGATTTCCAGAGATCCCTGTCAGGATCAGGAGAAGCAGAACGATCAGATTCTGGAGATGATCGACGAGGGCATTGAGGTGCTTTTCTTAAATCCGGTGGATTGGGAGACGGTTCGTCCGGCGTTAGTCGCCTGTCAGGAAGCGGGTGTGGTGGTCATCAACATCGACACGGTAGTCAAGGATAGGGAGTATGTGACTTCCATTATTGAGACGGATAATTATCAGGCGGGTGTATTGTGTGCGCAGGATATGATGAAACGGGTGGACGAGGCAGAGATTGTTTTGATTGACAGCCCCGGACAGGCGTCCATCAACAATAGGCTGCAGGGTTTTTTGGATACCATTGAAAGCAATGAAAACTACCGGATTGTCTATACGGGGACGAGCCGGGGTGAGTTCGAGATTTCTGCCAAGGTGATGCAGGAAGTGCTGGCGGAAGGCGTTTCCTTTAATGTGGTGCTGGGCGGCAATGATCCGTCGGCGCTGGGCGCCCTAGCCACGCTGCAGCAGCGCCACAGGGAGGATGGGGTACTGATTTATGGCATTGACGGTTCTCCCGACTTTAAGGCGATGTTAAAGCTGGGTTATGTGACGGGAACAAGCGCACAGAGCCCGGAAACCATCGGCAGGGTGGCAGCGGAGATTGCCTACAAGTATTTAAGCGGGGAGGAAGTGCCGGATTATCTTGGCATTGAGCCATATATGATTACCGGGGAGAATCTGGATCAGTATGAGGTGAACGGCTGGCAGTAGAGGAAAGCTATGAACATAAAGAAGGAATATTACACGGATATGTTTCAATGGGCAATGCTTGTATTAAACGGCATTGCGGTAGCATTTTTATGCACATTCATCTATGTGACGACGAACCGTATCAGGGCGAATTATGATGCAAGAGATTTTCTGGGCGGTGTGATGACGATACCGGACAATCCAAGAACCAATCTTTGGCTCTGTCTGGCTTTATTCGGACTGCTTATCGTCAATTTTGTATTCCGGCATTTCCTGCAGATGCGAAACGGCAAGGGGAGCGCAATTTCTCTCGTGGCGGAGCTTTTGATCTGTGTGGTGATCATCTATCGGCTGGATTTTAATTACAACGGGCTTCTGCTCCTTGTGTTCGCCAATGTGATCGCCTATGTCAAGGACAGTAAGGCGAAGATGGCGTTTCTGCTTCTCGCCATTGTCGGTTATCTGCTGGCGGATTATGAGCTTTTGTCTATTTACATGCCGCTCTATAATATGTCGGACTATGTGGGTTACTACACGTTTACGAGCCAGCAGTGGCTGTTTTGTATCTGGAACACGATGATTTCCCTGAATATTATTTTGTTTGTGGGCTACTGTTTTTCGGTAATCAACCTGCAGAGAGGTACGATTGAGGAGGTAAACGTGCTCTACCACGAGCTGCAGAATGCCAACGAGCAGCTTTCGGAATACGCTGATATGGCGGAAAAGATGGCGCAGACCAATGAGAGAAACCGCCTTGCAAGGGAAATCCACGATACGCTCGGGCACAGCCTGACGGGGATTATCGCCGGGCTGGACGCCTGTCTTGCGCTTGTGGACGTGGCGCCGCAGGAGGTGAAGAAGCAGCTTAAACTGTTGGCGGATGTGAGCAGGGACGGCATGAAGGATGTGCGCCGGTCCGTCAGCGAACTCAGACCTGATGAGATGGAACGGCTCTCCCTGAACGCTTCCATCCGTAAGATGGTGACGGACATGGGAAGGGTGTCCGATACCCAAATCTACTTTGACGGGAGTGGGGAGAAGCTGGAGTTCGGCGAGGATGAGGAGAACATCATCTACCGTGTCGTTCAGGAGAGTATCACCAACGCGGTCCGCCACGGACATGCGGGGCAGATCTGGGTTACGATGAAACGGATAGACGGGGAGGTGCTGCTTGAGGTGAAGGACGACGGCATCGGCTGTAAGGAATTGAAGAGTGGATTCGGAACGAGACATATGAAGGAGAGAATAGAAATGCTGGGCGGAACGATTACCTTTGACGGGCAGAAGGGTTTTAAGGTGACCGCGCATATACCGATTCGCTGGGGGGAGAGCTATGATTAAAGTGTTGGTGGCGGACGATCAGGAATTGATCCGTCAGAGTCTGCAGATTGTATTGAACAGCAAGGAAGGCATAGAGGTCTGCGACGTGGCGACGGATGGCAGGGAAGTCATTCAGTGCGTACGCCGGCAAAAGCCCGACGTGATACTGATGGATATCCGTATGCCCAAGATGGACGGCGTGCAGTGCACGAAGATCATCAAAGAGAATTATCCGCAGATTAAAATTATTATATTGACGACCTTTGACGACGATGAGTACGTCTACAACGCATTGAAGTACGGCGCCAGTGGATATCTCTTAAAGGGCGTTTCCATGGACGAGCTGGAGAGCGCCGTGAGGACCGTGTACAGCGGGCGTGCCATGATCAATCCCGATATCGCGGCGAAGGTACTGACCCTGTTTTCCAAAATGGCGCGTGCCGATTACACGATTCAGGTGGGGAAAAAGGGCATGGAAGAGCTGACAAAGACCGAGTGGAAGATCATCGAGCAGGTGGGAACGGGCGCGGCAAACAAGGAGATCGCGGAAGCCCTGAAGCTGTCGGACGGCACTGTGCGCAACTACCTGAGTACGATCTTAAATAAGCTGGAGCTGCGCGACCGCACCCAGCTTGCGATCTGGGCGGTACAGACCAATATTGCCCCCTATGTGAAGGATGAAGAAGATTGAAAAATAAGTCTGATGACCTTATTTTTCAATCAGCAATTTGAGCCATAACCTCAAATATGCCTTGAGCGCAGTCGAGAATTTGAAATTCTCGACGCGTGTCATCGCAGTAAACTGCTCTGACATGGAGGAAGTCATGAAATTACTGCATCATAAAAATAGCATAGGTATTGCAATGATTGCCGCAGTACTGCTCCTTGCGGGCGGGATCTATTATGCCAGGACGCGCCCGGTTGTGCTGGAATTTGGGATGTTTACCGGGAGCAACTGGAATGTGGCGAATGCGAACAGCTTTGCGATTATCGATCAGGCGATCGCCCGTTTCGAGGGAGAGCACCCGGGCGTGAAGGTGCACTATTACAGCGGTGTGCCAAAGGAGGAATATTCCGAGTGGCTTTCCCGGAAAATTCTTGCTGGGGAAGAACCGGACGTCTTTATGGTGCTGGGAAGCGACTTTGACCAGTTTTCATCCATTGGCATCATGAAAAACCTGGATGAGCTGATCGAGCAGGACGCGGCATTTGACACGGAGAAGTATTTCCAGAGCGCCCTCAGCACGGGCAAGTACGGGAACGCCCAGTACGCCCTGCCCTACGAGACAGTGCCTACTTTAATGTTTGTGAACCAGACGCTTTTGAAGAAGGAGGGTATCGAGATTCCGGACACGGATTGGAACTGGGAGGAGATGTACGATATCTGCCGCCTCGTGACAAAGGATCTGGACGGGGACGGGATTCTGGATCAGTTTGGAATCTGCAATTACGACTGGCTGGATGCGGTCTACTCCAACGGCGGAGAAATCTTCCAGAACAACGGAAAAACCTGTTATCTGGCGGAGGACAGCGTGATCGAGTCGGTGAAGTACATCCGCCAGTTGAGCGAGCTGTATCGCGGACAGAAGGTGGCGCAGGAAGATTTCAACGGCGGCAATGTGGCGTTTATGCCGCTGACCTTCGCGGAGTACCGCACTTACAAGACATATCCATATAAGATTAAAAGGTACGCCAACTTCAAATGGGACTGTATCACCATGCCGGCTGGCAAGGAGGGAGGCAACGTGTCCCAAGTCGATACATTGCTTATGGGAATCAGCGCCAACACCCGCAAGGAAGAGCTTGCGTGGGAATTTTTAAAGCTGCTCACCTATGACGAGGAAATCCAGACGCAGATCTTTTCCCACTCACAGGGAGCTTCGGTGCTGCGGGCGGTGACACAGTCCGCGGAGATGGAGGAGATCGTGCAGGCGGAGATGGAGGAGGGTGAAACGGTTATCAGCGGAAAGCTTCTGGGACAGGTAATCGAGGAGGGCTACACCGCGCCCCAGTTTAAAAAATACGAGCAGGCGCTTGCGCTTTCGGACAGTGAGATCGGGGAGATCCTGCAAAACGACAAGACCATAGACAGCAATATGAAAATTCTGCAGAGGACAATTAACAGTTATTTGCAGCAGTGACGGTAGTAATGCTTTCCGAAAATTCAAGTTGAATAGATTTCAGTGCAATATTATAATGAGGTGTGGGGTAATCAAAACAAGGAGAGAAAATCGGCAGGGTGGTACGCATGGAAAAACGTGTTACTGGAATCTATTTTGCGGTTTTGGTGATTGGCATTCTGTATGCTGTTTATGCGGCGTTTTCCTTCTCTGTCACGATCGAGTCACGGACAGAGGAAAAAGGAGTCGTGCGGTGGGACGACCGTATGGAGGCTTCACAGGAGGGGGACAGCTATGTCTACCGCTGTGTGCTGCCCTCGACGGACACGGAGGAGAAGGTGATCGTGTACAATACCGTACACCAGATCTTAGAGGTGTTCATTGACGGGGAAAAAATATACGAGCTGCAGGGGAGAGCGGGACGGAAGGTAAAGACAACGGGCTTTTGCTGGAATGTGATCCACCTGACGGAAAAAGATGCCGGAAAGGAGATTGTCTTCCGGGTCACCCCGGTCTATAACGACATCATGCCAAAGGGCGGTTTTTATTATGGGACATACCGCGGGGTAGAGCACAGGATCCTGGCGGAGCGGTTTGCACGGGTGATACTGCCCGTGAGCATAGCGCTGGCGGGTGTGGTTATGCTGCTGTATGGTCTGCTGGTGGTAAAGAAAGGGCAGGATGCGGAGATTATCATGCAGTTTTCTGTCTTTGCGGTCATGCTGGGCATCTGGTCGATTGAAGAAACCCAGATGCTGGACTGGATCTTTCCCTGCAGTATGCTGCTTGTATCTCTTTCGCATCTGATGCTGATGACTATGCCGATTCCGTTCCTGCTGTTTTTGCACCGTATTTATCACAATGGGGAGAGCAGGTTGTGGAGTTTTTGCTGCTATGTCAACTGCGCTGTCATCACAGTGCGGGTTCTCTTACAGCTTACGGGAATGTATGATCTGCGGGAGACACTGTTCCTCACGCATATTTTTCTGCTGGTGCTTGTGGCAGTGGTTGTGATTATGACTGTCCGTGAGATCGCGGCGAATGGTTTTGCCGGGCAGGTCAGAGTCAACAGTATCTGTGTGCTGGTTGTTCTGGCGAGCACCGTGCTTGAACTTGCGATTTACCGTCTCGGTCATATTAGCACACCTCTGGGAAGCTGCGGCTTTTTGTTTTATATCGTTGTGATGGGGATCATCAATGTGCGCAGGTCGCGTATGTTGATGGAGCAGGCAAGGGAGAGCGCTCTCTACCGGAAACTTGCTTTCACGGACGAGCTGACCGGGATGCCAAACCGCACCGCCTTCCGGGAAGATCTGGAGAAGCGTATGACGCCGGATAAGACAACGGGCATGGAGAGGATATTGCCGACGGTTATCTTCATGTTTGACCTGAATGACTTGAAGAAGTGCAACGATACTTACGGACACGACTATGGGGATCGCTACATCAGGATGGCTGCCGCGGCGTTAAAAAAACTTTTTGAGAACGAGGGAGAGTGTTATCGGATCGGGGGCGACGAGTTTTGCGCATGGACGCCTTATAAGGATCAGAATGACATCGATGAAAGGCTGGAGATGCTGGAACAGGAAATACAGGCGCGCAACAGGGAGGGATTTGTTGTGACATTCAGCGTTGCCGTGGGCTATGCCGTTTATGAGGACAACGAGGACGGAGGCGGCTTGTACAGCACCATGAAGCGGGCGGACGCGATGATGTATGAGAAAAAACAGGAATATAAGAAAAGCCTTGCAGTTTAACTTTCGCGTAATGAATTTGCGAAAAGAGGAAAATGGTGGTAAAATGTATGAGATAGACAAAAATAGAAGCGGACTATGCGCGGAGAGGGTAAGGATTATTCCTATGAAAGATAAAAACTACAGAAGAAAAATGAGCAACGGAAGCAAGCGCTTTGCAGCCCTTTTTCTGTTGACTTTTTTGGTCATTGTATGCGGAAGAAATGTGCAGGCGGCGGGACGTCCCGTCTCCATCAGTTCCTGCCAGATTGCGGGAGGAAATGTGAACTGTACGCTGACGGCGTCGAGTGTTCCCTCGAGCGACGACGGCAAATACTATATTTACGCGAACGAGGTTTTTCAGGACGGACCTGTGGGAACAGTGGTGGCGAGTGTGGATGCGGGGTCTTCCGTCACGGCGTCTTTCCCTTTGAACTTTAACACGCCGGATTCCAACTTAAGCCGGAAATTTTTGGTGGCGGTGAAGCGCGGCGGACAGATGGTTCAGGTCAGCGACGAGCATTACATCACAAATCCGGAGGCAGTCGCGGCGTTTACTTCGGGACGCATGACCAGGGGAATCAAAGGCATTCTGCCGGAGGTTTCCGCCATTGCAAGCGGGGAGCTTAAGGAGCTTGGCGTGCAGCAGGTCGTTTACAATATTTATCTGGATGAAATTTGCGCGGCGCCCGGAGAGTCGGGAACGATTCCGTTCGCTTACAACGGACAGACTTACTATTTCAGCAATGGGCGGATTACCCACTACGACCAGATGGTGAAAGGCTTTAACAATCAGGGTATGCAGGTGACCATGGTGCTTTTGCACAAGGGCGGCAACCCGGCTTCTGACGACCTGATCCATCCGCTGGCGAGGGGCGGCGCGGAATGTCCCAGCTATGCGCTGAATGTGGAGGAGAGCGGCGGCGTGGAGCATCTGAAGGCGGTGTGCGCTTTTCTGGGGCAGCGCTATTCCGGAAAGACCGGAAACGGACAGATTGACAACTGGATTCTCGGCAATGAAGTCAACGCCAGAACTTCGTGGTGGTATATGAACTCCAGCAATCTCGACGTGAACGTGAGCGCCTATGTGAAGGCTTTCCGTATTTTTTATAACGAGCTGAAGGCAATGAACGCCAATGTCTGGGTTTACAATTCTATCGACCAGGAATGGGGAAGAAAGTCCAATCCCGGAAGCTTCTTGGCGAAGGATTATCTTGATCAGTTTAACTATTACATCAACCGGGAGGGAAATATCGACTGGGGGCTGTCCTATCACCCTTACAACTCGCCCCTCTATGACCCTTACGCGTGGAACGGACCGGCGGTGTGGGTAAAGCAGAGCGTTTCCACCCCCTACATCACTATGCAGAATATTGATATACTGATTGATTATATGCATCAGGGAAAATTTTTAAATCCTGCGGGGCAGGTGCGAAGCATTTCGCTGGCGGAGATCGGGTATACTTCCTATTTCGGGGATGAAAATCAGGAGGCTTCGGTGGCTTACGGCTACCTGAAAGCGGCTTCCCTGCCGGATGTGGACGCGTTCATGCTCTTCCGGTTTAAGGACGATGCTCACGAGATGGAGAGCAAGCTGAGTCTGGGGATCACGAATCTGGACGGCAGCCACAAGCCCGCCTACAATATTTATAAGCAGCTGGGCACGGGCAGCGAGGGCGCAGCGAAGGCGCGCGCCTCGGAGATCATCGGCATGGATATCGATCAGATGATTCGGGATAATGTTGTCTGGACGCGCGGCGGAGACGGGGTCGTGCAGTAGAATGGAATAACCGTCAGGAAAAACAAGGGGCTGTCGCATTGTGCGACGGTCCTTTGTTATGCACGCGCCCGCATATGGAAGTTTGCTGTTTCACAGCATGCGGGCAGCGCGGCCCGTAGGGAGAAAACCTTCCCTACGCGATTTTGCTTTATGAGTTTTCCTTCTGGAAATATTCATGGCATAATTGTTCTATGTAGTCACTGTCTGAAAGCACACGATTTATTTCCTCGTTCTTTCCTGCGTCAATCAAAGATTTAAGGATGGAGAGACAAGCCTTAAGACCTTCCGAGATTCCCGTCTCGCGTCCAACGGCAAGACCTTCTTTTCTTCCAGCAGCCATTCCATCTGCCCGTCCAACAACAATTCCTTCCTCCCGACCTTCCCGATAGCCGATCTCCCGCCATTCCTTCCGCTCGCTTTTCATATGTTTTTCTTCGTCATATTCAAAAATACTCACCGCTATCGCCTCCGCCCGGTTTTTCGCTAAAAACTCTGCAAGGATATGATTTCTGATACAGTCGTCTAGTTTCAGACTCTCCTGCTTTGTAATTGGTTAGTTGGATTCAAAGCATGGATTTTCTGAAACTTAGAATAGAAATAGAGCTTACCGATCTGTTTGTGTAGAAAATATGCTTTTTCTCACTATAGCATAGATATGACGGAATTGTAAATATATTTCACATAAAATTATGAAAATGTGAAACTCGCTTTCAGGTGACCTGTTTTGATAGTTATGTAAACTGATTTTACGATCTATACCACAAAAACGACAATCTGTACCATTTGGGTAGAAAAAATTCCCCCTTTCATATATGATAATGTCACCTTATCATGAAAAGGAGTTGACACGTCATGGAAAATGGAAAAGAGAGGCTCCTTAAGACCAGTGTTAAAACTGTTTGATAAAAATAGCCGCTATCTTCACAGGATAGGCAATGCCTGTTTCTGTGAAGATAGCGGCTTTTTGCGCGCATAGGCAGAGCCGATGACGAGCAACGCGAATGAGAAATGCGTAGCATTTCGAGTCTGTTTATGCGCAAGCACAGACTGATGGAGGGATACAATGAAAAGACAAGATACATGGGTAAAAGGAATAGGGAAAAAACGTATGCGTATATTGGCAGGAATGCTCAGCTTCTGTGTGCTGGTCACAGCCTGCCCGGATATGCCCGCGCCGCGTTCCGTCTCTGCGGCGGAGGAAACGACAGAAACAGGAGAACAGTATATTTCCAGATTTGCACAGCTGCCGGAGGAAATCAGGGAGCAGACTGTCCCGGTGGGAACGGCATTGGAGGAGCTGGCGCTGCCCGACACGCTGGAGGCGGTTGTGACGGCGGCGGGGGAAAGCCTGCCGTCGGAAGACACAGAAGACCAGCCGGGGGATGACGGCAAAGACGGCGGCGGAGTGTCTGGCGCAGAAGCGGGAAGCGAAGACGACAGCGGCAAAGAAGACGGCGGCGTGACTGGCGGAGAAACGGACGACGGAGAGACCGGCGGTGGGGAAGACGATGGAACGACCGGCGTAGAATCGGGCAACGGAGAGACCGGCGATAAGGAAGACAGCGGAGCGTCTGACGGAGAAACGAACGTTGGAGAGAGCAGCGATAAGGAAGATGATAGAACGTCCGGCGGAGAGTCAGATAACGGAGAGGGCGGCACGGAAGAAAGCGAAACGTCCGACACAGAGCAGGAAGATACCAAGAACGGGGACGAAACCGACGCTGAAACTGCGGAGAACGGCGCGGGAGAAAATGCGCTCTTGGAAGAGCGGTGCGGGAGTGAGTCTGTGCGGGAAAGCGCGTTCACAGCAGAACGGCGGGAAAGCGGAAACACACAGGAAACCCACACGGTGACCCTGCCGGAATATTATGCGGAACATGTGATATCCGTGCAGACGCTGGAAAACACACAGACGACGCAGGAAGAATCAGAGAAAGAAGAACAGGAAGAAGCGCAGGCGGGAGAACAGCAAGAGTCGGAGACAGAGACGCAGGAGGAAACGATCGCGATAGATGGCGTGACATGGCGTTCCGAGCCGGAATATGACGGAAATACGGGATTTATACCTTTACCGCGGTTCTGCCGGAGGGGTATGCGCTGGCGGAGGGCGTCAGTCTGCCCGAGATCACGGTGACGGTGCAGGAAATCGTAAGGCGTGCTATGTCGCGCGCCGCAATGGCGGCGGCTGACGGCAACCACGGAAATCATTCGGGCTGGATAGCGCTGACAAGCAGCACATCGACGCTGACAGGGGGGAAAACTATTATCTGGCTGGCGATGTGGAAGTACGAAATGAGATTACAGTGACAAGCGGTACGGTGACACTCTGCCTGAACAATCATACACTGACACGCAGATCATCCAATGAAAAGTATTGGGTCATTACGGTGGCAGACGGCGCGACGTTGAACGTGTATGACTGTGCAGACGAAAGGAAAGGTACGATAACAGTAAATTCCAAAGGCGGCGGAATCAGTACGGCGGCACGCTGGCGGATATCCCGCCCGTACCGCCCGTGGAGGACGCCGTGGGCGCATGGTGCAGCGACAGACAGGGAACAACACCCGCAGTATTTACCGACATCACAGCGGACATGACCGTGTACGCGGTCTACACGTATTATTATACCGTCACCCTGCAGGGTGGCGCGGGCTATACCCTGACGGCGGAGACGGGAAGCGAAAGCCCGGTGAAGGAGGGCGGCAGCTTTACCTTCCGCTTTGCGCTGGGAAAAGGATACCAGAGGACGGAAAGCTTCGCGGTCAAAGTAAACGGTGCTGCGGTGGAGCTGACGGCGGAGGAGCCTTACACCTATACCATCAGTGATATCAGGGCGCACCAGACCGTGACGGTGGAGGGCGTGGCAAAGAAACCCGGCGGGAACCCCTCTTCCGGTTCAAGCGGAGACAAAGACAAGGGGGATGGAAGTGACCAGAAACCGGATGACCCGGCGTCCAATCCGGCGGAGGCAGACCCCGATACCCAGACACCCGGTTCGGACAACCCGGAGAACCAGACACCCAACCCGCCTGTAACCCCTCCCGCGAAACAGACACCTCCGGCACAGGCGGCGGATGCCGTACCCGGGACAACACCCCCGGCAGGGCGGACGCCTGAGGGCAGACCGGGGAGCACACCGGGCAGCACCCCCGGACAGGGAGAAACCGGGACGCCGGAAGGAACAGACCATGAGACGGACAGGACAGGCGCGGAAACACAGGAAGCGGACAGTGCAGGAGACGTGCCGGGAGCAGGGGGCACAGACGCGCAGACACAGAATACAGACGGCACAGCCGCC
This sequence comes from uncultured Lachnospiraceae bacterium, assembly GCA_910588955.1. GTDB lineage: Bacteria > Bacillota > Clostridia > Lachnospirales > Lachnospiraceae > UBA3282. The sequence continues at coordinate 36,690 of CAJURQ010000014.1, forward strand.
GGAATGACAGAGGGCGGCGTCAGAGAGGAAAAAACGGAAGTAAATCTCGGAGACGGGAAGGTTATCGTGACGGTGGCGTATGAGGAGGAAAAATGCACCGCTGCCGTGGCGGATGCCGAAGCGGTGGCGAAAGCGGTTCTGAAACCCGAACAGCAGGCGAAGGTGAACGGCGGCGAGACCATAGAGATACGGGTAGACGTGACGGATATCTCCGAGAAAGTGCCAGAACAGGATAAGGAAGTGATTGAGAGCGGCGTGGAGGCATACAGGGAAGAGGCGCCGGGACTTGTGCTCGGCATGTACGTGGACATCTCCATGTTCATCAAGATAGGGGTGGGGGACTGGAACGCCATCGCCACAACGGATGCGCCGATAGAGGTGGTGATCGGCATTCCCGAAAAGCTGCAGAGCAGCGGGAGGGAGTTCTACATCATCCGCGCCCACGAGGGCGAGCACACACTCCTGCGGGATCTGGACGGGGCACCTGATACCATCACGGTCAGCACGGACATGTTCTCAAGTTACGCTATCGCCTTTGAGGAGACGGAGGGCGCGGGAGCGGACAGAAAGTGCGGGCTGTGCCATATCTGTCCGACCTTCTTAGGGATTTGTTACTTTATCTGGCTGGCACTTGCTTTAGCGGTAATAGGTATTGTGATGCTTGTGGTGGTGCGCCGCAGGAAAGAGGAGGAGACGGAGAGAGAGAAGTAAGGGAAAATGTAAGAAAGTAGAAGAAAAAGAAAAGCCGGTGGCTCGGATGTGAGTTACCGGCTTTTCATGGTTCAGTTGATTCAGATATCCAACTCAGGCGGAACGTCAAGTTCGTGGGGAACCGGCGTCCCGTTTTTCTTTCTCTGGCGCACGCACTCTGTCAGCAGATACTCTATCTGTCCATTCACTGATCGAAAGTCATCTTCCGCCCAGGCAGCGATGGCGTTGTAGAGCTTGGCGGACAGACGCAGCGGCACCTGTTTCTTGCCGTTGTCACCCATCTAGTAGAGGCTGCCGGAGTTGACAACGGGCTGGGCGTCCCGATTGCTGCAGAGCACCACCAGAAGATTAGATACCATGGCGGCTTTCCGCTCCTCATCCAGTTCCACAATTTCCTTCTCGGAAAGGCGGCTCAGTGCCATCTCCACCATACCGACCGCGCCGTCCACGATCATCTTGCGGGCGTCGATCACTGCGGATGCCTGCTGTCTCTGCAGCATTGCCGCGGCGATTTCGGGCGCGTAGGCAAGGTAGGTGATCCGCGCCTCGATGATTTCCAGTCCTGCCTGATCCACTTTGTTCTGAATTTCCTCGCGGATTCTCTGGGCGACTACCTCGCTGGAACCGCGAAGCGACCCTTCATCCGCCTGCCCGTCCCCGGTGGTGTCCACATTTTCCGCCACATCATAAGGGTAAATCCGCACAATATTCCGAAGTGCGCTGTCGCATTGGAGAGACAGGTATTCCTTGTAGTTATCCACGTTAAATACCGCCTTTGCGGTGTCCGTCACCCGCCACATCACGGCAATGCCAATCTCGATAGGGTTGCCCAGACAGTCGTTGATTTTCTGGCGGCTGTTGTTCAGTGTCATGATCTTTAAGGAAATCTTCTTCGTGCCGCTGGTGCTGCCGGTCTGGATGGTCTGTCCGCCGGTCGACAGTGTGAGGAGGTTGCGGGAAGACGAGCCGCCGTCCACGTCGCCGCTCTGCTTTAATTTCGTCTCCGCTGCGGGATTTAACGCGCTGCAGAACGGGTTTACCCAGTAAAAGCCTTCCTCCTTCAAGGTGCCGATGTAATTACCGAACAGAGTCAGGACTACCGCCTCCTGCGGACGCAGAATTGTGAGACCGCAGAATAAAAGCCAGCCGGTGAGCAAATAAATCAGACCGATTATAAAGAGGGCGATTCCCGCAGGGCTTTGAGGACCGGTTTCGCTCAGCCCCGTGATGCCGCCCACGATCATTGCCGCGATTGCCAGCAGATAGAGAAACAGTGACAGGAGCAGCATTGCCATGCCGTTTTTGCTTTTGTTTAATACTTTTTCTTCCATAATTGTGACCTTCTTTCTTTCGTCGTTGACGTGAGTTATTTGGATATTGGGTTGCTTCGATATTTGCATGATATCAAATTGATATCAAAATGTCAACGGGAATTATAAAAAAATGGCAGCCGTTATGAAATCGGCTGCCGCTCTGCGCAGAATGCGAAGCATTCTCTCAATCAAGTGCGTCGGCACTTGATTTGTTACAGTTTCTTTCCGGTCAAAAGCTCGTACCCCTGCAGATACTTGTCGATGGTTTTCTGCACGATCTCCTCGGGCAGCGTCCAGTCGTGTCCTTCGTTTGCCTTCAGCCAGTCTCTGGCAAACTGCTTGTCGAAGGAGGGCTGGCTGTGTCCCGGCTCGTAGCCTTCCGCGGGCCAAAAACGGGAACTGTCGGGAGTCAGCATCTCGTCGCCGAGCACGATATTGCCGCCCTCGTCCAGCCCGAACTCAAATTTCGTGTCCGCAATGATGATGCCCCGTGTCAGCGCGTACTCGGCGCATTTTTTATAGAGGGCGATGGTGTAATCTCTGAGTTTGGAGGCATATTCCTCCCCTTTGCCGGGGAAACGCTTCTCCAGATAATCCACGCTCTGCTCGTAGGAGATATTTTCGTCGTGGTCGCCGATTTCCGCCTTGGTGGAGGGGGTGTAGATTGGCTCGGGCAGCTTGTCGGATTCCTTGAGACCCTCCGGGAGCGTGATGCCGCAGACCGTGCCGTCCTTCTGGTAGCTAGCCCAGCCGCTGCCGGTGATATAGCCACGGACGATGCACTCGATGGGGAGCATGTTCAGTTTCCGGCAGAGCATACTGTTGCCGTCGAACTTCTCCTGTCTGAAAAATTCGGGCATGTCGTTCACATCCACGGAAATCATGTGGTTGGGCAGGATATCACTCGTCATGTCGAACCAGAATTTGGACATCTGGGTCAGAACCGTGCCCTTTTTGGTCACCTGATTCTTTAAAATTACGTCAAAACAGCTGATGCGGTCGGTGGCGACCATAATCAGACTGTCGCCGTTGTCATAAATTTCGCGTACTTTTCCTTCTTTGATTGGTTTCATGGCGTTCCTTTCTTTTTGTGAAGTCCGCAGCACAGGGCTTCGGAAATTTCTTGTCTGAATACTATACTAAACCAATGCGGGGGGATTGACAACAAAATATCGGTTCATTTGATAAAAAAATGGTCAATCAATTCTGCATGGCTGAGCTTTTATAAAAAAATTGCGGGGGAGGAGTACGAGTGATATAATAGTTTATAATTGTGTCTAGGATAAAGAAATAACGAGAGTGTGAGGGAGAAAAATGACAGGAAAAAGGAAAAAGAGGAGTGGACGGCTTATCTTGGCGGCGGCATGTCTGCTGTTAGGCATTGCCATGCCTGTGAAGGCGTCGGAGGAGACGCCCACCTCCGGAAAATGCGGAGACAATATCACATGGAAAATTGAAAAACTTGCCACAGCGGGGCGGGAGGACGATACGCTGAAGCTGACCGGCAGCGGACCGATGTACAATTATCTGGAGAAGAAGGAGAACGATTTTTCGTTTTGGTATGAAGCGAATCCGCCCTGGAAAGATCAATCCTTTATCGGGGTCAGTTTGGACAATGACATTACGACCATCGGAGACGGCGCCTTTGAGAGCTTCTGGCTGTATGATGTGAAACAGGGGGAGATTGACTTTTCACAGTACGGGACGATGATTCTGCCCAAAAATCTGACGTCAATTGGCAGGCAGGCTTTTGCCAATGCCAGTATCAGCACCCTTTACATTGGACCGAAAGTTACGAAGGTAGGGCAGGACGCGTTTGTTTCGTGCCATGTCGAAGATTTGTTTGTGGCGGGAAAATCGCTGGATTTCAGTAAGGTGCAGGGAGTTTTTGCATATAGCTGGCTGGAGACCATCCACGCGCCCAAAGGCTCTAAGGCGGAAGCCTATGCCAAGGAAAACGGCTATGCCTTTGTGGAATGGGACGGCACGGATTATGGAAAGACGAGCTATACGCTTACGCTGGATGCGGGGGACGGCGCGTTTTCGCGGGCAGCGTCCTCGTCGAGCTATACAATCAGTGAGGACAGGAAGACGGCTGTGCGGGAGGTGAGCATGAGCGAGGATTCTGTGCCTGCGCCCGATATTGCGCCTGCGCTGGCGGGAAAATATTTCGGCGGCTGGTATGCGGGGGACGAACCTTTTGACTTTGAAAAGCCCCTGAAGCAGGATATGACGCTGACGGCGAAGTGGCTGGAGGAACCGCCGCCGCCTGTTTTGAAGATGGTAAATGATTGGGAATGGTCGATGACGCTTTTCTGGGATATGCGGCTGGACGAGAATCTGAAAGGCTATCGTGTTTATCGTGCCGATACCCCGGACGCAGCGTTTGTAAAGATAACGGAAAACGATTTGCCGGCAGACAAGGCCGCTTATACGGATTCGATAGCAAAAGAGGATATCCCCCAAAAAGCAGCGTATCGCTACCGTATAGAAGCGGTGTACGAGATAGAAGGCGCAGAAAAGACGCTGGAGAGCAATATCGTATCCTGTGACGGCATGATTTATAATACCGATTTAATCAAGCATACCGGTGGTCTCTATGTGGGGGCAAAGCTGGTGGACAAGAAGAAACAGAAGATATCGTCGCTTACGCTTCACGAGGGGGAAACCAGTGAGGAACTGTTTCTCGCGCTTGAGAAGAAGGATGGTACGACCGTTCTCTGGCAGGATGCGCTGCAGGATATTTCGGGAGATGTGTCTTTTGAGTGGGGATTAGGACTGCCTTATCCGTTCGGGGTTCCGGAGAGCTATGTGAGTGAAGAGACGGCGCCTTACGAGTATGCCAGATTTCCGATGGGGTATCTCTATGACACATCCTGCACCAGACTGAAAGGGCTGAAAATCACGGAAGGACAGCAGCTTTATCTCTATGTGGCAGGGCAGCCGGGATTTATGATGGCTATTCCCGTTACTGTGGAAGCGGCGGAGCCGGGAGTCAGTTATCCGTCTTATGACGATAAGGAAGGTATCGTGACGGACGATTTGCAGAAGGGTCTGCAGATTCTCCGCGATGCGGTGCGGAACCGCATCAAGCATAAGGTCGTTTATATTAAGAAATCAGCCTGTGATCCTTCGATTGCGGCATACAATGAACTGCGGGCGCAGGATAAGGAAGATAATCCGTCGGGTGATCCCCGCGGCGGTTTCATTCCGGAATGGCTGGAAGCGGAGCTTTTTGATATAAACAAAGGACGGCCGGGTATGGCGCCCTGGGAGGGGGATTACGCATTCTTTGCGATTGGCCAGCGTGGAATACATGCTGATTTGGACAATCCGGTTAAAATATATGGAGAGGATTATTTTAAGCTGGAGCTGAATGCAGACCAGTATGTGACTACGCTTGAACAGGAGGCGGCGGTGGACGCAAAGGTTGCGGAGCTTCTGAACGGCAGATTTGCGGGGCTGAAAGGCAAAAGTGAGTATGCCAGGGCGAAGGCACTTTACGACTTTGTTTCCACATCCATGCACTATGACAACAGTGATCCTGTGTATCATTGGGCATATGGCGGCCTGTGTCTTGGGAAGGCGACCTGCGGCGGTTCAGCCCTTTCCTTTCAGCGGCTTGCAGCAGAGCTCGGGTTGGAAAGCAAGGTTTTGGTTGGGCTGGATCCGGGTGCCCACGCTTATAATCTGGTCAAAATTCAAGGGAAGTTTTACTATCTGGACTGTACAGTGAAAGACCCGAGGAGAGGCTTTTTAAAAGGTTCGAGTACTTTTTCACATGCGCCGTTGCAGTCTCCTTATCTGTCCACAGCTTTTAAAATAGCCTATATGGATCAGATATCAGTGACAGACTATCAACCGGGGGCATCTTCTACGCTTGGAAAAACAGCGCTCAGGGCATTGACGGATGAGGAGATCAATGCAGTGTCCGAGGGCGCGTATACGGGTATCGCAGGCAGGACGAAGGCAAACTATGCGGTTAAAGGCACCGTTATTCAGGCGACGCCTTTTGACAAGGAGCATCCCTTAAAGCCGGTCTATGATGCGAATGCGGATACACAAAATTATATGCTGGCATTCCGGCTGACCATTGATAAAGAGAAACTTGACGAGAACGGGACGGTCAAACTTTTTGTGGGAGCAGGGGAGAGCGAAAGCTTTACGAAAGCAAATTCCAAGTTAAAGGACGGCTATCTGGATGTTCTATGTCCGATCGACGAAGGGGTATCCATTGCGATCGACTACGACACGGATGATGAGAATGCATCAAGATATGAGGCAGTGACTTATACGATGGATTTCTCGAAGCTGGTCAAGGCGCCGGTTCGGGCAAGCGGCACAGTGCAGGAGAGGACTGACGCAGTGGCGGAGACCGGAATTGAGCTTTCCAGCCCGTCTATGATCTATCGAAATAGCGATAAAGAAGTGACGGCGGTATACGATGCCGTGGCTTATTCATCGGCGATCAACAAGGAGAACACCGGTCTTGCGGAGACGGCGGGTAATTATGCGGCGCTGCGCATCAGCGCGCCCGAGGCGATGCTGGGGACGAAGGCGCTTGGGAATACGACAGCGGCGTTTTTGCAGGAATCCGGCGATGGTTCCGGTAATAGTCCGCAGTCTGATGGCTGTGTGATGAAGTGGGGAGCGAATCAGACATATCTGGATTGCTTCTGTAAGATGGAGAAGGGGAAGGATAAGTCCCTTACCATCATCTGGGCAGGCAAGGATACGCAGACACAGAACATTACCCTGCGGGCGTCGCAGGACTGCTATATGGAGACCGACGGATCGGGTAAAGACGCCCCGAAGAAAGTCGCTTTCAACGGGCTTCCTGCCACGCTCTATGTGGGACAAAGCCAGATTGCGGATGTAAAGGTGACGAAAGCTTATGAGAAAGATGAAGTGCAGCTCAGTTTTACGTCGGACGACAGCAATATACTCAGCGTGAACCGTGTGACGGGTGAAGTGAAGGCGCTCAGACCGGGCAAGGCGACTTTGACGGTGCGCGCGGCGGGTCTTGACAGAAAGGGTAAAGTTGTCTCAGCCAGCAAAAAGATTACCGTGAAGCAGGTGCCTGCGCCTGCCGGGGTGAAGATCACGGAGATAAAAGATGTGAGCGCGGCGGCAACATGGAAGAAGAACAGCAACAGTCGATGGACGGAAGGATATGCCGTGCCTTACACAAGCAGTCTTGGCAGCAACGCAAAGGCATGGAAAGCGGCGGTGGAGAAAGCTTTGACAGAAGCCGTGCCGGATAACGGGATGCCGGAGAATATGACTGCCGAGCAAAAGCAGGCTCTTGAGAACAAATTATCCGACGCGCTCTGCCCGGGTGCGGAAGGAAAAGTCGTGACGGCGAGTGCGCGGGTAACTGAGGGCAGGCTGGTATGGGAAAGCGGTCTGCGCCCGAATACTTCCTATGTATTCTATCTGCGGAACATGACCGAGAATGCGGCGGGAGAAGTCAGTTATGCGGGATGGATGAGCGGTAAGCTTACGACGAAGATGCCGGTGCTGACGAAGATACAGCTTACGGCTTATGATGCGAACGGAGCGGCGGTCGCGTTCAACGATCTGGAAAACGGCGGTTACAGTTACACAGATCCGACAAATGACAGGATTCCCGCAAGCGTAGGATATGAATTGTCCGCTGCGGATTCGTGGCAGAACGATAAGGATATCTTTAAGAGCCCTTCCTATAAGAGTACCAACGCGAAGGTGGTCAAGGTCAACGGCAAAGGGCAGCTAAGCCTTGGCGGTCATGCCGGAACAGCGGAGATTTATGTGACGGGTAAGGATACAAGCGGTGCGGTAAGGGAATCCAACAGAATTACAATCAGGGTAGTGAAATCGCTCCAGACGATTAAGGACAAGACGACTAAGCTGACGCTCGGACAGTCCGTTTCCGTACAGGAGCTCGTCGGCTGTGATTTGAAAGGCTCCGCGGATGCGTTTGCGCTGGAAAAAGTGGATCTCGCGGCGATGGTGGACGAATTGGAACAGAACGGCAGGGACTGCTTTACGGTGGTATACCCGGCGGGAGAGAAGGAGAAGGCGTTGATTACACCTTTTGCGTATCCTGTGGACGAAATGAGCGGGGAACGAAAGAAGGGAGCGAGCCTTACCATATCTGTGAAGCTGTATGACAAAGCCGGGGAAGGAAGGCGGCTTCTTGATACGAAGAATGCGGTTATCAAGGTCAATGATATGCCTGCGCCGTCAATCAGTAAAGTGGCGGTTCTGGACAACTCCGTGGACATTACTTTCAAACCGAGCGCGGTGGTGCAGGAGATGGAAGGCGCGCAGTATTACTACACGCTGACGCTGACCAATCAGAGTACAGGTGAGGAGAAGACCTACAAGGCGCTGGCGGAGGAAAGCAGCAGTGGACCTTCGCAGACATTTGTGTATGAGCCGGTTTTAGATAAGAAGGGACAGTTATCTGCCTATCGTTGCACGATAAACGGTCTGGCGGCTGCTACGGGTTATGAAGCTGTGGTGACGGCAAATTATCTGCCGACAGCGCAGGGAGAGCAGACAGGTTCGACAAAAACGCCTGTGCAGAAGGATTCCGGAAAGAAGAAGTTTACGACCTTAAAGCCGGTGCTCGCGGCGGAGAATAGTATGAAGATTTCTCTTGTGAGTTTGGAGGAGCTGTGGGCGGACGCCGATGCGGCAGGACAGGAAATCACACATGATACCGTGGTGGAGCTGAGGAATGGAAAAACATATGTTATGTTTGCGGATATCGGAGACTATGACAGAGTTCTGGGGGCGGATCGCATCAAGTGGAGCGTGACCTCCGATCCGAAGGGTGCGGCTGCGGTGAAAGCGTCCTCCGACAGCTATGCGGCGAATCTGACGCTTAGCAGATGCGGCACGGTCAGGGTGCAGGCGGTATCCACATTGTCGAAGAAGGTGGTGTGCAGCTTTACGGTGGAAGTGAAGCCTTATCAGTACGATAACGGCAGTACGCAGGCAGGAGGAAACGAAAATGAAAACTAGGGCGGCAATGATATGGAAGCGGTATAAAAAAGGGATTGTCTGTATGTTAGCAGGAGTTTTGCTTGTACAAAGTTGTTATCCGGCGGAGGCGGAGGAGCCTGCCGCATGGGAAAGCATTTCTGAAAACACGGTTGAGGAAGTCGGCTTCGGGGAAGCGGAAGATGCTTCACAGGAGCCAGAGACGCCGGAAACGGAAGAGATTTTGTCGGAGGACACAGAGGGGAAGACTTCTGGTCAGGAAGAGAGGCTTTCCGGGGAAACGGTGTCGGAGAACAGTATATCGGAAAACAGCGTGTCGGAAAACAGTGCGGAGAGCGGGATGCCGGCTGCGGACGAAGAACCGGCGGAGAACGGGGAAGATCAGAGTGCGCCGGAAGAGAGCGTGTCGGGAAACAGCACGGAGGAGACGGTATCAGAGAACACAACCGAAGAGAGCGTTTCAGAAAATACCGTGGAAGAGCCGGAGGAGACGGAAGAGGAGAGTGTTTCGGAGAATAGCGCAGAGGAGAGTGTTTCGGGGAACACAACGGAGGAGAGTGTGTCAGAGAACACGACGCCGGACAGCGTATCCGCCAATACCATGAGCGTGAACGACATGTCGACGGATGCGGGCAGCAGGGCATCCGTACCGCCGACAGCGCCGGTGATCAAGAGCGTTGTGCCGAAAGATACCACGGCGGAGATTCAGTTTACTCATTTACTGGAGGGAGAGCAGAGTACGGGAATCCTGTATGAGGTGCTGCTTACGGATGAGGTTAACGGGGCGCAGCGGACACTTTCCGGGAAAGAGCCGGGTGCAATTACCATTGACAGCTATGACGGAAAAGCGCTGAATACCTTTCAAATGAACGGTCTTTCCGCGAACAAGAAGTATTCCGTCGTTCTGCGGGCAAAATACGGAGATACCGGGGAACCTGTCTCCTCCGCAAAGAAAGTCTTTACCACCAAAAAGGATATGATTGCGACGAACGGAAGCATGAAAGTTCGTTATGCCGATATGGAGGCGATGAAAAATGACCGCACGAAGAAACCGGAGGAGGTGCCGACGACCGGGGTGGAAATGACGACTGGGGAAAGCTGCGCCCTGTACGCACAAGTGAGCAGGTTGATGCGGGCTGTGGAGACGGATAAATTGAAGTGGACGGTGACGCCTATGAATGAGGCTTCACCGAAGAACGGTCTGAAGGTCAAGGCAAGCAAGTCTACCTATGAGGCTGTGCTGACTGCCCAGACGCCGGGCAGCTATCTGGTGACGGCGACAAATACCCTTTCCAAAGAAGAGGCGGCGCGTTTTCAGGTGACAGTAAAATAAGCGGCGCAGGACATTTGTCAAAGCAAAAGGGGTAATGATATTTTTCTCGTGACAGGAAGAAAGATTTGGCGTAAAATGGAGATACTATCGAAAAAGGAGGGTCTGTTATGGATTTAAAAGGATCAAAGACGGAGAAGAACCTGTTGGCGGCGTTCGCGGGGGAATCCCAAGCATACACGAAATATACTTACTATGCGTCCAAGGCGAAAAAGGACGGATATGTGCAGATGGCACATATCTTCGCGGAGACGGCGGCAAACGAGAAAGAGCATGCCAAGATCTGGTTTAAGTATCTGCACGGCGGTCAGGTTCCTGAGACAAGGGAGAACCTGCGCGACGCGGCGGAGGGCGAGAACTACGAGTGGACGGACATGTACGCGGGATTTGCCAAGGATGCGAGAGAGGAAGGCTTTGAGGAGCTGGCACTGCTCTTTGAGGGCGTGGCTAAAATCGAGAAGGAGCACGAGGAGAGATACCGCAAGCTGATCCAGAACATTGAGGAAGGCGTTGTGTTCTCCAAGGACGGCGACTGCGTATGGCAGTGCTTAAACTGCGGTCATATCGTGATCGGCAAGAAGGCGCCGGAACTCTGCCCCGTCTGCAAGCACCCCCAGTCCTACTTCCAGGTGAAGCCGGAGAACTACTAAAATATTGGAAAAGACAGTCCGCCGGGCTGTCTTTTTTTTGATACATAACATATGTTTTTTGAAAGTTTATTGTCAAAAAAACAGCAATGTGGTATGATACCACCGTATTGTATCTCGTATGAGAATAATAACAGGAGGATTGTACCATGAAAAATGAAAAGACCTACGAACTTGTGCTTACGGCACTGTTCACCGCCATAATTGTGATTATGGCATTCACACCACTGGGATATATCCCGCTTGTAGTCATCAATGCGACGATCATTCACATCCCAGTAATCCTTGGAGCGCTATTTCTCGGACCGAAGAAAGGTGCATTTTTGGGATTCACATTCGGACTCACCAGTTTTATCAACAACACAATAAATCCGGCTACGGCATCGGCGTTCGTGTTTTCGCCGGTTCTGGCATACCGGGTTGCGGGGGTGTCGGGCATTTTTAGGAGCCTGTACATCTGTTTTGTGCCGCGCATTTTAGTCGGCGTGGTTCCCTACTTTGTATGGCTCCTGATCCGCAAGATCGTGAAGGGCGACAACAAGGCGGGGAAGATCGCTGTGGATTTAATAGCATCTGTTATATTGTTTGTCTCTGTCAGGGCGTTCCTGATACGGCTGTTCCCGGAGGCTCTGAGTGCAGTTGTCTGCACGGTGATCGGTCTGGTTGTGGGCGCGGCGCTGATGGCGGTGCTGACCGTTGGGAACAGCAAGAAGGCTTCCGCGAACATTGCGCTCTCCTATGCGGGACTTGCGGGTGCGTTTACCAATACGCTCTTTGTGATGAGCGGTATTTTTATTCTGTATAAGGACGCTTATGCGAACGCGATGGGCGTTGCCGGGGATGCGGTACTGGACATCATCATGGGCGTGGTGGCGTTTAACGGCGTGGTTGAGGCTGTTGTGGCGGCGATTATCGTGACCGGCGTAGGTCTTGCGCTGAGCAGAGTGAAGCCCCTGTACGCCACGGACAGAGGACGTGAGGCGGAGGATGCCGCCCTGTTAGCAGCAAGGAAGGCATAAAGGCATTTGCTTTTCAGCGGCGATAACGAGCAAACGTCCGAAGAAGACGGACAGAGAGCGTTGCGTAAATAAATAACATGTGAAATAAAAAATAAGAGAACAATATAGAAGCCGCGAAAGAAAAGCAAGCGACTGCGGAGCAGGCATTTGCTTTGCGGCGGCGATAATGAGCAAACGTCCGACAAAGGCGGACAAGGAGCGCGAAAGCGCGGGTTTGCGAGTACAATACACAAAAAGAGGGGAAACGGCATGATTTTAGCAGTTGACATCGGCAACACAAACATTGTCATCGGTTGTATGGACGGGGAGAAGGTCTGCTTCGTGGAGCGCGTCTCCACCAATCAGGCGAACACAGAACTGGAGTATGTGGTAGAATTTCGGGCGTTATTTGATCTCTACCGCATCGGTGTGGAGGACATTACCGGCAGCATCATCTCTTCCGTTGTGCCTCCCCTCAACAATATCGTGAAGGCGGCTTTGGAGAAGCTGTTTCACCGGACGCCCATGGTTGTAGGACCGGGGCTCAAGACGGGCTTAAACATTCTGATGGACAACCCCGCGCAGCTCGGATCCGATCTGGTAGTCAACGCGGTTGCGGGGCTGCACTATTACGGCGCGCCGATCATCATGATCGACATGGGTACGGCAACGACGATCAGCGTGGTGGATGAGAAGAAGAACTATATCGGCGGCATGATTCTGCCGGGGGTGAAAGTTTCTCTGGATTCCCTTGTGAACCGCACCTCCCAGCTGCCGCGCATCAGTTTAGAGCCGCCGAAGAAGGTGATCGGCAGAAACACCATAGACTGTATGAAGAGCGGTATCGTGATGGGACAGGCGGCATGTCTGGACGGCATGATCGAGCGAATTTACGACGAGCTGGGCTACGAGGCGCCGGTGGTTGCCACGGGCGGGCTTGCGGGGAGCATTGTGCCCCACTGTAAGAGAAAAATCGTCTGCGACAATGAGCTGACCCTGAAAGGATTGGGGCTCATTTATCGCAGGAATATAGACCAGTGAAATGAGATGCAGCGGAAGGAAATAACATATGTTATTAAAGAACAAACATGTTATATTAGGCGTGACCGGCAGCATTGCGGCGTATAAGATCGCGTCACTCGCCAGTATGCTTGTGAAGAAGCAGGCGGACGTGACGGTGATAATGACGAGGAACGCCACAAACTTCATCAACCCTATCACCTTTGAGTCTTTAACGGGAAACAAATGTCTGGTGGACACCTTTGACCGGAATTTTGAGTTTCAGGTGGAGCATGTGTCGCTGGCGAAGCAGACCGACGTGTTTTTAGTGGCGCCTGCCTCCGCCAATGTGATTGCCAAGGCGGCGCACGGGATCGCGGACGATATGCTGACGACTACGCTTCTCGCTTGTCAGTGCCCGAAGATTTTCGCCCCGGCTATGAATACGAGAATGTATCAAAATCCGATTGTGCAGGATAATATAAGTACGCTTAAAAGTTACGGCATGGAGGTGGTTACCCCGGCGAGCGGCTATCTGGCGTGCGGGGATACCGGGGAGGGCAAGATGCCCGAGCCGGAGGTTCTGTTTGAGGCGGTTCTGCGGGCGCTCACACCCAAGGATCTTGCAGGAAAAAAGGTGCTGGTCACGGCGGGTCCGACGCAGGAAAAGCTTGACCCGGTGCGGTATATCAGCAATCATTCCACCGGAAAGATGGGCTATGCCGTTGCGGCGTCGGCTGCGCGGCGCGGCGCGGATGTGACGCTCGTGTCAGGGAAAGTGGAGCTTACTCCGCCCTCGGGGGTGCGGGTTGTGCCTGTCGTCTCGGCGGCGGATATGGCGGCGGCTGTGAAGGAAGCGGCGTCGGCTCAGGATATCATCATCAAGGCGGCGGCGGTGGCGGATTACCGCCCACGTGTGACGGCGGACGAAAAGCTAAAGAAGAAGGACGACGATTTGTCTCTCGAACTGGAGCGCACGGAGGACATTCTGGCGTGGCTCGGGGCGCATCGCAGGGAAGGGCAGGTTTTGTGTGGCTTTTCCATGGAGACGGAGCATATGCTGGAGAACTCTCTGGCAAAGCTTGAAAAGAAAAAGGTCGATATGATCGTGGCGAATAACTTAAGGCAGGAAGGCGCGGGATTCGGCACGGATACCAATGTGGTGACGTTTCTCACGAAGAAGGGAGCGGAGGAACTGCCGTTGCTTTCCAAGGAGGAGGTGGCGGATCGGCTGCTCGACCGTCTGATAGACCTGTAAGGAAAATGGCGGCACGAGCAGTTGACATAAGATGCGTGCCAATGAACAGCCGGGAAAACATGTAAAGGCTGAATAGTTACCAGTCCCGGATAATTTGGAATGCTATCAATGCGAGAAGGACAGGAGAGCGCTATGAGGATCGGAACAGGATATGATGTGCACAGGCTGACGGAGGGGCGGAAATGTATCATCGGCGGGGTGGAGATTCCCTATGAGAAGGGACTTCTCGGGCATTCCGACGCGGATGTGCTGCTGCATGCCATTATGGACGCGCTTTTAGGGGCTGCGGCGCTGGGAGATATCGGCAAGCATTTTCCGGACAGCGATCCCGCCTACAAGGGTATCTCCTCCATAAAACTTCTGGAGCATGTGTCGAAACTTTTGGAAGAAAATCTGTTTCTGGTGGAGAATATCGACGCTACGATCATCGCGCAGGCGCCAAAGATGCGTCCTCATATCGAGCAGATGCGGGAAACTATTGCGGGAGCGCTCGGCATAGAGGTGTCTCAGGTGAACGTGAAGGCGACTACCGAGGAAGGACTCGGCTTTACCGGGAGGGGTGAGGGCATTTCCGCCCAGGCGGTGTGCCTGCTCACAAGCCCGCGGGAGCTGTACAGCGAGGACGTGACGAAGGACTGCGGCGCGTGCGGGGGCTGTCCGCATGTGGCGGGTACAACATAAAGGCGCATGAATAAAAGCCGCGTGAAAGCGGCTTTATTTTATGGCTCTTCGGAGTTTCGTCTTGATTCTCTGGAGGGCGTTGTCCGTGGATTTGTCATCCCGACCGAGAACCTTCGCAATCTGCTGGTATCCCATGCCCGTCAGATACAGGTCAAGCACCTGCTTCTCAAAGCTGCTCAGTTCCCTCTCTATCAGCATTTCCAGCCGGTCCACATTTTCCTTGTCTATGACGAGCTCCTCGGGATTTAACCCGGAGCCGGAGGCAAGCACGTTGACAAGCGCTTCCTCCTCGCCGTCGTGGTTTTCCGAGGCAGTTCCGTAGAGAGATATATAATTGTTTAAAGGGATATGCTTTTGTCGTCTGGAAGCCTGCACCGCCGTGTACATCTGCCGGGAAACGCAGAGGTCGGCAAAGGTGAAGAAGCTTGCGTCCCTGCCGCTGTCGTAGTCCCTGATTGCCTTGAACAGCCCGATCATGCCTTCCTGAATCAGATCCTCGCTGTCCGCACCGAGGATGTACATGGATTTCGCCTTGCTCCGCACCAGATTCTTATATTTATTCATAATATGGTCTGTGATTCCCGATTCGCCGTCCCGCAGGCGGATCAGAAGCTCCTCGTCGCTGTACTGTGTGTAATCTTCGCGCATAGACATATCCTTTGCATTGTTGTGCTTCGGTTCGCATTTCCTTTTTTAGTATAGCATGTCCTGTCGTATCATCCCAGCATTTTTAAATATTTTGATTCTGTGTAATAAGGACGGCTGTAAAAACTTGATTTTGTGTAAATTATTCTCGTGAAAAACCTTGATTTCGTGCAAAAACGGATTGTATAAAACGTTGATTATGTGAAAAACTATACGCTTACGTCGCTGCGTAAATTTATGACCAAATATGGGGAACAGACCTATATTCCTTATGTACTGCACACGGGGGATTTGAAGAAGGAGGAGGGCATTGTTTATCTGCCGCTTTATATGACGCCAATGCTATAAAAATTGATCACCGACAAATTTCCTGTAAAGTTAAGAAAACCCCGTTGCAAATCAACGGGGTTTCTGTAAGCTGCTGACGGGAATCGGACCCGTGACCTCCGCACTACCAATGCGACGCTCTACCGACTGAGCCACAGCAGCCTGACGAAAAGGGTATTCCTTTTGTCACCGTGTATTAGTTTATCAAAAAGAAAAATTCTTGTCAATACTTGAGTGTGTCAATACTTAAAATGCCTGTGATTTCTCGTGCTTTTTGTCATTTTTTACAAATGGATTATCGGTTTCTCAAAATCATTTAGCAATAATTGTTATGTCCAGAGCAAGAAGTGTAAAGAATAAACAAAGGCAACTGAATAAAATAAAGTTACGCTATCAAATCGTACAAGATGGCAGATACAGAAAAGTGTAAAAGAAAAGGAGGATGAAAGATGAAAAAGTTTTTAGCATGTATGCTGTGCGGCTGTATGGTAGCTTCTATGCTGACAGGCTGCGGCGGCGGTGACAGCAGCAGCGCACCGGCGGCAGATTCGGGTGACAGCGGGGCGGCAGCGGAAGCGCCGGCAGCGGATGCGCCGGCAGCGGATGCAGGTGATTCCGGAAGTGAGGCTCCGGCAGCGGACGCAGGTACGTCCGGCGGCGGTTCCGATACGATCAATGTTTGGGCGTTTACCGATGAGGTGCCCGGCATGATCGAGAAGTATATCGAGGCGCATCCCGAATTTGGTTACAAGATCAACACCACAATTATTGCGACTACAGACGGCGCTTACCAGCCTGCTCTCGACCAGGCGCTGGCAGCAGGCGGTGCGGAAGCTCCCGACATCTACTGCGCTGAGGCAGCATTCGTTTTGAAGTATACGCAGGGCGATGCAAGCCAGTATGCAATGCCTTACGCTGATATGGGCATTGATGTGGATGCGAAGTTAAAGGAAGCGGATATCGCACAGTACACGGTTGATATCGGAACCAACCCCGACGGACAGCTGGTAGGTCTCGGCTATCAGGCAACGGGCGGCGCATTTATTTATCGTCGTTCCATCGCTAAGGATGTATGGGGCACGGACGATCCGGCTGAGATCGAGAAGAAGATCGGTCCCGGCTGGGATCAGTTCTTTACGGCAGCGGAAGATCTGAAGGCAAAGGGCTACGGTATTATATCCAGCGACGGCGATATGTGGCATGCAGTTGAGAACAGCTCCGATCAGGGATGGATCGTTGACGGTAAGCTCACCATCGATCCGAAGCGTGAAGAGTTCCTTGACCTCTCCAAGAAGTTAAAGGACAACGGTTACCATAATGATACACAGGACTGGCAGGATGCATGGTTCGCCGATATGAAGGGCGAAGGTGAGAAGGGTATCTTCGGTTTCTTCGGTCCCGCCTGGCTGATCAACTACACGATGGCGCCTAACTGCGGCGGCGAAGCTGTAGGCGAAGGCACATACGGAGACTGGGCAGTCTGCACGCCTCCCATCGGTTTCTTCTGGGGCGGCACATGGATTCTTGCAAACAAGGACAGCCAGAAAGCGGAAGCTGTCGGCAAGATCATCGAGTGGATCACTCTGGACAGCTCTGAGGACGGTCTGCAGTATAAGTGGGCGAACGGCACCTTAAACGGCGAAGGCGGCACGAAGGATGCGGTTGCGAGCGGCACGGTTATGAGTAAGTCCGACGGTTCCGTTGATTTCCTCGGCGGACAGAACATGTTCGACGCATTCGTTCCTGCGAACCAGTATGCGAAGGGTACCAACCTGACACAGTACGACGAGACCATCAACCAGTATTGGAGAGACCAGACTCGTGAGTACACATCAGGCAACAAGTCCCGTGAGCAGGCAATCGCTGACTTCAAGCAGCAGGTAGCGGACAATCTGGATGTTATCGTAGAGTAAGATACAGTCACACAGAGTAATCATAATAACTGTTATGGCAGGGCGGACACATTAGCGTCCGCCCTGTTGAAATGAAGGGTAATACAAAATGATTGCGGGAAGGTGGGGAAGGATGAAAAGTAAGAAACCGGGTTATGACAGATATGCGAAATACGGCTATCTATTCAGTATTCCGTTTGTGATCGCATTTTTATTGTTTTCGTTATATCCGACCGTGTATACGGCGGTGATCGGATTTACCGATCTGAAGGGTCTGGGGAAGACGGATATTCATTTCCTGACAGACGACCTTTTCAGAAACTTTAAAACGGTATTGTCGAGTCCGTCATTTCAGCTGGCGTTCCGAAATACGGTAGTCATATGGCTTGCGAATTTTATTCCGCAGATGTTACTCGCCCTTCTGTTAGCGGCGTGGTTTACAGATAAGAGGAGTAAGGTAAAGGGACAGGGTGCGTTTAAGGTACTGCTCTATATGCCGAATATCATCACGGCGGCGACGATCGCTATCCTGTTCAGCGGATTTTTCGGGTATCCGATGGGGCCGATCAACGATCTGCTTGTGCGGTTCGGATTCATCGATGCGCCTATCGAATTATTGAGAAGTAAAACTGTGGCGAGAGGCGTTGTGATCTTTATCCAGACATGGATGTGGTACGGGTCCACCATGATTACACTGATCTCCGGCATTCTGGGAATCAGCCCGGAGATATTCGAGTCGGCGGAGGTGGACGGTGCGAACCGCGTGCAGACTTTCTTCTACATTACAATGCCCAACATCAAGACGATACTCCTGTTTACGCTTGTGACCAGTCTGATCGGCGGTCTGAACATGTTCGATATCCCGAGACTGTTCCAGGACGGCAAGCCGGACGACGCGACATTGACAACCAGCCTGTTCATCTACAAGCAGGCATTCAGCGGAAGTTATATGTACAACAGGGCGGCAGCGGCGAGCATGGTTATGTTCCTGATTATCGCGGTTCTCGCGGCAATGATGTTCTTTGTTATGAGGGATAAGGACGAGGCGCAGCTCAATAAACAGATCAGACAGCAGCAGAAGGCTTACGCGAAAAAACTGAAAGCCGGAAAGGAGAATGCATCATGTTAAAGAATAAAGAAAATCGTGTAATGAAGATTGTGATTTATGTCGTATGCATCTTTCTGGCAGTTTTGAGTGTTCTGCCTTTCTGGATCATGATCGTGAACGCGACCAGATCCACGACGGAGATTCAGCAGCATGCGATCTCGCTCATCCCTTCATCTTATATGATGAACAACGTCAAGATCCTGCTCGGCAAGAGCTTTAACCCGGCAGTCGGTTTTGCGAACTCTCTGATTATTTCCATCGGAGCGACAGCGCTGGCAATCTACTTTTCCTCGCTGACGGCATATGCGCAGGTGGCTTACAACTGGAAACTGAGAAACGCCTTTTTCAGCTTTATCATGGTCGTTATGATGATTCCGGCGCAGGTGACCATGATCGGTTTCTATCAGATGGTTTATAAGATACATATGACGAACAGGCTGTCGATGCTGATTTTACCGGCGATTGCATCGCCGACGATGGTGTTCTTTATGAGACAGTATTTACAGCCTACGCTCTCTATGGAGATTGTGCAGTCGGCGAGAATTGACGGTGCGAAAGAGTTCATGATCTTCAATAAGATCGTGCTGCCGATTATGAAACCGGCAATTGCGACGCAGGCGATCTTCAGTTTCGTGGCGAGCTGGAACAACCTGTTTACACCGCTCGTACTGCTGACAGACCAGAAGAAATATACCATGCCTATCATGGTGAGTCTCCTGAAGGGCGATATCTATAAGACCGAGTACGGCTCAGTCTACATGGGACTGACACTGACGGTGCTGCCGCTTATCATAGTATACCTGCTTCTGTCCAAGTATATCATAGCCGGCGTGGCGCTGGGCGGCGTAAAAGGTTAATAAAGGTTTAATAAAGTATATTCAGAGATTCAGACTTCTTCGTGGCGCAGTTTGTTGCGGTATTCCGTGGGAGAACAGCTTGTGTATTTGCTGAAACACCGGTTGAAAGTAGTCAGGTTGTTAAAGCCGCTGCTAAAAGCGATTTCCGTAATGGGACGGTTCTTGTCCTCGGTGAGTAATGACTGCGCCGCCTGAATCCGTTTGTAGCACAGATAGTTGTGAAACGTCGTGTTGGTGTGCTGCTTGAACAGACGGGTAAAATGGTATTTGGAAAAGCCGATATATTCCGCCGCCTGCTCCAGCGTCAGATCGTCCGCGTAGTGGGTGTCGATGAAATTGAGCAGGTTGGAGAACAGCATATAGTTTTCCGACTGTTTGTCGGCGGTGTCCTCGATACTTTTATCCGTGTTCTGGAGATAGTGGTTGATACCTATCGTCGCAAAAAGTTCCAACAGCACGGAGTAGATGGATATTTCCCAGAAAATCTTGTGGGAAAAATAGAGGTTAGCCATCTGCATCAGCGCATCATAAACTTTTCGGTATATTTCGGGGCGCGAGGTGTCCGTACACAGATAAGGCTCGATAAAAGCCGGGCTCAGCGCCTTGTAATCCTGAAAGCAACGCAGCATGTCAATATCTATGAGATAGATAAACCGCGAGCCGGAAGGCTTGCTGTAGAGCTCATGCAGCATATAAGGGGGAATGATCAGAATGTCCCCCGGGTCCAGCGTGTAAGTGCTGCTGTTAGTCGTAATAACATATTGATTTTCTGCGCAGACAATGATCTCCATGGCATTGTGGTAATGGTTCGCATAGCCTTCGGTCTGGGTATTGTACCAGATGCGCAGATGGGATTCGGCGATATAGTCAACATACTCCCTTGAACCGCTTACCGACCTTTCTTTCGAGGTCTGGTTCAGACTGCTCATAATTGAGGGGGGAGGGTAAAGTTTTTCATATTTCACTTGATTTACTCCTGTTATTCATAGGATTGATGTGGTATGATTGCGTCATATCTCACAAGCGGTAAAGCTTGGCGATGCCGGGCGCAAGCCGTCTGGCTTGTGTCTATTATACTCCATAGGGGAAAAAGTCGCAACCGGGCGATTTCTTTCAGAGGAGCCAGAGCACGGGAAAACCGGGCGGAAAGGATGAAAATAGCATATGACGAGAGAACAGGCAAGACGCAAGGCAGAGGAATTGGTGGGGCAGATGACTGTGGAGGAGAGGGCTTCCCAGCTCCGCTACGACGCGCCGGCGATCGAGAGACTCGGCGTGCCGGCATATAACTGGTGGGGTGAGGCGCTGCACGGCGTGGCGAGGGCGGGTGTGGCGACAAGCTTTCCGCAGGCGGTCGGCATGGCGGCGACCTTTGACACGGAATTGATACATAGCGCCGGGGACGTGGCTTCAACAGAGGGCAGGGCGAAATACAATGCGTACTCGGCGGAA
The DNA here is from genome assembly GCA_910588955.1 of uncultured Lachnospiraceae bacterium. Taxonomy (GTDB): domain Bacteria; phylum Bacillota; class Clostridia; order Lachnospirales; family Lachnospiraceae; genus UBA3282. The sequence goes on from CAJURQ010000014.1 coordinate 57,898, forward strand.
AACGACAGAGACATCTATAAAGGGCTGACGTTCTGGTCGCCCAATGTGAATATATTCAGGGATCCCAGATGGGGCAGGGGACAGGAGACATACGGGGAGGACCCTTATCTGACTTCCAGACTGGGCGTGGCTTATGTGGAGGGACTGCAGGGTGACGACAAGGATGTGTTGAAATCTGCGGCGTGCGCCAAGCATTTTGCGGTGCATTCGGGACCCGAGGCGGTGCGTCACGAGTTCAACGCCGTCGCCACAAAGAAGGATATGGCGGAGACCTATCTGCCCGCCTTTAAGGCATGTGTGCAGGAGGCAGGGGTGGAAGCTGTGATGGGTGCCTACAACCGGACCAACGGGGAGCCGTGCTGCGGCAGCAAGACGCTGATGCAGGATATTCTCCGTGACGAATGGAAATTTGAGGGGCATTACGTGTCAGACTGCTGGGCGATCAAGGACTTTCACGAGAGACATATGGTGACGCACACCATGGAGGAGTCGGCGGCGCTGGCATTAAAGAGTGGCTGCGACATCAACTGCGGCGTGACTTATCTCTATCTGCTGAAAGCCTTGGAACAGGGGCTGGTGACGGAGGAGGAGATCACGGAGGCGGCGGTGCGCGCGTTCACCACGAGATACCTGCTGGGGCTGTTTGACGGGAGCAAGTACGACGACATTCCTTATGAAAAGGTGGAGTGCGAGGCGCATCTGGAGGTGGCGCAGCAGCTCACCAGAGAGTCGGTGGTGCTCCTGAAAAATGACGGCGTTCTTCCGCTCAATGCTTCGGGGGGACAGACCATCGGCGTGATCGGACCGAATGCCGACAGCAGGGAGGCTCTGGTCGGAAATTATCACGGAACTTCGTCCCGATACATTACGGTTTTAGAGGGAATACAGGATAAAGTCGGACGCGATGGGAGAGTTTTATATTCGGAAGGTTCCCATCTATTTAAAGACCGCGTGGAGAATCTGGCGTGGGAGAACGACCGCGTCGCGGAGGCGGTGATCGTGGCGAAACACAGCGATGTGGTGGTGCTCTGCGTGGGACTGAACGAGACGCTGGAGGGGGAAGAGGGCGATACGGGCAACAGCTATGCGTCCGGCGATAAGAACGACCTGCTTCTGCCCGAGCCGCAGAGAAAGCTGATGGAGGCGGTGTTTGCCGTAGGTAAGCCCGTGGTTGTCTGCCTGATGGCGGGAAGCGCAATCGACCTCTCCGAAGCGCAGGAGAAGGCTGCTGCTGTCCTGCAGCTCTGGTATCCCGGCGCGAGGGGCGGAAAGGCGGTGGCGGACATTCTGTTCGGGGAGTGCTCCCCGTCCGGCAAGCTGCCCGTGACCTTTTACCGCACGTTGGAGGAGCTGCCGGCATTTGAGGATTACACCATGAAGGGGAGAACCTACCGCTATATGGAGCAGGAGGCGCTCTATCCGTTTGGGTACGGGCTGACCTACGGCGATGTGCAGGTGGAAAAGGCGGAAATTGTTCGGACGGATGAGGGGACAGGCGATACGACCGTGCATGTGACGGTGAAAAACGCGGGAACTGCCGCGACGGGTGATGTGGTTCAGATTTACGTGAAAGACCTGAAGTCACCCTTCGCCGTGCCGAATCACAGCCTCTGCGCGTTTGCGAGAGTCTTTCTCAAAGCGGGAGAGAGCACGGAGATGGATATGACCGTTTCCGGCAATGCTTTTCTTGCGGTAAATGAGGACGGCGCCTTTGTCAAGGGCGGCGGCAGTTATGTGCTCTATGTGGGCACCGGGCAGCCTGACAAACGGACGGAGTCACTTTCCGGGAAGAAATGTGTGGAAGTGCCAGTTACATTTTCTTGAGGGGGATATACACATAAAGGCAGGGTGTCCCGCACCGCGTATGGATTTGCGTGGTGCGGGACACTCTGCGTATAGGTTTCCTTGACAAAATGTCCTAAGTTGCATATTCTATTTATGGTAGAAATTTCTTGCAGGACGGCATTTATTATAGAAGGAGCGGTTACATGGGCTTTATCGGAAATATAAAGGAGGAGATTCGCATTATACGCGAGCGTGATCCGGCGATTCACTCCAATATGGAAGTTTTCCTCTATCCCAGTTTTAAGGTGATGTGCTATTACCGGCTGGCGCACAGGCTGTATCTGAGCCATCACTATTTCTGGGCGAGGTGGGTTTCCCAGAAGGGTGCACGCAGGACGGGTATCGAGATTCACCCGGGCGCACAGATCGGCAAAGGGTTTTTCATTGACCACGGCAACGGCGTCATTATCGGGGAAACCACGGTGATAGGCGACAACGTGACGCTCTATCAGGGCGTGACCCTCGGCGGAACGGGCAAGGAACAGGGAAAAAGACACCCGACCATCGGGAACAACGTCATGATCAGCACCGGCGCGAAGGTGCTTGGTTCCTTTAAAATCGGGGATAATAGTAAAATCGGGGCAGGAAGCGTGGTGCTCAACGAGGTGCCGCCTAATTCTACGGTGGTGGGCGTGCCCGGGCGCGTGGTCAAGCGCGATAACATGGCGCTGCCGCAGGAGGAATTGGACCAGACCCATCTGCCAGACCCGGTGCGGGAGGATATCATGGGCTTACAGCGGGCGAATGCGGAGCTGACGAACCGGCTGCTTGATCTGGAGCAGGAGATGAAGAATATGAGGCGGGAAAAATAATTGAGCCAAGGGTCTGCTTATGGATTATACAACATACACAATGTATCAATGACAAAGAGGCGTTTCGTAATTCTAGTTCGGAAGGAGAAAAAATGAAAGTATATAATACATTATCGGGAAAGAAAGAGGAGTTTGTGCCCTTGGAGGAGGGGAAGGTCAGCATGTATGTGTGCGGACCTACGGTCTACAACCTGATTCATATTGGCAATGCGAGACCGATGATCGTGTTTGACACGGTACGCCGCTATATGGAGCACAGGGGCTATGACGTCAATTACGTGTCAAACTTCACGGATGTGGACGACAAGATCATCAAGAAGGCGAATGAGGAGGGCACAGACCCTTCCGTGATTTCGGAGCGATATATCGCGGAGTGCAAGAAGGATATGGAGGCGCTGCATGTGAAGCCCGCCACCACGCACCCCAAGGCGACCTGCGAGATCGACGGCATGATCGAGATGATCCAGACGCTGATCGACAAGGGACACGCCTATGTGGCGGAGGACGGCACCGTCTATTTCAAGACGAGAAGTTTCCCGGGCTACGGCAAGCTTTCCCACAAGAATCTGGACGATCTGCGCAGCGGCGGGCGTTCCCTTCTGGTGTCCGGGGAGGAGCAGAAACAGGATCCGCTGGACTTTGTGCTCTGGAAACCGAAGAAGGAGGGAGAGCCTTTCTGGGAGTCGCCGTGGTGTGAGGGAAGACCGGGCTGGCATATCGAGTGCTCTGTGATGAGCAAGAAGTATCTGGGTGAGGAGATAGACATTCACGCGGGCGGCGAGGATCTGATTTTCCCCCACCACGAGAATGAGATCGCCCAGTCGGAGGCGGCGAATGGCAAACCCTTTGCCAAATACTGGATGCACAACGGGTTCTTAAATATTGACAATAAAAAAATGTCCAAGTCCCTCGGCAATTTCTTTACGGTGCGGGACATCAGCGAGAAGTATGACCTGCAGGTGCTGCGGTTCTTCATGCTCTCCGCCCATTACAGAAGCCCCTTAAATTTCAGCGCGGAGCTGATGGAGGCAGCGAAGAACGGTCTGGAGCGGATTGTGACCTGCGTGTCGAACTTAAACTTCCTTCTGGAAAAGGCGCAGACGCAGGAGCTGGGCGCAGACGAGGAGAAAGCGCTTGTGCAGGCAAAGGAGTATGTGACAAAGTTTGACGAGGCGATGGACGACGATTTCAATACGGCGGACGCTATCTCCGCGATTTTTGAGCTGGTGAAATTCGCCAACACGTCCGTGGGAGAGGGCGCAAGTGCGGCGTTTATCCGCGCGCTGAAAGACGAGATCGTGGATCTTATGGATATCTGCGGGCTTACGGCAGAGCGTCGGCAGGAGATATTAGACTCGGAGATCGAGTCGCTGATTCAGGAGAGACAGGACGCCAGAAAGGCGAAGAACTTTGCAAGGGCGGACGAGATCCGGGATCTCCTTGCGGAAAAAGGCATTGTACTGGAAGATACGCGCGAGGGAGTCAAATGGAAGAGAGCATAACGATACTCGAGGCGATCAAGCGGGATTTTGCCTGCGGGGAGATTGACATACGCACCTACTCGCCGCTGACGCTCGCCTATATCGGGGATGCGGTCTACGATCTGGTGATCCGCACCGTGGTGGTGGAGCGGGGCAATACCTCTGCCAACAAACTGCATCATAAGACAGTCGCCTATGTGAACGCGCGGGTGCAGGCACGGATGATCGAGGCGCTGATGGAGGAACTGACCGAGGAAGAGCAGATGGTCTATAAGCGCGGGCGGAACGCCAAATCCTACACCACCGCGAAAAACGCCACGGTCATCGAGTACCGCAAGGCGACGGGGTTTGAGGCGCTGTGCGGGTATCTGTATCTGACCGGAAAGCAGGAGCGGATGCTTGCGCTTGTGAAAAGGGCAGTGGAGCTGGTCGGGATGGAACTCTAGGCGCTATGCGAAGCGCGGGTTTGTGAGTCTGAACAGCCGCGCGGAGTGCGAGGGTGCGTTTCTGTATAGAACACGAAAGAAAAAAATCGGCTGCAAATATAGGAAGAGAGGTTTGCATAACTTTGGAAGAAAATACAGGAATCATAGAGGGCAGAAACGCCGTGATCGAAGCATTCCGGGCGGGGCGTACCATAGACAGGCTCTATGTGCTGGACGGCTGCAAGGACGGACCGGTCATGACTATCAAACGGGAGGCGTCCAAGCAGGGTACGCCAATCAAATATGTGACGAAGGAGCGGCTTGACCAGATGTCCGAGACCGGCAGGCATCAGGGCGTGATCGCGGCAGCGGCGGCTTACGGATACGCGGAAGTTTCCGATATATTGCAGAAGGCGAAGGACAAGGGGGAGGCGCCCTTTGTTTTGCTTTTGGACGGAATCGAGGATCCGCACAATCTGGGGGCGATCATCCGCACGGCGAATCAGGCGGGCGCGCACGGCGTCATTATTCCGAAAAATCGTGCCGTGGGGCTGACGGCAACAGTGGCGAAGGCATCCGCGGGCGCGCTGAACTATACGCCGGTGGCGAAGGTGACCAATCTGGGGCAGACCATCGAGGAGCTGAAAAAGGACGGGCTCTGGTTTGTCTGCGCGGATATGGGCGGCACATCCATGTATGAATTAAATTTGAAGGGACCGATCGGGCTGGTGATCGGCGCGGAGGGAGACGGCGTGAGCCGCCTTGTCAGAGAAAAATGTGATATGATCGCGCAGATTCCCATGAGGGGAGATATTGATTCCCTGAACGCCTCTGTGGCGGCGGGGATTCTGGCTTATGAGATTGTCAGGCAGAGATTGCAATGAGAAAGATAAATGAGATACTTGCGGTCGTGATTCTGTCGCTTTTGGCGGTGCTTTTGGCGGCGGTGGGAATGCGGCTGTATGATACCTATGTGACAAATAAACAGATGGAGTCGGAGATAAGGCAGCAGGAGGAGGTGCTCTCGAGAAACCGGGAGGTGCATGACCGGGTGCAGGAGATGCGGCAGGAGATCGAGGCGCTAGCCGGGGATAGGGAAAAGCTGGGGCAGTTTCTGGAAGAGATTCGGATGGATGATGCGGAGGCGGTTCCCGTTACTGTGATGATGGGAATTGACACAAGCGGTATGTCCGGGGATCGGGAACTGCCGGAGGAATGGCAGGGTGTATCGGAGAACGGGACGGATGTTTTGGAAGACGGCGGCGTCTTAGCGGATGGGACAAGTGTATCAGAAAACGATCTTGTTTCTGCCAATACGACTTGCGTGTCAGACAATACGACTAGTGTGTCGGACAATATGATTAGCTTGTCAGATAATATGACTAGTGTGTCGGAAAATGATACGATATCGGGGAACACGTTCAACATGTCTGGCAACGACACGGTATCCGGCAATACATACAGCATTTCGGGTAACAGTACGGTATCTGGCAATATGTTCAGCGTTTCGGGTAACGATACCGTATCAGGCAATACGTTTAGTGTGTCGGGAAACAATACCATATCAGGCAATGCGTTCAGTGTGTCAGATAATACGACTATATCAGTCAACGGGATCAGCGTGTCGGGAAATAATACCGTATCAGACAATACGTTAAGCGTGTCCGGCAGCATGCTTGATTGCCTTCCAAAGATAGAGATGGTGTATCCTGAAATCACGCTTGCAGAGCGCAGGCAGATGAGGAGTTCTCTCGAGGAGACTCTTCTGGTCAACCGGGAGGATCAGGCGTGTCTGGAAGAGCAGGGTGTGGATTTCTCCGGGAAGAAAATTGCCTGTCTGGGGGACAGCATCACGGCGGCGGCTAATCTGGAAGGGGAGGAAGGGTATCTCTCTTACGCCTATCCCGCTGTGCTGAAAGAATTGCTGGGGGCGGAGGAAGTGTACAATCTGGGCATTGGCGGTTCGTCCATCGGACGGTACTGGACAGATGCCTTTGTGGAGCGTTACACGCAGATTCCGGAGGACACGGATATTATTCTTGTGATGGGAGGAACCAACGACGGGTTCTGTCTGTCAGAAAAAGAATTTGGCAGCCTTACGGAGCGGAAACCGTGGACTTTCTGCGGGGATTTGGACGAACTGATGCGGGGTCTTAAGGAGAAATATCCCGACGCGGATATCTTCTTTGTCACCCCGCTGCCGAATATTTTGCAGGATTACCTTATGAGGGAGCGGACCTATCTGCTGCCACAGAAGAATTTGTCGGATATGATTCTGACCTTATCCGCATCCTATGATTATCCGGTGATTGACTTATACAACTCGAATATACTGGATTCCCACGATGCGGATATTGTGGCAGACTACATGCCGGACGGCGTGCACGCGAACAAGGCGGGCTACCGGATTCTGGCAGAACATATCGCTGCGGAGCTGGTACGGTATTATGAGGGGAATGAGTGACGATGCCTTTTAAATCCCTTTTACTCTCCGAATCTTTTCTTCTAAATCTTCAATGCCTGTCTTGGCATTGCTGATCGCACGACAGAACGCTTCGTATTCCGCATCGGGCTCCAATCCTTCCTTTTCGTAATACATTCTGCCGATTTCAATGTAGTTCTTTCTGATCACATCTTCGCAGGTGCTGATCTGGCTTTTCAGATTCGCAATCTCAGCCAGATCTTTTGCCTTTCCCGAAACTTCTTTTCCTTTTGAAGTAATGGTATCTCCAATTTTTTCAAAAAAATCCATTTAACTCTCCCTTCTGTGTCCGTCTTGCAGACACCTTAGCTTTTGATAATCACTATCTTCGTGGTTATCAGGTTTTTGGTATCGTTTTTATTGTGCGGGTGGCTGTTCCGGCTGGGGCGGCGCCTGTTGCTGCTGTGCCGCGGCTGCAGCTTCCGCCGCCGCTGCGGCTGCCTCGGCGTTTCTCTGGTTGATCTCGGCGCGCTGTGCCTCAATCGTTGCTTCATAGCCGGGCGTTGCGAAAAATACCTCGTCGTGAGGGCACATATTGCTTGTCGGTGCGGGTATGGGTACCTCGCTGACGGAACCGTCCTCGTTTACTACTTCGGTGGTGCCGGTGGAGGAACCGCTCTGCAGGGAGACGTCTTCCACGGGCGTCAGTTCGACTACACCCTCCACCTTGAAGGGGCAGAACTCGCGCGCCGGCAGCATGCTGTACTGGCAGACCTGCCCCGCGTAGTGCACGTCGCAGGTGTCGGTCGGAATGGTATTCTCCGCAAAATACTCGGTGCGCAGCGTCCCGTCGCAAAGACCCGCAATGGGCAGTTTCCCGGAGCGTGAGCAGACCGTGGCGGTCACGATGCCGGAGGGAACGCTGAAAGATTCGCTCGGCAGATCTTTGTGAATTTCCGACATGACGGCGCGCCACAGCTTTTTCGCCAGATTCTTCTCGTCGCCGGACAGCTTCACGTTGTTGTCAAACCCCGCCCATGTGGTAGCGGTGTAGTAAGGGGTGTACCCTGAAAACCACACGTCGTTGTAATCGGAGGTGGTGCCCGTCTTTCCGGCGATTGCCATATTGCCGAAGTTGACCGAACCGCCGGTACCGCTTGTGACCACGTCAACCATGGCGTCCGTCAGCAGGAAGGCGGTCGTCTCCTTGATGACCTGCTTGGAGTTGGGCAGGGTGTTGTCCAGTATAATATTTCCGTCGTGATCTAAAACCTTCGTGTAAAGCTTGGGCTTGATGTAGGTGCCGCCGTTTGCGATGCATGCGTAGGCAGCGTTAAGCTCTTCGTTGGTGACGCCGTGGGTAAGACCGCCAAGGGCGGTAGTCTGCTGAATGTCCGAAAAAATTTCACCGTTTATTTCTTCGCGCTCAACAACGGTGGTGAAGCCGAAATTTCTCAGATAATCGAAACCGAGCTGCGGCGTAATCTGTGTCAGCGTCTTTACAGCCACGATATTCATGGAGTCGCGGATGCCGTCCCGAAGGGAGGAAAGCCCGCGGTATGTCTCGCCGTACCAGTTCGCGACCGGGCGTCCGTTGGCGTAGTTGAAGGGCGCGTCGTTCATAACCGTGGCGAGGGTCAGTCCCGCGCTGTCTAAGGCGGGTGCATAGGTGGACACTACCTTGAAGGTGGAACCGGGCTGTCTGACTGTGTCGGTGGCGCGGTTCAAGGTACGGCTGGCGGTCTTGGCGCCCCTGCCGCCCACCATTGCCACGACGCAGCCGGTGCTCTGGTCCTCCACCACAAGAGATACCTGCGGCTGCGGGGTCAGATTGATATTTTCGGCGAATACTTCATCGCCGGAGCGCATCACGTCGGCTTTGTATGCCTCGATATCCTGATATGCCTCCTCCTGCGAGGTGTAAATCAGATTGTAGCTGGAGGAGCGGTTTTCTTTCCAGTAACTGCGGAACATTTCTGTGCTGACATTTTCCCGGTCGCCGTCTGCGCGCTCGATGGTCAGCTCATAGTTCAGATACCACTTGGTGTTTGCGGGGAAGTTGCTCTCGTCCGCAAAGGCGTTGTCACAGATCGCCTGTATTTTAGGATCCTGCGTGGAATATATTTTCAGACCGCCGCTGTAGAGCAAAGTGTACGCCTGTGTTTCGTTGTAACCGGCAGCGATCAGATCTTCCATGACGTCGTCCGTCAGCGCATCCACAAAATATGTACTGACATCGTTATCCTCGTTTTTGGCGTCTGCTACCTGAATACGTGAGTACACGTCGTCGGCAAGTGCCTCCGCACGCTCTTCTTCCGTGATATAGCCCTGGTCAATCATGTCTTTCAGAACCTTTTCCCGGCGCTCCGCGTTTTTTTCCGGGTGAGTGATGGGGTTAAAGCGGGACGGATTCTGCGTGATGCCCGCGATTACCGCGCACTCGGACAGGGTAAGCTCGTTGACATGCTTGTCGAAGTACCGTCTGGACGCGGCTTCTACGCCGAGCGTGTTGGATCCAAGGTTGATGGAGTTCATGTAGTTGATCAGGATAGATTCCTTATCCATGACTTTTTCCAGCTCCAGAGCCAGATACTGCTCCTGAAACTTTCTCTTGAATTTGTCCGCCCATGAATCCTCGCTCGTCCAATCAGTAAAGACATTGTTTTTGAGGAGCTGCTGGGTGATGGTGCTGGCGCCCTCGGAGAAATGCCGGTTTTGGATGCCCACCATGCCGGCGCGGATGATGCCCTTGATGTCGATACCGTTATGGTCATAAAAACGGGCGTCCTCGATGGCGACAAAGGCATCCTTCAAATCCTGCGGAACCATGTCAATAGAAACCGGGATTCGGTTGGCGTCGGTGGATACGAGTTTCTTTATCTGCGTTCCCTCTATATTATATACGAACGTGGAAAATCCGGAGGGCGTCACATCAATGTTGCTGATATCCGGCGCTGTCGCCAGAATCCCCTTAAAAGCGCCTATTCCGGCGCTTGCGCCGACGATAGCCGCGCCGATCATGCCGATCAGAAATACCTGCACAAAGGTAAACGCTACCTTCCTGCTCCATTTTTTACCTGTAGAGTGAAGCGCCTGCTGCTTCTTGCGGACGCCTTTTTTGCCGTAATTCATAGAATACTGCCTCCTCGACTCTCTATCATAGTCTCAAATGCCAAGATAGTCAATCTTTAAAAAAGGGTATAATCTGTGACGATTATAGCAAAATTCCAATGGTAAATAAAGGTTTTTATGCTTTCTTAAGAATTGTTTACGATTCTGTGCACATTTATACTTGCACAGAGGTGAGAAATGTGCAACGATATTATACATGGATAAGTATGCGCCGTATAAAATAATTGAATATGGGGGCGAGGGGGAGATCGTGGAAAAGAAATCCCGCTTTATCGCCCATGTGCAGGCGACCCGCACCGAGGAGGAGGCGGTTTCCTTTATCGAGTCGGAGAAGAAGCGCTACTGGGACGCCAGACACCACTGCTATGCCTATATTTTGGGCGAGCAGGGGGAGACTGTGCGATATTCGGACGACGGGGAACCTTCCGGCACGGCGGGCAGACCCATTCTGGAAGTGCTCACGGGTTCGGGTATCCGCAATCTGACGCTGGTGGTGACAAGGTATTTCGGCGGCACGCTTCTTGGCACCGGCGGACTTGTGCGCGCCTACACGCAGGCAGCGCAGGCAGGGCTTGCGGAAAGCCGTGTGGCTGTGATGCGGTACGGGCACGCCCTCACGGTGGAGACGGATTACAACGGGATTGGCAAGATACAGTACCTTTTAGGACAGCGGGGGATTCCCATAGAGGAATCCGTCTATACGGAGCAGGTTTCCCTCACGTTTCATGTACCGTATGAGGAGAAAGATAAACTGATGAAGGAGTTGACGGAGGCAACCGCCGGCGCGGCGCGGGTGCATGTCTCGGATCCTTTTTTCTATAAAAGCGCGGAAGGCACTTCCGGGAGCGGTTCGGCTTAGCCAAAGCCAGAGCTGCCGCCGGGATGTGGGTTCGGGCGGAAAGGCGGCAGGCTATGGGCGAGAACAGAGAGGCGGAAAGAAAAGCGGGAGAGCTGGAGACAAGAGTTTACAACGATTATGCCGATTTTGGTGTGGAGGAGATCAGGGAGCTTCTCAGGAAGGGGCAGTACACCAGCCTCCGAAAGATTATCGAGGAGTTGAACGACGCGGATATCGCAGACTACATGGAGGAGATGGAGGAGGAAGAGGTCATTAAAATCTTCCGCTTTCTGCCCAAAGATACGGCGGCGGATGTTTTTTCCTATATGGAAATTGACAGGCAGCAGTCCATTATCACATCCCTCTCGGATAAGGATGCGGCGCGCATCATCGACAACATGATGTCCGACGACGCGAAGGAACTGATGGAGGAGATGCCGGCAAATGTGGTGAAACGGCTGATTGCCAACACAAGTGCGGATACGCGAAAGGCAATCAACCATCTGATGCGTTACCCGGAGGACTCCGCCGGCAGCATTATGACGGTGGAGTATGTGGACCTGAAGGAACACTACACGGTGGCACAGGCGATCGAGCGCATACGGAAGGTGGGCGTGGACAGCGAGACCATCAACATCTGCTATGTGCTCGATTATAAGCGGACGCTCGTGGGGACGGTTGCCCTGCGCTATCTGCTCTTAAGCGACCCGGATGCCGTGATCGGGGAAATGATGCACAGAAACGTGGTGTCTCTCCACACCCTGATGGATCAGGAGGAAGTGGCGAGACAATTTAAAAAGTATGAGTTTACCGCTATGCCTGTGGTGGATAATGAGGACAGGCTGGTCGGCATTATCACCATGGACGACGTGGTGGATATTCTGGAGGAGGAGACCACGGAAGATATCGAGAAGATGGCGGCTGTGATGCCTTCCGACAAGCCATATCTGCGGATGACTGTGTTTGACGCCTACAAAAAAAGGATTCCTTGGCTGCTTCTGTTGATGATTTCTGCCACCTTTACGGGGAAGATTATCACCGCTTTTGAGAACGAACTGAAACGCTATGTGGTGCTGACGGCTTTTATTCCTATGCTGATGGATACCGGCGGAAACGCGGGCGGACAGGCTTCCGCCATCATCATTCGCGGTATTTCATTGGAGGAGATTGAGTTTAGCGATTGGCTTAAGGTGATCTGGAAGGAGATCCGCACGGCGGTGCTGTGCGGTCTGACGCTGTCGGTCTGTAACTTTGCAAGGCTCATGATCTTTGATCAGGTGAGCGTGTATGTGGCGTTCGTGGTGTGCCTTACTCTGCTGATGGCGGTGATCGTGGCGAAGATGGTCGGATCCACGCTGCCCATGCTGGCAAAGAAAATCGGGCTTGACCCGGCAGTGATGGCAAGCCCGTTTATCACGACGATCGTGGACGCGATTTCCTTGCTGATTTATTTCCGCGTGGCGGAGGTGGTGTTGGGGATTTAGTTATTTCTTCGCCGCCGCCGAAATCGCTGCCCGCTTCCTGAGCGTCGGGTCCAGAATCTTCTTCCGGATTCTGAGGCTTTCCGGCGTCACTTCCAGAAGCTCGTCGGTGTCGATAAATTCAAGCGCCTGCTCCAAGCTTAAAACCTTGGGCGGTGTGAGGCGCAGCGCCTCGTCTGCGGAGGAGGAGCGGGTATTGGTGAGCTGCTTTTTCTTGCAGACGTTCAACTCGATATCCTCGCCGCGTCCGTTCTGCCCGACTACCATGCCGGAATAAACCTTCTCGCCGGGACCGATGAACAGGGTGCCGCGCTCCTGCGCGTTATAGAGCCCATAAGTGATTGCCTCGCCCGCCTCAAAGGCGATGAGGGAACCCTGCTTGCGGTACTGGATATCTCCCTTGTAGGGACCGTAGCCGTCGAAAATAGTGTTCATAATGCCGTTGCCTTTGGTGTCGGTCATAAATTCGCCGCGGTAGCCGATCAGCCCTCTTGAGGGAATGGAAAACTCGAGGCGGGTGTAGCCGCCGGACGCCATGCCCATATTTTTCAGTTCGCCTTTTCTCTGGCTCAGCTTTTCAATGACAGTCCCGGAAAACTCTTCCGGCACATCCACGTAGCACAACTCCATAGGCTCTGTCTTTTTGCCGTTCTCATCGGTCTTGTAGAGCACTTCCGCCTTGCTGACGGCAAACTCGTAGCCTTCCCTGCGCATATTCTCGATCAGCACGGAGAGGTGCAGCTCGCCGCGCCCGGAAACCTTGAACGCCTCCGTGGTGTCGGTCTCCTCCACCCGCAGGGACACGTCCGTGTTAAGCTCTCTGAAAAGCCGGTCGCGCAGATGGCGGCTGGTCACATATTTGCCCTCCTTACCCGCAAGGGGGGAGTCGTTGACGCAAAAATGCATGGCAATCGTCGGCTCCGAAATCTTCTGGAAGGGAATCGGTTTGGGCTCATCGGGAGAGCAGAGGGTGTCGCCGATATGGATATCCGCAATGCCGGAGATCGCCACGATGGAGCCGATATTCGCCTCCTTCACTTCCGCTTTGTCCAGACCGTCGTACTCGTAGAGCTTGCTGATCTTTACTTTCTTCATTTTGTCGGGGTCGTGGTGGTTCACAATGACCACTTCCTGATTGACTTTCACGGAGCCATTGTCCACCTTGCCGACGCCGATCCGCCCCACGTACTCGTTGTAGTCGATGGTGCTCACCAGAAGCTGGGTGCCCGCGTCGGGATCGCCCTGAGGCGCGGGAATGTGCTCGATGATCGTGTCAAAGAGCGGGGTCATGTTCCCTCCCTTCACCGTGAGCTGCGTGGTGGCGGTGCCGGTCTTTGCGGAGGCGTAGACGAAGGGGCAGTCGAGCTGCTCGTCGTTGGCGTCCAGATCCATGAAAAGTTCCAGCACTTCATCCACGACCTGAATCGGTCTCGCCTCGGGGCGGTCGCACTTATTGATGCAGACGATCACGGCAAGGTCCAGCTCCAGCGCCTTTTTCAGCACGAATTTTGTCTGGGGCATGGGTCCCTCGAAGGCGTCCACCACAAGGATCACGCCGTCCACCATTTTGAGCACGCGTTCTACCTCGCCGCCGAAATCCGCGTGACCGGGGGTGTCGATGATGTTGATCTTGGTTCCTTTGTAAGTGACGGCGGTGTTCTTGGAGAGGATCGTGATGCCGCGCTCCTTCTCAATGTCATTGGAGTCCATGACGCGCTCCGCCACTTCCTGATTTTCCCGAAATACGCCGCTCTGCTTTAACAGCTCGTCCACCAGCGTTGTCTTGCCGTGGTCAACATGGGCGATAATCGCTATATTTCTTACATCTTCTCTTGTCTGTAACATAATTTACTACCTTTCACAATAAATAGACTTTTGAGCCACCGACGATTATAGCACTTGTCCGGCATTCTGGCAAGTCACGCGACCCCTTACAGTTCTATTTTCTCTCCATATCTTATATATTGATAATACAATAACAGTTCAGGGTCAGTTTTTGCGTGACGTTGAAATACTTGAGCAGAATGGAGGAAAACATGACGGATAAGGTAATTGAAAACAACCAGGTGGCGGTTATGGGGGAGATTGTGAGCGATTTTTCCTTCAGCCACGAGATTTTCGGAGAGGGCTTTTATATGGTAGATATCAGCGTAGATCGACTCAGTGAGTCAACTGATATTATACCGGTGATGGTGTCCGAGAGGCTTATTGACGTGAATGAGGACTACAGGGGCTTGAAGATATGCATCACGGGGCAGTTCCGATCCTATAACAGACATGAGGAGAGAAAGAACAGGCTGGTTTTGTCGGTGTTTGCGCGAGAGATCGAGTTCGTGGACGATATCGGGGAAGGGGCAAAGACAAACCAGATTTTTTTGGACGGCTATATCTGTAAGGCACCGGTTTACCGCAAGACGCCGCTTGGCAGGGAGATTGCAGATCTGCTGCTGGCAGTGAACAGACCTTACGGGAAATCGGATTACATACCATGCATCTGCTGGGGGCGCAACGCCAGATTTGCCAGCAACTTCGAGGTGGGAAGCCGCTGCGCCATCTGGGGCAGGATTCAGAGCCGTGAATATATGAAAAAATTGTCGGAGGAGCAGTTGGAGAGGCGCATTGCCTACGAGGTCTCCGTCAGCAAGCTGGAACTTGTGGAAGATGAATGAGATTTGCTACGACTTGCATACCCGTGAGGATTGTGCTATTCTGACTTTATATAGTGAAATATGAAAATACGGGGTGCTGTTTATGGAAAAAGGCAGGATTCAGATATACAGCGGGGAAGGGCACGGGAAGTCCCCGGCGGCGCTGGGGCGTGCGATTCAGACGGCGTGCGAGGGAGAATATGTCGTCATCATACAGTTTCTGAAAGGGCGGGGGCTGACGGAGTCGGAGTTCGTGAAGCGTCTCGAGCCGGAGATCAAGATCTTCCGCTTTGAGAAGTCCGAGGAAGATTTTTCGCAGCTTTCCGATGAGCGCAAGGCGGAGGAGAGCGGCAACATCAGAAACGGGCTGAATTTCGCGAAAAAGATTCTTAACACGGGGGAGTGCTCCCTGTTGATTCTGGACGAGGTGCTCGGGCTGATTGACAACGGCATTATCACGGTGGAGGAGCTGAAGAATCTTCTTGCGGGAAAGCCGGAGGAGATGGATATCATTATGACGGGCATCACGTTAAACGACAGGGTCTGCGCGCTGGCGGATCAGGTGACGAAGGTGGAGACCATGCATTTTAAGATATGGGATTGACACGGATGAATCCGGATGTTATGATAAACCATAGTAAACAACAGTATAGAGTTTGATAGAGGTTGCGTTATCTATCAGTACGGGCATGGATGTGACAGGCACAGGGGAAATGCCCGGAAAGGAGAGGGCGCCGAAAGGAGAGACGACCTGCAAGTTTTTACCTTGGGCATACAGTTAAGAGCTGTATGACTGTCATCGTTACGATGGGGCGCTATCCAGACCGGAGACGGAAGAATTATGGAGCTGACCCTGTGCGGTCAGCTCTTTATCATTTCAGAGAGGAGATAAATATGGCAATTTTTAAGGGAGCAGGCGTGGCGATCGTCACACCATTTCATGAGGACGGCAGCATCAATTACGAAAAATTTGCGGAGCTTGTAGACTTTCAAATCGCGGGAGGTACGGATGCAATCATCGTCTGCGGCACGACGGGAGAGTCCGCCACGCTGACGCACGAGGAGCATCTGGATCTGATCCGTTTCTGTATTGAGACGGTGAAGGGCAGGGTTCCCGTGGTGGCAGGAACCGGCTCGAACTGCACGGAGACGGCGGTTTATCTCTCCACGGAGGCGGAGAAGTACGGCGCGGACGGGCTGCTTTTGGTGACGCCCTACTACAACAAAGCGACCCAGAACGGTCTGTATGCTCACTATAAAAAGGTGGCGGATTCCGTGAAGCTGCCCATCATCCTTTACAACGTGCCCAGCCGCACAGGCTGTAACATCCAGCCGCAGACGGCGGCGAGACTCTGCACGGAAGTGGAGAATATCGTGGGCATCAAGGAGGCGAGCGGCAATATCGGACAGATCGCCAAGCTGATGTCTCTGGCTGGGGATAAAGTGGATCTGTATTCCGGCAACGACGACCAGATCGTGCCGATCATGTCCCTCGGCGGTATCGGCGTGATCTCTGTGCTGTCCAACGTGGCGCCGAAGCAGACTCATGATATCTGCCAGAAGTTCCTCGACGGGGATGTAGAAGGCAGCAGGCGGGAGCAGCTTCGCGCAATCGACCTCTGTGACGCGCTTTTCTGCGAGGTGAATCCGATTCCCGTGAAGGCGGCGCTTAACCTGATGGGCAAGGAAGTAGGCGGTTTACATATGCCCCTCTCCGACATGGAGCCCCAGAATGTGGAGCGGCTGAAAAAGGCAATGCAGGATTACGGGATACTGTAGGTATGGATGTAAATGGAAGGAACGTCTGTCGGGAGAACTCGGCAGACGTTTTCGAATAATAAATAATTGCGAAACGAATAGTCAGTAAATTTAAATTGTGCGTGTTGTATAATCCATAAGCAGACCCTTGGAAAGCGTCAGTGCTTAATGAGGTTTTTTACGAATTTAGCACTGTTACGCTTGGAACGGAGCGCAAGCGCGTCTGCGTTGGAATATACAACATGCACAGTGACAACAATATCGCGTTTCGCAATTATTTATAGATAGGAAAGGAGACAGATATGGTAAATGTAATTATGCACGGCTGCAACGGGAAGATGGGACAGACGATCTCGTCCCTGATTGCTGCGGACAATGAGATAGAGATTGTGGCGGGTGTGGACGCAAGGGATGAGGGAAAAAATTCGTACCCGGTATTTTCAAAAATCGGGGAGTGCACGGTGGAGGCGGACGCGGTGATTGACTTTTCCGTGGCGGCTGCGGTGGACGATCTGTTAGACTACTGCGCGGAGAAGAAGGTGCCCTGCGTGCTGTGCACTACCGGGCTTTCCGAAGCGCAGCTTGCAAAGGTGCAGGAGGCGTCGAAGCAGGTGGCGGTTTTAAAATCCGCGAATATGTCCCTCGGCATCAATATGTTGTTAAAACTGTTAAAGGAGGCGGCAAAGACGCTTTCCCCCGCCGGTTTCGATATCGAGATTGTGGAGAAGCATCACAATCAGAAGCTGGACGCGCCCAGCGGCACGGCGCTTGCGCTGGCGGATTCCATCAATGAGGAGATGGGGAACAGCTTCGACTATGTCTATGACAGGAGTCAGGTCAGACAGAAGAGAGACGCGAAGGAGATCGGCATCAGTGCGGTCAGAGGCGGCACGATTGTGGGCGACCATGACGTGATCTTTGCGGGGGCGGACGAGGTCGTCACCTTTTCCCACAGGGCATACTCGAAGGCAGTCTTCGGCAAGGGCGCCATTCAGGCGGCAAAATTCCTCGCGGGGAAACCGGCAGGATTATACGATATGGCGGATGTAATAGAGTGAAAAGAATTTCTAAATCACTCGCAGCAGAGGAGACCAGCTATGAAAAGTCAAGCCTAAATTAACAAAAAATTTCTTTTTCCT
>CAJURQ010000015.1 GCA_910588955.1 uncultured Lachnospiraceae bacterium
TACACCAGAGTAAATTCCTTCGGAATTAACTCCTGAAGAATGCTTCGCATTCTTCCATGCTGTGCCAGTACGTTACCGACGCAACAGACTTATACTAACACAAACGTTTCGCGTCGTCAACCCCTTTTTTTAATTTTACAAAACTTTTTTCTCTTCTGTAAATTTAAAAAATCGGGAAAAAAAAGAAATCTCAATCTCTTAAGATTCTTTTTAAACGGAGAAAGAGGGATTTGAACCCTCGCGCCGCGTAAGCGACCTACACCCTTAGCAGGGGCGCCTCTTCAGCCTCTTGAGTATTTCTCCACAGTCTGAACTATTCCTCTACCAAATATATAGTTCCGCGTCTCCACAACGCAAAGTAATTATACATAAGGTCGTTTTGTTTGTCAATGCCTTTTCACGGATTCCTTTTTAAATCCGCCTACAAATTTATATTCCCAATTATAACTTACAATATTCCCTGATTGCCGTTTCATATAAATTCTGTCCTGTCGAATCAATCACCACAGTCACCGGAAAATTTTCGACTTCAAGTCTGCGAATCGCCTCCGTCCCCAAGTCGTCATAGGCAATCACTTCCGACGCTTTGATGGAGCCGGCAAGAAGCGCACCTGCGCCCCCTACCGCTACAAAATACACCGCACCGTTTCTGACAATCGCTTCCTTCACCTCATCGGAACGCTTCCCTTTGCCAATCATGCCTGTCAAGCCCAGATCCAAAAGCGCCGGCGCGTACTTGTCCATCCGGCTTGCCGTGGTCGGACCCGCAGACCCGATCGGTCTGCCCTCTTTCGCCGGAGACGGTCCCATATAATAGATAACATTGTCCTTCATTTCCAAAGGCAGCGCCTCACCCTTTTCCAGAGCCTCGTACATTCTCTTATGCGCTGCGTCACGCGCGGTGTAAATCGTGCCCGTCAAATACACATAATCTCCCGCACGCAGTTCCTTTGCCGTTTTCTTATTGATAGGCGCCGTTACATGCCGCTCCATATTGTCAGCCCTTTCTTTTTCTCAATTCGGTTTCCAACTACACTTCCAATCCCTGCACATACCGCTGCCAAAGCTGCTTCTAATTGCACCATCCTGCTATTCCTTCCAGGGGTCAAATGTATATATATTGTGTCTGCAAAAAAGAAAGCACCATATATATAGAAGAAACATATTCCACCATAACAGCCAACCGCAAAATCACCCGCAAAAAATCAGCTTCTACAGCACCCGCACCACATGCCTGTTCACATGACAGCAGATGTTGACCGCCACAGGCAGCCCCGCTATATGCGTGGGATAAGTTTCAATATTAACCGCCAGCGCTGTTGTCGTACCGCCAAGACCTCCTGGTCCAATTCCGGTTTTGTTAATCTGAGAAAGCATTTCCTCCTCCAGCTCCCTGACATAAAGAATCTCCGACCGCTCGTCCACAGACCTCGTCAGCGCGTGTTTCGCCATCAGCGCACACTTCTCAAAGGTGCCGCCAATTCCGACGCCAACCACCATAGGCGGACAGGCGTTGGGACCCGCATCCCTGACCGCCGTCAGAATCGCGTCCTTCACTCCCTCCACACCGTCAGCCGGTTTCAGCATGAATACCCTGCTCATGTTCTCACTGCCAAAGCCTTTCGGCGCTACCGTGATCTTAACCTGTTCCCCCGGAACAATTTCACTGTGTATGACCGCCGGGGTATTGTCCTTTGTATTCTCACGAATCAGCGGATCACCAACCACGGACTTGCGCAGGTAGCCGCTCGTATAGCCCTGACGCACGCCCTCGTTGACTGCATCAGTCAGGTTTTTGCCTTCAAGGTGTGCATCCTGCCCTATTTCCAGAAATACCACCGCCATTCCCGTATCCTGACAGATCGGGATCATGTCCTTCCCTGCAATTTCTAAATTATCCTGCAGCTGCCCCAGAATCTGTTTCCCAAGCGGCGCTTCTTCCGTCCGCGCCGCGCACTTCATCGCCCGCTCCATATCCGCGGAGAGAAAGTGATTCGCTTCGATACACATTTCCTTGATATTCCGGGTAATCTCTTCCGTCGCTATCGTCCGCATGTTTCCTCCGTTTGTTCTATGTTCATACGTTCAACCCGCGCCCATTCGCAAAACCGCGCCTACAGCGCTTCCCGCTGCTTCGCAGCTTCTTTTGCTCATGAGCGGGCGCTCCCTCAGAGCATCATCTTCCTGTCAAACTCGTGCAAGCACGGTTTGCCCATCAGAACTGCTCTGGTTGAACTGTCAACCGACAATCTGCGCTCTCACTTCCTCAAGCTCTTCCGGTTCCACTTCCTGCGGTTTCCAGCCGATCTTCTGTCCGTCCGCGCTGTAACGGGGTATCAGGTGAAGGTGAAAATGAAACACGGTCTGTCCCGCGAGGTCGCCGTTGTTCTGCACAAGATTAAATCCCTCGCACCCAAGCTTTTCGCGCATCTTAATCACCATTCTTTTTGCCAGCTTCATCACCTCGCCGGCGCTCTCCTCGGGCAGCTCAAAGAGATCCGCATAGTGGTCTTTGGGCAGGATCAACGCATGACCTCTGGTCGCCGGACCCTGGTCGAGAATGACGCGAAACTTCTCGTCCTCATACAATGTCTTTGCCGGGATTTCCCCGTTTGCAATTTTACAAAAAATACAATTATCCACTTTCCAGTCCTCCATTTCATAAAACGGTAACCATTCAGTCTCTTTATAATCTGCTGGCATCAAGCCATGCTAAATCACTTCACAATGGGACGGCTCAGCCTGCCCCGAACTGCAGCACCTGATCAAGGGACCGCAGCACCTTAAAATCACCCTTCATTTTCATATCGCCTGCCATAAAGGACGTCTGAAAGCTTGTCCTCCCCGAAACGATATCCGCAAATGAAGCGCGGTCAAGCTGTATTTCCACATCTACACGCCCACCCTCCCCATAATGGCAGTCAAGACTCGCACCGTCTATCGCAATCATAAGCGGCGTCTTTTTCTCCTCGATCACTATCTTAAATCCCGCCGCAAATCCCGGCTGCGGCACAAAGTGCTGCCGGATCTCCTCCACAAATTCCGTGGTGTCTTCCTTCTCGCTGCTGCCCATCATATCGCGGAACAGACTCGCAAGCTCTTGGATATCCGCCTTCTGCCGCTGCACATAAGTATCATCCGCCACATACTGGGAAAGCTGTTCCGACTCCTGCGGCGTAAACTGGACGGTCTTGGTGATTGCCACCTTCTGCTTTACCGCCTGATTGCTCGCCGGCAGACAAGGCATTTTCTGATTGATCGTGCGGTAGAGATTCTCCGCATTTTTCTCAATAATCCTGATATAATCCCCGTTTTCCTCCAGAAGAGACGTATCCGCAATGTAACCGCAGAGCCCACTGCACGGGAGTCCGCCGAGAATCTCCCACGCCGTGGCAAGATTTAATTTCCCCTCCTGCTCTCCGTAGGTGGTAGACATGACGATCGGACACATATAAATCCGACTGATTTTTTCTTTATCTCCGTAAAGCCAGCAGGCGTCCAGAAACAACTGCATGTAGCCGCCAATCCCATACCATTCCAGCGTCGTTGCGAGAATCACGCCGTCCGCGTTTTTCAAAGTCTGCGGCAGCGTAGGGATGCTGTTTTTCTGCTCGTAAAGATAGAAAACCTCCACCGTCACGCGAAGCTCCTCCAGCACCTCCTTCATCTTCTTTATCACAAACAGCGTGGGATCATCCATAAGACCTCTGCCGCCATAATAAATATTGATCTGCATAAGACTCTTTCCTTTCTCACCCGTGATCGGAAAACACCTTTATTTTCTTGCACGCCACGCTGACAGCCGCCGTCGCAAAACCCATCAAAACGCCGCCCACATGAGCCGCGTTGTTCACTCCCGGGCTGGTAAACCCGCAGTAGAGCGAAAAGGCAATCGCAAAAGCCACCCTGCCCGCCGTCATGTACTCCAGCTTTCCCCGATGCGCCATAACCAGAAACAGCAGCGCGCCCTCCACGCCGAAAACCGCGCCGCTCGCACCCGCCGAACTGCCGTAGGCATTCGTGAAAAGCTCGTATCCCATAGAAAAAATATTTCCCGCAAGCCCGGAAAGCACATAGAGCGCCGTATAGGAAACCGCTCCCAGCCTGCGTTCCACAATCGCTCCCACATAATAGAGAACAATCATATTGCTGAAAAGGTGCTCCACATTCCAATGTAAAAACATGCTTGTAAACAGGCGGTACCATTCCCCCTGCCAAAGCGCCCTCAACTGAAATGCACCCTTATTATATAACAAATCTCCCGTAAATGTACATATCAGAAATATAATTACATTCAACGCAACCAGAATAATATTCACCCACGACAGCGCCCGCCAGTCCACCCTCTTTTTCGGCGCGGCTTTCTCTCCCGTCGCCGCTGCGCCCTCCCGTGCCAGCGAAAACAGAAACTCCTCCAGAATATCTTTCCAGCCGTAGAAATCCGCCGCCTGTGTTTCGTGGATCAGCAGCCGGTATTCCCGCGAATCAATCACCCAGCAAAAACCATCCCCTCCGCAAAGCTTTTTCGCCTTCTCCGTGTCCTCACTCAAAATAAGCGTCATCACATGGACTTCCCGCTCGCCTCTGTCGCGGAAAAACGCCTCGATCTGCTCTTTCAGATGGGTATACTGATCCGTTGAGATATAAAGTCCCTGCCTGTAGTCGATCACATGGAGCACCGTGATTCCCTGCACTTCCCTGCGGCAGTAGAAGTTAAACTCGGGCAGATTGGACGGTATCTTACCGTAGCCCTGCTCGAAGAACAGATTTTCCAGTCGATTCAGCGTTAAAATATCCATGAGAAAAGAGTATCATGTTCGGTTGGGGATGTCAAACCGCCGTTGTCTAAAACAAACTCATCTGCCGATATCCGTCCGATTCACTCTTCTGTCTCCTCAGTTCCTCGAAATGCCTGTCCAGCAATTCTCTCGCCTCTGTCTCCGAGAACAGCCATTCCTCCATATCCGCCTTCCGGAGTATCAGCGGCATACGACTGTGTATCCCGGTCATGCACCCTTCCGCCTCCCGGGTAAGTATGGTAAATCGATCCCCCTCCGAATCTTTATGGTAGATTCCCGCCAGATACAAAACATCTTCCGGCGCAAAAAACGCATACTTCTCCTTTTTCTTTGCACCGATATCCTTCCACTCGTAAAACTTACACGCCGGAACCAGACAGCGGCGCGCCTCAAAATCATAACGGAACATGGGACGCTCTCTTACCGTTTCCGTTCTGGCATTAAAAATCAAAGTATGATTCCTCGCGGACGCATAGCCCCACTTAAGCACGTCCGCCACCACACTGTCATGATCCGCCCGCAGCACTAACGCTGGCTCCGAAGGATGCACATCTCCCATTTTGGCGTTCTTCCGGTCGATTTTCCCGGCTATCCTCTCAATCTCGCGCATTGTCTCGTCATCTATATAAAATCTTCCGCACATGGTTTCTCTCCGATTTTCCCTGACATTTACATGGAGCTTCACAAATCCCTGACATTTTCACCTTCCACGTCTATTCCTAATGTAACCCCGCTGCGCCTCTCTTTATTCAGCCCGCCGCTCATATGGGAGACATTTCCTTTCAGGAAGCTGGCACGGAAAATCGCATCCTCTCCGTATTTTTCACGAACCTTATCTACTGCCTTGTCCAATTTTTCCAGTTTGTCGCTTTTTTCCATGTCAAATATGCTGTACTGCCGCCCGGCATTCTCCTGCACCTTCGACGTATGAACCCCAAGCTGGCGAATCGGTGTTTTCCTGTCCCACAGCTTACCGAATACCCGGCATGCGGCTCCGTAGATTTCTTCCGTGATATTTGTTGGAGAGTCCAACTGCATCTGCTTATTCATTCGCTGGAACTCACAAGTTGTCAGATGTACGCTGACCTCGCTGATCATCACGCCGTCAGCCCTAAGTCTCGTGCCCACCGTCTCGCTTAAAGATAGCAGCAAATGCTTCGCATATTCCTCCGTCACAACGTCCACTGGAGCTGTCATGCTGTTTCCGTACCCTTTATTGGCTTCATGGGAGATCATGCCCGGGTCCAAGTCGGCGCCTCTCGCAAAACTTTGTATCGTCTGCCCATGCTTTTTTAGCAGAGAGCGGATCATTCCCTCGTCCGCCTGTGCCAGTTCCCCAATCGTCTGTATGCCGACCTTGTGCAGCTTTTCCACCGTTGCCCGTCCTGCCAAAAACAAATCAGAGACAGGGAGCTGCCACATTTTCTGCTCGATTTCTTCCGGAAACAGTGTGTGCACTTTATCCGGTTTGGAAAAGTCCCCCGCCATTTTGGACAAAAGGAAATTCGTCGAGATGCCGACATTCACCGTAAAGCCGAGTTCATCTCTGATCCTGTCCTTCAGCTCATACGCCAGATTCACCATCTGTCCCCGACCATACAGCTTTTCAAACCCTTCAAAAACCACCCACGCCTCGTCGATACTGTATTGGATCACATTATCGCTGTACTCTTTCAGTATGTTCATAAAGGCACGGGACGATTTGACATATAAGCCGTAATCCGGCGGCACGATCACCAGTCCCGGACATTTTCTCTGCGCAGCTACAATGGGTTCGCCTGTCTTTATGCCATACTTTTTTGCCGAAGTGCTCTTTGCCAAAACAATTCCGTGGCGTTTCTCCTGATCTCCGCCCACAATACTCGGTATCAGCCTGATATCCTCTTTCTCGCCCAGCACATCCACCCGGTAGGCTGCAGTCCATGCGAGAAAGGCGCTGTTGACATCTATGTGAAATACATATCTGCTCATCCCTACAGGAATTGGAAGATACGCCATCGCTGGGTTTCGACATTGTACCTCACCTCTAAGGTTTTGCACATATCTCCCATTTTGGTCTTGCAGATAAACTGTTTCTCCCTGATGCCCACATACTTTTTTTCACCCCGTGACACGACCTGCTCAATCCGGTATCGCCTGATCTCATGTTCTTCTGTCTCAAGGCGGAACCATTGCGGCGTGATTCTGCCGTCCCGTTCTGTCAGCGACATCATCTGAATCGGAATACTGGTCTGCCCGTCAGACAGCATTCCCTCGTAAAGCCTCTCCTCCATTCCCTTCACCTCCCCCCTGCCGATAAATGTAATTTCATGTTATCAAACGTATGTTCTCTTGTAAAGATGAAATATTTACCTGCACAATTATGGGAGTATGCGCAAATAGGGAGATTTATTAATCATACAAGGTTTCCCACGACTCCGCACCCATTGCCCGGAAACACATCTCTATCTGTTCCCTGTTATTCTTTTCTTCCGCAAGGCAGGGCAGCTCGTCCATCCCGAAATAGGCAAAGCCCGTCGTCTCGATATTGGGAGTGAACCCTCCGCCCGTCACCTCGCACTGCATGAATATTTTGCATACTTTGTAAGCGTAAATGGGCAAATTGTGTTTTTCCCTGTCCTGAACCGCAATAATCCGTTTGACGGTAACGTCAAGCCCCGCCTCCTCTTTCACTTCCTTTATCGTATTTTCCATGACGGAAACATTCACGTCCACCCAGCCGCCCGGCAATGCCCACGTGCCATTTGCCTCATGCACAAGCAGTATTTTCCCCCCGCTAAATATAGCCGCCCGGGTGTCTATTTTAGGGGTCTGATATCCCACATCGCCGCAGAATAAATCTTTCACCTTTTCAAGTGGAATCTCGGTCTTATAGCTGAGCATTTCCGCCGAGATTTCTCGGATGCGCTCGTATCGCTCCAGCTCGTATTTATCTTTACAGTAAAACAATCCCGCCTGTGCCAGACTCTGAAGCTCGACCGCCCACTGCAGCCATTTTTCGTTTTTGTCCATCGTGCTATCCATCTAAGCCTCCTCCGCCAAAAACTCACGAAGCACTCTCTCCGCCTCCACCGGATCAACCATTTCCTTGTTTACTTTGACAATTTTTGCGCAAAGATCACTTCTCAGCTCTTCTATCTGCTCTTTTGTGCCCGCACGAAGCATGCGCTCTACAAGTTCCTGTGCCCGCGCAGACCTCACCTCGGGCATCCCCATCCCCTTCACACGCATCCGCACTGCCCACGATACATCAAGCAGCTCTTCCAACTCCATCGAGTTCATCAATTCTTCCATCCTGCTATTCACCCGCTTTCTTATCCGCCGGAGCGACTATTCCGCTCAAAATATCCCTAACGAAAATCGTTTCAAACTCATTCTCCTCCAAATTTTCAATGACATACTCTACGGAATTATCACTTGCCTTGTCAGCTTCCGGCACCTCCTTGCATTTACTTTTGACTTTCCTTCCATCAATGATATACAGTACAGGAAGGAACAATTCATAGTCAGCCGTTGAAACCATATCTTTGATTGCATTATACTCCCCTTTATCGATAATTCCAACATTAAATTTCTTTTCTGCGCCTGTCAAAATACCCGTGATATTATTGCCGATTACCCTTGCATGACGATCTCCCGTCACAATCTGCTCCAAATATCCTCTGCATATTTTACAGGGATTTAAAGTCGGCGGCTGCCCTAAATCATTAAACTTAGTAGTACACCAGACATAATGTACATTTCCATAATATCTTCTGGATATGATATAAGCCAGATAGGTGCCCACCGAATACAAAATTGGATTTTTTTCTGTATTCAGTTCCATTTTAGATTTCCTCCGTCCTAAATTCTGTATCTGTACTTCTCACCGATAACAATAGTTCAATTTCCCAAACCGTATCTCATCCCCCGGCTCGATCTCCACCGTCTCCTGCGGCTGCATCCGCAGCCCGTTCCTGTAAGTGCCGTTCGTGGAATTCATATCCGTCAGCTGTATCACGTCCCCCACCTTCTCGAATCTGGCATGAATCCGGCTGACGGAATCATCCGCCAGAACACAGTCCACACAACCCGCCATTTTGCCCACTGTAAATGGAAATTTGTTGAGTTCAATATGGTTTTTATTTTTCTTATCAAGCGCGTACAATTTCTGTTCCGCTATTTTTGCACTGTCGAAAAAGACCGTGTTTCCGCAGACCTCTTCTTCCGGCACATCCTTTCTTTTTCTCGCAGGCGCTGGCAGCCCCGGCTCCCGCTCACGGCTCAGCACATGTTCCAGAGAAACCTGCTCCTGCCCCGGCAGGTAGAAATCATTCATCCCATCCAAAAACGTTTTATCAGTCTCTCCCTCTGCCGCCGCCTTTTTCTTCCCCCTCTTCGCAGCGCCCTTCAAAATACCCGTAAGCCCCGCAATCAAACAGACGCCCAACAGCGCGCCGCATCCGAGAAGCGTCAAAATCTCTTTATCCGACAGCTCGTAGGAACCGTAAATATAAGCAATCCCCGCAATTCCCAGCGCGGAAAACAGCGCGACAAACGCGGAAAAGGGGCTCTTCTTTTTCACTGGTTCAGGCGGCTCAGGTTTATCTTCTTTCTCCTCCCACGACGCAGACGCATTCTCCCGGAAATCACGCACGTCCGCCTGTGTGTATGTCTGTCCCGCCTTTTCGTTTTCAGAAGAATCGTTTCCGGGCAGCAAAAATATATCTCCCCGTCGTCCGCCGGGTTCTTGCGTACCCTTATCAGGCTTTTCTTTCTGCTCCTCCACATCCCCCATAATCTGCAGCGCGTCCCACAGCGAAAAACCGTTGTCCTCCGCTCTCTCATAAATCTGATAGATACAGTCCGCCAGCCGTTCGTCCCCGTTATCCATATGCTCCAGCAGATAGTCCATAAGCGCCTCATAAGGTCTGTCCTCCTCGTAATCCGGATAATAGAGCCCGATATATTTTTTGCGCGACAAATCATAAAAGATACACGCCGGCAAAAAGACAAGCCGCGTCTCATCCATAAAATAATCGCCCACCCTGCAATACATTTGATAAAGCTGCTCAAACAGCTCATGAATCTGACCATAGGACATTTGCCTGTCCCGGTACAAGCTTTCCATGGTTGTTCTGGAACTGATATCATAATAAAAATAGGTCATACCGTTCACATGCCGCATGGAGCACCGCAGAATCTCTTCTATTTTATTGGAAGCGAGCTGTCTGCACTGGTAACTTTTCTCCGGCTGCCTGCTCTTGCACGGCAATATCATGTAACTGTGTTTGTAATCCCTGAAAAATTTTGCCTCAAGCATCTGTATCTCCTCCGATTTTATCTCTGTAACATTTCCGCACCCCTACCCTGTCAACTGGCACAGAAAATTTCTTCCACTGCCGTTCAGTCCGAAAACATATTTCCCGCCCACCTGCATCTGCGTATCATCTTTGTTGGATTGATGATCTGCGCTTTGGCACGCGTGCGGATGCGCCAGCCGACTTTGCCGTGCATGGTAAACAGCTGCCGGATCGGCACCTTCACCTGACACTCCCCGGTCACACTCGCCGTATTCCCGTTTTTATCCACCGTTCCCTGCACCTTTCCCACACCGAAATACTTCTTTCCGAACTGTTTCTGCATGTTTGCGCTTATGTAAGGCGCCACCTGTCCCTCATCCTTCTGTATGCTCCCCCGGAAACAGATTGTGTAGGCATCCTGAAAAAGTACGCATTTGTCATAGGAATAAAAGGATAAGTAGATCAGAAGAACGAAAAGAAATAGTGTCCATGTGATAAGGAAAGAAGCCTCCAGCGTCATATATCCCTTCGCCGTCCTTTTCAAAAACATACCACCACCCCCATTCCCAGAAGCAGAAACGGCAGGAACGGGACTTCCCGGTCGCGCTTTATCTTCCCGACCGCCATCAGCACGACCGCCACCGCCGATTCCGCCATAAGTCCCACAAGCAAGATCAGGAAACAGCGGTAAACGCCCACAAACAGACCGATCATCAAAAGCGTCCAGCCGTCGCCGTACCCCACCTTCTCCCGTGTCAGAAAACTGAGCAGGAAAAATCCCGCACCGGGTATCAGGGAAAGCATTGCCTCCACAATGCCTGTCTCTCCCATCGCCCCGCAAACCCGAAAACAAACCGCCGTCAGCATTCCAATCCACACGACCGCCAGTGGAACCTGTCTGCTGAACCCGTCAAACACGGCGCAGACCGCCAAAAACAAAAATAGTACAATTTCTATCCACATTTAGAGCACCTCCCTCTCGCGCCCACCTCCGACAGTGTCACGGTATAAATTGTCCTTTTCAGTCCCGGGCAGTCCAGCCGCTTATGATAACTGCTGCCATAGTCTGTGATAAACACCTGTCCGCCGCCTCCGCCCGCGCCGCAGGAACCACAGGGCGCATATTTCTCGCCCGATGCGTTGCGTCTGTCGGACACGGACTGCGCGGACACCGTCTCTATCTTCGGATTTAAATACGTGCAGTTCCTGTCCAGATGATAAACCGTTCCCGTTTTCGTGATATAAACCATAGGGTCTTCCTGCGTGCCGCTGCTCGCCGATCCGGCTGCGTCATACCCCGTCCACGCCTTGCCGTAATACCGCTGCGACATGGAGAATCCGTCAAATCCCATCAGTCCCGCAAAGGGTTTTACCCGATAAGATACTCTCAAATCAATGATATCCTCCGCTCCCATCACCGAGGAGCCAGCGAAGGACAGCCCGCCCGCGCCGCCCTTCACGCAGGAACTTTCCAGATAGGATCTTCCCACGTATTCCACAATCTGCCCCCTTGCATACCCTTCCGTGACCACCACACCGGAAAGCCCGTCCGGCAGCATATTTCCCACTGTATTTTCGTAGGCATATCCCGCGAAAGCCAGTTTGTTTCCCACCTGATGCAATGCCGCGTTAATCCGGCTCTGGGTCCCGATCATATTCACCGCGAAGAGAATATTGAGCACCGCGAAGAGGAAAAACGGCAGGGCAAAAGCCGCCTCTAATGTCATGGACGCTTTTTCGCGGGAGAGGATAAAAGATGCCCCTTTTACCAGTGGGAGTCCAATACTTTGAATGTGACTACCTTGATGTGCCTCAAGATATGCCCGGAGAGAATGTGCTGTCGATTTAGTTTTATTTTTCCTACATAGCCGTAAAAAGGGCATCTTTTATCACCTCCCGCGTCAATAGAATCCATATCTTCTCGTCATTTCGTAGGAATAGCCGAAACGGCTCGCCACTTCCAGATGCGCCTGATACGCGTCAAAACAGCCGTCCAGACGAAACCTCGCATTGCCGGGCGTCTGTCGAATATCCATTTCCATGATATCCATAGCGCGCCCCGTCCGCGTCCCGGCATCCTGCAAAAAGACCATGATCTGCAAATATTCTTTATAATTTAAACCGTTCCCCCCGGAATCTTCTGTGAGACTTCCCCTCACATTCTTTAGGCAGCCAATCCCCGTTTTCCAGTCGGCAGCTGTCTTAAAAATGGGCACCCTGCCGCCGCCAAGCAAGATTTTCACATCCTGCAGACTCTCCACGTAAGCCCACGCAAAGAGAATCGTGTACTTGACCGGCTCCGCCAGCGCGGGCATAAGCATCACTGCCGTAAGCGCCGTCGCCAAAGCCTGCGCCTCCGCCATCTTTGCACCGTCCGAGAGAAGGTACATCATATTTGCCGCCTCCCGCCAAAGCAGGAGTTTCTTCGCCACCTGCTCCAGATTCTGCCAGTCCGTGTCTTTTCCCGCCAGAATATATTCCATCTGGTATTTCAAGAGCGACTTGTCCATCTCCGCCCCGTAATACCCGCATTTTTCAAAGAGGTATGTCTGGAAAACCAGCTCATTCGGCTCGCCGCCCGCCTCTGCCGCCTCCGCGCACAGACCTGTACCCGCCATCCTGCCGGGGCGATGGGAAATATAATCTCCCAAATTCACCTTGACCGCAGATACTGCGGACGGGTTTTCCAGCACAAGGTTTAGCACCCCGCCGCTTCTCAAGGCATTGACGGAATCTGCCGGATTGTTGAGCGGCACTTCCTCCGTCTCCCCGTCCTCCGTCTCTTTTTTGGGCAGACCGATCGCGTCAATCTCCGACTCGTACTGCCGCCGCCATCCGTCCATGTCCTTTGTGTCGATTCCGAATCCCTGCAGCAAACCGACATTGCCAGTGAGTTTATCCAAAACCGCCCCCAGCGGATAATCATTCATATAGTCGGTAATCTGCCGTTTCAACACCGCGCCGCCATCATCCGACGCAACGGAATACTCCGGAATCTCCACCATACCTATGTCCATTGCCAAAAAATCCCTGCCGCCAAACAGGCTCTTTCTATCTCCCGGACGGCAGTTTTTCTGCATATAATTGCGAAGATGCGCCTCCGTGTTGGCAATTTCCGGATGAGAACCGCCGTAAGACGTATCTACGAACAAAAGATCATACTGCTTCAAGAGCTCCCTGTGGTATTCAGCCAAAACGGAATTCATACCGATATCCGTCACGCACTCAAATTTCATGCGGATGGCGCTGATCCGTGCCCCTTCTATTACCGTGAATACAAGGGACAGGATCAGCGTGAGGGATAGCGATAAAAATACCGTTATGTATCCCCGCCTCATTCCATTACCGTGTTGCTGTCTTTGGTGATCTTCTCGAAGACTTTCTCCACCAGCTCACGAAGCTGTGTCTTGAAGATAATGACCAGACCGATCAGCACCACAATAATCAGAATGATTTCCACCGTGCCCATACCTTCCTCTTCCCGCAGGAAGTCTCCGAATCCTTTGAGTCGTCTGTTCTCTTTTTTCTTTAACATGTCTGTTTCCTCCTTTTGAATGTAGTTTATACAACAGTTATAACAGTCAGTTTAGCGTGAATGAAAAATACGCCGGTATCATAATAATTACCATGACCACGCAGAGCATCATCATCATTGGCAAAAGCAGTTTTGTACCCGCCTCCTCTCCCAGCTTTTTTGCCAGATTTTTCCGCTCCGCAAAGGCATTGTCCGCCTCCTGCCGCAGTACCCGCAAAAGATCGTTGCTTCCCTTTCTGATATTCTGCGAAAGCAGTGCGGACAGCTTCATGTAAGCCTGCACCTGACACCGTTTTCCGAAATGCGCGTAAGCCTCCGTCTCCGACCTGCCGCCCCGCAGCTCATAGCAGGTCATCAAAATTTCCTCGTACACATACTTTTTTCTCTCCTCCCTCTGTTTTTTGTAGTCCTCCCCCATCTTCAAAAAGGCGTTCCGAATTGTCATACCCGCGCCCATGTAGAGCGCCAGCTTGTTGACAATCTCGGGATAATCCAGAAGCAGCTCCCTCTTTCTCATCTCCAGCTTTTGGTCCAATTCCCTGCCCCTTCCCCAGTAAAGCACACCAGCCGCGAGGAATACCAGAATCAGAAAATAACCGCTGCTGTCCTCTATGATCTCACTCCAGACGACAGGCTCTGTGCCGACCTGCTCCGGCAGCGTCATAACCTCTTCGGTTCTGCTGCTCTCCTCCCTCTCCCGCAGCAGTACCTCTATCCGCGCCCGCAGCGCCTCCTCCGGCGTATAAATCACAGGATTGATCTGCACGGGAATCTGCAGTTCCCGAAGCCAGTCCTCGTAGCGAAACGCCGCCGTCAGCGTAACGACTTCTCCGCCCGCAAGCTCCTCGTTGTGCACCGTCCCGTCCGTATTGACAAGAGAGTACGCGCTGCTCTCCCAACCGATTCGGAAGGGGTATCCGTCCAGAGCCGAAACCAGATCCAGATTTGCCCGCACATTTTCCAGACCGGCGTTCCCGTTAAGGATCGCCCCCGGAAGCAGCGCTGCCGCCTCCGCATAGCTTTTTTCCAGTTCTTCCTCCGTGAATCTGCGCTCCTCCAAAAGATAGTCGAAAATTTCCTGCTGCACGCCCGGAATCTCCGCCTTCAGACCTATCTCCACATCCCCCTCCCCGTAGGCGTTTCGGGCGAGATAACCACCTCCTGTCAGCCTCGCGGCGCTGTGCGCGCTAAACCATGCTGCGAGACAGAAAAGGTCTCCCACGAACACCACCGTGAGCAAAAGCGTATACAGCGTAAGATAGTGCTCCCGAATCTGCTTTTCCGCCGGAGTTCCCGGCTCCAGCGTTTTCAGCTTGTCCCCGAGCTGCCTTGCATAAAGCGCACGTTTCCAATCTCTCCTTCCCTTCTTTGCCTTCTTCTGCCGTTCCTGCTGTTTTCGGAAAATGCGCGCCGCCATTTTTTGAAACGGATTCCCGCTTTCTCCCAGAGACAGAAGAAGCAACGCCAGATAACCCGCTAAAATCGCAGAATAAACGTAAACCATTCCTTACTCCTTTCCCTAAACTTCAATGTCCACAATCCGTTTGGAGAGCAGATAAGCCGCGCCGTAAAAGAGCAGGCACACCGTCATCACCGCCACGCCCACGAGGTTGTGATAGAGCACGTCGAAAAATCCGCGCGAGGTAGTTCCGATATAAAAGATAATCAGAAACGGCACCATATTCATAATTTTCTGCTCCATCCTTTTTGCCGCGATCATAAGCTGAATCTCCTTGTCCGTCTCAATTTTCTGCTCTATCACTCCGGCGGTCTTTTCCAAAATTTCCGTGAGGTTGCCGCCGCTTCTCTTGGCGATCAGAAAGACGTCCGCAAACTGCATGATATCGGGCAGCCGGCTTCTGCTCCCCAGATCGTACAGCAGCTTTTCCAAAATCACATTGTTTTCCAGTCCCCGTATTATGTGCCGCACTTCCAGACAGATCGGGCTGTCCGCGCCGTAGAGCAGTTCCACATCGCGGTAGGACTCCCGCAGGGCATTCTCTGTGGAATATCCGGCTTTGACGTTCGCCGAGAGCGCCAGCACCAGATCTTTAAACTGTAAACTCAGCTCCTGCCTCCGCTTTTTTGCCAGATCCTTTTTCTTCTCTTTGATAAAGAGGACAAAGACGGGAAAGAGCAAAATACATGCCGCCCATGACCGATAGAAAAAATATCCTATCATCGCCACCACAAGCGCGCCCTCAAGCAAAGCAAGCGCCCCCTCCTTCAGCGAAAAATGATATTCAGCATAATCCGGCAGTCTGCAGCTTTTCGACATATGAAAGTTCTCCTTTCTTCCGAAGCGTGCCGAGGATTTTTCCTCCGCCTGTCTCTCCCTCCTCCTCGAAGCGATAGAGCGGGCTTAAGACGATTTTCCCTTTTTCAAAACCGCACACCTCCACAATTTCCAATACCTTTCTCGTCTTATCCCGAAGCCTCCCCAGATGGACAATAATGTCAATCCCTGAGGCAATCTGCTGTCGGATCGCTTCTAACGGAATCTCAATCCCCATCAGAATCATATTTTCCAAACGGCTTAACATGTCCCGCGAGCTGTTGGCATGTCCCGTTGACATGGAGCCGTCGTGTCCTGTATTTAAGCACTGCATCATGTCAAAAGCCTCCCCGCCGCGCACCTCGCCCACGATTATCCTGTCCGGTCTCATTCTCAAACTAGTTTTAATCAAGTCCCTGATCGTGATCTCCCTGCACCCTTCCACGTTGGCGTTCCTCGTCTCCATTCGCACAATATTCCGTATGCTTTTTATCTGCAGCTCTGCGCTGTCCTCTATCGTTATGATCCGCTCTTCCTCCGGAATGTAGTTGGACAGTGCATTCAAAAACGTGGTTTTCCCGGAGCCCGTCCCGCCGCTGATAAAAATATTGTATTTCGCCCGCACGAGCCTGCTCAACCACTCGCACACCTCCTCCGTGACAGAGCCGAACGATACCAGATCTTTCATGGTGATAGGCTTATCGGGAAAGCGCCTGATCGTGACGATAGGTCCGTTTAACGCCACCGGATTTAAGACTACATTGACGCGGGCACCGTTTTCCAGTCTGGCGTCCACAATCGGCGACGCCTCGTTGACCGTCCTGTTGCAATCGGAGACAATCTGCTGTATCACATTTTGCAGTTTCTCCTCGCTGTCGAAACGCAGTTCACTCTCCATCAGCCTGCCGCTTTGTTCAATGAATATTTTGTCAGGTCCGTTGATCATAATCTCCGTAATTTGCGGATTGTCCACCAGTTCCTGCAATACATCCAGCTTGCGAACCGCGTGGAAAAGTTCTCTTCTGAGTCTGCCTCGCTCCGACAGGGACATCGGTCTTTCCCGGCATTCCCTGACAAGCATCTCGTCTATCAACTCCCGAATCTCCTCATCGCTGCTCTCCTTGGAATAGTCAATGCTCTCCTGCAGTCTTTCCTTTAAAATTTTTCTTCTCTCCTCCGCGTTATCCATAAATGTCCTCTTTTATGATGGATTTTACATATCCCGCCAGCTCCCCGTGCGTCATCATGTCCAGACTGTCCGGCAGTTCCTGAAAGATTGGGAAACGGCATTTTACCGTCTTTTCCGATATTTCCCCGAGTTCACCCTGCTGCAGCATCCGTTCGTACTGTCTGAGCTTTGCCTGCGCAAAGGCGTCTTCCCTTGTGATGGTATATATTTTCTGACAGTTTTTCAGCAGCTCAAACAGCCCGTCTATGCCGTCGTCCAGATCCAGAATCATATATTCGTACTCCCCGATCGC
Source organism: uncultured Lachnospiraceae bacterium (assembly GCA_910588955.1). Taxonomy (GTDB): domain Bacteria; phylum Bacillota; class Clostridia; order Lachnospirales; family Lachnospiraceae; genus UBA3282. The sequence goes on from CAJURQ010000015.1 coordinate 17,373, forward strand.
GGCAATGTCCCTGCAGAGCGCCAGCCACTGTTCCCCCGGCACCTCCCTTATTCCGAGCGAATACTGCATGGGCGGAATGTAATCAAGTCCCCCCGCATTCTGGATGATTGTGGGCAGCCGCAGCGCCAGTTTTTCCCTTGCGCTCTGAAAGTAGTACATGACATCCAGCATGTCCGACTGATATTCCCGCCGCAAAAGTTCTCCCAGACCGGAATACATTTCAAAATTCAGGTACATTGTCTTATGCTCCTTCGCCAAGAGCTGTCCCAGCGACAGGGCAAAAGAGGTCTGCAGACACCTTTTTACCGGGGAATAAATACCTATCATCTTAACTGCCGTGTCCGTCGCCTCCGGGCAGCCCTTCCACCCGCTGCCGTCCGCAATGACATTCAGCATTTCCCGTACCACCAATTCAGGGCTTTGATACTTGCTGATACAGCGCATGTCCTCCCTCGCCGCTCCACTACTTTCCTGCGGAATCAATGTCTGTTCCGCCTCACCGCCCTCCCGCAGAATAAACATCTGCGCCACCTGTGTTCTGATATACTCCTCTTTTATTAACCGCCACGCACTCTCCGCAATGAGGAGGATCTCTATCTCCTCCCTTTCTGCAAATTTTTCCAGTTCTTCCACCGCCGTGAACAGATGCAGCGTATAGGGAAGCTTTACTTTTTCCAGAAGGTACTCCGCCATGCGGAATGCGTAACCCTCCTCCGTGTCGCAGATTGCCATAATTTTATGTGTCAAAATAATCCTCCTATTCTGCACACCGCACTAAACAAAATCGGCACCGCAAAGTGAATTTTGTTTTTACAGTAGGTGTGATAATCTTGTTTCAAATCCTCACCGTAGATTTTCCAGTGTCCCGTCCGCCAGACTTCATGCAGATACGAGAAAAAATACCGAAATCTCTCCCTGCCGTTTTTCTCCGCCGCAAGCTTTATCAGCGAAAATGCCGCGCCGATCACAAAGGCTCCCGCCAGAACGGACAAAAATTCTCCCACCGTCAAAAAACTTCCGATCATGACAAACAGTTTTACATCACCCGCGCCGAGTGCGCCTATCACATACAAAGGATACATAAGCAGAAACGCTGGAAGCACAGATGCCAGAAGATCCGGTAATCCCCGACCGGACAAAACGCCGCCCGCAATGCCGATTACCATGCCCAGAAGAATAAAACCGTTTGGAATCCGATCTGTTTTTAAGTCCGCCAACGCGGAAAGTAAAAGCAGGAGAAGCAAGACAGATTGACAGTAGGTCAGTCCAATACAACCACCTCCACCTCTCAAAATAAAAGTATAAAAACCTGACTCAACGAAATAATTGGAAGATCTTCCCGATGCCCTGAAGCGAGAAGCGTGTATTCCGCAGAAAGGAATGACACATAGAATTTCTTGAGTTGTGACTTGAATTATAGCACAATAAAAAAACTTGTCTATAGCTCTGTGCGAAAAAAACTAATTTTGTAAAATAGTTACAAAATTTTGAAAAAATGAATGCCGTAAAGTACCGCAACGCCCGGAAATCCAAGGATTCCGGATGTCAAAACCGTAAAGGGATTGATTCCCACCGCCACCTGCATCTGTCTCGCCGCCAGCATATAATTAATCGCGTAAATGCCCACCGTTCCCATCACCGCACGCAGTACAAAATTGACCAGCCACTCTACCTTTCTGCCCATCGCACCGATTGCCAGCACAATCAGACATACCGCCAAAATCGTCACCACTCCGCTCGCATTTCCCATAATCCAATCCTCACAGTCCGTCCCGCCGCCCCGCGAAAACGTCCTCCTGCCTGTCTCCCTACAGCATATGTACGGGCTATTCATAATATTACATGAATATTTCTGGAAATTTTTACCTAAACTAATGTGAGAAGAACATCTAGCCGCTCACAGCAGAGGCTGTTTCGCAAAGTCAGCAAAGCTGACTTGGAAGTTCTAAGTCTCACATAGGAGAATGCAAAAAGCAGCATTCTCCGCACTGGCACCCGCGTGAAAGAAATAGTCAGGAAGGATGGTCCCATATGAGAATTATGTTTAGACAGAGTCCCTGCGTACCGGAAGAGAACGAAATTATCGTGGACAGGCAGAAGATGACACTGAGAGAGGAGCTGCTGCTGACAAGGAACGCGCTGGAAAACGCTTACGCCGGATTTGACAACGCGACGGACCCGGATCTGATCGACTGCTATATCTATGAGCTGAACGCTGTTATGAAACGGTATAAATACTTACTGCAAAAGGCAGCGGAAACCGATCCGCTGCCCGAGAAAGAACTCTCCGAGGCTTACCGCCCTCTGACGCTCTCATAAATTTATACACGATGGAGAATGCTCTGCATTCTCCAGATTGAGCTTCGCTCAATCCATTATACGCAAAATCCCCGATTTGCTGCGGGATCCGCCGCGCTTTCAGTCAGATCGTTTCTGCCGTAAGTAAGCCCCGCATAAACAGTCTGGGTATTGCCCATAATAGGACCTGTGGAATCCTGTCCCTCGATCTGCTTATACGCTTGCAAGAGTTTATCGAGCACAGGGCGGACATGCTCCAGATTTTCCGCGTTGTTGTGCAGCGCCGCCTGTGCCACCTCCCTGTTGACATAGAGATAAAGCTGCAGCAGATGATGCGCTATCTCATATTCCATATGCAGGGAATCCATGAGCTCGCACATACAACCCTGAATCCTGCGGACCGCATCCTTAAGTTCTGTCCTGTCGCCTGTGGCAAGCGCATCCTCCGCCTCGCCCACATAGAGCAGCGCCATCTCGTAGAGAATGGTGATAAGCTGCGTCTTGTTCGCCTGCGTAATCCGCAGGGTATATTCCTGTTTTAATTCCTTCGTCATATCGCGAATCTGCCTTTCTCATATTCTAATTTGATATCACGGGAAGAATGTGCTTTTTACATTCTTCCGTAGATAATTTGCGAAGCAAATTTTCTACAGATCACTGCAGCAGCTGCAGTACCTGCGAGGGTCTCTCGTTTGCCTGCGCCAGCATGGATACCGCCGCTTGGGATATTACCTGCTCCGTCGTGTAAGCCGTCATCTCCTCCGCCATATCCACATCCATGATCCGGGAATAAGAAGCCGTCATATTCTCGTTGGTCACTGCCAGATTGTTGACCGTGTGCTCCAGACGGTTCTGGTATGCGCCGAGCCTGCTTCGTGCATCAGACACATAGAGAATCGCCTTCTTGATCGTCCTGTTTGCATCCGCGCAATCCTCCGACGTCTTCATCTTCATATCTTCCATATCCATCCTGTTCAGGGAGATGGTCGGAATACGGATTGCAAGCTGCTGTCCCTCGTTCGCGCCGGTCTGGGTATCCATGGTGCCGATGCCGGTAATGTCAATCTTCAGATTCTGTATAGCTCCTCCCATCAGTCCCCCATACGCGGTGCCATTCTCCTGCCCCGGCTGTGGATCTGTGTTGGGCACTGTCGTCTTAGGTCTGTCGCATACATAGGTTAACCGAAATCCGGCAGCATTCCCAACGACAATTGTATCCGTACCATTCACATTATCAGGTGTAATACTCATAACTTCTGCATCCGCCGGAACACCTGTTATGCCGGCATTCTGCAGCACTTCGGTAAAGTTAGCCTTAACAGCATCCTCATTCACTTTCGGCACCCAGTTTGTCCCGTCGTCCACAAAATCATACGGCACTTCAAAACCGGGATACATATTCTCTTTGGACAGCTGAAGCGTCATCTCAAAATCCAGAGGTCCCTTCAGCGTAATTTTGGACTTCCCTGTATCAGAAACCTCCACGCCCTGCGGAAATTCAGGACCAAGATTGATTGTGACCGCATCTTTGACAATATTCCCTTTCGCGTCATAAATGACGTTCAGCTGATTAATCGTATATTCTTTCGCCATCACCTCATCTGAATAGTAATCCACCCTAACCTTGTGATTATCGGTATATCCACGCAGGTCAAAAGTGCCATCCAGAAGGGTCTGTCCGTTAAACTGCGTATCTGTAGAAATTCTGGTAATTTCAGCCTTGAGCTGCTTTACTTCCTGCTCCAGCGTCATGCGGTCGCCGGTGGTAAGCGTTCCCGTCTCACCTTTAACTGCCAGCTCGTTCATTCTCTGCAGCATCTCATGTACTTCCGTCAACGCGCCGTCCGCCGTTTCAATGACGGAAATACCGTTCTGGGAACTCTGTGTCGCCGTAGTGATACCCGTAATCTGCATATGCATCTTCGTGCCGATGGCATAACCCGAAGGATTATCCTTTGACGTCGTTACCTTCAAACCCGAAGAAAGGCGTTCCAAGGACTTAGATACCCTGTTGTCCGATGCATTTAATGCATTGCTTGCGCGCATTGCCGGCGCATTATAACTGATCTTCATAATTTATTCCTCCATTCCGCTTCTTAAAATACTTATGCCGTCAAGGTTGTGATAAACGCTTTTGCGATGTTGTAAAGGTCCGCAGTCTGCTGCCCTTCTCCACCGTTTACCTCTTCCTCTGTGTATTCTTCACCGCCAACTTCTCTGCCCTGCAAGATAACCAGACTGCCTGTTTCCCTGTCTTCTCCCGAAGCCTCCAACGTCTTTTCCAGTTCTTCCTGCCTGCCCTGCAGCCAGCTCGTTCCCTCGCCGCTCTCACAGGCGATATAGCCGGAAACCTTCTGTTCCCTGAGAGAAAATTTAGCTGTAATCTGTCCGAACTCCTCGGTCTGTACCGTGACGTTCACCTTCCCCGTCCCGGCTCCGTGCAGAACCTTTAAGTTGATAGCCGTCAGCTCGCCGTTTATCTCCACGGGAATCTGGTAATTTTCCTCCCGCGAAAGGCTTCCTGCAAGCGCAAGCTGTTTTTGACAGCTCTGCAGGGTGCGCAGATCGAGAAAATCTCCCGGCGCCTCTATCGCCTCATCCAAAATCCCGGAAAAGGTTTCCTGCATCTCCTCGTAGGCTTCCTGCGCGCTCTCCTTGTCTGTCAGGCTCTCTATGAGCGTCTCCGCCTTCTGCCTGCCTTCCGAAGCGCCCGCGCCTTCCTCCAAATCTCGCAGCTTCCGGTACAGCGCGCCGGGCTTTTTCCGAAGCGCCGAAGCCGCCTCCAGATTATTCGCCGTCACAGGCTGCCTGTACGCCACCAGTTCCCGCACCACAGCCTCTTCCACATTCTCAAGTCCCCGGTAGGACTGTAACTGGTCCTGCATATATGCCTGTTCCAAAGATGCATCCGCCGTCTGCTGCCGCAGCGCATCCGCGAACTCTTCCATGGTCGTCTCCGCCGTAAGGTTCGTCTCCGCAAGCATCTCCGGTTCCAGACCATCCGCGATCTGCCCTGCAAGCATATGGTAATAGCTCTCCGCCTGCTCCGAACCCGGCTGCCTCTGTCCGCTTTCCTGACTGCCTGCCTCCGCGCTCTCCTGTCCCAGATTCGGGAATCCGCTCAAAATCTGGTCGGTAATGGACTTATTTTTTGCCACGGCGTCCACGCCGTCAAAACCGTCGTCCACCTTATAATCCATCCCCTGTTTTCTGGTGCTGCGCATTGCCGTCAGGAGATTGCTGAAAGAAATCTGTGCGCCCTCCTTCAGTAGACTGCCAACCGCCGCGTCGTCCGACTTCTCCAACTGCCGGAACATGCGGTAAATCCCGATATAAGCCTCTCTCTCCTGCTCGCTGACCGCATGGCTCTTTTCCAGTTTATATAAATACTTGCTAAATTTCTCTTCTCTCGCCGCGTCATCCGCGCCGCTCTCGTCCAGATACTGATTCAGTTCGTCCATTGACATAGTAAGGGGATTCTTGCCGTCCCGAATCGCCTGCAGGGACGCCGCCGGAGTCATCCTGCGGATGGTCTGCTGCAGCTCCATGTCGTACTTCTTCACCGCGTCCATATTGTCGTGGGTGATATCCATACTGTTATAGCCCAAAATCCGCACCGCCTTGCGGTTCTCCTCACTCGTCTCAAGACCCATGTCTTCCAGAATATCATCCACGTTGCGGAATGCCTTGCGGATGGAATCTCCCATATCCGCTCTGGGTGCAGTCATCAACGTCTCGTAAGACTCCCTCGCCGCCTCGTATGCGTTCTTAAGCGCAACACCGTTCTTATGTACGCTGTCGAGCGTAAACGCTTCCGTGCCGTCTATATACTGCACGAGCACTGCCGCAGGCAAGTACGGGATCTCCGAAACCTTTGTCTGTACTTCCTCGTAAAGCGACGCTTTCTCTGCCGCCGCCGTCACATCGGATTCCCCGTAAAGCTTCTGGTTCTGCTCCTGCTCCAGCTTCTTAAGCGCCTCCACCAGCGCCTCAAGTTCCGTCGTGTCTATGGAATAACCGCGCGCCATCAACTGCCTGTTCGCCTCAATGGTCATCATCAGCCGGACTTCTTCCATCTGACGCCTCTGGGTAACCGCCGCAGGCACTTCCTGCATCACCTCGCCCGCGTCTATCTTCTCCTGCGCCTTAGTCAGATTCCGCAGATTTACTTCCTTGTCCTCCGCCACCGTCAGGTCGATTGCCTCATCGCTGATCTTTCCGTAGCTCTCTGCATAATCCGCCGCCCGCTCCACACTGCTTCTGCCGTCGGCAAGATTTGCTTCGCCGGGCTTTTTTCCGTCGGCAATCGCCGCCGCTGCCGCCGCAAGAACTTTTTCTTTGTCCCAAGGCTGCTTTGCCTGCCCGATCTCATGGAGGTTTTGCATCGTCTCCGCCGTCAGCGGTACGCCCACGCCGATCAGCCATTGTGCCCCCTCCACATTTTCATCCGTAATTTCAAGCCCTGCCTCTTCCAGCACGCGCTCAATCTGCGGACGAAGCTGTTCCCAGTTATAGTCCTCCGCCTTCTTCGCGTAATAGCCGGTGCCGTCCGCGGCATAGTAGCCGTGCGCCTGTCTCCGGCTGTCGGAAGCCGCGCTGTGGTCCGCCAGATAAAAATTCTCAATGGTAGGATCCATCCGGTTCTCCACCATATATTTCACGGCGCCTTCACCGATTTCACCCGTCTGCATGGCTCTCTCAAAGGCATCCTTCACCGCCCGCACATTTTCCACGGTAAGCGGAATGTCATGCGCCCGAAACTGTGCGGCAAGCTCCTGTGCAAAAGCCTGACTGCCCGTTATCTGCGCCAGAGTATCCGCATCCAGATCGTCGGTGTAGCCCACGACCTCTGTGCCGCCCTTGACAAGCTCAGCTTTGATCGTATCGACAATGGTGACAACTTCCTCAATTTCCATATCGCCGGGATGATACCCTTCCTGCTGTAAGCGGGAAAAATCTTCCCCGGACATAGTATTAGACATCACTGTCATATAGTCTGTCTGCGTCGCCACGTCAATAGCAGCCGCATCCTGCATAACCTCTTCTGCGGTCTTTCCGTGACCTCCGTAAGCGTTGTTATCCATAACTGTGCCAGAAATGTCTAATGCGTAATCACCCGCACGCTCCGTCTTCGTCGTCCGGGTTTCCCGATATGAAGTTGTCGCCCTGTCTACATTTTGATTTGCGTTACTGTGGTCAAACGTAATCTTCATAAATAAGTCTTCCTCATACAAAATGTAGTGTATTTATTCATGTATAAGCAGACTCAAAATGCTTCGCATTTTTCGCTTATACGCGTTAAAAGGGCGAATGATTTCTCATTCACCCTTTATTTCGGCATAGTTGGGCAGTTTCTTAACCTTTTTACGCATTTTCCGCGCGCGCAATCTGTTTCGCCCACGTTTTCACCGTCTGCTCCCGCAAAAAATTCCGGAGCGGGTCAAGGTTCTGTCGGGCATCCCACGCCTCCAGCGCGTCATAATACTCTTTGCGATCCTCTTCATGAATAATAATCGGCGGATGTTCATGCATGATCAAAAAATAGTTCATCGCCAGACGTCCCACACGCCCGTTACCGTCCGCAAAGGGATGTATGTTCTCAAACTTTGCATGAAAATAAGCTGCCGCAGTCAGCGCATTGCGGTCTGAAATCTCTGTAAGCTCTGAGAGCAGCTCGTCCATCTCCTCCTCCACATCTTCGGGAGCAGCGCCGATTTCCTCTTTCCCGGTCACAAAATCATGATGTTTATATTCTCCGGGACGCTCCCCTAACTGCCATCTGCGCGTCTCGTAAGTATTCTGTGTTAAGACCCTGTGCAGCTCTTTGATAAATGACTCGTCAAATTCCCGTTTCTTCTGAAATGCGTTAAGCAGCATCTCATTTGCCTCTTTTGCGTTGCGGATTTCAAATAATGTCCGCAAATCCCCGGTATAGGAAGTCACGCCGTCATGCTCAAATATCTCTCTCGTATCGTGATAGGTAACCCTGTCATTTTCGATTCTGCCAGAATGATAGGCGAAAGAAATGCTGTGACCGTTCAATGCCTCAGACAATTCCGCATCCGTTGATATATTTTTCCCCTGCCAGATGACAACCGCTTTTTCATAATCTGTCATGAATGATGCCTTTCCCGTAACTCTTTTTGAAATATTATTTGTATTATATCATCTCTTTTATCTCTATTGCATTTTTTATGTAAAATCAACTGAATTTCATTTAAGTTCTTCTATATTACACCCCTCTATCATCTCTGATAAATCAATATACCGAAAAGTTTCATCTTGCCTCATAAAGTTAAAACCAGTGAAACGAAAAGTCTCACTGGTTCAACTGATTTGCAATCATATTTTCCCTTTACCACAACAGTGCATCTTGCTCCTTATTCCCTGTCAGCAGCTTTTCCAATTTTTCCAGAAAAGATACATAAAACTGCCTTTCCTTTACAAGTGCCTGTTGTTCTTCCATACTTATAACCCGATTAGGTTCCAGAGGATGGTCAAAATCATATAAAGCTTTTTGAGTAGCCCGAATTGCTGACTCTACGGATTCACCCAAAATATCATCACTATGTAGCAATCCATAATAATTGGCTATAATTTGCTGCATATGCATATCTGTTATATGCGTCCTTCCATTCTTGCTTTCACCCAATCCGTTTACTCCAACTTCTTTCACCGTCTCCATCCAAGCGTCTTTTACGGATTGTGGAGCATTCGGTCCGGCATTTTGTAACACACGTTCCTCAAAATCTGCTGCTGGCACACTCTGAATCCGCTCTTCCTCTTTTTCCGTTACACATTGTGCAAATGTAGAAGTTTTACTACTTTTTCGCTTATTTTCGTATGCGCCTATATTTTGCTGGTAATTGGAATTAACCTGCATCTATTCTCCCTCCATATGACTAATGTATATAAAAAGTTATATTCATTGTATTCCATGGCGAATTTGCTGATTTTGAACTTGCCTTAAATGTTCCCGCTTCAAAGCCATAGCTGTTCTCATATCTCCAAACACAGGCCCACCCATCGATGATACGATCATTGTCAAGGTCTATTGCTCTTTTAGTTTTCAAGGTCATATTAACATTATTAAAAGTGGCCGACCGTGTCTTTGCATATCCAATCTCAACTGTCTCAACTTCCAGCCAAGTTCCGCCATGATCCAATCTTGTACCAACCTGTGCAAATGATCCCGAACGTTCTATAGTCTCTGTTCCGCCTTTTTCAGAGGACACGGAATTCACATAGAACTGCGTCAACGCGGGAGCTGCCGCAAGCGGTTGTATTTCCGCAGCACTTACAGGAATAACATTGGCAGCCAGCAACGTGCCCAGCAGCATAACGCTTAATAACTTTTTAAATTTTTTCATTTTTCCTTCATCCTTTCTGCTATTATTAAAAATATCTAATCAGCCACGCATATACATATGTTGTGTTAATTTTCTTATTATTTATTAAATCTGATTAACCCCCTTTCTCACACATATAATCATATGCTTAGCTGAATGGTTCGGTTTCCAACATGTTCACCGTTTAGCATTACCCTCATATGAATCACAACACCTTTTTAAATCTGTACCTATACATATCCGAATACACATCGCCGGATGATTTGGGTGTCAATCGCCCATCTAACGCGTCCATGTTTACCGAAAAACCGCTGTCCACAATTGAAAAGACCCCATCCATGAACTGGAACTGTGACGTGAAATCGGGAATCCCCAGATCACCGCTTATCCTAATATTCCCTATGATATTTTGTAACGCCTCCCTCATTTGTTCTGTTTTGGCATTATTCTTCGTATTGTTGATCAGGTTATCCGCCTTTTTCGGCAGCCCGCCAATCTTTCCGTCAGGCATCATATAAAGATCTTCCAGTGAAATATCTTCTCCCGTGACTCCTTTCAGATAGCGCCGCACCTCCTGTATATCCGTAGCATACCGGTATGCGTTATAGGACAGATTCCCCACGCTGTCCGTAATCCCTATGTAATACCGGTACATCTTATCGCTGTACTTTTTTTCCACCAGCTTCTCCACCTGTTTTCGGACAGCCTCCTCCTCTATTCCGTCCACGGTTACCGTTCCATTGCTTCCAATCCGTACCTGCATCCCCTCTATGTCCTCACGGAAAATGCCTATGCTTTCCAGCTCTTTTGCAAATTCATCCGAAAAGCTGTTTTTCAATTCCGCTTTCTGCTGTGCCTTTTCCGCGCCTTTCAGATTGGCAAAGATTTTCACATACTCCCGCTCCGCCTCGCTTAAATCCTTACCCTCCGCCAAATCCTGCAGCAGTTCCTCCACCGTACGCTCCCCTTTGTACTTCTTTTCTTCCGGCAGACTGTCAAACTGCTTCTGGTGGAGCTGCTCCATCTCTTTACTATAATTTCGCTCCGTCTCCCGCAGGACTGCATTATATGCATCAAGATAATCCCGCCAGTTTTCATTCTTCCTGCTGTATGCGCTTTGAAGATTCCCATAACACTGTGTTTTCAAATAGCCGCCAAACTATTGCTTATGTCTGACGGCTTAATCTAATTATCTTGCTCTATATTTATTAAAATATATTTTATTCTCCATACGGTATCAAGTAGTCTATATACAATATCGCACTAGTGAGATAACTCGCATTCTTATTTGCTAAATCATTCCACCAATTTACCTTCACTTTTGTGTTATATGTACCTACTATTGAGCCCGCATCCGGAAAACTGTCCACCATATCATGTTTCAGACCAGCTATATTGGCTATTGTCTTATATGAGTAAGAATTCGGAGATTGGTACATCATTTCAACAGAGTCAATATATTGGTTAAATGATGCTGTACCCGTATCCTGAAATCTAACTTTATATAAAGCAAACAAATCCGCCACATCACTATCGACTGAAATCGTCACTCCTGAAGCCTGATAGGTTTGAGAACTTGAATAACCGTCCCATCGAATACTGCCATTAAACGCACTACCAGCAAAATAGGTCTTCTCAATTGGCAATGGATTACCTGTAAACATCGCATAGTGATAATTACCTGTTTTGCCTTCATTTTCCCCAAACATAATGAAATAATTACCTGCTGCCAGCTTTAATGTATGCACAACCTTTTTTGAACCATTGTGCATCAACGTCTGCGTATAATAATGCAATAAATTACTATATGCTGGTGACTCTACATTTAATACTGGTTGCAATTCCATATCAAAAATTTGAAATACAACATTTTCATCCAGCAATACTGTCACTGAGTTCAATTGTTCATCCGAAGTAACCGTATGATAATATGCATGTAATCCCTCCTCTGAATCCTGCGTTGCCCATGAATCGTTAACATATCCTTCCCTGACTGCTGATTCGTATTGTCCATCGCTGGGGAAATCCAACAACTCTGTAGCTGCAGGATATAACCACCCATCATCATAAAACGGATATGTTGAATAAATCTCCCGATTTGTTGACCAAGTTTGAGTAAAAGTATACGGAGCATTACCACAACTCCATCCATATTTATGCTGTATTCCCCTTCTCTCTTGAACCGAATCAGCTCCCTCGGATACACTAATTACTTCTTCCGGATCGGCAGTCTCAGACATTGGTAAATTATCCGCTTCAACTAACGAGATTTCCTTTGCCTCGCTGTCTAAATCCAACGTTGATATAGCCTGCCCCCGACCCGTCGGAAGCGGTATCTGCTGCTCTTTCGCACTTACCTGTGTCGGTATTGCCAGTGTTAATGTTATGGCAACAGCCAACGTTGTTAATAAAAACTTTTTGCTTCTCATCATTTTTCCTCCTACTTTATATTTATATTGACACATTATTTTTTTATCTGAATTTTGCCATTTCTAACACGAAATCCGACATTTAATTCAGATAAAACTCTCTTGTGCGGTGTCCGTTCATAATCCTTGATTGCCAATATATCTGATTGATAATTTGAGTAAGTCAAATTCTTTCCGGGCTCATTTAACAACTTATCCAAATCACGGGATATTCCTTCAATGATTCCATGATCCACTTTTACATCATCAAGCGATACTTTTCCGTTTGTTGCCTTATGTAAGAATTTTTCCAGATCGACTGCCGCTTTTAAGAGATATCTTTCCTTTTCAGACATATTTTGTATATCAGTATCCAGGGTAAAATAGATATCCATAAGTTTTTCTGAAAATTCTTTAAGAGTGGTTTCAACCATTGACTTTATCAATCCATCATCTATTCCATCTACAGTTGCCTTTCCATCTGCACCTATCTGTATATTGAAGGAATATTCCGAAAGATCTATTCCTGCGCTCTCCAGCCTATGCGCTATTTCCTCCAATGTTGAACTTAATTCTGCCGTTGCTTTCGCAGTATCAAATTCCTGTGCCATAGCAAAAATATTAACAAGAGCATTTTCCTGTTCTGTGAGTTTCTCTCCCTTTGCCATTTTTTCTAACAGTTCTTTTATTTCACTTTGATCCGGAGCCTTTTCTCCCTGCAAATATTCTTTTGCCTGCTCCATATGCAGTTGATCCAGCTGCTCTGAATAATAATCCTTATATTTTTTTCTGATCTTTTCTAATGCCTGTATCTCCTCTGTTGCATTCTGCCCATCATGTAATTTTTTCCGCAATGCATATCTATACTCCGACATTTCCTCCATTTGCTTAGCAATAATATGGTTTTTATCTGCCTGACTTGTCTGAAAGGAAAGATGATAATATTCATCAGGATTGACATCAGAACCGTCCTTTGCCTGCACCTTTACCATATAACCCCTGTTTTCCAGGTTCCAGTTTGGTAAGGTTATACTTTTTCCGCCATTTCCATTATCCACTCCAATCCCTACTTGATTTCCTTCACTATCATAAAGAACCAAATTGTAATCGCATCCTTCCGGAATATGATCGAGTGTTATTTGCAGATTAAGATTATACTTGCCCAATAACAATACATTTTGAATTCTATACTCATTTATGTTGAATTCATAATAGTCCACATCTTCTGCATCAGATAACCGCCCCTTTAAATATCCTTCCGGCCTGTCAATGAGGTAGGTTAAATCTAAATCTCTTCCGGTCCAATCCTTCCCTATATACTTATTACTTTTCCAAAAATAATCATTTGAAACCTTTTGATTTTCCCCAATTACCTTATTGTTCTTAAAATACTCCGCATCATGCTTAAATTCTTGTCCTATAGGTTGATAATGCAATACCACATGATTTATTACAGCCATTCCATTTCCTCCCTTCGCTGTCCAATACAAATATTGAAATACATCCATATTGGCGAATATACCAAAAAATAGTTATTAATTCAATTATCTTTGCAGAAAACAACATAAACCTGAATTATTCACGGAACAATATCTGAGCTGATAACTGTACCATGAAACTAAAAATTAATCCATACAGTCATAACATTGCTCAATTAACCCGTCAAAAGGGCATAAAACCCCTGTGGCAGAGTCCGGAGCAGTTGTTGTCAAGGTTCGTTAATAGTTGTTATTCCAGCTGTACATTTAGCTTACCGATATTAGAAATTGTTTCATAAAATTCATTCTTATAAGAGCAACTACTACACAGCTTGAATGTGATATATCTTGCTGAACAAACTGCTTTTGCAGCAATCTTCAGCAGTTTTAAACGAACGGTATCAATGCGTTGCTTCCGCATATCTGCTGATAACGCCAATCGTCTAATCGTTTCTTCTACCTCTGCAGCCTCTTCCGTTTCAGGCGTTTCTTCTGTCCCTGTCATTTCTTCCGTTTCAGTCATTACCTCAATTTCGTTTGACAAATCTGCAGCATTAGCCGCCATACCAGCACTCACCAAAAAAGGATGCTGCACACAGAATACTAACAATCTTCTTCGCTTTCATGATGTGCTTCTCTCCTTTACATGTATTTTTGTTTGTTCTGTAGTTTGCAAACTGCTAAAATTCCCAGAACTACATACTTGTAGTTCTGGGAATAATATACTACGATCATAAACACATGTCAAGCAAAACAGCGTCTTTATATTTCAACAATTCATATTGTATAGCTTTCATTTTAATGCGTGCATTTCGTTGATGTTTCCGTATGCGAATATCCTTTCGACCTCACCTCTCCACATTTTTCACACATTTCCGCAAAATAGTAATCTGTCTTACAACTTCCATCCGAAAACTTTTGATGTTTTTTAAGTGTACCACTCACAAAAGAATGGAAACAGCCTGCCCTTTCCATGTTACTACTCTGCTCTTCTGACAAATCATAAGATATGCCGTTGTCTCCCAGAAATTTCCAATACTCCAATTCCATTTCATCTGAATACCCAATCTCTTCCTTCTCAAATGTCATTTCAGATTCCCCATCCTGAGATATCTCAAAAAGATTAGCTTCCCCTCTCACCACTCGCGGATTCTCATAAGCACAAACCGTCAAAGAACCCCCAAACAAAATAACCGCTCCCAGCAGCAGGGACACCACTCTCTCTATTTTTTTACTTTTTCTACTCCGCAACATACTTTTCAACCTCCATTCAACCATTATTTTACCTGTACTAAAGTTTGCCTGATGTTTCGACTCTATCCATCTGTCCACCTGCGACATATTGATAATCACTTCTCCATATCTCTTTCTTTGCTCTGTATCAAAGTCCTGCACTAACATGGCATCGCAGCTATGTTCGCTATAAATGGACATTACGCTGAAATAAAGATATACCAATGGATTAAACCAATGCAGGAGAACAGCGAGCAGACTGATATATTTCCACGCTACATCTGATCTCTTGACATGAATCAGTTCATGTTTAAGGCTGAAATAAATTTCATCTTCTGTTAATCCTTCTTCCGGTATGATAACATATTTTCGGAACACGCCCATTGTGCAGATTGTGTCAAACGCATCGGCGCACAGCAGTGGTATATTCTTTTTGATGCCCACTTCTTGTTTCACCCTGTCGAATATCGCCAGATAATTTGTCTGACTTATTTGCGGGTTTTCTTTCAGCGCCTTCAGTTTTTGGAATGTATACATGTTTCTGACGCCCACAAACAACAACCCGCACGCCCAGACAGCCCACATCACCAATATGTATGTCTGAAAGTTTATATGTAGCCTGCCGCCTTCTTCTATCCCTATAAAATTTACTGCCGCAATATTTTTCATGTCCCATTGTCTCTGGGTACCCAATATGCGGGACAATCCATATTTATACCCACTGTTGTATTTGGGCAGTGGAATGCAGAAGAAAACCAATGCTATCTTCATCATGTTGTATGCCCACGCGGGAAGCAGTATCCTTTTTCCCAAAACAGCACACAGGAAAACAGCAAGGAATACCACACTTCCGCTAATGGACATAGCCAGAATAAGCATTACACGTCCTCCAGAAATTTTCTCAGTTCGTCCGCCTCAGCGCCATCCAGCTTCTTACCTCCGTTTAATGCTGACATAAACTGATTCAAAGAGCCGTCAAAATAACAATCCAGAAGATGTCTCGCCCTTTCCCGTTCATACTGCTGTCTGTTTAACGCTGCTTTAAAATACCGTCTTTTCTTGAATCGTTCTTCCCCTTCACACCGAACAGATATGACGCCTTTTTGTTCCATCCGCGTTAAAAATGTGGATAATGTCTGTTTTTTCCACCTCTTTTCCGAGTCCTCTCCAAACTGTACCGCAATATCCCTGTAGGAATATTCTTTGTCCTCTTTCCACATCCACTCCAAAATCTCCTTTTCAGAGTCAGATAGTAGTATTTCGTTCATGGCTTGACCCTCCTTTTATTTTATGGTACTACACGCTCGTAGACCTGTCAAAGCAAAGAAGTACGATTTTCCAGAAAACGTTTTTCCGATAATTTTTATACTCATTTGCTCTTGACATCACCACCTTCCTCTGCTACACTCTATCTAACATATCTGGGATATCATCTTTTTTGAAACCGCTCCGGTTTCGCTTTGACAATCCCCATGTGTATTAGAACAAAAGAATTCGAGCGAAAGGTAGACTCAAATATATGCAGAACGCAATAATTGTGCAAGACAAAGACAACCATCATATCGTTATAATTCCTGATATCATTTTTTCCAATAAACAGAACATTAATTGGGGTGATGTGGAAAACTATTTAAAACAGTACATAGACATTATTGTTGAAATAACCGAAAGCAAAGACATTGTATATATTGGTAAAAATTTTCCTAACGAATTTTCATCCTCGAAATACACCAGAATATTAAAGGGAGCAAGAGCCAAAGCTAAAGCAAATGCTGTCCAGGGTATTCGAGAAATGTTAGAAATTGCTGCAAACAAAACATATTGTCAAAACCATAAGACAAAACATAATTCAGATGCCCAAAATGGATGGTATTATTATATTACACGTTTTGCTCTGCCAATCTATGAAAATAAAATAAAAACAAATCAATATAATATCTACACTGGACGTTTAGTCATTAATCACACTTCTACCGGAAAAATGTATCTCTATGACTTGGTAGATATAAAAAAAGAAGCGAGTAACCCATTCAAGCCTACTATGTAGGCAAATGGTACAAAACCGCTTCTCTTGGATTCAGACTATCATGCAATTTCCCTTCTGTCAAGTACCCGCGCAATCGAGTAGGGAAGATTCTTCTTCCCCTACTCGCCGCGCGCCCCATGCGCCGCCTTAGCGGCATACTTCCTCTGCATGGGGCTGCGCATAAAAACGGACGACCAGTCACCCGGTCGTCCGTCGCCATCATTCATTTAGAAAATAAACACCGCAGCCGTATAAGGCGGCAGATCAAAAGAAATACTGTAGTCCTTAAAGTTGCAGGGCTCCTTCTCCGCCATGATCTCCGCGGGAATCACGTTCCCGTTTCCGCCGAACCGCTTGTCGTCGCTGTTTAAGAGCAGCTTATACTTTTTCTTCTTCGGCACACCCAGCTTATAATTCTCCCATCTCATAGGAGTCATGTTAATGACAAACATGATATTGTTCTTGCCGGTTTTGTCCTTGCGATAGAAGCTGTATGTACTGCGATCCGCATCGTCGGCGTTCAGCCACTCGAAGCCAGCCCAGTCATTGTCGATCGTGTACATTGCCGGGTACTTATTGTAAAGGGCGAGCAGCTCCTTCACATACTCGTGCATACCCTTGTTCTGTTCTTCGCCGAGCAGATTCCAGTCAAGCTCCCTCGTCTCGCTCCACTCTCTCTCCTGCCCGAAATCCTGTCCCATAAAGAGCAGTTTCTTTCCGGAATGCCCCATCATGTAGGCGTAGCCCACGCGCAGGTTCGCGTATTTGTCTACAGGATAGCCGGGCATCTTGTTGACCATGGAACATTTCAGGTGTACCACCTCGTCATGTGAGAGCGGCAGGATATAGTTTTCGCTGTTATTATAGCTCATGGCAAAAGTCATGGCATAGTGGTTATTCTTGCGGAAATATGGATCAAGCTTCATATATTCGCAGAAGTCATGCATCCATCCCATGTTCCATTTGAAGCTGAAACCAAGACCGTCCTCCTCCACCTTGCCCGTCACTTTCGGCCACGCCGTGGACTCCTCCGCAATGGTGAGGAACCCGGGGTATGCGCCATGCACTACGGAATTTAAATGCTTAAAGAACTCGATCGCATCCAAGTTTTCGTTTCCGCCGTACTTATTCGGCACCCACTGACCTGCCTGTTTGCTGTAGTCCAGATAAAGCATGGACGCCACGGCGTCAATTCGGATACCGTCGATATGGTACTCCCTGATCCAGTAAAGAACATTCGCAATCAGGAAATTTCTGACTTCATTCTTCGCATAGTTAAAAATCTTCGTGCCCCAGTCGGGATGCTCACCAATCCTCGGATCGGGATGCTCAAAAATACACTGTCCGTCGAAACGACCAAGTCCGTGCGCGTCAGTCGCAAAATGCGCCGGAACCCAATCCAGAATTACGCCGATTTTACTCTTATGAAGCTTGTTAATCAAGTACATAAAATCGCACGGATCGCCGTGTCTGGAAGTAGGCGCGTAATATCCGGTCACCTGATAGCCCCATGAACCGTCAAAGGGATACTCCGCAATACCCATAAGCTCGATATGGGTATAGTGCATCTCCTTCAGATAATCTACAATCCTGTCCGCAAACTCGCGGTAATTGTAGAAGCCTTCCCCGGTGCCGTCGGGATGTTTCATCCACGAACCGATGTGGCACTCATAGATCGCCATAGGCTCCTGATTATAGTCCTTGCTGTCCCTTGCCGCCATCCAAGCGCCGTCCGACCATTTAAACTTGCTGATATCAAAAGTCTTGGACGCATTACCCGGACGCATCTCCGCATAATTTGCAAAGGGATCCGCCTTGTAAAGCTTTTCGCCCGCAGGTGTGCGGATCAGATACTTATAAAGCTCGTTCTCACCCACGCCCGGAATAAAAAGCTTATAGATCCCGCCGGGACCCAGCTTCTCCATCGCATGTTTCTCTTCATCCCAGCCGTTAAAGGTTCCTATCACATGAACGCTTGCCGCATTGGGTGCCCAAACAGCGAAAAACATGCCCTTTTCGCCATTATCCACAGAAGGATGCGCTCCAAGCTTTTTGTAGATGTCATAATGTGTTCCCTGTGCGAACACATACTGATCCGCCTCGGAGATAAACACCTCCTCCGTCGTCTGCTTCTCCACTTTCTTTGGCGCCGCCTTTACCTGTTTTTTCTGTACTTCAGACGATTTAGCCGCTTTTTTTACTGCCATAACCTAACCCCCTGTTTTTTATTGCACTGAGAGAATATATTTTAGTAATGCATGAAGTCCTTCTCCCGCAGTATAATCATGTCCTCTTCATCATACCTCTTTGCGAGCAAAATATCCATAAAATGTTTCGGAGTTTTTTTATTTGCATACTCGATCGCTTCATCCACCAGATCCCTCACTTCGGCAAGGGTCACTTCATGGTCGCTTGTCTGCCTGTCCGCAATCCTCGTATGGAGCGCCAGAATGCCAAATTCATCAATGGAATACTCCATATCCTCCGCATACTGTTTCGCGTAAGCCACCAACGATTCGTTATCCAGCGGTTCAATGTCCACGCGCAGGTTGAAGCTGTTTGTCAGTGCGCTGTGTTTGGAGAGCAGATCGTTCACTTCCGTCTTGTTGCCTACAAGCAGCGCCAGAAGACCCATATTCTCCTTCTCGAGCACTTTTATCATAGATGCCACGGTAGCCGATTTCAGCTTTGCCGCCTCCACAATTATCAGCGCGCCGTTGTCCATCTTGGAGAAGGTCGCCTCCACATCCTTCTTATTCAGGATATGCCCTTCGATCTTCGCCACTTTCCCGGAGAAATTGCTGTCATTATACTGCATCTCCCGAATCAGCGCTTTCGCCAGAGACATCGTCGTAGTTTCTTCCTCCCCGGTGATAATGATGTTCCCTGTACAGGACGCCAGACTCATATTGTCGAGCACATGAATCAGTTGTTTTCTGGATTTACGCTGATGCACAAACTTACCAAAAAGTTCCTGCTCTTCCGGGCTGAGATCCCGCTCTCTCGCAGTCTCCTCCTCGGCGTCCGCCTCCTCTGCCGGGGCGGATTCTTTCGCGGGCTTTTCCGCCGGCTCCTGCACCTCTGTCTCCGCAGCATCAGTATCGTCCGAAATGTCCGCATCTTCCGTTTCCGGAACCGCCTCCCGCTCTTCCTCCCGCACCAAAACAGGCTTCGCCTTCTCAGCCGGCACATCCGCATCCGGCATGTCATCCGGGAAAACTATCTTTTTCACATGGGGATTTTTGCTGGATTCTTTCATGATAGCCGCCATAAAGGCTTTTTCCAGCTCTTCCAGAAGTCCGTTCTTCGTCGCCTCGTCAAAACTGGCGAACAGACTGCCCGTCTGTGCCATAATATGCTGGCGGACATCCTCCATCCGCTTTTCCTGATTATTCTTTTTCATCTGTTCCCACTCAGCCATAATATCGTCGATACTGAGCTGACCGGTAATCTGTTTCTCCACTTTCTCCGCGTCCGGCAGTACGAAGCTGATCTGTCCGTCGTACTCCTGCGCCAGATATTTATCATATTCCGTAGACTTGGAAGCTGCCAGCGCCTGCTCTCTGAGCGCCCTCGCCTGCAGCCTCTCCGCCTCTCTCGTCATCTCTTCTATGATTTTCTGTGCGTCGAACGCCACTGTGTCGTCCCGCACAATATCCTCTGCTGCCGCCTGCAATTCTTCCTCATTTAAGGTGTTTACATTGGGCAGCTTCTCCGTCTCCTCCAGAAGCGGCGCAATGATCGTGTCCGTGATAGACGGCTCTGGCTTGTGCTCTTTTGACCTCTCAAAAGGTATCGGCTGTTTTACTGCCGGGGGCTCCGGCTCTGCCATCTCCTCAAAAGATTCCTCCTCTTCCTCCTCAAAATCTTCCTCTGAAACAGCTTGTTCTATATCACTTGAGAAATCTCCTGTCTCCTCAAATGCCGCAAAATCTCCCGGCACATCTTCATCTTCCATGTCTTCCGATTCCTGCATATCGGCGGGAGCATCCTCCAAAACCTCTTTCATACTCTCCGCCAGCGCCATCTGCAGATTTATGGTATTATACTGTCCCACATCCACCGGCTTGACCTCGGGCAGTTCTGTGGTGGGCGCTGCCAGCACGTCTCCCTCTTCCCCGTAATCCCCGTTCTCTCCGTGGCTGATGGCTTCCGCAACCTGCGTGTCTCCCGAAATCTCGTCAGGCTGTTCCTCCACTTCCGGCTCCTCGTCCACAGGTTCTCCGGCACTTCTTCCCTGTATGTAAGCGTCATACTTTTCCTGCTGCTCCGGGCTGAGCGGCTGATGCAGCGACTTCAATTCAAGCGCCTTGATCACATACCTTCCCTCACCGAACCAGAGGAACATCTCGTC
Source organism: uncultured Lachnospiraceae bacterium (assembly GCA_910588955.1). Taxonomy (GTDB): domain Bacteria; phylum Bacillota; class Clostridia; order Lachnospirales; family Lachnospiraceae; genus UBA3282. The sequence goes on from CAJURQ010000015.1 coordinate 38,519, forward strand.
GCATTCCTCCACGCATTTCGTAGTCAGACCGATGCGGTGATAGAGATAAGCCAGCTCGTACACCCACTTCTCTCTCGGCTCACGCTTCTTAAACTCCTCCAAAATCGCGATCCGCTCCTCGATGCTGACGTCCAGCGCCTCGTAGAGTCTGTACTGCAAAACATAGCGCCCCGTATCTCTCGGCGCGATCTGCACAAATTCCTTATAGTATTCGCTTGCCTGATCATACTCGCCCATCTTGATGCAAAGCTCGCACAGGGAATAGATAATCAGTCTGCCGGTAGGGTGCTTTTCATAGGCAAGGAGAAGGATATCCTTGCTCTCCTGATACCGCCTGTTGATCTTATACAGATCGCTGATCGTACAGAGCATCATCACACTTCTGACCCTGCGCCAGTCAATCTTGTCCGCGATCTCCGCCGCCTCCGCGTACTCTCCCTCTGCTATCAGCGCTTTAATCTCATCCGCGCTTGCTTTGTATTCAAATTTATCCAAGGTACTCACCTCATCAACGTACTTTTCCTGTTTTCTCCATTTACACAGTGACCCTATTATCTGTTTCAGTTTACCATAGTCCCCTGTCAATGTAAACAAATTCCGTCGAAAAAAAGCACCTCTGCTCCCAATATATGGAACTATTTGTAAAAATATTACCTTATCTTGTATTTTTACGGAAGATACCGCTCACCTCCGCATTTGCAGCAGGCGATCCGATAATTCCGCAAACCGTTCCAAAGTAAATGTTTCTCCGCGCACCATTGTGGAAAGTCCCATATCCGCCAGAACCATCTCAACCTGCCCTCTCGTCACGCCCAAGCCCCCCGCGTTGGCAAGCCCGTTCGCCAGTGTTTTGCGCCTCTGGTTAAAGGACGCCCGGATGACGGCGAACAAAAACGCCTCGTCAGCCGTCCCCACCGGCGGTTTCTCGTATCTCGTCAGCCGCACCACCGTGCTGTCCACGTTGGGACGGGGCAGAAAGCAGGATGCCGGCACCCTCGCCACCACTTCCGGCTTCGCGTAATACTGCACCGCAAGCGACAAAGCCCCGTAATCCTTGGAACCCGGACCCGTCTGCATCCGATCCGCCACCTCGCTCTGCACCATAACCGTAATGCTTGCAAGGGGCATTCCGCTCTCAAACAGCGCCATAATAATCGGTGTCGTGATATAATAAGGCAGATTCGCCACCACCTTTAAGGGTCGTCCGCCGTTCTCCGCTGCCAGTGCGGCAAGATCCACCTTCAAAATATCCTCGCACAGCACCTTGACATTGTCATAAGGAGACAGCGTCTCCTCCAAGATCGGAATCAGCTCTCTGTCAATCTCCACCGCCACGACCCGGTCCGCTGCCTCCGCAAGATACTGCGTCATAGTGCCGATTCCCGGTCCGATTTCCAACACACAGTCCTCCTTCGTGATCTGTGCCGCCTCCACGATCTTTGCAAGAATGTTGGCGTCGATCAGAAAATTCTGTCCGTATTTTTTCTGCATACGGAACTGATGCTTCTTGAGTATTTCAGATGTATTCGTGTAATTTCCTAAGTCAGCCATATAAATGCCCTCATAACCCGAACAACCTTTTCGCGTTCCTCTCCGTGGTTTCCACCACTTCCTCATATGAAATCCCCTTTAGCTTTGCGATCTCCTCCGCCACATAGGGAAGGTTCAGCGAAGAGTTGCGTTCCCCCCGATGAGGATCCGGTGAAAGGTACGGGCTGTCCGTCTCCAGAAGAATCTTATCCAGCGGAATGTACTGCACCGCCTCCTTCAGTTTCTTCGCATTCTTAAAGGTAATGACGCCGCCGATGCCAAAATAGATATCCATGTTCAGATATTCCCGCGCCATCTCCTTCGCATAGGAAAAGCAGTGCACCACGCCGCCAATCTCCCCCGCCCGATGCGCCTGCATGATATCCAATGTGTCCTTCGCCGCCTCTCTGGAATGGATAATCACGGGAAGTTTTACCTCCCTTGCCAGCACAAGCTGTCTGGCAAACCACTCCTTCTGCAAAGCCGCCGCAGGCTCGGGATAGTGGTAATCCAGCCCCGTTTCACCCACTGCCACGACCTTTTCATGACCACACAGCGTGCGCAGCCGCTCCATGCCTTCCTCCGAAAGCTCCTCTACCTCGCTCGGATGCACGCCCACCGCCCCATATATAAAAGGATACTGCTCCGCCAGCCTCACGCTCGCCTCACTTCCGGCAAGGCTGGCGCCTATATTAATCACCGTACCGATGCCGTGTGCCGCCAGTGAAGAAAGCAGTTCTTCCCTGTCTGCGTCAAAATCTTCATCATCATAATGTGCATGACTCTCAAAAATCATATCACCTACCCCTTTCCCATTGCCGCTTACACCGCACTAATAAACCGTGTTCTTTCCATCCTATATAAACTGTGAATAATGTATCATCTTAGCCCGCCAAATGCAAATACTAAAAAAAATTGAAATATTCTTAAAAATTCTTTAAAAAAACACTTGCATTACGAAAAACATTATACTATAATAACTCTTGCGTTGATTGAGTGCAGGCATTCAATCCGTTTAAGACAAAAGAGGACATGCACCGCTAGCTCAGTTGGTAGAGCACCTGACTCTTAATCAGGGTGTCCAGGGTTCGAGCCCCTGGCGGTGCACTTTGAAGAACTGTTTTTGGAGACGCAAGTGCTCTGGGGACGGTTCTTTTTTTAAAACCCCACTCCCAACAACTCTATCACCGCGCCGCCAATCACGCCGAGCGCATACAGCAGCCCGAAAATCCGCAGACTTTCCTTCCTGTCCTCATTTACCCGGAGAAGCACCAGAAAACCCACGCCCGATCCCGACAGCAGACCCGCCATCAGTGCGCCCGCACTCAGCACGCCACCCAGATAAAGCTGGGTCAGTATGACGGAGGAGGCACAGTTCGGAATCATGCCCACAAGAGCCGACACAAACAGGCTCAGTGCGGGTTTGTTCATCACGACTGCCGCCAGCGCATCCTCACCAATCAGCGCAATCGCAAAGTTCAGAATCAGAGAAACTACTATTATATATAAGAAAATTTTCCACGTATGGCTGAAAGCCGACCGCCAAATACCGTTTTCGCAGTGGCAGTGCTGCCGCTCGCACAGATGCTCGATCTGTGGCTCCGCCTTCTTCCGAAACAGCGCGTCCACAAGGAAACCCGCCACCACTGCAAAGAACACTTTCATTATAAGAATCTTTGCAATCATGGCAATCCCTACGTTTTCGGATATCATAATGGGCAGCATCTCGTCGGAAGTGGACAAAAACACCGCGATCAGCGTTCCCATCGTAATAATTCTTCCCGCGTAAAGGTTTGCCGCCGCCGCGGAAAAACCGCACTGAGGAAAAATGCCCAGCACGCCGCCGATCGCCGGTCCCGCCTTCCCCGATTTTGTAACAACCGCCTGCATCCTGCCGCCCGCCCAATGCTCCAGACATTCCATAACAAGATACGCCAGAAAAAGAAACGGCAAAATCCTAAGGCTGTCTATATACGTATCATGTATCACATCCAAAATAATGTCCATACTTTCCTCCCTGCTGTTTATGCCCCGTCCTCGGGACACAGCGAAAGTTACCGAATCTATGATACCATTCTTTCAAAAAAAAGCAAGCGGTGGTAATTTTGCACAAAAAACACAAATTCTTCTCTTTTCAACAATATTCTGGGAAATAATGATTGATTCTTTGGAGAAAATGTACTAGTATAGAATTGTCTAGCTTTTATGAGGGAGGTTCGTTCGGAATGGATGGCTTAAAAAATATCATGGAGGATGCCGTGGAGTATCAGCTGAATAAACTGCTGCCCACGATGCCTGAGGTTTGTTCCTGCGATAATTGCAAATTGGACATGATGTCTTATGCATTGAATCGACTTTCACCCCAGTATGTCCGCACGGATACGGGTGCGCTTTTTCAGAAGCTGAACAATTACCAGCCGCAGGCAGAGGTGGAGATTCTCGCCACGGTTATGTCCGCGATCAACAAGATCGGCTCGCACCCTCAGCATGATTAAATAAACGCAGTTAACCATCAACCCCCGCGTGCACAGGCACCCGGGGGTATTTTTTTGTCTTAACCTTTACATATTTTCTCTCTAATTCTCTATGATCTCAACCTCAGTCTTCTCTCCCTCCTCCTTCTCGTGCCGCTCGGCGATCGCCTTTGCTGAAGTTTTCAGGCTCTCCTCACAGGCAGCCTTTGTGGTGACAAGATAGTCGCTCACCACGCCGTCCCATCTGCAGCTGACAAGATCCGCTGTGCCGTCCTCCCTGACAAATAGGACATCCGCCAATCTGCTGACGCTCCCGTTTACAGTCTTGACCAGATAATAAGTCTTCACTTCCCGATAGCTCTCCTGAATGTCCAATTTTTCTCTGAGGAATCGTTCCGCCACACCTTTCATCTCCTCCGCCTTTGCAGGCGCATCTGCGCTTGAAGGAGTTGCCGTCTCGCGCACCTCTCTATTTTTCCCGTCGCTGTACGACATGGCGCGCAGCGTGCCGTCCAGCGCATCGATATGGAAATAGTAATAACTATAATTTCCATAATCGCTCCAATTCACGCAGTAAGTGTTGTCGTACATCGGTATATTCTCATCCTCACCCTGATAATACTGATTGCGCTCCATGCCGCTTCCGTCAAGCTCAAAAATTTGTCGTAAATATCCCGTTGCAATCTCTACCGCCTGCTCCTCGATAATACCGCCCGCATCCGCCACTTCCTTAAGCCGCTGTCTCTCCGCCTCTTTCCGCTCGGCAATCTCCTCCGCGTGCTGCTCCTCCAGCGCGTAGTCTCGCTTTCTCTCAAAATCGATCTGCTGCAGGATCTCCTCGTCCGTCAATTCCCGATTCGCGGGCAGGTAGAAAACTCCTGTCGTCGTCAGGAAACAAAACTCGTGCGCCGCAGCCTCCTCCTCGCTGTCCACCCGCACCAGCTCCTCCTCCGGGAAAAGCCCCTCCAAATACTGTGCGTAGAGTTTTCCCTTGCGCTCCTTCTCGCCTGCCGTATATGCTCTGGTGTAGCCGTCCGCATCGGCATCCTGGCTCTGAATCTCCTCCGCAAGCTCTGTCACTTTCTCCTTAGGCTGTTCTTCCATCCTCTCCCGCACCAGAGAACTGACAACCGCCCGCACAGGCACGCTCAAGATACCCACTGTCAGAACGCAGACCGCAGCAGCTGCCGCAGTCCGTAAAGCCCTTGTATACCCGTGCGTTTTTTTCTTCGACGTAAGCTCCAGAATCATCTGCTCCTGTTTCTCTTCGTCAAACTCTATTCCGTTTACTGCATTTTTTAAATCCGTAATATTCATACGCTGCCACCCTTTCCCTACGTTTCATCAAACTGTTTCCGCTGCCCTTTCCCTATTTTCGCGTCTTTTTTGCTTCTATCTCCTATAGACCGCCGTTTCCTTACCACCCCGACGACCGCACGCCTCACCTTTCTTCCAGCCGCAGGCGCAGCAGTTTCCGCCCTCTCTGCAGGCGCTTTTTCACTGCATTGACAGAAATTCCGAGTATTTCCGACACTTCTGTCGTTTTATAGCCTTCGATATAATACAGATGCACCGCCGCCTTTACGGGAAGCGGCAGGCTGACCAGCTCCGCCAGCACATGACCGTATTCGGGATTCTCATAGCTTGCGGTAACTTCGTCGAGCGATACTTTCGGATGCCGCACTTGAAACCGCCGCATATCACGGCAGCGGTTCTGCGCCACCTTAATCAGCCACGCCTTTTCATGCTCCCGGTCCCGAAATTTTTTCCTGCATTCCAGATACCTGCAGAGCGTATCCTGCACCGCATCCTGCGCGTCCGCTTCATTGCCCAGCATGACGACGCAGATGCGGTAGAGCATGGGGCTGTATGTTGTCACCACTTCCTCTATTGTCATAAAGTTTCACCTTTCCCAATCCATGAATTGATTTTTTGAGACCTCTACTTATAACACGCCTCAGACAACATAATGGTGCCCCGGATTATTATTTTTTAACTTTTATGTGCGGGCATGTGCATAAAAAAGAACTTCCATCCGGCGGCAGCCTTTTAGAAGTTCTCTTATGATTCTTATGAATTGTTTTCGTTTTATACCGTAACTTTGTGCTTGTCCACCGCTTTTGCAATATAGGACTCTACCTCGTCCTTCGGTATGGAGAGCGCCAGCGACATTTCGCTGTAAAGCAGCTCCTCCGCTTTGTGCAGATACTGCTCGTCGGAAGACAGCACCTTCTTGCCTTCATTGATGCGGCTTCTTTTGCGCTGATAAAGCGTTTTGATAATCTGAACCAGACTGCGGGAATCATAAGTGCGGATCGCCTCCTTGTAGGTCTGCTCTCTGCGCTTTTCCTCCTGAATCCACATGGTATCGATCTCCTCGATATGCGCGATCAGCTTTTCCGCCTCTTCCCTGTTCATAATCCTGCGCATAACAATTTTCTCATTATCCACAGGCGTGTAAATCGTGCTGGCTTTCTCGAAGACCGGCTCCAGCACATAATACTTCTTCTTTAAATCCGACCGGTCGATCGGATTCCCGGTAATGTCAATAACACGACAGACACCGTGTCCGCCACACATGATCAATTCGCCTTTCTCAAACATAGCACCCTCCAAATTTTCTGACCCTCGTCAGTTGACAGCTCCAATTGCGGCGGCTCGTCCATAATTATAGTACGCCAATCCGCAGTACCCCTAGTTTCATTGTAACACTTTAAAAACTTTCTCGTAAGTACTTTCGGAATGAGAAACCAATTTCGGCACATTTTATGGTATAAGCCGTCTCTTCTGTTGTGAAAATTTGCCAGTCAGAACCTTGTCGGTTCTGACTCTCGCGACAGTCGCCAAATATCCATGCAAGCATGGCTGCTTGGCTCGTTGTTCGCGGATATAAGATGTCTGAAAAAGCGATTCCTAAAAAATACCCCTTACAAAATTATAGTTTCCTCTCACACAAACATTGATGATTCTGCCCCTTATATTTAACGCGTTTTAAAATTATCACAGATAAATCTCGTCTCTTCCATCGGGAAAATGCGGATCATAATCCCCTTAAACATCTTCGCCGCCTCAAAGCGGGAAAGGATAATCACCATCTGATCCCCGGGAAAAGGCAGAATATCTATGGAATCTACGTCCTCTTTCGCGTTTATCAAGGTTGCCTTTGGCGGATTGATATCCACGGTTTTGTTAATCATCTCCGTAAGAGAGATCGCGGAAGAACCCATCATCTGGTTCATAACCTCAGACACACAGGACAGATGCATTTCATTGAGCTCGCCGGGAGCCGCAGTTCCCGATCCGCCCATCATCAGATCCATGATTACCTTAACGTCGTTTTCCTTGAACATTAAAAGATTATTGCCATGAAAATCGTCCTTGTAATCAATCTGAACCGTGACACTGCCCATACCAAACGCCGTCAGAATATTCTTAATATCCGCACTGTTTACCACCTTCACCGAAGGCGGACTGACCTTGATAACCTGTCTCGTCAATGTATTTAATGAGGTCGCGGAATGAGACATGCAAATATGCGCTGCCTCAGCCATTTTATCCTGATCTAGTGGTGCCAGTTGTCCCATACGTCTGCTACATCCTTCTCATAAATAGTTGCACAATCCCGATTCTAGTTCTTCCACTATACTATACCTCACTTTTAGCCCTTCGTGCAACCTCTTCTTGAGAAAAATGTAAACAAAAATTTAGGGAAGCGTTGATTTCTTCTCCGCCTCCCCAAATACGTTTATTTTACTCGGCTTCCCTCAGTCTCTCCACTACCGACCGTTTTGCCACATAATGATAAGAGCATAACGGAATGACCGCTCCGATCGCCAGAAATACCGGCGCCACCACAAAGATCGGCGTGACCGTCAGATGATAGCTGAAAAACCAGAACATCCCCTCCAGCACACTGCTCGCCAAAGGTCCCATGACAATCGTCAGAATCAGAGTGATCACAATAGAACTGCCTGCAAAGACCATGCCCTCCGTAATTAACATCCGGTTGAGCTGCTTTCCTGTCATGCCTACGGACTGCAGCACCGCAAACTCCCGCTTTCTCGCCATGATGCCCGTGAGGATCGCGTTCAGGAAATTCAGGATACCGACCATGCCGACGATCAGCGCAGCGCCGCTGCCAACCATCACAAACATATTGCGGAAACCGTAAAACTCTTCCTCCTCACTCTTCCTGCTCTCATAGTCGTACAGGGAGTCGTCCCCGCCCGCAAAGTCCTGCATCCATTGTTCCACCTGTTCTACCTTGTCGTCCTCGCAGTCAAAGGCATAATAGAGAATATCCGATGTGCCGGAATCCCGTTTAAAAGTGTCCGCGCCCATCACGAACTCATCCGCCCCATAATAGCGGTAAGAAATCTTTCCCGGCACCGTCACAAGCGCCGCCACCTCATATACCTTATCCTCATACACCTTGGCTCTCGTCCGATATGGCTTATTGCTTTCGCTTAGCTCCTCGTCCTCCCCGTAAATCTCTCCGGTTTCCGGATTAAAATACTCATACTCCTTCACATAGCGGATGGTTATTTTGTCCCCCAGCTTCGCCCAGTGGGAATCCTCATAGAGATTGCCGTAGTCGTCGTCCCCGTAAACAGCCGCCACATAATTGCCGCCCTCTTTTAACTTACTGAGGTCGCCTTCAATTACAGGAAGCTTATCCAGCACAAAGTCTTCCATCCCGTAAAGCTGCACCCGGTCGGCGCGCATGTCGCCTACCTTTTCCAGCATCTCCACATAGCGATCCACTACCTCCGGACTGTTATATTTTCCGGCCAGCTTTCGTACCCGCTCCTCTGTGACAAGCTCCTGTGCCTCAAAGGTTTTCTGATAAGTCCTGCCGCCTTTCACCCCGTCAAGCGCCTCAATCTGCGAAATAACTTCCTCCGGCAAAATTCCTGTCTTGTCCCAGGCAGATGCCTGAAAATAAGGCGCTTCTGCAATGATAAAGTCTGCTACCACCCGGTTTAAGTATTTGTCCATGTCAAAACCGTTTGCCAGAATAAAAGTAATATTTAAAATGACTACCGCAAAGGACATGGAGATTACCGTAATCACGGTCTTGCTCTTGTTTCTGCCAAGGTTCGCCATCGCCATGCGCAGGATGGACGCGCCCTTCTCCCCTTTCCTGCTCTTCTTTTTCGTCCCGGCTCCTTCCGTGTAGCGCACCGCCTCCACGGGGGATATCTTCGCCGCCATCCTGCGGGGCTTCCTGCAGGAAAGCCAGACCGTCACAAAGGAAAACGCCGCCGCGCCGAGAAAGATTATGGGGCTGACTGAGTAAGTCAATTCTATGCCGTCCAGCTTAGACACCACAATGCCCGTCATCACCACGCCCACACCGTAGCCGAAGACAAGTCCGATGGGAATCCCCAGCGCAGACAGCAGAAACGCCTGCATGGAAATAATCCGCTTAATCTGCCGCCCCGTGGTGCCGATGGTCTTTAACAGCCCGTAAAACCGCACGTCATTGGACACCGATATCTGAAAAATATTGTAGATAATCAGATAGCCCGTAAAAATAATCAGCAGCATCACCGCAATCAGTGCCAGCACCGTAGTAATATCCAGCGAGTCCTCCAACTGCGCAGACATGTAACCCCAATTGACGCCTGTGCGGATATAGTTATCCCCCTGATCCAACCCTTCCGACTGATAGCCGTGCCGCGCCAGAATGGTATTGATATTTTCCTCTATGTTGGAAGCATTTTTGAACATCACGTCCATATTGATGAAGCTGGTCATGCCGTCCTCACCCTGTGTATCCAGCTTTTCAAAAATCTCCTGCGTCCGGCTTTCGGGAATGAGTACATGGTTTGCCACAATTATTTCATCATAATCCCAATAGCCGCACAGCGTAAAGGTTTCCGTCGTCTCCTCCCCGTCCACCAGAAACGTCATGGTGAACTCATTGCCGATGACAGGCTCCACCCCCAGCAGGGAGAGGACTCTCAAATCCGTAGCCGCCTCGTTGGTGCCCTCCTTGGGAAACCGCCCTTCGATTGGTTTCAAAAACATCCACTTCGCCGTGTTTTCGTCACAGTAGCTGATCTCCACATGACTCTTGTGGAAAGGCTCTTTCTCCGGCATACCGCAGAATATCCGCTTTCCGTATTCCTTAATCAGCGGGTCGTCCTTTAGCTCTTCAAACTGCTCCTTCGTCAGATACTTAAACCCGCCGTGACTGTAACCGCCAACCATACGGAAATTCGACTGCTCAAACCCGTGCTTCATGGACATGCCCACTGTAAAAATAACCGTAAACAATACCGTGGTCAGCGCGATCGCCGCCACCGTGATGATATTCCTGATCTTCGCCGCCTTGAAGCTCGCTATGCTGAGACGGCGGATGGTTTTTCTGTTGGAAACGTTCATATTTTTGTTCTCCTCTCAGTTTTCCTGCGCGGAAAATGCCCGTTTTCTGGGTATTCTCCTACGCGAGACATAGAACTTCTTGGTGTCCCGTCCCATGGCGGGACGTCTTTAGAAGTTCATCTCGCGTTTTTCACACTGCGATCTTCCCGTCCTCTATGCGTATAATCCGATCCGCCATCTGCGCGATCGCCTCATTGTGCGTGATCATGACAATTGTCTGCGAGAACTTCTGTCCTGTCACCTTTAAGAGACTGAGCACATCCTGACTGGTTTTCGAGTCCAGATTTCCCGTCGGCTCATCCGCCAGAATGATAGCGGGCTTGGACGCCAGCGCGCGGGCGATCGCCACCCTCTGCTGCTGCCCGCCGGAGAGATTGTTGGGCAGATTGTTCAGCTTCGATGCCAACCCCAGTGTGTCAATGATTTCTTTGATGTACCCCTGATCGGGACTGCCCCCGTCAAGCTGCACCGGAAGAAGAATATTTTCGTAGACATTTAAAACCGGCACCAGATTATAATTCTGGAATACAAAGCCAATCTTTCGACGACGGAATATGGTCAGTTCCTCGTCCTTCAATGTAAAAATTTCCTTGCCATCTACCGTGACGCTGCCCGCCGTCGGACGGTCCAGCCCGCCCAGCATGTGCAGGAGCGTGCTCTTGCCGCTGCCGGACGTGCCCACAATGGCAACAAATTCCCCTTTCTCCACCTGAAAATTCACCCCGGCAAGGGCGTGAACCTCACTCTCGCCCGAACCATATACCTTTCTTAAATCTTTCGTTGACAAAATAGTCATGTCTGGTTTTCCTCCTTTAAAAACAAAATCTGTATCGTGAAGCACACCGTACACCGTCCTCCACAATACAGATTATCTCATAGCATTCTTTCCACATTCTTTCCTGGGTAAAATGAAATCTGACAGTTTTGTAAGAATTTATTCGGCGGGCAGGTACAGGAAAAATACCGTACCCTTCCCCACCTCGGATGCAAGCTGGATATACCCCGACTGCTGCCTCAAAATTTCTCTCGCCAAATATAGCCCGATCCCCACGCCCTGTTCGTCTGCAACCGACATGGAGCGGTAAAAGCGCCCGAATACTTTGGCGTGCTCTTCTTCCGCAATGCCAATCCCCGTGTCCTCCACCTCAATGCTGACAAAAAGTTCATATGCCTTCACGCGCACCGTGACGCCGCCCGTCTGCGTGTACTTGATAGCGTTGTCAATGAGATTGCCAAGCGCCTCCAACGTCCATTTGTGGTCGAAACACGCCGTAATCCCCTGCGCCTCTTTTGAGAATACATGCAGGTACAGCCCTTTTTCCTGCGCCCGCGCCGCATATTGCTCCTCCGCCTCCCTCAAAAGCTGTGAAAGCTCCCCTTTGCATGGATGCAGCACAAGGATTCCCGTTTCCAGACGGGAAAGCTTGACCAGCGACTGAATGAGAAAATCCAGCTTTTTCACCTGACTTTCCAACAGTGCGACCGTATCGCTGTCTTTTCCGCCCTCCTCTTTTAAAAGCTCCGTGTAGAGCAGAAGATTGGCGATTGGCGTTTTCGTCTGGTGGGAAATGTCCGCAATCAACGTCTTCGTCTTTTCCTGCTCCGCCGCCGTTTTCCCCATCTGCGTCTCCGTTGCCGACAGATACTCCGCCAATTTATTCTCCATGGACGCCGCTAAGGATTCGTCAAATGTCTCAGCCCGGAAAGTACCGTCGATGGCGGACTGTATCATGTCGCGCATACGGCGCAGACTCCGCCTTCTGTAGTGGAGATCTGTGAGGGCGATTATGGCAGCGGCGAGGAGGCAGAGGAGGCTGGCTGATAAAATAATAATCACTGTTTTATCTTGCATTCTACCCCTCCAAAAGCTGATGCAGTATGTGTTCTCTGTTGTTGATAAACATTTCCGTCACCTGATAGCTTTCCGTGTCCTCGTAACTGCACGCATGAATTTGTCCTCCATCAAAACTCAGTATTTCCGCATCCGGAATCCCAAGCAGAATCGGGGAATGCGTAACAATGATAAACTGCGATTCCGCACGTGCGCATCTCACAATTTCAAGCAATAACGTGAGCTGTCTTTGCGGCGAAAGCGCCGCCTCCGGCTCATCTAAAAGATAGACGCCATTCGCCCGAAAATTACTCTGCGCCATCGCCAGAAAACTTTCGCCATGCGATTTCTCATGAAAATGCTCGCCAAATCCCCTGCTGTATTCATTCTCAGCAGTCGCAACATTATAGAAACTCTCGGCGCGTAGAAAATACCCCCATCCCGGTTTATGAATACCCTTTATTAATCGAATCGCTTCACACAGTTCTGAATGGGAATCATACGTCGAAAACCGGTAGTTTCTTGTTCCCCCTTCCGGATTAAACCCGTAAGCCACTGCAATAGCCTCTAACAGTGTCGATTTCCCGCTGCCATTTTCCCCCACAAAGAAAGTAACCGGCTTGTGAAACGCAAGATCATGTAATCCCGCTATGGATTCTATCTCTCTCAAGTAACTGTATCGCTCGATTTTATCCCAGTCTATGCTGAGCCCTCTTATGTGCATCTGTTCCTCATTATCCATCTTTATTTCATACGCCTCTTAAACTGATGTATTACCCATAATTTCCACAATGAACAACCCATCTTCACTCCCACCGATACCCAATCCCGTAAACTGTCTTAATCCGCTCCTGCGCATCCAGCTTGTCCCGCAGGCGTTTCATCGCGACGGACAGCGTATTTTCATCCACAAAAGCCGCGTCCACCGACCACGTGAAATCAAGGAGCTGTTCCCTCGCCAAAGTAATACCCTTGTTCTCTACCAGCATCCGCAGAAGCCGCTGCTCCGTCTTGGAAAGCTCCACCTGTTTTTCGCCGTGGAAGAAGCGCATTTTCGCAAAATGGAACCGATATTCGCCATCCGTAATCCACCCTTCGCCCGTAAATCTTGTTTCGCCGCCATTTCCTGTACTGTCGCTTATCATGCCACCCGCTGTATTGCCTGTCGTATCCTTAACCGACTGCCTGCCCCGTGCCACCCGCCGAAGCTGGGTCTCCACCCGCGCCCGGAGTACCGCCAGGCTGAACGGTTTCGTAATATAATCGTCCGCCCCGGCTTCCAGACCTGCCACGACATCGGTTTCCATGTCGTTTGCCGTCAGCATAATGACGCACATATCATATTTCGCCTTTATCTGCTGCAGGAAGTCAAAGCCGTTTCCGTCGGGTAGATTCACGTCCAGCACCACGAGGTCAAAAGAGAACCCTTCGAGCAGTTTCTCCGCCTCCTGCAAGGTATGGCAGCTCACCGTCTCTGTATTGTCATTTTGCAGGGCGCGGCAAAGACCAGCCGCAAGCGGCCGGTCATCCTCTACAATCAAAATCTTTTGTTTTCTGCCCTGTTCTGCCATCCGTTTCTGCGTTCCCTTCTTAATCCCGCACTGCATAAATTTTATAAGCCATCTTTCTTCTATTTCAGTTCATTCGCCGTCACATAAAAATGATGGTAAATGCCATTCTGCGCAAGCAGACTCTCGTGGGTTCCCTCCTCCACGATGCCCTCCTCCGTCAATACCAGAATCCGGTCGGAATTGCGGATACTGGACAGCCGGTGGGCAATGGTGATGGTAGTCCTTCCCTTTGCCAGCGCCTCCAAAGATTTTGCCACCTGAAACTCGCTCTCATTGTCCAGCGCGGAAGTAGCTTCATCCATAATAAGAATCGGCGGATTTTTTAAAAATACCCTCGCAATGCTGATGCGCTGTTTCTGTCCGCCGGAGAGCTTCACACCGCGCTCTCCCACATAGGTGTCATACCCGTCCTTCAAAGCTGTGATAAACTCATGCGCGCCCGCCTGCTTCGCCGCCTCTACCACTTCTTCCCTCGTAGCGTTTTCCCTGCCGTAAGCGATATTTTCATAAACCGTGCCGGAAAAGAGATAGACATCCTGCTGCACCATACCGATATTCTGCCGCAGGCTCTTGATCGTATACCCGTGGATGTTTTTCCCGTCTAACAGGATTTCCCCCTGATCAATATCATAAAACCGCGGAATAAGATTACACAAGGTAGTTTTTCCGCCGCCGGAAGGACCTACAATGGCAATCTTCTCTCCCTGACGGATTTCCAGATTTAAGCCCTTAAACACCACATTGTGATCATCGGGGTACTCAAAGCTGACATTGCGGAAAGAAATATTGCCTTTCGGGTTCACACATGCTGACGCACCCGGCTCGTCAAAAATCTCAATATCACTGTCCATAATCTGCACGAAGCGCTCAATCCCCGTCATGCCCCGCTGAAACTGCTCCGCAAACTCGATAATGCGGCGGATGGTCGCAATCAGCGTTGTCACATACATCACATACGCCACCAGATCGCCGGGCTCGATTTTCCCTTTCACCATAAAAATGCCGCCCGCTGTAAGAAGCACCAGATACATCAGACCGTCGAAAGCCCTCGTGGTCGTCTGAAACGCCGCCATAAACTTGTATGTTTCTTTTTTGATAAGGAAAAAGTTTTGATTATCCTGCTCGAATTTCTCCTTTTCCTTCTCCTCATTGGCGAATGCCTTCACCACTTTTTGTCCGAGCAGACTATCCTCAATGCGGGCGTTCAGCTCGCCGATCTGCACACGCTGTTTCCGAAACGCCTCCCGCATCCGCAGGTTGATCGCTATGCATGTCACCGCCATGATCGGCACGACCACAAAAATAATCAGCGTCAGTCCCAGACTGATCTGCGCCAGAATAATAAAGGAAATGACCGCCTTGATGCCCGCAATGAAAAATTCCTCCGGGCAGTGGTGCGAAAACTCCGTCACGTCAAAAAGGTCGTTGGTGATGCGCCCCATAATTTGACCGACCTTCGTGTTATTGTAGTAAGTGTCCGACAGCCTCTGCAGATGGGCATAAGCGTCCCGCCGCATATCCGTCTCAATCCGCGTGCCCATCACATGCCCCGTGTAAGCCATATAGAAATTCGCCACCGTGTCGACTATGCGCAGACACAGGTATAATACGCCCAGCCGGACAATGACTGATACGGTCAATGATGCCAAATCGTTCATCCCCGCATTGGTGATAAAGCGGATAATCATCGGCAGCACCAGCTCGCAGATCGTCGTCAGTCCCGCGCAAAGCAAGTCAATAACTACGATCTTCCAGTATTTTTTATAGTAGGGAAGAAACCGTTTTAATAGTTCCCCGGATTTGTAGGTTGTTGTGTTTTCCTGTGTGTTCATAATGTGCCCCTTACATAAATACATATTATAATTTAAACGTAATTTTTATAAACGGGTAAATATTTCTTCGGATATCCTCTCCACGCATCCATCCACAAACTCCTCCATAATTTGCTTCGTGCAAAACCGATACCCGCTCACATCTGCTACCGCCTTCCCGGCAAACTGCACATACAAAAGAGACTGTTTCTGCCGTGCAAGATCCTCCTTCAAAATACAGCCTTCTACCCCGCAAATCTGTCCCTGCTCCAAAAGCCGCCAGATTTCCGGCGACTCCCTATCCTCCTGATATAACCACTGGTCGATGCCGTAAGCTTCCGCCGCATACTGCCCGTAAACTTCATCAAAATCTGCGCCCTGCATCATCTTTTCCCGAAAGGGCGTCCAAATACATCTGTCGTTCTCCCAGTCCGTCAAAAGGTGCGTGCAGTAACCCGCCATAAAATCCCGGTTTCCGACGCTTTGATTTTCTTTCCAGAACTTGCGGATTGCTTCCAACCAGCCCGCACTGTCAACCGTTATACCCCAGCGCGGTCCAAATTCCCACAAATGACTTTTCTCTTTCAAAGATACATCATATCTGTCGTGAAAGTGCACCGCGTCCGGCGCGACAGAGCCGAGCAGGAAGTCTCCCGGTCGTTCTATCCACCCGCCGCCATGCCGCGCAAGCAGCCCATATGCAACTTTTAAGTGCACCATCGGATATGACATAACCGTTATCTCCGTCTCAAAATTTACGTTACATTCCATTATATACCGCACACAAAATAGTGTCAAAACAAAAGGACCGTCAGCGTTTTGATCCCCCGCTTTCAGTCCTGTTTACCTTTATTTTCCGTTCATCCCAGATTTCAACTCAATACGGAGAATGCCTTATTTCTCACGCTACTTAAGGGGAAGCTCCGTACCGTCCAGATACACGCCCGCAATTTCCTCCACATCAATAAACCGCTCAAACACAACGGTAAACATTTCCTCCCATGCGCTTGTACCGTATGGGTCAAAACCGCCGCCTTGAATCACAGATCCAAGATAGGAATCGTCCGTCACCATTTCTCCCCGATGAATATATCCCGCACACTCCCCTGTCACTTTGTCCCATATCATTTCGTCGCCCTCCGGCAGCTTCCCGAGAATATGATAGACACTCCCGTCCTTCATCTGAATATCTATAAAGGAAGGTTAATGGTTGTTCGGATAAACCATACTTTTTCATGTTCCGGGCTTTTAAATTTGGGATTATAAATAAGGTATTTATAGAAAACTTCCTGAAAAATATCTTCCGCCCGGCACTTATCCCCGCAATATGTCCATGCCAGTTTATAGACGGTATCTTTCTGCCTCTGATAACATGCCAGCGCCCGCTCCTGATCAGCATCCTTCACCCTCTGCACCTCCCTTCTATAGAGAAAACAATTCAGCTTATAAAAATATCTCATAATTTTAAGAAAAACAAACCCCCAAGTCCCGGCGACTTGGAGGTTTGTTTCCAATCATTTTTATGATTCCATCTATACATCCATAATTTTCTATTTCTTTCTCCCATTATACTCCACAACCCGGTAAAAATCCTCCTCACTCAGATAAGCTTCCACCTCCCGCAGCTGTTCATCCGTCAGCGTATTTCCCAAATCAATGTAATAACAAACGCATGTCGCCGCCTCATCCATCTTCCGCACATAAACCAACACACATTCCAAACTTCCGAAGGACAATTCATCCATCGCCGTCACGATATCCGTCAGCTCTTTCACGGACACCCGGTAGCAAATCTGCTCAAGAGCTTTGTCGCTGAAACTGCTCGCCTTCCCTTTCCGCAGCGCTTCCGCCAGATATTTTGCCGACTTGTTGGCATCGGAATACACAAAGATACTCTCCCAGTCGGAGTCAGACACCGCGTCCCGTTCCAAGAGATGCCGAAAACATTCGCTCACATCCGCCTCCGTCATATACGGCGCTGTCTCAACAAGTATGCCGCTGTCAAACGTCCCGGCTCTGCCCGCCTGCAGCGCCTCCAGAAGATACTGTGCCGTCAGCTCCGCGTCGGAATAGACAAACAACTGCTGCCAGTTTTCCTTCGACAAAACCGCCCCGTCCTCCAAGGCTTTTCGACACAGCTCACTTACCTCTTTTCCCTCTAACTGTGGAAAAATATCTTCCAGTCTGCTCAAATCCAGCGTTCGCTGTCCCTCCAGCACCTGATAGGCATACTCCGAATCTTCACTGTTATAGATACCGTCAAAATCCTCTTTTTTCATTCCTTCATATACTACGTTCAGTTCTTCCAGCTTCGCCTTCTGCCCCACCATCTTAACCACGTTTCTGCCCTGAGGCAGCGTGATTTTCACGGTACTCTCCTCCCCGCTCTCATTGAGCGTCTGTACCGTCTGATCCGGTCCGACCCAGACGAGTTTAAAGCGACCGTCAAAAAGATGATATCTTGAAGATATTTCCAACGTCGTCTCCTTGTTGGCATACAAAATCCATAAGGCATCGGAACCATTAAGCATCAGATTCTTCGCATCCACGCTCCTGCCACCGCCGCTATATATCCGCGCACGCCACCAGTCATTCTCACTTTTCCCGGCAATCAAAGCGTCATCGTCATACATCCGATAAGCTTTTCCGTTTTCACTTACATGAATCGGCTGGTCCAGATTGAAGGAGTCTCCCCACATTTCTGACCACGTTGTTTTTTCCCAGAAATGCTCTACAAGCCCAATAAAATCCCCATAATCATGCACGGAATAAGTGTTCCCGTAGCCGCCACGGACACCCGCCGCGCCGCAAACAAAAGCCACAGACAAAAACATGACAAGCGCCGCCACCGAACAGAGTCCGACCGCTATGCCCGTTTTATGATACAGCGCAATTCCCCGCAATCTCTCTTTCAATGTACTTTTTCCCTCCAATAGTGTCATAGCCGGCACGTTTCTGTGCATTCTCAGCTCTTTCCCCGGCAGTACGCCCTCAGACCAATTTTTCTGCGCCACATCCAGCAGCACGTTCCCGTATGCCCTGCGTCCCTCCTCCGACAAAAGCTTCAGCATCGTCTCATCACATGCCAGCTCACAGTCTATGTTAAACTTGTGTTGGAACACATACAGAAGCGGGTTAAACCAATGCACGCAGAGCGCCGCCTGAAACACCCACTTATACCAAAGATCCCGCCGTTTATAGTGCACCAGCTCATGATGCAGAATCAAAATAATATCGTTCTCCTTTCCCGTCATCTCCTTCAAAAACCCGGAAGGCAGGTAAATACAAGGATTGAAAAGTCCAATCAGCATGGGGCTTTCAATGACCGCGCTCTCATAGAGCGGCATGATTTTTTGCACGCCGAGTCTCCTATTTATCTCCGCATACTGTGCAAGAATCCGCTGGTCACTTACAGGTGCGCACGCCGCGCAGACTCCCTTTACGAACCGGCGGTAAATCCAAAGTTTCCGCAGAGCCGTAAAGATCACGCCGATCAGCCAGATGACAGTTGCAATCTGCAATATCCATTTCCCAATGCTATCCGCTGTGCCGCCGGTCATTCCGCTGGCAGATACTGCGCCCGCCATGCCAGCTGTCTCATGCAGTTCACTTCCAGCGCGCCCGCTCTCTGTCAAGCTCTCTGCTCGATCCTGCCCAGGCTCTTTCTCAACCTTCTCTGCATCTGCCGTCGGCTCAGTCCCGCTTTCTACATTCGTTGCCGTACCGACATCCTCGCGCAAAGTCATATCCGTTACCTCTGCGCCATCCGCACTCTCCGCCGCGCCCTCCAAATCTTTCAACGCCGCGCCCGCGCGTCCGTCCTCCTCTGCCTGCTCCGCCATGCCGCCAATTTCGCTCAAATGGCTCCCCGCCGCCGCCAGATTCTCCGACAAATATTCCATCAGATTGAGCTCCCCGTGCACTGGCACAAGCAGTCTCACAATGACTAACAGCCAGAGATAGTACGTCCACCGCTTTGCAAAATAACGACCGGCGACCGGGCGAAACGCCAGAACCAGAAGTCCGACCAGCCCGCCGGACACCGATAACGATAAAATTACAGAAAATAATTGTGCCATAATTCCCTCCATGTCTCCTATCGAAAGTTATCCTGAAAATAATCCCGCAGTTCCTCAATATCTTCCCGGCTCAAATTCTCATCCTCAATGAGCGCCGCCGCCAGATTTTTCGCATTTCCCTTGAAAAATTTATTCAGAAAGCTCTTCGTCTCCTCTTTCACATATACGCTCCGCGCCACAAGAGGCGTGTAATAGTAAACATCCCGTTTTTCCTGCGCAATCACGCCTTTGTCAAGCAGCCTGCGGATCAGCGTCAGCACCGTGGTGCGCTCCCAGTCCTTTTTTTCATTCAACCGCGCGCGAATCTCATTGGCGTTTAAGGCTTCCCCCGCCGCCCAGAGCGTTTCCAGTATTTCCAGTTCCGCGTCGGATATCTTTGTTTCTTTCATAATCATCCCCCCTGCATTCTTTCTCTTGTTTTCCTAATGTTTACACGTGTAGACTTTCTACATATAGTCTACACGTGTAAACATACTTTGTCAATACAAACCGTCCTTTAAGTTTTCGATTCTGCAAAAGCTCCTATATCTGGCTTTGGCAGGAGCCGGAAGCAGAATCGAAAAACATTTATATTTTATTCTGAAAGCAGTATCTCGACTTTTTCGTTTTCATACGATGTTAAAACGATTAGCGCAGCTATCTCGTCAACATCAACAACCCGGGCAAAACCTGCTATCTGATACGCATTTGACTTATTGTTGTCCGTATATCCCAATCTGCCGGGATTCGCTAAGTATGAAATTCTTGTTCCGTCTTTTAATACAACTCCTTTGACTTCGGGAATACCAAGATCGTCTTCATGTTCCGCCGGAGCTTCACTGACAGAATAATTTACCTGGATGGAAATCGGCGAGATACTAATATCTTCCATCGTGAAACCCGTTCCTTCCACTTTTTTCCCTACCTTAATATTCCGGGTTGAACTGACATCGGAAAGATTTAATTCAAAATTCCAGACCCCCTCCACTGCAGGAATAAATGCCGCTTTTGAAAAGGTTCCCAAATCTTTGAATGCAACATGCAGTGTTTTGCCAAGAAGTGAATCGTTCTTGTCCGCAGCACTTGCCTGAATAATGTATTCCATATTTCCGTTATCATCAGTATAATGAGAAATAATGCTTCCATCTTCATAACTTTCCACAGACGTTCCATCTTCATATACCGATGCGCCGTTTTCATCAAGGACAATTCCATCGTACATGGTTCCGCTCATATTAACCCATGCACTTTCATCCTCAGGATGATCTCCTTGGTACACATTTACCATATCGAATCCCGGCTCCGTCCGATCCGCCACGCTGTAGCCGGAAATGCGAAATGCCATATATACAAATCTCTCATCCGCAATTACGGTATCCGGTTCTATTGTAACACCGTTAATTGTCACGGCAAGTGACGGACTGTCCGGTTCTTCACGATACACTTTTGCTATATTCTTTTCTGTAAGCACTTGCTGCTGCTCATCGGATGCCTGAATATTTCCGTTCATGCCTCTCCCCCAATAGTGATGAACTGCCGCAGCGGCGCTTATGCCGCTAACTGCCAATATGCAGACGCCTGCAGCAGCGGCAGCCTGTGTTTTAAACTTTCTTTTTCTGCTTTTATGTGTTTTTTTCATAGAAACAATATCCTCCTGCTTAATCATTTCAAAGGCCTGATTTGTTTTTTTCAACACAATTTCCGATAATTCTATTTCTTCAGAAAGTATAGTTTTCTTATTTGCCATTTCTATCCTCCTGACAATCGCTATAATACTTTTCCACTTGTTTTCTTCCTCTTGAAATCCACGTCTTTACGGTATTTAATGGTAATGACAACATTTCTGCAATCTCTCTCATCTTGAATCCCTGACTATAATACAATTCCATGGGCAATCGGTATCGTTCGTCTATAGAAGCATATGCCTCCTTCAATTCAAGATTATACTCATCACATTTTGACGGTTCCTCATAGGCTTCTGCATTCCTGTAAACTGCATTCGCTCTTATGATATCATAGCAATGGTTTATAAGTATTCTTGTCATCCATGTCTTAAAGAACTCCGGTTTTTTAAGTGTATATAACTTTTCCCAACAAGTGAGAATGGTATCCTGAAGTGCATCTGCGGCATCTTCTTCATTCATCAGAATTGCAATGGCCGTTCTATACATATCTTTCAGATATAACTGCATTAGTTCGGTAAATGCATCTTTATCATGCCTCTGCGCCTTCTTTACACAAGACTTTGTATCAATGCTTTTCATTCGTTTTCTCCTACGCGCGTATGATTGTAAAACAAATACAAGCCTCCTTCCATTTGTTTTACGGTCATTAGACGTCAGATATTGACTTTTGGTTTCAAAATATTAGAAAATGATTTATGGAAATGTTCGAACGGAACAAACTTGCGCAAGCAGGAACAGGATTTACCTTCAGCAATTCTGTACAATGATTTTACACAAGGAGAGCAATTAAAGATCAGGCCCGCGCGGCAGGAAAGGAAGAAAACGATATGTCAATACAACTGATTCAGCAGGCAATACGCTATATGGAAGAACACATTTGCGAGGACATTAACTACACCGACGTGGCAGACAGCATACGCATGTCCAACTATAACTTCCATCGCACATTCAGCTTTATTACCGGAATGACCGCCAATGAATACATCAGAAACCGCCGTCTTACGCTCGCTGCGCAGGAGCTGCAGACAACGGGTCTGTCCGTCATTGACGCCGCGTATAAGTATGGCTATGAATCGCCGGAGAGCTTTTCCAAGGCTTTTTTCCGCTTCCACGGCTCCACCCCGAAGCAGGCAAAAAAGCAGGGCGCGAAGCTTCATCTCTTCAATCCCCTTGTGATAAAAATCATAACGGAAGGTGGTAGTATTATGGATTACAGAATGGAACACAGAGAATCGCAGCAGTTTCTTGCAATGGTGAGGGCTTTTTCCAACGAGATCATCAATGATGACAACGACCACAGCATTCCCGATTTCTGGACGGAATGCTTTGACAAAAATCTGGTCGAGCCCATGAAGCAGCTTCGGAAGGAAGGGAAGCGGGACATATACGGCTTATGTAGCCCCACGAAAGAAAATGAAACGCATTTTAACTACGGCATCGGCGTTATCGTTGATGACGATACGGACCGCGCCGAGTTAGACGCCCTCATCAAAAAGGGTTATACCATCTGGAATACCGAACCCGCAGACTATGCCGTATTCAAATGCCTTGGCGATGACGGAGACTGCATCGGTGAAGTCTGGAGCAAATTCCACAAAGAATTTTCCCCGCAGACGGGCTATGTGCAGACGGACGACACGGACTTTGAAATCTATTTTGAAAAAGGTGAAAAGGGTCTGTTCTGCGAATTGTGGGTGCCTGTCACGAAGGGTTAATCCCCTTCACATAGAGGAAACGGGCGGCATCAACACCGCCCGCCCTCATAGTACGCCAGAAAAACCTGCCGCGTATATTCCATATCCGCCACAGCTCCAAACTCCCGGATGGAGTGCATTGCGAGAATCGGCGCGCCCATATCCACCGTAGGAATCGTGGTCAGCCCGGAAAGCGCGGGACCGATGGTGGAGCCGCCCGCAATATCGTTTCTGTTTACAAACTTCTGACAGGGCACGCCTGCCCGCTCACAGACTTGCGCAAAATACGCGGCGCTCATCGCCGTCGTGGCATACCGCTGAGACGCGGAATACTTAATCACCGGACCGCCCCCTAACACGGGGCGGCTTTCCGCATCGTGCTTGTCGCTGTAATTCGGATGCACCGCGTGCGCCAAGTCCGCTGAAATGGAGGTGGAACCAGCAACCGCCTGAAAATACCCTTCATCCGTCATGCCCAGATTCTTACAGATGCGGTTTAAAATATGCAGCATCAGCCCGGAATTGGCTCCTTGCGCGGTGGTGCTCCCCACCTCCTCATTGTCGAACGCGGCAAACACCTGACAGCCCTCTCCCGTCTCCGCTTTCGTAAGCGCATCAAGCCCGGCATAGACCATGGACAGATCGTCAATCCGGGACGCCGAGATAAACTCCTGCTTTTTCCCCGTAAAAATCCCTTTCTGGTACTCATACAGAAACAGTTCATAATCCACAAGGTCCGCTTTTTTGATACCCACCTCGTCCTGCAGCAGAGCCGGCAGATAATCGTCCTTCTCCATGCCTTCTTCCTTCATGGACAGAAGCGGCAGGATTTCGGTCTGTTTATTGAGGGAGCCTTTTTCTTTCATATCCCTGCTAAAATGGATGCAGAGATTCGGAATGATAAAAACAGGCTTGTCAATCTGAATCAGCTTTTCCTGCAATGTACCGTTTTCCTTCACGACCAGCCGCCCGGCGAGAGCAAGCGGTCTGTCAAACCATGTCTGCAAAATCGCCCCGCCGTACACCTCCACATTCAGCTTCACATAGCCGTCCGGCGTAACGCTGCAGGCGCCCGGTTTGATTTTTAGCGCCGGGGAATCCGTGTGCGCGCCGATGATGCGGAAACCTTCCTTCGCCAAGTCGCCTTTTCCCACCGTAAAGGCAATCACCGCCGAACCGCTTTTGACCACAAAATATCTTCCCTCATTTTTCAGAGACCAGTTTTCCGTCTCCTTTAATTCCTCAAAACCGTTTTCCCGCAGCAATGCCGCCGCATTTTTCACGGCGTGAAACGCGGTGGGGCTGTCGTTTAAAAATTGTAATAAACCTTCTGCAAAGTTCTGATACTTCTCACTCATAATTTCCTCCATTCCGAAACGTCAGACCAGATTTTCTGCATCGAGTCATTTACTATTACAGATGATCTACATATGCCTTTAACATATAGTAAAAAAGGGTCTGGTCTTTTTTAGGAATCTGCTCATATAAAGAAAGCAGGTCTTCTGACAGTTTGTCCCTGCAGTTTATTTGTGCGCTGTCCAAAATATCTCCTGCGGAACAATCCAAAATATCACATAAATCAATCAATGTGTCAAGACTCATCTTTGCAATGCCCCGCTCTACCTGACTGATGAAACCGACAGACAATTCCAGACTTTCCGCCATCTGTTCCTGCGTCAGATTTTTCTGCTTTCTGTAATATTTTATGTTTTTCCCAAGAATTTTATAGTTTATTCCCACGCCCTGTTCTCTCCCATGTATGGCATCAATCACATGTGGTATGTGCGGATTATTTCGGTTACACAGTTTTGCTTCCCTTAAGATTTTCCCTCGAAACAGAATTTATATACAGAAAGTAATATTGCTATTATTTTTATTAAATAAAGATATTAGTATTGTTAAAACAAATTTATAGTGTTATTATATAGAAAAATCGCACTAATACTGTTAGTGTGTCCGATTCTTGATATGGGCTGTGGAAATGGGAGGCCATAATACGGATTGGGGCAAAAGTTTTTCGGGGACGGTGACAGATCGTGAACTCTTATATAGACATGCATGCCCACATCCTGCCCGGTCTGGATGATGGAGCCAAAAATTCTGGCATGGCTTTGGAGATGCTGAGACGAGCACAGGCGGAGGGAATACAAGGAATCATTCTGACGCCCCACTATAAGCCTATGCGGCATAATGCGCGTCCTGAAACCGTGAGGCGGGCGTTTTATCAACTGGAAAAACTGAAAGATACGGCGGGGATTTCCACCCGTCTTTATCTGGGTAACGAAGTTTATTATGGTTCGGATATGATCAACGCGCTTCGGGAAGAAAAGGCGTTTACGATGGCGGGATCGACATGTGTCCTTGTGGAATTTAACCCGGTGGAGGATTATGCCTATATCCGTGAGGCGGCATATCGTCTGCTTGCGGAAGGTTATGTTCCTATTTTGGCGCATGTGGAACGGTACCGCTGTCTTATGGAAAAGAAAGTAAGAGCGGAAGAGCTGTACGACATGGGCTGTCATCTGCAGGTCAATGCTTCCAGCATCACTGGAGAAAACGGCATGACATGCAGACAACATGTAAAATGGCTGTTGGGACGGGAATATGTCAGCTTTGTAGGTACAGACTGCCATGATGACAAAAAAAGGACACCCAAAATGGCAAAAGCCGCCGCTTATGTGGCGAAAAAATATGGAGAATCATACAGCCGAGAGATTTTCAGAGACAATGCAGCTGCGCTCATACAGGGCAATTATGGATAGACGGAACCAAAGAAGGGTGTGAAAAACGGATGGAAGAGAATAGAGAGACAGGCACGGTAGAGATTGATCTGCTGGAAATGATAGCTGTCCTTCTTGGGAGGTTCTGGCTCATTTTGGGAGTCGGCATTCTTGCCGCGCTTGCAGCTTTTCTGATCAGCAGGTACCTGATTACACCGACTTATGAGTCCACCACAAAAATTTATATTCTAAATAAGAATGAAAATACGGCTGTCACTTACTCGGATGTCCAGTTGGGCAGCCAGCTTACGAAAGATTACAGAGAGCTGATAGGGAGCAGATATGTGCTGGAAGAAGTGATCCGAAATCTGGAACTTACTCTGGATTACAAGGAACTGCAGAAAAAAGTTTCCGTCAGCACGCAGGAAGATACCCGTGTGATTTCCATCACGGTGAAAGATCATGATCCGACGGTGGCAATGACGATAGCCGACAGCATAAGAGAAGCCGCAGGCAGACACATAGAGGAAGTGATGGACATCGATGCCGTCAATATGGTGGAAGCCGCCAATTTCCCCACGGAGAAAGCGTCCCCCAGCTGCGTACGATGGACACTGTTTGGCGGCATACTCGGCTGTCTGGCGGTGGGCGGTGTGGTGCTTGCCGGGTTTCTTCTGGATGATACGATCAAATCCTCCGAGGATATCGAAAAATATCTGGAACTTTCCACGTTGGCGCTAATTCCGCTGCGGGAGAATCCGGGTAAGGGCAAAAGCCGCAGGAAAAAGAAGAAAAATACTTCCGACAAAAAAGGAAGAAAGGTTCAGATACATGGAAAACGGTAGGAGTATAGATCGCGGCGTTTCCGGGGAGCCTGATACGAAAGCGTTTAACGTGACGCGGGAAATTACGCTCCGCTTTGAGACGCAGGACGATTACAGAACGAGAGAAGCTTATAAGACACTTCGCACAAACATAGAGCTGTGCGGTTCGGATATTCGGACGATTGTCATAACAAGCTGCACGCCTAATGAAGGCAAAACTTCCGTGGCGGTGGAACTGGCACGGGCGTTTGCGGAGGCGGGAAAGCAAGTGGTTCTGGTGGATGCCGATCTGCGCAAATCCGTACTGGTGGGAAGATATAAAACCGGGACGGTGCACCATGGGCTGATCCATGTGCTGGCAGGCAAGGAAACACTGGAAACGGTTGTACATATGACCAATATCCAAAATCTGTACATGATTTTTGCCGGACCCGTGCCGCCCAATCCGAGTGAGCTTCTGGGTGGGGAAAAATTCAAGGAGACACTTCTTTGCCTGCGCAGGCAGTTTGATTACATAATCGTGGATACGCCGCCGCTTGGGAGTGTCATTGATGCAGCGGTAGTGGCGAGAGAATGCGACGGCGCCATGCTGGTGATTCAGAATAACGGCATCAGCAGGCGGTTTGCACGAAAGGTCAAAGAGCAGCTTGAAAAGACGGGATGCAGAGTTCTCGGCGCGATACTGAATAAAGTAGACATGAGCGCCAGCGGCATTTACGGACATTATGGCAGATACTACGGCAAGTATTATGGAAAATACTACGGGCAGTATTACGGCAAATACGGGGAGGAAAACGCCTATAAGCAGAAGGCAGTAACAACGGACGGCGGACAAGCCGCCGGGGAGCCGGAGAAGACGCAAAATGTACTGCCGGAAAACCCGGAGCCGAAGAGAGTCTCTCCCGAACTGGAAAAGTACAGACTTCAGCGGATAGAGGCATGTGGGCAGTCGATAAAAAAGGAATCTGACGAGCTATTTAAAAAACATAATAATTTCAGAAAAAAGAAACCGGATATACAGTTTTTAGATGAGAAGTATCTCTGGCCGGAATTGGCGCAGACACCGCGCAAAGGGAAGAAAACTTCCGAAAAAGCAAAAAGTTCTGAAACCAAAAAAAACGGGAAAAAGGGAAATTCCCGTCATAAGGAAAGAAAATCCCCCAAGAAAAGAAGAGGCATCAGAACCGCGCTTTTGTGTGCAGGAATTTTGGTATCTGTACCGATTACAGCCTGTGCGTGCATTCTGGGTGCAGGAACTGTGGGGAACGTCAGACTGCGGCAGTCGGCGGACATGTCACCACGCCTTTCGGCGGCTGTAGCAGCGCAGCCGCCGACGGAAGCGGAAAAAAAGGATTGGCAGAATGGCTGGGTCAAATATAAGAATCAGATTTATGCTTATAATGATGATATTCTGACATTCCTCTTTATGGGGATTGATAAACAGGATGAGACCGTGCAGGAAATGCCGGAGGGAACGGATGGCGGACAAGCAGATGCCCTTTTTTTGCTCGTACTGAATCCACGCAAAAAAGAGATGGATCTTATCGGCATTAACCGAAATACGATGACGCAGATTGACATGTACAGTGACACGGGAGCCTATATCGATACCATCACAGCCCAGATATGCGTCCAGCACGGTTTCGGAAACGGCATGGAAGAAAGCTGCGTCTATCAGAAGGAGGCGGTCAGCCGCTTGTTTTATGGGTTGCCCATACACGGATACGCAGCAGTCAATTATAGCGCTGCCGCCCCCCTAAACGATGCGGTGGGCGGAGTGGACGTCACTGTCTTAGAAGATATGACCTCTGAATCGCCCCTCCTAAAGGAAGGCGCGCAGGTGCATCTGGAAGGAGAGGATGCCCTCACCTATGTGCGCTGGCGTAACACAGATGCCTTTGCATCCGCAGACAGGCGGCTGGAACGGCAGATGCAGTATTTGGAAGGATTTGTCGAAAAGGCAAAAATCAGCGCAGGAGAGGACATCTTCAATATAGCGCGGATGTACCGGGCGGCTTCGCCGGCAATGGTCACGGATGTCACCGTCGATAAGGCGGTATATCTGGCGTCCCATGCGCTCGATTATAGGGGCGGATCGAACAACTTTTATATGCTTGAGGGTGAGACCGTAATGGGGGAGCAGTTCGAGGAGTATTACATAGACGAGACGGCGTTGTATGAAATGATACTGGAAATTTTTTATGATCCCGTCCCAGAGAGGAATTAAGGCGTGAGAAAGCGAAAAACTGTCTTTATTCTTGGAGCGCTGTCGCTAGCCGTTTGTGCGGCGGCATGTGGTATGTCGGACAGCGGTGAGCAGGAATCAGTGCAGGGGGCACCCGGCGTACAGGAATCAACAAAAGCAATGGAGACTGAGTCCCAAAAACCCGGACAACCTGCGGAGAAGGCGGGTAATCTCGGAGAATCTGCAGCAGATGGCCAGATTGATTTTGCCATGCTGCAGGAACAAAATCCAGATATATTTGCGTGGCTGTATATTCCCGGTACAGGGATCGACCTTCCCGTCCTGCAAAGCCCTGTTTCGGATGAATATTACATATCACATGACATTTGGGGAGACGTAAGCGGCACAGGAGCGGTGTACACGGAGATGCCCAACCTAATGAACATGTGTGATTTCAATACGGTGATACACGGGAATGATCTGGAGGAAGATTCTCCTTTTAAGGAGCTTCACCGTTTTGAAGAGGCAGATTTCTTTGAGACGCATGAAACATTTTATCTCTATCTGCCGGACAATGTACTGACCTACGAAATCTTTGCGGCATACTATGACGAAAGCAGCGATATTCTGCGCCGATATGATTATACATCATATGCGGGCTGTGAGGCGCATCTTAAAGATGTCTGTACGGGAAGACGCATGAACCGGAATTTCCGGGAAGGCTGGGAAGGGCTGACCCCGTATCATTTTCTGGTGACCCTTGACGGACACGCGAGGGAGGACGGCACACAGTATGTGGTGGTCGGCGCGCTGGTTCATGACGAAGCGGGAAAAATTGACCGCGTCATTTTGGATGAGTAGGGATATCCACATCCCGGACTGCGGGGGGATTTTCCGCATATCTGTGGGATGCTGATATATATTGGGAATGACCCATATCATTTCCTGAAGCAAAAAAGAAAGGAGGATGGTTCTCGTGAAAAGATTTATGGCTTTATTGACAGCTTCCCTGCTGGCTGCATCCATGACAGTGTCGGCGGCAGGGTCCCCTTCCACATCTGCAGTGGCTAAGAAAGAAAAAAAAGAGGTTGCTGCCCCAGCGCCATCAGAAGCTGTGGAAGCTTCCGGCACACAGCCGTCTTATGCAGGTGAAGGATTTTCGAACGCATCAGACGCGCAGGCAGCGGCACAGAGAGGTTTAAGCGCCGGAGAGTACTACAACAACGCAGTCACCTCGGCACCGGGTGTGCCAAATGCATTGCCTGTGGGACAAGGCGGCAAGATTCTGATTAACGGCGTACCCAGCAATCTGTCGACAACTCTGTCCAGAGTAAGCAGCGCAGTTGCAGGCAGCGCGCAGAGTCAGGCTGCTTCGCTTGGCGGAAGACTTCTTAATGTGGTGGGTCTGAAATTCCCCGCTGCGAATTTTAATGCCGCCACCGTAAATTTCTATGTGAAAGGACTTGCGGACGGCACAAGTATTGCGGCAAGACAGTATGTGAACGGTCAATGGATCGAAGTGGATGTAGTTGAATCGAGAGCGGATCATGTGATCCTGCTTCTCAAGGGAAGCGGACCGGTTGCGTTCATTGCGCTTCCGTAAGCAAAACGTTTCCTTACAGGCATCAACTCATGCAAAAATTAGTTCTTGACTGGGTTGATGCCTTGCTTCCACCACGAAAAGACGGAAAGGAAGATGCGGCATGGATGAACGGCACAGAGAAAGCCGGATCAGAAAAGACAGTTTTTCGAGAAAATCCTCAATCTCCATCATAGGAATCCAGCTTGCGCTTTTTTCCTGTGTCTGGATCGCATACTATAATCTTTATGCTTTTCGCACACACAGGGGACTGGGCGGGACAGTGTCCTTACTGCTTTATCTTTTTATCTATACCAGACTGGTAAAAATTTACCGGGCGGATAAACCCGCACAGTATTCGGTTGGCGAAACTGTATTTTCCCAGCTTCTGGCTTTTGGCATCACAGATTTGATTTTCTATGTGGAGTGCTGCTTTATCGCAAGAAGATACGTTTCGGTTCTGCCGGGACTTATGACCACAGTGGTTCAGCTTCTTGCCGCCTGCGTCTGGGCGGTCGTGGCGAAACGCTATTATATGAACCATATTACACCACAGGAGACGACCATTGTTTACGGGGATGAAAGTGTACGTACCTTTCTGGCGAAAATACACAACAAGCCGTGGAGTCTCTTTAACATTCACAGACAGATTTCTGCCGAGAAAAGCATGGCGGAGATGAAAGCGGCGATTGACGCTTCAGAAACAGTGATCCTCTATCAGGTAGATTACCGCCTGCGTGAGGAACTGATGTATTACTGTATGAACCAGAAGAAGGTTTTCTATGTGACGCCGACGATCACGGATATCATGGCTTACGGCTTTGAAAACCGTCATTTTATTGACAGCCCGCTTATGAAATATAACGCCTACGAAGAATCCCTGACGATGGCTGCGCTAAAACGGAGTATGGATATCACACTCTCGTTGTTCGGGCTGATTGTGACCCTGCCGCTTTCTCTCGCAACGATGCTCGCAATCAAGCTGGAGGACGGAGGAACCATCTTCTTCCGGCAGGAGCGGTATACAAAAAACTGGAAAAAGTTTCAAATCATCAAATTTCGCAGCATGGTGATGGATGCCGAGAAAACTGGAGCGCTTGTATGCGGGGAATATGACAGCCGCATCACTCGTGTGGGCGCGGTGATCAGACGTTTCCGTATTGATGAGATTCCGCAGCTTTTTAACGTGTTGAAAGGGGATATGGCACTGGTAGGGCCACGACCAGAGCGTGTGGAGAATGTGGCGCACTACACGGAGGAGCTGCCCCAGTTTGCCTACCGTATGCAGGTAAAAAGCGGTCTTACCGGGTATGCGCAGCTTTACGGGAAGTATAACACCAGCGCATATGATAAGCTGCGACTTGATCTGATTTACATAGAAAACCGAAGCCTGTTTCTTGACCTGAAACTGATTATGCTGACCCTGAAAATATTGTTTATTCCGGGGAGCACACAAGGGTTTAGCGAGGAGGCCGTGGGGCTGATGAAGGTGGAGCCGGGGGAGCGAAGGGTGTCCTAAGGCGAAGGCGGAATAGTTGTACCTTGACAATTTCATACTTTACATCGGATAATGCGGCTTTTCTTTACAGACCGAAAGTGTAATGATAGAATGGGCTTAGGAAAGGCGCGGATATTGCGCAATATGGATTCGGACAAGGAGAGCCTATGCGGTATTTTAATACAGAAGGAATCTGCATACCAGAAGAACATTATATGGTGCGGTTGGACGAAAGGCTTGAAGAAATCAAACGACTTTATGTAGATAGAGGGAAGTACTTTGTCATCAACCGTGGAAGACAGTATGGCAAAACTACGACTCTCCATGCGCTGGAGATTTATCTGGAGAAAGAATACCTTGTCTTTTCTCTGGATTTCCAAATGCTCAGCACGGTCGATTTTAAGGATGAGCAGACCTTTGCTACAGCGTTTATCAGTCAGATGGAGGATATCTTTTTTAGAAGGCAGACATTGCGAGAGAGCATAGGCACAGAGACATTTGAGCGACTATCCCTGTTACGAAGACAAAACGAATTATCCTTGAAAGATTTGTTTAAAGGGCTGAGCCAATTATGTGAAGCTGCTGTAAAGCCGGTTGTACTGATGATCGACGAGGTAGACAGTGCATCAAACAATCAAGTATTCATTGATTTTCTGGCGCAGTTGCGGGGATATTATCTGCAAAGGCAGGATATACCAATCTTCCGCGCAGTTATTCTTGTTGGTGTGTATGATATTAAAAATCTAAAGCTAAAGATGCGTCCTAATGAAGAGCATCAGTATAATAGTCCTTGGAATATCGCGGCGAATTTTGACGTAGTCATGGACTTTTCAGCGGGACAGATCGCGGAAATGCTGCGGGAGTATGAAGCGGATCATCAGACCGGCATGAACGTACCGGCGGTGGCGGAAGAAATATATCAGTATACATCAGGCTACCCCTATCTGGTGTCTTTGGTCTGCAAGACGATAGATGAGACGCTGCAGCTACAGACAGAAAAAGTTTCCAGTAGGTGTAATTGGTGGACAAGAGAGGGAATAACGGAAGCGGTAAATCGCATTATGAAAATCAAAACGCCTTTATTTGACAGCATGATCAAGCAGCTCGACGCTTACCCCGACATGCGTGAAATGCTGGAGGATATCATCTATCAGGGGAAGCGGATACCATTCAGCCCGGATACGAAATCGATCAGTATGGGGGTGATGTTTGGTTTTCTGAAAGACCGGGGCGGTCAGGTGATTGTGTCGAATCGTATTTTTGAGATGAGAATGCTCAATATGTTTGCTTCGGAAGAATCCGTAAACAGCAGCGCGTTCCGATATGGCGAGAACAATAAACCTCAATTCGTGAGCGAAGCAGGTCTTAATATGGAGCTGGTGCTTGAAAAATTCGTCGAATACTTCACAGACATTTACGGGGATAACGACGAGAAGTTCGTGGAGGCTTACGGTCGAAAGTTTTTCCTGTTATATTTAAAGCCAATCATCAATGGTACGGGTAACTATTATCTGGAAGCGCAGACAAGGGACGCATCGAGAACCGACGTGATCGTGGATTATCTGGGAGAACAGTATGTAGTGGAGCTGAAAATCTGGCGCGGGAATGAGTATAACGAGCGTGGGGAAAGACAGCTTGCCGAATATCTGGATTATTACCATCTGGATAAGGGATACCTGCTAAGCTTTAATTTTAACAGAAAGAAGGAAACGGGCGTGAAAGTGGTTCAAGTGAACGGGAAAGTGATTGTGGAAGCGGTGGTTTAGCGGGAATTAGGAAAACAAAATAGGAACTGAGGGAAATCCGGTGTAAAGTATGGCGTTGTCATGGTCATGGTTTGCACCGGTTTTTTTGTGGGAAAAGGAGCGCAAAAACGATGTGATAGTAAAGAGGAAAGTATTATTGCAATGAGATTCTGCAACATTGATTTTAATATAACTAATAGGAAAGAATTGTTTGAAAAAGCAGGCAATAGAACAAAGTGTATTATTACGGTAAATGCACAAATAATTGTTTATGCAAACGAAAATCCACGACTGATGAAATTTATTAGCAAAAATTATGCAACAATGGATGGAGAAGTTCCCTTAAAAGTTGCTAAAATATTAAACCCAAATTTCCGAAATGTTATTAAGCTTTCAGGCAGCGACATTGTGTATGATTTTTGTGATTATGCCCAAAAAAATAATATGAAGATCTTTTTTCTTGGAGGGAAAGAAGATTCAGTAAAAAAAGCAATTGTCAATGTGAAGAAAAAATATGCAATTCAAGTAGACGGTTTTTCACCGGATTTTGAAAACTATCCTTTTTCAAATAGTTTTACAAAAAACTGTCAAAAACATATTGAAAAATTTAGACCTGACATTTTATTCGTAGGATTTGGAGCAAAAAAGCAAGAATATTTTATGGAAGACAATCAACGCTTTTTAGACGAATGTGATGTAAAGTATGCAATTGGCAGCGGAGGAACAGTTGATTTTGTTGCAGGAAATATAAAAAGAGCACCTAGATGGATAAGTAAAATTGGATTAGAAGGAGTGTATCGGTTTTTTCAAGAGATTAGTGTTGAAAGGGCAAGAAGGATTATTGTATCATTTCGGTTTTTTAAATATATCAGATAATCTAATACGGTTTATAAAATGAAAAAAATAGCTATATTTCAAGCAGATTTAAAAGTTGGAGGAATACAACGTTCTCTAATAAATCTTTTATCAAGTCAAATATTGGATAACTATGAGGTAGATGTATATTTATTTTCAAGAGAAATTTTTTATGAGATTAGTGAACTAAAAGATAATATTCATATTTATTTTTTGAAACCGTTTCCATATTGGTTTCGTTTTATTCCTTTTACATGGATAATGCATATGAATTTTTATAAGGACATAGAAAAATCATATGATTATGTCTTTGATTATGACAGTTATCGTCAGGAATGTGCATATTGTGCAACCAGAATAAAACAGGCAAAAAAAATTTTATGGATCCATAGTGATATAGAAAAAGAGTTGCAATATAAGAAAAAATATTGTGTTTTATACACTTTTTTTAAAAGCAAATATCGATTTTATGATGAGTTTGTAGCGGTATCTGAGGGCATAGTAGAGCCATTTAGGAAATATAGTAATAATATGTCTGCAAAAGTAACGGTAATTCCTAATATTATAAATCCAGAACATATTATAAAGAAGAGCCAGGAGCATACAGAAGTGATTGTAAATTCTGATAAATGTAATGTGGTATGTGTCGGTAAAGTTTGCACACAAAAGGGATATGATTCTTTGCTTCAAGATATTTAT
Organism: uncultured Lachnospiraceae bacterium; assembly: GCA_910588955.1. Lineage (GTDB taxonomy): Bacteria > Bacillota > Clostridia > Lachnospirales > Lachnospiraceae > UBA3282. The sequence continues at coordinate 73,668 of CAJURQ010000015.1, forward strand.
ACTGCTTATAAAAAGAGAAAGGATATATGTTGTTACATTATAGGTGATGGTCCGGATTTGAAAAGATATAAAAAATGGGTAATGAACCATAAATTAACGGATATTATCTTTTTTCTGGGAAATCAAAAAAATCCATTTCCAATAATAAAACAAATGGATGCGTTTTGTTTAGAATCTAAGTTTGAAGGACAAGGAATGGTTTTGTGGGAAGCAAAGTGTCTTGGGTTGCAGTTGATTTTTCCAAGAAGACTTGAAAAATATAATATTAATTTAAAGGGCGTAAAAAATATATCAGATGCACTAATAAATTTAAAAAAAACAAATAATAAGACATATGATTTTTTAAATGAATATTATGATTTTATTGAGGTGCAGTACAGGAAACTGCTAATAAACTAGGGAACCGCTGATTAATTAGTTTTATTTTCAGCATTATCCCGTTTTGTCAGG
>CAJURQ010000016.1 GCA_910588955.1 uncultured Lachnospiraceae bacterium
GGTCATGTAGAATTTACCGTTTCATATGGAAGTTAGTTTTACAATTCAGGAAAAAATGAATTTATCTTTTGCCGAAAAGTTGGTAAAATGGATAAATAAAGGAGAAGAGCATATGCAGACGGCAAAAGTCAAGTATTCCATCAAATATAAGTTAATTCTTCTGTCGGTTATGGTGGCAGTGCCTTTTCTGGTGATGGTGCTCTACCTGCTCTATGCCCTGCATAACTACAGCAGCGCCTATGACGCGATTGTGGGGAATATGACGGTGGCGAACGACTACAACATGAATTTTAAGGAGGAGATGGACGAGAGCCTCTACAAGCTGGTGGTTGGTTTCGTCACCTTCGATACGGTGGGAAACGACGGGAGTCTGGTAGACCCGTACGAGCATTTGGACGAGCTGAGAAATGAGTTCAATAACCTAATGCGCATCACCACGGACGACGAGAGCCGCGCCAGACTGCAGATCCTTTTGCGCAACATTGACACGCTGGAGGATCGCGTGGACGACATACGGACGAATCTGGAGACGGACGTGGGATATGATACCAATATTGAGATGCTTGACAACAATATTTACGTCCTGACGGAGCTGATTCAGGATAATATTCAGGCTTACATCTATTATCAGACGAAAAGCATGGATTACCTGACGAGCCAGCTGAACGTGAAGGTGCATAACTTTACGATATTCTGCGGCGTACTGCTGGCACTGCTCGTCCTGATGGTGGCGGTTCTGATCGTGATGATCGTGACGGATATCATCAGACCGATCCACGTTCTTTCCCGGGTGACGGAGCAGGTGGCTGAGGGGGACTTCTCGGCGCGTGCGCAGGTGGAGACGCAGGATGAGGTAGCGGTTCTGGCGGACAGCGTAAACCTGATGACGGAGAGTCTGGAAGGGCTTGTGTCGAAGATCAAGGAGGACGAGCGGAAGATGCGCAAGGCGGATCTGCGGCTCCTGCAGGAGCAGATCAACCCCCACTTCCTATATAATACGTTGGACACGATCGTCTGGCTCATCGAGGGCAACGATTCCGACAAGGCGGTAAACATGGTTATGTCGCTGTCGGAATTTTTCAGGTTGGTTTTGAGCAAGGGAAAAGAGTACATTACCATTCAGGAGGAAGAACTTCATATTAAAAGCTATCTCGAGATCCAGCAGGTGCGTTACCGTGACATTCTGGAGTATGAGATTCAGATCGATCCGGAACTCTATCAGTATCAGATTTTGAAGCTGACCCTGCAGCCGCTTGTGGAAAATTCGCTCTACCACGGCATCAAATACAAGCGCGCAAAAGGCAGCATTGTTGTGACCGGGCGGATGGACGGCGACCGGATTAAACTGCGGGTGGCGGACGACGGTGTCGGCATGGAGGAGGAAGACCTTCACAAGCTGCAAAGAGAGATCGAGAAACCGTGCAAGGAGACGGAAAAGGGCTTCGGGCTTGCCAACGTCAACGAGAGAATCCGAATGAATTTTGGCGCCGAGTACGGCATGACGATAGAATCGGTCAAGGGCAAAGGCACGTGCGTGGAGATTGTGATCCCGGCGGTGCCCAGCGTGAGAAGTACTTCTAAAGCTTAGCAGCAGAGGCTGCTTCGCTAAGAAGTACTAAATCTCACGCGGGAGAATGCCCAAAGTACAGGCATTCTCCGCATGGAATTATGGAGGGAAAACCATGTTTAGGAAAAGGTCGTACAGTTTGATAGTGTTTGGACTGCTCCTTGTGATGACCATGATCCTTCTGCTCTACGGCAGCAGGCTTTTTACGGATATCGAGGAGGAGGCGCACATCACACAGGAGGATCGGATCGTGGTGGGCGTGTCGCAGCTTGGCAGCGAGTCCGGGTGGCGGACAGCGAACACGGAATCGGTGCAGCAGGCGTTCACACAACAGAACGGGTACTTTTTGATTTTCCACAACGCCAGACAGAAGCAGGAAAACCAGTTGAAGGCGATCCGCAGTTTTATCTCCCAGAGGGTGGATTACATTATCTTTTCACCCGTGGTGGAGACGGGCTGGGAGACGGTGCTGCAGGAGGCGAAGCAGGCGGGCATCCCTGTGATTCTCATGGACCGCAATGTGGACGTGGAGGACGAGAGCCTTTATGTGACGTGCGTGGGCAGTGATTTTGAGGCGGAGGGAGTGAAAGCGGGGCGCTGGCTCGAAAAGGAACTGGTGCAGCAGCGCAGGTCGAGTGAGTCCATCAACATTGTGATATTGACGGGGACGGAAGGGTCTTCCTCCCAAATCGGGCGGTCGGCAGGGTTTGAAACGGTGGCGGAAAGACATGCAAACTGGAACATACTCGAGGAAAAATGCGCGGAATTTACCTCCACGAAAGGCAAGGAAGTGATGAAAACGTTCCTGAAAAGATACCCGGATATCGACGTGGTGGTTTCCCAGAACGACGACATGACCTTCGGCGCCATCGAGGCGATCAAAGAGTCCGGCAGGACGGTGGGCGTGGACGGCGATATTATGATCCTTTCCTTCGACGCGGTGCGGGGGGCGCTCGACATGGTGGCGGACGGCACGATCAACGTGGATATCGAGTGTAACCCGAATCAGGGAGAGTACCTCCTGCGCGTGATTGACATGCTGGAGGCGGAGGAGACGGTTGAGAAAAAATATTATGTGGAAGAGGATGTTTTCACGATAGAAAATGTGACGCAGGAAGTTCTTGGCGGACGAAGTTATTAGTCGGTCAAGACGGGAATGGAAGGGAGAGGCAAATGCTGAAAGTGTTTCTGGTGGAAGATGAGAGTATCGTCAGAGAGGGGCTGCGGGACAACATACCGTGGCAGCAGTACGGCTATGAGTTTGTGGGTGAGGCGAGCGACGGGGAGATGGCGCTGCCGCTGATCCAGAAGACAAAGCCCGATGTTCTGCTCACGGATATCAAAATGCCCTTTATGGACGGACTGTCCTTGAGCAAGCTCGTGCATCAGGAGTTTCCAGACATGAAGATCATCATTATCAGCGGCTATGATGATTTTGAGTATGCCCGCGGCGCGATTCTGGTCGGGGCGGAGCAATACCTCTTAAAGCCCATCACCAGAGCGGCGATGCAGAAAGTTTTGGCGGATCTTAAGACGAAGATTGAGACGGAGCGGGAGCAGAAAAATTATCAGGAAAAGTTCCAGAGCGAGGTGCGGGAGTACGAGCAGTTTTCCCGGACGGACTTTTTTGTCAAAGTGTTCGAGGGGCGTATGCCGGTGCAGGATATTTATGAGGAGGCGGCAAAGCTGTCCCTGAAAATCAATGCGCCCTGTTACAATATTTTGTTGTTTAATCTACAGGAAAAACGCACCAGTGAAAATTGGGGTACGGAGTCCGAGGATTTTGCCAGAAAAAGGGAGGAGCTTTTACATTATTTTATCCGTTATCCCGAAAATCTCGTTTTTCGGTGGAATGTAAATACTTACGGTGTGCTGATCAAGGGAAGCCCGGCACAGATGCAGGAGCTTGGCGACAGGTGTCTTGAAAATGTGGAGCGCATCTGCCATCCGGCGGAGAAAGTGCTGGACTGGTATGTGGCGCTGGGAGAGCCGGTTGAGAGGCTGAGTATGTTGGCGGAGTGCTACAGCAAGGTGAATCATCTTTTCGCGTACCGCTTTTTGAGACCGCAGTTACATGTCTTTACCGGGGAGACGATGGGAAAAATGGTTCCAGAGAAGGAGGAGGGCGGCAGCATCCGGGATATTGATCCGGCGAAGATGGAGGCGGAGCTGATCCGTGACTTTTTGCTGCAGGGCGCCAGGGATGAGGTCGCGGATTTCGTGGAGAACTATCTGCTGGCGGTGGGAGAGGCGCTGCAGTCGGCAATGTTCAGAAACTATTTGACGCTGCACGTCTACTTTGCGGCGGTTTCCTATGTGGAGTCGCTGGGTTGTGACAAGGAGGAATTTTTGCAGCTTTTGAACGACGAGGGGCTGACGCCGGAGGGACAGTACGACGAGGATACGCTGCCGGATTACCTTTGCGGGCTGATCGTGAAAGCAATGGAGCTTCGCGACAGGGAGTCGGACAACCAGAGCAAACGCATTTTAAAAAAGGCGCTCTCTTATATAGAAGAAAACTTTTCGCAGGAGTCGCTCTCCTTAAACTCCGTGGCGGGGGAAGTCAACGTCAGCGCCAACTATTTCAGCGCGATTTTTTCGCAGGCAATGCAGGTGACTTTCGTGGAGTATGTGACGGGCAAGCGCATGGACAAGGCGAAAAAGCTCCTGCGCCAGACCCAGATGCATACCGGGGAGATTGCCATGGAGGTTGGATACAAAGACCCGCACTATTTCAGCTTTGTATTCAAAAAGACACAGGGCTGTACGCCAAGGGAGTACAGGGCGGGCGGGAAAGTATAGATTTAGGCGCGGGCGGGACCGTCGCTTTCCTTTCTCACAAGTTCCCACGGGAGCTCTTGGGAGACGACGGGAATGCCCTGCAGCATCCGGATCATGGTGTCCGCCACACAGGAGCCCATCTCGTGCGGCTTGTGGGTCAGGGTGGTGATGCGGATTTTGCTCAATTCGCTTAAGTAGGTGTTGTCAAAGCAGACCACGGAAACATCGCGGGGGACACGAATGCCGGCGTAGGAAAGCTCTTTGATCAGCCAGTAGGCAATCTCGTCGTTGTAGCAGATGACGGCGGTACAGTCGAAGAGGCGCTCCTTGATAAAGGTGGCAAGGAACCGGCTGTCCTGTCTTTTCTCAAGTCCTTCCACATCTGTGCTGTGAAACCAGCCGACGTTTTTGTCGGAAAGCGCTACGTTTTGATCGCGCAGGCAGCAAAAAGCGCCAAAATATCGCTCCGGACCTTGTTTGTCATCCATTTTAAAGATACCGGCGACACGAGTGTGCCCAAGCTCCGCCAGATGGTTCGCCAGAAGGTAGCCGCCGTAATAGTTGTCGTCCTTGATGCAGATTTCATCCGGCAGGGCGTCGTATTTATTATGTAGGAACAGAAGCTCTGTGCCGACGGCTTTCAGTTTTTCATAGAGATCGGTATTGGGCGTGGGGAGCGCGCTTTTTGAGCCTTCCACGATGACGCCCCGAGGCGGGGTCTCCAGCAGGGAGAGGAGAATCTGCCTTTCCATAGAAGTGTCGTTCTCCGTGGGATGAACCTGTAACTGGTAGCCTTTAGCGGCGAGTGCCGTGCGAATGTCGGTCAGCAGATGGGGGTAGATATATTCCTGACTGCTGGCGACCAGAATGGGGACAAGGTTTCGCTCCGTGTTGGGAGACAGCCCTGTAGCGTAGGAGCCGCTGCCCTGGCGGCTCTCGATCAGCCCTTGCTCTCTGAGAAGGGAGAGCGCCGCGCGAACCGTCTGGCGGCTGACCTGATACTGCTCAGCAATTTCGGTTTCGGTGGGCAGTGCGGTGATGCCCTCCTTTAAATTCCGGGAAATCAGTTCTGTAAGCTGTTGCGAAAGTGTTTCGTACTTGTTCATAGTAAAAAAATCTCCTTTTTTGTTCATGGTTTATTAACAAATTACATCAAATTTATTCATAATTTTTGCCCTGATCGGAAAAAAACATCTCTTATCAGCCTCTTCTGATAAGATTGACTATAAACGCGACATGGGTAAATGTGGAAAATCTATTGTTAAAATCCATAAAAATGCAACCAAATCGTAAAAAAATACCCTGAATTTTTGAATTTGTATTATTGTTTTTTATTATAACATAAATTTGTATTGTTGAACCCATCCAAAATGCACAAAAGGATGATTTTGGGTGTTGAACTATATCGTGCATTTTGCTAAAGTGTTTTCAGGGACGGGGAAACAAGAAATCCTGCCACCTAAAAACATATCTTCCATCACAGGGGTGGGAGAGACAATGAAAGGGAGGAAACAAACAATGAAGAAAAAAATGGCAGTTTTACTGACAGGCGCTATGGTAATGGCTACTCTGGCAGGCTGTGGCGGCGGCGAGGCAGCTCCTGCAGCAACTGAGCCCGCAGCAGAGGCTCCGGCAGCAGAAGAGGCACCTGCAGCTGAGGAAGCTCCTGCAGCAGAGGAGGAGGCTCCTGCAGCAGAGGAGGAGGCTCCTGCAGCAGAGGCAGAGGCTCCCGCAGCAAGCGGCGAGATGATCAAGGTTGGTATCATCAACAACGACCCCAACGAGTCCGGTTATCGTACCGCTAACGATGCGGATCTGAAGGCTACCTTCTGTGAGGAGAACGGTTATGATGCATCCTTCGCTTACAGCATGAAGAACGACGAGCAGATTACAGCAGCTCAGAAGTTCATTCAGGACGGCGTTGACTACCTGCTTCTTTCCGCAGCTGATACTTCAGGCTGGGATTCCGTACTGACAGACGCTCAGGACGCAGGCGTACAGGTTATCCTGTTCGACCGTACCATCGACGCAGACGAGAGCCTCTACCTTGCATCTATCGTATCTGATATGGATAAAGAGGGTGAGACCGCTGTTAACTGGCTTGCAGATCAGGGTCTTGAAACTTACAATATTATCCACCTTCAGGGTGTGATGGGTTCCGCAGCACAGGAAGGTCGTAGCGGCGCTCTTCAGGCTAAGGCTGATGCAGAAGCTAACTGGAACATCGTTGAGCAGCAGACCGCTGAGTGGAATGCTGAGAACGCACAGCAGATTGTACAGTCCGTAATCAGCTCCGGTAAAGAGTTCAACGTAATCTACGCTGAGAACGACGACATGGCTAAGGGCGCAGTTGCAGCTCTGGATGCAGCTAACATCTCTCACGGCGTTGGCAAAGACGTTATCGTAATGGGCTTTGACTGCAACAAGTGGGCTCTGGAAGAGCTGCTTGCAGGCAACTGGAACTACGATGGTCAGTGTAATCCTTTCCAGTCTTCTTACATCGACGATGTAATCAAGAATGGCGCACCTGCTGAGAAGACAATCATCATGGATGAGAAGGGCTTCGATGCAACCACCATCACACAGGAAGACGTAGACAAGTACGGCATCTAATAGCTGCGTAAGGAAATCATAGCGCAAAAGTAAATTCCTTCGGAATTAACTTTGGAAGCGGCATTTGGTTTCCGGCAGCATTAACGAGAAAGCGTTCGACAAAGTCGAACATGGAGCGTCGAAGACGTGGGCTTTCGAGTGAATAGTTTGTCAACTGACAAAAAATATGCTATAATGTAACAGACGAGCGCGGCGCAGCGAAAAGCCTGCCCGCGCTCTTTTTAACGAAAAAACTATATGAATTTGGGAGGTGGACCTGAGAGTGGAAGGAAATGTTGTATTAAAAATGAGAAACATTCACAAGATCTTCCCCGGCGTGCACGCCCTGCAAGGTGTAGACTTTACGCTTCGCAAGGGTGAAATTCATGCGCTGATGGGGGAGAACGGCGCCGGGAAATCGACGTTGATCAAGGTTCTTACCGGAGTTTACGGCAAGGAGGACGGAGAAATCTTCTTAGACGGCACAGAGGGCGCGGTTGCGATTCATTCGCCCCAGGATGCGCAGAATATGGGTATCAGTACCGTGTATCAGGAGATCACGCTCTGCCCGAATCTGACTGTAGCTGAGAATATGTTTATCGGTCGTACCAAGGGCGCAGTACAGAACTGGAAAAAGATGAACGCTGACACGGACAAAATTCTGCAGTCGCTGCAGATTCCCGCGAAAGCGGCGCAGCAGCTCGGTACCTGTTCTCTGGCGGTGCAGCAGATGATTGCTATCGCGCGTGCGGTTGACATGGAATGTAAGGTTCTGATTCTGGATGAGCCTACTTCCTCTCTGGATGAGCAGGAAGTTGAGAAACTCTTTAAGCTGATGCGGGATCTCCGCGCCAAGGGCGTAGGCATTATCTTTGTCACACACTTCTTAGAGCAGGTGTATGAGGTTTGCGACAGGATTACCGTTATGAGAGACGGTAAGCTTGTGGGCGAATATGAAATTGAAAATCTGCCCCGCGTACAGCTGGTGTCCAAGATGCTTGGTAAAGAGGTGGACGATCTCTCCGATATCAAGAGTGAGGTTAAGACATTTGACGCAGGGAAGGATGCGGTTCCCGTGCTGGAGGCGGAAGGTCTTGTCAGCAATGCGGGTATCAAGCCTTTCAATTTCCATATCAACAAGGGTGAGGTGAACGGTTTCACCGGACTCCTCGGTTCCGGACGAAGCGAGTGCGTGCGCGCTATCTTCGGTGCGGACAGAGTGACCGGCGGAAAAGTCAAGATGGGCGGCAAGGACGTAAAGATTGCGAAGCCGCTTGACGCTATGAAGAACGGCATCGCGTATCTGCCCGAGGACCGTAAGGTGGACGGTATCGTGGGAGACCTTTCCGTGCGCGACAATATTATTTTGGCGCAGCAGGTGCTCAAGGGCTTCTTTAAACCCTTCTCCAAGGCTGAGGCAAATAAGGTTGCGGATGAATACATAAAACTTCTGAATATTAAGACGGCTTCCAAGGACACGCCGATCAAATCGCTTTCCGGCGGTAACCAGCAGAAGGTTATTCTGGCGAGATGGCTCTTCACCCATCCCGAATATCTGATTCTGGATGAGCCTACCCGTGGTATCGACGTGGGTACGAAGGTCGATATCCAGAAGCTGGTGCTGAAACTGGCATCCGAGGGCATGAGCGTAACCTTTATTTCCTCGGAGCTTGACGAGATGCTCAGAACCTGTTCCCGTCTGATCGTCATGCGCGACCGCAAGGCAGTCGGCGAGCTGACAGGCGATGATCTGAATCAGGGTACGGTTATGAATACGATTGCGGGAGGTGACAAATAAATGGCAAACAGTGAAAAAACATCTGGTGCAGGGTTTTTAAAGAATCTTGTCAAAAATCAGTGTTTTATCCCGGTTGCGGCGCTTTTGCTGCTGGCGGTTTTCAACCTGATTGCAGATCCTTCTTTCTTTAGAATTACATTGGGCTATAACAGCGCGGGGAATCCGGTGCTGTCCGGCTTTATCATCGACATTATCAACAACGGTTCCGAACTGGCGATTCTGGCGATCGGCATGACGCTTGTAACGGCGGCTTCCGGCGGACAGGATATCAGTGTGGGTGCGGCAATCGCTATCGCGGGCAGCGTGATCCTGCGTGTGCTCTGCGGCGGAAATGCCCGTCCCGAAACCTTGCAGGCTCCTATCATTGTGGCGTTTCTGGCTGCTTGTGTGGTTGCAATGCTCTTTGGCGCGTTCAACGGCGTGCTGGTGGCTTATTTCAAGATTCAGCCCATGATTGCGACGCTGATTCTGTATACGGCGGGACGTTCCATCGCGGCGTGGATCAACAACAACGAGCTTCCTGTTATCAGTGATCCCAAGTTCGCTTATTTCGGCGGGTTTATTCCCGGAATACCGATTCCGACACCCTGCTTTATCGCGATCGCATGCATGATCGTGATCGCCATTGTCCTGAAGGTGACAAATCTGCGCCTGTATACGCAGTCTGTTGGTATCAACCAGAGTTCTTCCAAGTTAAACGGTTTGAATCCCGAGCTGATCAAGGTGATGGCGTTCGTGATTCTGGGTCTGTGCGTAGCGGTTGCAGGATTGATTAAGGTAAGCCGTGTGTCTTCCATCAACTACTCCGTTATTGCGAAGGATATTGAGATGGACGCGATCCTCGCGGTCGCTCTCGGCGGTAACGCGCTCTCCGGAGGTAAGTTCAATATGGCGGCTTCCATCATAGGTGCGTTTGTTATCCAGTGCCTGACGACGACGCTTTACAAGTTCGGTGTCTCTTCCACGGCGCTTCCCGCGTATAAGGCGGTAGTGGTTATCCTGCTGGTAGTTGTCAGCGCGCCTACTGTGAGAGAGTATTTCAATAAGATTACACAAAAAATGAAACTGAGCAAGGAGGTGGCGTAAGATGGCAAAGACAGATAAGAATAGTGCATCTGCGGGCAAAGGTCTCGGCGCTAAGCTGGCGGGCATGACCGACACCAATCTGCTCCTCACCATTACGATTGCTGTATTTTTCCTGTTGTACATAGGGGCAATGCTTTTCCTGCGTTCGGGATTTTTAAAGCCTCAGACCTTCTTTAATATTTTGAATGCGAACGCTGCGCTGATTATCCTTGCAAGCGGCATGAGCCTTGTTATGATTACCGGCGGAATCGATATTTCCGTGGGCGGCGTGACGGCTCTCGTGAGTATGTGCTGCGCGGTTTACCTCGACTATAAGGGCGGTAACGTGTTTATGGCGGTGCTCATTGCACTGGCGATTGGTTTGGCATTCGGTGCATTCCAAGGTTTTTTGGTGGCGTATCTGGACATCCAGCCTTTCATCGTTACACTGGCAGGTATGTTCTTTGCGAGAGGTATGACAACGATTGTCAACACTTCTCCCTTCAACGTGGAGAATGAGGCGTTCGTGGCATTGAAGATGACCCGTGTGAACGTGCCCGGTCTCGGTTCTGTCAATAAGCTTGGCAAGTACGTGCCCGCTTATGTGGAGATCGGCGTGCTGGTAGCGCTTGTTGTGGTAATCGTAATGTTCGCACTGCTTCGCTGGATGAAGCTGGGACGTAACTTCTACGCTGTCGGCGGTAACAAGCAGAGCGCATTGATGCTCGGTATCAACGTGAAGAGGACGAAGTTCCTCTCCCACTTAATCTGCGGTCTTTTGGCAGGTATCGGCGGTTTCGTCTACTTCCTGCACGTAGGTTCCGGTTCTCCCTCCCATGCGTCGGGCGCGGAGATGGACGCGATCGCATCCTCCATTATCGGCGGCACCATGCTGACCGGTGGTGTAGGTAACGTGCTTGGTACGTTCTTCGGCGTACTCTCTCTGAGCACGATCCAGAACATCGTATCTTCTGTAGGTTTCGATGAAGCATGGTGGACCGGTATCACAAAGGCGGTTATGCTCTGCCTGTTCCTTGTGGTTCAGAGTGTGGTTATGTCTGTGAGAAAGAAGAGAAATGCGGCGAATTAAAAGATGATATGTCCGTGAGAAGGCAGAAACATAATTTTATAAAATCAATAAGGAGACCGTCGGGATGTGCTATTGCCCGGCGGTCTTTACGCGTTCCGGCAGCCGTAAATATGGAAAAGATTTCGGCTGTTCACATAATCGGCAAGCCGTGAAGAGGGACTCTCAGACGGACTTGAGAAAGGACGCGCAGAGGGTGAAGCGAGATTTGCCGAACTGACTGCTTTTTTGCTGCAGGAGAATCGCACGGATGATCTGGCACGGGCGGTTACGGATTTGAAGTACAGGGAAGAGCTGCTCCGGCGAATACTGTATCCGTGACAGTGACGGCAGATAGCTGCCGACTGCGTAATTTTTGTGTAAATGTGATAAATATTCCCGAGTCGGGACTATCTTTGTTCAACAAAAAGTGATATACTTAGAGCAATGTAAAGGCGGCGGAAGGCGAATTGCACGATATACGATATGAATATAAGGGTTACATACACGGGAGGATATTTGCATGAAAAAGATTGGCTCTAAATTTGCACTGGCAATCATCGCGCTTGCTTTGATTTCGATTATATCGCTGGGGGTTCTCGCCAACAGCATGACGGCGATTTCCCAGAGCAGTCAGGATATCATGAACAACGAGGTGGAGAAGATCAATCTGATCCACGGTATCTACGGGGACTACCTGAACATGTACATGAACGTGTACGCCCATGTGAACGCCAAGCTGCTGCGGACGATGGATAAGCGCGCGGATGACATTCAGGAGTACCGGACGCACATGTGGGAATCCATGGAGACCTATAAGTCGAAGATCACCTCGGAGGAGGCGCTGGGAGTTTATGATTCGCTGGCGGGGAGGCTTGAGAGCTTTGACACCTACGTGGACTCCATCATAGAACTGAGCCGGGCGAATGACAAGGAACGCGCGAATAACTTGATCTCGAATAACCTCGGCATGCTGAACAACACCATCGGCAACAGCATGACCGATCTGTTGGAATTTTCGGACACGGAGCTTGCCGACGGCAAGGGGTATCTGCAGGGGAAAGTGGAAAGCTCCTACGTGCTGATCGTGGCGGTCATCGTGATTCTGATTGTGACGGCAATTCTGGTCCTGATCATTGCGCACCGTATTATCGTGACACCGATCCAGAAGATTGCGCAGGTGATCAACGGGATGATCGAGGATATACATAATAATAAAGGAAATCTGACCGAGAGAGTGCCCGTGCAGACGAAGGATGAGATCGCGACGCTCGCCTCGGGTGTGAACGAGTTTCTGGATATTTTGCAGGATGTGATCGGCGGCGTTATTTCCAGCAGCGACGAGATCAACAGGCAGCAGCTCCATGTCAACGAGGTGGTGGAGGTGACGAACCAGAATGCCAGCGATACTTCGGCTACGATGGAAGAGCTGGCGGCGAGCATGGAGGAAGTGTCATCTGCGGTAAGTTATGTCAGCGACAGCACGAAAGAGGCGGAGGCTTCTGTCGGGGAGATGGTTGATCAGGCAGTCAACGGCACGAAGTTTGCGGAGGAGATCCGCAGCCGCGCAGAGGAGCTTCGCAGGCTGGCGCAGGAGAGCCGCGCAACTGCGGACGGTATGATAAAAGAATTTGATGTGTCATTGAATGCGTCCATCGAGGACAGCAAACAGATCGAGAAGATAGGAAACCTGACGGCGGATATTCTGAGCATTGCCTCTAAGACGAACCTGCTGGCGTTAAACGCGTCCATTGAGGCGGCGAGAGCAGGCGAGGCGGGAAAAGGCTTTGCGGTGGTAGCGGACGAGATTCGTCAGCTGGCGGACAATTCAAAGCAGACGGCAGGAAATATCCAGCAGATTTCGGCTGGCGTTGTGGCGGCGGTTATGACACTTGCGGAGAATGCGGGTAATCTTGTGAAATTTATTAATGAAAGGGTATTGCCGGATTACGAAATTCTGGAGCGCACAGGTGAGCAGTATCTGAACGATTCCATTACGATAGACCGTATGATGGGCGAAATGCGGGATTCCATGGAGAATATCGGCGGCATGATGCGCTCGGTGGCGGAGTCCAACGAGAACATTACAAATAATGTAAGAGAGAGCGCGCAGGGCGTCGGCGGCGTGGTGAACAACACGGCGGCGCTGGCGGAGAATATGAAGGGCATTGTGGAAGCGCTGAATCAGGTTTCCGACGTGGTGAGCCACCTGTCTGAGCAGACGGCATGCTTTGAGGGATAGCGAAAGGCGCAGGTGGAGGAGACGGCTTTGGACGAGAAAAAGAATAAAAAATACAGGGACACGAAGGTTGGACTGACGCTTCGCATCCTCGTGTCCGTGTATGTGTTGTACCTTGCTTACGGCTTGATACAGGGATTCGGGGAAACCGCGGGCAACGACCGGATATTTATAGCGGCGGCGATCGTTATTTTTATAGCGGCAGGCGGCGCAATCCTGATCGTATCGGCAAAAAAACTGATTCGGAAGGAGTATGCAGATGCAGACGGACAAGCAGAAGACGATGAAGAACAGTAAGGGGGCGGGGATCAGGTTTAAGATCAACGCCTGTATTTTATGCGCGCTTGTTGTGCTGATCGCGTTGATGATGGTGCTGGTGGACAGGGCGAGCAAATACAACGCGCAGTATTCCCAGATTCTTGACAGCATCAGCAAGGTGACTTTCATTAAGGATAACGCTTCCTATCTGGGGCGCACCGTTGTGGCAAAGTGCGGTACGGGCGGGGATCTGGCGTCCAGCGGGCACGTGGAAATCATTGACACGATGGAGCAGTACGTGGCGGAGGTCGGCGAGAATGTGCCGCAGGATGCGGAGTACTCGGAGATGCGTAACCAGTTCGACAAGTTTGCCTCCGAAGCGGGGAAATTTATCGCAGCGTTCCGGGAACTGCAGGCGGCGTGTGGGAACGAATACTCTTCAAAGGGTATGAATGCGGCGCAGGATATGAGCGGCAGCATGAGTTTTGTCAGCTCCAGCGCGGAGACATTGCTCGCCTCAGAGATCGCGAGAAGCGAGCAGGTGGCGGACGAGATACAGACGGCATTCCGGAATATGCGGAACTTGGTTGTGCTGATTGTGCTGATTACGGCAGTTGTGGTTTTGGCGGCATCCTTTGCACTGACGCAGAGCATCACTGCGCCCATCATACAGCTTGAGAAAAAGCTGACGGTTATGTCCGAGGGCAACCTGACGAGCGAGGACATTAAGGTGAAAAGCCGGGACGAGGCGGGACGCGCCGCATCGGCTTTTAATAAGATGAAGGGCAGTCTGGTGCATCTGATCAGCAAAGTGGCGGCAAACATGTCGGAGCTGAAAATGGCTACCGCGACTGTCAACAACAGCGTGGACGAGAACGCGCAGGGCGGAACGCGGATCGCCGACGCGGTGGACGGGATGCTGGCGGCGTTAGAGAGGCAGCAGCAGGAAGTCGGACGTGCGCAGGAACAGATCGGCGACATGGGAGAGGTTGCAGGGAAGGTGGCGGACTACGCCGAGGCGATCCACGGAAACGCGGGGAAGACGCGGGATAACGCCAGAGACGGGATGCAGAAAATCGTGGCTTATGTGGAGCAGATGCAGAAGGTGAACAACTCCATGCGCGAGATGGAGAGTGTGTTTGCCTCCTTCGGGGAGAACACGAAGGGAATGACGGAGGCGCTTGAGTCCATTTCTTCCATCGCGTCTCAGACGAACTTACTCTCGTTAAACGCGTCCATCGAGGCGGCGAGAGCCGGAGAAGCGGGCAAGGGATTCGCGGTGGTGGCGACGGAGATACGGAATCTGGCGGACGATTCGCAGGCGGCTGCCGCGCATATCGGCAAGATGATCGAGGCGGTGAGCACGCAGGCGGATCAGATGACTGCGCGGCTGCGGGAGAGTCTTGACCAGTTGGAGAAGGGCAACCAGATGACGGGCGAGGCGAAGGAGAGTTTCGAGATTATTACGGCGGGCACGGACGAAGTCGGCAACAGCGTGGAAGATATTATAAAAGGTGTGGAAGTGCTGAGCGACAGAATCCATGAGGCGATGGAGAGCATGGGAACGATCAAGGACGCGGCGGACGGCAATGTGATCGAGATCAACGAGGTCAGCGCCGTGGTGGCTGAACAGTCCGCAAATCTGGAAGAAGTTTCCGAGGCTATGGACAAGCTGCTTGCACTCACAGACGATGTGGAAGGGCTTGTGGAAGAGTTTAAAATTTAAGATTTTATACGGAATCAGACGGTACGAAAACTGCACAAAAATCAAAAAACACGTAAAACGCTTGTTTTTTCCATGTGGGGGGGGGGTATAATGGTTTTACGTGTTTTTTTATTATTTTAAAACTCGAAAAAAAGAAAACAGGAGGGCAAGGAATGGGAAAAACGAAAAAGCTGCGTCTGGTCAAAAGAATGTTGGCTATGATGCTGGCTGTAGCCATGTCAGTCACTATGGTACCCTCGACGGCGCTCGCTGCACCTGCAGACGATACCGCCGCGGAAAATATAGTGCTTGAGACAGGAGAAAACGGCGATACAAATACGCCGGGAAATCCGGAAAATATCGCACCGGAAGATGATGACGAGTCGGAGGATGACGAGAGCGTCAAAGAGAAGGACGTGAATGATGACGCGTCCGATGGCGATGCGGATCAAAACGACAAAGAGACGCTGGACGATGGAAGTACGGAAAGCAAAGATGAAAGTACGGAAAGCAAGGATGGCAGTACAGAAAGCAAAATGGAAACGAACGAAGCGGGGGGTGAGACGCCCGCAGCGAAGCCGGCCTACGAGATCAGCCTTTCCGGCGAACTAGGGACGAAGGCGGAGTATAACGGATCCGAGCAGTTCGCAGACATTCTGTATTATGTGACGCTGAAGAAAGACGGTGAAGAGGTTTCTGGCGATGGCGTTACGTGCACTTGGAAGGAGAAGGGCGCGGACGGCTATGCAGCTATGGCGGCGGGAGCTAAACCGACAAATGCGGGAAGCTATCAGGCGGTACTCAACTATCCACCTCAGGATGGCGTGCATGACGGCGCTGAGCTGACGCAGGAGTTTGAGATCACGAAGGCGCCTGTGCGGATCACACTTCGAAGCGAAGGACTATATGTGAAGCCGGGCACAAAGAAAAGCGCGATTGCGGTACCGGTCATTGATGGCGTGATTCAGGGTACAGACGGTGATGTTTATGTACTTGAAAGCGCAGACCTTGCCCTAGCCATTGACAGTATCAAAGATGCGGTGACGGACGAGGAGCTGGACGACGATGACGTGTTGACGAATGACGGCGATTATGCCATAGTCCTCACTCCGTCATATAAGGCGGATCTTGCGGCGGAGAAGAAAGCTCAGTTCGAGAAGAACTTCGAGCTGAAACCTTTCACGGCGGATATCGAAATGGCGGATCTGATCTATACGGAAGTCACGGTTAAACTGGCGGATGCTCATAAGCAGGAGGGCGAGACGGAAGCTAGTCAGATCACGAAGGAATACGACGGCAAAGCGAAGGATGCTCCGGAGAAAACCAAGGATTATACGGTTACCGTGAAGTATCAGGATACGGACGGAACGATGAAAGAGATAACCGACGCTGAGACGACCGGAGAGTGGGAGCCCTATGAAGGCAGCGCGCTGGATGCGAACGGCAAGGTGAAGGCGCCCACAAACGCGGGTTACTATACTTACAAGGTAGTTTATCCGGGCAAAGATGGCGTCTATGCCGGGAGTGAAACATATTTTTTCGTGGAGATCACGCAGGCGGAACTGAAGGTGGAAGCGAAGAACGCTTCGCCCCTGACTGTGCCCGAAAATATCACCGTAGGGGAAGTGCTGGCAAAGATTGAATATAAGGTGACGGATAAGGATGGCAAGGACGTTACGGAGGATGTAAAGGCGAAACATATCTGGGGAACAAGCTACAGCAGTTCCGGCAGGAGCCAGATTTACGAGCCTTTGTTCACCGTGGAGGAATCAAGCGACGGCACGACATGGTCGCCTATTTCAAAATATAACACGAGCCAGAATCTGGTAAAAGGCACACAGTACCGTGTGACATTTACCGGCAGAAAGGCGGTTTTGAATGCAAGTGGCAGTTACACAAATATTATTGATGATATAGACAGCAGCAGTGTTAACGGCGTAGACCCGAACTACACTACGGTTTCTGCCGGAAAAGAGCTGGCGATTAAGGTCGAAGACGGAACGAAGGGGAAGATCGACGTTTCCGGGCTGCTGGGAGAGAATAAGGGCGCGAAGACGATCAAGGAGTTAGTGCCGAAGCAGTATGACGGCAAGGCGATTTATGTATCGAGAAGCGCGTATAAAAATGTGGTGAAGCTTGTGAAGGAAGACGGAACGCCGATTCCGACGGAGCAGCATGAGTTCACCTATACATGGTATCGCTACAGGGGCGGCGACCGCATTGACGCGGAGCTGGCAGGGGCGGATCAGTCAAATACGAACTGGAGCGAAGTTAGAAATATGGTTTCTCCTCAGGATGCCGGCGTCTATAAGCTGGAGATTAGCTATGAGGATAAGATCGATCCGGAAACGTTCAATTACGCGGATCCTGAGGTAGTGTATTTTGCCATTGACCCGAGGCAGGTGATAATCACGCCGAAGGCGGAATCCTATGAGGTTCTGGAGGGAAGAAGCGTAGGGGATTTCTTCTACGGCGACAAAGAGATCGAATATGAAGCTAAAGCGGCAGACGGAAAGTCTCTTCCCGAGGAGGATGTGTATCCCCGTGGACAGATCGTGAAGAAGACGACTGCAACGCCTGCGGTTCAGGATGAGTGTTATGATCAGGATGACTATAATTGGGACACTTACTTTGAGAGGAAAGATGGCGTCAGTTATGTGCTTCAGGGTCTCGAGATGAGATATCGCGACGAATGGGGCGACTATAGTGCTGATTCCAATTATACGTGCACGGCGGATGAACTGGTGGACGGTGCACGTAAGAGCACGCCTCTCAATACGGAGACAAAACCTGTTTCGGTTGTGCCGATGGGCGATCAGAAGATAACGATCACGGCGGATACCACGAAATGGGCGGCAAAGGAAAAGGTGTACGATGCGAAGCCCTTTGAGGTGAAGGATCTGGTTCCGGATGGCATGGTGAGTGTCAAGAAGGCAGATGGCACCGAGGTTTCGGGTCTGAAGCTCACTTATGAGGTTTACTACGAGGATGAGTGGGGCTATGGCAATCATGATGAGCTGAAGTATGTCGTGGACGCCGGCAGCTACGAGCTGTATGTCCGCTTTGACGGGGATAAAGACTACGCGCCGTTCGGCTGGAATGATGAGGCTGACTATCCTGCCAAACTTGGAGTAAAGCTTGGCACCTTCAAGATCACGAAGAGAGAGATCGCGCTGAAGGCGGATCTGGATGAGAGCTATAAGGCGGGAATATATGCATCGGATATAGTAGATGAGGTGAAACAGCGGTATGAGGTGACCAATTATGTCAAAGGTCAGGAAGAGGCGTTCGTTGAGAAAGATTCTGACGGCAGGTTAAAAGCTTGGGAAGGGTATGGTCCCGACTTTTATGTGGCGGAGAAAGACAGCGGTAAACGGGTAGAGAACTATGACAAGCTCAAGAGAGACAAAACATATGAAGTAAGGTATGATACGAATGTTGAGTTGGTAGATTTTGCTGGTTGCTTTGATAGTCTGACTGGCGAGCCGATTTTTCCGGCAAGAGACTATACGGTAAAGAACGATCCTGTTGCGGAGTTTAAAGTGACGAAGGGAAATTCGAGCGTTGACTCTGTTGATTATTCCGGTACGAGTTTCAGGGGCAGAGTTCCGATTGAAGAGATCCTTATTCGGACTCAGAATGACGCAAAGGATCCCATGAAGCGGGAAGTGACCATGAGGGAAGCGATCAAATGGTCCCGCGTAATGCTCGACGGCGAGGAGAAGGAAGGGAATTTGATAGCCCTTAGGTTCACTGCGCCTGAGGAATACGATGCGTTGCCTGAAACAGCGATGTATGAGAATGCGATCAAGGCGGCGGGCGGATATGTTCTTCCTTCAACAGGCTATAATTACTTTACGGCAGTGTTTGACGCGACCAAAGCGTCTAAGGACCCTGTATTCAATATTCGCTGGGAAGACGGCTATGTGGAGACCTATACGCTGAACCTCAAGGATGCCGTTAAGCTGGCAAATTTGGAGGATGCGGTTGCGCCGAAAGCGTTGGCGTTCAATGCGGCTAACGGTAAGATGGCTGTAGGCGAGACACAGCAGCTCGATGTGAAGATCACGAAAGAGCAGATGGGGGATGTGATTTACCTCGGCTATGAGAGCAGCGATACGGATAAGCTCGTTGTGACTGAAAATGGCGGGGTGACGGCGCTTAAGATGGGACCTGCGACGGTTACGGTATTTGCGCAGCATCTGGTGAACGGCAAGGTAGAGCCGCTTAAGGACGCAAACGGCAAGTATGTGAAGAGCGCGCAGCTCAAGATTAACGTAACCAAGCTGGATGCGCCGAAGAAGGTGAAGGCGACTCCTCATGGCACATACATCGATCTGACTTTTGATGCGCCGGCTAACGGCTATCGCCGGGAGATCTATGTTGCGGAGAAAGGTAAATTTGCGAATGCGGCGGCTTTTGATAATGCGCTGAAAGGTATGAAGGAGAACCAGTGGAAGTCGAAAGGTTTTGCCATCGCGCCGATTTACAGCAGCTTGAAGATGAATAACGTTAAGGTAAAACTGCAGACGCTGGATGTGTCGAAGGACTACACGATCTACGTGCGGAACGTGTGCGCGGTCAGAACCCTCACGGACGGAACCGGAGGCGTAGTGACGCAGGCTGCGATGAATGAGAGCGCGGCGGGCGTGGTGGTCAACGCGAAGACGAAGAAGGCTGAGGTGCAGGCACTGGATCTGGTACCTGACTTGTCCCAGAAGGGTGTGCGCTATGACGATTACGAAAGTCGGTATACTGTAGAATTATCCGAGATTAATAAGGGTACGGTTGTTTGTCTGACGGAAGGACAGTTTAATGAGATTCTGAATAATGGTAAACTTGCGGAAGAAACTACGTGGATTAAGCTTCCGTTCGTGGACAAAAACTTGAAGAATACTTACGAGGTACCGAAGTTAGAGTATACCGTAAATAACTGCTGGAATAAGAAGACAGAGCGTTACGAATGGGGAACCAAGAATGATATTGCCAGCATTGATAAGAAAGGAAACCTGAAAGTAACCGGAAGCGGCTGGCTCGAGGTAAGAGTGCGCGATACAGTTACCGCTAAATACGCAACATGCGACATGTATGTCAATGCGCAGGCGGATTCGGTTGTGGCAGCCAAGGGCTCCGTCACGCTGTCTGTCGGACAGAGTCAGGAGCTGGAGGACTTGCTTGCCTATAAGCTGGGCAATATGAAGTTGACCGCTTACGATGGAGCGCGTCAGCTCGACATGGCGAAAGTGCGCGCCGCGATCAAAGAGCAGGAGCAGACGGAATTCTTTAAGGTAGATGAGTACAATGACCTGATAGCGATCAATGGCGGCGGTAAGCTGGTACTGGATCTGACAGACAAGAATGTGGAGAAGGTTTCCACGACGGAAAAGGCGACAGCCAAAGTTACGATCAAGTCGAAAGATTTGGAACCGGTAAAGAGTTTGAAGGCGTGCGACGTGAGCTATGACAAATTCGGACTGACCTTCAGCTATACGGGTCACGCAGATGAATTTTTACTGGAGGTTTCCGACGCGAAGAAACCGATTTACAGTAAGGTAATCAGTCGCTGGGGGGATACGGAGCCGGTATATGCCCAGGATAAGAGCGGCAGATATATAATAGAAAGCTATACGGATGAATATGGTTACATTTATCATTATAGAAAAGAAGTGAAGAATGCGTACCAGATACCTGACTGGTTTATCGAGGATCAAGGTATTAAGCTTTCGAAGGATTCCCAGTACACCGTAAGCCTAACGCCGATCTATGGCGCCAATAAGGCAAAGCCGGCGGTTGCCAAGGTAAAAACGACAAAGATTCCGGCGATGAGCGGCTGGCTGCATGAGGATGAGAACTACGATACGGATGATTGGACATGGATAGGGCTTAAGAGAGGCGGTATGTCGATCACTGTTTCGGAAGCCGACAGGGGTATTGAGCTGCATGAGTATAATGATACCTTACATGCAGTGTCCGGGAACACGTACACCCTGACTGCGAATCCGGAGTTTAACCGGGGTCGTGTCAATGACACGCTTGTCTGGACGGTGGGAGACGCCAAGGTGGCGAACGTCAAGGCGGCGGCAGGAACTTACTGCATTACCCTGAAGGGTCTGAAACCGGGCAGCACGACGCTGGAAGTGAAGTCAAAACTTCTGGGCAACAAGGTGATCGCGAGATACGATATTGAGGTAGAAGCGGTCAAAAATGCTTATGACAATGCACATTTTTATGGGGAGAATGAGCCGCGGTACTAAGAACGGCATCGTATCGTTCTCTGAGAAAAAGGGCTTCTGTGTGAGACATTATATTTAAAGAAGAAACACCCGCGGCGAAGAGACGTCTGCGGGTGTTTCTTCTTTTTTTGCTCTTGCAAGTTGTATACCAGACAACTTGTGCAAAATGTATGTAAAATATGAATAAAAAGATTGACAATTTATCGGCATGTAGATATAATGGAACTATCATCTTGGCTTTATGATGGTAAAAGTGCACAGAACGACCTGCGTATTAAGCGCCTGATAAGCAAAAACTTCCAATTTACCGATTTGACAAAAAACTAAAATAATTTAAAAATCGGCAAATTGTCAGGTGTACAACTTATAGGTACGTACAGACAAGTTGGCTGTGCAAAACAATTATTCTTATTTAAATCTAATAGGGAGGAAGAAAGACATGAAAAAGAAAGTTTTAGGCACATTCTTAAGCGTAGCAATGGTTGCTTCTATGCTTGTAGGCTGTGGCGGCGGTTCTGCAGAGACAGCAGCTCCCGCGGCGACAGAGGCTCCGGCAGCAGAGGCGGAGGCTCCCGCAGCTGAGGCAGAAGAAGCTCCTGCAGCGGACGCAGCAGAGGCTCCGGCAGCATCCGGCGGCAAGAAGGTTGGCGTGGCAATGCCTACCCAGTCTTCCGAGAGATGGATCAACGACGGCGCGAACATGAAGGCACAGCTCGAGGCTCTCGGCTACGAGGTAGACCTTCAGTACGCAGAGGATGATGTACAGGCACAGGTTTCCCAGATCGAGAACATGATCGCTTCCGGCGTTAACTGCTTGGTTATCGCTTCTATCGACTCTGACGCTCTGGTAAACGTAGAGGCTCAGGCGAAGGATGCAGGCATCCCGATCATCGCTTACGACCGTCTGCTGATGAACACGGACGCGGTTTCCTACTACGCTACCTTCGATAACAAGGGTGTTGGTACGGCAATCGGTAAGTACATTGAGGACAATGCAGGTCTTGATCCTGCAGACCCGA
Source organism: uncultured Lachnospiraceae bacterium (assembly GCA_910588955.1). Lineage (GTDB taxonomy): Bacteria > Bacillota > Clostridia > Lachnospirales > Lachnospiraceae > UBA3282. The sequence continues at coordinate 22,324 of CAJURQ010000016.1, forward strand.
AGACCATCGAGTTCTTCATGGGTTCTCCTGATGATAACAACGCACATATGCTTTACGCAGGGCTGATGGAAGTGCTTCAGCCTTATCTGGACAACGGCGCACTGGTTTGTAAGTCCGGCAGAACTTCTTTCGACGACACCTGTATTCTGAGATGGTCTCAGGAGACCGCGCAGCAGAACTGTGAGAATTATCTGACAGGTTTCTACGCTGACGAGGATCTTGACATCTGCGCTACCGCTTTCGACGGTTTCGCATACGGCTGTAAGGCAGCTCTTGAGGGCGCTGGTTACACAGACGCTAACTGGCCGATGATCACAGGTCAGGATGCAGAGCTGATGGCAACCAAGAACATCATCTCCGGCAAGCAGACCATGTCCATCTACAAGGATACCCGTCTCTTAGCTGAGAAGTGCGTTACCATGGTGCAGGCAGTGCTTGAGGGTGCAGAGCCCGAGATCAACGACACCGAGCAGTACAACAACGGTAAGATCGTAGTTCCTTCTTACCTGTGCACACCTGTAGCGGTTGACCAGTCCAACTACAAAGAGATCATCGTAGAAGGCGGTTACTACACAGAGGAGCAGTTAGCTGAGTAATCTTTTATAAGATTTCAGGAGGGCGGCGGCAAATATGCTGCCGCCCTTATTCAATAAAAGAGAAGGGAGTTGGGAAAATGTCGGATTACATCTTGGAAATGAACCACATTGTCAAGGAATTTTCAGGTGTCCGGGCGCTGGATGATGTAAATCTGAAAGTAAAACGCGGAGAAATCCATGCTCTGTGCGGCGAGAACGGGGCGGGAAAATCCACGCTGATGAACGTCCTCTCGGGCGTCTGGCCACACGGTACATATTCCGGCGATGTTGTGTACAAGGGGGAGACATGTAAGTTCCATAATCTGAGGGACAGTGAAGCGAAGGGTATCGTTATTATCCATCAGGAGCTTGCGCTTAGTCCGCTTCTCTCGGTGGCGGAGAACGTGTTCTTGGGCAACGAGCAGCTGGCGGCAAAAGGGGTTATCGACTGGACGAAGACGAGACAGCGCGCGCAGGAGATGCTTGCGCGGGTAGGTCTGGAGCACGAGGATGTGAATGTGCCGGTTAACTCTCTGGGCGTAGGCAAACAGCAGCTGATTGAAATTGCGAAAGCGATGGCGAAGAAGGTTGAGCTTTTAATCCTCGACGAGCCGACTGCGGCGCTCAATGACGAGGAGAGTAAAAAACTTCTGGACATTATGCTGGAGCTTAAGAAACAGGGAATTACCTGTATTATTATTTCCCATAAGTTAAATGAGATTGAATATGTATCTGACTCTGTGACGATCATCCGTGACGGAAAGACGATTGAGACGCTGATCAAGGGCGAGGACGACATGTCCGAAGATCGCGTGATCAAGGGCATGGTTGGACGTGAGATGACCAACCGTTATCCGGCGCGCGAAGACGTGAAGATTGGCGATACGATCTTTGAAGTCAAGGACTGGAATGTCTTCCATCCGGATGACGCGGAACGTCAGGTTTTGAAAAATATTAACATCAGTGTCCGGGCGGGCGAGGTAGTGGGTCTTGCCGGATTGATGGGCGCGGGGCGTACCGAGTTCGCCATGAGCGTATTTGGGCACAGCTACGGGCAGAAGATTTCCGGAACCGTTAAGATCAACGGCAAGGAAGTGGAGATGAAGACCGTGAAGCAGGCGATTGACTCCAAGCTTGCATATGTGTCCGAGGACAGAAAGGTTTACGGGCTGAACCTGATCGGCGAGATCAAGGAGAATATGACCATAGCGGCGCGCCCGAAATTCTTCTCCAAACACGGCGTGATCAACGGAAACGACGAGATTGTTGCGGCGGAAGAATATAAGAAGAGAATCAATGTCAAGGCTACTTCCATTGAGCAGGTGGTCGGCTCTTTGTCGGGTGGTAACCAGCAGAAGGTGGTTCTGGCGAAGTGGATGCTGACGCAGCCGGATGTGCTGATTCTGGATGAGCCTACGCGCGGTATCGACGTAGGTGCGAAATACGAGATCTACTGTGTTATCAATGAGCTGGCAAAAGCCGGAAAAGCGGTGCTCATTATCTCCTCCGAAATGCCGGAAATCATCGGTACTTGCGACAGAACTTATGTGATTAATGAGGGGCAGATCGCGGGCGAACTGAATCACGAGGAGCTGACACAGGAAAAAATTATGCAGTGTATTATGGCACATAATAGAAAGGGTGATGGAAATGAATGAGAAGAAAAAAGTAGTTAATCTTGACATGAAACAGTACGGTATGTTTCTGGCGCTTATTGCCATCTATGTGATTTTTGCCATTATGACGGGCGGGAAGAACCTCTCCCCGGCGAATATTAACAACCTTATCATGCAGAACGGTTATGTGGTCATTCTGGCAATCGGTATGCTGCTGTGCGTACTGACCGGTAACGTCGATCTGGGCGTCGGCTCTGTTGTAGCGCTCACCGGCGCGGCGGCAGGTATCATTTTGATTGACTACAAGATGAATATGTGGATCGCGATCTTTGTGGCATTGCTGATTGGTCTTCTGGTAGGCATGTTTGCGGGATTCTTCATTGCTTATCTGGATATCCCGCCTTTCGTTGTAACGCTCGCTACGATGCTGATGGGGCGCGGACTTACATACACGCTTTTGAAAGCGCAGACAAAGGGTCCCCACCCGGACAACTATGTGTATCTGGGCGCAGGTTTCCTTCCCACGGCAAAAATCAGCTTTGGAGACGGCACGCTGGATCTGGTTTGTATCGCGGTGGCGATTGTTGCGTCTGTGGCGCTGGTTCTCAATGAGATCCGCAGCATCAAGACGAAAGAGAAATATAATTTTGCGACCAATCCTCTGTGGCAGGTTGCGCTGAAACTTGTGGTTATGCTCTTTATTATCTGGTTCTGCTTTATCAAACTGGCACAGTACAACGGACTTCCGTTCGTGCTTGTTATCATGGCGCTGCTGATTGCCCTGTACGGGTTTATCACGAGCAAGACGGTGGCGGGTCGTCAGATTTACGCGCTGGGCGGCAACAGAAAGGCGGCAAACCTGTCCGGTATCGACACAAAGAAGGTATTCTTCTGGGTATACACCAACATGGGTATTTTGAGTGCGGTTGCCGGTATCGTTTTGTCGGCGCGTAACTCCTCCTCCACACCGAAGGCGGGCGACGGTTTCGAGATGGATGCGATTGCGTCCTGTTATATCGGCGGCGCGGCTGTTGCCGGTGGTGCCGGTACCATCATGGGTGCGGTAGTCGGCGCGTTTATCATGGGTATTCTGAATAACGGTATGTCGCTGTACGGCTGGTCTACAGATATCCAGAAGATCGTGAAAGGTGCGGTTCTTCTCGGAGCCGTTACCGTGGACGTTATCTCCAAGAGAAAGAAGGGCTAAGCAATTCGGTTCGTATACGCAAAAAAGTGTGGACAGCGTGGCGAAGCGCAGTCCTGACAAAGCAAGGGCTGCCTGAACGGGCAGCCCTTGTGCGCGTATATGCAGAGTCGGAAAACGGTGTAGATAAGGGGAGTAAAATGGAAAAGGCAACACCTAAGTACATGGAACTGGTCAGGTGGATCAACGAACAGATAGAGTCAAAAAATCTTGTGCCGGGGCAGAAGATGTATTCGGAAAACACACTGAAAGAGATGTTTGGCGTGAGCCGGCAGACGGTCAGACACGCTATCGGCGTTTTGGAAAATGAGGGGGTCATTCGCCGGATACAGGGGAGCGGCACTTACATCAACGATAACCGCCTTGCGAATCTGACGAAGAGGATGCGCGTTTCCGTGGTGACGACTTATGTGGACGGATATATCTTTCCGCGGACCATACAGGGCATAGAGAACGTGCTCTTGGAGGCGGGCTATTCGGTGCAGATCGCTTTTACCAACAACCAGCACGGGCGGGAGAAGACCATTCTCGAGGATATCATCAGCCGGGACGAGGTGTCCGGGCTGATTGTAGAGCCTACGAAGAGCGGCATTCCCAATCCCAACCTGCGGCTTTATCAGGAGATCCGCAAGAAACGGATCCCGGTTATCTTTATCAACAGCTTTTATCCGCAGTTAAAAATTCCGCACGTGTCCATCAACGATCATATGGCGGGCTGGAAAATGACGAAGTACCTGCTTTCTATGGGGCATAAAAAAATCGGCGGCATTTTTAAGCTGGACGACGGACAGGGGCAGGCGCGCTTTTCGGGGTATATGGATGCAATGATGGACGCCGGGCTGGAAGTGGACGACAGGCAGATTGTCTGGGTGGACACGGAGGAGAAGCAGCATCTGGAAAAGGCGGCGGCAAAGGTGTTGGAGCGTTTCAGGGAATGCACGGCGGTGTTCTGCTACAATGATGAGGTGGCATTCGGGCTTCTGGATATTTTTAAGAAAAACGACATCCGCGTTCCGCAGGATATTTCTGTGGCGAGCGTGGATGATTCGGAGTTGGCAATTCTCGGGGAGGTGCCTATCGCCTCCACACCGCACCCGATGGAGCGTCTGGGCGGAAAGGCGGCGGAAAACCTGCTTCGTATGATCAAAGATCCGGGGTTTGACGCGACCTATGAGTTTGAGGTGGATGTTGTGCCGCGGCGGTCGGTGAGGAAGATATAAAAATGACATATACAACTTGCGTATTTGTATGTACAAGTAGTAAACTGTAAGATATAAAGAGTCAAGCGAACTGCGCAAAAGGCTATGGAATACTGTATACAATATTTGTATGTGTACAACTTAATGCTAGCCGCAGGAAAACAAGCGGCTGCGAAGCAGACATTTGTTTTACGCGGCGGTATTAACGAGCAGATGTCCGACGACGGCGGACAGTGAGCGCGTAAGCGCGGGTCTGCGAGTCTCACAGCACGGCGCAAACAAAAAAGAAAGAGAGGGTATTGTATGATCACAGCAAAGAACTACAAATTTTGGTTTTGCACGGGGTCTCAGGACTTGTATGGGGATGAGTGCCTGAGAAAAGTAGCGGATCATTCCGCGAAGATTGTGGAGGGGTTAAACGCTTCCGGTAATCTGCCTTTTGAGGTGGTATTAAAGCCTACGTTACTCGGGCAGGCTTCCATTCGTCAGGCGTTCAACGACGCGAACAATGATCCGGAGTGCGCGGGTGTGATTACATGGATGCATACCTTTTCACCGGCTAAGATGTGGATTCTCGGCTTAAAGGAGTTCCGGAAACCGCTCTGCCATCTGCACACACAGTTCAATGAGGAGATCCCTTACGACTCTATCGACATGGATTTCATGAACGAGAACCAGTCCGCCCACGGCGACAGGGAGTACGGGCATATCGTGAGCCGCATGGGTATCGAGCGCAAGATTATTGTGGGACATTGGGCGTCCGAGAGCGTACAGAAACAGCTTGGAAGCTGGATGCGCACAGCAATCGGCGTGATCGAGTCCTCCCATGTGCGCGTGTGCCGTTTCGGCGACAACATGAACAACGTGGCAGTTACCGAGGGCGATAAGGTAGAGGCGCAGATCAAGTTCGGCTGGGAGATCGACCATTACTGTGTAAACGACGTGGTGGAGTATGTGGACGCAGTGCCGCAGGGCGACGTGAACGCGCTGGTTGAGGAATATTACAGCAAATATAAGATCATTGACGAGGGTAGAGATCTCGACGAGTTCAAAAAGCATGTTGCCGTGCAGGCGCAGCAGGAGATCGGTATCGAGAAATTCCTCGTGGAGAACGATTATCATGCGGTTGTGACGCATTTCGGTATGCTTGGCGGTTTGAAGCAGCTTCCGGGTCTGGCGATCCAGAGACTGATGGAGAAAGGCTACGGCTTCGGTGCGGAGGGCGACTGGAAAGTAGCGGCAATGGTGCGCATTATGAAGCTGATGACGGCGGGTATCAAGGATGCGAAGGGAACTTCCATGATGGAGGATTACACCTACAATCTCGTGCCCGGCAAGGAGGGTATTTTGCAGGCGCACATGCTTGAGGTATGTCCTTCCGTTGCGGACGGCGAGATCGGTATTAAGGTTTGCCCGCTTTCCATGGGTAACAGGGAAGACCCCGCACGTCTCGTATTTACGTCTAAGACAGGTCCTGCAGTGGCATGTTCGCTGGTTGACCTTGGCACACGTTTCCGCCTGCTGATCAATGCGGTGGACTGCAAGAAGGTGGAGAAGCCTATGCCGAAGCTTCCTGTCGGCACGGCATTCTGGACGCCTCAGCCTAATATGGAAATTGGCGCGACCGCGTGGATTCTTGCAGGCGGCGCACATCACACGGCGTTCTCCTACGATCTGACTGTGGAGCAGATGGCGGACTGGGCTGACGCAATGGGTATCGAGAGCGTTATCATCGACAAGGATACCAATATTCGTGACTTTAAGAATATGCTTAGATGGAACGAGGCAGCGTTCCGTTAACTAAATATGTAAAAGGAGGAAAAGGGATAAGTATGGGAGCAAAAGAATGTATTGCAAGCGGTAAGGCGGTGCTGGGTATTGAGTTCGGTTCTACCAGAATCAAGGCGGTTCTTGTGGACGAGAACAACAAGCCCATTGCATCGGGGGCGCACGATTGGGAGAACAGGCTGGAGAACGGCATCTGGACTTACAGTTTGGATGACATCTGGACAGGACTGCAGGACTGCTACAAAAAGCTGACGGAAGATGTGCAGGCACAGTACGGCGAGAAACTTGTGAAGCTGGGGGCGATCGGTTTCTCTGCAATGATGCACGGTTATATGGCGTTCAATGAGAAGGATGAACTGATGGTTCCCTTCCGCACATGGAGAAATACGATCACGGAGGAGGCTTCCACGAAGCTGACCGAGCTGTTCAACTATCATATTCCGCAGAGATGGACGATTGCGCATCTCTATCAGGCGGTTTTAAACGGCGAGGCGCATGTGCCGGATCTGAAATTTGTCATCACGCTGGCGGGCTATATCCAGTGGAAGCTGACGGGTGAAAAGATCGTCGGCGTGGGCGAGGCGTCCGGCATGTTCCCGATCGACATTGCGACGGGGCAGTTTAACGAAAAGATGATCGCGCAGTTTGACGAGGCGGTTGCGGACAAGGGCTTTGCATGGAAATTGAAGGATGTGCTCCCGGCGGTTTACACAGCGGGACAGCAGGCGGGCGCGCTGACCGAGGAAGGCGCGAAGCTTCTCGATCCCACGGGCACTTTGGAGGCAGGTATTCCTTTCTGTCCTCCCGAGGGTGATGCGGGCACAGGCATGGCGGCGACCAACAGTGTGGCGCAGCGTACCGGCAATGTATCTGCGGGAACGAGCGTGTTCGGTATGATCGTTATGGAGAAGGAACTGTCCAAGGTTTATGACGCCATTGATCTGGTGACGACCCCGGATGGCAGCCTTGTGGCGATGGTGCACTGTAACAACTGTACTTCCGACCTGAATGCGTGGGTGAATCTGTTTAAGGAGTATTCGGAAGTGATGGGCATGAAGGTGGATATGAACGAGCTGTACGGCAACCTCTACCGCAAGGCATTGGAGGGAGACGACGACTGCGGCGGTCTGCTTGCCTACAACTATTTCTCCGGCGAGCATGTGACCGGCTTTAACGAGGGACGTCCGCTGTTTGTGAGAACGCCCGACGCGAAGTTCAATCTGGCGAACTTTATGAGAGTGCATCTGTTCACCTCCCTCGGTGCGCTGAAGACCGGCTTTGACATTCTTTTCCAGGAAGAGAAAGTGGAAGTGGATGAGATCTTAGGGCACGGCGGTCTGTTCAAGACCAAGGGCGTAGGGCAGAGCATCCTTGCGGCGGCAATGAACGCACCCGTGAGCGTTATGGAGACGGCGGGTGAAGGCGGCGCATGGGGCATTGCGCTTCTCGCTTCCTACATGATCAATAAGGGCGTGGACGAGAGTCTGGCGGCGTTCCTCGACAGCAAAGTATTTGCGGGTCAGAAGGGTGAGAAACTGGAGCCGAAGGCATCCGATGTGGAAGGATTTAACAAGTTTATGAAGTTATACGGCGCGGGACTTGCGATCGAGAGAGCGGCAGTTGAATCTATGTAATATCAAAATCTGAGCAGAGTGAAATATATACAGGAGGTATAACATGTTAGAGGAACTGAAAAAACGTGTCTATGAGGCGAATATGCTGCTTCCGAAGTATGGACTTGTCACATTCACATGGGGGAATGTGAGTGAGATTGACAGGGAGAGCGGTATTTTTGCGATCAAGCCGAGCGGCGTGGACTATGACAAGCTGACGCCGGATGATATGGTACTTGTGGATCTGGAAGGCAACAAGGTGGAGGGGAAGTATAATCCTTCTTCCGACACGGCGACCCATGTGGAGCTCTACAAGGCTTACGAGGAGATCGGCGGCGTTGTACATACCCATTCTTCCTACGCCACAAGCTGGGCACAGGCGGGCAGAAGCATTCCCTGTTACGGAACGACCCATGCGGATTACTTTTACGGGGATATCCCGTGTCTGCGCTGTCTGAATGAGGACGAGATCGCGGATGCTTACGAGAAGAACACCGGGCTTCTGATTGTCAGCGAGTTTAAGAGAATGGATAAAGACCCGGTGGCGGTTCCGGCAGTGCTCTGCAAGAACCACGGTCCTTTTGCGTGGGGCAAAGACGCGCATGAGGCGGTGCACAATGCGGTTGTACTCGAGGAAGTGGCGAAGATGGCTTACCGCGCGGAGACGATCAATGCGAGGATCCAGCCCGCGCCGCAGGAACTGCAGGATAAGCATTATTTCCGCAAGCATGGCGCCAACGCGTACTACGGACAAAAGTAATTAATTGTGCCCGGGCACGGTGACAAAATGAAAGCTTTGTGATACACTTTAGGCAGATGATTATTATAGTTTTGATGGATGGAGGACAGCGATGAACAAATTAGAGTTACAAAAAACAGCTAATGAAGTTCGCAAGGGTATCGTGACGGCGGTACATGGCGCGAAGGCAGGGCATCCGGGCGGATCTCTGTCGGCGGCAGACATTTTTACTTATCTGTATTTTGAGGAGATGAACATTGACCCGAAAGATCCGAAGAAAGCGGACAGAGACCGTTTCGTACTTTCCAAGGGACACACCGCTCCCGGACTTTATTCCGTACTGGCGAACAGAGGGTACTTCCCGGTGGAGGATCTGCCCACCCTGCGGCACCTCGGTTCTTATCTGCAGGGTCATCCCTGTATGCAGGAGACGCCCGGCGTAGACATGTCTTCAGGCTCTCTGGGACAGGGTATCTCCGCGGCAGTAGGTATGGCTCTCGCGGCGAAGATGGACGGCAAGGATTACAGAACCTACACGCTGCTCGGCGACGGAGAGATTCAGGAAGGGCAGGTTTGGGAGGCGTCCATGTTTGCGGGACACAGAAAGCTTGACAATCTGGTAGTGATCGTGGACAACAACGGACTGCAGATCGACGGTAAGATTGACGACGTGTGCTCCCCTTACCCGATTGACAAGAAGTTTGAGGCGTTTAATTTCCATGTAATCAATATAGACGGTAACGACTTTGACCAGATCGACGCGGCGTTCAAGGAGGCTAAGGCGACCAAGGGTATGCCCACCGCTATTATCTGTAAGACGGTGAAGGGCAAAGGCGTTTCCTTTATGGAGAACAATGCGGGCTGGCACGGCAAAGCGCCCAATGATGAAGAGTACGCGACGGCGATGGCTGATCTTGAGAAGATCGGTAAAGAGTTAGGAGGTGCAAACTAATGGCAGATGTAAAGAAAATTGCGACAAGAGAAAGCTATGGTAATGCACTTGCCGAGTGTGGGGCAGAATTTCCCAATCTGGTAGTGCTGGACGCGGACCTTGCGGGCGCGACCAAGACGGGCGTGTTCCTGAAAGCGTTCCCGGACCGCCATATCGACTGTGGTATTGCAGAGTGTAACATGACAGGTATTGCGGCAGGTCTTGCCACCTGCGGTAAGATTCCTTTTATCAGTTCCTTCGCTATGTTTGCGGCAGGGCGTAACTTTGAGCAGGTTCGTAACTCCATCGGTTATCCTCATCTGAATGTAAAGATCGGTGCAACCCATGCCGGTATTACCGTAGGCGAGGACGGCGCGACCCATCAGTGTAACGAGGACGTGGCTCTGATGCGCACCATTCCCGGAATGACCGTTATCGTGCCCTCCGACGATGTGGAGGCGAAAGCGGCGGTACGCGCGGCGATTGAGATGGAAGGTCCTGTATATCTGCGTTTCGGTCGTGCGGCTGTGCCTGTGATTAACGACAAGCCGGATTACAAATTTGAGATCGGCAAGGGTGTTCTTCTGAGAGAGGGAACGGACGTGACGATCATCGCGAGCGGCATTACGGTTTCTTCCGCTCTGGATGCGGCGGAGATGCTTGCGGCGGACGGAATCAGCGCAGAAGTGATCAATATCCACACCATCAAGCCGCTGGACGAGGAACTGGTACTTGCTTCCGCGAAGAAGACCGGCAAAGTGGTTACGGCGGAAGAGCACACCGTGATCGGCGGTCTTGGCAGCGCTGTCTGCGACTGCCTGTCTGAGAAACATCCTACGCCCGTTCTGCGGATCGGTATGCAGGATACGTTTGGTGAGTCCGGTTCCGCGAACGCGCTGGTAGAGAAGTATGGTCTGGACGGCAAGGGCATTTACGAGAAAGTAAAGGGCTTCGTAAAATAACGCAGGTTTTTCGAGTGGCACTGCGGAGGAAATAAAAATGAGAAAAAACATTTTGTCTCCCTCAATTTTGGCGGCTGATTTCACCAGATTAGGGGAGCAGATCAAAGAGGCAGACGAAGCCGGAGCGGAATATTTACATATTGACGTCATGGACGGGGTGTTTGTGCCTTCCATTTCCTTCGGAATGCCGGTAATCCGTTCTATTCGTAAGGAGACGGATAGGGTTTTTGACGTACACTTGATGATCGTGGATCCTGACCGCTATCTGAAAGAATTTAAGGCGTGCGGCGCGGACAGCATCACCTTTCATCTGGAGGCTACGGACGATGCGGAGGAGACGATTGATCTCATCCGTAATCTCGGCTGCCGTGTGGGCATGTCGATCAAACCGAAAACTCCTGTGGAGGCGGTAAAAAAGTATCTGCCAAAACTGGATATGCTTTTGGTGATGACGGTAGAGCCGGGATTTGGCGGTCAGAAATATATCCCAGAATCTACGGAGCGCATCCGTAGAGTACGAGAGATGGCCGACGAGATGGGGCTTGACCTTGACATTCAGGTGGATGGCGGTATCACGGTGGACAACGCGAAAATTGTGATGGACGCCGGAGCGAATGTGATTGTGGCAGGTTCCGCTGTTTTTGGCGGAAGCATTACGGAGAATGTGAAGAAGTATCTGGCACAGTTTTGAAGTGTATAAAAAGTGTGGCGCAGTCGTTTAGACTGCGCCGCTTATTTTGCTGTTTGCCTCCGCTTTTCCCAGAATATAGAGGAAGGCGATGGCGGGTACACGGAGAATCGGGGTTGCTGTCTCGTGCTTTGCAATGCCGAAATCGTTCATTTCTTTTGTGATCAGAAAGGCGTGCGTGACTTTTGCGTCTTTGTCCTTACACAGCTCTACGATGGCATCCGTAGCGGGAATGTGGGAGTTGTTGCGGTATTTCACTTCGCAGAGAATTTTCCTTCGGGGAAGTTCCACTACAACATCGACTTCCTTGTGGTTGTCTCTGGCATTTCTGAAATAGCCGAGCTGTGCCGGAGTGCCCTGATAAAAGGAAACCATATGCTTATACACGGCAGTTTCCACCATGGCGCCCAATTCGGTTTCATCCGAAAGCACATCATCGATCATCAGTACCGCGTTGCGAATGGCGGCATCCGCGATAAAAATCTTAGGTTTTCCCTTTAATGCGCCCTTGCTGCCTACGTTCATAGGTTTGGCAAGGTAAATGAGATTGGACATTTCCAAAGCCTCGATATAGCTGTCGATGGTGGAGACGGAGATGTTTTCCAGTTCTTTTGCTGCCGTGGACGTACTGAATATTTCTGTGGAATTCATACACAAATATAAAAACAGTTTTTCCATGAGAAGCGGATTGCGAATGTTAAAGAGAGATAACACGTCGCGTTTGATTACCTTGTCAACCACGTCTTCGCGGAGCATCCGCTGTGCATACAGATCGTCGCCGGATAGTACAAGCTCCGGAAATCCGCCAATAGTCATGTAGCGGTTAAAATGATTTCTCAGAGGAAGAAAGCGGCTCACCAGATCGCCAAGCTGTGCATAGTCCATATCCGTAAGGTCGCAGGGCTGTATGGTTTCAGCAGGCAAAGGATCATCCAGCTTGAGCACCCTGCAATATTCGTAAAAAGACATGGTAGGGATTTTCAAAATATTCCATCTTCCGGTACCGCTGTCGGTAGAGCCTTTTTCTAAAATAGGGCTTGCCGATCCTGTGGCAGCCATGCGGATATCCTTTCTGCTGTCATAGATGACTTTCATCCATAATTCCCAGTCATTCGTATATTGTATCTCATCAAAGAAAAGATATTTTTCTCCCTCAAGCGGGTACATGGATTCGTAGACGGAGAGCACGGTTTCCACACTGATCAACTTGAGAATCGGATTGTCAAAAGAGACATACAGGATGTTTCTCGGATTAATACCCTCGTCCAGCAGTTTGTCAATAATCTGATATAAGATGGTAGTTTTGCCGACGCGCCTCACGCCGGACAGAACGACGAAGCGGCGGATGCTGGGATGTTTGAGCATTTGAAGCGCTTCGTAAAAAGCAAGGCGTCTTTGCGGTTTGGCATCTTCTTTCACGGCGGCTGGCGCTCTCCACCACGGATTGTATTGCCATAAAACTTTTATGATTTTTTCTTCGCTCACGATTGCCATAAGACGCCTCCTTTTACTATAAGGTAGTGTTTCAGCGTAAAGCAAAAATATACTTATGAAACAGTCAGACTGTTTCATAAGTATATTATAACAACAGTCTGACTATTTTGCAAGTATACCACGACAACAACTCGACTGTTTTATAAGTATATTATAGAAATAAGCAAACTATTATAATAATATAAACTATAAAAATACAGACTGTTTTGAAAGTATAACAAAGAAACGCGCAGACTGTTTTCCTGTTATACTATGAAAACAGTCTGCGCGTTTAAAAGACATAAAATGTAATTGGATGTCAGGAGACAATATTCTGCAGCCAGACGCCTTTTTTCACCAGCACGAATCCAATCACGCACTTGATCCAGTCACCCATCTGCACGAAGGCGTAGACTGCGATCACGGGCAGTGTTGTGTAGCGGCTCAAAAGAAAGGCGATCACTACGCTGACACACCAGATGAACACGCTGTCAAAGAGGAAGGTGATAATTGTTTTACCGCCGGATCGCAGGGTAAAATAGGAAGCATGAAGAAAGGCGTTCTGCGGCATAAAGACGGCGGTAAGCATAATGAAATAGGTGGCAAGCGTCCGCGCCTCGTCGTTTGTGTTGTAGAGGAGCGGGAAAAACTGTGCCAGCAAAAGCATAACGGCGGCAATAATAACACAACTGAAAACAGAGAAAGCGATCATCTTATTATCCGTATCCCGCGCCTCTTTCATTTTACCTGCGCCGAGAAGCTGTCCGACAATGATAGCCACGGATTCGCCCAACGCAATAAACACGATGTTAAATACATTGTTGATCGTGTTGGATATATTGAGTGCGGCGATCACGTTTAAGCCCCGGACGGAATAGCATTGTGTCAGCATAGCCGTGCCTGCCGCCCAGAGTGTTTCATTTAAAAGAAGCGGCATACCTTTGGTTATAATTTTTATCATCAGTGAGCCGGGAACTTTCAACGTGCTGTAAAGTCCCTGAACGAAAGCATTTTCCTGTGCATGGCGGTGTGTGTGAATCAATACGATGCCGCATTCGACAAAGCGGGAAATAATCGTGGCGATTGCCGCGCCCTGCACACCCAAAGCCGGTGCGCCGAATTTACCGTATATTAATATGTAGTTCAGAATCAAGTTGACAAAGACGGCGATCACTCCCGCCTTCATGGGCAGGATCGTCTGCCCGCATTCCCGCAGTGTGCTGGAATAGACTTGAACCAGCATAAAAGGGAGCAGACCGGGGAGCATGATCAGAAGATATTCTTTGCCGTAGCGCAGGGTAGCGGCAGCGCTCTCCACTGTGCCGTCTCCCTGTAGATAGAATGTGATCAGCGGATCGCCTGCCACAAGCAGGAGGATCACCGTACATATGGTAATCAAAGAAACCATCCATATCTTAAATCGGACGGTTTGGCGGACGCCTTCCTGATTTTTCTGCCCAAAGTACTGCGCGGTAAAAATACCTGCGCCGGACACCCCTCCGAACAGGCAGAGATTATAGACAAAAAGAAGCTGGTTTACAATGGCAACGCCGGACATTTGTTCCGTGCCGATCTGCCCAATCATAATGTTGTCCAAAAGGCTCACGAAATTTGTGATACCGTTTTGGATCATAATGGGAACGGCGATGGCGAGAATCATCTTGTAAAAGCTCTTGTCTCCGATGAACTTGTGCCGTGTTTTTTCTAAGAGTCTCATTCCACCATTCTACAGTATTCGCGGGGCGGATGCAACTTGTTTTTAAGGGTTTTTGAATGTGGTAAAGGTTTGAAAAAATAAACAATATGTTTAATATACAGAAAATTCCGGCTTGCCATTATGTGAATGATGAAATATGATGAAATAAGCAAAAACCATGAGCGATAAGTGGGAAAGCGCGGAAGGAGAAGACGTAAATGGAACTTCAAAGTTTAACAAATTGTGAAAAGCTGGTAATGAAGACAGTGTGGGATGCGGAGCGGGAGCTGGAACTGGCGGATATCACACAGAGAGTAAATGAGCTATATGATAAGGAGTGGAAACCGCAGACAGTTTCCACTTTTTTAGCGAGGCTTGTCAAAAAGGGATATTTAAAGCATTACAGGAAGGGGCGGGTATTTTACTATCAGATACTGATCCCGCAAAAAGATTATCTGGGAGAGATGGCGGGGCAGTTTTTAGAATTTTGGAAGCGGGAAAATGTAGATATTTTTCTGGCGGCATTGGAGAAACGATCCGCGGCTGGCTGACCGGGAATTGTGTTCGCGGTGGTGCGTAATACCCCTCCCATTTTTCACTCCGATGTGCTACAATAGGTAGGGTTAAGGAAACGGAGATGACATACTATGAAAAAATTGGGCAGAAACGACGCCTGTTGGTGCGGCAGCGGCAAGAAATACAAGGCGTGCCATATGGCGATGGATGAAAAAATTGAGAGCATCGAACTGCAGGGGCATATCGTTCCGCGGCATGATATCCTGAAGACGCCGGAACAGCTTGAGGGCATCCGGGAGAGCAGCAAACTGAATATTGCTATTCTCGATGAGATTGAGCGACGGATTCATATCGGCATGAGTACCGAGGAGATTGATAAGATTGTCTGCGATATGACGAAGGAGATGGGAGGCATCGCCGCGCCTCTTGGCTACGAGGGATTCCCGAAGAGCGTCTGCACTTCCATCAATGAGGTGGTGTGCCACGGTATTCCAGACGAGAACCGGCTGTTAAAGGACGGCGACATCGTAAATGTGGACGTTTCTACTATATATAACGGGTACTTTTCAGACTCTTCGCGCATGTTTATGCTGGGGAATGTGCCGGAGGAGACGCAGAAACTTGTGCGGGTGGCAAGAGAGTGTATCGACGTGGGGCTGGCGCAGGTGAAACCGTGGAACTTTCTCGGGGACATGGCGCAGGCGATCAACGATCACGCGAAGCAGAACGGCTATTCCATCGTGAGGGAGATTGGCGGGCACGGTATCGGGCTGGAATTTCACGAAGAGCCTTTTGTCAGCTATGTGACCCCCAAAGGCACGGAAATGCTGATGGTGCCGGGAATGGTCTTCACCATTGAGCCGATGGTAAATATGGGGAAGGCGGATATTTACATCGACGACGAGGACGGCTGGACGGTCTACACCGAGGACGGCAAGCCCTCCGCCCAGTGGGAGGTCACGCTGGCGGTGACGGAGGACGGTTATGAGATATTAACATATTGAGGCGGAAACGTTTCTTGTAAGAATTTGATGGAGAATACGGCAAACGTTATTTCGTTTGGAGAGGTAAAAGCCCGAATGCATCAGGATTACAGGTGCATCCGGGCTTTTTCACGTTAAAAAACTTGTGCAATATTCCGGTATTGTAAATGAGAATGACATCTGGTAAGGTAATCATACAATCTTTGGAAAGACTAAAGTATACTTTATTCCGTACATTTTATATTCTTTGAATTTCTATGTACGGGTCTGCGGCGGGTCGCCGGATATTCCAACAGAAAAGACGAAAAAGATTGGAGACGTCAAGGCACATTGAAAAAAGAAAGGATTAAAAAGGAGGTACGGGAAAATTATGCGCGAATTTATGACAAAGGTGTCAGATTATTTGAACGAGTGGCGGGAAGATCCGGAAAAGGAGGACGAAACATTACCGCGGTTCATCATTATTGCAGTGGGCGTTGCAGCGGCAGCGGGTATCTTAATGCTTTTGTGGTGGGGGTACGGTGTGCAGGAGAAAAAGCGGGAGGAAGCCGCCGCGAAGGCGCGGGAACTGCAGGAAGCGCAGCAAATGCAGGACGCACAGGACGCGCTTGCCCTGCAGGATGCACAGGGGCTTGTGACTACCACCTATGAGGAAAAAATGCAGGAATATATGTCACGGGATTCCGGGGAAGAGCTGCGGCAGGAATACCTCACGAATACAAATTCCTTATCGGAGAAAGTGAAGGAACTGCAGGAAGCGCTGGAACAGGTGCAGAGGGAGGTGACGGAGATTCTCAGAGAATACCGGGAAGGCAGTTCGACGTCCTCTGAAAAAGTGACGGAAAAACTCACGGTGTTGGAAAAGGAAACCAAGACTGTTGCGGAGAGTGTCAAAACGCTGGAGGGTAAATTGACAAGCTTATCGGATGTGGTGCAGACGATTGATCGGGAAAAGATACCCGCAATTCAGGGACAGATCGGAGAGCTCCGGGTGGAATTGGGACAGGTGCGATCCGATGTGTCGGGGGTCTGTGATAAAATCAAGGAACTTCGGCGGGAGGACGAAAAGCTTTGGAATAAACTTTCCAAAGTGGAAGAGCGCCTAAAGACGACCGTAAATGAGAATTTAGACGATCTGGATGAACGACTGGACGGACTTGGAAAGGATATGGATAGTCTGGAAAAGGAACTCAGGAAAGCGTTGGAGGAAATGCAGAAAAACAATGAGGAAATGAACCGGAAACTGGATGAAAAGCTGGATAAGCAGATGGATGCTCTCTCGTCGGAAGCGCTCTCCTACCGCTACGAGGAGCAGACGAACACGCTCTATCTGATGCCGGGGCAGAATAAATCCGACAAGTAGGGGAGGAACGATATGGAGTGCGAAAAAGGCAATAGAAAAAATAATGTCACATGGAAAAGAAAAAGGATTGCGGCGGTATTATTGGCATTGACCTTCGGGCTGTGCGCCGCTGCGCCGACGATGCGAACCGAAGCTTCGCAGGCGGCGGGTTATTCCTTGGCACAGGCTGGGCTGTCTTCCGGGGGCAGTCTGGTCTACCGGGAGGCGGACAAAGGCGCACATATATATACGGCGGATTTTCTTCTCCTGCAAGACAGGCTGGATACGATTCCCGATACGGTGTTTGAACCCGGCTGTTACACGCATACCCACCGGTGGGAGTATCTCGATATAAACGGGCAGACGCACAGGAGGCACTGCGGCGCCTGTGGCACTGCGTTTGATCTGGTGTGCGCGCACAGGGCAGTACGCCGTGAAAGCTGCTCTCTTATTCATGATGGCGCAGAGTACCCCGGCATACGCTATACCTGCGTCTGCGGATACCAATGGGAGCGGGAGGAAGCGCATACGTTGTTCTTTGAGGCGGTGGATGAAAACGGGCACAGAAGCGGATGTCGACTGGACGTTACAGGATTCTGCCCGGGATATGAACCGCTCACAGAGGAACATTATGCTTACTGTTACGAACCCTGCGAAGATGGCTTGCATCATGAAAAAATATGCATGGATTGTGGGTATCGGAGTGAGGAGGCGTGCTGTTTCAACCTTTCGGACACGGATGACGATGGGGAGAACGACAGCGGAGAAGGCGTCGGTGAGGCTGACGGCGGGGATAGCGGCAGTGGCGGACGCTGCTGGTGCGGCAATGCGGAAAAGCCGGACGCAGGAACGGAAGAAGAAAATACAGGCGCGGAAACCGGAGACGAACGCCCGAACCCGGAGGAAGAGGGAAAAAATGAAAGCCCGGGAGAAGGGATGGAAACGGAAAATCCGGATAAGGAGTCAGGAGACGAGAATCCGGACGCAGGAAAAGAAAGTGAAAATGCGGATGAAAATCCGGGAGAACGGGAGACACCGACGGATGAGAATGAAGCAGAAAATGAGAATGTAGAACAGGGAGGCGGATATGAGGAATAGAATTTTATCAATGATAATGGCAGTAACCATGATGGTCAGTGCGTGTATGGCGGCAACGGCGGCGGAGAACCCTTCTGCCACGAAAGCGGATCTGCGATCTGAGGGAGCAATCCGCTACTCCGGCGGGGAGGGGAATGTGATTATTGACTCGGCGGATTTTTATACGCTGGCGGATCGGCTGGATCTGTTTAAGGTGCGGGCAGTCAAACAGTTGGGGGTTATGAGCACCTATCTGACACGCTCCGGCGGAGACGTGGCAATGACAAGCGCGGAGGGGGTTTATGCGGTACACAAAAAACCGCAGTCCGGGGAGGAGGCTGACCCGCTTTCGCTGGATTTTGCGACCATTCTGGAGGGAATTGCGGTAAGCCAGAGCATCCCGTCAGATCCGACCGCTTACGGATTCCCTGCCGGAACGACTCTCTACAAAAAAGCGGACGGAACGCTCAGCACAAGCGCGTCGGACGGGGCAGAACCGATCGGCATTCAGCCGGCATCCGCCGAAAACCTGTCCGCCGGGACGGCGGCATGGGTCAATGGAGAGCTAAAGCTCGGCACCGGAGCGGACATAGCGAAAACGCTGGAGGAGGCATTCAAGGCACAGGAGGGAAACGGGGGAGACAGCCTTAGGCAGCAATCGATTTCCGGCGAATACACGCTTCCGGAAGATGTGCCGGCAGCCTTTGCCTATGTGGTCACAACGGCATATGGCACCGATGGCGTCGATGGCAATCACGCCGGCGCAGATCCTGTATTGACGGTGAGCAGCTGCAAAAATCTCACCAGGCTTTTCGGACGCAAATATGCCAGAAACGGATTTAATGTGCGGGTAGGGCTCTATTATTTGACAGGATTGCCCGCCGGTACGACGATAAAGGGCAGCAGCGGTATTCTTTTTTATTAGCCGCCTGCACTGTTATTCGGAAAACCCTTGCGGGAATTGACAATCACGCCCCTTTACGATAGACTTTATCAATAGAAGTAATGAGGAAAGGAAGCGTGTCATGAATAAGGGAAAATATTATATTACGACGGCGATTGCCTACACCTCCGGCACTCCCCATATCGGCAACAGCTATGAGATTGTGCTGGCGGACAGCATCGCCCGCTTTAAGAGAAAAGACGGCTATGACGTATTTTTCCAGACAGGTACGGACGAGCACGGGCAAAAGATTGAGCTAAAGGCACAGGAGACGGGTGTTACGCCGAAAGCCTATGTAGATAAGGTGGCGGGGGAAATTCGGCGGATCTGCGATTCGTTAGATACTTCCTACGATAAATTTATTCGCACCACCGACGATTTTCACGAAAAACAGGTACAGAAGATTTTTAAGAAGCTTTACGAGCAGGGGGATATCTATAAGGGAGCTTATGAAGGGCTTTACTGCACCCCCTGCGAGTCCTTCTGGACAGAGTCGCAGCTTGTGGACGGAAAATGTCCCGACTGCGGCAGAGAGGTGAAACCGGCAAAGGAAGAAGCCTATTTCTTTAAGATGAGCAAGTACGCGGACAAGCTGATCGCGCACATCAACGAGCACCCGGAGTTTATCCAGCCGGTGTCCCGCAAGAATGAAATGATGAACAATTTCCTTCTGCCGGGCTTACAGGACCTGTGCGTATCCAGAACCTCCTTTAAATGGGGGATTCCCGTGGATTTTGACGACAGACATGTGGTTTACGTGTGGCTGGACGCATTGACCAACTATATTACCGGAATCGGCTACGACGCGGAGGGCGAAAGCACCGACCAGTATAAGAAACTTTGGCCTGCCGATCTGCATCTGATCGGAAAGGATATTATCCGCTTCCATACGATCTACTGGCCTATCTTTCTGATGGCGCTGGGAGAGCCGCTGCCGAAGCAGGTGTTCGGGCATCCTTGGCTTTTGCAGGGAGACGGCAAGATGAGCAAATCCAAGGGAAATGTGATTTACGCGGATGATTTGATTCGCTTTTTCGGCGTGGACGCGGTGCGGTACTTTGTTCTGCATGAGATGCCTTTTGAGAATGACGGCGTGATTACTTGGGATCTGATGGTGGAGCGCATGAATTCCGATCTGGCAAACACGCTGGGAAATCTGGTGAACCGCACCATTTCCATGAGCAACAAATACTTCGGAGGCGTGGTGGAAAATAAAAAGACGGGCGTGGACGCGGGCGCGGAGGATGTGGATGCCGATCTGTTCCGCGTTCTGACAGACACTTACAGCCGTGTTGTGGGGAAGATGGATGACCTGCGGGTGGCGGACGCGATCACGGAGATCTTTGCGCTTTTCAAGCGCAGCAACAAATATATTGATGAAACTATGCCTTGGGCGCTTGCGAAAGACGAGACGAAAAAGGACAGGCTGGCGACGGTGCTCTACAATCTCTCAAACGCAATTATGGTGGGCGCTTCCCTTTTAGAGCCTTATATGCCGGAAACCGCGAAGCGGATTTCCGAGCAGATGAATGCGCCGCTGATCGACTTTGCGATATTGGAAAAATGCGCCGCTGACCGGGATACCGCTACGGCATCGACACTCTATCCCTCCGGCACACAGGTGACGCAGACACCGGAAATCCTTTTCGCAAGACAGGATCTCGCAGAGGTGATGGAGAAGGTGGAAGCTATGTTTGCCGAAAGAAAGATGGCGGCGGGCGAGGACGCTGAGGGGGATTCAGGTATGGATGAAAAATTTGTGGAACTTGAGCCTAAGGCGGAGATAACCTACGATGACTTTGATAAATGCCAGTTTCAGGTAGGGCTGGTACTCTCCTGCGAGGAAGTGCCAAAGTCCAAAAAACTTTTGAAATTTAGGATACAGGTGGGCGGCGGCACAAGACAGATTCTTTCGGGGATCAAGCAGTATTATAAGCCGGAGGAACTGATCGGGAAACGCGTCATGGTGCTTGTAAATCTGAAACCCAGAGAGATTGCGGGAGAAATGTCGGAGGGAATGATACTGAGCGCGGCTGACGAGGACGGAAACCTCGCCGTTATGACGCCGGAGCGGTTTATGCCCGCAGGTGCAGAGATTTGTTGATTGATGTAGAGCTTATGGGAAAGCCGGGAGTTATCCGGCTGTGAGATGTTGGAAATTGCGGACGCTGCCTCAGGCAGACTGTGATTTCGGGCAGATTGGAAATAGGGAGAAACATGATAGAAAAAGAGGAATTTTACTTTGGCTCTCGGGACGGCGAACATAAGCTTCATGCGGTTAAGTGGCTTCCGGAGACAGAGAAACCGATCTGCGTTTTGCAGATCGTACACGGCATGTCGGAGTATATCGGACGCTACGAGGATTTTGCGAGGTATCTTGCCGGAAAGGGCATTCTCGTGGTGGGCGACGATCACTTAGGGCACGGTCTTTCCGTGAAGGACGGCGAAATCAGGGGCTATTTTTGCAAGGAAGACGCTGCTACCGTGCTGGTGAGGGACGAGCACAGGCTGAAAAAGATGATGCAGGAGCAGTACCCCGGCATTCCCTATATTATTCTGGGGCACAGCATGGGATCCTTTATCCTGCGCAACTATCTGATGCGCTACGGAAACGGGATTGACGGGGCAGTCATTATGGGAACCGGTATGCAGCCCAAGCGCGCGGTGCGTCTCGGCTGGCTGCAGGCGTCCTTCCTGAGCACGGTTCTCGGCTCTAAATATGTGTGCAAAGGCATGGACAAAGCGCTCTTTGGCGTTTATAATCTGAAATTCCAAGCCGGTCCTGAGGATTCCGGTCATTGGGTCAGCGTGAATCCGGAGAACGTGAAAGCGTTCCGGTCAGACCCGCTTTGTAATTTCGTCTTTACCGCCAACGGATTTCAGACGCTGATGCGCCTGATCCTGAACTTGTACGACGAGAAAAAGCTGGCGCAGATGCCGAAACACCTGCCCGTTCTGTTTGTATCGGGGCAGGAAGACCCGGTGGGTGATTTTGGGAAAGGAGTGGAGAAAGTCTTCCATTCCTTTGAGGCGCTGGGCATGGAGCACGTGCAGTTAAAACTCTATCCCGGCGATCGGCACGAAATACTGAACGAGGCGGACAGGCAGGACGTTTACGGGGATATTTACCGGTTTATATTGCAAAACGTTACATGATTGCGGCGCTGCGCCCGGAATTTGACGAAACACCCCGGCATAAACGTCTTGAAATGGAGTGAAACATGAAAAAACTTATGAGTGTGATTTGCCTGCTGGCGATTTTGTGCGTGGCATATCTTGCCCTTACACAATCGCAAAACGGCGAAAAACCCACGATAGAGGATATCGAGTCCGGCGCGGACGAGCTTGTGGATCAAGTGAAGGACATGTACGACGAGTATGGCGCTGCCGCGGTGGCGCAGGCAGATGAAAAGCTGGATGATGTTGTAGAGCAGGCGGATGAAAAACTGGGCGACGTTGTGGCACAGGCGGACGAGGCGTTTGAGGAAGCGGTGGAAAGTGCGGTGGAAGGCGCAAAAGAAGGATTTTTCCAGAGTATGAAAGAAAGCATAAATAATTTTTTTGAAAATCTGACTTCTCGGGGAGATGAAAATGAAAAGTGAGGCGAAAACCGCTGATGTCGGGATGACAGGGCGGTTTTTTGTATATACTCTATTATCATATAAGGAATAGAGGAGGTAAAAACATGAAAATAGCTTTTTTTAGTACGAAACCCTATGACAAAATCTGGTTTGAGCCTATGGGAAAGGAGTACGGATTTGAAATACGCTTTTATGAAGTGCCTTTTCACGAGGAGACTGTGACGCTTGCAAAAGGCTTCGACGCTGTCTGTATTTTTGTGAACGACTATGTGAATGCGGATATGATTAAGCAGCTTTATGATATGCAGGTAAAGGCGATCCTTCTTCGGAGCGCGGGATTCAATCATGTGGATGTGAAGGCGGCTGAGGATAAGATTCAGGTTTTGCGCGTGCCCAGCTATTCCCCGGAGGCGGTGGCGGAATTTGCCATGACCATGCTGATGACCGTAAACCGCTATACGCATAAGGCATATAACAGAACGCGGGAATTTAATATGAGCCTGCACGGGCTGATGGGCGTGGATTTGTACCGTAAAACGGCGGGTATTGTCGGAACGGGAAAAATCGGGCAGGCGATGATCCGTATCTGTAACGGATTCGGTATGGAGGTGATTGCATATGACCCCTATCCGAATAAAAATCTGGATGTGGAATACGTATCGGTGCAGGAACTGATGGAGCGCGCCGACGTGATTTCCTTACACTGCCCCCTTACTTCTGAGACGAAGCATCTGATTAATGCGGATACCATCGGGAAGATGAAAAAGGGTGCGTATCTCGTCAATACGTCCCGCGGCGGGCTGATTGACACGGACGCGCTGATCGACGGGCTGGTAGAAGGAAAATTCGGCGGCGTTGGTCTGGATGTGTACGAGGAGGAGGAAGGCATTTTCTACGAAGACAAATCCAACGAGATCATGCGGGACGAAAATCTTGCCAGACTGATGACCTTCCCGAACGTGCTGATCACTTCGCACATGGGATTTTTTACAAAGGAGGCAATGCAGGCGATTGCGAAAGTGACATTGGAGAACGCTTATGCGTTGGAAAATGGTCTGCCTTTGGTTAACCGGGTGGGGAGCGAGGCGGTAAAATAACGACGGATGTGTCCGGATTCGCCTGAAAACCCACAGTGTGTTACAGAAGTTGAAATTTTGGGGAAAGTACGGTAAAATGATAAGAAGACAGAAAAGGAGTCACTGATTGTTTTGGAGATACCGTATGAGATCAGAAGCGCATACCGGGAGGAATGGGAGGATGCCATGTCGCTTGCGTGGCGTACTTTTATGAAGTTCGAGGCGGACGTCTACTCGCCCGAGGGCGTGAAGAACTTCGAGAACTTTATCACGGATTCTACGCTTTACAGAATGTTTGTCATGGGCGCTTACCAGATGTTTGTGGCGCTTGACGGGAAAAAGCTTGTGGGTATGCTCACCCTTCGCGACAGAGTGCACATTTCCCTGTTGTTTGT
Organism: uncultured Lachnospiraceae bacterium; assembly: GCA_910588955.1. Lineage (GTDB taxonomy): Bacteria > Bacillota > Clostridia > Lachnospirales > Lachnospiraceae > UBA3282. The sequence continues at coordinate 46,721 of CAJURQ010000016.1, forward strand.
GGATGAAAAATACCACAGAAGGGGCATCGGGCGTGCCTTAATCCAGTATATGTCGAACTATCTTTTGACGGAGCAGCAGGAGACCCGCGTGACGGTCGACTCCTCGCCCTACGGGGTGGAGTTTTACCACAGGCTGGGATTTCGGGATCTGCGTCCGCAGGAAAAGAGGGACGGCATCATTTACACACCGATGGAATTTGTGCTTTGACGGAATCGGGGACGGGGGAAATTTATGGAGTATATTAGGAGCAAAGATATTTATCTGCTGATGAGGGACATACTGAAGCTGATTAATCCGACGCTGATGGAGCACGGGTCGAGGGTGGCTTACATTGTCTATAAGATGCTTCAGGAAGAAAACAGGTACGAGGAGTTTGAGCTGGCGGATATCGTTATGGTTGCGACGATGCATGATATCGGCGCGTACAAGACGGAGAAATCCAGAATCAACGATATGCTGCAGTACGAGACGCGGGACAGCATGGCGCATTCCATCTACGGATACCTGTTCTTTAAGTATCTGTCCCCGGTGCCGGACATGTCGAAGGTGCTGATGTACCACTGCCGCGACTATGAAAAGCTGCAGACGGTGGATTACGTGTACAAGGATGTGGCGGCTTACGTCAATATCGCTGAGAAGATAGACATTTATTCTAATACGATGGGCGCGCAGTTTGACGTCCGTATGTTTCAGAAACAGGCGGGGACCAAACTTTCCGCCGCGGGGCTGGAACGCTTTTACCAGTGTGATGCGAAGTATAATATTCTGGAAAAACTTAAGGACGGTTCTTATAAGGAAGAGCTGGATGCGATCGCCGAGTACATGATCTTTTCCAATGAAGGGAAAAAGACTTTCATGGATATGCTGATTTACTGCATGGGCTTTGTGCAGGAGAGTATGGTGCTTGACACGGTCACCACGATCTGCATCTGCGGTGAGATTTCAAACCGTCTCTTCCTGCCGGATCATGAGCGGGAGATGATTTACTATGCGGCGCTGCTGCATGATCTGGGGATGCTCGGGATATCGCAGGATATTCTGCAGGCGCCCCGCAAGCTGAAACCGGAGGAGATCAAGCATGTACGCACGCATGTGGCGATTACGCAGGAGAAGCTGGAGCGGCGGGTGGACGCCGAGGTGGTCGGCATTGCGCTGGCGCATCACGAGAGAGGGGACGGCAACGGTTATCCCAAACGGCTGAACGACAAGAAGATCAGCCTCCAGCAGAGCGTACTGCAGGTGGGGGACGTGGTCAGCGCCCTCGTGAACAAGCGCAGTTACCGGGATGCCGCGTCGAAACAGCAGGTGCTCCGGTTCCTGAATGAAGAGGCGGACAAGAACCGGTTTAAGAGGCAGCCGGTTATGGTGCTGGTGGATTCCTATGACGAAGTGATGGCGCATGTGAAGAAAGAAACCGCCAGAATCCTGAAGATGTACCAGACGCTCAATATACAGTACCAGCAGGTCAGCACGAAGTATAAGATCTAAATTGGTCGGTTTTTTTACATATTTTTACCTTTTTTATAGATTTTCGTGCGCCGGTGATATATAATCTTATGTAGCTGAGTAAATTTTGGAGTGACAAACGTGGGCAGATTTTTGGATATGGACAGTCCTTTCATGCGGTTTTTAAACCGTGTGGGGGATCTGATGATTATGAATTGTTTAATGATTCTCTGCTGTATTCCCGTGATAACCGCCGGGGCGGCATTTACGGCGATGCACTATGTATTTCTCAAGATGGTGCGCGGGGAAGAAGGGTATCTGATCAGGGGATTTTTTAAGTCCTTTAAGGAGAATTTCAAGCAGGCTACCATTATGTGGCTGTTGATGCTTCTCGTGATCGGTGTCTATGTGGGGGATTCCTTGATCTTTAACTATTCGGGATTGTCGTTTCCAAAACCGCTTGTAATCGCGGTGGTGGCGGTGGCTGTCCTGCTTGTGATGGCGGCGGTCTATGTTTTCCCGCTGCAGGCGAGATTTGAGAATACGGTGAAGAACACGCTCAAGAACGCGATGATACTGGCTTTTGCCAATCTGCCGAAGACGCTGCTGATGGTGGGATGCTATGTATTGCCGGTTGTGATTGTGTATTATTCAAACTACGCATTCGTGTTTGCATTCATGTTCGGTATCTCGGCACCGGCTTACGCGGCGGCGTGGATATATAGCGGTATTTTTAAGAAACTGGAGCCGGAGACAGAGAAAGTCGCTGATGATATGGACTTTTCTCTGAGAATTGATGAGGGGAATCAGGAAATCGATGAATAATCAAGACAAGTCTAGTGTATTACAGTGGGTTATTCCGACGGGCATTATGATGGTGGTCGTTGTTGCCATGCTGCTCAGCTTTTCGGCGAAGAGCAATAAGGAGGCGGAGACGACGGTTTCCAAGACGCTGATCTCCTCGGCGGAAGGGTACGGGGATCGTTTTCTGCATGAGCTGCAGAAAGTCGGCAAGGTCGGTGAGACGGCAGGGGAAATACTTGAGAGAATCGGGACGGACGACGATGCCCGCATGATGGAAGTGCTGGATATTGCGGCGACGTGCGCGGATGTAGATAAAGTTCTGTACTGCACCGCTGACGGGCAGGCGGTAGACCGGACAGGCAAGACGATCGATATCAGTCAGGAACCTTGGTTTGAGGAGGCGCTTGTGGGGGAGTTCCCCTATGTACATGCGGGTGAGGAAAAGTCCGTTATCGTGGTGAAGCACGTCGGAACGGACGCGAAACAAGGATATCTGATGCTTTATTATCCGATGGAGCGGTTTGGGGACATGCTGCTGCAGTCGGGTTACGATTCCACCACTTTCCTTGTTGTAGTGGATCTGGAAGGAAATATACTGGGCGTGAGCGGCGCGACGACGAATGCCTGTGTGAAGGGAGACAATATCTTCACGGCGATAGAGGCGGAGAATAAGGAAAATGCCAGAACGATCCGCAACCGTCTGAGCAACAGCTCCCGCGGCAGCGTGGACATAACGACGGGCAAGCAGGAGCAGGTGCTGACTTCCGTGCCTCTCGGGACGAATCGCTGGAGCCTGATACTTGGCGTCAGCAAGGCATATGCGGAGAGACAGGCGAACTATATCAGAAAGAATACGAGTGACATGGTGTTTGCACTGGCGCTTACGATCGCCATATTCTTCTGCGTCGTGATGGTAATCAATATCGTCGGAAAGATACGAAGCAATGATAAGAAGAAAGAACTGGAAGATAAAGCGGATACCGATCTTCTGACCGGGTTAAATAATAAACTTGCCACGGAGCGCAAGATTAAGGAATACATGGCGAAGAATCCCGATAAACAGTGCATGATGTTCATGGTTGACGTCGATAATTTCAAGAAGATCAACGATACCATGGGACACGCTTTCGGTGATGAGGTGCTGCGTTCCCTCGGTATTCAGATCGGGGCGATATTCCGTGCCAGCGATATCATAGGTCGTGTGGGCGGCGATGAGTTCATGGTATTTCTTAAGGATGTTTCGACGGATGAGGCGATCCTGAAAGAAGCAAAAAAAATGGAGACTTTCTTTAAGAACTTTCAGGCTGGTGAGTATGTGAAATATAAGGCTACTGCAAGTATCGGCGTGGCGGTATTCCCACAGGAAGGCAGCGATTTTGAGACGCTCTATAAAGCGGCGGATCAGGGAGTATATAAAGCTAAGAAGCGCGGAAAGAACCAGCTCGCGTTTTATCGGGACAGAGGAGCGGCGGCTCAGGAGGAGGCGCCTGATACGGCGGAAGAGTAAACGACGGCAGAATATGAGTGAAAGCAGGAAGGATGGGTTTTACCTGATCCTTCCTTTTTTATACACATGTCTGTGAGCAGGGCGGCAATTGCAGGAAATTGCGGTAACGTAAACCATTTAGCAAGAATGGCACATGTTTCCGCAATTTTCTTTTCTTTTTGACGGATTTTGATTGAATAGATAGAAAAATAAAGTCAATAAAAAAAGAAATTATAAACATTGAATAAAAATTTTTAAAAAAGTGGTTGCAAATATGGGAAATATGTGCTAGACTAACATTACGAAAACGTTTAAGTAAAAACGCTTTTTGTGTAACCATTATTTTTTGTCTTTGAAAAGGAGGAAATGAAAAAGTATGAAGAAGAAAGTAGTAAGCATCTTATTGGCAACATCTATGGTAGCTACGCTTGCAGCTTGCGGCAGCGACCCCAATCCGGCAGCAGAGGCGCCCGCAGCAGAGGAAGCTCCTGCGGCAGAGGAGGAAGCTCCGGCAGCAGAGGAGGAAGCGCCTGCAGCAGAAGAAGAGGCGCCTGCGGCTGAGGCAGAGGCTCCGGCAGCATCCGGCGATCTCGCTTACAGCGGAAACATCTCCATCATGCACTTCTCCACATCTGAGGAGTCCGAGGGTAACGGCGGTTCCGACGGTTTCAGAACATGCCTTGCTAACTGGCAAAATGATCACGGCAACATCACGCTGGATGAGGAAGTTCTGGCGAACGACGATTACAAGACACAGATTGCTACCCGCGCAGCGGCGGACGATCTTCCGGACGTGTTCCTGCTGCAGGGTATGAATACCATCAGCTGGGCAAAACAGGGTATCGTTTATGACCTGACTGACAGCATCAAGAATTCTCCTTATGCTGCTGATTATAACATGGATTATCTTGTACCTTTCACCGCAGACGGTAAGTACTACGCTTATCCCGCTCTGACGGGCGGTACCTGTACCGTAGTAATCTACGACGAGGCTATGTGGAAAGAGGCAGGTTTTGATTCCTTCCCGACCACTTGGGCTGACGTAGAGAAGGCGGCTGAGTACTTCGGCGGACAGGGCATCGACACTATCGCATTCGGTAACGGCGGTCAGTGGCAGTTGAACTCCTGCTTCGTATCCTGCCTTGGCTATCAGTACACAGGTACACAGTGGTTCTCCGATATCATTGCAGGCACAGGCAACTTTGAGGCGCCTGAGTTCGTGGCAGCTCTGACAGAGACACAGCGTCTCTTCCACGACACAAGCATTTTCAACGAGGACTTCAATGCAATCACCAACGAGGATGCTCGTGAGTACTACATCTCCGGCGATGCGGCAGCATTCATTGGCGGTAACTGGGATGCTTCCTACATTCAGGCTACTCTGGAAGGCGACCCGAAGAAGGATACCACAAAGTTCGCGGTTCTTCCTAAGGCAGCGGACGCTGGCAAGTATGAGAACTTCCAGAATATCGGTCTTGGTTACGGTATGGCAATCAGCGCGAAGGCAGCTCAGGATCCCGACAAGCTTGCGGCTTGTATCGACCTTTGCCAGTATCTGACAGGTCCCGCGTTCTCCGAGTTTGTAGGTGCGAACTATGCACTGGCTGGTTTCTGCAGCTCCGATGTAGACCTTTCCGCATTTGACCAGTACACACAGGATTTCTACAACTTCTCCTATGTGGACAACAAGGGCTGTGAGATTTACGACTCTTATGTAGACGGTTCCGTTTGGTCCGTACTCAACACCGAGATGCAGGAAATGGTTAACGGCGACAAAGATCCCGCGACCGTTGCGGCAGATACACAGGCTGCATACAAAGCATACTTAGGACAGTAATAAATTGAGCTGACGCTCAATTGCGAGCGCCGCTGACGCGGGTTCGGTTCAATATCGGCTTAGTTTAGGCTGAGAAGGTTTTGCAACATAAACAGGCAGCGCCGCCTTGGGAGGGTTTCCTCCGGGGCGGATGCTCACCTGACAGGGTCTTTGATTAAGCGCAGGCTTAATTATGGCGAAGCGCAGAAAACGACTTCGTTTCGCTTTTGGGGTATGTCTCAGTTACGTTAATAGTGAGCAAAAAGGAAATGGGGGCGAATCTATGCTGAAATCTATCAAACCGAAAAAATGGGTAGTAGCTGCATATCTTGCCGTGCCCGTGGCACTCTATGTGTTCACGGTATTCGCACCGCTTGTTGCAGCTCTTTTTTACAGTTTCTTTGAGTGGAAGGGCGGACCGGTTAAGACTTTTAACGGCTTTGCCAACTACGCACAGTTATTTAGCGACGAAGTTTTCTGGAGTTCCTTCTGGCACAATATCTTTCTGGTGATTGTGTGTATCGTCGGACAGATTGGCATCGCGTTTATCGTTGTGCTGTTGATTAACTCCAAAGTCACTAAGCTGCAGGGCATCCACAGAACGTTCGGATTTTTCCCGAGCACGATCTCGGCAGTCTGCATCGGTTTTATCTGGCAGATGATTTACGATTCCAAGAGAGGTCTGCTGAATTACTTCTTGGAGGAGATTGGGAGGAAAGACTTGCGGAAGGTATGGCTGAATGAGCCGAGCCTTGTAATGCTGCTAGTGTCCATTCCCCTGATCTGGCAGTTTATCGGTTACTACATGGTAATCCTGTTATCTGCGGTTTCTTCCATCAGTACGGAGGTTCTGGAGTCCGCGGAGATCGACGGCGCGACGGGAATCCAGCGCGCGCGTTACATTGTTTTACCTTTGATTAAGAATACACTGCTTGTATGTATCACCCTCTGCGTGGCGGGTAACATGAAAGCATTCGATAATATTTACGTCATGACTTCCGGCGGACCGGGTTATTCCTCTATGGTTATGGCAATGTACGGATATAAGGTTTCCTTTGAACAGTCCAACTTAGGCTACGGGTCCTGTATTTCTGTCGGCATCTTTGTACTGGCGCTCGCCGTGATCGGCGGTTCCCAGATTCTGATGAATTACTTTATGACGGACAGCTACGACCGTCAGGAGGCAAAGCATCTGAAAGAGATCGAGAAGGCAAGAAAACAGGCAATAAAAGCCCGCAAGGCAGGCAAGTAAAGGAGGGGATCTGCTATGGCAAAAGAAATGAAAATGACAAAAGTAGAAGACAATTCGGCAGGCACCCGCGTGAAGAGAGGCGTGCTTACGGTAGTGATTAACTTTTTTCTGTGGTTTTTCTCGCTGACCTGTATTTTCCCGCTTTTCTGGATGCTTTATTCCTCTCTGAAAGAGAAGAGAGTGTTCAACAGGGATATCATGGGTCTGCCGAAGGAACCGACTCTGGCGAACTATACCAAGATTTTGTCCAACAAGGACTACCGTCTGATGCAGTCGGTGGGCAACAGCGCGAGGACGACGATCCTGTCCGTTCTGCTCATTGTAATTATTGCGTTTATTGTGGGATATATTCTTTCGAGAATTGACTTTGTACTGAATAAGCCTCTGTATGTCATGTTCCTGATGGGAATGCTGATACCGATTCACTCCCTGATGGTTCCCATTTACATCATCTTTTCCAAGATGGGGCTTTCCAATCACTGGTACACACTGCTGTTACCGTATGTCTCGTTCGCGCTGCCCATGTCGATTTTCCTTGTGCAGGGCTATGTGAAGGGCATTCCGACGGAGCTTGAGGAGGCTGCCGCCATCGACGGATCCACATTCTCCAAGACACTGTTTGGAATCATTCTTCCGGTGTGTAAGCCGATTCTGGTGACGGTTGCAATCATCAACGTGTTCAGCTGCTGGAACGAGTTCTCCTTTGCCTTGATTCTGATCAAGGATAGGGCGCTGTACACGGTGCCGCTGGGGCTCAAACAGTTCACCGGTCAGTTTTCGTCGGACTATCCGAAGATCATGTCGGCTATGCTGATCACCATGGCGCCCATCGTGATTTTCTACTTCGCGTTCAGCAAGCAGATCATCAAGGGTATGGTTGCCGGAGCGGTGAAGGGCTAAAGTGTCTTTGCAAAAACGGGTCTGTGTATTTTGGGGGTACCTTTTATTATAGGGGGAGTTGCAGACCGGGGGCGGAAATCGTCCCCGGTTTTTTTTGCTGCTATTGACATATACCCCCATGGGGTATATTATATCTATATCGGAACACGTATGCCAGACATAAAATGATTCGGCGTGCATGGAACCATTACTTAAATTCATAAAATTGGGAGAGAATAGATGAGTGAGGAAAAGACAGCCGCAGGCGACGTGTGCGCCTGCTGTCGGCACAAGAGTACACCCCGGGACGCGGCAGAACAGAAAAATTTGCAGAACCGTATCAACCGGATTATTGGTCAGCTAAAGGGGATCCAGGGAATGATTGAGGAGAACCGCTACTGTGGCGACGTTCTGGTGCAGATCGGCGCGGTGGAGAGCGCCCTTCAGAGTCTCGGCTACGTGATTTTGGAGGAGCATATGATGAGCTGCGTGGCGGAGGGCGTGCAGCGGGGCGACACGCAGATTCTCGCGGAGGCTGTGGAGCTGATGAAAAAGATAAAGTAACAGTTCAGCCAGACCGTATTTGTCAGACAAATCATGCTTGCATGAATTTGGCGGACAAATAGTGGTCTGAGGGAACGCCCGAATATGAGCAAAAATAGCCGTGAAACGGCGGAGGAGCGCCGAAGGCGTGTTTTGCGAATGGGCGTGGGCTGAACAGAGAATGTTGGGAGTTGGGCATGAAGACAGAAAAATTCAACGTGACGGGTATGACCTGCGCCGCCTGCAGCGCGCATGTGGAGAAAGCGGTGCGCGGCGTCGAGGGTGTCGGCTCGGTCAGCGTGAACTTACTTATGAACAATATGATGGTTTCCTGTGGGGAGAATGTCACAGAGGATGCAATCTGCCGCGCTGTGGAGAAAGCCGGGTACGGCGCGGCTCCTGTCAGTGCGGGCGGCGGAAATCGGGACAGTGCGTCCTCAGGCGCGGGCGGCGGGGAGAGCCGGAACGGTGCGACGAGGCAGCGCGGCGGTACGGCGGATGCCTTTGTGGACCATGAGACGCCGAAGCTGCGGCGCAGGCTGATCGCTTCCCTCTGCCTTCTGCTTCCCCTTATGTATGTGTCCATGGGGCATTTGATGTGGGGCTGGCGGGTACCGGAGGGACTTGCGGGGAGTCCGTGGGCGATCGCCTTGTATCAGCTTTTACTGACAGGGCTTGTGATGGTTATTAACCAGAAATTTTTTATTAACGGTTTTATCGGGCTGATTCGCCGCGCGCCGAATATGGATACGCTGGTAGCGCTCGGGAGTGCGGCTGCTTTTGTGTACAGCGCGGCGGTTATGTTCCGCATGGGCGGCGCATACGGCACGGGTGATATGGAAATGGCAATGCACTGTCTGCACGACATGTACTTTGAATCGGCGGCAATGATACTTACCTTGATTACGGTAGGCAAAATGCTGGAGGCTTACAGCAAGGGCAAGACGACGAACGCGGTTAGAAGTCTGATGGACCTCGCGCCGAAAACCGCCCATGTGATCCGCGACGGCGTGGAAGTGACGATAGATGCGGATGAAGTTGCGGTGGGAGATATCTTTGTCGTGAAGCCCGGCGAGAGCATTCCTGTGGACGGCGAAGTGACAGGCGGCGAGAGCGCGGTGGATGAGGCGGCGCTCACGGGTGAAAGCCTTCCCGTGGACAAGGTCGTCGGGGATCGGGTCAGCGCGGCGACCCTGAACCAGAACGGGGCGCTTACCTGCGTGGCGACGCGGGTGGGCGGCGACACCACTCTGAATCAGATCATAGACATGGTAGAAAACGCGGTGGCGACGAAGGCACCGATTGCACAGGTTGCGGATCGGGTGTCAGGCGTTTTCGTACCGGTGGTGATTACGCTAGCACTCATCACAGGCGCGGTCTGGCTGCTTGCGGGGGCGGGTGTCGGCAAAGCGCTCTCCTACGCGATCAGCGTGCTCGTGATCAGCTGCCCCTGCTCGCTTGGGCTGGCAACGCCTGTGGCGATCATGGTGGGAAACGGCAGAGGCGCGGGGCAGGGTATTCTCTTTAAAAATGCGACGGCTCTGGAACAGACGGGCAGAATGAACTTTGTGGTGCTGGATAAGACGGGGACCGTGACGGAGGGAAAACCGCGCGTGACGGATATCTGCCCGGCGGGTGGCGTTTCCGAGGAGGAGCTTCTGCGGGCGGCGGCGTCTCTGGAAAAGAACAGCGAGCATCCCCTTGCGCGGGCGATCTGCGAACATGCCGGGGAGAAAGGGCTTGCGGCGGACGAGGTCACCGATTTCAAGGCGCTTCCCGGATGGGGCGTGGAGGGCGTGCTGAATGGGATCCTTGCTTTAGGCGGAAAGGCGGCGCTGCTCACCGAGCGGGGCTTGATGACGGAGGCATTTCTGCGACAGGGTGAGAATATGGCGGAGGAGGGAAAAACACCTCTCTACTTTGCCGTGAATGACACCCTGCTCGGTATGATTGCCGTGGCGGATGTGGTGAAGCCGGACAGTGCGCAGGCGGTACAGGAGCTTAAAAACATGGGCATTCATGTCGTTATGCTGACGGGGGACAACCGGCGCACGGCGGAGGCTGTCCGCGCACAGGTAGGCATCGACGCTGTGGTAGCGGATGTCCTGCCGGGCGATAAGGAAACGGTGATTAAGCGGCTCTCAGAATACGGAAAGGTGGCAATGGTCGGGGACGGTATCAACGATGCGCCCGCCCTGACGAGAGCGGACGTGGGCATAGCGATAGGCGCTGGTGCGGATGTGGCGCTGGACGCGGCGGACATTGTTCTGGTAAAATCAAAACTGACAGATGTGTCGGCAGCGGTGCGCCTTTCCAGACAGGTGTTGAAAAATATCCATGAGAATCTGTTCTGGGCGTTTTTCTACAACTGTATTGGGATTCCTGTGGCGGCGGGCGTGCTCGTGCCGTTTACCGGGCTTTCGCTGAATCCCATGTTTGCGGCGGCGGCGATGAGCCTGTCCAGCTTCTGCGTGGTCACGAACGCGCTGCGGCTGAACCTGTTTTCCGTCCGCAGCACGGCGAAAGACAGAAGGGCGCATATGGTTCCTATGCCGGATTTGACAGAAAAAAGAAAGGAGAACGAGAAAATGATTAAAGTATTGGATGTGGAGGGCATGATGTGCGCGAAGTGTCAGGCGCATGTGCAGAAAGCGCTGGAGGGCGTTGCCGGGGTGACGGCTGTAGAGGTCAGTCTGGAGAACAAGACGGCGAGCGTGACGATGGAGAACGAGATCGCCGACGAGACGCTTGCAGGCGCCGTGACGGAGGCGGGCTACGAGGTGAAAGGGTGCCGGACAGCGTAAACCGGCATTGACGGACTGCCCCGAAATTTGGATGCGGTGGCTGCCAACGTGCCATATCGGTGCGATATAAACGTCGATTTGCGGGTGTTTAGGCAAAATGCACAGGAAAGCGGTACATTCTTAGTCAAATTGCCGTGTGTCTTAAAAAAAATTTAATAATGTAAGCAAAATCTACAATCGGAAACGAAATCTTTGTGGAATAGTGGTATGGTAAAGGGGACAAAAGTCCGTTATACTAATCTACAGAATTAATCGTCCGGGAAACGATTTCCGCGGACGAAGAGAAACTAAAAAAATACAAATAATTTAGGAGGCAATCATGGCAAGTTTATCTTTGAAGAATGTCTGCAAGGTATACCCTAACGGATTCGAGGCAGTAAAAGATTTCAACCTTGAAATCGCAGATCAGGAGTTCATCATTTTCGTAGGCCCTTCGGGCTGCGGTAAGTCTACCACTCTTCGTATGATCGCTGGTCTGGAGGACATCTCCTCCGGTGAGCTGAAGATCGGTGACAGAGTTGTTAACGATGTAGAGCCTAAGGACAGAGATATCGCAATGGTATTCCAGAACTACGCTCTGTATCCGCATATGTCCGTGTATGATAACATGGCATTCGGTCTTAAGCTGAGAAAGGTTCCGAAGGATGAGATCGACAAGATGGTGAAAGAGGCAGCTAAGATCCTTGATCTGACGGCACTCCTTGATCGTAAGCCGAAGGCTCTTTCCGGTGGTCAGAGACAGCGTGTAGCTATGGGTCGTGCAATCGTTCGTAACCCTAAGGTGTTCCTGATGGATGAGCCGCTGTCCAACCTGGATGCAAAACTTCGTGTACAGATGCGTGTTGAGATTTCCAAGCTGCACCAGAGACTGGGCACCACCATCATCTATGTAACACATGACCAGACAGAGGCTATGACCCTTGGTACCAGAATCGTTGTTATGAAGGACGGCGTGGTACAGCAGGTTGATACTCCTCAGAACTTATATCAGAAACCTCAGAACCTGTTCGTAGCAGGATTCATGGGTTCACCGCAGATGAACTTCCTTGATGCGGTTGTTGAGAAGAACGGTGATACCGCTAACCTTAAGGTTGCAGGTCAGACCATTCCGTTACCGCCCGCTAAGTCCAAGAAGCTGATCGACGGTGGCTATGTAGGCAAGACCGTTACATTCGGTATCCGTCCTGAGGACGTATATGATTCCGAGATGTTTATCGAGACTGCTAAGTGCGTATTCGAGTCTACCATCAAGGTTTACGAGCTGCTCGGTGCAGAAGTTTACTTATACTTCGATCTCGCTGAGTTCCCGATTACTGCAAGAGTAGATTCCCGTACGACAGCAAGACCGGGTGACACAGTTAAGTTTGCTTTCGACGTTGAGAAGATTCACGTATTCGACAAAGAGACAGAGCAGACCATCACGAACTAATAGCAAAGACTGCAGGGGAGGGAGGCGTAAGCACCCCTCCCCTTTCGCGTATGGAGGAATATATGATTTCAAGTCAGATTATTAAGGCGAGTATAGAGGAACTTTCAACAATTTCCAAGGTTGCACTAGCGGTGTGGGATCCGGAGGGGAAGGAGATCGCGGCGACTTTTGAGACGAACGATATTTCCCCGTCGCTGATCTCGGGTTTTGTAGATTCCCCCGCTGACAGTCAGGTGATCGGGGTGCATCATCTTCTTAAGGTTTGGGATGAAGAGGAGGTGCTTTTCGTTCTGGATGCAAAGGGCGGCAGCGAAGATACCTATATGATAGGCAGGATTGCGGTCAGCCAGCTGCAGCATTTGATTGTGGCATATAAAGAGCGGTACGATCGAAATAACTTCTTCCAGAATCTTTTGCTGGATAACATGCTTCTGGTGGATATCTACAACAGGGCAAAGAAGCTGCACATTGAGGCAGCGGTTCCGCGCGCGGTCTTCCTTGTCGAGACGGATAAGGAGAAGGACGGCACGGCGATGGAGCTTCTGAACGGCATGTTCACGGCGCAGGTCGGCGATTATATTACGGCGGTTGACGAGAGTAATGTAATTCTGATCAAAGCGCTTGCCCCCGAGGAGGGGTATGAGAGGCTGGAGCAGATCGCCGACACCATTGCGGACATGATGAATATGGAGGCGATGCTCAACGTGCGTGTGGCATATGGCACGATTGTTGAGGAACTTAAGGAAGTGTCGAAGTCCTATAAAGAGGCTAAGATGGCTCTTGATGTGGGTAAGATTTTCTACGCGGAGAAAAAAGTGACGGCTTACAATACGCTTGGAATCGGTCGTCTGATTTACCAACTCCCGATCAATCTGTGCAGGCTCTTTATCGACGAGATTTTCGGATCGAATGTGCCGGCTGAACTGGATGATGAAACGCTGACGACGATCAACAAATTTTTTGAGAATAACCTCAATGTGTCCGAGACGTCGAGACAGCTTTTTGTACACCGAAATACGCTTGTGTACCGAATTGAGAAGCTGCAGAAGAGCACGGGACTGGATATCCGCGTCTTCGACGATGCGCTGACATTCAAGATTGCGCTGATGGTAGTGAACTATATGAGATATCTGGATTCTCTGGATTTTTGACACAGATAAATATGGATGCAGGACAGAGGAGCGGCTCGGACGGACCGCTCTTCTTTGCGTTTCGGGTTCTATTTTAAATCATGCGCGCATATATATGAACAAGGAATATAAATCTGTGATTTGCGCCGTCTGGTCGCACGGGCGCTCCGGAACGGAGGTTGTTATGTATCAAAAGGAAATCATATATTTGGGGTTGTACAAGGACGGGGACCGTCTGGGGAGCGCGGGCTTTCTCAAGGTGGAAAAACGGGACAAGGATGGGAACATGTCCTTGGTGGTGAAAAATGTACCGCACTCCATAGACGGGAAATACCCGGTGCGGTATTATACCGGATCGGACTGGAAAGAGGCGGACGGCATTATCGTGCGGGCAGGCAGCGGGCAGTGGGAGAAGCAGGAGCCGGATTTATCGGAACGGGTCCGCCTCCGGATTGTGCTGCCGGGCGGCTATCTGGTGGAGGGCGCAAGCAAGGAGGCTGCGAGACAGGCGGCAGTCGAGAAAGAGGAAGAAATGCCGGTAGAGTCTCGGGAAGAACAGTCTGCCTTTGTGGAGGAGGATGCAAAACCGCTCGCGGAGCATGAACGGTCGGCTGTTGTGGAGTCGGATCGGGACTTGCGGGAGCCGTATGCCGCGGCAGAGCAGTCAGCGGCTGGGAAATCCGCTGTGCCTGTGCCGGAACAACATGTTGCCGCAGAATCGCCCGCACCCCAGTCAGAGCCGCAAAAAATAGAGCGCATTGCCGTGCAGAAACGAAGCGGCAGGGAGAGCGGCGCCGTCGCGGATCAGCCGCGGAAACCCTTGATGGCGGATGCCCTTGTCATAGAAGGGCTAAAAGAAGATAAGTGGGAGCAGATTCTGGACACTTACGACAACATCCATCCCTACGACGACGAGCGCGTCTATGTGAAATTAGAGCCGAAGGATTTTATCATTCTGTCCGGAAAATATCAGCATTTGGTAAACAACAGCTTTTTGCTGCACGGATTTTATAATTATCGGCATGTAATTTTGGGAAAAGAGGGAGAGACATATTATCTGGGCGTCCCCGGCGTTTTCTATGAGAGGGAAAAGATGGTGGCGCTGATGTTTGGCTTCGAGGCGTTCGAGTGCGAGAGCGGCGAGTCGAAGGCGGGCGAGTTCGGGTATTATCTGAGGAAAGTGGAACTGTGAGGAATCAAATTCCCTCGCAGTCGAAAGCGGGAATAAAACTTTCCGCAGCAGTATCCCCCTCCTGAATAAAGCCGTTTTCAATGCCGATGCGGACGGCGAAGTCAACTATTTTTTCGTATTCTGCGTCCGATATTCGTCGGTTCAGCGCGGGTATGCCGGAAACCTGTGCAAGAGGCGTATACTGGTTCATAATACTGACATATATGTTGTTTTTAAAGGCTTCATGGAGAAAACGGAGTATCTTGCGGGTGTCTTTGCCACAGCCGGGCAAAAGCAGATGGCGCACAATGACGCCCCGCCGCATCAGTGAATCCTCCCCATCCTCGAAAACGGGAACGCCGACCTGACGGATCATCTCGGTGATGGCGGCTGTTGCCGTCTCGAAATAATCCGGCGCGTGGGAATAGCTTTCGCTCAGGGCGGTGTCAAAGTATTTCAGATCGGGGAGATAAATGTCGATCAGCCCTTCCAGTCTGCGGAGCGTTTCGACCTTTTCGTAGGAGGAAGTATTGTAGATAACGGGGATGGAAAGTCCCTGCTTTTTTGCTGTCTGTAAGGCGGTTATGATCTGGGGGACAAAGTGGGCGGGCGTGACGAGATTGATGTTGTGCGCACCCTTCTCCTGCAATTCCAAAAAGATATCGGACAGGCGTGCCGCCGTGATCTCCCGACCTGCTTTTCCCTGCGCGATCTCGTGGTTCTGGCAGTACACGCAGCGGAGATTACATCCGCTGAAAAAAACAGCGCCGGAACCGTTCTTGCCGGACAGGCAGGGCTCTTCCCAGAAATGGAGCGCTGCTCTCGCGGCAGCGAGCTTCGCGGTCTGTCCGCAGTAACCGATTTCGCCGGCGTTTCTGTTTACGTGACATTCCCTCGGGCAGAGCGTGCAGTCCGAAAGCTCACGCCACGTTTCGTTTTCGTAAATAGACTGGTCGGTATTTTTCATTTCTGTTTCCATCATAGTGAGTTTGCGGCAGAAATATGCCAGAAAAATCAAAACCGTGCGCTTTATGTCGAACCGTAACCCATGTACGTTACCTTTACAGTTAACTCCGCCAGGCACCCTCACGGCACATGAAAGGTTCCACTTAGTGCTGCTGTGTTCCCACCCTGACACGGTTCATGGATTCTCATTGCGTGAGACCCAAACTTCAACGCCACTTGCAAAGGGCAGCTACGCAGGCGCAGGCCCTCGATAAAGCATCACCCCCACTGGAGCGGATTGTGGGTACAAGGCACCGCTAACGCCCCGGCTGCACGGAAACGGAGATGGAGGGATTCGAACCCTCGTGCCCCGGAGGGCTAACGCATTTCGAGTGCGCCCCGTTATGACCACTTCGATACATCTCCGTACGAATAAGATTATATGTTGAAAAGACAGCCTTGTCTACTGTTTTTCTCAAAAAACTTTTGTGAAATCTTTTTTGTGTCCTGAATATGGTACATGTGGTAAAATATAATAGTGTGAGAAGTACTTCTAAAACTCAGCAGCAAAGGCTGCTTCGTTAAGAAGCACTAAGTCTCACACGGGAGAATACCGCCAAAACAGGCATTCTCCGCACTGATTTGAGATTCCGCAGACGGAGAGGTCTGTGACTCATATATGGAGGACGGCATGACGCGGGATGAAAAGTATATGAAAGAGGCGATCAAGCAGGCGAAAAAAGCCTATGCTCTCGGGGAAGTGCCGATCGGCTGTGTGATTGTGTATCAGGATAAAATTATCGGCAGAGGACACAACCGCCGCAATACGGACAGGAATACGCTGGCGCATGCGGAGATCACGGCGATTAATAAGGCGAGCCGGGCGATAAAGGACTGGCGTCTTGAGGAGTGCACGCTCTACGTGACGCTGGAGCCCTGCCAGATGTGCGCAGGGGCGATCGTGCAGGCGAGGGTTACGGAGACGGTGATCGGCGCCATGAACCCGAAGGCGGGCTGCGGCGGTTCTATATTAAACATTTTGGAGATGCAGGAGTTTAACCATCAGGTGATCGTGCGGCGGGGCGTTCTGGAGGAGGAGTGCCAGTCGATTTTAAAAAACTTTTTTGTGGAACTCAGGGAGAGGAACCGGATAGAAAAGCAGCAGCGGAGGGAAAAGCAGGCGGCGGAAGCGGTTTTACAGACAAAAATCGACGACGGGGAGAAAGGTGCGGGAGAGGAAAAACTGTGAAATAAAAGTTGTGAGGTGTGGAGAAATACGCTATAATTGTATGTGGAACGTGTGGAAGGAAGGCGTTAGTATGTGGCACAGACTTTCATCACACAGGAGATGCCGGAGTGAGGGCGTTTCGCACAAAAAAATGAGTAAAGGGTATAGTAAGGAGGATGCGGGATGAAGAGAATCGGAATGTTGACCAGTGGTGGAGATTGTCAGGCGTTAAACGCTGCTATGAGAGGTGTTGTTAAGTGCCTTTCCTGCAGCAGTGAGGACGTGGAGATTTATGGTTTTCTGGATGGCTACAAGGGAATGATTTACGGGGATTTCCGAATTTTGACAGGGCATGATTTCGCGGGTATTCTGACGAAGGGCGGCACCATTCTCGGCAGTTCCAGAACTCCTTTTAAGCTGATGCGTGAGCCGGATGAAAACGGGTTGGATAAAGTCGAGGCGATGAAGCAGAATTATTATAAGCTGAAGCTGGACTGCATGGTAATCCTTGGCGGCAACGGCACCCATAAGACCGCGAACATGCTCCGCGAGGAGGGGCTGAATGTCATCACGCTGCCTAAGACCATAGACAATGACCTGTGGGGAACAGATATGACTTTCGGTTTCCAGAGCGCGGTCAATATTGCAACAGACTGCATTGATTGCATTCATACCACGGCGTCCTCACATGGACGTATCTTCATTGTGGAGGTTATGGGACATAAAGTAGGCTGGCTTACGCTGAATGCCGGCATCGCAGGCGGCGCGGATATCATTCTGATTCCTGAGATTCCTTATGACATCGACAGCGTGATCAAGGCGATCAAGGCGCGCTCGCAGAGAGGATCCCGTTTCACCATTATGGCGGTGGCGGAGGGCGCGATCTCGAAGGAGGACGCGAAACTTTCCAAGAAGGAATACAAGGAGAAGATGAAGGATTATCCGTATCCTTCGGTTTCCTACGAAATCGCGGATAAGATTATGAAAAAGACCGGCATGGATGTGCGCGTTACCGTTCCGGGTCACACGCAGCGCGGCGGAAGTCCCTGCCCTTATGACAGAGTGTTTGCGACCAGACTGGGCGCGGAGGCAGGCAAATTGATTCTGCAGGGCGAGTACGGTTTCATGGTAGGCTATAAGAACAGGGAGATCGTGAGAGTGCCGCTTGAGGAAGTGGCAGGCAAGCTGAAAATGGTATCACCTGATGCTACCATTGTTCAAGAGGCAAAGATGGTTGGTATCAGTTTCGGAGATTAACTGCTGCCTACGCCATATCTGATAGTGGTATCATTGAATTTATTCAAGGCGTAAACGGCAGCAGTGGATGCACACAAAATGCCGAAGAACAGGCATTTTGGCGCTGACTCTGACACCATGCAGCAAGTGCATGGCGCGGTGCGAACAGTAACGGAGATTAACTTATTATGTCATATACAGCGCTGTATCGTAAGTTCCGCCCGAGCAGATTTGAGGACGTCAAGGGGCAGGAGCATATAGTTACCACCCTGCAGAATCAGATTAAGGCGGACCGCATCGGTCACGCGTATCTCTTCTGCGGGACGAGAGGTACGGGTAAGACTTCCATAGCGAAAATATTTGCGCGGGCGGTGAACTGCGAGAACCCTGTGGAGGGAAGTCCCTGCGGGGAATGCGCGAGCTGTAAGGCGATTGCGGCGGGCGCCAGTATGAATGTGATTGAGATTGACGCCGCCTCCAACAATGGCGTTGACAATATCCGTGAGATTGTGGATGAGGTGTCCTATTCTCCGGCGGAGGGACGGTTTAAAGTTTATATTATTGACGAGGTGCATATGCTCTCCATCGGCGCTTTTAACGCGCTGTTAAAGACGCTGGAAGAGCCGCCCTCCTATGTGATTTTTATTCTGGCGACCACCGAGGTGCACAAGATACCGATTACCATACTTTCCCGCTGTCAGCGGTATGATTTCCGCCGGATTTCGATTGAGACGATTGCGGAGAGACTGCGGGAACTGATGGAAAAAGAGCAAGTGCAGGTGGAGGAGAAGGCACTCCGCTATATTGCAAAGACAGCGGATGGCTCCATGCGTGACGCGCTGAGCTTGTTGGACCAGTGCATCGCGTTTCATTTCGGGCAGGAACTGACTTACGATAAAGCGCTTGACGTTCTCGGTGCGGTGGACACGGAAGTATTCAGCAGGCTTCTGCGCCATGTGATCGGGCGTGAGGTGACCGGCTGTATCGGGCTTTTGGAAGAAATCGTTATGCAGGGCAGGGAGCTTTCGCAGTTTGTAACGGATTTTACATGGTATCTGAGAAATCTTCTTTTGCTGCAGTCGTCCGATGACATAGAGGATATCATCGACGTGTCTTCCGACAATCTGGTTCGATTGAAGGAGGAGTCGGGGATGCTGGAGACAGAGACGCTTATGCGCTATATTCGCATTTTCTCTGAACTCTCCGGGCAGATCAAGTATGCGCCGCAGAAGAGAATCCTAATTGAGATTGCGCTTATCAAACTTTGCAGACCCGATATGGAGCGGGATATCGGGTCCGTAGCGGAGCGGGTCAGAGTGATAGAGGAGCAGTTGGAAAACGGCGTTGTGGCTGTGGCGGCTGCGGGAGCGGTGGAGAGTGTCGCTGCGTCCGTTCCGGCAAAAGAGCGTCTGCCTCTGCCGAAGGCAATCCCGGAGGATGTGCAGACGGCGGTGGAGCGCTGGCATGATATTGTGTCACATGCGGATATGCCCATGAAACAGTATCTGAAAGAGGCGCGCTTGAGTCTGGGCGGGGACAGTCGGCTGTTGGTAGTTGTGGAGGATGGTCTTGCCTCCGATTATTTTTTGCGGCAGGAAGGGCATAAGGAACTGCTGGAGCAGATGCTGGCGGACATGACGGGCAAGGAGATTGACGTGACGGTACAGACGGTGCCGAACAGGGAGACTTTCGAGCAGAGTTATGTGGATTTGTCACAGCTGATTCATATGGAAATAGAAGAAGAATAGGAAAGGAAATTGGAAACATGGCGAAGCGAGGCGGATTTCCGGGCGGCGGTATGCCCGGCAACATGAGTAACCTGATGAAGCAGGCGCAGAGAATGCAGCGTCAGATGGAGGAGAGCCAGAAAGAACTTGAGACAAAAGAGTTTACGGCGAAAGCAGGCGGCGGTGCGGTGGAAGTTACCGTGACCGGTAAACGAGAAATCACGAAGGTGAAGCTTTCCGAGGAGGTAGTGGATCCGGACGATATCGAAATGCTGGAAGATCTGGTGATGGCGGCGGCAAATGAGGCGTTGCGCATGGCGGAGGAGGCGAATGCCGAAGCCATGAATAAGATGACCGGAGGACTCGGGTTAGGCGGAGGTCTGCCGTTCTAAATGTCTATTGAGACAATTCGGCATTATAAAAAATGAAATGCCTGACGAAAGGTTGAGAATTTTTCTGACATGGAACTTTACAGCGGACATATCAATAAATTGATAGAGGAGCTGGCGGGACTGCCCGGGATCGGGCACAAGTCAGCGCAGCGGCTTGCTTTCCATTTGATTAACATGCCCCAGTCGCGGGTGGAGCGGCTGGCGAAGACGATTGTGGAGGCGAAGGAAAACGTTCGCTACTGTCAGGAATGTTTTACGCTGACGGATAAAGAAATCTGTCCGGTTTGTGCGAATGCGAACAGAGATCACAGCGTTATCATGGTGGTGGAGAATGCGCGGGATCTGGCGGCTTACGAGAAAACGGGGAAATACACGGGTGTTTATCATGTGCTGCATGGTGCGATCTCTCCCATGCTGGGAATCGGACCGGGGGATATCAGGCTGAAAGAATTGATGAAGCGGCTGGAAGGCGATGTCACGGAGGTGATCATCGCGACCAATTCCAGTCTTGAGGGCGAGACTACAGCGATGTACATCAGCAAGTTGATTAAGCCTACGGGCATTAGAGTGACGAGGATAGCCAGCGGCGTGCCGGTGGGAGGCGATCTGGAATACATCGATGAGGTAACGCTTTTGCGGGCGCTGGAAGGCAGGGTGGAATTGTAACATGCCATAGAGCAAAAATGAAGGAGGGTATGGGAAGTGGGGATCGTAAAAGAGAAGTTTGGCACAATGAAAACGGGGGAAGAGATTTGCCTGTATACATTAAAGAATAAGAACGGTTTGGAAGTAAAAATTACGAACATCGGTGCGGCGGTAGTGGAACTTTGGGTGCCGGATAAAAACGGGGAGTTTGCGGATGTGGTTCTGGGCTTTGACAAGGGAGAAGATTATTTTTCCAATCCCAGTTTTTTTGGCGTGACCATAGGACCCAATGCGAACCGTGTTGGCGGAGCGGCTTTCACCTTGAACGGGAAAGAGTACCATCTGCCGGTGAATGACGGACCGAACAACCTGCACAGCGATATGGACGGCGGTTATCATAAAGGATTTTGGAGGGCGGAGGAGGACGGCGGCAGCCTGAAACTTACGATTGAGGGTAAGGACGGCGAGCTGGGCTTTCCGGGAAATAAAAAGGTTACCATGACCTATACGCTGACGGATGCCAATGAGTTAAAGCTGAAATATCATGCCACTTCCGATATGGACACGGTGCTCAATCTGACGAATCATACTTATTTCAATCTGGCGGGACATGATTCCGGCAGCATAGAGGGGCAGTTCCTGCGTCTGTATGCCGCCAACTATACGCCGGTGCTTCCGGGAGCGATACCAACGGGAGAGATTGCGTCGGTGGCAGGCACGCCTTTGGACTTTACCGAAAGGAAACAGATCGGCAGGGATATCAATGCGGATAATGAACAGCTTAAGCTGGTGCTGGGCTATGACCATAACTTTGTAGTTGACGGAGCTGCCGGCACGATGCGGGAGGCTGCGGAGGCGGAGGATGAGAAGAGCGGACGCAGAATGAAGGTATTTACCACGCTGCCGGGGATGCAGTTCTATGCCGGAAACTGTATCGCCGAGCAGGAAGGAAAAGGCGGCGTGCACTATGCGCCCCGCACGGGATTCTGTCTGGAGACTCATTATTTCCCCGACAACATTCATCATCCCAATTTTCCGCAGGCAGTATTCGGACCGGGTAAGGATTATGAGTCGGAGACGATTTATCAATTTTTGTAGAATGAGGCGGCGCGGATTGATCGCGTTTCCGCATAACTGTATAAAGAGCTTGAGAGAAAATGCCGCTGTGTGAAGAACACGGCGGTATTTTTGCGTTTGTTTATATGCGCGGCGCAGCAGAGTCAGAAACACAGTTATGCGGCTTGTCAGTCACCGCGCCTTATGTCAATTTTTTCAGTGGAATTGTGATATACTCCTTGCAAAAGAAAATCTATAACAGGCGCAGGGGGAAGAGATGGAGTCCGGGTCGGCAGTTGTTGGGAGAGAGGAAAGAAAGAAAAAGTATCATATTTATGTAGAAGAATATGTTCTGTCATATTTGAGACGCGAGTCGGATTCACTGGAACTGTCCGAGATATATTTTTACGGGTCACGTCAGGAGAACGGCAGGAAACTCTATGTTTACGGGGCGGGGCGTGACAGGGGAATTGCGGCGTTTGCGGAATATGAGCCGCTTCCTGAGCTGGTGTGCCGTCTTACTCAGGCGGGTCCGGTATTTCTCGTGCGGGAGTCGGACGGGGAATGCAGGGCATCCGGTTTTCAGGTATTTTATGATAACAATGAAGCGATGCAGAATTATCTGTTGGAGTGGACAAGCAGCGCAGGCAAGAAGCAAAATGCGGAAAAAAGCAGCGTGCCGGACACAATGCCTGTTCCATTGGTATTTCCGGAGGAAGAGAAGAAGCGGACGCCCCACGGCGCCATGTCTGTGCAGCTGTGTCTGATTCTGGTGGTGCTGGTGGCTATTGTCATTACTTCTACGGACAGTTACGACAAGATGGAGGAACTGAACCGCTCGGCAAAGGAGGTTTTCTTTGCCATAGAAAATCAGGAGGCGGGCGAACGCGTGTTGGAGACGGATTCTCGAGAGGACACAGACGCTCAGGCACAAGATAAGGGTTCCGGGGGCGTGCATGGGGATTCGGCAAAGGATATTGTGTTTGAAAAAGAGAATATAGCGGCGGAGAAAGAGGCTGCGGCAGAGCGGGAGACAGAGCCGGCAGAAGAGAAAAAACAGGAGGAAGCAGAAGAACCTGTGCAGGCTTCGGATTCGGATGAACCGGCAGGTGACCGGACACAGGAGGAAGAGTCAGAAATGGCAGAGCCAGAGGAAGAGGATGTCGATAATGAGGGGACAAGTGATGCCGACAAGGAAGAGGAGGCGCTTTCCAGAAGCATAACTAGATATTATGAGGTGGAACAAGGGGACACACTCTATACGATTAGCCAAAAGATTTACGGGGATACTTCCCGTGTGGAAAAAATCTGTGAAGTGAACCAAATTTCCGACCCAGACAAAATCCGTTCCGGGCAAAGAATAATCCTGCCGTAGAAAAGTAAGTAAGGCTGTGGTATAATGTACGCGTTGGCAATGAGCAGTGCGCAGACAGAGGAGAAACGGAGAGGGGAGCTTGCTCACCGAAACGTTTATCCGAATGGATGCATAGGGCGAAGCCCGCGAGCGAGATGAAGCAAAGCGGAATCGAGCGGCACTGCGGAGTGCATGGAATAAGGCACTGCGGAGTGCATGGAATAAGGCACTGCGGCTGCAACCAGAATTTAAGGATACGACAGATGGCAAATATCAGAGAATATTTCAGAAAAAAGGAAAAGCGGGACAAGGAACAGAAACCGCCTAGAATCAGTTACCGGGAAAAGATCAAGAGCCACAAGTTCACTGTGTTTTACAGGGTGACCTTGGTTTTAATGCTTTTTGCCGCTGCAGGCGCAGTCGTTTATATACAATGGCAGAACAAGGTTTATACGGAGAGCGTGGAACTTTCCAACGTGGAAATCAAGATTCCGTCCGATGCGCAGATGATGCCCTTTGCATCAAATCTTCTTACATACAGTAAAGATGGAATCAGTTGTATGGACACCAAGGGCAATGCGGTGTGGAATCAGACTTTTGAAATGCAGAATCCCATGGTGGATATCAACCAGAACGTAGTGGCGGTCGGCGATTACAACGGCAGAGAGATTTATGTGATGAACACGGAGTCTGTGCTGGGCAATATTACGACCAACCGACCGGTGCGTGATTTTTGCGTGTCCGCGGGCGGGGTGGTGGCGGCAGTATTAGATGACACAAATGTCACTTTAATATGCCTCTACGACGCGAAAGGGACAGAACTGGTGCGCTTTCGGACAACGATGAAAGAGAGCGGCTATCCGGCGGAGGTATCTATTTCACCGAGCGGTGAGCTTGTGTGTGTTTCCTATCTGTATGTGGACAGCGGACATATGAAATCCAGCGTGGCTTTTTATAATTTTGGCGCGGTGGGTCAGAATAATACGGACAATTATGTGAGCGGTTAT
Source organism: uncultured Lachnospiraceae bacterium (assembly GCA_910588955.1). Classification (GTDB taxonomy): domain Bacteria; phylum Bacillota; class Clostridia; order Lachnospirales; family Lachnospiraceae; genus UBA3282. The sequence continues at coordinate 71,072 of CAJURQ010000016.1, forward strand.
GATTACATAGACAGGGTGGTGCCGTTTGCGCGCTTTCTTGACAACCGTTCTCTTTTCGCGGTGTCCGACGACAGGATTATGTTTTTCGGCGGTGCGCAGAAACCGGTCACCATAGCGGAAAAGTTGCTCGACGAAGAGGTACGGGGCGTCTATTACGGGAGTGAATACGTGGGGCTGGTCTTTAGCAGCAGGGAGAGCGGCAGCAGATACCGTCTGGATGTGTACCATAAATCGGGGGACTTTGTCTGTTCTATTGCATATGATATAGAATGCAGGGATATTTTGTTCCACGAGGATCAGATCATTATATATAATGAGTCCGACTGCCGGATTTACAACGGCAGGGGCATGCAGAAATATGAGGGGAAATTTAACAAAACGGCTTTGATGCTGATACCGCAGAATGCGTCCTACACTTATATGGTAGTGACGCCGGATTCCATTGATACGATAGAATTGAGATAAACCGGGTTGATATTATAATGAGACAGGAAATGCTTACGTTCGCCTTCGCGGCGGTTGTGTTTTTACTATTTATATGGAGAATACGGGGAGGGTATGCCTGCGGCATGATGCAGGAAGTTGTCAACCTTTTGTCGGGCGTGATCTCCCTTGCGTGTGTGGCGCTGGTTTTTCTTGCCGTTACAAGCGCAATGAACAAATCAACGCATATATTAACAGTGTGTATTATCGCGCTGGTTTTGCTTGGGATTCTTTTTAAGATTTGCCGTCTGATATTCGCCCCGCTTCTTGCGGTTGGCAGCATTTCCATAGTGAGCGGTATTAACAAATTACTTGGCGCGGTAATGGGCGCAGCAGAAGCTTGTCTGCTGGCATATTTTTCCTATAAAGCGCTCGCTCATTTCGGAATTTATGTGCTTTGACTTTTCCTTAAAAATTTTTCAAAAAAATTCCTGAAAACCCGTTGACATCCAATTATTCTTCTGCTATTATATGAAAGTCGCCTGCGTGAGATGGTTTTGAGCATGACGACAACGCGAAGAATGCGAAGCATTCTTCAGGAGTTAATTCCGAAGGAATTTACTCTGGTGTA
>CAJURQ010000017.1:0-7851 GCA_910588955.1 uncultured Lachnospiraceae bacterium
GCTCGTCCGCGAAAAGAATTTTCGGCTCGTTTATCACAGCGCGCACGATTCCGACACGCTGTGCCTCACCGCCGGAAAGCTGGTTTGGATATTTCTTCTGCATCGCCTCATCAAACCCCACTTGTGCGAGCAGTTCCTTTACCCTTTTGATCAGCGCCGGGGAGTTTTTCTGCACGGCAAATGCGCCCGTCAGCACATTGTCAAGGACGTTCTGATTTTCCAGCAGATAGATGCCCTGAAAGACAAATCCGCAGTTTTTTCTTCTGAACACCGCAAGCTGATCGTTGGTATAATCCTGAATCTCGGTGTCACCGAAAAATACCTTTCCCAGAGTGGGCTTATCCATACCCGAAAGCGCGTAGAGCAGGGTGGACTTGCCCGAACCCGAAGCGCCCATGATAACCGTAAAATCGCCCTCCATGATCTCCAGATCGAGGTTCTTGATCACGTGCTGCTGCGTGGCACCGTTTGAAAAAGACTTGCACAGCTTTTCTGTGCGCAAAACAGGGATCATATATCACACTACCTTTCCCATACATGATGGTTGTATTCTATGATAGTATGATACATGATCCCGTTGATGATTTCCTTGCCAGATTCTTGCTAAATTCTTGTCTTTTTCTTAACTGGGCAGCTTAGCTGAGCGGAATGAGCAGCGTTGCGCACAGCCCGTTTTCACTCCTGACAGACAGCTCTCCGCCCATTTTATCCATGAGTATCTTTGCAATATACAGACCCAGACCGCTGCCTTCCTTGTCGCCATGTGCCTTTCCGCGGTAGAATTTGCCTGTGATAAGTTCTATCTCGTCTGCGGGAACGCCCGGACCGCTGTCACCGATCGACATCTCGAGAAAGCTCTCGTCAAGACAGAAAGAAATGTCTATGGGCGTGCCCGCGTATTTGTAAGAATTAAACAGGATATTGCCAATCACCTGTGACAAACGCAGCTTGTCCATATGCACAATGACCTGCGGTATCCCGGACATACGCACAAGCCCCCTGTCATCGTACCCGGATACGATCTGTGCTATCACGGCGGCATTTTCGTCCGCGCATTTTACCTTGAACTCACCTAAGTCCTCCAAGGTGGAAGAAAGCAGGTCGTTAACAAGCATAGCGATTTCATCGGCTCTTTTGCAGACGTTATTCATTTTCGCGACCATATCTTCCGTGACGGTTATTTCCTGTCCCTCATTCTGAGAAAACACCGCCGCCAACAGCTCAGATGTGAGCTTAATGCCCGTCACCGGGGTTTTCAGGTCGTGGGAAAGCGACGCGATAAGCTCCCGCTCTTTTTTCTGCAGAGAAAGCTCTCTCGCTCTGGACGCTTTCAGCTCCTCCCGCATGATGTCAAAACTCTCCGAAAAAGCGCCGAACAGATTGCCCCTATCCATCTCAAGACGCCGGTCCAGATCGCCTGCCGCCACGCAGGACGCAAAGTCTTTCATTTTGGCAAACGGGCGTATGACCGTTTTGCGGATATATGCCCCGAAAGCCGCCGCTGCGCCGATCAGGAGAAAACCGCACACACAGTAAACAGCGATGATGTTTGTGCGCAGACGGTGGAACTGCTTCCTGCTGTCTGTGAGCACGACGCTGCCCGTGATCTGGTTATTTTCTGTGATATAGGTATAGGGATAACGACGCTTTATTGCCGTCTCTACGGTGACCGCTTCCGACGGGTCAAAACGGTTATCATAAATCACATTCCCGTTTCTGTCCAGTATGACATATTCCCGTTTTGAAGCTGTGTTTTCAAGCGGCATATCATATAGAACCATCTCATGCGCAATCTCATTGAGCAGAAGCGCATCCTCATTATTTTGTGAAACATCACCTGCGCCTGCGATCTTCCAGACGACAGACAGCCCCACAGCGAGCAGCAGGACAAGAAGCGCCATAAATCTGTAATATCCTTTCATAGCGCTGTCTCTTCCATCAGGTAGCCCACACCCCATACGGTTTTTATGAGCTGCGGTTCTCTGGGATCGGCTTCGATCTTTTCGCGCAGATGTCTGATATGTACGGCGATCGTGCCCTCGTTGATGTAGGCATTCTCCCACACATCCCTGAGCAGATCGTCCTTGGAAACGACCCTGCCCCTGTTTGTAAAAAGATAATACAGCAGCTTGTATTCCAGCGCCTTGAGGGGGATCTCCCTGCCGTCTGCAAGGAGCCTGTGCATATTTGTGTTGAGGTACACTTCCCCTGTCAGTTTCACAAGACCGTCCTCATTGTGCTGAAAATTCCGGACAGCGTGGGTATTTTCCCGTGTCCTGTCGTATCTCAAAACGGCGGCTTTCACCTTGGCGAGCAGGACGCTTAACGTATAGGGCTTTTTGATATAATCATCGCCGCCTATGTTCAGCGCGATGAGCACATCGTCGTCGCTCGTCCGGGCACTTATGAAGAAGATCGGCAGGTCATAGTTTTCCCGTATCTTCCTGCAAAGGTCGAAGCCCGATTTCTCGCCAAGATTGATATCAAGCAGGAGCAATGAAACATCGTGTGTTTCAAGAAACGCTGCCGCGTCGGCATAGCTTGTGACATAGGCAGTCTTTACGCCGAACATATTGAAATATTCGGAAGTAGCCGTGGCTATCATCTCATCGTCATCTATCATCAGAACTTTACAGCTTTCCAAATCCATAGCTCCTCTTATTCCTCCTCTTCCTCTTTCTTCTTCCTCAAGAGTACAAACAAAGCAGCCATGATAAGCAGGATAACCGCCAGCCACACAAAGCAGCAAATCCCAAGGAAGGTCGGGCAGATGTGGCAGAGTCCGCATTTGCCGTCCGCTCCTGCGCCCTCCGTCTGCGCATAGGCAATCGCGTAGCTGGAGAACAATTCCGTGCTGATGGTGATGGTGTCAGGCGCCCCGTCCAGATCGTTCATAAAGGCATATTCGCCGTTATGGGCGCGGATGATCGTAAACTCCCTGCCGTCACTTAGCAGTTTTTCGGGGATGCCGATCACCACTTCCACGGGTGCGTCTGTCGCCGTGACTGCGTTCCAGTCTCCCGCCCCGATCTTTATAAACATGGAGATATCCACGTACATGCCAAGCACAAGCCCCGGCGCCTCTTCCCGGTACGCTTCCATGCCGCGCTCGATCACTTCCTTATCCTGCGCAGGCACTTTTTCGGAAATATCTTTGACATCAATCCGAATCTCTATGGTTTCACCGTCACCGACAAGCTGTATCTGCTCCGGCGTCAATACCGCGTCTGCTACTGCAATGCTGTCCGCCACGCCTGCCGTGCATTCCTGTTCTTCACAGACTACCGTCACGATGACCGCACCGTTTCTTAATGCCAGAACGGTGCTTGTGTCCGTCATGCCTTTCACATTCCCCGTTGCCACAGGCTCGCCGGACAGCACGAGTCTTCCGTTATCCGCGGATACCACAACCGTCTGCGCACCCGCTGCCTCCCGCTGCTCTTTCTGCGTTTCGGACGGTTTCCCGGCAGGCTGTGGTCTGGGCGTGGTTCCGGGTCTGTCTCCCGGCTCCGCCGTCGCTTCCTGTCCCGGTGTGCTTCCGGGCTGCCCGCCCGCCGGCTCTTTTTCCACCGGGTTTGTCGTGCCCGGCGCGGGCGGTGTGGGTTTCACAGACAGATTACCAGACGGTATCGGTTGGTCCGGACCGGCGTCTTCCGGCTCCGGCACAGGGATATCCGGCTCCGGGTCGTGCTCTTTATCCTTGTCGTCAGGCTTCTTTACCACGCCCTCCACCGTCACTATCTGGTTTTCCCGAATGTCCGCAATGGTATACGTGTAAGGCTCCTCCGCCGTCAGCTCCACTTTCACACCGTTTACTTTGACTGCAAAGTGCCTCGTCTTTTGATAGCCGTTTTCCATGGCAAAGCGGAAGACAAAGCTGCCGCCCTCCCTGACCGGGCTTTCGCTGCCTGTCTCCGCTGACAGGGTATAGCCCTTTCCTGTCTGCAAGGTAACGGTAAATTCCTTGGTATAGACGGCATATACGGTCAGATCCACGGTAATGTCCGTAAATACGGCGGGCACTGTCCCCTGTTCGTCCATGCACCACGCGCCGGCATAGAGCTGTTCTCCCGCATCCTTTTTCGGCGGCACGGGCGGAATATCCGTCAAAGTCCCGGCATAATCCACGAAAACTTCCCGATAAGTCTCCCCGTTGGCGACAAAGGTCACCTTCATCTGGTACGCCCCTATAACTGCAGGGTCGCTGCTTTTGCTGGCAAAACTGGAGACGCCCGCTTCGACGCGCACAAGATATTCGCCGGGCGCAAGCCCTGTGATCTCTCCGTTTTCGTCCGCCGCTTTACTGGTCCATGTCTTTCCGCCGTCCGCGGAAACCTCGTAGGCTGTGCCCGCTGTCAGGTCAGTCAGTTCCCCGGTCCCGCCCGGCGTATCCACGTCTACGCCTGTGGGCGCGGGCTTCGGCGGTCTTTCCGGAATGGGCAGACTCTGTTCCGGGCTGTCGGTTGTCTCGATGTCGTTACCTTGCTTTATAATACTGACGGTACTGCCAAACCAGCCTTCTGCAATCGGGATGCCGCCTTCTTCATCCGCCGTATAAGGCTTTCCGTCTATCAGATAGGCAGCGCCCGGCACAAGGTCCGTCAATTTTTCTTCCCGGTAAGCAATCACCGCCGCAGGCTTCTCCTCCGGTCCTTTGACTTTTATAGTCAATGTCTTTACGGTTTTGTTTCCCGCGTTGTCCGTGGCGGTGACCGCTATCTCCGTGACGCCCGTAGGTATCTCTACCGCAGGGATGGTGAAAGCCGCCTGCGCCGCTTCCTGCAAGGTGCTCTTGTCAAAGGCGACAGTCTTTGCCGCGCCATCCCCAATCTGATAGGTAATGACGGATAGTCCCCCTGTCACCGCATGTTCCATGTCGTCCTTTACGCACACAGACAGCGCGGGCGGAACGACATAATATCCCCCGGACACCGCCACCCCGTCCGGCTGTGTCGGTTCCGTATCGGACGTGCCCCGGTCAGCCAGTACCGTGATTTCCGGCGCATGGTCCTCAATGATAACGCCGTCCGCATTCAGGTCCGCCCCCACGGTCACTCCCGCCGACGTGTTTCCCGCTCTGTCGGTACAGATAATCGCAATCGTTCCCTTGAACACGGGCGCTATGGTAATCTCAGCCGCACCGTTTTCGATTGCCGCCGTTTTGGTCTCCGCCTCGCCGTCCTCTGGCGTCATGGAATAAGTGATTTCATCCGCCCCGCTTCCCTCTTCCGTGACCGGCATGGTGATCACCAGACTGTCTTTTCCAATCAGCCAGTGCCATAAATTTTCCGGCTCGTAGCTGTATTGCAGATCGCCGATGACCGGGGCGATATCGTCGATCCATTTCGCCCAGTATTCCTTCGCCCCGGTATCTGTGGTGAGAATCTGTGTTACTTTTTCTCCGCCGCAGTCCGCATTGTCATGCCAGCCGCCAAAGCTGTACCCTCTTCTGGTCCAGTCCCCGGGCAGCGCCGCTCCCCTTCCTTCGGTATAGGACGTCAAATTCGTGCCGCTTCCGCCGTTTCCATGCAGGGTGACCTGATAGGCGGCAATCCAATGTGCGGTATAGGTGCGGTTTCCTGTGCTCCCCGCCGCGATGGTGACAGTTTCGTTTTCGCTGCCCGTCAAGCCGTCGCCGCTCCACCCCGCAAAGGTATAGCCTGTTTTCGTCGGATTCTTTAAGGTGATTGCCTCGCTCTCAATCGTATATTTCGTCGGATTGCCGGATGCGGTTCCGCCTTCTAAGTGATAGGTAATGGTATAAGTGACCGGATTCCACTTCGCCCAATATTCCTTTTCCCCGGTGGCGGTGCTGGGAATGCTTGTCACCTTTGTCCCGGTGCAGTCCGCATTGGTGTACCAGCCGTCAAAGGTATAGCCTGTCTTCTTCCAGTCTTTGGGCAGCGCCGCTCCCTTTCCGTCGGTATAGGACGTCAGATCCGTGCCGCTCCCGCCATTTCCGTGCAGGGTGACTTTATAATCCGCCACTTTCCAGTTTGCGGTATAAGCGCGGTCTCCCGTGCTTCCCTTCGCGATGGTGACTTTTGTGTTGGCGCTTCCCGTCAAACCCGTGCCGCTCCACCCGGTGAAGAAATAGCCCTCCCTGGTCGGATTCTTTAAGGTAATTGCCTCGCTCTCCACCGTGTAGTCTACGGGATTGCCGGTCACCTTCCCGCCGTTTAACTGATAGGTAATCTTATAGCTGACCACCTCCCACTTCGCGTAATAGGTGGTATCCTTCTCCACTGTGACGGAAGTCCCCGCCGCGGTCACACTGGTTCCCGTGCCGCTGTCCTTCAACCACCCCTTAAACTTGTAGCCGTCACGGGAAAGCGCCGCGCCGCCGCTCAGCGAAACAGTGGGCGCCGTCTCGTAGGCAACGGTACTTGACACATTCGCGTGCCGGGAAAGGGTCTGCGCCGCCACGCTCCCCTTTCCGCCGTTGGCATCATAGGAAACCGTGATGGTCTTCGTGTACAGACCGTACAGACTCGTATCCGCGGACAGCGTATACTCCGCGCCCGCCTGATACACATCGCCGGAAAAAGCGCCCGCAGTCCCGACATAGCCGTCGAAGGCATACCCGCTCAGACTCTCTCCCGCCGGCAGACTGACCTTCCCCGTCGTGCCGTTATTATAAACCACCGCCGTTTTCGTCTCGCTGCTCCCGTTGCCGGAATAGCAGGTGAGCGTCAGCTTCTTTTCGTAAATCGCATAGAGGGTAATGTTCGCCGTACCAATGGTATGGGAAGTCAGCTTCGTCGTGGCATTTTTGTCCGTATGCCAGCCCACAAATTCCCAGTCCTTCTTCGTGGCAGAGGGCGTCAAGTCCACCTTCGTGTTCTGCTCCACAAACATGGCAGTCTTCGTGGCGGAGGTGCCGCCGTTAGTCGCATAGTCGTAGGTGACAAGGGGCGCTCCCACGATGTTGTTCCGATAGTCATCAAACTGAGACACAAACCACGCACTCTTATAGGCTTCCGCCGACCCCAGCGGGACATAGATACCACCCGTTTTACCGTAAAATTTTGTACCTATAAAATACCACTCTATATCGAATCCTTCCATACCCTTGACGAGTTCCGGCGGTGTTGCCCCCAGCATCTTTACGCTTTCCAGACTGCTACAATTCATAAATGCAATAGGACCTATCTTTGTTACGGACGCCGGAATCTCTATGCCGGCGAGGGATTTACATGCCTGAAATGCCGCTGCTCCTATTTCTTCCAATGTTTCCGGCAGCTTTACACTTTTGAGGTTGTTAGCATTTGAAACGCAACCATCCGCCAACCGTGTTACACCGTTTTTTACTTCCAGGCTGATTACCCTATCATACCATTGCGAGTTGGTGTAAGCCGTTATCCACCCGGACATACCTGCATCTGAGTAAAACGTCAGCTTTCCATCCGTGTCAAGCGTCCAGCCAGCGCCCTCGCTCCCCCCAACAATCGCCGCCCGCGCACCGGCTTTCGCCGCCATGACCCGTCTTCTTTCCGCCCGCACTGTCACCGTAATCCGCGGCAGGCTGACGCCCTCCGCCGGCGCATACTCGTCCGGCAGAGCGGCGGTAAAAAGATAGGTTCCTTCCGTGTCCCCGTCATACGCAGGGGCGGACTGCCATGTGACGCCGCCGATCGTGACGGTTTCTTCCCGCTTTTCCTCCCATGTGTTTTCCAGTATCTGTACAGATATCACATTCTCCGCATAATACTCTGGCAGCGTGACCGTATGGGTTTCCTGTCCGTTTCCGTTCTCCGCACCGGCATTTTCCCCGGCGTCCTCTTCGCCGTCATCTTCCGCGGGCGGTTCCTCCCCGCCTGTCTCCCCGGCATTTTCCCCAGAGTCCTCTTC
>CAJURQ010000017.1:7951-69299 GCA_910588955.1 uncultured Lachnospiraceae bacterium
TGGCTTGGCTTGGCTTGGCTTGGCTTGGCTTGGCTTGGCTTGGCTTGGCTTGGCTAAGGTAAGGGTATCTTTTCTGTACATTCTTGTCAACTCCTATTCCTATTTTTCTGAAATTAAATTTTTTGGGAATTTATCGTTTTTCTTGTTTTGTTGAAGTGAGTGTATTGTACATGAAAAGATGTGTTTGAGGTATAGCTTTGGTATAGATTGTCGTTTTTGTGGTATACTTTGTTTCTTTTGGTTTACATAACTCAAAAAGACCGAACTTCAAAAAATATAAAATCGGTCACTTACAAAAAATCTCTGCTTAGTTTCTCCAACACTTCAAAATCGTTTGTTCTTTTTGCCAATGCTGTCAAATTTCCATTACGCTTCTTATGATTATAAACTATCTCCGCATTTTTTCTGATCCGACATTTTTGTTTATTGATTTCCCGGCTTTCAGCCTGCAAAAGGAACTTATAATGCTGATCTTTTTCCGCATTGATATTCATTTCTACTAATTGCCCTTTCGGTACGGGTATCATGTTATTTATATTGATAACCGCATAATCCTTTATCTTAATAAAGTCCACGCCTTCCTTCATCTTCTTGTGTTTAGGTTTAAATGAAGATAGCGGTGCAAAATAGGAAAATTTATTGATTTCAAAAACAACCCCAATATATTTACGCCCCGATGAACCTCCTTTATGCAGGAACAAATGCTCTTGATACTGGCTCAAATATTTTATGTAAGAATCCTTCACTCCATATATTCTTAAATTGTCTTTCATAATACTCCTTTGTTTACAAACAACCGCATACTTTAGCCGCCGTATGATCTGACAGAAAAGGCAGAGACTCAAATCGTCCCTGCCTCCTGCTAACTCGCTCATTTATGGGCTGTGCATCACCCACTTATAACCCGCTCATTTACAAGGCTGTGCATCACCTACTACCTTTAGTATACACTATTTTTCCCTAATTACAACACATTTAAAATAATTCCTCGATATTCCTCGGTATTTGTTCCTCTGTATCAATCCATATTTTTATACACATTCTGACTCCAAAAATCGGGGCAATTTTGAGCATAAAAAAACGCATGGTTTACAATTTACTGTTCCATGCGCTTTTACGCTGTTATGTTGATATGAACTTTTTTGCCGATTATGCCATCTGCATAACCTCAGCTTCAAGCTCTCTCAGTTCATCAACTGACAATGACGGAACACATTCCGCAATATCCTCAAGTGTCATTTTCCCTTTTTTTATCAACCTTTCCGCTGTTTCCCTCGCTTCATCATGTCTTTCGCTCCTGATAAACGACTTCATGATCTGTTCTTCATCAAACAAACTCATCATAATCGTCACAACCTCCTTTTCCCTCTGCGCTAAATATTCCCCTAAAACATTCCTGTCCTTGCATATGCGGATTGTTTCTGTAACTGCCTTCTGTGTCATTCCATGTTGTTTTGTCTGCTCGTTAAAAACTTTACAAAAAATGATGTACTGGTTGATGATGTCATCCGTATCGCTTTCATAGATAACCTTTGCTTTTACCTCAATATCTATATCAGCACCCTCAAAAAATTCTTTCGCCAGAGATATTTTATCGGGTTTCCTCCCTTTGTTTCCCGTAAAAATCACATAAAGTTCAGGCTTTGGCATTTTTACTTTCCTGCTTTTATAATAGTCTTGGCAAGTGCGCTGGAAATATTCGTGATAGCTTTGCGCCAGATACAGCAAAACCCTTACTAAAATATTCACTGTCCACGTTGATTGTGCTTCCACAAGTATCATCAGCTTATTATTAGCGATAAAGCCTAAATCATTATACAGATTATCCGTCAATACATTTGTGATCGTCACATCCGTAAGAGAATCCTCTGTCGCCATGGTATCCTCCGGGTGGAGCGTTTGATACAATTTTAACAGATAACTCTTGTCTTGAAAAAGATCGAGGAATACGCTATTTTTTGCGGTACGCTTTGCTTTTGCCTCCTCCATCTGTTTTGTATCGTCTGACACTTTATCACCTCAATTTTAAAAAATCTGTAGCACAGGATACAATCCATCCTGCTCCTGTTACATTATAATTATACAAAAAAGCGCTTGTCCTTACAATAAGATTCACATGAAATTTCTTCCTCTGTATCAATCCATATTTTTATACCCCCTCATCTGTTCCTATATCAATTTTAATAATACCGTTTTATCATCTAATAATTGCATTTGGTCTGATTGGTTCGATTGGTCAGTCTGACCGTTCTGACCAATCAAACCAATACTTGTTATCCAATGGCGCCACGCCGTGGTATGCCATAGCTTCCCCACTCTCCCGCATTCTCCCACGAAGTGACGCCCCTCTCGTCCTTCCGCCAGTAATCCCCGGCACGGTTATCCCAGATCACGTTTTCATAGACATAGGTTTCCCGAGACTCATCCTCGCACCGTAATTCTACATAATGATAGTTAATCGTCACAATATCATTTCCCCAGTGGATGATCTTTCCGACTGTATAGCCTTCCGCCTCGATCTCTTCTATGATATTCGTTTTACTGAGTTCCTTAAATTCCTCCGGGGTAATCTCCTCTCCTGCATACGGTTCCAGCTGGTCACTGACAGCGTCGTAATGATAGAAATACGGTTTATAGCTATGCCCGGTCCACAGGTCATCCTTGCCGGAATCCTCCTTCTCACAAAAAATATCGTATGCGTCCACCCAGATTTCCAGCTCATCTCTTTCATTGTCGCCGCGGTACACCACCTGCCCATGTTGGAACAAATCGCTTTCCTCCACCGGTTTCCCGTCTCTCACAGTCCATATTTCACTGAGATCTGCCGTAACGCAATAATCTGTATAAAAGAACAGATTAGTCAAACAGTAAAATATCGCTCTCCTGCGCCCCCGCCGTGGTCAGTATTCTTCTCTTCAACATCGTGAAAACCTTCCTTTGCCATTAGTATATCTGTCCAGCCTTTATACCCTCGCTGACATGGATATCTGGGGACGCTGTAGTTCCCGGACAAAAAAGCAGGCGGTTGTATTTCAATACCGCCTGCTCTCCTTCAACTCCCTATACAGCACCGTATAATTCTCATACCGCACCCGGCTGATCCCGCCTGCCTCCACAGCTTCTTTCACGCCACAGTCCGGCTCGCTTAAGTGGGCGCAGCCGCGGAACTTACAGTACGGCTCGTAGGCACGAAACTCGGGATAATACCCGCCAAGCTCCTCCTTCGTGATATCCGGCATATCGAGGGATGTAAAGCCCGGCGTATCCATGATATAAGTGCCGTCCCCCAGCGCAATAATCTCCGAATGTCTGGTGGTGTGCCTGCCCCGCTTGATCTTCTCACTGATCTCCCCCGTCTCCATCTTCGTTTCGGGAGAAAGCTGATTAATCAGGGAGGATTTACCGACGCCGCTCGGTCCGGCAAGGGTGGTCGTCTTTCCCGCCAGCAGCTCCCGCACCTGTTCCAGTCCCCTATTTTCCAGAACGCTTATAAATAACACCCGATATCCACAAGTCTCATACGCCCTGCGAAGCGCCTCCTTCTCCTCCGGGGAGGCGATATCCTCCTTGTTAAAACAGATGATCGTGGGAAGTTCCTGCTGCTCCATACGAATCAGAAAGCGGTCCAGCAGATTAAAGTTCGGATTTGGTTTCACGATCGCAAAGAGAATCAACGCCTGATCCACATTTGCCACCGCCGGTCTTAGAAGCGCGCTTTTCCGCGGCAGAATCTCCCGGATATTTCCGAGCATTTCCGCATCGTCCAGCACGTCCATCTCGACGTTGTCCCCGACCAGAGGCTTGATTCCCTCTTTTCTGAATATTCCTTTCGCCTTGCACTCATAGACGCCGCGCCCCTCCACATGCACATAGTAGAACCCGGCGATACCTTTCATTATCTTGCCAACCATACGTTATTCTTCTACAAAATTGACCTTTCTCTCCACCGTCTTAGTCTCCGTGCCGCCGCCCTCGGTCGTCGTCTCCCCGGTCTCGGGGTCGGTGATCGTGGTGGGCTCCGTCTGCACCGTAAAGGTATAGCGGATGGTACCCGTCGCCGACTTGATTCCCGTATAGTTGACTCCCACAGGGAATGCTGTCGTCTCCGTATTCAAAAGCTGTGTGCCGTCGTCTGCCGTGAGCGTCACATTCACCTGCATACCGCTCTGATAGGATGGATCTTCCGTAGGCGCGGTAATACCTTCGGAATACTTGTAAGTCAGCTGGGAAGGTCCGGTACTGATCCGCAGATCCATAGGCGTGCCCTTCTCCACATAGGAGCCGACCGAGTAACTCTGGTAGCACACCATGCCCGCAAGATTCGGGTCCTCATGGGGCGTCTCGGTAACGTTTCCCACCGGCAGACCGCTCTCCGCCAAAGTTGCCGTGGCATCCATCTCCGTCATACCAACCACATCGGGCACCCTGACTTTATTGTCCTCCACGCCCTGGCTGACGCGGATAGTGATGCTGGATCCCGCCGACGCTTTCGTTCCCGCCTCCGGGGACTGGGAGATTACAATCCCCTTCTCCACCTGCGGGTCATAACTCTCCACCACATTTACCACGAAGCCTTCTTTTTCCAGAAGCGCCGTGCCTTCCGTCTGGGATTTCCCTGTCGCGTCGGGAACTTCCACACCCTCCGCAGCCTCCGCCACCGTGAGCACAATCGTAGTCCCCTTATCTATCATCAGCCCGTCCTGCACGCTGGCGCGAAGCACCGTGCCCGCGTCGTACGAGCTGTTCTCCTCATATTTGATTTCCGGCGAGAGTTCCAGCTCGAGGAGCTTGCGTTTCGCCTCATCCACGTGCATGCCGACCACACGGATCATCTCCACCTGCTCCGTCTCCTGTTCCTGCTCCTCCGGCGCTGTCTCTTTGCCGAAAGTAAAGACGCCCATCGCCCGACCCACGATAAAGATCAGAATACAGCCGATCAGCAGCGCCGCCACCACCGCAAGTATGGTAGTGATCTTCTCCATCTTGGGATCGTAGTCCTCCTCGTCGTCGTCCCAGTCCTCGTCATCCTCATCCTCGTAGGAACGCACATGATCCCTGTCTCTGACGTCTTTCTTTAAGCGCATCGCCTCATCCATGGAATCCCGGTTATCCGACTGGCGCTTGATCTGCACCATATCCCTGTCTGTGATCATGCGGGTGGAAGCCTCCTCATCAGGATCCGCCACCTTGACAAAATCCTCGTCCGGGCTGATCAGCGACTGCTTTAAATCCACAATCAGCTCAGACATGGACTGGTATCTCCTGTCCGGGCTTTTCTGGCAGCACTTAAAGACGATCTGCTCCACACAGACCGGTATCTCCGGCACATATTCCCTCGGTGAAGGGAACTCTTCCTGAATATGCTTGATTGCTATCGCTACGGTTGTCTCCCCGTTAAAGGGCACTCTGCCCGTAAGCATCTCGAACATGGTAACGCCCAGCGAATAGATATCGCTCTTCTCGTCGCTGTAGCCGCCTCTCGCCTGCTCCGGCGAAGTATAGTGCACACTCCCCATCACGTTTGAAGTGATCGTGTTGCTGGTTGCCGCCTTGGCGATACCGAAATCCGTCACCTTCACTTTGCCTTCTTTGGAAATAATGATATTCTGCGGCTTAATATCTCTATGAATAATGTGGTTGTTGTGCGCCGCCTCGATTCCCATGGAAACCTGAATCGCAATGCTCACCGCCTCTTTGACGGAAAGCCTCGCCTTCTTCTCAATATACTTCTTGAGGGTGATTCCCTCCACCAGCTCCATGACGATATAGTGATTCTCACCCTCCTCGCCCACATCATAGACATTGACGATATTGGGGTGCATAAGACCCGCCGCAGCCTGTGCCTCGATGCGGAACTTGGACACAAAATTGGCGTTTTCGCTGAATTCCTGTTTTAAGACCTTGACCGCCACAAAGCGGTTCAGCTTATGGTCTTTCGCCTTATATACATCTGACATGCCGCCGGTACCGATCTTTTCCAGAATCTCATACCGGTCGGCGATCATCATTCCTATCTTAATCATGTTCTACCTCGTCTGCTAACGGTTCGATAACGATCACCGATATATTGTCCCTGCCGCCGTTTTCGTTGGCGGTCTCTACCAGTTCTTCTACCCTGTCCCTGAGGCTTTTGCCGTTTTTCAAAATCCGGCATATCGTCTCGTCATCCACCATGTTAGTCAAACCATCCGAACAAAGTAAAACCATATCTCCTGTCTGTAATTCCAGATTGAAAAAATCAACCTCAACCTCATCTCTTGCACCCACCGCGCGGGTAATGATGTTCTTATCCGGGTGGTTTCTCGCCTCTTCCCTGCCGATTCCGCCCATCCGGACCATCTCCTCCACCAGAGAGTGATCCTCCGTGATCTGCACGATCTCCTCGCCGATCACGTAAAGCCTGCTGTCTCCCACGTTCGCCACTTCCAGAAACCTGCCGATACAGGTCGCCGCGACGAGCGTCGTTCCCATGCCGCTCAAGGCAAAGTCCTCACTGGCGCGTTTGCGCAGAATCCCGTTTGCCTTAGAGATGGCATAATCCAGTATCTTCTCCGGGTTCTTCTCGAAAGACGCCTCCGCCTCCTCTATCACCGTCTCTACAGCCAAGTCGGAGGCATAATCCCCCGCCTTATGACCGCCCATGCCGTCCGCTACAATAAAAAGGTTCGGCAGATTTCCGACAGGCGTCTCGCTGCAATAAATATAATCCTGATTTAATTGTCTTCTTCGCCCGATATCTGTCAGCGCATAAGACTTAAGCACGGCATATTCCTCCGTTTTTAGTGATTTGCACATTTTACCAATTACCCATGTTAGCATATTCCCTGCAAAAGAGCAAGCAAATTAAATATGCATCCCACAGTCAGCCCTCTCCCGTTTCCGCCAAAAACCGCCGCCTGAGCTGTCCGCAGGCGCCGTCGATATCCCGTCCCATCTCCCTGCGGACGGTGGCGTTAATCCCTTTTTTCGCAAGGAGCGCGGCGAAAGCTTCCACCGCCTGCCTCTCGGACTGCACGTAAGCCCTTTCCCTGACGGGATTGACGGGAATCAGATTGACGTGACAGTTTAGTCCCCGGATCAGTGCCGCCAGCGTCTCCGCATCCTTCCTCGTATCGTTTACATCCCGCACAAGACTGTACTCAAAAGTGATCCGCCGCCCGGTCTGCTCGAAATAGTAAGCGCAGCAGTCCATCAGCTCCGCAAGCGTAAACCGGTTGGCGATGGGCATCAGCTCCCGCCGCTTTTCATCCGTCGCCGCATGCAGGGACAATGCCAACGTAATCTGCAGCTTCTCTCCAGCCAGTTCACGCATTACAGGCACAATTCCGCAGGTGGAGACGGTCACGTTCCGCTGGCTGATGTGCAGCCCGTCCTCGTCCGTAAGCAGCGTGATAAACCGCAGGAGGTTCTCGTAATTGTCCAGAGGCTCCCCGCTCCCCATCACTACCACATTAGAAACCCGCTCCCCCGTCTCTAAGGTGATCGCATAGATCTGGTCAAGCATCTCCGAAGGAGTCAGATTCCTCACAAGTCCGTCCAGCGTAGAGGCGCAGAAGCGGCATCCCATGCGGCATCCCACCTGAGAAGAAATACAGACCGAATTGCCGTGTTTATAGCGCATCCACACACTTTCCACCATATTGCCGTCGGCGAGCGCGAACAGATATTTTTTCGTGCCGTCTATGGCGGACTCCTGCACTGCCGCCACATGCAGCGCCGTATACCGATAGCTTTCCCCACATTTCGCTTTCATAGCCGCGGGAATGTTGCTCATTTCTTCGTAACCACGCGCCAGTTTCCTGTGCATCCACTCGTAAAGCTGCGCCGCCCGGAAAGGCTTTTCCCCGAGTGCCGCCATCTCCGCTTTCAATTCCTCAAGCGTGAGGGACTTGATATCCTTCTTCTCCATCATTTGCTCGTTCTCGCTGTTCCTTCTCTTAGACCCGCCTACACTTTCTCTTAAACCCAACTTTACTTCTTCCGCAGTTTTGCCAGAAAGAAGCCGTCCGTCTCGTGGACACCCGGCAACAGCTGCAGCATCCCCTGTTTTCCCTCCCCGGCAAGCACGGCGGGCAGTCTGTCTTTCATGTCCACCGGCTCCAGCCCGAAGGTCTCACAGATCCACGCTGCCATCTCCTCATTCTCCCCGGGATTCATGGTACAGGTGCTGTACATCAGCGTACCCCCGGGCTTTATATAATCAATAACATTTGTTATTATTTCTCTCTGCAAGGTCTGAATCTCCGTCAGGGATTCTCTGGTCACCCGGTACTTGATATCCTGCTTGTGACCGATCACGCCAAGCCCCGAACAGGGCACATCCGCCAGCAGAACGTCCGCCTTTTCCACAAGGGAATCGTCCCTCACCCTCGCATCCTGCACGCGGACGGACACGTTGCCCATGCCCAGCCGTGCCAGATTCTCCTCGATCTTATCCGTCTTATAGCGGCTCACGTCGCAGGCAATGACCTCGCCCGTGCCGTTTAACTTCGCCGCCGCGTGGAGCGCCTTGCCGCCGGGCGCCGCACAGACGTCTATCACCGTATCGCCGGGGCGGATACCCGCCGCCTCCACAACGAGCATGGAACTGACATCCTGCACGGAAAACCGCCCCTCCCGGTAACCGGCGAGACTATGGACGCCGGACAAACCCTGCAGTCTGAACGCATAGGGCAGATAAGGGTGCCTCTGCACCTTAACGCCCTCTTTTTCCCATACGGCAGACAGTTCTTCCCGCTCTCTCTCCGAAAGCCGCTCGTCCAGACGGACGCTCACCGCGCCCCGCTCCAGATATGCCTGCAGAATCTTCTCGCACGCCTCCTCACCGTAGCACGCCGAAAAATGTGCCACAAGCCATGTCGGCATGGAGTAGCGCACGGACAAGTAAGCGGTCCGATCCTTTTCCCTGTCAGGCAGAACAATGTTTTCCCGCCCTCTGGCAATATTTCTGAGCACGCCGTTCACATATCCCTGCAGGTTCTGGAACCTGCGCCTTTTCGCCAGCTTCACCGCCTCGTTGCAGACCGCCGACGCCGGAATATGCTCCATAAACAAAAGCTGGTACACGCTCATGCGCAGCAGTTCCCGAATCAGCGGCTTCATTTTAATAACAGGTGTTTTCGAATATTGATCCAGCACATAATCCAGATAAATCCGCCGCTCAATGGTCCCCTCGCTGACCCGCTTGATAAATGCCTTCTCCCTGCTGTCCAGATAATCGTATTTATTGAGCGCCGCTCCGATCAGGACGTTGCTGTATTCCGTCTGCCCGGACAGCTCCAGCAGGATATCCAGAACTATCTCCCGTGTATTGATCTGTGCCATGTCTCCGCACCCCTATCTTTAATCGTCCCGACTTCTGTTTCCGAACAGCAGCACAAGCCGCAAGAGCTGCAAGATCGCCGACGCTGCCGCCGCCACATAGGTGAGCGCCGCCGCCTTCAGCACTTTACGGCACCCTGCCGTCTCGTCCCGATCCAGCATCCCGTAATCTCCCAGCATGGCAAGCGCCCTGCCGGACGCGTTGAACTCCACAGGCAGGGTCACCACCTGAAAGAGCACCGCCAGCGCGAACACCCAGATACCGATCTGAATCAGCGTCTGGTTCATTCCCAAAATCGCACCCAGAATAATCAGCGGAATCCCCGCCTTGGAACCGATATTTGCCGCGGGCACAAGAGCCGAACGAATCTTTAAAGGCGCATAGCCCTTATCGTGCTGCACCGCGTGACCACACTCGTGCGCCGCCACCCCGATCGCCGCCACGGAAGTCGATCCGTACACGGAATCCGAGAGACGAAGCACCTTGTGCGCCGGATCATAATGGTCGGTAAGGCTGCCGCCCACATGCTCGATGCGCACATCGTAAATTCCCGACATCTGCAAAATCCTCTGCGCCGCCTGCGCGCCCGTCATGCCCGTCCGGCTCTGCACTCTGGAAAACTTATTGTAAGTGGAGCTGACCCTCGCCTGCGCCCACAGACAGAGCACCGCCCCGATCAGAACGAGAAAGTAAGTCGGGTCGAAGTAATAACCCATCCCGTAACCGTAATATCCCATGCTGCCACCTCCATATTCCGAAGAACACCTTTCGGCATTCTCCCTGTATTCTTCTGTTTTAAGGCTTAGGATTCCCCAAATTTATCGCCCGGCTTCACCGGATATCCGAGCAGGAAGTCCCTCACCGCCATGCGCTTTTTTCCCTCCGGCTGCACCGCCAGTATCTTGAGCAGCCCCTTCCCCGTCTGCACGTAGAAGGCGTCCTTATCCACCCGGACAACCGTGCCCGGCGCGGCATTTTCCGCTGCCTCCGAAACCACTTCCTCCTGCCAGATTTTCAGAGTTTTTCCCCGATAAACCGTGGAAGCGCCCGGCCATGAAATCAGCCCTCTTATCAGACAATCCAGCTTCTCCGCCTCCATCTGCCAGTCGATCTTCCCCATAGACTTATTTAGCATCTTCGCATAGCAGGACTCCTCGTCGTTCTGCCTGACCGGCGTCACCTCGCCCGCCTCAATCTTCACAAGCGCCTCCGCAATCAGCCCCGCGCCTGCCGCCGCCAGCTTGTCGTGCAGAGTGTCCGCCGTCTCGTCGGGGGCGATCTCCACCTCCGTCTTTAACAGCATATCCCCGGTATCCAGACCTTTATCCATCTGCATGATAGTAACGCCCGTTATTTTTTCTCCGTTGATGATTGCCCACTGGATCGGTCCCGCGCCGCGGTATTTTGGCAGAAGCGACGCATGGATATTCACACAGCCGTACTTCGGCATGGAGAGAATCTCCTCCGAGAGAATCTGACCGAACGCCGCCACCACAAAGATATCCGCCTGATACGTGCGAAGCGTCTCCACCGCCTCCGGCTCCTTGATTTTTACGGGCTGGAACACGGGAATATCGTGCTTTAGCGCACACTCTTTGACGGGCGTCATCTGCACTTCCTTGCCCCTGCCCTTCGGCTTATCCGGCTGGGTCACCACCGCCGTCACCTCATGCCCGGCTTCTATGACCGCATTAAGTGCCCCCACCGCAAAATCGGGCGTCCCCATAAACACTATTTTCATAATCTTATTCATCCTCTTCTTTCAAGTCTTCCGTATTGACCAGAGGTCCGTGCACCTTCTCCACATACAGATGCCCCTCCAGATGATCCACCTCGTGGCAGATCGCTCTGGCAAGCAACTCCGTCCCCTCAATCTCAAAGGGCTCCATATTTTCGTCGTAGGCAATCGCCTTCACGTAATTGGGTCTTGTCACTTTGCCGCTCTTGCCCGGGACGCTCAAACATCCCTCGTAGCCGTCCTGCTCCCCGCTTGTCTCCAATATTTTCGGGTTAATCAGCAGCAGGGGATCTTCACCGGTCGTATCAATCACAACAATACGCTTTAAAATACCTACTTGTGGCGCCGCAAGCCCCACC
Organism: uncultured Lachnospiraceae bacterium; assembly: GCA_910588955.1. Taxonomy (GTDB): domain Bacteria; phylum Bacillota; class Clostridia; order Lachnospirales; family Lachnospiraceae; genus UBA3282. Next base: position 19,371 of record CAJURQ010000017.1, read on the forward strand.
CCGTTCTCCTCATACAGCGTCTCAAACATATCGTCGATCAGCTCCTGCAGCCGCGGTGTGATCTCCGTCACCTCCTTACACTTCTTTGACAAAACCGGGTCTCCCATCTCCCTGACTTTTCTGGTTGCCATACTGCTTTTCCTCCTGTCTTTCCTGTTTTCTATCTCTCTAAAATGTATTCATGGGGTCAAAGTCAAACTGCACCGTCTGACCTTTCAGTTCCCTCTCCCTGCAAAAGTGTTCCAGCCGGTCCTTGACCTCCACCAGTTTTTGGTAATCTCCGTGTCTGACATAAAAAGAATGTCGATAAAGGTCGGCTATCTTTCCGATCGAGCTTTGCGCCGGTCCGATCACCCGCAGCCCTGCCGCGTCATCCATCTCTCTTTTGACCATATCGGTCATTTCTGTCCCCAGCCGCTCTCCGTCCTCCTGCACGCGGGAGACGATGAGAACCGCCAGCATATGTTCCACGGGCGGATAGCCCACAAGCCCCCTGTAGGCGATCTCCTCCCCGTAAAATCCCTCATAATCCTGCCTTGCCGCGTAGACCACGCTGTAGTGCTCCGGCTGGTAGGTCTGGATCACCACCTCGCCCGGCAGCTCTCCCCTGCCCGCGCGTCCTGCCGCCTGCGTAAGAAGCTGGAAGGTGCGCTCCCCCGCCCGGTAATCATTTCGGTTTAAGGAGAGATCCGCCGCCAGCACACCCACCAGCGTCACGCCGGGAAAATCGTGGCCTTTCACAATCATCTGCGTTCCCACAAGAATATCCGCCTCCTCTTCCGCAAAGGCAGCGAGGATTCGCTCGTAGCTGTCCTTCCTGCGCGTGGTGTCCGCATCCATGCGAAGCACCCTTGCCCCCGGAAACTCCCTGTGGATCGCCTCTTCCACCTGCTCCGTCCCCGCCTTGAAACCCATCAGATAGGGCGAGCCGCAGGAAGGGCACTTCCCCGGTTTTGGCTCTTCGTAACCGCAGTAATGGCAGGCAAGCATCCCGTTTCTGTGCTCCGACAAGGACACGTCGCAGTGGGGACATTTCATCACATGCCCGCAGGAGCGGCAGGAAATGAAGCCCGCGTAGCCTCTCCTGTTTAAGAAAAGGATCGTCTGCTCTCCTGCGGACAGCCTGTTCTCCATCAGTTCCTTCAATTTCCGGCTGAATATGGAACGGTTTCCCTGTTTCAGCTCTTCCCTCAAATCTATCGTATGCACCGTCGGGAGCACGCTGTTTCCGGGACGTTCCTTCATCTCATATAACTTATATTCTCCCTTGACGGCGCGGTAATATGCCTCCATGGACGGCGTCGCCGAGCCGAGCACCACGCTGGCGCCGCACAGGGACGCAATTTCCACCGCCGTCTCCCTTGCATGGTACCGGGGCGACGTCTCGCTTTTATAGCTGTTCTCGTGCTCCTCGTCCACCACGATAACCCCCAGATTGGCGAAGGGCGTAAACAGCGCCGAGCGCGGTCCGATCATCACGTCAATCTCCCCAGCCTTCGCCCGCTCGATCTGGTCGTACCGCTCCCCTGCGGACAGCGAGGAGTTGATGACCGACACCCGGTCCCCGAATCTCTTGTAAAACCTAAGCAGCGTCTGATACGTCAGTGCAATCTCCGGAATCAGCACTATCGCCTGCTTCCCCATGGCGATCATCTCCTCGATAATGCCGAGATACACCTCCGTCTTGCCGCTGCCCGTGACGCCGTGCACCAGATGCACCCCCGGACGCCCCGCCCGGTAATCCGCGAGAACTTCCTCTATGATATGCCGCTGCGCCGGATTCAGCACGGGGCGCGTCTCGCTTCTGTCCGCCTCCTCCACGGGATTGCGGTAAAATGCCTCCTTCTCTATGCGAAGATATCCCTGTCTCTCCAATGCCTGCAAGGTGGACGCCGCCACATGGAGCTTCTGTCTGATCAGCTCATAGGGCAGTTCCTCCTCCGTCTGCAGAGCCGAAAGCACTCTCGCCTTCGCCCGCTGGTGCTTTCTCTCACACTCGCCTGCCGCCTGCGCGGTTTCCTTCCCGGACAGGCACCGCCGCACCTTCTTCCTCTCAAGCGGTTTCTGCTTCTGCTTCACGGGGAGCACGGTCTTTAACGCCGCAATGGTCGTTCCCCCGTAATTGCTCTTCAACCAGTAGGCAATTTGGATCTGCCTGCCCTCCACGGTCATACCCCTCTCGTCCACGGAGATAACCGCCTTGATCTTCTCCGGAGGATAATCCGTCTCCCCGGAAATATCCACCACATATCCCGTCCGCTCCCTGTTGCCGTTCCCGAAAGGCACGCGCACCTGCACGCCGGGCTTCACCGTCCCCGTAAGCGCCTCCGGAATCCGGTACTGGAACACCCGATCCACCTTCTCATGGGCGATATCTATGATAACATCCGCATACCGCTCCGTCATGCCCTCTCCTCTAATATCTCCCGAATCAGTTCTCTCTCATCCATCGGGTATTTCACACCGTTTATCTCCTGATAGTCCTCATGCCCCTTGCCCGCCAGCACGATAATATCCCCCGGCTCGCCGTGCTCGATGGCGTAGGCGATGGCTTCCTTCCTGTCACAGATCTCCACATATTTCCCGTCCGTCTTCGCTATCCCGACCTTGATATCGTCGATGATCGCCTGCGGCTCCTCCGTCCGCGGATTGTCCGAGGTAATGATGGTCAGATCCGCCATACGCCCGCTGACCTCACCCATCTCGTACCGTCTGGATTTCGCCCGGTTGCCGCCGCAGCCGAAGAGACAGACCAGTCTGTGCGGGTTGTAAGCGCGAAGCGTCTCGAGCAGACTCTTTAACGCCATGGCGTTGTGGGCATAGTCAATCATCAGCGTAAAGTCATCGGACACCTTTACCATCTCTGTCCGCCCTTTCACCTTCGCCGCCGCAAGGGCGTTCTGTACCGCCTTTCCGTCCACGCCGAAATGCCTGCATATGGCAATCGCCGTGAGCGCGTTATAAACGTTAAATCTGCCCGGGGAAGCGATCTGCACGGGAAGATCGGTAAGCCCCTTCACCGTAAAGCGCATACCGAGGCTGCCGCCCTCGTTTAAGAAGGCAATATCCTCCGCCTTGAGATCCGCCTCCGCGTCAATCCCATAAGTCTCCAGCTTACAGGTGCAGTTCTTCGTAACTTCCCGCCAATGCGCGTCGTCAGCATTCACAATCCCCACCTTACACTGTCGAAACAGCAGGCTCTTGCAGTGGAGATAGTCATCAAAATCTTTATGCTCGTTTTCCCCGATATGGTCCGGCTCCAGATTCGTGAATATTCCGAAATCAAAGACGAAGCCCTGCGTCCTGTGCAGCATCAGCCCCTGCGAGGAAACTTCCATCACCACCGTGTCGCACCCGGCGTCCGCCATCATCCGGAAGTATTTCTGCACCAGATAAGACTGGGGCGTGGTGTTCTCCGCGTGAATGTGCGTCTCCCCAATAATGATTTCTATGGTGCCGATCAGCCCGACCTTCCTGCCCGCCTGCTCCAGAATGGATTTCACAAGATAAGTGGTCGTCGTCTTTCCCTTCGTACCCGTAATTCCTATGATCTTCAGCTTTTCCGCCGGGTGTCCGAAATATGCCGCCGAGATAAAGGCAAACGCGTAGCGGACGTCCACCACCCGAAGCACCGTCACTTCCGCTCCCTCCGGCAGTTCCACCTCGTGCTCCACAAGCAGTGCCGCCGCTCCGGCGCGCACCGCGTCCGCCGCAAATTTGTGACCGTCCGCCTTCGCCCCCGGTATGCAGACGAACAGACAGCCCTCGATTACCTTTCTGGAATCGTAAATAACATCCGTTATCTCTCGTTCCGGCGTACCACATATGCACTCGTAGGATACATCCCTCAACAATTCACTTAAAGCTGCCATAACTCACCTCGTTAAAATCTTTTCCTCTATATAATTCTTATATTTATTTATATAGTAAGATAGCACGAAAACCGCATTTTTGCAATTTTTGTCTGTCTTTAATGTTTCTTAATGTTTTTTTATTTTTCCTTCACAAACTAAACACATTTTGGACACAATTACACTTTATGATAGATATCAAGATAGTTGATGAATTCACTATCTCCCCCTCATAAGAAAACTGCGAAAAAGCCCGGAATGTCCGGGCTTTTTCGTGCCCTGCGACGCATCTGACAGATAATTGCAAAACTCATTTATGTTCATTGAGATTGCACAAATGACATAACCAACGCAGACTCGCTCGCGCTCCGTTCCAAACGTAACGGTACTAAGCTCGAAAGAACCTCGCTAAGTACCAACGTTTTCCAAGGGTCTGCTTATGGTAATGTCATTTGCACAATCGTTACCGTGTTAAGACGAGTTTTGCAATTATCTGTTATACACTGTAGTCCTGCATCACCATCTGCAGTTCCTCCCTGCCTCGATACACGTTAATATCCGGATAGTAGATCACACTGATGACGATCCGTCCGCTGCCCCCGGCGTAGAGCCGTTCCGTCTCCTCCTGCCCGAAATGGGCTGACAGAAATGCGTGCCACTGTTCCAGATCGCCGAAGTACATCATATCGTACTCCCGCCCGTTTTCGTCCGCCACCCGGTATTTCCCCACATTTTTATTTTTCCCCAGAATCCGCCCCCGGCATACCCGCACGTTTTTCTGGGCGAAGACCGGCTTGGGATTGCCGTTGCCGAAGGGCTCCAGCAGAGAAAGCTGTCTGACCAACTCAGGCGTCACGTAGGACATGGGCATGGGCACGTCGATATGTATGACCTCCACGAGATCTTCCTCGCTCAGACCACTGTGGGCGTTCAAAAACGCGCGAAACGGCTCCACGTTCTCCTCCGGCATGGATACCCCCGCCGCCATCTTATGCCCGCCGTACTTCGTGTACAGTTCCTTGCACTCGCTCATCTTGTCGTACATGTGGTAAGCCTCTATGGAACGCCCAGAGCCCTTCACGCCCTCCTCGCCGCGGGTCAGGACAAAGACCGGCTTGTGGTACCGTTCCCTGATCCGTCCGGCGATAATCCCCGCCAGACTCTCGTGGCAGTCCGGCAGAAATACCACCAGCACCCTATCCTCTTTAAGCGCAGTGTTCTCGATCTGCTCCATCGCCTGCGCCGTCCCGAGCAGCGTCATTTCCTTCCGGCTGTCGTTTAACGCCTTCAACTCCCCGGCAATGGTGACAGCCTCCGCCTGTTCCTCCGTCCGAAACATGGCGAGCGCCCTCGCCGCCGTATCCAGCCGCCCCGTGGCATTCAGGCAGGGACCGAGAATGAAGCCCACATGATACCCTGTCAGTTTTTTCTCCGTCAGCTCATTCACCGTGAGCAGCGCGCGCAGCCCCGGATTCGCGGACTGCTCAATCTGACGCAGACCGTACCTGACGAGAATGCGGTTCTCATCGGTCAGCTCCATCACATCCCCCACCGTGGCAAAGCCCGCGAAAGCCAGAAGCTCCCGCAGAAGGTTTTCCCTCTCTTTCGCGGGCAGCGCGCCATCCGCCGCCATCTCTTCCAGATACAGCTCCATCAGTTTATATGCAACAACCGCGCCGCAAATGCCCTTATAGGGGTAAGGACAGCCGCTCTGCTTCGGGTCCACCACCGCGTCCGCCGGGGGCAGTATCTCCTGACGGCTTTCGTCCTCCCGCACCTCGTAGGGCACTTCGTGGTGGTCTGTCACGATCACCGTCATGCCTAGCTCCTTCGCAAAAGCGATCTGCGGGAACGCCGCAATACCGTTGTCACAGGTGAGAATCGTGTCCACGCCGTCCTCCCCCGCCTCCTCAATCAGCTTCTCATTCAGCCCGTAGCCGTCCCGTATCCTGTGAGGGATCACCACGGACACCGCCGCGCCGCACTTCTCCAGACAAGCCGCCAGTATGTAGGAAGAGCACACACCGTCGATATCGTAATCCCCGATCACCCGGATCTTTTTCTGCTCCCTCGTCTTCTCACACAAAATGCCCGCCGCCTTATCCGCGTCCTTTAAAAGAGCGGGATCATAGAGATCCGTCGTCGTGCCGTGAAGGAATTTTTCGACTGCCTCATCACCCACCACATCCCTGTTTCGTATGATTCTGGCGATCACCGGGTCGATCTGAAATTTCGCCGCTATCCCGTTAAAATCCGCTTTCTTTGCGGACACCATCCATTTCGCCATAAAATCCTGCTGTACCTTTCTATATTCCATAAAGAAACACCCTCCGAAAAGCCACAACCCATTGTAACATTTTCGGAGGGTAATTTATTCCAACAGTTCAGCCAGACCGAATCTGTAAGACAAATCATGCTTGCATGAGTTTGGCAGACAGATGCTGGTCTGAGGGAGCGCCCGCTTATTCGCAAAAGGAAAGCATCGAAGATGCGATTTTGCGAATGGGCGCGTGCTGAACGGACTCTATTTCTTCGCCTTCACAAACTTCGTGCGGAACACGAACCAGAGCGCACCCGTCAGACAGATGGATGAGTAGGTACCGCAGATGATACCCGCCATCAGAGGCAGCGCGAACTCCCGGATGGAAGAAACGCCGAACACTTCCAGAGCCGCCACCATGAAGAACGTTGTCAGGGAAGTAAAGATACTTCTCGTGAGCGTCTGGTTGATACTTCTGTTGACCATCTCCTCCAGACCTTCCTTACTCCGCATCTCACGCAGGTTCTCACGCACACGGTCGAAAATAACAATGGTAGCGTTGATGGAATAACCGACAATCGTCAGCATACACGCGATAAAGGTATTGCCCACGGACACCCGCACAATCGCGTAGAACGCCAGCACCACAAGCACATCGTGCAGCAGCGCGATCACGGAACTTGCGCCGAAGCGGATGTCCTTAAAGCGGAACCAGATATACAGAAGCATCAGCACCGTGGACACCAGAATCGCCTTGATCGCGCCGGACTGCATCTCGGAGCTGATCGTTGCGCTGATGGTCTCCGCCGTGATACTGTTCTCATCCACACCGAAGTTATTCACCATCACTTCGTTAAATGCCTCTCTCTCCTGCACGTTCAAAGTTCTGGTCTTAATGATAATATCGTTGGAACCTGCCACCTTGGTGCTCATCACGTTGCCGTCCCCTGTGATCTCCTCGATGTAGGGAACGATCTGCGCGTCGATCTCCTCGATGCTCATATCCTCGTTCAGCGTCATGGTTGTGGAAGTGCCGCCCACAAAATCCAGACTGTAATTCATGGTCATGCCGATGCTCGACTTATTGATGCCCATAGCGACAAATCCCGCAAGAATCGCGGCGATGGAAATGCCGAAGAACACATATCTTTTGGAGAGGAAGTTGATGGTCCTTCTCTCCTTCGCCACGCCGTATGCCTTCTCGCTCTGGATCCCCAGCGCATAGAAGATGTTCACAAGGAACTTTGTCACCACAAGCGCCGTGAACATGGAAAGGATGATACCAAGCATCAATGTGATGGAGAAGCCCTTGATCGTGCCGCTTCCCATAAAGTAGAGCACCAGACCTGCAATGAGGGTGGTGATATTGCCATCCAGAATCGCGGACAACGCCTTCTGGAAACCGATCTTAATCGCATTCTGCACACCCTTGCCTGCCGCGATCTCCTCGCGGATACGGGCAAAGATAATCACGTTCGCATCCACCGCCATACCAACGGTCAGGATAATACCCGCGATACCGGGCAGGGTTAATGTCACCTCAAAGGCGTACATCAAAATGACCAGAAGCTCCGTGTACAGGCAGAGCGCCAGTGACGCCGCAAAACCCATAAAATAATATACCGCAATCATGAAGATAACTACCAGCGCGAAGCCGACTGCCGCCGCAATCAGACTGGTCTGGATTGCCGCCGAACCGAGCTGTGCGCCCACCACGTTAGAACGCAGCTCTTCCAGTTCCAGTTTCAGTCCGCCGATACGGATGGTGGACGCAAGCTGCTCCGCCTCCGCCGCCGTGCTCTGTCCCGTGATAACCGCGTTGCCGTCGGTGATCGCCGAGATGACGTTGGGCACGCTCACAAATTCCTCGTCGTAGTAGATGGCGATGGTCTCACCGTTCTCGTAAGCCCTGGTGGTCGCCTCCGCGAACGCCTGCTTACCCTTTTCATTAAAGGAAAGGGAAACTACATTTTCCAGATTGCCCATGGAGTCCTGCTGGGCTCTCGCCTGCGCGCTCTCCACTTCCGTTCCGGTGAGGACGATAGACCCCTCCGCCTGCAGTTCCTCAATCGTCTTGTTCAACTGGTACTGCGGAATCAGATTACCCTCGGCATCGATGCCGTATCCCGCTTCATAGTTATTGTTGCCCTCGCTGTCCGTCTGTGCGATAAAGTAGAGGCTTCCGGGCTTGCCCAGCTCCTCCAGAATCGCGTTGGCGTCGGTAACGCCGGGAATCTCGATATTGATTCGATCGGTTCCCTCCTGATACACCTGCGCCTCAGTGCTGTAACCGTCCACACGCTGCTGCAGCTTGTAGATGGTATCGCTCATGTCCTCCGCGCTTGGGTCTTCATCTCCCACTACCTGATAAGTGATACTGACGCCGCCCGCCAGATCCAGTCCCAGCTTAACGCTCTCCGCCGCGCCCGACTTGTCCGAACCGACGCCGAAAACTGCCGTGTATCCCAGCAGTCCCAAAATCAGCACATAGACGATCAGACTGACAACCGCTCTGCTCTTTTTCATGACTAACTCTCCTTTTCCTCATCGGCAAGCGCCGCTTTTATCATAATCGCACACTCGACACGTTTCCGCTGCAGTTCGCACCCCAGCTCGTAAGAACCGTTCACATCGCCGCTCTCATGGTAAGCGTTCGCCGCGCAGCCGCCGCTGCAATAAAATTTCGCAAAGCAATCCCTGCACTCTTTTTTGGCATAGACATTGCATGCTTTAAACTTATCCCGAATATCCCCGCGGACGATTCCCTGATCCACATTTCCCATAAGGAACTCCTCCTGCCCCACAAACTGATGACAGGGGTAAAGGTCTCCCCACGGTGTCACCGCAAGATACTCCGTACCCGATCCACAGCCCGACAATCTCTTCGCCACGCATGGACCACCTTCTAAATCTATCATAAAATGAAAGAATTGAAAACCCTTTCCTTCTTTTTTTCTGCGAATATATTCCAGAGCCAGTTTATCGTATTCGGAAAGAAGTTTCGGCACATCCTCCATGCGGAGCGCATAATCCTCCTTTTTGTCCGCCACCACAGGCTCCACGGAGATCTGCTCAAAACCCTCGTCGGCGAGATGAATCACGTCCTCGGAAAAGTCCGTATTATTGTGGGTGTATGTGCCCCGCACATAGTAATTCATCTGGTCTCTGCTCTCGGCGGCACGCTTATATTTCGGAAGGATCTCATCATAGCTTCCCTGCCCGCCCCGATGGGGTCTCATCAGGTCGTGGATTTCCTTTCTGCCGTCAATGCTTAAAACAAGATTTGACATTTCCCTGTTCGCAAATTCCAGAATCTCACTATCAAGCAGCACGCCGTTGGTCGTCAGCGTAAAGCGGAACTTCTTATGATGCGGCTCCTCCAGCGACCTGCCGTATGCCACCAGTTCCTTCACAACCTGCCAGTTCATAAGCGGCTCACCGCCGAAAAAGTCCACTTCCAGATTCACCCTGCTGCCCGAGTTCGCCACGAGAAAGTCAAGCGCCTTCTTTCCCACCTCCAGACTCATAAGAGCCCTCCTGCCGTGGTATTCGCCCTCCCCCGCAAAGCAGTACTTACATGCCAGATTGCAGTCGTGGGCAATATGCAGGCAGAGCGCTTTTACCACCGTCTCCCGGTTTTTGAAAGCGTCTATGTACTTCTCGTAAATATCTTCCGTAAAAAGCTGTCCCTGCTCTTTTAAATACAGGATCTCCTCAACCGTCTCCTCCGCCTCGGAAGGCTCCACAGACAACTCCTGCGCCACCGCGCGGGCGATTTCTTCCCGCTCTTCTGTTCCCTGACCCAGCAGCCGCTCCACAATAGGAACCGTATTGTACGCGGTCTTGTCCATCACATGGACGCTGCCGCTGTTGACATCCATCACAATATGATAACCGTTGCTTATATACTGATGTATCACAATTTTTCTCCTGACTTTTTTTATACACACAAGGAAGCCCGTCATGCGCCGCATGCCGAGCCTGATCCTTTTCCTAACCATTTTCTTGTAAAAAACGGAATGCCGCCGAAAATCCTATCTTGCCTTCTCGCAGCTCTGGTTCCCTACGGTACATGAAGTCTTGCATGCAGACTGGCAGGAAGTCTGGCACTCGCCGCAGCCGCCCTTCTTCATGGACTCCTTCAGATCTCTGGTAGATAACGTCTTAATATGCTTCATCGGTATGTCCTCCTTATGTATAGACTTGCTCATAACTTTAGACAGTATAGCATAAAACTTTCTGTCCGTCCAGTCTCATTTCGCGACCATCCCGCCCAGCATACCGCTGCCGGCGCAGAGGAAAAAGACCGTCATCATGTTTCCGGCGATATCTTCCACACCCTTGTTTACCGCCAGAGACACGACTACAAGAATGCCGAAATACAGCGCGCCCATGATAAGCCCCCACAGGAATTTCCTGTGTTTCTCCTTCTTCCCCGCAAGCAGCCCCGCCAGAAAAGTGACGATGATATAGACTGCAATGATGCAGAGCGACACCACCTTCTCGGACAGACCGAAGCGGTACAGCATAAACGCCAGCAGCAGCAAAAGCCCCGCCGTCAGTATGTACGCGCCCAGCATACACTTGATGATAAAGACCGCTTTTTCCATATATAAATCCTTTTTTCCCATGACTACCCCCTGTTCTTATTTCTGTCCCGCGCAGTCCTCGTCCCATGCCTTTTAGTCAAAATATCGGCTTTTGTCCGAACCGCACCCTCTTCTAAATATGTATTCCCCCGCCCATAAAAACTTGACACATTCTTCATCTTATAATAATATTTGTGATTAGTAAGGAACGAAATCTATAAAATAAGTAAACAAGGAGTGAAAATTATTGGATACCACAGGTGTCATACAACTCGTCTCGCTGGGTGTGCTCGTATTTCTATCAGCGTTTTTCTCCTCAGCCGAGACCGCTTTTTCAACCGTTAACCGGGTGCGTCTGCGCACCTTAGCAGAGGAGGACAATAAAGGCGCCATCCGGGTGCTCGCCATTCTGGAGCAGTATGGCAAAATGCTGAGCGCCATTCTGATTGGCAACAACATTGTCAATCTGTCCGCCTCCTCCCTGATGACCACCTTTACTATCAGTCTCTGGGGCAATAAGGCTGTTGGAATCGCCACTGGCGTTCTGACCTTCGTGATTCTGATGTTTGGCGAGATCATCCCCAAGACATGGGCGATGCAGCGCGCCGAGCCGATCGCGCTCCTGTTCGCCCCCATTATCCGGCTGCTGATGACAATACTTACCCCGGTAATCTTTTTGGTGGATATGCTCTCCAACTGGATTCTCCGGCTGTTACATATCAGCTCCGAGGGAAACAATTTCAGCATCACTGAGAAAGAACTGAAAACTTATGTGGACGTCAGCCACGAGGGCGGCGCCATCGAATCGGAGGAGCGGGCGCTCATCTACAACGTGTTCGATTTCGGCGACACCGTCGCCAAGGATATTATGATTCCCCGCATCCAGATGACCACGGTCCCTTTAAGCGCCACCTATCAGGAACTGCTCTCCACATTCCAGTCCTGCATGTTTACGCGCCTGCCGGTCTATGACGGGGACCCCGACCATATTATCGGCATTGTCAATATCAAAGATTTTATTCTGGTGAAAGACAAAGAAAAATTCAGCCTCAAGAAGATTTTACGCGAGGCTTACTACACTTATGAGTATAAGAACGTGTCGGATCTGCTGATGGAAATCCGGGAAAAATCCAGCAGCATCGCCTTCGTCTTGAGCGAGTACGGCGCGACGGTAGGCATGATCACCATGGAAGATATCATCGAAGAACTGGTCGGCGAGATCCGCGACGAGTACGACGCGGACGAGGAAGAGCTGATTCAGGAGACAGAGGAGGGACAGTATCTTGTCGAGGGCGGCATGAAGCTGAACGACATAAACGACGCCCTGAACATCTCTCTGGAATCCGAAGACTACGATTCCATCGGTGGTCTGATGATCGAAAAGCTTGACCGGCTGCCGCAGGATCAGGAAACCATCGCATTAGAGAACGGCATCACCCTGCGCGCCTGCGGTATTCAGGACAACCACATCGTAAAAGTATTAATTACCCTTCCGCCCGAAGACGAGCCAGAAGGGGAACAAGCGCCTGAGGAGTCTTGATCATCATCTCTTCTTTCGCGCCCTCGCTCCGGAGCTTTTCTTCGGTGCGAAAACCCCATGTAACGCTGATACAAGGCAGCGACGCGTTTTTCGCCGTCTGGATATCCACTTCGGAGTCTCCCACGTAGACCGCGCGGGAAGCATCGCTCTCGAGTTCACGAAGCGCCCGGTACACCGTATCGGGCGCAGGTTTTCTCTTCACTTCCGCGCTCTCCCCGATTGACACCGGAATAAATTCCCCAAAATACTTTTTGCAGAGTTTCTTGACCGCGCCGTCAAATTTGTTGGAGACGACCGCGAGATGATATCCCTGAGCCTTTAACTCAGAGAGCACCTTCAGCACGCCTTCATAAGGTTTTGTCTTGTCCTCGCAGTGCTCGGCATAATGCGCTTTGAAAGCCGCCAGCGCCGCCTCATAGTCGGGATTTTCCAACCCCTGCGGTATGCTGCGCTCCAAGAGCTTCGGCGCGCCGTTCCCCACAAAGGTGCGCACCTCGTCAATCGTGTGCACAGGAAAGCCGAAGGTTTCCATGGCGTGATTGACGCTGTCCGTCAAATCCTCCAGCGTGTCGAGAAGCGTCCCGTCCAAATCGAAGATAACCGTGTCTGTCATACTGCTTTCCTTTCTGTTCTCCTCAACCGGGCTGTACAAGCCCCATGATCGCCTCGATCTCCGCCCCGTTTTCCGGCGCAGGCTCCAGAACTTCATGCTTGCCGTCCTGCGTCACCTTGGCGATCACATTGCCGTCCTGCGTCTTTTCCATCGTGTAATACAGCACCTCTTCCGTGTCGCGCTTAAAGACCGCGTAAACCCGATAGCACAGCCCCTTTTTGTTCGTCTCGTCGGGCAGGTCCAGACGGGTGAGCTGTATCGTGTCCGTGAGGTTCAGCGTCATCAGTGAGAAATCCTCTGCCCGGCAGCCGCTCTTCTTCCCCTTCGGATAGACCTCGTCGTAAAATTGCAGAAGAAGCGCTCCTTCCTCCTGCTGCAGACGCTTAAGCCCCTCCTCTTTCTGCTCGAAAAGGAACTTCGGCAGAAGGAACAGCGATACCCTGTTATGGGCAAAATCCTGAAACTGCTCCGGCGTCAGCTGCACGGTCTTCATCTGACCGACCGCTTTTCTGCGCTTCTCAGCTATCTCCAAAATCGACTTGTTCAGCACCATCATACCCGTAAAGGGATTGACAACGACCTCCGACACCTTATCCTGATTCGCCGAAACCATAGAGATCACACCCATAAAAGGCATTGCTATCACCATGGGACTCTTCTTGTCCTCCGGAATCTGCTCCGGCGAAGTAAAGATGGGAAGCGCCTGTTCCCCCGTCTCCTTGCGCAGCAGACAGGGTACAATTTTCGTATCTTTGGAAAACTGCACCGGCTTTCCCTCTTTCAACTGTTCCATGAGCGCCGGGTCCATATCCTTTGGCGGAATTGCCGGCACGATCACAATGGATTTCTCCAAAAGCTCCATCACCTTCACGTAGCTGTCTCTCTCTTTGTCCGAACGAAATGTTTCTATTGCCGCTTCCAGCGCACTGTTATCTACTTTTTGTCCCGCCATATTTTCCTCTTTTCCGAAGCATGTTTCCCGGCTTCCCCACAGGCATACTCCACTCTACACTGCAATCAGATAAATCTGTAACGTCCCGGCACAGATTTTCCACCCGCAAACAACTTTTTATAAGAATCCGGCATCTTACTCTGCATCGCCAGACGTCTCCGGCGCCACCGCGATCTGCAGCTCCGCAAGCTGCTTCTCGTCCACCGTTCCCGGCGCCTCCGTCATCAGACAGGACGCGTCCTTGATCTTAGGGAACGCGATCACCTCGCGTATGCTGTCCGTATGGGTCAGAAGCATCACAATGCGGTCAAGACCGTACGCCAGACCCGCATGAGGCGGCACGCCGTACTTGAAGGCGCTTAAAAGAAATCCGAACTGCTCCCACGCCTGCTCCTTCGTAAAGCCCAGCACCTCAAACATTTTCTCCTGTATGTCGTCCTGATGGATTCTGACGGAACCGCCGCCAAGCTCCACCCCGTTCAACACGATATCGTAAGCCTTCGCGCGCACCCTGCCCGGATCGGAGTCGATATACTGCCAGTCCTCCTCCATAGGCATCGTGAAAGGATGATGCATCGCCATAAAGCGGTTCTCCTCCTCGCTCCACTCAAGGAGCGGGAACTCCACGATCCAGAGGAAGTTAAACTGCGACTCGTCGATCAGACCGAGCTGTTTCCCGAGTTCCACGCGCAGCGCGCCGAGCACGCTGTAGACGATGTTTTTCTTGTCTGCCGCAAAGAGAAGCAGATCGCCTTTCTCGCCCTGCATTGCCTGCACCAGCTTATCCAGTTCTTCTTCTGTCATAAATTTTGCAAAAGAGGACTTGTAGGTGCCGTCCTCCTGCACGCTCAAATATGCCAGCCCCTTCGCGCCGTAGCCCTTCGCAAAATCGACAAGCGCGTCAATCTTTTTCCGGGGCATTGCCGCCTGTCCCTTCACATTTAAGCCGCGAACCGAACCGCCGTTTTCCAGCGCGGAAGTAAACACGCCGAAACCGCATCCCGCAACAACATCCGACACATCTGTCAGTTCCATTCCGAAACGGGTGTCCGGCTTGTCGGAGCCAAACCGGTCCATCGCCTCCTGCCATGTCATGCGCGGCAGGGGAAGCTGCACGTCAAGCCCGATCGCCTCCTTGCAGATATGCCGGATCAGCCGCTCATTCACTTCCAGCACATCGTCCACATCCACAAAGGACAGCTCCATATCCGCCTGCGTAAATTCCGGCTGCCTGTCCGCGCGCAGATCCTCGTCGCGGAAACACTTGGCGATCTGGAAATACCGATCGTACCCTGAGCACATCAAAAGCTGCTTGTAAAGCTGGGGCGACTGGGGCAGCGCGTAAAAGTGCCCCGGATGCACGCGGCTTGGCACCAGATAATCCCTTGCGCCCTCCGGCGTGGACTTGCACAGAATCGGCGTCTCGATCTCCAGAAAGCCTTCTTTCGCCATAAAGGAACGCATCTCGGAAACAATCTTGCTTCTAAGCATCAGCTTTTCCTGAATATCCGGTCTTCTCAGATCCAGATAGCGGTATTTCAAACGAATTTCTTCTTTCGTCTTGGAGTCCGCCTCCACCGGGAAGGGCGGCGTCTCGGATTCCGCCAGCACACGCACCTTTGCCGCGCGAATCTCGATCTCTCCCGTCTTTAAATTCTCGTTGACCGCGCCTGAGCGTTTCTCCACCTTGCCGACAACAGCGATGACAAACTCGCTGCGCATCTTCTCCGCCTTGGCGAACGCCTCCGCGCCGCAGTCGCTCTCCTCAAATATAATCTGCAAAATGCCGGAACGGTCGCGAAGATCCACAAATATGATGCCGCCCTTGTTCCTCTGCTTCTGCACCCATCCCATAACGGTCACTTCTTCCCCCACGTTCTGTAAGGAAAGCTCCGCACAGCGGTGCGTTCTCTTTAAACCCTGCATTGATTCTGCCATGACTGATATCTCCCTCTTTTCCGAAGCGTTCGTCCAAACCTGTCCGGACGGCTTCTTTATCGTTTTAATTCCTCTCTGTAAAACTCGCAAAACTCCTCATATCCCTGCGCGGTAAGTTGTTCCTTCTGGAACTTTTTGTTCTTGTTCATCCGCGCCACCAGAATCTGGTTTCCCTTTTCCCGCTCCGCCTGCGCCTTTGCCATCACCTCGCAAAGCTTCTCGGA
Organism: uncultured Lachnospiraceae bacterium; assembly: GCA_910588955.1. GTDB lineage: Bacteria > Bacillota > Clostridia > Lachnospirales > Lachnospiraceae > UBA3282. The sequence continues at coordinate 35,338 of CAJURQ010000017.1, forward strand.
GGGCAGCCCTTTTTCCATCAGATAGGCGATTCTTTTTCCCGCCTTCGGCACCTTGAAGCCGCTCTCCAAAAGAAGCAGGATAATGCGCTCAAATCCAATCGAAAAGCCGCACGCCGGCACGTCGTTTCCCGTAAATTTCCCCACCATCTTATCATATCTTCCGCCGCCTCCGCAGCTGCCGCCAAACTCCGGCATATCGATCTCAAAGATCGTGCCCGTGTAGTAGGACATGCCCCGCACGAGCGTGGGGTCAAACACCAACTTGAAGAAATCACCTTTGGTCGCCTCCACGCTGTCTATGATCTCCTGAAAGCCCTCCATGACGCCCTCTGGAAGCACGCCCGAAAGCTCCTTCGCAATATAGGCGATCGCATCATCCGCCTGCTCCATCCCCGCAAACAGCGCCAGATACTTGTCCACGCTCTCCTGCGAAAATCCGGCTTCCAAAAGCTCCGCCGCCACACCTTCCCTTCCGATCTTGTCCATCTTATCTAAGATAATAAACACCTGATCGTAATCTTCTTCGCTAAAGCCGCTGTAAGCCGCCATCGCCTTTAAAATCTGCCTGTCGTTGATGCGGATATTAAAGTTTTTAAAACCGATCCTGCCAAGGGTCGTGGTAGTCGCCAGAATCAGCTCGATCTCCGCCAGAATCGTAGCCTCTCCCAGAATATCGATATCGCACTGCATAAACTGGCGGTAGCGTCCCCGCTGGGGTCTGTCCGCCCGCCACACATTGCCCATCTGCAGCGCCTTGAAAGGCGCGGGCAATTCGTTCGCATGGTTGGAATAATACCGCACAAGAGGCACCGTCAGATCGTAGCGCAGACCGCCGTCCGTCAGATCATCCTCGCCTTTCGCCTCGTCGATGCGCAGCTTCTCGCCACGCTTCAATATCTTAAAAATCAGTTTCTCGTTCTCGCCGCCCGCCTTGCAGTTTAAGTTCGCAAGGTTTTCCACACAGGGCGTCTCGATCGAGGTAAACCCGAAATTCCCGTAAGTCTCTTTGATAATGCCGATCACATAGTCGCGGATCTCCATCTCCTCAGGGAGAATATCCTTCATACCCGTCATCGGTTTTTTACTTAGTGCCATAGTTACCTCCGTGTGCGTTATTTCCTGTTTTTATTCTCTTTAAGTGAATTAATGGTATATGCTTGTTAGATTTTACACTCTTTTGGTAAACTTTTCAAGACTGCACATTGCGAAGCATCCCTCTTTCTCGGCTAATTAAAGCCAATCTCTCTGACCACTCAAAAAACGATTATATTGTTCATGAAGATAGGTTCTCTCATCGACTCTTGTATCCGGACAGCCTTTTGCCAAAACCTGAAACAAGTCTTGCTGAAATTCCCTGTATATTCTTCCGCCAAAAGCGTCATGTGTCATATCCAGTATCGCCTGCACCTCCTCTATTTGACTCAAATCATGCCCCTTCAAGGCGCTCTCAATCCGATTCTCCTCTTGCAGCCAGCATCCAGAATACTCCCCTTCTCGCTGCTTTCGATAAAATAAAATGTGCATCAGACCATAATCTTTTTCCCTAATCAAGCTCTCTGCCTTTTGCAGCATTTTCCGCTCTAACTCGAAAAACGGGTACTGCTCCCATTCTTTCTGTACTGCCAAAATATGATCCGGCACCGACATATTAAAAATCCAATATCCAGACACGCTCACATCTACCCATTTCATATTATCATCAACGCCGGACAGCCAGACCGGGGCAGACATTTTCGCGGAAGTAAAAAATAAGGAAACCAAAAATTCCAGATTTGCCCCATTGACAAAATGCTTCAAATATTGCACGGAATTGTTGTAATAACATAAATGCGTAACCATAACGCTATTAAACAGGGAACACAAAAATCCATCTGTGAGCGTTTCCTTTTCAAACAGTGCCGCCGTATCCGTAAACGCCTCCAGCAGATTCCCCAACAGTCGTAAATTTGTAAATATTTCATTCTGCGTGACATCTGTAAGCCCCTGCTCTGTCCCATCCAAAAATTCCATAATACGCCGCTGTTTTTCTGCGTCATCAAATATTTTATTTTCCAGCATCTGCGCTAAAACAGACTTCTGTATTTCAGGCGTGATTGCTTTCCGATACTCCATACAGTTCAACTTGCTTCTCAAAACATCATGAAGGAATTTTTCTCCCAATATATCGGAATTACATATAATAATAACCTTTGCGCCATAGGATTCTATCATTTCATTGATCAGACCTGTTGCCGCAATGTATTTATCATAGTCCCTTCCCACTGCATTTTGATCTATAAAACCCTCAATCTTCAAAAACGACCTTTCCACCGCTTGAAACTCTTTTTCGATATCGCTAAATTCAGACGTATTTGTCCCTCGCGCAAAAGAACGTGGGTTTTTGTGATAGATATGCTCCACATTCCCTCCCTCGACTATCCGGGATGTAATTCTTTCAAAGTCGTCAAAAATAAAAATGGATCCTTTTTTGATAGAAGTGTATGTATATGACTTTTTCAAAAATTTTTCGATAGCAGCGCCAATCACCGGCAAAAACTGCAATACACGAATCATAAGCGCATAAAAAGACGCATCCTTCTGCTCTATTGTCTGATTGATCTCCTCTATCAAATCTTTGCGTGAACTTAAGCCAAAACAGGAAATTCTATATACCTCCGTCTTTGAATATCGGTAATATTTATCAAAAAACCGGTTCACCTCATAAGTCTTCCCGGAACCCCATTTCCCTGTAACCAAAAAACAGCGCGAAACCGCAGTGTCCTGTAAATATCTAAATATGCTCTCCTCGAATCTGCTGCCTCCTGTTTTCCTTCTCAGCCTTCTGTCCCATATCGTGCGCACCACAAAAAATATCACATGGAAAAGAATTGCAAGCAAAAATATGATCCTGAAAATGGATTCCAGCCATAAATATAGATTTTTAAAAAATGACAGTTCCACAGGTATATACCATGCTGTCACATACTGGCAGACTGTTTTGCAAAGGACACGCAGGGCTCTAACTTGAAACAGCAAAATATAAAAAACACCAACAACAGCCATGAAATCTATTGTGTTCTTCGTTTTAAGAATAATGGTTTCTAACCTTTTAAATATTTTTCTCTTTCGCATTTAGAGCCCATTCCTCCATGTCAATTTCGGAGTAACTTTTACAACTTAACAAATTAGTAGCAAAATGATAATAACACCCATGATGGCGTATCACTAATCTGTCCATGAGGAAACATACCCTTCAATCACCCTATATATCCACTCCGCATTCGCAATTTGTTCTGCTGTCTCATCCTTACTTGCAATAAACATGTCATCATAATCTGACGCATTTCTGATTGTAAAAGCTGAACCAATCATTTTCGACATCTCAATCGGAAAAACACCTGTCTTAATATATTTACGACGAAATTCTGCGATAACGCCACTATGTTTACTTGAATCAAAATTATCAAGAACCAATACAGCCCTCAAAGCATGGAAAATAGAATAGTAGGCTCTATTATTTGCTATCCTGTAGCTCCCCTGACTGAATAGAAGACGCGCTGCCTCCAAATCTTCCTTAGATTTATCCAGTCTATATCTTGCATAATCCTTTTGTATTCTCATATATTCAGGCAAATTTGATCCCTTCCTTCTCCACATTCTGGAAAAAACGTGACACTGTCATATAGCGATTATATAACTGCCAGCACTGGATTACGGGCGCCAATACCACATCATACTCCATGTCTATCCGATCCGATACATCCAATATTTTCTTCCTCGCCTCCCCAATCTCTTCCTGTTCCACATCCAACAGAATCATAATATCTATATCACTGTCATTCGCAAAATCTCCCCTCGCACAAGAGCCATACAAAATTACATTGCACAGATCTGCCCCATATATTTTCCTTGCCTCTTTCGCCAATTGAGTTACCACCGCTTTTATTTTTTCTTCACACATATAATCTAAAACCTTTCGTAAATGCTACATTTTTCTATAACTCAAGTATAGTTATTTTTTCGCCTTCCGATACTCTCCTTACCTCGACGCCGGCACCATCCGAATAATCCTTCCCGCAAACTCGTTAAAGTTCTGCGTCTGGAGAATGACTTTACCCGGTCCAACCAGTTTCGTCAGAAACAGTCCCTCGCCGCCTAAAAGGATATTCTTAATTCCCTTCACGGTCTCGATCTCATAGCTGACGCTCCTCTCAAAAGCGACCACATTTCCCGTGTCAACCTTGAGCACTTCCCCGGGCGCCAGATTCTTCTCCACCATGTTGCCGTCAATCTCCAGAAATACCATACCGCTGCCGCTGATATCCTGCAAAATAAATCCTTCCCCGCCAAACAGCCCGGCGGAAAACTTTTTCGTAAAGGTTATGTTCAGATTGACACTCTCCTGCGCGCAGAGGAACGCCCCCTTTTGACAAATCAGACCGCCGTTCATACCCACGTCAACAGGAAGCACTTCCCCGGCGACGGTTGAGGCAAAAGCAATCATACTGCCGGCACGCTCCGCCCGGTAGGTCGCCATGAACAGGGATTCCCCCGAAAACATCCGACCGATACTCTTTCCCAGACCGCCCTTCATATTGGAATCCATAGCGATTCCCTCCGACATCCACGCCATGCCGCCCGACTGGGTGTACATAGCCTCCCCCGGCGCATCAAACAACACCTCCACCGCCGGCATCGTGTCTCCGATAATTCTGTACTGCATATTGAACTCCTCCTTCGCACAACATTATTTTCAGACACCATTTTATCATATTTTCCTCCGCCGCTCTACCAACTTTTCTGTTATTATATCCCATTATGCTTTTTTATTTCTCAGCAGGTCATATACAAGCTGCACAATACCATATCTTGTGTTTTCTTTATGAATCAGCTGTTTTCTTTTCCACATATAGAGGCGCAGAAGAAATGTGCGATATTTCGTCTGTATTTTTTCTACAACCTATTTCCGCGAAAGTCTTTGCAATTTCCCCTTTGTCATGGTATATCTGTTTTATCGAAAGTTTTTATATCTTTCATTTCACTTGGAATCGGATTTTTATCTTCTGATTCCTCAACTCTTCGGGGCGGCGCTCCGTCATTTTTTCTAAGAAAGGAAAACACATCTATGAACCAAATTTCATCTCCGGCTTTTCTCGACGCAAAAGGACCAATCCCTTACAACATGACCAACGACTACATGTTCCGCGCTGTGTTACAGTCCAACAATAAAGTCCTGCGCGGGCTGATCTGCTCTCTGCTCCATCTCTCCGAGCAAAAAGTCGTATCCGTGGAAATCACCAACCCCGTCAATCTGGGGAGGCTGTGACGGACAAGGAGTTTCGTCTGGATATCAACGTGGTTTTAAATAATCGCACTCTTGTCAATCTGGAAATGCAGATAGCCAATAAGCTGAACTGGCGGGAGCGCTCGGTCATGTACCTGTGCCGCTCCTTTGACCAACTGAATCACGGGCAGGATTATCTGGACGCAAAACCTGCCGTACATATCGGATTTCTCGACTATACACTGTTTGAGGAGCAGCCGGAGTTTTATGCGTCCTATAAACTGATAAACGTTAAAAATCATCAAAAATATAGTGACAGTCTGACCTTACATGTGGTAGACTTATCTCGGATAGACTTGGCGACAGAGGAAGACAAACGATACCATATTCATGAGTGGGCAATGCTGTTTAAGGCAGCGACATGGGAGGAGATCAATATGCTGGCATCCAAGGATGAATATTTGCAGGAGGCGTCTGAAACTATATTCCGCATGAGCGCGGACGATCTGGTGCGCAAGAGGTGCCGTGATAGAGAAGAGTATTATCAGGATCTGCGCAGTTATGAGCGGAAGATTGAACTGGACCGGATAGAGCACGAGCAGGATGTTCGCAGCTATAAGCGGAAGATTGAGCAGGACCGGATAGAGCATGAGCAGGATATTCGTAACTACGAGCGGAAGATTGAGCAGGACCGCTTAGAGCATGAACAAGATATCCGCAATTTTGAGCAGCAAATCGAGCAGAACCAGCTGGCTCACGAGCAGGATGTTCGCAATTTTGAGCGGCAAATTGAGCAGAACCGCTTAGAGCACGAGCAAGCAATCGCAGAGAAGGATCAGCATCTTGCCGAAAAAGACGCCTTGATCCGACAGCTCCTTGCGGAGAACGAAGCGCTTAGAAAACAGCAAAAGTAATACACCGTAAAAGGCAGGGCAGGCGATAAGTTTCTTTATCCCTGCCCTGTCTTCTCTCATTCTATTAAATTCTTATCCCTGTCCTTTCTGCTCCTCCTCTCTCCTGCGGCGCGCCGCCACAAATATCACGATCGCCATGACCGCTAAGATAAATGCCAGCCAGATAAAGTAGCATATCCCCAAAAAGGTCGGACAGATATGGCAGAGTCCGCACTTGGCGGCTGCGGATGTGCCGTCCGTCTCCACATAGGCAATGGCGTAACTGGAGAACAGTTCCGTGCGGATAGTGATGGTCTCGGGCGTATCGTCTATGTCGTTCATAAAGGTGTACTCCCCGTTATGGGCGCGGATGATATAAAATTCCCTGCCGTCACTTAACAGTTTCTCCGGGATGTTGACCACCACTTCTATCGGTTCATCCGTTGCGGTGATAGCGTTCCAGTCTCCGGCTCCTATTTTAATAAACATGGAGATGTCAACGTACATACCGAGTACGAGTCCGGGTACTTCTTCGCTGTACTCCTTGATGCCGCTCTCAATCACTTCTTTGTCCTGTGCGGGTACTTTTTCGGAGATGTCGGTGACGTCTATCCGAATCTCTATGGTCTCTCCGCCGTTTACTAACTCCTGCTGGTCGGGCGTCAGTACCGCCTTTACGACCGCCTCGGTGTCCGCCACTGCCGCAGTACATTTTTCTTCCTCGCATACCACGGTGACGATGACCGTGCCGTTTCCGAGTTTCACTTCTTCCTGCTGTGTCGGTGTGCCTGTGAGCTGCCCGGAGCCTGTGCTTTCCGCCGAGCCGGGCTGTGAATCCGGGCTGTCCGCCGTGGATGTTCCTGTCTCTGCGCCGCCTGTCTCCTGCCTTCCCGCTTCCGTATCAGAATCCCTCCACGGCTTCCCGCTTTCTTCCTGCTCCGTGCCTTCTTCCTGTCTGGGTTTTGTTCCCGGTCTGCCTTCCTGCTGTTTCTCTGCCGGAGGCGTGTCGCCGGGTGTCGGGGCTGGCGGTGTGGTTTTTGCAGGTGGTGTCACGGGCGGTTTCGGTGCCGGGTTACCGGGCTCTGACGTGGGTGTATTCGGGTCGGGACCGTCCGGGTTTGCCGGGTCTTCCGGGTCTGGTTTCGGGTCGTCCTCTTTATCTTTGTCCCCGCCGTCTGCGGGCTTGCCGGGTTTCTTTGCCACGCCCTCCACGGTGACGGTCTTGTTTTCCCTGATATCGCTGATGGTATAGGTGCCTTCCGCCGTCAGTTCCACTCTGGCGCCGTTTACTTTCACCGCAAAGCTGTTTGTCTTTTGATATCCGCTGCTTAATGTAAAGCGGAAGGTAAAGCTGCCACCCTCCTTTACGGGGCTTTCGCTGCCTGTCTGTGCCGACAGGGTATAGCCTGTGCCTGTCTGCAGGGTGACGGTGTATGCCGTGGTGTAGACCGCATAGACGGTCATGTCCGCGGTGATGCCGGTAAACACCGCAGGGGTGCCCTGTTCGTCCATACACCATGCGCCCACCGCATTTTCTTTAGCAGGCACGGACGGAATGTCCGTCAGTGTGCCGCCGCTTTTCGTATAGCGGACTGCATATTCCTTTCCGTCCGCCATAAAGGTTATCTTCACACCGGGCAGCTCCCCGATGGTGACCGTTGCGGTCTCGCTCTGGAAGCTGGCATTGCCTGTCTCCACAGCCTTGACGCGTATCTCGTACTCCCCTGCGGGAAGGTTTTCTATCTTCGTTCCGCTTGGCGTGACATTTTTCCATGCGCCGAAACTGCCGTCTGTGTTCTTTACCCGGTATTCGTAGGTTGTGCCGGACGCCAATCCTGTGATGGCGCCGTCCGTGGCTGTGGGGTAGGACGCGTCCGTCTTGCCGGGCGTGGGTTTCGCCGGGCGTGCCGGGACGGGTACTGCCGTTGTCAGGCTCGCCGGGATAATGCCGTTTGCGGGATAGCGGATATATATGGTCTGCCCCATGTAGACGGTCACGTCACCTCCGCTTACGGGGTTCTGGCATCCCGCATCGGCAAACGCTTCGATGCCATCCGTCAGCGCAAAGGTCTCCGCTATGTAGCCGATTACCAGTTTTTCTTTTGTGGGCGCGGTGGGCATGGTGGCGATCTGCGATGTGCCGCTCTCCAAGGACGCAAAGCGGGTATCTGTCGCCGGATAGTACGCCTTGAATTTATAAATGGTTTTCTGTGCCATTCCCGTAAATGCGGTGCTGTCCTGCCAGTTTCCTGTCCCCTCTGCAAGGCGGTACTGTGCGCCCGTAATGGTCTTTAAGGTAATGCTGCTGTCCGTGCGGGTACTCAGTTCCGGGGCATTAGGCGCCGTGGGTCTAGCCGGAATGGGCAGGCTCTGCGCCGGGCTGTCGGTGGTCTCGCTGCCGTTGCCCTTCTTGATGATACTTAGGGTGGTTCCAAACCAGCCCTCCTTGATCGGGATACAGCCGTCCGTGTCCGCCGTATACTCGGTGCCGTCTATGGTGTATTTTCCGCCTGCCGTAAGTCCAGTCAGTTTTTCTTCCCGGTAATTGATTTCTGCCGCAGGCGTTTTCTCCGGTCCTTTGACCTTTACGGTGAAAGCCTTTGTCGCTTCATTTCCCGCGTTGTCGGTGGCGGTGACCGTGATCTCCGTGATGCCCGTGGGTATTTCTGACGCAGGGATGGTAAAAGTAATTTCCGTCTGTAATGCGTTTGTACCAACGGCGACAGTCTGTTCCGTGCCGTTCTCCCCGACTTTATAGGTGATGGAGGCGATTCCCGCTGAGATGGCATTCTCCGGGTCGTCCTTTACCGTCACTTGGATATCCGTGGGGGCATCGTAGTAATCCGTCTTTGCATTTGTGGTAATAACTGGCGGGGTATCTTCCACGATCACGCCGCCCGCATCTGTCGTGCCTATGGTCACGCTGTCGGCGGCATTGCCCGCCTTGTCGGCACAGTTAATGGTGATGGTCCCGCGGAAATCCTTGTCAAAGGCAATCTTCGCCTCGCCGTCCTTGACCTCCGCCGTCTTTTCCTCCGCGCTTGCGCTGTCAAGGGTGCCGTCCGCCTTTCGGGGCGTCTGTTTGTAGCTGATCTTGTCCACGCCGCTGCCCGTGTCCGTGACAGGTACATGGATGATCATGCTCTTTTTGCCGATGATCCAGTCCAAAAAGTCTTTCGCTTTGTTTTCGTAAGTGAGTGTGCCGATCACAGGTTTTTCCTTATCCAGTTTTACCGTAAACAGGTCGCTCTTCTCTGATTCGTTTCCTGCCGCGTCTACCGCTTTGAAACGGTAGGTATGCTCTCCCTCCAAAACAGAGGGGTAATCATAGGTCACGCTGCCTGTGCCGCCCGGAAAACCGTTTACCTTAGTATAGGGGGTGGCACCGTCAACGCTCACCCACAGCTCGATCACCCCTACGTTGTCATACAGACTCAGCGGGATTTTGTCCTGTGCATTTGTCCATGTCGCAGGCAGGGTCACTCCATTTTGCAGGACGGGTTTGTCGGGTGCCGTGTTGTCCACGAGCGTAATCGTAAAGGAAATCTCCGCCGTTGCCCCTCCAATCGTCAGCTCTACCGTTGCGGTTCCGGGATTGATGTTATCCTTGTAGAGAATCGAAGTCTCATCCGGCTTATTGTCATCCTGCTCTACCCAGTCATCGCTGTAAGTGACCTGCACCGGCGTAACCGCGCTCCCCGTATAATCCAGGTCTGCCCCCTCTTTTATGGAAAGCTCTGCCGTGGCGGACACACTACCGCATGTACATGTCTGTGTGATCATCGCGCCAGCGGCGGTATAGGTAAACCCGCCATGCTCGGACGCTGTTATTTTGTCCTGATAAGCACTCAGACCTTCAACCGCCCGATAAGCATCCAGATATTGGCACGAGGGGATATAGATATTAGTTAAACCAGTACATGAGATAAATATATCCTCGCCCGCTGTTGGAGGCTCCTTCCTTTGAAAGCTCACCGTAGTCAGACCAGTACACTCCTCGAACGCCCACGACCCTATATTTTCTACGCTGTCTGGTATCGTTACCGCCGTCAAAGCCGTACAATCATAAAATGCCTCTTCCCCTATACTTGTCACACTGGGCGGTATTTTCACATTCGTCAAAGATTCACATCGTCGAAACGCGAACGGCCCTATACTTATCACACTGGACGGTATCTGCACGCTTTGCAAGTTACTGCACGCTGAAAATGTATAATCCTCTATACTTACCACACCGAACGGTATTTCAATGCTTTGAATCGCTTTGCACTGATCAAATACCCCCTCCCCTATACTTGTCACACTGGGCGGTATTTCCACATTCGTCAAAGATTCACATTGCTGAAACGCGAAGTCCCCTATACTTGTCACATTGGGCGGTATTTTAATGCTTTGAAGTGCTTTGCACTGTGCAAATGCACTATTCCCTATACTTGTCACACTGGACGGTATTTCCACATTCATCAAAGATTCACATTGCTGAAACGCGAACTCCCCTATGCTCATCACGCCATCCTCAATGATAATCTTCTTGATATCACTGTTTAGATAAAATGGACTTCTATCGCTAAAATAATCAGTCATCGGACCGCTTCCACTGATGGTCAGCACGCCTGCCGTACTATCGAAAGTCCAGTTCACATTATCTCCGCAAGTGCCGCTGTCAGCCAATACTGCTGCCATCACCTGTGCACATTCTCCGGCTGTCTTTGCAATCTCCACCCATACTTTCAGTTTTTCCAGTGCCTCTTCGGAAAACCGTGCCTGCTGTTCCTCTGTCAGCGTCTCGTATTCCTCCCAAATGGCAAGGGCTTCCTCGGCATACGCATACAGCTTTTCTTCCCATGCCGCGTAGCCTTCCTCATCCTTGTCCCTGTCCGGCTCTGCGGCAAGGTATTCCTCCCCGTCCGGCAGTGCCGCTATCCGGTCAAGCAATGTCTGCATGACAGCGTCTGTGTCGCTCTCTACCGTTACCGTAATTTGAGGCAGGCTGACGCCATACGCCAGCGTATAGCCATCGGGCAAACTAGCGGTAAAAATATAAGTTCCCTCTGTATTTCCGTCATACTCTGGCTCAGACTGCCATGTCACGCCGTCTATCGTAACCGTTTCTTCCTCTTTTTCTGTCTGTGTGTTCTCTAAGGTCTGCACGGAAATCACATTTTCCGACAAATATTCCGGCATGGTGACGGTATGGGTTTCCTGTGCGGGTGCGCTTTCCCCTGTGTTTTCCTCCGTTTCGGAGTCGCCTTCGTCCCCGTTTTCTGTCTCGGTTGTCCCGTCTGTCTCCTCCGATTCCCCGTTCTCCGGCTGTTCGTCCTGTCCGTCCCCGGTCTCCGCATCGTTATCCCCGGTCTCACCGCCTGTTTCCGTATCTTCCGGCTCTGAATCGGACGGCTCGCCTTCTTCTGTCTCCCCGGTACTGTCATCCTTATCTTCCGTGCCGGTGGTGTCCCCGTCCGGCTCTTTGCCGTCATTTTCTTCGGAATCCTCGTCGCCGCCGTTTCCCCCGGCATCTTCTTTGCCGACATCTTCCCCGGCATCCTCTTTGCCGGCATCTTCTCCTGCATCCTCTTTGCCGCCACCGCCCGTTTTATCTTCTGCATCTTCCGATGACTGCTCTGTCACAACCGCCTCCAGCGTGTCGGGGAGCGTCAGTTCCGAAAGCGTAGTTCCCACCGGGACCGTCTGCTCCCTGATCTCCTCAGAAAGCGCGGTAAAACCGGTGATATGCCGCGTTTCCGGCTGTTCCTGCCCTGTCGCCGCAAAGGCGGAGAGTGTCACCAGAATATCCGGGTAAGTGTGAAGCAGCACACAAAAACTGAGCATCACCGCCAGTATGCGCAGACGCCTTTTTCTTCTCGCTTTCAACCATGCACGTTGTTCATCCATAACTTATCCCTCCTGTAAACTTTCTGCTCTGCTTATGCACATAAGCAGACTCGAAATGCTCCGCATTTCTCGTTCGCGTTGCTCGTCATAAATCGTCATAGACAGTCTTGCGTGCAAGCACGCATCCTGTCTCTGCCGCTTTCCGACTCTGCTTATGCGCGCAGAAAGCCGCTATCTTCACGGGAACATGCGGTTCCGTAAAGATAGCGGCTTTGTAATTGACGATAAACTTATGGAGCAGACAGCAAAAAAGGCGCAAAAGGGCATAGATTAGCTAATGATATCCTTTCGCGTCATTTCGTGTCAACCCCCTTTTTTCTTAAATCTGTGTTGAAGTAAATGTATTGTATGTGAAAAAGCACTTTTTTTCTATGGGGTTGGTATAGAGCGTCGTTTTTGTGGTATACTTTGCATATTTTTGTTTACATAACTATAAAATACAGCTCAAAAGCCTCCCTTTCCGCTCAATCATCTCCTCCACTCTTTCGATATACTGGGTCACATCCTTCACATTCTCGCACCGCTCGATCCGCTCGTCCGGGAAAACGCCCTTGGTGATGGATCCGGCACCCAGCGCCGCGATTGTCTGTTTCTCCTCGTTGATCAGAATGTTGTAAATGCCGTACTTACCCTGTCTGGAATAGCCCACATTCTCAAAATTGCCCGACATGTTTTTCTGGCGGTAAAGATAGTAGGGCACCATCTCCATAGCCGCCGCCCCGCGTGCCGCGATCTCCATGATCTCCTCCGTGTTATTGTAGGCGGTCGCACCGTGTTCCTCGATCCATTTCCCCAGTTTGGAGGCACGCTTCACCGCAAGGGAATGCACCGTCAGGGCATCCGGCGAAAGCGCCTTAACCGCTTCTATGGTATGCGCCACATCCGCCGCTGTCTCCCCCGGCAGTCCCAGAATGATATCCATATTGATATTGTCGAATCCGAGTTTTCTCGCCAGATGAAACGCCTCCTCCACCTGAGCCACGGTATGCCGTCTGCCGATCAGGTCAAGGGTCTCCTGCTTCATGGTCTGAGGATTCACAGAAATTCTCGTCACCCCGTTTTCCAGAAGCACCCGCAGCTTTTCCTCCGTGATGCTGTCGGCTCTCCCCGCCTCCACCGTGAACTCCTGTACGGCACTAAAATCAAACGTGCTCTTCAGTTTCGTGAGGAGCCGCGCCAGCTCCTGCGCTGACAGGGACGTGGGCGTGCCGCCGCCGATATAGACTGTGTCCAGTATCTTATCCCGCATCATTTCCGCCGTCGCATCAATCTCGCGCTCCAAAGCACCCAGATAACTGCCCACCTTCTTTTTCCACGCGCCGATCGGATAAGAAGTGAAGGAGCAGTACAGACAGGTGGTGGGGCAGAAGGGAATCCCCACGTAGAGGCTGTAACCGTTCTCGTAATGCAGGGTGCGCAAAATCTCCTGCTCCCTCTTGGCAATGTCCAACGCCAGCGCAATTTTCTCTCCGCTCACCAGATGCATGTTTCTCAGATAAGCAACTGTTTCCTCCTCGCTCTTTCCCTGCTCCATCATGGTCATGGCGATCTTTGTGGGACGGATGCCCGTAAGATTCCCCCACGGCAAAGTCGTGCCCGTCTCCTCGCAGAGGGAACGGTAGAAAAAAAGCTTGAACGCATTTTTGTATTCCGGGGTTCCCACCGGTTCCTGCGGCTGCCAAGTATACTTATGTAAACTAGAAAGCAGTTCCAGCGTCACTACATCCTCACCGAAAAACAGTTCCATCACCGGCTCGCCCTCTAAAATCCTCCTGTCCCTGACCTCCGTGTCCGGCGCCAGCATCCTCGGCTCCCACTCCGGGTAAAAGGACTTCAAAAGCGCCTGTATGTCATATTCAAACTGTGTCTTGTTGCTCTTTATAATCTGCATTCTATCTTCCTCCTATCGATCCCGCGGCATCCCCATCTTTTCCCGCACCCCCACCGCATCAATGCCGGGATGTGTCAGATAGAGACGGCAGATCTGCTCCGTCATTTCCTTGGATATTTCATATTTCACAACGATATCGGAAACGCTTTTCCCCTTATCTACATCCCGCAGAATCAGACGCAGTTTGTCCACAGAAAATGTCACCTCCGGCACGCTTTTCTTATCCGTGGAAACTTGTGCCTCCTGCACGATATCCTTCCTGATGACCCGAAAATTTCCCGTTTCCTCTTCCACTTCCAGCACCGCCATAGTCACAGGCTGGGAGAACCGCCTTGGACCACAGCTTCCGGGATTTAAGAAAAGACAGTCTCCCACCCTGCGCTCCTCATACTTGTGTGAATGCCCATACACCGCCAGATCATAATGCCCCATCTCTTTCGGCATATGCTTTTTGTTATGTACCATAAAAATCCGCAGCCCGCAGACTTCCTCCGACAGACTTTCCGGCAGTCCCTTCGCCCACTCCTTGTCCGCATTCCCCCGGACGATATAAAGCGGCGCGATCTCCTTAAGGCTCTCCATCACCTTCGCAGTGTTGATATCCCCCGCATGCAAAATCACATCGCATCCCCGCAGAATCTCCACCATCTCATCCCGCAGCTTCCCGTGCGTATCCGACAACACACCGATCCGTTTCATGTTCCTCTCCTCTTCTTCCTCATCTCAATGCATCCCACAACCGTTACGTCAAAACAACAGATACCAATACTTGCAAAAACGCCCATCCGTTCTTATACACATTTACACACTGTTATGAGGCATCTGCGAAACTCCTCTCATTGTCATAATAATTGTACAAATAACTCTCGCAGTCGTCCTTGCGCAGTAAAATGAGATTTTCTTAATATTCCGTCCAACACCCAGCAATTTCAGGACATGGATGTCCTGAAAAGCCCGTAACGAGCCCAGATGGCGAGTAAAGGGCGTTTGCGTCCCATATCCATTAACATGCCGGAATATTTTAGAAAATCCATTTTACGGAGCCGGACACAAGAGAGCTATTTGTGCAATTTCCATACAGTAAAAAGAGTTTCGCACTCACCTAATGAAGTTATATTTTGTTAAACGGCTCCTTATAGCACGCCACGCTCCCCAGCTCCTCCTCGATCCGTAAAAGCTGGTTATACTTCGCCACCCTGTCACTCCTGCAGGGCGCACCCGTCTTGATCTGCCCGGCGTTCACCGCAACCGCCAAATCCGCGATAAACGTATCCTCCGTCTCGCCGGAACGGTGGGAAATCACCGCCTTATAGCCATTTTTCTGCGCCATCTCTATTGCGTCCATCGCCTCGCTGACCGTGCCGATCTGGTTCACCTTCACCAGAATCGCGTTTGCCACCTGCAGCTTGATACCCGCATCAAGACGCTTGGTATTTGTGACAAACAGATCGTCGCCCACAAGCTGAATCTTCTCTCCCAGCTTTTTCGTCATCATCTGCCAGCCGTCCCAGTCGTCCTCCGCCAGCCCGTCCTCGATCGAGATGATGGGATAACGCTGTACCAGTTCCTCATAATAAGCCACCATCTCCTCGGTGCTCCTCATAATCTCGGGAATCTCCCCGCAGTCCGGCGTCTGGCAGCCCGCCTCATAGCACGACGACACAAAAGAACCTTCCGTCTCCTGCCTGTGCTGCTTTAACTCCGTCTCGCCCGGAAAATGGTACACGCCGTCCGCCTCATTATAAAGCTCAGACGCCGCCACGTCCAGCGCTATTTTAATGTCCTGTCCCGGCGTGTAGCCCGCCGCCTTGATGGATTCCACGATCAGGTCAAGCACCGCAAAGGCATCCGGCAGAGACGGCGCGAATCCTCCCTCGTCGCCGACACCCGTGGAAAGCCCCCTGTCGTTACATATTTTCTTTAAGTTGTGATAGATTTCCGCACAGATGCGAAGCCCGTCCGCAAAGCTCTCCGCCTGCACGGGCATAATCATAAACTCCTGAAAATCCACGGTGTTGTCGGCGTGTTTGCCCCCGTTTAAAATGTTCATCATCGGCACCGGCAAGAGTCTCGTATACGCGCCGCCCAGATACCGGTAAAGGGGAATCCCCAGCGCCGCCGCGCCCGCTCTGGCACATGCCATGGAAACGCCTAGCGTGGCGTTTGCCCCCAGATTGCTCTTGTTGTCCGTGCCGTCCTGTTCAATCAACACGCGGTCGACCAGCCCCTGATCAAAGGCATCCATGCCAAGAAGCGCCTCCCTGATCTTCGTATTCACATTATTGACCGCCTTGGTCGTTCCAAGACCGAAGTACACTGTCTCCCCGTCTCGAAGCTCCACCGCCTCAAACCGCCCGGTGCTGGCGCCGCTCGGCACAGCCGCCCGCCCCTTGTACTGGCAGCCGCCCACCTCCTTCTCCACGGTCACCTCCGCCTCCACGGTGGGATTGCCGCGGGAATCCAATATCTGCCTTGCATGTACATCCACAATCCTCAGTTTGCTGCCCATATAAAAACCTCCTCTGCGCACTTTTTATATCTAGTATGCGCAAAGGAGGGTTGAATCATGTATTCTACTTATTTACTTTGCCGCCGTAATCGTGAGCGCGTGCATATACGCGTCGTCCCCTCTGGAACAGGTCACGGAAATTTTCTTCCCCTTCACCAGAACCTTACAGCCGACGGGAGCGGAAACCTTGTCCATCTTTAACTCCATCTCGCCCGCGGAAGTATCCAGTAAAAGAATGTTTTCCGTGGACTTTTCCTTCACCGTGCCGATCACCGTAGACTGTGACGAAGTGTCCACGGAAGCCGAGGAACTGTCCTTCACACCCACCAGAGACGCCGCATGAAGAAAATTATCCGAACCTCTGAAATAAGTAACCATCATCTTATTGTCCGGCGTCATCACCATACCCTTAGAGGTGTCTGTGCTGCTGTCAATCTTAAAAGTAAAAGTCCCCTCAGAGGTTGCCAGATAAAGCGTTGACTCCTCCGAATCAGCCTTCACCGTTCCCGTCACGGATCTCGTCTCGCCCGTCGGATTCACCACCGCCTCCTGACTGTATGTCTGGGATGCCGCAGCCGTCTGGGACGCGTCCACGGTGGGCGCAGCCGCCACATCCGCAATGCTAATGGCGTGCATGTAAGCGTCCTCACCTCTCGCACAGCTCACCACATACTTCCCGGACACCACCAAAACAGAGCAGTTGCTCAGATCCGTGTTCTTGTCGATCTTTAACTCCATCTCGCCCTGCGCCGTATCTAAGTGCAGAACCTCCTCCGTGGTCCGCGAATTTACCGTTCCGACCACGTTGGAAACCTTTGAAGTATCTAAGTTAACGCTGGGGCTCTCCCCGTTCTCCGAGATCGCAACCGCGTGGAGATAGCCGTCGCTTCCGTGAGAAACCGACACACTGATCTTCTTGTCCGGCAGAAGCATCTTACAGTTGCCGGTGCTGGTGCTCCCGTCAATCTTGATCTCCATCCTGCCGTCCGAAGTGTCCAAATACAACAGCTTGGCGGTAGTCCCTTCCATAACCTTGCCCTGTACCGTGGCAATCACTTCCTCCGCCTGCACCTCCAGCCCCGTCGCCGCAGGAACAAACAGCAGACCGCACGCGGCGAAAACCGTCATACAAAATTTTGCCGCTCTTTTGTATTTTTTCATGCTTACTCCTCCATCCTATGTCGCACAAGATTACCATAATAAATACTTATGTAAATCTATCATACAACATTTCCGGCGAAAAAAGCAAGCGTCTTTTGACATATTATTCTTTGTTACACAAATAATTGCGAAACTCACCACAACATTGTGCCTATTGAGCGAATAGCATAATCAAAAGCAGCCCCTTGGAAAGTGTTTAAATCCTTCGGATTAAAAACGTTGGTACTTGACGAGGTATTTTCGAGTCTAGTACCGTTACGTTTGGAACGGAACGCAGGCGCGTCTGCGTTGATTATACTATTTGCTCAATTTCAACACACAAGAAGGAGTTTCGCAATTATCTTTTTATATCCTCACTCATTCCGTATCGCCGCCAGCGGACTCAACCGCATCGCCCTCCTCGCCGGGAAAAACCCGGCAACCATGCCTACCATCACCGCAAAAACAAGCGACAGAAGCACAAGCCAGATCGGAATATAGGAAATGCCGCCTGAAGTTGCCATATATTCGTTGGCGCCCGCCGCTACCTTATTGATCACCACGGATAGGATAAAGCTCAAAACCAATCCGATCACGCCTCCGATAAAACCGATAAACCCTGCCTCCATCAGAAAAAGACTGCGGATGTTTCTCAGATCGCAGCCAAGCACCTTCATCACGCCGATCTCCTTCGTCCGTTCGTAGATGGACATCATCATGGTGTTGGTGATGCCAATCGCTGCCACAAACAGGGACACCGCGCCAATACCGCCGAGCACCGCCTGAATATAGCCCATAGTCTTCTGCTCGGACTCCACCCACTCTGCCTGACTGTAAGCGTCATATCCCATATCCGTCAACGATTTCTGCAACGCAACAACATTGTCCATGCTGTCCACGTTCACCAGAAGCTGGTTGTAAAAAATTTCCTTGTAAGGCTTACCCGTCTTCGTCTGCGGCTGCCCCGGAATCACCTTATTCTTAAAGATTTTTTTCAGTTCATGCATGAGCTGATCAATATCGCAAAAAGTATACCAGCCGTACTGCGACCACTGATCTTCCCCGGGCGTCGCCTCCACACCGCATGTCTCGATCAGATATTTCTTCGGCGGCGGCTTTGTCTGCCCGTTCTCATCCGGAGAACCCGACCCATAATAAGCGTCCATATCAAAAATTACAAAAATCGGATCATTCATCAGATCAATATCCGGCGGTCCTCCCATGCCATTCCCTTTTGGATTATAAAAATTTTGTAAGACTTCACAGCCATAGAAAAAAGTCAGTTTCTCATCGTTTCCCGGAAGCTGTCCCTCTCCCACCTCGATATTGATATCCTCAAAATATTCCTTCGGCAGCCCTTGCAGCTGCAGATACCCCTCATAACTCCCATACTTGGCAAGCGCACTGGTTCGCAGCATCGGATACACCGACTCCACATGCTCCATTGTCAAAATCTCGTCGATTAACTTCTGATCCAGACGCTTCACCTCCTCCGAAGAAGAGTCGTTCCATGGCTCGTTTACCGTCACCTGCGTCAGGCTCCCGTAAGACTCGTACTGCGCCATCAGGGAACGGCTTAATCCCAGACCAAGAGACACCATGACCACAATAGAGGCGACGCCGATCACCACACCAAGCACCGTCAGAATCGTTCTCACTTTTCTTTTCCAGAGATTACTGCTACTCATCCGCAGCAAATCAAGAAACTTCATCCAAACCTCCACGCCACATCAAAACTGCCTATTGAAACAAATCCTTCTCCAGATCAGCCAGTTCCTGCGCCTCCATAAGAGCCGCCTTTTTCTTTTTGCGAAGCTTGAGGAATACGCCAAGCCCTGCCGCCGCCAGAACGACCACGCCTGAGACGCTGCCTACGATTATCCCCGTCTTGGGCTTTCCGCCTTCCCCGTCTTCCGGCATCATGCCGTCACCCATCATATCGCCGCCCATCATCATATCGTCCATCATAGGCTCGCTCACAAAGAGGGTGATCTCCTTCTCCGACGTGGTCACATTACCCGCGTCATCCTCATAGGAGATTTCCAATTTCACAATTCCGTCGTCCATAGTCGGCGCTGCGCCAGTCAGCATCACGTCCACATTACCCGTATTGCCGGACTGGAGATTGCCCACAAAAGCTGACGCCTCCGCGATGGAGTCCGCGATAAATTTCACCTGCACGTTATAGAGGGTCGTCTTTCCCGTGTTGTAAATACTAAACATCACGTTGGACTGGGAACCCACCTCGATATTATCGGGCACCACCTCTGGGATGCTCGTGTCAAAACGGCTCTCCTGCGATATCGGAATCGACACGCTCGCCTTGTCTGTCAGGTCAAAGACCGTCGCCGCGTCATACTTCATGTTCACATCAAGCACATAAGGCTTCTGCG
This sequence comes from uncultured Lachnospiraceae bacterium, assembly GCA_910588955.1. Classification (GTDB taxonomy): domain Bacteria; phylum Bacillota; class Clostridia; order Lachnospirales; family Lachnospiraceae; genus UBA3282. The sequence continues at coordinate 55,319 of CAJURQ010000017.1, forward strand.
CCAGATCCGCCTTCGCCGTCATCTCGATCTCGATATCCGCCGAGGTGTCCGGGGCGATCTTCTCCATATAGACTGAGCTTGATCCCGACGTGGGCAGAAAGGCGGAGTACGTGTTCGTCTTATCCTCGCCCTCCTGTGCCGCCTGCATATCAAAAAGCACGTTGGTCACCGTCGTATCTTTGGAAGTATTTTTCACATGGATCACCAGCGTAAAGGTCTCCCCCGCAAAAACCTTTTCCGGGTTCGTCTCAAAGCCCGTCACCACGATACGGGGCTTGGATCCGGACGCCTCCTGCCCGTTGCCGCCGATAATGCCGCTGCCCGGCTTGCCGATGGTCTTTACAAACACCGTAAGCTCCGCCGGCTCCTCGCTGCGAATGCCCGCCTTGGTGTAGGATATCTTAAATTTCAGGGGATAATACCCCGTCATCACATCGCCTCTCGTCTTAAAATGGAAAGTAAACTCCCTGCGGTTCGCCATCGCCGCATCTTTGGTCTGACAGCCGGGAATATAAGGCTCCGTCTGGAGATAGTTGGTCGCGTCCGGCTCAAAAGGCCACTCCGTCACAAGCGTGGAAATCACAGGCTCCACGATCAGATCGTTTAACTCCTCCGTGCCGAAATTGACGATCGGCAGCACAATGGAAACGCCCTGTCCGTAGCTCACAACAGGCGTCTGCCAGTTGTCCGCCACCTGTATAAATTCGCTGGTAGTCTGGGTCACCTTCGCCACCGCCGCGGACTCCATGTTACCTTTCACGGAAGACACATAAGACCACAACTCCGTCAGGGACATCTCCGTGTTAGCAATGTAGTAGACCGCGCTGTCAAAAAGCTTGTGCAGCCCTTCCATCACCTTCTCGTCCAGATGGTAGCGCACCTCCAGACTCTGCATGTAGTAGAGCAGATCCTCGTCGGCGTCAAAGCGGTCGTCGTCCGTGATCACCCGGTCAGAAGAACGGTTAATGTAGGTAACATCATCCTCCTTATTCTCTTCTTTCTTATCATCCGACTTATTATTCGACGATGATGTATTCCCGCTGACGTTTTCCTCCGCATGCACTACCGACACACCGTCCCACGCTCCCGCCTGCCCAAACACGGTCAATGCAAAAAGCAGACCTGCCAGTCCGCCTGCCAAACGCTTTACTGCTTTCCCTCGGTTTCCCATTTTACTTCCCATCTTTCCTACCCTTCCGATTTTCAAACTGTTACAGCCCACGCCACGCAAAATTGCCATCACATCACGATCGTTTCATATGAATGCCGACATCCTTTACGTCTGCGCCGCAATCTCCTCTGGCATATCCTCTCCGCTTCTCTCATCAATCTCCAGAATCTTTCCATCCCGGATCCGGATCACGATATCCGCAAAACCCGCCAGATAATTGTCATGGGTCACCATCACCAGCGTCTGGTTTTTCTCCCGCACAACCCGCTTCATCAGATTCATGACTTCAACGGAGGTGTTGGAGTCAAGGTTACCCGTCGGTTCGTCCGCAAAGATGATCTCCGGCTCCACCACAAGCGCCCTCGCCACCCCGACACGCTGCTGCTGTCCGCCGGACATCTGGTTCGGGCGGTGTCTCTTATGCTTGGTCAGCCCTACCAGATCGAGCATCTCCTCCGCCTTTTTGTTCCTGCTCTTCTTATCCATGCCTTGAAAAGTCAGGGGCAGCGCAACATTCTCTATGGCGTTCATTGTGCCCATCAGATTAAAAGACTGGAAGATAAAGCCGATGTGCTCCCTGCGGAATGCCACAAGCTGGTTTTCCGTCTTTTTCTCCATGTGCTCCCCTGCGATCACGATCTCGCCCTTGGTCGGTTTTTCCAGTCCCGCCAGCATATTGAGCAGCGTGGACTTGCCGGAGCCGGAGGCGCCCACGATCGAGCAGAAGCACCCCCGTCTGATGGAGAAGCTGACGCCGTTTAGAGCGCGCACCCTCTCCTCCCCGACACGGTATATCTTATATAAATCTTTTACCTGAATCACAGGTTCATCCCACCTGTTATCGCCCACGTCTGTTTTCCTTCCAATTATTATTTACTTCCATTGCGCGGAGAATGCCCACCCGGGCATTCTCCCACGTGAGACTTAGTGTTTCTCCGCGAAGCAGCCTGTGCTGCGAGCGGTTAGAAACTCTTCTCACGTTGCTCACTCTCCGGTATACGCCGTCGCATCAATCACAAATTCCGGCACCTGCTCCGCGTAGAAAGAGTAGGTAAAATAATAGCTTTCCCTGTCGTAGGGATAAGCCGAATCCCGCTTAAACACGACCTCCACGGAATAGTTGTCGTCCAGATCCTTGTAGCGGCTCCACGGCGCGTCTATCCAATTGCAGTACAGATGCGGCAGGATCTGCGCGATCTGCTCCTCCTCGTAGAAGATTTCCGAAACTGTAAAATCCGTATAACCGGCATCCCATGTCTCCGGCACCGCTCTCGCTTCCATTTCATAATCTTCTGTGTTCTCCGGCTCCGCCAGTTCATTGTGGTAGCAGGTCACCGAAACCGACTCAATGTCCGCCGCGTCAAGCTCCATCGGATAATATGCCTCCAGCTTTTTCAACGCGGAAATCGTGTTTTCAAAACTGTCATACACAAGAAGCTTTCTCTGGATATAATTATTATAATCATAGTAAAGAATACCGCAGGGACGGTTGTGCCGCACAAGCGTAAAGTCAAACTGTTCCATATCTTTCAGCCAAGCGTCGCGAAGCCGGCTCGCCTCCTCCACCGGAATCACCGCATTTGCCGGACCGTTGGTGTAGGAAATCCGGGACACGCCCTCCATGAGATTCTGGTCCGTCATCATCTGGAACACGCCCTCCTGATAAGCCTTTGTGGCAAAAATCTGATTGAGAAGCTCCTCCGCCGCCGGATCCTCATAGTCAACCTGTATGCGCCTGTCCTTCTGCCCACCCGACTTTAAACGGTACAGAATATGCACGCCGCGTCCGTCTTCCATCTCCTCCGGATCGGTATTTTGCGCAAGCTCCGCCAGCTCCAAAACAGGCGAGACATCCGTCAGAAACATATAATCCATTTCATACTTGCTCGTTTCAATATACTGCTGATTCTCGTCCCAATAGCTATCATAGTACCCATCCGCTGAAATTGCAATACTCTCCACTTTATTTTGCGCCGGAATATAGCTGTCATACCCGAACAGATCCCATTTAAAGATACAAAATATTGCCAAAATGCCAAGAAGCGCGACACCGCTGGAAACCAGATGTTTAAACAGGCTTCTGATATCAAAATCGTAAACCACTTCCAAAGCGGTACACAGAATCAGTCCGCCCGCCAGCATACCGGCAACCAACAGCGTCTCATTCTGATAGGAAGCATCATAGGCAATCCTGCCGGCAAGATACGCACCCGGAATCGCTGCCGCCACCTTGATCACAGGCTCCAAAAAGCGATAGGCAATCGCCTTTCCTGCCGTCTCCGACGGGCGTTTTCTGTAGGCGTACCAGCACAGAGCAAAAATCACCGCCGCAATCCCGATCCACTTCGCCACAAGCGGCATGGCAATCTTTGCCGCTGCCGCGGTATCCGGTGCATTTTTGATCTGCCAGACATTCATGATACAGTCATAGATCGTGGAAAATTTCGGCTCGTCCTTCAGATAATATGCCGAGTAGGTCTTGAAGAATATGCCCTTCAGTCCCTCAAACATATCGCTTGCCACAAACTCATACACCGTAAACAGTAAAAACAGAGCGATCGTCACAAAGCGGTTCCCCGTCAGCATCACCACGAGTATCATCAAGTGATAGAAAACGAGAAAGAAGAAAAAGTGCCAAACAAAGGCAAGCCCCGCCGCGGCAAACACTTCCCCGTTCACCGCTCTCTGGGACGCCGACAGGATCATGCCCAGAATCAGCCCCGAAAGATTGGCTGTCAGATAAATAATCAGTCCGTTTATGTAGACCACCGCAAATCTTCTGGCTTTTGAAACCGGAACGCTGTGGTACATGTCCACCTTTCTTCTGTCAAACAGGTAGGAGAACCCCTGCATACCTATGATCGCCGCCAGAACAAAGACAAAGGGGTAAATATTGTCGGAAAAGCCGATCGCGTCCTTCGCCGCCTGACACATTGCCTCCTGAAATTCCGTCCGGGTCTTGTAATACCCCGCCGCCTGATAGCCCCTGATCCGGCTTAAATAGATCATCGTCATACCGCCGTAGGCGAGAAGCTGTGACAGCACAGCCACAATCCAGACCCAGATCCGCCGTTTATGATTTTCCCTGCTGCTACCCCAGAATGAGTTTTTTGATGTCATAGCCTACCACCTCCGTTTCACTGATAAAGATCTCCTCCAAAGACAGCGGAAGCACCTCGTAAAAGATCGTGTCCACCGTGGCAAATCTCGCCTCCACTTCCTCCCTTGTACAGCGCACCGTGATCGTACAGAGAGAGCCCCTCTGCTCCTTCTTAAGCACCTCAAGCCCGTTTAACGCCTTTAGCTCGTCTTCCACAGCGCAAAACACGCACTGCACCTTCTGGATATTGCACTTCATATCTTCCAAATCCCTTGACAGCAAAACGCCGCCCTTATGTAAAAGCCCCACATGGTCGCATATATCTTCCAGCTCCCGCAGGTTGTGGGACGCAATCACCGGCGTCAGCCCCCGCTCCTCCATCTCCTTCGCAAAGATCGACTTGATCCCCTGCCGCATCACCGGGTCAAGCCCGTCGAAGGTCTCGTCGCAGAGAATGTACTTCGTGTGGGAGCAGATGCCCAAAAGCAAAGCGAGCTGCTTTTTCATACCCTTGGAAAAAGTACCGATTTTCCTGTTTTTATCCAGATTAAATTTCTCCAGATACCGGTAAAACTCTTCCCTGTCAAATGCCTCGTAAACGCCGCTGTAATACTTCTCCATCGCCCGCGCGTTGGCATTTGCAAAAAAGTAAGGCTCGTCCGCGATAAAAAACAGCCGTTTCTTCGCCTCCACGTTGTCATACACGGGCATATTGTCCACCGCCACCGTGCCTTCATCAGGTTTGATCACGCCCGCTATCATGCGAAGCACCGTGCTCTTGCCCGCGCCGTTTGTGCCAATCAGCCCGAACACCGTCTTCTCCCTGATGGTAACGCTGACTTCATCGACGGCTCTGATATCTTCAAACTGCTTCGTCAGATTATGTATTTCTATCATAAACTCCTCTCCTTCCGCAACACTATCGTGTCGTTTCTTCTGTTTGATTCACAAGCTGTACTCTCTCGTCTCAAACCTGCAGATTCTCAATCTCTAATGTGAGCTCCATCTTCGTCATGCCCAGCTCCAATACCTCTCTCACAAGCCGCAGAATCTCTTCCAGACATTCTTTCTTCCGCGTCTCCACAAGTTTCCCGTCGCCGGACACAAAACTGCCCCTGCCTTTCACGGTATAGATAAAATCCTGCCGCTCCAGCTCCGCGTACGCCTTCTGAATCGTATTGGGATTGATCGAAAGCTCCATTGCCAGATTTCGGACCGAAGGCATCTGCTCATCCGGCTGCATCACGCCCTTCAAAATCAAAGTCTTAAATCGTTCCACGACCTGTTCATAGATCGGGCGGGTATCTTTATAGTCTATGAATATCATAATGTCTCCTTTCTCTGGATTATACCCCCCCCCCACAATATTAAGTGTACTATTTGTGGTGGTACAGTTAGTATACACCTGCCTGCCGAAATTTGTCAATAAGAAAGGACCGTACACAAAACTTCCGTGTACGATCCTGCCTCTTTTCCTTTTTATCCCGTGTGACGCGCCCTACCGCTGCAGATACTGCCGCAGTACGCTCATCAGCAGCTCGATATCAAGCGGTTTCGCAATATGAGCGTTCATGCCGCTTTTTAACGCCGCCTCCTTATCGTCCTCCATAGCGTTTGCCGTCATGGCGATAATCGGAAGCGTTTTCACATCCTCGCGAGACATCGCCCGAATCGCTTTTGTCGCTTCGTATCCGTTCATAACCGGCATCTGCACATCCATCAGGACGGCGTCATAGTACCCTTCTTCGGATTTTTCCACCATTGCGACCGCATCGGTTCCGTCCGGCGCCGACTCGATCATAAACCCTGCCTCCGTGAGAATCACTTCCGCGATTTCACGGTTCAGTTCATTGTCCTCCACAAGAAGGAGCCTCTTTCCGCTATAATCGGTTTTCGTCCATGCAAGCTCCGATTCCTCCGCCTTCCGGTCTTTATTATTTGCCGCCAGCAGAGCCGCCTTCAAGTCGGACATAAACAGCGGCTTCGCGCAGAACGCGGTAATGCCTGCCTCCTTCGCCTCCGCCTCGATATCCGTCCAGTCATATGCCGTCAGGATAATGATGGGCGTGTCCTCCCCCACCACACTCCGGATTTTTCTCGCCGTCTCAATTCCGTTTATCTCTGGCATCTGCCAGTCGATGATGTAGGTATGGTAAGGATCTCCCTCCTCATATGCGGACTGGGCGCGGTAGATCGCTTCCCTGCCGGAAGCTGTCCACTCGGCGCGCAGACCTATGCCCTTCAACATTTTGCTCACACTGTCGCAGACATTTAAGTCGTCGTCCACCACAAGGGAGCGCAGTTCCTCCAGCTCCTTGATCTGCTCCGCCTCTTTTTCCGTATCCTGAAGCTGCAGCGGTATCCTTACCGTAAAGGTGCTTCCTTTTCCGACCTCGCTCTCCACGGTGATTTCCCCGCCCATCATATCAATGATGCTCTTTGTGATCGCCATGCCAAGCCCCGCGCCCTGTATACCGCTTCTCGTGGCGGTGGACTCCCGCTCAAAAGGTTCAAAGATATGTTCCACAAACTCCTGCGACATGCCGATTCCGTTGTCTTTTACAATAAATACATAATCGCCCCAGCCGTGCTTAAAGGTGGTATGCTGGGTGATGCGGAAACTCACCATGCCGCCCGCCGGTGTGTACTTGATGGCGTTTCCTATCAGATTGATGAAAATCTGGTTCAGCTTCAGCGGATCCGCAATGACGTCCTCGTTTACCACCTCAAAGGTGTCGATAAACATTTCCATCTGCTTTGCCTTCATCTGCGGCTGAATAATGTTCACCAGATTGTGCATCAGTTCGGGTATATTGCATTCCTGATTGTGGATCTGCAGTTTCCCGCTCTCAATGCGGCTCATATCCAGAATATCGTTAATAAGCCCCAGCAGATGGTTGCTGGAAGAGAGGATTTTCTGCAGACAGTCCTTCACCTGATCCGTGCGCTCCATATGGCTTGCCGCGATCGTGGCAAAACCGATAATGGCGTTCATGGGAGTGCGGATATCGTGACTCATATTTGACAGGAAGGTAGTCTTTGCCTGATTTGCGTGCTGCGCCTGCATCAGGGCATCCTGCAGCGCCTGTGTCTGCTCCCGCTGTCTGCACACCTGTTCCGTGGCGTTCTGACGGACATGTAAAACCCTGACCGGCTTTCCGTCTCTCCGTTCCAGACACACCGCGGTCAGATGCTCCCACTCCTCTTTTCCCTGCCGGGATACGTGGCACTCGTGAACGACCGCGTCCTTATCGGCAAGGCTTTCCCTGAGGGAATCTATCTGCCAGAATCGGCGAAAAGCCTCTTTCGCCTCCTCCCCGATAATCTCCGCTGCATGAAGCTCTACGGTCTCACTGTAAACGCCTTCCATCGGAATACGGGCATTTGTCGGTCCGACTCCCGTCAAATAGGCGTAACTGTCATTTTCCAGATCTACAATCAGATAACGCGATGCAAAGAGAATGTTCACGCCACGGAGCACATCGCCCCTCAGCTTATTCTCCACTTCCAGTTCTTTTCGCCGCCCTGCCGCGCGGAAAAGCATATAAATAACATAGATCGCAAACAGAACCAACAGACAGATTTCCAGCATGACGCCCGCCATATTCGCCCTGCTGATCATGGTCTGCGTGACATTTTTCGGAAAAGCCTGCACAAGGACATAATCATATCCCTTCAGATGCATGACGCAGATATTGTCCGTTTTGCAGCCGTCCGCGCATAAAAACGCCGAGTCAGTGCCGTCCGCAAACGCTTTCCGCGCCGCCTCGGCAGTCCCCTCGTCAATCACACCCGCTTCCGCCAGAGAGGTAAACAAATGGTCCCCGTAAGTGCTGCTGCCTGAATTGGCAACTATCATACCCTCTTTTGTGCACAAAAACAAATCGGCGGGTTCGCCAAAATAACTGGTGGCAAGCATATCCCGCAGATAGTCTTCCGCAAAATACAGCCCAAGAAACATGCCTGCAATCTCCAGTCCGTCATACACAGGCGCATAGAACACCATCATGGGCTTTCCCGTAATCCGGGATGCGGACACCGTCTCTAGTCCGCTCTCCCCGCGCATTCCGTTGACAAAATAATCCCTGTCCGAGCTGTCGCTTGTCTCCCCGTTGGACGCCAGATTGACACCGTCCCTGTTGGTAAACCGGACGGCGTCAAAAGGGGTGTTATCTTCCCATTCCTTCAGCACACTGGCGTCAACCTGCCCTGCGCCTCCACTGGTGCTGACAAGATAGGCATTATTTTCAATGCGCTGCAGGGCATTGTTAAATTCGCTCTCGATCCGCTTCACCGTATGTCTGGCGGAATCCTCCGCATAGACCCGGTTCTGCTCCTGAATCCTGTTCCTGTTCAGCGCTGTATAAACATTAAAAAGCAAAAGTACCACAATCAGAAACAAAAACGCGTAAAAAACAGGCTGCCATGTTTTTTTCTGGTGTTTCATCCCCTCCGGCTCCTCCCCTGTTCTTACCGGCAGTTACTTTACAAGCAGAGATTTCCCCGTCATCTCCGCAGGCTGCTCCTTACCCATCAGCTCAATGATGGTAGGCACGATATCCGCAAGGCATCCGCCCTCGCGCAGCTTGTAAGCGGGATCCGCATTGACCATAATAAAGGGCACCGGGTTGGTGGTGTGCGCCGTGAAGGGCGCGCCCGTCTCCTCGTCGATGAGCTGCTCCGCATTGCCGTGGTCCGCGCAGATAAACATCACGCCGTCCACCTCTTTCAGCGCAGTAACCGCCCTGCCGACGCACTCGTCCACAGCTTCCACAGCCTTGATCGCCGCCTCCTGCACGCCGGTGTGTCCCACCATGTCGGGATTCGCAAAGTTGATGATAATCACGTCGTAATCGCCGGACTTAATCGCCTCCACCAGCTTGTCGCACACCTCGTAAGCGCTCATCTGGGGCTTCAAGTCGTAGGTCGCCACATCTTTCGGGGAATTGACCAGAATACGGTTCTCGCCCTCGTTCGGCTCCTCCACGCCGCCGTTGAAGAAGAAAGTCACATGCGCGTACTTCTCTGTCTCAGCGATTCTCGCCTGTTTCATGCCGTTCGCCGCAAGCCACTCGCCGAACGTATTGGTAACGGAAATCTTGTGGAACGCCACTTCCTTATTCGGAATGGTGGGATCATAGTCCGAAAAACACACATAGGTTAAATCCAGTCTCTTCTCCCTCGCAAAGCCCTTGAAGTCGTCATCGCAGAAGCTTCTGGTGATCTCTCTGGCACGGTCGGGACGGAAGTTAAAGAAGATCACGGAATCCCCGTCCTGAATGGTCGCCACCGGCGCGCCGTTCTTCTTTACCACCGTAGGCTTCACAAACTCGTCCGTCTCATCCCTGTCATAGGATGCCTGAATGCCCGCAGGACCGCTCTCCGCCTCCAGACCCTCGCCCTTGGTGAGCGCCAGATAAGCCTTCTCCACTCTGTCGTAGTTATTGTCACGATCCATCGCGTAGTAGCGTCCCGTCACGGTCGCAACCTCGCCCACGCCGATCTTTTTCATTTCCGCTTCCAGATCTTCCACATAGCCCTTGCCGCTTGCCGGGGGCGTATCTCTTCCGTCGAGGAACGCGTGAACATAAACCTTCGTCAGCCCGTTTCTCTTCGCCAGTTCAAGCAGTCCGTAGAGATGGGTGTTGTGGCTGTGCACACCGCCGTCGGACAACAGCCCGAACATATGCAGGGAAGAATCGTTCTTTTTGCAGTTGTTTACCGCATCCATCAGGGCGGGGTTCTCAAAGAAAGTGCCGTCCTGAATCTCTTTTGTGATTCTCGTCAGCTCCTGATACACGATGCGCCCCGCGCCCATGTTCAGGTGTCCTACCTCGGAGTTACCCATCTGACCGTCGGGCAGACCTACCGCCATGCCGCTTGCGTTGCCTTTCACAAAAGGGCACTCCGCCATCAGTTTGTCCATCACCGGCGTTTTCGCCAGTGCAACCGCGTTGCCTTCCGTTTTCTCATTCAGACCATAGCCGTCCAAAATCATCAATACTGCCGGTTTCTTTGTTCCCATGACTTGTTTCTCCTTTTCTATTTCCTTCTTACTCTTTTATTTTGATAATTTACAGCACTATTATAACTGTTTTATAAAAAGGTGTAAAGTTATTCAGACTTCCTGCCGCTTGTTTTTCTCTTTTCCGCATTATATAATCACAACTATGGAACACATACACCGCATCAAATACCAGAGCAAACTATATGAACTGCCCTACGAGGTAGTCTACAGCCGCCGCAGAACGTGCGCCGTAAGCATCTCCGCGGAGGGAGAAATCACCCTGCGGCTGCCCCTTGGCGCCTCGGAGGCGCAGATTAACCGTCTTCTGCTTGAAAAGCAGTCTTGGATTATCCGGCATTATCTGGAGGCTGTAAAGCGGCGCGAAAGCCGACCCGAATCCAATCTGACGGACGCACAGCGCGCCGCCCTCGAAAAGCGTTATATCGACGCCGCGAAAGAATACTTTCCGAAACGCGCCGCCTACTTTGCCCCGCTCACGGGCGGGAATTACAGCCGCATCACCATCCGCGACCAGAAAACCCGCTGGGGAAGCTGCAGTGCGAAAGGCACCCTCTCCTTCAACTGGCGGCTTATGCTTGCGCCGCCCGCCGTCCTCGACTATGTGGTCATCCACGAGCTCTGCCATCTGACCCACATGGATCACTCAAAGGCATTCTGGGCGCTTGTGGAGCGTGTCTGCCCTGACTACCGCACCCACCGAAAATGGCTGAAAGAGCACGGGCAGGAGCTGGCGCTTTAATCCCATTTTGTTTTGATCCGCAGACCGCCGTAGCGCGGCTCAAAATCGGACTCACGCTTATAGATCGCGCTGCCGTCCCTTCTCACGTCCTTCGGTTTCCCGTTTGCGAATCGGCTCTTATCCCGATTCTTCCCTTCCTTTTCCGCGCCGGACTTTTTACCGTAGCTGTCTCTTTCGCCGCCTTTTCCGTTCTTTGCGCCGTAGCTTCCCTTACCTTTTTCACCTCTGCCGCCGGGCTTCTTACCGTAGCCGCTTCGGTCTCTGTCGCCGCCTTTTCCTGCAACGAACTTCCTTTCGCCGCCACGTCCGCTGCGACCGCCCTTGACGGGCTTCTTCTCAAAGAAAAATTTCTCCGTGCGGATATCCTCGATCTCGTCGCCCAGCTTCATCTTCATAAATGCCGCCGCGATCTGCGTCGCGCTGTACTGCCCCAATGCCACGGCATCGAGAATATACTCGGTCGCCCTGCTGATATCCTCGTTCTCGATCACGGCAAAAGCTTCCTTCAATATCTTCTCCGCCTTCCTTGCGGTGATATCCGCCGCGCTCGGCACCTTGCGCTCCTTGATCTTCGTATGGCAGATGCGCTCGATATCCCGGATCTTGTAAGCCTCCCTGCCGACCACAAGCGTAAAGGAACGTCCCGTTTTGCCCGCACGCCCGGTCCTGCCGATACGGTGCACGTAATATTCGATATCGTCCGGCACGTCAAAATTGTAGACTGCCTCCACGTCGCTCACGTCGATCCCTCTCGCCGCCACGTCGGTAGCGATCAGAATATTCGTTCTGCCGCTGCGGAACAGGTTCATCACCGTGTCCCTCTGCCCCTGCGTCAGATCGCCGTGAAGCCCTTCCACCTCATAGCCTCTGCCCTTCAAATGCTCCGTCAGTTCGTCCACCATCCGCTTCGTATTGCAGAAAATCAGCGCACGCCCCGGCGCATAATAATCGATCAGGCGGCAGAGCACTTCCTCCTTATCCTGTTTCCGCACCTGATAGTAAGCCTGCTTGATCAGAGGAATCGTCACTTCCTTCGGCGTCATCTTGACATAAGCCGCGTCCTTCTGGTACGTCTTTGTGATATCCAGAATCGGCTTCGGCATGGTGGCGGAAAAAAGCCCGGTCTGCCGCTTCTCGGGCATCTCCTTAAGAATCGTCTCGATATCCTCCCTGAAGCCCATGTTTAACATCTCGTCCGCCTCATCCAGCACCACCGTATGCACCTGATCCATCTTAAGCGTATGCCTGCGCATATGGTCCATCACACGACCCGGCGTTCCCACCACGATCTGCACGCCGGTTTTTAAGTTTTTAATCTGCTTGTAAATCTCCTGCCCGCCGTAGATCGGGAGCACCTTGATCCCGTTCATGTACTTGGCGAACTTGCGCAGTTCGTCCGCCGCCTGCATTGCCAGCTCCCTTGTGGGGCACAAAATCACAGCCTGCAGGGAACGGTTCTCCGGATTGATCTTCTGCAGGATCGGAATGCCGAATGCCGCCGTCTTTCCCGTGCCCGTCTGCGCCTGCCCGATAATATCGCGCCCCGTCATAAAGAGCGGGATCGCCTGCTCCTGAATGGGCGTCATATGCTCGAAGCCGAGCTCCTTCACCGCCCGCAGAATCCTGCCGTCAATGCCCGCGTCCTCATAGCGAAGCCCCTCTTTCTCTTCCCCTTCCTTCTCACCCGCACCGTCGTCATAACGGTTTGCCGTCAGAATCTCTTTCTCAAGAAAGGCGTCAAAATGTTCATTTTTCCTCTTTTTCTCTCTGCTCATGTTCTCCTCATTCTCTCACTAAAATTTTATTTCCTTATACATGTCTGCGCTGCTTTCTGACTCTGCTTATCGCGCAAAAAGCGCTGCCAGCTTTTGAGGCATGGCAGCACCTGTCAACCACTCTCTGTTTCATTTTATGCTTTCACATACCATTTTAAGCGCGGTATATCCTGCGCAGCCTGCTCACTGCCCGATCCCTGATCAGGCACTCGCCATGCTCTTCCAGATACCGCATCCGCTCCTCGGAAACCGCGATCAGATTGCCGAACTCCACCGCCTGCGCGCTGATTCTGTTAAACGCCTTATAGGAGAGCCTGTTTTTCTCAAGCACCAGATAATAGTCCTCTCCCTCCTTGTAAAGATGGCTCTTCACGGAATATGTATTCGGAATCGTCGCCGCGTACTGCATAGTCTGATGCATGGTGCAGAAGACGAACATCCTCCTGTTTTCATCAAAATCATCAGCAGCCTGCGATGCCTCTCTCGCACGTTCCTCCTGCCCGGCAAGTTCCGCGCTGAATTCCTGCAGCACCTCCTTCAGGTTCTGCAGCATTTCCTTAAACGCCGCGGGACCTTCATCCGTAAACGTCACCACAAGACCGTTGTCCTTAAGCGGCGTGATCTGCATGGCAATATTGCCGTTGTTGATCTGGTAGCCCACCTCGTCGTGCGCCCGCTCGATGATATCCCTCAGAAATTCCTCGCCTCTTTCGTTGCGCTCAAAGATATCAGATAGCGCAAGCCCATACTCCGCCATGTCGTCCGCCGAAACAATACACTGTACTGTCGCATCATTGATCTTTTTATATTTCATGTGTTTTTTGACCTCATTCTATTGTGAACCCATCTACACCCGCAGCGCACGCTCGAAAAACCTACGGTTTCCCTCGCTCGCGGGCTTCGCGGCTCTGTCTCCACCGCTTTGCCCGCAGCGCACGCTCGAAAAACCTACGGTTTCCCTCGCTCGCGGGCTTCGCCCTATCACTCCGCAATCCGTCAAAATTGAATGCAAGCATTCATTTTGCCATCTTGCGTAGTGGCACTGCTCATTGCCTTCGCGGAGATTATACCATAAAAAAACGCAATAAGAAAGAATCTTATCGCGTTTCGTAAAATTTTGTGAATTATAATTTTAAATTCTACCCATACACCTCTTATGTAGAACTTA
>CAJURQ010000018.1 GCA_910588955.1 uncultured Lachnospiraceae bacterium
ACAGGTCATGTAGAATTTACCGTTTCATATGGAAGTTAGTTTTACAATTCAGGAAGTTTTTGTTTGTAATAGTCCGATCAATAAATAATTGGTTAGAATAAGACCTCCAACTCAATCAAGATTTGGGGGCTTTCTTCTGCCCATTTCATTTTCGGAAAACCTACCCGAAAACAGCAAACTATGGTAAAATTGCAGTTAGCAGCAAACACCATAGCAAAGAGCAGATCGCAAATCAAGCCGAAGCCAGCCAAAGGCTTGTCTATCAACATAATTCGTATCTTTTCTATGGCGGTGCATCAAGGTGCAGGATGTCATATTACTGGTTTTAAGTGGAACCAGAGCATCATAAAGAATCCAAGACTTAACGAATAAGTCACGGGAAAGTGCATCTAAATTGCCCACTCGCCGCATGTGGAGTGCGTGTGTCTGGTGGGGAAGCAAAGGATAAATTATCGGGAAGAGGAGGTAGGGGATTGTGGTTGTATTTATGGGTGATATTCTTTGTTATTTTGAAGATTACTTATGGTTGTAATAATGATTTATGATATAATTATATTTAGTTAGTCATGCTCATTTATTTGGAATTGGTACACATAAGATTATATATAGTCCGGAAGGGAGTCAGTTAATGATCATTATAAACGAGTTAGATTCTACCTGTGGTATTTCGGATGAAGAATTAACGATAAGGTTTAAAGAATCTATAAGAATTGATAATGAGATAAGAAAAATAAAAGGACTGCCCATTGCAGGATATGACGATGAGACAAGAAGAGCATATCTGGAATATCCGGACGGAAAGAGAGAGTATGTCGGAAGATAGTTTCGGAACTGCTTTGATGATTCCCTGTTTCTGTTATCGCAGTCATAAAGTGCCCGCAGTAATGTTTTTAGATAAACATGTCTAACAGTGTTAGGAGAAAAACAATGCCAATACCAAAATACTTCCAAATGTACAACTCATTCTTGCGCAGCCTATCGGACGGGCAGAAACATGCCTTTAGCGATACCAAAAATCAGGTTATCAGGGATTTTAATCTTTCCGAAGCTGATTTAGCGGAACTTCTTCCCAGTGGACGGCAGTCTGTTTTTACGAATCGCATAGGCTGGTGCAGAACCTATTTGAAAAAGGCAGGCTTGATTGAAAGTCCCTCGAGAGCGCATTTTATCATTACTGATGCCGGGAAGCGCATTTTAGATACCGTTGATGAGATAACAAACGATACGCTCAGGCAGTTTCCTTCTTTTGTGGAGTTTGTGGATGGGGAGGCAGGGGATGGACAGGTGTCACCATCCGTGCAAAATGATGAAACGCCGCAGGAAACTTTGGAACGGGTTTATGGCGAACTGAATAATGTTTTAAAGGATGAACTGCTTACCAGAATTCACCAGAGCCCATCGGAGTTTTTTGAAAGATTTGTCGTTCGGCTGATGGAAAAGATGGGGTACGGACGCGGTGAGGTTACGCAGAGAACGCGGGATGCCGGGATAGATGGCATAATGTATCAGGACAAGCTTGGATTTGACAGAATCTATATTCAGGCGAAAAGGAAAGATTTGAATACGACGGTAGGCAGACCGGATTTGCAGAGGTTTTGGGGAGCAATTCCGGAAAGGAATACGAGAGGGCTGTTTGTAACGACGGCTAAATTTTCGCCGGATGCAAAGCAGTTTGCGGAGGAAAAGCATATTATACTCATTGACGGATAGAAGCTTGCGGAGCTTATGATAGAATATGATTTTGGTGTTACCACAGAGTATACATACAAGGTAAAGAAGATAGATACAGACCTTTTTGAAGAAGAGTAAGGAGATGCCCACATGACCATCGAATCCCAATTCAACCGAATCGCCCAAGAATACGACGTCAACCGCAAAAAATTCATCCCCTGCTTTGACGATTACTACATAAACACGACGAAATTTATCGCGTCAAACATAGCGGAACCGAAGCGGGTTTTGGACTTAGGAGCGGGGACAGGGCTGTTGTCCTATTTCTGGTATTGCCATTTCCCGGCGTCAGAGTATGTGCTTGTCGATATTGCGGAGGACATGTTGAACGTTGCCCGGCAACGGTTCGCCGGGATAGATACGGTGTCATATCTGGCGGCGAATTATTCCGGAGAGTTTCCAGCGCAGGAGTTTGACGTGATTGTCTCCGCGCTGTCGATACACCATCTGGAAAACGGCGACAAGGCAAGACTGTTTGATAGGATTTATGATAAACTGCCGGAGGGCGGTTTGTTTGTAAATTACGACCAGTTTTGTGCCGGACAGGCTGTTCTGGATGATTGGTTTGACTCTTACTGGGAGAGTCAGCTTGCAGGCAGCGGGCTGACAGAACATGATATTGCATTGTGGAAAGAGCGCAGGAAACTGGACAGGGAATGCTCTGTTGAGGAAGAAACGGCGATGCTTTGCAAAAGCGGGTTTAAGAGTGTCAAATGTGTCTACTCGTATCAGAAGTTTTCTGTTATTATCGCGATAAAGTAAATTTTGATTATGGTGGTGTGTAGGGTGGGGATTATTATGCCAAAGGAATACTATTTCATATTTTATATGATACTTGTCTTGCTTCTGCTTTTCAAAGCCAAACCGGCGTCAAAAGGAGTTTGGTTTGAGGAAGCGCTGTCGCTGCGCATATCCAAGGGAATCCTTGGGTTTTGCGCGGTTGGCATTATGCTGCATCATATGTCGCAGACGATTTATTTTGCGGGTGAAGATCCGGGCGTTTTAATGTTTATGGTGGATATCGGGGTGTGCTTTGTCGGGATGTTTTTCTTTTTCTCCGGGTATGGTTTGTATAGCAGTTTGCGTGACAAGCCGGATTATTTGAAGGAATTTCTGCGGAACAGGCTCCCAGCGGTTTTGATACCTTTTTATCTGTGCAATTTTGTTTTCATTTTGGGGTCGTATTTTGCGGGATATCATTTTAAAAAGGGAGAATTATTGCCTTATCTGACAGGGGCTATCCTGATGAACAATCAGATGTGGTACATAGTGGAAATCTTTATTTTATATTTGCTGTTCTTTTTTGTGTTTGGGTTGATTAAAAACCGGGATGCGGCGTGTATTGTGTATGGGGTACTCCTGATAGGGTTGATTATTTGCAGTCTCCGGCTGGGGCATGACAATACGACGCCCACGCAGGGGCTATGGTTTCATGGGGAGTGGTGGTATAATACCACGCTGATGATATGGGTTGGAATCCTTTTTGCGCGCTGGGAGAGGCAGATTCTTGGTGTGATACGAAAGTTCTACGGAATTGTGCTTGCAGTTTTTCTGGCTCTGACAGCATTTTTGTATAAAATAACATTATATATGCTGCAGACAAAGGGGTATTGGTACGAATGGGACGGATATCCCGGCTATAAGGAAAAGTGGCAGACGCTGGGCGTGCAGTTTAGTTTTGTATTTGTGTTAGTGCTGACAGTGGTAATCCTGCTCCAGAAGATTAAGTGCAGTAATAGGATTTTGGATTTTCTGGGGGAGATAGCATTGGAACTGTATTTGGTTCATAACTTGTTTCTTTTGTATATGCCTGTAAAAAATAGAGGCTTTTATATTTTAGCGTGCTATGCGGCGTCGATTTTCTTGGCGGTCATTCTGCATATGATAGACAAGAAGTTGATTAAACTGGTGAGGATGAAAAAGAATACGATTCAATAATGATATAGGAGGACACGCAAATGACCCTGAACAACATTACAGTCAACACCCAGAGCAGTATTCGCATCGGGGGATCGAAAGTCTTATACTTTGACCCGTACTTAATTCCTGCCGCCGCCCACGACGCGGACTTAATCTTCATCACTCACGGGCACTACGATCATTTTGAGCCGGAGTCCATTGCGAAGCTGAAAAAGGATGACACGCTCCTTGTCGCGCCGGAATCCATGAAAAAGAAAGTGCTTTCAGAGTCGGGCATTGCAGCGGAGAACTGTCTGTTTTATCAGCCGGGCGAAAGTTTCGAGGCAGACGGGGTCACGGCTGAGACAATCCCGGCTTACAATAAGCTGAAACCTTTTCACCCGAAGGGAAAGAAGTGGCAGGGATATGTGGTGACGATGGATGATACCCGTTACTATGTGTCCGGCGACACGGATGTGAACGAGGATATCGAAAAGGTGCGCTGCGACGTGGCATTGATTCCGATTGGAGGATTTTACACGATGGATTGGAAACAGGCGGCGGAGTATATTGCGCAGTTGAAGCCGAAGGCGGTGATTCCGACGCATTACGGCAGCATTGTGGGAAATAAAACCGACGGGGAGGATTTCCGGAAAATGGTGGAAGGTCTGGACGGCAGTATTCAAGTGGCAATTAAATTAGATAACGAGGAATAAAAGGTAGCCAATGCGGAGAATGTCCGTACTTTGGGCATTCTCCTGCGTGAGACTTAGAACTTCTCCACGAAACAGCCTCTGCTGTGAGTGGCTAGAAGTTCTTCTCACGCTAGTCTCCCCAGCTTTGCCGTATCGGCAATTACGATCATTTTCATGGACGACCGCAAAGGCATCTCGGGGTCAATGGCAATGCAGACATTTTTGTCCTCAATAATTGCCACTACGTTGATGGAATATTTTTTGCGGAGGTTTAGTTCCATCAAGGTTTTCCCCGCCCATTCCGCTTTGACGGGCAGTTCCACCATAGAGACATCCTTGGAGAGCTCCATGATATCCATAAATCCGGAGCTTAACAGGTTTTTTGCCAGCCGGATGCCGGACTCGCTCTCCGGGAATACGACCCGGTCTGCGCCCACTTTGCTTAAGATTTTGCGGTCTAAGTCGGTGGCGCATTTGGCGATCACGGTTTTCACGCCGATTTCCTTGCAGAGCATGGTCGCCATGACGCTTGCCTTGAGATTGCTTGCCATGGCGATGATGACAACATCGATGTTGGCAATGCCAAGTTGTTTGATGACTTCCGCCTCTGTAATGTCCGCGCATTTGCAGATAGGGATTTCAGCGATGGCGGCATTGACAAGCTCCTCGTCTAGATCCACGGCAAGCACTTCCGCGCCGTTTCCTACAAGCTCCTTTGCCACGGCAAATCCGTATCTGCCGAGACCGAATACCGCATAAGATTGATGAATGCCCATAAATTTATCTTCCTTTCCTTGATATTCAGCCCACGCTTATATCTTCGGTGGGATTTTTGATGATATTTTTCGTTTCTTTCCTTGTATTCAGAGCGATCATGAGAGATATCGGACCGACCCTGCCGAGATACATGGTTATGATGATAATGATCCTGCCCCAGATATTCAGCTCTGACGTCAGGCTTCTTGTCAGACCTACCGTGGCGGCGGCGCTGACGGTTTCATAGACGATGTCAAGGGCGTCCGCGTCTGTGACTGCGGTCAATAACAGGGTTGCCGCAAACAGGATAATAAATGCCATACTTACTACCGCGACGGCTTTGCTGACGGCGTGTTTGGCGATTGTCCGATGAAAGAGCTCCGCCTCGGACTGGGTTTTCATCGTGGCAAACGCCGAGGTGATCAGTACCGCGAAGGTTACCGTCTTAATGCCGCCCGCAGTGCCTACCGGCGAGCCGCCGATAAACATTAAAAGCAGGGAGGTGATGGCGGAAGCGTTTGTCAGATCCTCCTGCGGGATGGTCGCAAAGCCGGCAGTCCGTGTCGTTACGGACTGGAACAGTGAAGCCTGCAGCTTGTCCCAAAAGGAAAAAGTGCCTATCGTCAGTGGGTTGTTATACTCAAAGATAAAAATAGCCACCGTTCCGGCAAGGATAAGGATTCCTGTGACGGAGAGGGCAATTTTGCTGTGAAGGGTCAGACTGGCGAAGCATTTTCGTTTTTGCCGCTTTGCATTTTTCAGCGCGTTCACGAGATCCCACCAGACAATGTAGCCGATCCCGCCGAAAACGATCAGCAGAATGGTTACGATATTGATAACGGGATTGTGGACATAGGCGTACAGGCTATTTTCCGATATCACGTCCATGCCTGCGTTGCAGAAAGCGGACACGGCGTTAAACAGGGAAATCCAGACGCCTTTTACGCCAAATTCCGGCACGAATACAGTCATGTACAAAAGTGCGCCGATTCCCTCAACCAAAAGCGTGCCGGCGATCACTTTCCGGATAAATTTAACCATGCCGGACAGGGTGTTTAAGTTGAAAGCGTCCTGAATCAGCATGCGATCCTTGATGCCGATTCTCCGGTGCAGGCTGATCATAAGCCCCGACATGATGGTGACGACGCCGAGCCCGCCGATCTGTATGAGAAAAAGGATAACGATCTGCCCGAACAGACTCCAAGTCGAAAAGGTGGGAACGGTTACAAGTCCCGTCACACAGATGGAGGTGGTCGCCGTAAAGAGCGCGTCTATATAAGGTACGGCGTACCCGTCCGCGGAACTGACAGGCAGGGCGAGAAGCGCGCTTCCAAAAAGAATTGCCAGCAGAAAACTGAGTAGGATTGTCTGTGTTGTGGATAAACTGATCCGAAATTTTTTTTTCATGAGAAAGCCTTTCTATATATTACAGATATAGTTTACGCCGTATTTTATACAATTTCAAGGGAATGTATAAAACTCGCGCTGTGCGGAATTGACGACCGGCGGTCGAAATGTTATATTTCCCATTGAAAGAAAGAGGTGTTTTTCTATGGAAAACGAACAAAATGAAAAAAAGGGCGGCAATCAGGCAATGGTCAAAATCTGCGGATTCATTGTGGATAAACGGAATCTGTTTTTCCTGCTGTTTGGCATTTTGATCATTTTTTCTGCCGTATCAAGAAACTGGGTGAACGTGGAGAACTCTATGTCCCATTACCTGCCGGATTCCACGGAGACGAAGCAGGGTCTGGATCTGATGGAACAGGAATTTATTACATATGGCACCTGTGACGTGATGGTGGCAAACGTCTCTTATGAACAGGCAGAGTCTATTGAGCGGAAGCTGGAGTTTATGCCGGGCGTTTTTATGGTGGACTTTGACGATTCGGAGGAGCATTATTTCAACGGTTCTTCCTATTATAATGTCACCTTTGATTATGACGAGAAGGACGACCAATGCTTGGAGGTATTGGATCGGGTGAAGGAAGAGCTGGACGGCTATGACTATTACCTGTCCACAACGCTGGGGGATATTGAAGCCGAGCTGATTGCGGAGGAGATGAACGTCATCGTCGTTCTGGTGGCTTTCGTCGTGGTGACTGTGCTTTTGCTTACCTCGCAGGCTTATGCGGAGGTGCCGGTGCTGCTGATTACTTTTGTGGCTGCGGCGATTTTGCAGATGGGGACGAATTTCATTTTCGGTACGATTTCCTTTGTGTCCAATTCTGTGACGGTGGTGCTGCAGCTGGCGCTGTCGGTGGATTACGCCATTATTCTTTTGAACAGATATAAGGAGGAACATGCCACGCTGGAATCCCGCGAGGCGATCATTATCGCTTTAAGCAAGGCGATCCCGGAGATCTGCGGCAGTTCTCTTACAACGATTGGCGGTCTGATCGCCATGGGCTTTATGCAGTATAAGATGGGACCGGATTTGTCCATGTGTCTGATCAAGTCCATTTTTCTGGCGCTGGGTTCGGTATTCCTGCTGATGCCGGGCGTGATTATGCTGTTTTCTAAGTTGATGGATACGACCAAACACAAGAACTTTATTCCGGATATTCCTTTTGTGGGAAAATTCGATTACGCAACGAGACATATTGTGGCGCCGCTTTTTGTGCTTGTGATTGTGGGGGCGTATACCGTTTCCAGCAAATGCCCTTATGTGTTCGGCGACAGTACGATCACGCCGCCGATTCAGAACAGCATTCAGAAGACGGAGGAACTGCAGACCGAGAATTTCGGCGCCAGCAATATGGTTGCGCTGATTGTGCCTGCGGGGGACTATGAGAAAGAGGCAAAGCTGCTTGAAGAGCTGGAGGCTTGTCCCGAGGTAGATTACACGCAGGGGCTGGCAAATATCGAGGCGCTCGACGATTACTGTCTCACGGATAAGCTGACGCCGAGACAGTTCTCGGAACTGATCGATCTGGATTATGAGGTGGCGGAGCTGGTATATGCGGCTTACGCCGTGAATGATGAAGACTACGCGAAGGTGGTCAACGGTCTGCCCGAATACAAGGTGTCCCTGATCGACATGTTTATGTTTGTCCATGACGAGGTGGAGGAAGGGTATGTCACGCTTGAGGATGACTTACAGGATACGCTGGACGAGGCGTTTGACGCCATGAACTTTGCAAAGAACCAGTTGCAGGGTGAGAACTACAGCCGTATGCTCGTCTTTCTGACACTTCCCGAGGAGAGTGAGGAAACCTTTGCCTTCCTCGATAAGATGCATGAAATCGCGGACAAGTATTATCCAAACGGCAAGGTGCTGGTATGCGGTGAGTCGGTGAGTCAGTACGATCTGCAGAAAACGTTTGGCAGAGATAATCTGGTCAACAACGTGGTGTCCATTTTGGCAGTGCTGGTGGTGCTCCTGTTCACCTTCAAGTCGGCGGGTATGCCGGTGCTTTTGATCGCGGTGATTCAGGGCTGTATCTGGCTGAACTTTTCTATTCCGGCGCTGCAGCATGACAATATTTTCTTCATGTCCTATCTAATCGTCAGCTCGATTCAGATGGGTGCGAACATCGACTACGCCATTGTCATTGCTGGGCGGTATATGGAGCTTCGCAAGGAGTACGGCAGGCGGCAGTCCATTATAGACTCCATGAATCAGGCGTTCCCGACAATCATTACCTCGGGAACGATGATGGTGGTGGCAGGCTTTTTAATCGGCAAGCTGACATCCAATGCGGCGATTTTCGGTATCGGAAAATGTTTGGGAAGAGGAACTTCGATTTCCATTTTGGTGACGATGTTTGTCCTGCCGCAGATTCTTCTGGTGGGCGATAAGATTATTGAAAAGACTGCATTTGTCATGAATATGCCGATTCGCACGAAGAATGTGACCGGACTTATGAGAGT
The DNA here is from genome assembly GCA_910588955.1 of uncultured Lachnospiraceae bacterium. Lineage (GTDB taxonomy): Bacteria > Bacillota > Clostridia > Lachnospirales > Lachnospiraceae > UBA3282. Next base: position 8,955 of record CAJURQ010000018.1, read on the forward strand.
GGACGGTCTGGTGCGCGGTCGGATTGAGGGTACCGTGACAGGCAGCATGAGCGCCATTGTCAGAGGTAACGTGAGCGCTTATGTGGAGGCGGGAGATGTGACGGAAATCACGGAGGAAGAGTACAGGCAGCTGACGGAGACGGTGTCTGAGGAGATGGCGAGCAGGCAGCCGATAGGCGCTGCGGCTGAGACGAAAGAGAGCAGGGAGGTGGCGGATCATGAGTAAGAAAAGAGTGATGGCGCTGTTGCTTTCTGCGGCGATGGTTTTGAGTGCTTTTCCGGTATCGTCTGTGTGGGCATTGGAAGAAAAGCCGCAGTCAGAGGCGGAGAAAGAAGCGGAAGCAGAGAAACGGGCGGAGGATAAAGAAAAAGACGGGGAGACTGAGGAGAACGAGGAGGAAGAAGTCGCCAGCGTGGAGGACGCCAACGAGACGATTGCCTCTTACGACGACGAGGAAGTAGAATGGGAAGAAGTTTACATAAATAACGCAGAGGGGCTGAAAAACTTTTCCAGAGACTGTTGGCTTGACACTTGGTCGCAGAACAAAAAGGTGTATCTGACGGCGGACATTGACTTGGCAGGGGAGAACTTTGTCTCCATACCGACTTTCGGCGGTTATTTCGACGGGCAGGGACACACCGTCAGCGGTTTTCTGGTGCACAAGCCGGTATCCTATGTGGGACTGTTCAACTATACACAGGAGACGGCGGTGATTGCCAATCTGAAAGTGGAGGGAACGGTTAAGCCGACAGGGCAGCAGATGGTGGTAGGCGGTATCGTCGGGGATAACAGCGGCATCCTGTTAAACTGTGTCTTTGAGGGCGTTGTGGAGGCAAATGATTATGTGGGCGGCATTACCGGCTACAACGAGATCAGTGGCGTACTGATGGACAGTGAGGCAAAAGGAACGATCACGGGCGCGCATTATACGGGCGGTATAGCGGGCGATAATGTGGGTAACATTGTAGGCTGTCTCAACCGCGCTGATGTCAACACTTCCAGTGAAGATAAGGCAAAATCTCTGGAGGATATCGATCTGGGGCAGTACACGGCAGGACTCTTGGGCTCTCTGGAAGGGGGAGCGGACGAGAAGAGCGAAAAGCTCTCCACCACGGAAAATACGGTGGATACGGGCGGCATAGCAGGGCTTTCCACGGGCATTATACAGAACTGTGTCAATGAGGGCACGATCGGCTATGAGCACGTCGGCTATAACACAGGCGGCATAGCGGGCAGACAGTCGGGCTATGTGTATTCCTGCGCTAACAAGGGAAAGATATACGGGCGTAAAGATGTGGGCGGCATTGTCGGGCAGGCGGAGCCGTACATAGCGGTGGATTTGTCGGAAGATATTGTGCGGCAGTTGTCGGATCATATCGATATCATGCATGACCAGATCGGCAAGATGCTGGATGACGCGGGAGACCGATCGGATGTGCTTTCCAACAGGCTCTCGGTGATCCGGGATTTTGCGGATCGGGCACTCGATGATACCCATACGCTGGCGGATCGGACGGTGGAATGGACGGACAGCATGATGGATTCCGTCAATGAGGCGGTCAGCCGTTTTGACTATGTGCTGGATGAGACGGCGAAGGACGGCGGTGTGATGGATCACGCTTCAGACGCGGCGGGAGACGTGAAAGATGCGGCAGGGAAATTGGAGGACATGGTAAAGTCCATGGATCTCTATCAATATATGACGCCCGAGGAAAAGGAGCAGTACGATCAGGCAAAGAAGGCGATCGAGGAAGCGGGGAAACAGCACGCTGAGGATGTGGCGAAGGCTACGGAGGCTTATGAGAATTATTATATTGGTAAGGCTGCAAACGAGGATACGACCCATGAATATGATTTAAAACCCGTACGGGAATCAGGCGTGGACAGCAGCTGGAGCTATACTTCCATTTCTTTTGAGGATGTGCCGGGAAGCTATATGGGAATTACCGGATGGGTGCATTATGACAGTAGTACTGGAGAGACAAGGGAATTTCCTCTTTCTGATGACAGCGCGCAGGCGGAAGCCGATCGGCAGGTGCAGGAAAAAGCGGCGGCGGAGATGGCTGCCAATGCCTCGCAGATTGCGGATGCCGCCGGAGATTACGCAGATAAGCAGTACAAGGATGCTCACGGCAGCAGTTACACAGACGATATGCGCAAATATCTGGAAACGATGACGGATATTGCGTCCCGACACACGGACGAGATGACAGACGCCGCGAAAAAGCAGCTGCAGTCTGCCGCATCCTCGGCAAAGGACGCCGCGGAAAACTTGGAAGATATGGGCGAGGGGACGAAGGATATCCTCACCACGCTTAACGACAAACCCGATCTCGCCTTTCCGAGACTCGGGGAGGACTACCGCTCCACTACGGGAAGTCTTAACTCCAACTTAAAAAATATCTCCGAAAATATGGGCTATTTGAATGACGAGATGTCTTCGTCGGGAGACCTTCTGGGAGACGATCTGTCGGATATCAATGACCAGTTCAGCGAGATTATGCTTCTGTATACGGATGCGCTGGATGGTGTGCTGGATATGGACTATTCCGACAGATATGAGGATGAGTCACAGACGGATGCGGAGGAGAGTATGGACGCCACCATTGCCAACTGTACCAACGGCGGAAACGTGGAGGCGGATTTGAATGTGTCGGGTATTGCCGGAACTATGGCGATTGAGTATGACTTTGATTTGGAGAGTGATATCACAGGGCTTGACGATGCCAGGGCAAATTCCACTTTTCTTACCAAATGTGTGCTCAGAAAGAATGTGAATCAGGGAAAAGTGACCGCGCAGAAGAGTTATGCGGGCGGTGTATGCGGTCTGCAGGAGATGGGCATGGTGCTTGGCTGTGAGAACTACGGCAGGATTGAGAGCACCGCAGGCGATTTTGTGGGCGGTATTGCAGGGCAGTCGCTGTCCCACATCAAACAGAGCTATGCCAAATGTACGATAGCGGGCGGGGAGTACGTCGCCGGGGTTGCCGGATGGGGCAATGGGATAGACGGCTGTCTTGCCATGGTGAAGGTGAAGGAGGCGGAAGCCTTTTCGGGCGCCATTGCGGGCAAGGTCTCCGACAACGCGGAGGTTACGGACAACTATTTCGTGTCGGAGGAGATTGCCGGCATCGATCGCATCAGCTACAGCGGCAAGGCGGAGCCTGTAAACTACCAGACGCTTTTGCAGACGGAGGGGATTCCCGCGAACTTCCGTAAAATGAAGATTACTTTTTATGCAGATGATGAGGAGGTAGGGACGGTTGAGTGTTCCTACGGCGGCAGTGTGGCGTTGGATAAATACCCGAATATTCCGGTAAAGGAAGGGTTTTATGCGGATTGGGATAATAAGGAGCTCACGAACGTCAAAGTTGATGAGGATGTGTCGGTAGAGTATGTGCGGTATCTGACAACGCTTGCCGGAAGTTGGATGCGGGATAACGGGCAATCCTCGCTTTTGGTGGACGGTCAGTTTGTGCAGGAAGATGTAATAACGGTGGAGAAACCCGAAACGACCGGACTGCAGGTGGCGCTCCCCTCGGGAGAAACGCCGGAGGAACTGACTGAGTGCTGGACACTGGAGATTCCGGATGACGGCGCATCCGCCCATCAGATTCGGTATCAGGCGCCGCAGGGGCAGACGGAGGGCGTTGAGATATATGTACAGGACGGCGCCGGATGGAGAAAGGCGGAGACGGAGCTTATGGGTATTTACCATCTTTTCTCCGCGGATGGCAGCAGCGTGAAGATCGCGGTCAGCGTGACCGAGAAAGGGATTATGGATTACATCGTCTTTATCGTCGCGGGCGCGGCTGCATTGCTTCTGGTGATTGCGCTGATTGTGCATAAGAAACGGAAGAAGCGGAAAATGCGGAAGGCTGAGAACGACGCGGAAGGCGAAAATACGGAGGAAGACGCAGAAAAGGAGAAGAAGTAAAGTTTCGTATCGCCCGGTAACATAAGAGATATAGGGGAAGGAGCATATCGCGAGGGTATGCTCCTTTTGTTTCCCCCTGTTTTCACGTCAAGAAAATTGATACTTTACGTCCTTACAGCCCGAACACATCCTTGATAAACAGATACGCCACCGTCAGAATCAGCCCGACGCAGAAGAGCAGCAGCCCGAAGGACATGCTTCTGGTGATCATCATGGTATTTTCGCTCCATTCCTCGTGCATCAGCGCCAGCTTATGCTCATAATTCTGCTTTTTCGGATGTTTGCGGCGCAGAGTCAGATTGCCGATCCTCTCAAAGAAAGAGGCGGTGCAGGCGGCGAGATGCGTAAAGACATTGCCCTCGGGACGCTCATGGGGCAGTTTTTCGTCGCGGTAGACTGTTTTTCTGAGCACGACAACGATTGTATCCACCAGACTGTCCAGAAAACGGCAGATCATACCGAAGGTAAAGGGCAGAATCCGTAACAGCAGAGGGCGGTAGATCAGGTTTTCCAGATCCATCCAAACCGGCAAGCGGTTTGCATAATATCTATTACCGGATTCTTTCTTCATAAGCAGCGGACGCACGATAAAGCCGTAAATCAGTGCGCCAAACACAAGGGAAATCAACGCGCCCCTCAGGTTGCCGAAAGAGAAGTAGGAGACTTTTTCCATGACTTCCATGTGCAGGAAGCTCTGACCCATATCGGCGATACCGTCCATGACAGTGCCCGGCAGGCATCCCATGATCGGCAGCAGGACGGCGCTTGCGGTGAGGGCAAAGGCGCTTGCACGGTTCATGTATTTGCCCTGTAAGGCGTCATATTTTTTCTGCACGTCCTCGTCTGTGTTTTTTTCGACGAAGAGGCAGACGTAAAGCTTGGTCATGTAAGCGATGGTCAAACCGCCGCTCAACAGGAAAATCCACTCGACGGCGCGCATAAAGGAAGCGCTGAAAAATGCGGGTATCACGTCCGCGTTGATCAGAAATAGATATTCCACAATGCTCTCGTGGAGCAGTGTCTTGCTGACGTAGCCGTTAAAGAGCGGGATGCCGCCGATCCCAAGCGCGCCCGTCAAAAAGATAACGTGTAAGAGCGGTTTCTTTCGCCCGAAACCACGGATCTCGTTCAAATCCAGTTTATGCACATTCATAAAGACTACGCCCGCCGCCATAAACAGCACGAGCTTGATCAGGGAGTGGTTTACCATGTGAAGGAGACTGCCGCGCAGCGCGATTGCATTTTCTTTACCAAGCAGTCCTGCCATGCCCACGCCCACAAGGATAAAACCGATCTGGGAGACGGAGGAGCATGCCAGCGTCCGTTTCAGGTCAATAGAGAACAACGCCAGCAGCGCGCCGATCACCATGGTGAAAACGCCCAAGATCAGTATCATGCCGCCCCAAGCCGCGTTTCTGAAAAAAATATCTGCTGTCAGAATCAGAATGCCGTACATGCCCGCTTTGGTCAGGATGCCGGAAAGCAGGGCGGAGGCGGGAGCGGGCGCAACAGGGTGCGCTTTCGGCAGCCAGATATGCAGCGGAAACATACCCGCTTTCGCGCCGAAACCGAACAGAAGACAGAGTCCTGCAGCCCAGATTTTCTTTTCTGGAATCCCGCTGGAAGTCATGAGTACATAGTTATCATAGCAGCCGCTCAGCTCTGCAAAGTTTAATGTTCCGGTCATATCATATAAAAGGAAAATACCCATCAGCATGACCAGTCCGCCGAGAACGGCAACGGTCAGATAAGTTGCGCCGGCACGCATGGATTCCGGCTTTTCGTCGTGCACCACCCAGACATAGGAAGTGAACGACATGATTTCAAAAAAGAGAAAAGTCGTGTAAAAGTCGGCGGAGAAGAAAACGCCCTCCGTCGCGCCGAGCGTCAGCAGCAGGAACAGATAGTAGCGGTTTCTGTTTCTGTAGTGCCCAAAGTATTCTCTGGAAAACAGAGTGGTCATAAACCACATAAAGGAAGCGACCGTGCCGTACAAGGCGCGGAAACCGTCCAGCGTAAAATGGATGTGCATACCGAGATCAAGCTCGTCGGCGAGTGCAAAGGGGGTGATGGTACCCGGTGCCGCGCCGCTGCCGGTTCGTAGCAGCAGAAGGGCGCAAAAAGCAAGAGTAACACCTGTTATGATAATTGCAAAAATGTTTCGCCCGTCCTTGTGGCGGCGTCCGATACCGTAGCTTGCAAATGACGCAAGCATCGGCAGGAAGACCGCGCCTTCGATTAGGATACTTGTATTGTTCTGCATAATAACCTCTTTCCGGAGCGTTTACGCAAACTGACCTCCATTTCGCCATTTTATACGTTTCCCGTGGCAACGTTCATGAAGAAATCCACAATCGGCTGGGAATAAATTCCAAAGCCGATGATAAAAATCGTAAATACAAACAGCGGAAGCAGCATCTTCCATCCGGGATCTTTTACGTCAGAAATTGCTTTGTAGTCAAAATCTTTTCCGGGAAAGAAGGCGCGCACCACCATCGTGAGCATGTAAATTGCAGTCAAGAGCGCCGATACTAAGAGACAGGCGATGCCGCTCCACGCTAACGGGTTTTCGCTTGCCACCGCTGCTTGGGCAAGATTCCACTTGCTGACAAAACCGGTAAGCCCCGGCACGCCCATAAGGGCTAGTGCGGAGATGGTGAAAATGCCGAAGGTGCAAGGCATTTTATAACCAAAGCCATCCAGCTCGTGCACATAGTGGCGGTCTGTCTGGTGCATGACCGCGCCGGCGCAGAAGAAGGAAGTGATCTTCATCAAGGCGTGGAACACCAGATGAGTCAGCGCACCCACCAATCCAAGAGGCGTCATGAGAACCGTCCCAAACAGGATGTAGGAAAGGTTGCTTATGGTCGAGTATGCAAGCCTCCTTTTGATATGGGTCTCCTTCACGGCGCGGCTGCAGCCGTAGACGATGGTAAACATGACAACGATCATGACCACGGTCTGCGCCCATGTGCCCCGCAGGAAATCTGTGCCGAAGCTGTAGTAGGTGAGCCGCATGATGGCAAAAGCGCCGGCTTTTACCACGGCGACCGCATGGAGCAGTGCCGTGACGGGAGTGGGGGCGACACCTGCCTGCGGCAGCCATGAATTAAAGGGACAGACAGCCGCTTTCACACCGAAGCCCATAAATGCCATCACATAAATCAGCAGCAAAATATTGGTGTGTCCGGCGATCCTTGCCGGATCAAAAACGCCGCCAAGAATAAAGTCTGTTGTCGTACCGTAGACGATCACCATAATCAGCCCGATGAAGGCGAATGCCGCGCCGCCCAGAGAATAGTAGAGATATTTGCGGCTTGCCAGCACCGCCTCGCGGGTCAGCGTATGCATGACAAGGGGGACGGTAACTAACGTCAGCAGCTCATAAAAGAAGTACATGGTGAGCAGATTGGCGGCAAAAGCGATACCCAGTGTCACACCGTATGTCAGCGTATAGAAGAGGAAAAATATATTTTCGTGCTGTTCTTTTGTCATGTACTCGAAAGCGTAGAGTGTCGCAAAGGGCCAGAGCGCGGAGACAAGCCCCGCGAACACCATACTCATGCCGTCCACACGGAAACTGATATTCAAGTTACCCGTAAAATGCGCCAGAAGGAAGGTGCTGTCCGAATGGTGCAGGAGCAGATACCATACAAGAAGACTGTTTACAACCACGGCAGTCTCCAGAAAAACTTCTTTCTGCCACCTTTTCCGAAAAGGAATCACAGGTACCAGAAATCCAGTTATAAAAGGAATTAAGATCACTGAAATAATCATAGCAGCCCTCCTATCACCCAATGAGCATCATAAGGAATACGATGCCGTCCGGAAACAGACCGATCAAAACTGACAGGATAGTCAGAATCAGAATCGGTATGGTCATCAGTTTGCAGGGTTCTTTCTTTTGCAATCCGTTATAGTCGTAGTCCGCTCCTGGAAAAAAGCCCCGGATGGTAAGCGGCAGAAGATAGCCCGCGGTGAGCAGCGCGCTTGCCAGCAGCACGATCGGACCAAGCACACCGAGAACGGGTACGCCGCTCTTTAATGCGCCGATGGCAAGATACCATTTGCTGATAAAGCCGCCTGTGGGCGGTATGCCGATCAATCCGAGGGAAGCGATGGTAAAACACCACATGGTGAGAGGCATTTCCTTGCCGATGCCGCGCATATCTTCCACCCGCGTTTTCCCCGTTTTGTATATAATCGCGCCTGCGCAGAGGAAAAGCGCCGCCTTGACAAAGCCGTGGGCAAATATATGCAGCAGACTGCCGATGAAGGAATCGGGATTCATCATGGACAGTCCGAAGAGGATGTAGGAAATCTGACTGACTGTGGAATATGCCAGCCTTTTTTTCAGCACCGGTTCCCGGTAAGCAAGCAGGGAACCCATAAAGACCGTAATAAGCGTAAGACAGATCCACGCCGTCTGCATCCATGTGCCCCGCAGGAAATCTTCGCCGAACATGCCGAGAACACGGATGATGGCAAGAACACCCGCCTTGACAATCATTGCGGACAAAACTGCCGACGCGGGGGCAGGCGCCACGGGATGCGCCGTGGGCAGCCATGCGTGCATGGGAAACATGCCCGCTTTCACACCGAAGCCGAGAATCATAATAAAAGCCACCGCCAAGAGGAAACCGCCGTGTTCTGCAGCCGCGGAAGCCTTTAACGCGCCGCCCGTGGTGAAAGTCAGCGTTTCGCAGTTTTGGTATAGAAAATAAATGCCGAACAATGCCGCATACGCGCCGCACAGGGAATAAAATAAATATTTCAGCCCCGCCATTTTTGCCTCTTTAGAGCCGCTGTGCAGAACGAGGGGCATGGAGGACAGAGTCAAAAGTTCAAAGAACAGATAAAAGGTGATCAGGTTGCCCGCAAAGCACAGGGCGTTCAGCACACCGAATACCAGCAGGTAAAAGCCGTAGTAGCGGCTTTCCCGTTCCTCGTGCTTCATGTACTCAAAAGAAAAAAAGCCGGCACAGAGTATGATTACGATCGAGAGCGTGGCAAAGAAAGCGCCCGTTATATCAATCCGAAAATAGATGGGGAGCGTTTTTGTCAGGTAGAACAGGGTGAAACCGTCCTCTGCCGTAAACAACGCCGCAGCGCTAAGCAAAGCGGTAATGACGAGACAGCACCCGGTCAATGTGACTACTGTGTTTCGGCTGACGCTTTTGCCTTCACCGGTCAAAGGCGTCCGATAGCGGATCAGCAGAAACAATCCTGCCAATATGGGAAAACAGATGGATGAAAGAATCAGATACATCTCATCACCTCCTTACGCGAACATGGCGAGTCCCTGCTCGATTAAATTTACGACAGGCTGGGAACTGACGCCTAAAATAATATTTAAGACGATAAAGCAGACAAGCACGACCGTATAACCTTTCATCTGACTGAAAGTGATACCGGTATAATCCGGATTTTGTACCGGCGTGTAAATACGGATGACCGTTTTCATAAAGTAGATGGCGTTTAAAACCGTACTGATTCCCAGAACAATCAACGAGGCGAGCATTTTACCCTCCACTTGTACCGCCGCCTGTGAAAACAGAAGCTTGCTGATAAAGCCGGAAAACAGAGGGACGCCCACCATGGAAAGAGAACCAGCCATAAAGGCAACACCGGCACATTTATTGCGGTATGCCGCCCCTGTCAGGTCGATAAACTTGCGGCTTCCGCCGGACACGTCCGTGAGCCCGATCGCCGCGATAAAGAGCAGCGACTTCGTGGCGGCGTGGGATAAAATATGGAAAATGCTTGCCACCATACCCGCCTGCGTGCCCATGCCGAAACCCATGTAAATATATCCGATCTGCGCCACCGAGGAGAAGGCGATCATCCGCCGGATATCGTTTTCCTTGATGGCGGAGAGAGAGCCGAAAATCATGCCCATCAGACCGAACACAAAGAGCACGTCGATAATTCTTGTGCTGTTAAAAATGTCAAAACCGATGACGCGGTAAATAATTTTAATTAACAGAAAGATATAACCTTTGGACACCAGACTGGAAAGGATCGCCGCGGAAGATACTGTAGAGTACCCGTAGGCGTCCGGCAGCCACGCGTGAAAGGGAAACAGCGCGCTCTTGATGCACAGACCGACGCACATCAATGCCACCGAGACGATCAGCGGAATCTGGTATTCGCCGTTTGCGACCAAAAGCCCCACGGACTCTTTGATGTTGCTCATCAACAGATGTCCTGTCAAGTCGTACATGATACAGAGCCCGAAAAGCAGAAGACCCGATCCGAGCAGGCTCATAATCATATAGCGGACGGCTGCCTCGATCGTCCGTCCCACCTGCCTTATCATAATCAAGCCACAGGCGGAGATTGTGTTAATCTCCACAAATACGTAGGCGGTGAACATATCGTTGGTGTAGACAAGCGCGAGCAGAGAACTCAGCAGGAGGTTTACCAGAATATAGTACAAATTGTGTTTGCTCTCCACCACCTCGCCGGGAAGCTTGTGCGCGCCGCCCGCCATAGACAGGTACATAATAATGCAGAAGAAGAGCGCCATGCCTGCCTCCAGCACACCGGCGCGGATTTCATTTCCCCAAGGCGCGGGGAAATGTCCCATCCAGTAAATAAAAGATTCGCCCGTAGAGAGAAGGTAGAAAAGCAGTACAGCCGACATCAGCCCCACGGCAATGATGACCGTGCGGTTTACCACTTTTGCTGCTTTTGCGGGCAGCACGGAACAGATCGTGCCCGAAAAAAGGCTCATAAGGATAGAGAAAAAGGGGAAATTGCAGATAAAATTCATATTATTTTCCCTCCTTCTTTAACAGCGTGGAAATCTCGTCCAGATCCAGCGTGTGATACCTTGTATAAAGCCGGATCGTCAGCGACAGCATGAGCGCCGTCACGGAGACAGAAACCACGATACCCGTCAGCACAAGCCCGCTGGGAATCGGATTGATGTAACTCTCCGTGCTTGTGACGCCGTTTACCACAATGGGCGCAACCCGTCCCGCAATATAGCCTTTTTCCGCCAGAAAGAGGTAAATCGCGCTGTCCATGATATTCAAACCGATAATTTTCTTGATCAGATTAGTCTGCAGAAGCAGATTGGTAAAACCGATGCAGAAGAGGATTGCTGAGACGGCTTCCCCGTAGTTTGCAAATAAATTCGGACCCATCCTAAAATCCCCCTTTTCGGAACATAGCGTAAAAAGCGTAAATCGTACATGCCACCACAAGCCCCACTGCGATATTCAGAGGCAGGATCAGACCGCTTGACAGAATTGCGCCGGGCGTTCCCTTAGGTATTATGCTGTGAAGCTGGTTTGCGCCCGTGTAAAAGGAATAGCTTTTCGCCAGACAGTAGAAGGAGAGGGAGAAAAAGCATATCCATTTATAAGTCTTTTCCGTGAAGAACCGCTCTGTCTTTTTGAAGCCGAAGGCGTTTAAGTAGAGCACCAGTCCCGCGCCGATAACCGCGCCGCCCGAAAAGCCGCCGCCTGGTCCGAGGTGCCCGTTTAAGATGATATAAATGCCGAAAATAATAATAATCGGCACGAGAAAAGTCGCTACAAGCTGCAAAATTGCGTCGTTTTTCGGCTCGAAACGGCGGTCGTTTACATCCGCCTCGTCCTTCTCGGTCTTATTCAGACGCAGCAAAATCAGAACCGTGATGGTCGCCACAAAAAGCACATGAGATTCTCCCAGCGTATCGAACGCCCTGTAGTCCAGAATCATCCCGGCAACGATATTGACGGCGCCTGTCTCTTCCAGCCCTTTTTCAATGTAGCGCTCCGAAACCTCGTTGTTGACCGGTCGGGTCACCGTCCCGATGGCGGGCAGATAAGAAACCGTCACCAAAAGCAGGGCGATCAGAAACAGGCAGAAGAGGACGCTGGTTGTCTGGTACAGGCGGTGAAAAAGGTGAAGCCATTTGTTGTGCTCCGTATCATAGACCTTGTCCATGATCGCGTCGTGCTCCTTCTCATGGCGCAGAGCCGCCTCCGGATCGGGATGATATTCTTCCTGCGGACGCATCTCCACTTCTCCCATATATGGGTCTTTTGCGCCGGAGAGCCAGCGGAAGAAACGGAAGGCAAAGGTTTTTTGATATGCTTCCGCGTTTTTTTTCTTACTCATTTTCCTTCTCCTCCTTTGTATCAGGCTCTGAAGCGTCAATCGCGTGAATTTTTTTGAGCGTCACGAAAAAGAGGACACTTGTGATTCCCGCACCGACGGCAGCCTCCGTGATTGCCAGATCCGGGGATTCCAGACAGATCCAGAGCATGGACATAACCAGACTGAAGGACATATAAATAAGGATTGCATTCAAAAGGTTTTTGGAAAAGCTGACGGAGACTGCGCAGATGATTAACAGTCCCATCAAAATAATCTGAAAAGCTGTCATGAAACGGTCGCCTCCTCTTTTCTTGTATTTTTATCGTCTTTCACAGCAGCGAGTTCCTGTTCGAGAACTGCCACGTCCTCATATATTTCACAGTGCGCCGAAAGGTTTTCGTTGGTGGCAGCCTCCAGCCTTGAGAGCACATGGGAGGAGACGGGTGAGGCGAACCACAAAAAGACGATGATCAAAAACATTTTTAACGTTGTAAAATTAAATCCCGAAAAGATCATCAGCCCGATCAGGCACGCGCTGATGCCAAGCGTGTCACCCATGGCGGCGGCGTGCATTCTGTTCAGCACATATTTAAAGTGAAAGACGCCGAACAGTTCCGTGAAAAAGATGACCATTCCAATCAGTATAAACAGACACCCGACAATAAGCCTGATCCACTCAACCGCGTTCATCCGCATTTCCCCCTTTCGTATTTTCCTGCTTATGGTGCTGCTCCTCGTAGATGCCGATGTAAACCTTGGAGATTACGACAACGGAGAGAAAGCTGATCATGGCGTAAATCAGACAGATATCCACCAAGTAACCCTCCTGCAAAAGAAGCGCCAGAACCGAGATCATGACCATAACCATCGTGCCCATCATGTTGACTGCCATCAGGCGGTCGGCGACGCGGGGTCCCTTCACAGCGCGGATCAGACAGATCAGCAGCATAAAGGAAATCACGATTAATAATAGAATAAAAAGAGAATGATAGATTAATTCTTTTTCCATATCTTATCCTCCTCGATTCTCGTCAGCAGTTTCACGAACACGGAGGAAGAAATGCCCTCCGCAAGCTCCTTGTCAAGACAGTGCACCGTATATTCATTACCCGTCAGCGCAACGGTGATCGTGCCCGGCGTCAGTGTGATCGAGTTTGCCAACAGTACCCGCGCAAAGGTAGAACGCAGGTCGGTTTTAAAATATACAACCGCAGGCTCCAGTTCATATTCGGCAGTATAAATCAGTTTGAAAACCGTCAGATTTGCTTTCAGAATCTCTACTACCAATGTGAAAAAATAGTGAAGCAGAAGCGGCAATTTCCGCAATAAAAAAAGGTCGTATCGGGGGCTGTAATCGAAAAACTTACATAAAAACCAGTACATTACCCCTGCAATAACGACGCCGAAGGCAGCAATTTCCACAGTAAACTGCCCGTTAAAAATCACCCAGATCAGAAAAAAAAGGATAAACATTTTTCTACTCCGTTCTTCTGAAAAATATTGTTTTGTTTCAAAGTGGTGTTTCTACTTATTAAAAGGGAACTTATAGGAACGGTAATATTATGTATCTAAAATCTGGAAGTGTCAAGAGGGGGCTTTTGACGCGCCGTCCTTCGCACTTGTTTTTCGTGTGGGAATCGGATATCATGTGAGTAGCAGACAGCTATGCAGAATAGATGGCGCCATTAATGGAATGGAAAACGAATGGCGGTAAAATAATCAGAACGGAGGCATATATGAAATATTTGGTAATTGGCGCGGGCGGCACAGGCGGCAGTATCGGCGCATATATGACAGAGGCAGGAAAGGACGTGACCCTGATTGCGAGAGGGGAACACCTGAAAAAGGTGCAGGAACAGGGTCTTAAGATGGAGACAACCAGAAAGGGAAACTACACCGTAAATCCTGTGAAAGCGACCGATATGGCGCATTATGACGAACAGCCGGACATTGTTTTTGTCTGTGTAAAAGGTTACTCGTTGGAGGAGACGATTCCTTTTATCAAGCGGGTGGCGAAAGAGACGACCATCGTGATTCCTATTTTGAATATCTACGGGACAGGCGGGCGTATGCAGGAGAAACTGCCGGAACTTCTGGTGACTGACGGCTGTATCTACATAGCGGCGGAGATCAAAGAGCCGGGAACTATCTGGCAAAACGGAGATATTTTCCGCATCGTGTACGGCGTGCGGAACAAAGAAGAACTTCGCCCCGAGCTTTTTGAGGTGGCGAAGGATTTGAAGGAGAGCGGCATAGACGGCGTGCTGTCGGAGAATATTCGGAGAGACGCCCTGCAGAAGTTCGCCTATGTATCCCCTATGGCGGCGTGCGGTCTTTACTATCATGTGAGCGCCGGGGATGTGCAGGTGACCGGGGAGCCGCGGGATACTTTTGTGAAGCTGATGCGGGAAGTAGACGCGCTGGCGGTGGCGATGGGCGTACCCTTCCTGATCGACATTGTCACGACCAATTTGCAGATTCTGGATTCCCTTACCCCTACGGCGAGCACTTCCATGCAGCGCGATATTTACGCCAGCAAGCCATCCGAGATTGACGGGCTGATTTATGAGGTTGTGCGGATGGGAAAGAAATACGGCGTTCCCACGCCGACCTATGAGATGATTGCGGATAAGGCGAGAGAGGATGGACTGGAATGAAAAAATTCAAGGAAAAATATTTGGCGGGCGAAATTGAGTTTGAGGAAATCGACGACTACAGTCAGGAGTGGGGATTTTCCGACACCACGGACACTCTGCGGGAATACCTCGGCTTGAATGCCGAGGAGGAGGACGCATGGGTGAGCGTGGGGGATGAGGCGCTGAAGGAGTTGTTGGATAAACAGGCGAGGTGATAGTATGAGCAACGTATATGAAAGCATTATGGCTGGGTTTGCTTTTCACCAAGATGAATGGGATAATCCCGATCATATATGTGTCCCTATTCAAGATTAGAATTGGTATTAAGACAATTTAGGCATCTTTCTTTTCATACGGGAATGTTAAACGGTCAAACAGCAGAACATACAGGCAAATTTCCTATATACGTTTCGGAAGACAGTATTTTCCCGGAAGACGGTTCTCTGTTTGGCAGATATGTGACTAAAAAGAAATAAATAATTAAGACTTTAACAGGCGGCAACAGATTGATGTACAATTTTGTCAATCTGTTGCCAAAATACAATGTTTTTACTGCAAAACCTCCTTGTCAGTTAGCGGCAATCTCATGCCGACGCAGATAAAAGACAGACAGCGCGGCAAAAACAATAATATATCCGAGGGAATTGACCGCGAGAGTCGATATACTGATTTCCATATTCGGATTGTTGGCGCGCATCCCCAGACAGTAGATAGAGTAGGGATAATTCATGCCGTAATCGTGGTTGGTCATATACAGCCCTAAGATTCCTCCGGCGAGAGCGATGCCAATGGGGATGGCAAAGGAGCGGATTATAAGGGAGAGGAGAAGCTGCACACAGCAGACGACCACCGCGCCGACCGTGCCGCAGAGAAACCACTCCAAAGCCTCTTGCGGAAACGGGCTTTGTATCCCGGCGAGTTTCCCGCAGATAAAAAACAGCGCGAAAATCCATAAATTTCCGAGAAGCGACACCCGTATCGCCTGAGTCAGCTTGCCCAGATAAAGACTGGACAACGGCAGGGGCGCGGTCAGAAAGCTGTTCCAGTTGTGGCGGGTGTGCTCCAGCCGCCAGAGATAAGAGCAGTACGTGCCGATCAGCGCGGGCATAAAAAAGTAGCAAAGAAAGAGCGAGTGCTGGCTCCAAAGGCTGTACCATTCTGACTTCAAAACGCCGAGATTCATTTTGTAATTCATCGTGCCGAAGAAAGCGGATATCATAGGGAGCGCAAAGAACGCCAGCCATACCGGGCTTCTTTTCAGCTTCAGGGATTCCGCCTTGACGGCTTTCGTATAAGATGTGAGCATGTTGTTACCTCCTGTCAAATGTTCTTATTTTCAGATGTGACATTTTTTGAGCAGATGTTTAAACGGTTGGTCACTTTAAATTTCCTTCTTTGCAAATAAAATCCGTCCCGCCGTATAGAAAACCACAATCCACACAAAGATCATAGCCACCGCGCACAGCTCAACCGGCGAATGTTCACGATAGTAAAAATGTATGACTCTTGTTGCCGGGTTCCAGTCCATACTCACCTGCGTGGCGGAGAGAAAACCGCCCCACGGCAGAAAAGAGTACATTTTGACGTACATTAAAATCAGTCCCAGCATGGAACCGGCAAGCCCCGCCACCAGCGGAATCATCTGGTTAAAAAACAGCATGGACAAAAGAAGCTGCAATAAATATAAGGACAGGCAGCAGGCAAAGTTCAGCACAAAGGCAGTGGCATAATATTTCCATTCCGGGTGTCCCACATAGCCCCGGGCATACCCTAAAGCGATGACAAAAATAAACTGGGCGGCGGAGATTGCCAGAATAAAGAGCGTGCCGCAGAGTACCTTAGCATGGTAAAGTGCACCCGGTCGGCGCAGCGTGTTTAACAGCTTGTAGGTATTGCCCTTGTGCTCCACGTCGGCAAGGCGCGAGGCGAGCACGGACATGATGGTAGGCATCATAATCACACTCACCAGCGGAAGATCATAGAGCATGGCAATCCAGCCATTCAGCCGCTCGTTTTCGTCGGGATGACTGCCGGACCAGAGCAGCCACGCAAACTGGACACAGATCAGGGCGCACATGGTCAGCGCAATCTTTTTCCGTTTTATTTTCTGAAATTCCATCTGCAGAGTAATCATAAGCTGCTCTCCTTTCCTGTCAGGGATAAGAAAATATCCTCCAGACTCTTTTCACGTTTTTCGATACGGTAGAGCGATATGTTCTGCGCTACAAGCAGTCTGCAAAGGTTTGCCACATAGGCGTCGTCCATCATAGGCAGCAGGAGATAGCCCTCCTCCTCCGTGGCTTCGATGCCATCCTGCCGGAGCAGGTCGAGGGCAATCGCCGTGTGGCTGACCCGAATCGCAATCTGCTCCTTTGCGTGAGTGTGCAGGGATTCCAGCGTGTTCTGGTAGACCAGCTCGCCCTTTCGGATGATGCCCACATGGTCAGCCATCTGGTCGATCTCGCTGAGCAGATGGGAGGAGACCAGAACCGTCATGCCGTAAGCGCCCGGCAGGGAGCAGATCAGCTCACGCATTTCCTGAATGCCCGCCGGGTCAAGCCCGTTCGTGGGTTCGTCCAGAATTAAAAGCTTCGGAAAACCGAGCAGCGCGGCGGCAAGCCCGAGACGCTGTTTCATGCCGAGGGAATAGTGGTTGACCAGCTTTCCCCGCGCCTCGTTCAGGCGGACAATCTTCAACACCTCGTCGATATCCTTTTCGGAACAGCCCTTAAGCGTCTGAATAATGCGCAGATTTTCCTCTCCGGTCAAATGCCCGTAATAACTGGGCGACTCGATGAGAGATCCGGTCTGCGAGAGGAGCTTCATGCGGTTTTTCTCATTGACCGGCGTGTCAAAGAGGGTAATGCTGCCTTCCGTTGGTCTGGCGAGCCCGAGAATCATTTTTAAGGTGGTTGATTTGCCCGCACCGTTCGGACCGAGAAAGCCGTAGATCGCGCCCGGCGGCACCTGCATGTTGACGGCGTTCACACAGCGGATTTTGCCGTACTGTTTTGTGAGATTATGAGTTTCTACCAGATTTTTTGTTGGCATAGCGTTTCGTCCTTTCCTGTATAGATTTGTTATAGACAGGATAAGGGAGCGGGATTACAGGGGAATGAAGGGAAGATTACATTTACCTTAAGAATCCCACAGGAATCTTTTCAGAAAAAGCGGAAAGCAATATACTGATATAGGGAAAGAAATTTTGTTGAACAGCATGGTACATGTTGAAACTATATCTTCAAAGATGAGAGGAATTTTCTATGAATTTATATGACTGCAAAATCCTACTGGTAGACGACGAGAAAGCTCTGCGCGACATGGTGAGCGGGTTCCTTCGCCGTGCCGGATTTCATAAAGTGACTGTGGCGGCAAATTGTCTCGAAGCAGAGGAACTGTTTGCACTGAAAGAGCCGCATCTCGTGCTTTTGGACGTCATGCTGCCCGACGGAGACGGCTTTTCTCTATTAAAAAAACTGCGGCAAATGTCGGAAGTTCCCGTGATTTTTCTCTCAGCACGGGATGAGGACGCAAGCCGCCTTCGCGGGCTGGGACTTGGTGCGGACGATTATATAACAAAGCCTTTTTTGCCGGAGGAACTGATTCTGCGGGTGACGGCGGTGCTGAAACGGGTGTACCGGGTAAAGAGTATGCAGGAGACAGAGATACTCACGCTTGGAAGATGCACGGTTGATCTGGGGAGCGGGGTCGTGCGCTGGACCGGGGACAAGGAAAATAGCGCGGCGGAGGAAATAGCTTTGACGGCGAAAGAGTATGCCATCCTGCAAAAGCTGGCGCAGGAGCGGGGAAGGATTGTGACCATCGACGCCTTGTGCGACGCCGTCTGGCAGGAGGAAAACTTCGGATATGAAAATACGTTAGTTGTGCATATCCGCAGACTGCGGGAAAAAATTGAGGAAGATCCCTCCCACCCGAAATATCTGTTGACGGTGAGAGGACTGGGGTACAGACTGGTATGAGAAATGATAAAGCAGAGCGGATGAATTATAATTACAGAAGAGCGGCGCGTTTTTTATCCTATTGGGTGGTGGCGGTTTTGGGAATCGCTGGTTTGACGTTAGTACTCAATATGGTGTTTCTGTTTGCGTCGTCGGTCGTTTATGTGAATACGGATACACAATATATTTACGGGGGAAGCGTCATGGAGGCGCTGACGCTTACACAGAACGGTTACGTGCTTGACAGGGAGATGGAGGAGGAGCTTGCCAGGAAAGACCAGTGGGCGATGCTTCTTGATGAAAATGGGCGGGTGATTTGGAGCGCTCGGAAACCGGAAGAACTGGAGGACGAGTACAGCAGGTCGGACATTGCCCGCATGAGCAAATGGTATCTGAAAGGATATCCTGTCCAGATGCGTGTCTGGGACGACCGCATTATGATTGTGGGTATGCAGAAAGAAACCATGTGGAAGTACCCGATAGAATTTACGATTCCGTGGATGACTTTTGTCGAACGGACGATTCTTGCGTTTTTATTCATAAATCTTGCGTGGATTGTGGTTTTTGCCTTTGTTTTTGCAAAGCGGTTTACGAGAAAAAGGGAACAGGCGCGCATTGAGTGGATTGCAGGAATTTCCCACGATATCCGCACGCCTCTGTCGGTGGTGATGGGATATGCCGACACGCTGGAGCACAGCGAGGGACTGTCAGTGGAGGCAAGGCAGCAGGCGGCTGTAATCAGGCATCAGAGTATGGTCATGAAAGAGTTGATTGCCGATTTGAATCTGACTTCGCAGCTCGAGTATTCCATGCAGGCATTGCGGAAGGAAAAAGTACGTCCCGCAGAGATAATCCGAGGTGTTGCCGTATCTTTTCTTAACGATTCCCTGCCGGGAGAACTGGAAATTGACATGCGGATTGAGCCGGATGCGGAGCAGCTTTGCATAAATGCGGACAGACAGCTTTTTGTGCGGATATTCCGAAACTTAATTAATAACAGCATAAAGCACAGCGGCAAAAGCGGCTCAGTAGAAATCCGGATTTCTATGTGGCAGGAAAAGAAAAAATGCCAGATACATCTGGAGGATAACGGTGTGGGCTACTCAGAAGAAGTTCTGTGCCGCCTGCGCAGCAGGAAAAAGGAGCAGGCAGGAGAAAATATTCGCGGACTGCAGATTGTGAAAAAGATTATTCTGGCGCACGGCGGGAAGATTCGGTTTGGAAATGGAGAGGAAGGCGGGGGATATTGTACGATGACGCTCCGCTGTGGGAGGAAGTGAGACGGATGAGCAAAAAAATCGCAGAATTGGGTATTCTGCGAAATTTCTGTAATTCTTCCTGTAAAAACAGGTTTTATACTAAATTTGACCACAAAACTGACCATAATCGGCGGAAAGCGCATTAATGTATCTGCGTTTGGTATCCATGCTTGGATGGACATATCTGTTCAAGGTAATCTGCACGTTGGAATGCCCCAGAATTTCACTCAGGCTTTTAACATCCATGCCGCTGTCAATACAGTTTGTAGCAAAAGTGTGCCGCAAAATGTGAAAGTTATAACTTGGCGCGTTGATTCCTTTCAGATACTTCTTAAAATGATTCTGATAAGTCCGCGGTTCCATAGGTTTATTTTTTTGCAGGACATACTCCTGCCCTTCCTGCCAAAATTCGGTTAGAAGTCCCAGCAATGTATCTGGAATGGGGATTTCCCGTTTTGAAAAGGCGCTTTTGGGCGGTGTTTCCATAAGAGCGGTTTTTGCCGGTCCTTCCTTGCTTTCGATCCGCTGTACGGTTCTGTTGACACGAAGCAGCCCTCGTTCCTGATCGATATCATCCCATTTCAGCGAACAGATTTCTCCCAATCGAAGACCTGTAAAGAGGCAGAGGTATATTCCGGCTTTTGAAATATTCATATCATTGTGGAGGAACTGAATCAGCCTCGCCTGTTCCGTGCGATTCATAATCTCAACGGTGGTGGTTCTCTTCTGCAAAGTGCATGCCGTAATTGCAGGCATGGGATAACCGTACTGCTTTTCAACATAGCGTAAAGTCTGTTTGATAGCGGCGAGAACGCTTTGTCTGGTCGAATCCGATACTTCCAACGTTGCAAGCTGCGCCTGAATGCGGCTGTTGGACATCCGGGAAAGTTTGTCGGAGGAAAAGAGCGGCTGGATATGGCATAGATAGAGTTTTTTATATTTAATATAGGTAGAGTATTTTCTGTTCTGTGAAACCTCTTCCAGCCACTCCTCCACGAGCATGCAAAAATCGGTATCGCAGACCTGGAATCCACTGCTAATTTGGAAAGTCTGTAACCCAGGTGAATCGGTTCTACTCAATATGTACATTCTGGCTGCAAGTTTCTCTTTTACTTCATTGTAAGTTTTTCCGTATATGGACAAATAGCGCTTCCCGCCATCTGCGGATACTACCGCATACCGCCCCTCCCATCTCCCGTCTGCACGTTTCCTTATGTTGTCACCTCGTCTTGGCATATCAATGTCTCCTTTCTGACCACTTTTTTGACCACAAATATACCACTAATAACAGTCTGCGTGACAAATTATGGCAAAATTTTACAAGGTGTTTATCTAAAACGTTTTTTCGTTCTTGACATAGGATAGGTTGTTCCCTATAATGAATACAAAGCATATTATTTTCTCGACAACAAATGTTCGACGTAATATTATTTTACGTTAGAGTCAAATAAACCGGTTTTCACTAACGGTTTCTAATCTGTGTTTCAGAATTTCTATGCTTTTAAATCAACCAAAACAATTTAAAAGCAGGGGATTCTAAAGCGATTTCTCCTGCAGAACAGGAGGATGTACTTATGGAATATGCACGAATCAGCGAAGAGGAACTATTTATGGAAAAAAGAGGCAAACAGGGCTATACAATTGCAGATATTGAAGCATTGCCGGACGGGGAACGGGCAGAGTTGATTGACGGTGAAATGTTTATGATGGCAACACCTGCGACAGTACACCAGAGGATTCTTGTAAAACTCATTTTTGAAATTGAGACTTATATTCGGAAAAATAGAGGCAACTGCGAACTTCTACCCGCGCCTTTTGGCGTCTATATTAAAAAGGACGAGCGTAATTATGTAGAACCCGATATTTCAGTGATCTGCCATGAGGACAAACTGGATGAAAAAGGATGCCACGGGGCACCAGACTGGGTGATTGAGATTGTTTCACCTTCCAGCAGGAAGATGGATTATGTGAGGAAGACTAAACTTTATCGAGAAACGGGTGTAAGGGAATATTGGATTGTTGATCCGAATAAAGAAATGGTCACGATATACACTGCCGATCAGTGGGATGTGCCAGTATATCACTCTTTCGCTGAGCAGATTCAGTCAGGAATTTATGAAGACCTGTATCTCGAATTTACAGAATTCATGAAAAAATGAAAGGCAGTTGTCAAAAATTGACGTTTTTGTTTTTTGGGTCAAAATTGACAAACAACCTCATGTAAAGTATAATTTATGACGATACATACCTTGCAAGCATTATAGCCATATTGCAGGAAGTTACAAATATTCCAAAATTCGCAGAATACCCAATTCTGCGAAATGCTATCCGACAAGCCGGGGAGTACAATAAAGCGAAATGTCGTCGAACACCATATGCAAGACTGTCCGCCAATATAATAGAGAACCCATCTCCGAGGCGGATATGAAAAAGCTGCAGGAGATAGCGGGGGATTACAGGACAGTCAAGAATTACGTGTACCAGCGTTACGGCGGTATTAAGAGCCTGCCGAAGATTTATCCCGGCTATACTGTACAGAACGAGATGACGGCAAGTGGTCTGCGGACGAGTCTTGGTATGCCGTCTGTATATTTTTATCTGGCTGTCTTTGACGCGCTGGGAGATATTAAGAACCAGTGGACGCAGACAAAGGGCAGAATAGAAAAATGCATTCGGGAAAATGAGAACCTGACGCCGGAGGACAGGCATTACCTGCGGTTTGTTATGAAACAGAGTCGCTGTTTTGAGAGTATTCTTCTGGAACGGAAAATGGAGCTGTCGGATGAGTGGCAAAAATCTTTTGAAGAAGTCAGGGAGGGTGTGGATGAAAACCGCCTAAACCAATATTTGTGCAGGCAGGTGCGCAGGCACTTGAAGAGGATGCATACGGATACCGTTGACGGTTTTTCCGTATCGCACAAGGCGTATCGCTATGAAGACCACGGCATTTATCTAGCCATAAAGGAAAAGAGAAAGCGGATTTTTATACCGCTTACCGACAATAACAGTTATACGAAACAGCTTTACGTCCGCATTTTTCCTGAGGAGGGAAATGTAGTCATCCATGTGCCTGTGGAAAGAAAGGTCAGGCGGCATGAGGATTATCAGAGGGAAATCGGGCTGGCAGTGGGAATTCGCACCATGTTTGTGACGGACGAGGGCAGTATTTACGGGGAAAAGTACAGCAATTACCAGTATGCGCTTTCGGAATATGTCAGAGAAGGCAATATCCGATACCGCAGGAATAAGGAAACGAATTCCGGCAGGAAAAAGTATTTGGCGGGCAGGCAGAGACTGGAAGAGGCGCTGCATACATACATTAATGCGGAGATTAACCGGATGCTGCGGACCGAAAAACCGGCTGTAATATACCTGCCGAAACTGCCGCAGAGTTCTAAGGCGGGGGTAAATAAGAAAATAAACAGCTCCGTCAGCATGTGGCAGAAGGGGTATGTGAGAAACCGGCTGATCCAGAAATGCAGGGAACAGTCCATTGAATTGATAGAAGTATTTGGAAAAGACATCAGTAACGAGTGCAGCCGCTGCGGTGCAATCGGGCAGAAGAATGATGATGTTTTTACCTGTAAAGCCTGCGGCGCGGCGCTTTTCGAGAGAGAAAATGCCGCCAGAAATGCCTTAAAGCGCGGGCAGATACGTTCATAATGAAAGATTTCACAGATGAATGTTCCTATGGGAAATATTTTACCAAAACCGATTTTTCGGAAGTAGGACTGCGGAAAATTTCTTTTGATAAAAACAGGCGTAACGCCGGACGGCATTAGAAGCCGGTTTCGACCGGGTATTGGGTATGCCATGACCTTTGGGAACTTCCGAGAGGAAGATGTACCGGGAGCGAAGCGGTATTTCCGCAGCATCGAAAGATGTCCAATATGCCTTATTTATCGAGTTGCACAGCGGAGTAAATGCGAGAGGAGTGGCAGCGGTGGAGAGATACAGAAAAAAAGATATACTTCAGACTGTGTACACATTGCTCCGCGCCAACGATGCTATCGTAAAAATCGCAGTGTCTAATCCGCAGGGAGCCGCGGAGGCGCTGGTGCAGTGTCAGGAGTCAGCGATTGCCCTCGGCACATACATTGACACCCTTGATGAAAAGTATGCGCCACTTGTGCATACGCTTGAGGACTACTGTGAAAATATCTATCAGATGAGTGAAAACCTGTCTGATGAAAGCCTGCTCCGGAAGGCGTCGAAGAAAATCCAGAAACAGCTGACCAGTTTGCAGAACGGCATCAAATACGATCTGCCGGATGATAAAAAGGAAATTGTATTTCTTCCTTATAAGGCAAGTATGTGGGACAGCTTGGAGAGCGTCTGGAAAGCGGCGGACGCCGATCCGGAATGCGACGCTTATGTGATTCCTATTCCGTATTTTGATAAAAACCCGGACGGGAGTTTTAGGGAAGAGCACTATGAGGGCGATTTGTACCCGAAGGACGTGCCGGTTACCCGGTATGACGAGTACGATCTGGAAACGCGCCATCCGGATGTGATTTATATACATAATCCATATGATGAATGCAATCACGTGACAAGTGTGCATCCTTATTTCTATTCCAAAAACCTGAGAAATTATACAGATAAGTTAGTGTATATTCCTTATTTCATTTTGAGCGAGATCGAGCCGGACGATCAATCGGCGATTGACGGCATGAAGCATTTCTGTTTTACGCCGGGGACGATCTATGCCGATCAGGTGATCGTGCAGTCCGAAAAAATGCGGCAGATTTATATCAACGAATATATGAGAGCGGCGAAGGAGATGGGACTGCCCGGGGAGCATGTGGACAGGAGGTTTCTGGAGAAAAAGTTTCTGGGGACAGGTTCGCCGAAAATTGACAAGGTATTAAATACAGGGAAAGAGGATTTGGATGTCCCGGCGGCGTGGTTAAGAATCATTGAGAAGCCGGACGGGAGCTGGAAGAAGATCGTTTTTTATAATATCGGCGTGAGTGCGCTTTTACAGGATGAAGAAAAGCTCCTGCGGAAGATGGAGTCGGTGTTTGGGATTTTTAAGGAGAATAAGAATGAGGTGGCGCTGTTGTGGAGACCGCACCCGTTGATTCAGGCGACGATTGAGAGTATGCGACCGCAGCTTTGGGAGGCATATAAGGAGATCCGGGACAGGTATATTGAAGAAGGCTGGGGAATTTATGACGACTCGGCGGATGTGGACAGGGCGATCGTTTTGAGTGATGTTTACTATGGAAATATGAGCAGTATAGTACAGCTTTGTAAGAAAGAAAAAATACCAGCGATAGTGCAGGATGTGGATGTATTAGTGTGAGAGGAAATTTTATTGGCTGTTTTATAGTGCGGGATAGATTTATTGGGAGTGCATTATATTGAGAGGAAGAATAAATAAGGCTGGATACGAAAATGAAAGCAGATACAACGATTTTGGTAACAGGGGCGGATGGTTTTATTGGAAGCCATTTAACGGAAGAGTTGATAAAAAAAGGATATCAGATAAGAGCTTTTGTATACTATAACTCCTTTAATATGTGGGGGTGGCTGGATACGCTGCCGGCAGAGATTATGAAAAACGTGGAAGTTTTTCCAGGAGATATCCGAGATCCAAACGGGGTGGAAGAGGCAATGAAGGACGTAGATGCTGTGTTTCATCTGGCAGCGCTTATAGCGATCCCTTTCAGCTATTACTCGCCGGATACCTATGTGGACACCAATATAAAAGGCACGTTGAATGTATTGCAGGCGGCGAGAAAACTGCAGACCAAAAGAGTGCTTGTCACATCAACGTCAGAGGTTTACGGGACGGCGCAGTATGTGCCGATCGATGAAAAGCATCCGTTCCAAGGGCAGTCGCCCTACTCCGCGACAAAAATAGGGGCAGACAGACTGGCGGAGAGTTTTTACCGTTCGTTCCAGCTGCCGGTGACGATTGTACGTCCTTTTAATACCTATGGTCCGAGACAATCAGCGAGGGCTGTGATTCCCACTATCATCACGCAGCTTCTTTCGGGTAAAAGGGAGATTAAGCTCGGTGCACTGACACCGACGCGGGATTTCAACTATGTGAAGGACACCGCGAATGGTTTTATATCCATTTATGAGTCAGACAAGACCGTTGGTGAGGAAATAAACATAGCGACCCAGAAAGAGATATCCATAAGAGAGCTTGCAGAGGAACTGGTAAGACAGATCAACCCGAATGCAAAGATCATCTGTGATGAGGAGAGGCTCAGGCCGGAAAAGAGTGAAGTAAACCGGCTGCTTGGATGCAATGAGAAGATCATGCGGCTGACGGATTGGAGACCGCGGTATTCTCTGGAAGAGGGATTGAAAGGTACAATCGGTTTTTTAGAGAGCCATTTAGATAAATATAAAGCAGATATTTACAATATATAAACAAAGACAGAGAGGAACTCTGTACGCTGCGTATGGATACGGAAAACATTTATATTGAAGAACAGAATACAATACGGGAAGCCATGCAGAAGATAGACGGAAATTCCCGGAAATTGTTGTTTGTGCAGGATGAGGGTGTACTTCTGGCAACGTTGACGGACGGCGATATCCGCAGATGGATTTTAAAGGGCGGTGATTTGGAGGCGCAGGTAAGACAGGCGGCCAATTATCAGCCGGTATATTTGCAGGAGGGGCAGGCACAAAAAGCGATACCGATGTTGCGGGAATATGGGATTGAAGCCGTTCCGCTTTTGAATGAGCAGCATGTGATTACGGAAATTGTGTTTCAAAACCGAGTGGAGATAAAGCCGACTTCGTTTGAAAAGGAAATCCCTGTAGTGATGATGGCAGGTGGTCTCGGAACAAGGCTTTCTCCATATACGAATATCCTACCGAAGCCGCTGATTCCGATCGGGGATTATCCGATAGCCGAACATATCATCAACAGCTTCCGTATGTATGGATGCAATCAGTTTTTTATGATCGTGAATTACAAGAGAAACATGATAAAGGCTTACTTTGATGAACTGGAGAAAAACTATCAGCTTACATTTGTCATGGAGGAGAAGCCGCTTGGCACAGGCGGCGGGATTAGTCTTTTGAAAGGAAAGATCAGAGAGACATTTATCCTGACAAACTGTGACATCGTGATAGACGATGATCTGACCAAGGCTTACAGACAGCACAGGGAATCAGGAAATGTGATCACCATGGTATGCTCCCTGAAGAATTTTACGATTCCCTACGGTGTGGTGAACATAGGAAAGGACGGCATGATCGAATCCATGCAGGAAAAGCCAAACATGTCCTTTTTCACCAATACAGGCTGCTATTTTGTGGAGCCCGATGTGATCGAGGATTTGACATACAATGAGCCGGTTGATTTCCCGGCAATTATTGAAAGGTATATGAACGGCGACAGAAAGGTGGGCATCTACCCGATCGGTGAGGATGCTTGGCTTGATATGGGGCAGATTGACGAGTTAGAGAAGATGAAAGAAAGATTGGGATGTTGAAAGACCATGCAAGACATTATTTTATTGGGAATCGGCGGGCATGCTCACAGCGTGGCAGACAGTATCGAGCGGGCAGGGAAATACCGTATCATAGGGTTCCTTGACAGGGAAGAAATGCAGGGAAAGTCTTACAGGGAGTATCCCATCCTGGGGACAGATGCGGATATTGGAAGGTTTTTTGAAAAGGGCGTGAAGCATGCTTTCGTGACAGTCGGATTTATGGGACATGGAGATGTGCGGGAGCGGCTGTTCCGTCAGCTGAAAGACGCCGGGTATACGCTGCCTGACGTGATAGATGACACGGCAATTGTATCTGACAGGGCGAAACTCGGAGAAGGTATTTTTGTCGGGAAAAAAGCGATCATCAATGCGGAAGCGGAGATAGGGGATATGTGTATTGTAAATACAGGCGCGATCATCGAACACGACTGCTCGGTAGGAGCGCTTTCACATATAGCAGTTGGGAGTGTACTGTGCGGAGGTGTGAAGGTAGGGACAGCGGCACTGGTGGGGGCAAATGCAACGGTCATTCAGAAAGTGAAAATCGGGGATGGCTGCATCATTGGTGCTGGGATGACTGTGAGAAGAAATGTGGGCAGCCACCATATGGTCTGGGACAGAGGGACGTGCCGGGAAAGGCGTCTGGTATCGGACGAAAGGAAGATGTGATGGGAGATCATGTATTCATTATAGCAGAAGCAGGGGTAAACCATAACGGCGATGTGGAAACCGCGAAACGGCTTGTTGACGCCGCGGCGGAAGCGGGAGCTGACGCGGTCAAGTTCCAGACTTTTAAAGCGGAAAAACTTGTGTGCAGGAATGCGCAGAAGGCGGCATACCAGATGGTAACCACCGATCAGGAAGAAACCCAGTTTGACATGTTGAAAAAACTGGAACTTACTACAGAGATGCATGAGTTGCTGGCGGCGTACTGTAAGCAGAAAAACGTGATGTTCCTTTCCACACCTTTTGATACGGACAGTCTGCGTTATCTTGTGAAGCTGGGGGTCGGCATCGTAAAGCTGCCTTCTGGCGAGATCACGAACTATCCGCTTTTAAGGGAAGCGGGAAAAACGCAAAAAAGGATTATTCTTTCCACAGGGATGAGTACGCTGGAAGAAGTAAGGGAAGCGGTAAAGGTATTAAAAGATAACGGAAGTGAAGAGGTAATCTTGTTGCACTGCAATACGCAGTATCCGACGCCTTACGGGGATGTGAACCTGCGGGTAATGCGCACCATGCAGAAAGAACTGGGGCTTCCGGTAGGATATTCAGACCACACGCAGGGAATAGAGATACCGATTGCGGCGGCGGCGCTTGGTGCCGTGGTGATTGAAAAACATTTTACGTTAGATAAAAACATGGAAGGTCCTGACCACAGGGCGAGCCTGGAGCCGGATGAACTGAAACGGATGGTCGAGGGGATCCGGAGGGTTGAGCAGGCTCTGGGGAATGGAACCAAAGAAGCCTCCGAATCGGAAAAAGGGAATATCAGTATTGTGAGAAAAAGTATCGTAGCGGCGCGCGCGGTAAAAAAAGGTGAGTGGTTGACGGAAAAAAACCTTACGACGAAGAGACCCGGGACAGGGCTCAACCCGATGCGGTGGAATGAAGTAATAGGAAAGGCTGCGGACAGGGACTATGAGGCAGATGAGATGATCCTGATATGAAAAAGATATGTGTGATGACAGGAACAAGGGCGGAATACGGTCTGTTAAAGCCGCTCATTAAGAAAATAGAGGATGACAGGGAACTGGAACTAAAGATTGTGGCGACAGGCATGCATCTTTCACAGGAGTTTGGTCTGACTTACAGGGAGATTGAACAGGACGGGTTCGAGATCGCGGAGAGGAATGAGATGCTGTTAAGCTCCGACACGCCGAACGGGATCACAAAGTCCGTGGGGCTCGGGATGATCGGATTTGCAGATATCTTCACCAGGCTAATGCCGGATATGGTGGTGATTCTGGGTGACAGGTATGAAATGCTTGCCGCGGCGGCAGCGGCGATGATCCATCGGATACCGATTGCGCATATACATGGCGGTGAGCTGACGTTAGGTGCGGTGGATGATGCATTCCGGCATTCCATTACAAAAATGAGCGCTCTCCATTTTGCATCCACAGAGGCATACAGAAGGCGCATCATACAGCTGGGAGAGCAGCCGGACAGCGTATTCTGTGTCGGGGCGCTTGGCGTGGAAAACATAAAAACGCAAAAATGGATGGACAGGGAGGAACTGACGGAGAGCATCGGGTTTCCGTTAGATCAGCCTTATGTGATGGTGGCGTTTCATCCGGTTACTTTAGAAAAGAATACGGCAGAAGGGCAGTTTGGAAATGTGCTGCAAGCGCTTGAGGCGTTTAGTGAGTACCACATTATTTTTACGAAGGCAAATGCAGATACAGACGGAAGGGTTATCAATCAGATGATTGAACGGTATGCTGCAGAGAACAGGGACAGGGCGGCGGCATTTGAGTCGCTTGGGATGATACGGTATCTGAGCGCGCTGCAGTATTGTGAGATGGTCATTGGAAATTCCTCCAGCGGGATCATCGAGGCGCCGTCCTTCCATATCCCGACAGTGAATATCGGGAACCGACAGGAAGGGCGTGTAAGGGGGAGGAGCGTGATCGACTGCAGCTGTGCAGCAGAAGAGATAATCGGGGCGGTACATAAAGCGCAGGAAATGAAGAAGAATGGCGCCCTGTTAAGCGAGGGGAATCCTTACGAGGGCGTGGAAACATCAAGCCGGATACTGCAGGTGATAAAGGAACGTCTTGCAGGGGGACTGGATGTAAAGAAACGGTTTTATGATATAGAGTAAATAAGTGAGGAAAATTAGGATAGAATATGTGAAATTATGTGGAGAGACACTTGATAAGAGGGACTGAATGAGAGGCAGAAAAAGTGTGTACTTTAGGGATTATAACAGCCAGAAGCGGTTCAAAAGGCATCCGGGATAAAAACATAAAGAAGTTATCTGGGAAGCCATTAATGGCGTATACGATAGAAAGTGCATTGAAGTGTAAATATATAGACAAGGTAATGGTGTCTACAGATTCAGATATTTATGCAGACATTGCCAGAGGGTATGGGGCAGAGGTGCCTTTTTTTAGGAGCGGTCAAAATTCTACGGATGTGGCAGCGTCAATTGACGTTTTACTGGAAGTGTTAAATATGTATGAGGAACGTGGTCTGTATTTTGAGAATTTTGTGTCACTGCAGCCGACGTCACCGTTTAGAACAGAGAATCATCTGGATGAAGCTTTTCAATTATTTTATGAGAAAAAGGCGGATTCCGTGGTCAGTGTATGTGAGTGTGAACATAGTCCGCTGCTGAGTAATGTATTGCCGGATGATTTAAATATGTACGGATTTATTAGGGATGAAAATAACCTCAGGAGGCAGGAGTTAAGGACATATTACAGATTAAACGGCGCGATTTATATTTCAAGAACGGATAAGTTTAAGCAGATCAAGTCGTTTTATGGAGAAAAATCCTATGCATATATTATGCAGCAGGGGGGATCTGTAGATATTGATACGGAATTGGATTTTGCGTATGCGGAGTTTCTTTTAAATCTTGAAAATAGGCGTGTATGAAAAAGGGAGCTGAGTCGGGTCATGGCAAAGATTTACTTTGTACATTGTGTGGATACAGAAGGACCATTATATGAAACATTGGATGCTACATTTGTAAGGCTGAAGCAGATTTATGGCATAAAGATAGATGCCACGGAGGAAAATCTCAGAAAGCTGCAAAACAGGGCGCTGGATCTGGGTGGGATAGAAGTGGAAGTAGCAAAAACGCTGAACGGGTCTCTGATTCGTACATATGGAACATTTGCTGAAATTGAGGATATGCTTAAAAGATTTAACAGCAGGGCTTTTAGAGAAAGACTGAAAGATTCTGCAGGTACAGGGTGGAAATGTAGTTGGTTCTGTATGGATCATGTGGGATTTGGAGGAGAAAACCCACGAATGAGGATAGCGGGATATCATGCCATTTTTGATTGGTATTCTCAAAAAATAGATGATGCTTTCGGCGATACGATTCAATGGCACTATCATCCGACATCGATCAATGGCGATTATAATGCCTGCGGGATGAATTATGTCGCATCAGGAAATGTGTTTGAAATATTGGCGAGAAAGGTAATTGACAGATTGTTTTTTCCCGCTGTATACAGACCGGGATTTCATACGGAGAGACCGGATTCCCACTGGCTGTTGGAGCAGTGGATTCCTTTTGATTATGCAAATCAGGCAATGATATCGGATACGAAGACGGAACAAAGGGATGTAAAGAATGGTCGTTTCGGGAATTGGCAGGGCGCGACTGCATCATGGGAGCCCTATCACCCGGATTATGCGGATTACAGAAAAGAGGGAAACTGTAAAAGAGTTATTGCAAGATGTCTGAATATGAATACAAGGATGCGCAATATCGGTGAACAGGATTTCGAACAGGCGTTTTTAGAAGCGGGAAACGGGAAAAATCAGCTCGTCTCTTTTACCGATCATGACTTTAGGGATATCTGCTATGACGTGGAAATGATGCGCGGGATGATAGGAAAGATGTCTCAAAAATATCCGAATGTGCAGTTTGAATTTTGCAATGCATTGGAGGGGATGCGCAAATATTTCGGATTGGCGACAAAAAGCTGTAATTTGGGGTTGGAATTAGAACTGGAAAACAAAAGTTTGGCGATTCGTGCTGATGACAATATTTTTGGAGTACAGCCGTTTTTCTGTTTAAAGCTGTTCGGCGGCAGATATATTTGGAGCAATCTTGATTTTGTTGGTGAGCGTCAATGGGCATTTACTTTTGACAGGGATTCTGTGGAGCTGGAATGCATTGAAAAAATTGGCATTGCCGCAAACAGTACCAGCGGGGTTACAGATGTGGTAGTTGTTGATGTGAGGGAAAAGGAAGTCAAGAGGAGGGTGTTAAACTCTTGATTCATGAGAGGTCGAGGAGATGGATAACACAAATAATAAAAAATACTGGAACGATTATGTCACATATTGGGAAAACAGAGTCAAAGAAACCAATAATGGAAAAGAAGTAAAGGATAAGACCAACGATGATCGTATTCTGGAGGAGTACTATAAAAAATTGAAAGTAAAAGAACAGGATATATTCCTGGATTATGGATGTGGCTCCGGACGATTGTATTCCATATATAAAAAAGAGTTTGGGAACGGAAAACACTATGTTGGAATAGATATTTCGGGAGTATGTCTGGAACATGCAGAAAAAGAAAATGAAGAATTAAGGGTTGGAGAAAATTTAAAGGAATTTGACGGCATTCATATCCCGTATGAGGATGATATTTTTGACAAGATAATCTGTTTTGGGGTTTTTGACGCCTGTGATCAGGAGACGGTTATTGGGGAATTGTTCAGGGTATTGAAAACCGGCGGCTTGTTGTTAGTTACGGGAAAGAACAATAAGTACTTTGAAGATGACGAGGGGGCGTATGTTGCAGAGGTAAACGCACGCAAGAAGGGGCACCCCAATTATTTTACAGATGTATACAATTTGACAAAGCAGCTGGCAGAACACGGC
The DNA here is from genome assembly GCA_910588955.1 of uncultured Lachnospiraceae bacterium. Classification (GTDB taxonomy): domain Bacteria; phylum Bacillota; class Clostridia; order Lachnospirales; family Lachnospiraceae; genus UBA3282. The sequence continues at coordinate 41,879 of CAJURQ010000018.1, forward strand.
GTGCGAATGATTGAAACATGTTATTTTCTGCGCAGGGGCGACTTCCCGAATGACAGGGTAGTTCGGGAGATGCCAGAGATATTTTATGAGTGGGCGTACCTACTGGAGAAAACAGCCGATTATAGCAATCCTGTATATCGAAAATTCAGTGATGCCTATTCGTGTATTGGAAGAATGAGGGGAGGACAGCTTTGAAAACGGCGAAGTTTGGCGTGGAAAAACTCAAATATCTATTTCAAACAGACAGCATATGTACAGAAGGTGATAGATTATATTTTTCAGCCAAATATTATGACGGTCTGGTTGCGATTGACTTATCCGGAGCTGAATGCAGGATAGAAAAGCGATTCTGTGAGGAGACGGAAACAACCTCCTGTGCTCATTCCAAAGTCATATATTATAAACACAGCATTTACTGCATTCCGAGATACAGCTGCTACATTGTCAAATATGACCTAGATACCGGGATGATTGATAGGTTTCTCGTTCCGGATGTAACTGATAACCGGAGCGTTTTTACAGAGGCGGTACGGGTAGGAGGCAAGATTATATGTTTTCCGGAATTTTATGACTGGGTTATCAGCTTCGATCTGGAGACAACCGAGATCACAAAGATTAAGAAGGTGACAGGTGATGAAACACCGAAAGGCTATATCTTTACATCAAATGCGGAGGAAAAAGAGAATGAGATTTTAATCCCTTTTTTCAGTGAAAAGCAAATGCTGCGGATTGATAAGGTTACGGAAGAGGTTTCGGTGGTTGATTTGTGCGTAGATTCAACCAGTATTTCCGGAATGGCTTGTGTTGGAAACACTATGGTTTTTATGGATGACGAAAAGACCTGTTTCGTTTTCAATAAAGACGGAGAGCAGTTAGCGGAATGGAAGGGTACGGGTGATATCTTATATAGGACAAGCCATGGTGCGTGGATCGTAGATAAAGTGAGAAGACGAATATGTAAAGTCGATCCGGATAAACCGGCGTTGGAGGAGTATCGAATCAAAAACGCAAAATTGACAGACGAAGCCTGTAGCTGGATTGAAAGTGCAGAGGCAGACGGTCAAATTTATGTGATCGTGCATTCAGACAGCGATGGAACAGGCATATTTTGGCTGGACGGAGAAAAGGAGGACTATAAGCCGGTTTCAGTGCAGCGCCTTATCAAGGAATTTTACGAGAGCAAACTTATGTTCTGGGAACACGCAGGGACATTTTTATCTGTCATGGACATCTTAAATAATGTAAGAAGACGTTCGGGTGGGACTGATGACAGTTGTGGAGAGGTGATACATCAATTGATGAAAAAGGAGTAGTAACGTGAAGAGAATATTCTTTTTATACAATAATTACGAGAGGGAGTGTGTGATTATTGAACGGATCAGTGAGAGACTGAAACCGGGGAAGATTGCTGTATTTCAAGGCGGGATAACAGACGGGGATATTGCCCAAAAGTTGATTTGTGCCAGACCGCATATTGTCTTTACGTTTCCGATCACTACATATGTGCAGATTGACATCTATATGATGGCGAAAATATTGTTCCACGCAAAGATTGTCACGTTTACGACAGAAGGTTTGGCGGATTTTCGAAAAGAAGATGTCGCTAAAGTATTTGCCGGACATTACGATTACCCGCCGGGACTAGTAGACTACCATGTCTATTGGGGAAAGTATGCGGCAAAGTACATTGGAAGGGAATTATACCAGCAAAATAAGATGCAGAGCCGGGGTCAGATACGAGTATTTGGTAACCCCTTATATGAAAAAAACTGCTGTCCCACTGCGGCGGACTGCGTGGCCAGAGATGACAGATGCAAAGTATTGGTATTGACCGGATTTCATGGATCTGCGTACACGGACAAGGATTTTATCAGTGCGCAGGATGTCATTAATGTAGAGGGAAAAAGCAGAAAAGACATTTTAAACGATGAGACTTTTATCAAATATAAAGAAATGGCAGTCGAAGAAAAAAAATACAGTGAAAAGTATGTGCAACAGATTATAGACGCTGCCAATGGGAATCCGGACGTGCTGTTTGTCGTGAAGCTGCATCCGCAGGAAATCCTGACAAGGCAGCGGGCTTCCTACAAATTAAAGTATTTAAAGCGGCTGGAACACATTGAAAATATCTGGATGATAACAGAAAGCATCCCGATTGGTGATATCCTTTCGGATTTCCGTCTTTTGGTACACTACGGTTCAACAGTCGATTTGGAGGCATATTTATACAAGGTGCCTACATTAAAGTTGGAATTGCGGAATGTGAATAATAATTTTATGTGTGAAGCCAACCGGATGACAGCGTCTACGTTTTATGCGGATATAGACGATAGCGATGCGGTTTCAAGATATGTTTCCAGGTTAAAAGAAGAAAAGAAGCTGTTCCGTCAGAACCGCCGGACAGAGAAGCAGCTATATGCATTTATGAACTATACTGTCGGGCAGCCGTATAAGCCGTCAGAACAGATTGCGGATTTTTTGTCGGGAGATTTACGGTTCCATAGATTAGATTTAAGCATATCGAAACAGCTTAAATGGCTGAAATGGTTTTTTAAGAAATATATCATATTTTAAGGGAGCACTGAGGATGAAGGTGGCATTGGTATTTGGCACGCGCCCTGAAGCAATAAAGATGTGCCCTATCGTCAAGGAACTGAAACAGCATAAAGAGATAGAGACAGTTGTCTGCGTGACAGGTCAGCACAGAGAGATGCTTAGACCTATTTTGGAAATCTTTCAGGTTAATCCGGATTATAACCTAGATATTATGAAGGAAAAGCAGGATTTGTTTGATATTACCGATTCGGTACTGCAGAGAATAAAAGAGGTATTGAAAAAAGAGTCCCCGGACATTGTTTTGGTGCACGGAGATACAACGTCAGCGTTTGCAGCTGCACTGGCATGTTTTTACATGAAAGTCCCTGTAGCTCATGTTGAAGCAGGGCTTCGAACCTACAATAAATATTCACCCTACCCGGAGGAATTCAACAGGCAGGCTATCGATGTGATTTCCGAGATTTTTTTTGCACCGACCGATTTGTCAAAGGGAAATCTACTGTCGGAAGGAAAAAGGAAAGACTGCATCCATGTGACTGGAAATACCGTAATTGACGCTTTGAAAACTACTGTTGACGGTGATTTTCACAGTGAAATCCTAGACTGGGCAGGGAATTCTCGATTGATACTGATGACTGCGCATCGAAGGGAAAACATAGGAAAAACGATGCAGGAAATGTTTGAGGCAATCAGGGAAGCGGCAGAGATTTACGAGGATGTTAAAGTGGTTTATCCGGTCCATATGAATCCGGCGGTGAAAAATGCGGCTGAAGATATTCTCGGAAATACAGACCGGATAAAATTGATAGAGCCATTGGATGTAGTAGAGTTTCACAACCTGATGAATCATGCGTATCTGATTATGACTGATAGCGGGGGTATCCAGGAAGAGGCACCGGCACTTGGCAAGCCGGTGCTGGTGATGCGTGATACCACAGAAAGACCGGAAGGGGTGGCGGCTGGGACGTTAAAGCTGGTCGGCACGAAAAAAGAGGATGTGAAAAGCGGTCTTATTGAATTGTTGACGGATACGTGTGTGTATCAAAAGATGGCTCAAGCAAAAAATCCGTATGGTGACGGACATGCTTCGGAGAGAATCGTACAGGTTTTGTGCGAATGGTGGAGGAAACAAAATGCTGAGGAGATATGCTGAAGAGATCGGGAGAGTGCCTGAGGGAATTAAAAAGCTCAGGGGCATTGGACAGGATTTATGCCTGTATGGTAACTCCGATTATGCCAGAGAAATGCTCGAAAGATTGAACAAATGGGATATTGGAATAAAAGCTGTGCTGGTCAGCAAAGAGTATGCTCATGAGCATACTTTCGAGGGATATCCGGTGTATGAAGCGGAAGAATATCTGAAAAAGTGTAAGGAGCCGGTATCTGTTGTTCCGGGATTCTGGGCATTAAAGCATAAGGAACTGATGGAGAATTTGTGTAGAAATGAGAAGATAGAACACATATATATTCCTGACGGCTGTGGATATTTGTTCTGTAATCATTTTGTTTTTCCGGATCCCAAGATTGTTTTAATAGACAGTTATTATGAAGGGCTGATAGAAAGAAATCTTTGCAGGGACTATTATGAAGAAAATTTTGAAATGTTCCTGCAGACATATGAATGGCTTGCGGATGAGAAATCAAAAAAGACGATGGAGGATTATTTGACCGGACACATTGAATTGACAGAGTTTCCCATGATGGAAGTATGGAAACAGGAAGATGTCGATGACCAATATTTCCCAGAGGATATCATCCGGATGTCGGAGCGTGAGATATTTGTTGACTGCGGCGCATATACGGGAGATACACTGGAAAGCTTTTTGGGCAGGGTGGATCATTATGAAAGATACTATGCGTTGGAGCCGGATGTGAGAAGGTTTTCTCAGCTGAAGGAACAGATTAATTCGGAAAAGCTAGTACATATTCCGGTCGGGGCATGGGATAAAAAGGACAGGTTATATTTTTCTACAGATCATGAGTGTGGAGAAATTGGCGACGCTGAGAACGGAAATTACATAGAAGTGAATGCTCTTGACAATTTGATAGAAGAGGAGGAGAAGGTATCGTTCATCAAAATGGATATTGAAGGCGCAGAACTACCAGCTTTGAATGGCGCGGAGAAAATCATTCAGCGCCATAAGCCGAAACTTGCAGTTTGCGTATATCATAAAAGGGAAGATTTAATAACCATTCCCCAGTATATTAAGAGCATTGTGCCTGAATACAAGTTTTACTTAAGAGTGCATTTCCCGTATGCGAGCGAGCTCGTGTTGTACGGGGTATGCGGATAGGGGGATGATTATGAGTGAACTGATTAATGTCATCGGGCTGGGATACATAGGTCTGCCGACAGCGTTGATGATGGCAGCAAAAGGGTTGAAGGTAACAGGAACAGACTATGATGCGCAAAAGGTTCAGAATTTGCAGCGGGGAAATCTTACGTTTAAGGAGGCGGGATTAGAAGAACTATATCAGAAAGCCTGCCGGAACGGGATCGAGTTCACGCAGGAATACAAAGAGGCAGATTTCTACATCATTGCGGTTCCCACTCCGTTTAATAAAAAGAGCAAGAAAGTGGTTGCGGATTATTTGGTTCAGGCGACAGAAAATGTGGCAGGTAAATGCAGAAAGGAGTCGGTCATAGTCGTGGAATCCACAGTTTCGCCGGGAACCATTGACCGTTATGTCCGTCCTATTATTGACCGGGTAAACAGGGAGCAGAATAAGGCGGTACACATTTCCCATGCGCCGGAAAGGATTATTCCGGGAAGGATGATAGAGGAGCTGGTACATAACAACCGGACGATAGGAGCTGACAGTCTGGAAATAGCCGCGAAGGTAAAAGAAATATATATGTCCTTTTGCGAAGGGGATATTGCGTTGACTGATATCAAAACTGCTGAAATGTCCAAAGTCGTGGAAAATGCGTACAGGGATATCAATATTGCATATGCAAATGAGTTGGTAAAGATATGTAATGAGGCGGATATAGACGTTTATGAGTTGATCCGGATTACCAATAAGCATCCGAGGGTTAACGTTTTGACACCGGGACCGGGAGTCGGCGGACATTGTATTTCTGTGGATCCATGGTTTTTGGTGGGAGATTATCCCGGGCTTGCCAATATTATTCTGGCAGCGAGAAAAATCAATGATTCCATGCCGGAATATGTCTTGAGTCGGATTAGCGAGATCATGGAGGAGAAAGGTATTGAAGATGTGGGCAGAGTCGGCATATATGGGATTACATACAAGGAGAATGTGGATGACATCAGGGAAAGCCCGACCCTGCAGTTGCTGGAATGCATGAAAAAGCATCTGGCGAGAGGAATAAAACTTTATGATCCATTTGTGAAGGTGGATGTTGCAGAAAACCAGTACCACGATTTTGAGACGTTTATAGCAGGGATTGATATGCTGGTTCTTATGGTAGCACATGATGAAATAAAGGGAAAATATGGGCAGATCAGGCATCTCACCATATTGGATACGAGAAATGTTTTTCAGGGGGACGGTATATTTAAACTTTAATGGGACAGGAGGAACAGGGATGATAGGATTGGCATTGTTTGTATATACCAGACCGGAACATACAAAAAAGGTTCTGGAAAGTGTAAAGAGAAATGGTTTTGAAAAGATATATATTTTCCAGGATGGCTTAAAAAACGAAAAGGACAGGGAACCGTGGGAGGCTGTGTCTGAATTGATAAAAAGTGTGGATTTCACGGAAACGGAAATTCATATATCTCAGACAAATAAAGGTCTTGCAAATTCAATTGTTTCCGGTATGGATTATGTGTTTGAACGGCATGAGACAGCGATCGCGCTGGAGGATGATGTTGTCCTTGCTGACGATTATAAACATTTCATGGAGACATGCTTCGAGACATATAAAGACAATGACGAGGTGACGAGTGTATGCGGCGCCGGTATGGGCACTTTGATTCCTGATGATTATCCCCACGACGTATATTTTTGCCACAGGATGTCAAGCGTTGCATTCGGCACATGGAAAAAGTATTGGGATGAATTTGATCGGGATCCGTATTTACTGCGTGAGATCATGAAAGATTCCAGAAAGAGAGAAATGCTGTCATTTGCAGGAAACGATCTGCAGATCATGCTTTGCCATTCCGTGTTGAGCAGAAATGATACATGGGCTACTTATTGGTGTTTATATCAGGTAAACCGTTTGAGTTTTCAGGTGATACCGTGTAAGGCTTATGCAAAGGATATCGGAAGAGATGGAACGGGAACGAATACGGTGAGTGTTACTTATAGATACGACACTGAGCTTGAGGGGAAGGCGAAGAAACAGTTTGATCTGCCAGAGCAGGTTGTTTTGGATCAAAGGATCGTGGAGGATACCGTGGCAGTTGCCAATATTCCTTATATGGAGGACACATTTCGTTATTACTATAATCTGTTTGGGGAATGGATAAAAAAACTCCAAAATAAGGAGAATATCAGCCGGTATTTCAGTGATAGGGCAATAAAGAATGTCTATATTTATGGAACCGCGAAAGCGGCAGCTCTGTTGACGAAAGAACTTGAAAACAAGATTAATGTATGCGGATATATTGTGGAGCTTAAAAAAGAAGACTCCTTCATGGGAAAACAGGTGCATGACATGCAGGATGCATGTGTTCCAAAAGATATACCGATAGTGATAACTCCGGTACAGGATATTTTATATTTAAAGCATTTGTTTAGAAAAAAGGGAATGGAGAATGAGTTGATTTTGCTGGATGAAGTATTCAAAAATTGAATGTGGAATGGGAGCAGATGATGGATTTAGTTAAAGCACGAGGAATTTTTGAGGAAGAAAATTATATTTGTTTTACAAGTGATCTGGACTGGGCGCCAGAGGCGGCGATTGAGGATACACTCAGGCTTTTTTTGGAAAATGATATCAGCCCCACCGTGTTTGTGACGCATGAGAGTGAAGTGATCAATAAGTATCAGCAAAAGATTGATTTGGGTATCCATCCTAATTTTATTCAGCCGAGCAGTCAGGGAAACAGCCCTGCGGAAATCATCGCATACTGCGATAAGCTTGTCGAAAATACGCAGGTATTTAGGTGCCACAGATGGTATGCGAGCAATGACATCTATGATGCACTCTGGGAAAAAGGGTATCGTTATGAATCCAATTTATGTACTGACATGGATGTGGTGCCGCCGTTTCTGCACAGATCGGGCATGGTATGTTTCCCGGTATTTTTTGAGGACGGCGCATATATCTATCATGGCTATGAGATGGATTTTAACGCAGTGCAGGACAGGTTTTCAAGAAAGGGGCTAAAGGTAATTAATATGCATCCGATGCACTATGCACTGAATACACCTTATTTCAAATATACGCGTGAGATCAAAGATTCCCTGACCAGAGATGAATGGAATGGAATGACGGATAGAAGATTAAAGGAGTTAGCTTACAGCGGAAACGGTATCAGGGAGTTCATGCAGAAACTGGTCTTTTGGACGAAGGAAAACGGGGCAAGGGTGATCACGCTGAGACAGGCATATGATATGTGCTGCACGGGAGAAGAGCTATGAATGAATACATAAAGAAATATGTTGCGGATAAGGCAAAAACATGCAAAGTGGGAATTTTCGGAACTGGCAAGGGAACACCTGCCGCGGAAACATTTTTACAGGAAATAGGGGTTGATGAGTACGCATATGTTGACAATGACGAGTCAAGGCAGGGAAGTATATTTCATGGGAAACAGGTAATTGGTCCAGCGGCACTTGACAGGGAATGGTTTGTCCTTGTTTCGAATCAGTATTTTCGAGATATCAGAGCACAGTTGGAGAAGATCGGGCTGCGGGAAGCAGAAGATTTTATATGGGCATTTGATTTAGCCTACTATGACGGGCTGTTTCGGTATCCGGATGCGCCGCGGGTACCGGATATTTCAGTGGATGATATGGATGAGATTGAAGGACAGCTGAAGAAGTGTGCGGTTGTTGAACAAGTAGCTTGGTTTGAGGAAGCAGATTTTACAAAGTTTGAACAAGAGTTGGATTTTTCACGAGAGTACGGAAAAGGGATTAACAGACGCTACCGTCGAAAAATGATGGAATACTACTCTGTCTGCAAAATTTTGGGCTTTGATCATTGGAACGCTGAGGATGTTTATTTGGATATTGCGGCAGCAGGCAGTCCCTTTGCAATGTATTTAAGGGAAAAACGAGGCATCAATGCGTATGCGCTGGATTTAGTACAGGGAGCATATAAGGAGAAGGACTATTATTTACAGGAAGATGCCACGCATATGCATTTTGCGGATCATTCAGTGAGCGCTATGTCGTTACAGTCGGCATTTGAAATGTTTGCCGGGGAGGCGGATATCAATTTTGTAAGGGAGACTGCGAGGGTGTTAAGACCTGGTGGGAAGGTTGTAATACTGCCGCTCTATATGGCGAAGATGTTTTTGTCAACCGTTTCACCCAACTATTATCATGAGGGATATGCGGATGAAGGGGCTTATGAGTGTATTAGGACCGATTGCGGCGGTGCAGTTCCACTGGGGAGATTCTACAGTGTAGAGAAATTAAAGGAGAGAGTGCTTGACGCAGCGCAAAAAAATGGATTATCCGCCAAAATACTTTCCCTGTCAAATGAAATTGTAGAAGTGGATCGTTTTGTATATTTAAAATTCATTTTGATTTTGGAAAAACCGGAGAAAAGAAATGATTGATGGAGATATAAATTTCAGGACAGAAATATTTGGCGATGAAGGATAAGGCTTTGATGTCTGCTGTGACGTTTATGAGAACAAAGAGAGAATCGTATGCTACTCTTTTGGGATTGGAGAGGACTTGAGTTTCAGCAGGGCGTTAGCAGAAAGATTTCCAAATTGTGAAATATATGCCTTCGATCCGACACCAAAGGCAATAGCATATGTGGAAGCTTACGATAAAAGCGTATTTCCTCATTTTGATTTTTATCAGTATGGTCTGTCGGATAATGAAGATAAAACAGTGTTTTATCTTCCGAAGAACCCGGATTATGTATCCGGATCGGAGATAGAAAACGGTGGGGTAGATACCGGGCATAAGATCGAGGTTCAGATGCATTTTTTGGGCTATCTGATGAAAATGCTGAATCATACATCCGTTGATCTTCTCAAGATGGATATAGAGGGATCGGAATTTAAGGTACTGCCTCAAATCTTGGATACGGGGATTGCAATAGGACAGATCTGTGTGGAGTTGCATAACAGGTTTTTTGACGATGGCGATGAGCGGCTGCGATTGATTTTGGAGAGAATGCAAAATAGCGGCTATCGTATGATCAAAGTATCTGAACAGATGGAGGAATTTACGTTTATACATACGGATGTTCTGGCATGAGTATCAAAAAACCGAAATCTTCGGTCATGTTGAGGCAAACAGATGAAAATAGCATATTTTTTAGACGACACAAAACAGATTGGCGGTTCGGGCAATTTGTTATTGCAGCAGGCAAAACTGATGTCAGACATACATGAAACTATTGTGGTCCTCCCGCTGAATAAACATGGGGATTACAACCGCGAATATGCCAGACGCTGCAGGTCATATGCGATACCTTGTGTCTGCATAAGGTATGGCACAGCGTTTAGCTTTGCGGATATTGATTATTCGGAATCTATGAAGAGTGTGGCTGTGATTGAGGAGTTTGCAAGAAGCGAGTGCATTGATTTTTTTCATAGTGTGCAGTTGAACACTGCAGTTGAATATGTGTCAAGAAAACTAAAGATTCCGCACCTTATGAATATATACCAGTTGGATGAATCGGAATTCAAGACATGTCCGGCTGATATCTATGCGGGGTTCCATATGTGTGATTCACAAATGTATTCTGCTCTGTGGGGCAGAATGCCAGGCTTGGAGTCGCGGTGTGTCAGACCGGTAGCGTTATGTGAGAATATAGTGAGGAAATCCGGGTATGCAAAGGACAAAATAAAGATACTGATGCTGGGAATTGTTTGTGAGCGCAAAAACCAGATGGCGGCTATCCATGCGATAGAGAAGTACTGTGGTTCCTCTATGCCGGAGCTGCATATAGCGGGGGACATATGGCTGCCCTATGCGGAAAAGTGTATTTCCTATGTAAGGGAACACGGGTTGGAGAAAAATATAGTTTTTCATGGATTTGTGAGCGACATCAGACCGTTATTGGAGGAGTGTGACTGCCTGTTGTGTTCCAGCAAGGATGAATCCTTCCCGTCGTCCATGGTGGAGGCTCTGTCATATGATCTGACAATTATCTCTACGCCGGTGGCGGGTGTTCCAGAGCTGTTTAGAGATAAAGAGAATTCATTTATCAGCAGGGATTATTCAGCGGAATCCATTGGACAGAGCATTGCAGAATGCATGGAGTATCATGCAAACGGAAAAATCAGAGAAATCCACGAGAATGCAGCAGATACATGGGAAACATGTTTTGACAGAAACCTGGTAAGGAGGCAGATTGACTCTTATTATCAATATATATTGTCAACTGGGCAGTTTAAGAGCCTGCATGCATTTTTGAAAATAGCAGATTATGTAGAGCCGGTGGAAAAGCTGTTAAAGGATGTGAATGCCGACGGTGAGGAATGGATATATAATAGAGGCTTATATTATATGTTTCTCAGAGACAAAATGCCAGAAGGAGAAATATACATTTGGGGGGCAGGAAAACTGGGGAAACTCACGTATCGCATTTTGGAGAAGGTATTTCCAGACTTAAAAGTAATGGCTTTTATTGATACATACAAGGAGGGAAGCTATTGCGGTGTGCCGGTGATGAGGCTGAGAGACATGCCAATTAGAAAGGATGCTTATTATTGTATTAGTTTTGCCGAAGATAGGGAAGCGGCATTCAGGTATTTGAGGGATAAAGGATTAGCGTGCAGTACACAGGTTTGGTATATGCCGTAAAATTTGAAAATGTATAGGGAGAAGATAGTTTATAATGAAAAAACTTTTGATCTGGGGAACTGGAAAAAACACAAGAAAATTGATTGATAACGGATATGCCGGTGAAATTATCGGATTTATTGAGACCGTTAAAACAGGGGATTTGTTTATAGGAAAGCCCATATATGGCAGCAATGAGATTCCCGCCGGCTATGATTATATTATTGTGGCAAGTTCGTATGTGAGTGAGATTCATGCACTGTGTTTGGCGCGGCAGATTGATTTATCCAAGGTGATATTTTTATATGGAGTCAAAGAACAAAAGGGGTGCTGTGAACCGGAGATTTTAAAAGAAATATTAGGGGAAGCAAATTATACCTTGTACTGTGCCGAATATGGACTGATAGAGGAAACGTTCGTCAGGGCAGATGCAGAGAAATACAGCCGGTTAAACAGGCGGGAATCCTTTGCTATACAGGAGCGGTATATGCGACCGGTTATAGCAGATAAATATGCGCCGGCAGGAACGGTTGGAAATTATTTTTTTCAAGACTTATGGGCGGCGCGTCTGATCGTGAAGCAGGGAGTAAAAGAGCATTTCGACATCGGCTCAAGGTTAGATGGTTTTATAGCACATCTGCTTGCGGCGGGGATTGATGTGACAATGATAGATGTAAGAGAATTTCCGGCGGAAATAGAAAACTTGCATACGATAGTGGATGATGCGACAACTCTGCGTCAACTGGAAGATGGAAGCGTGAGAAGCATGTCTGCTCTTTGTTCCCTGGAACATTTTGGGCTGGGGCGATACGGAGATCCGATAGATGCGGAGGCATGCTTTAAGTGCTTTGAAAATATTCAGAAGAAATTGCAAAAGGGTGGAAATCTATATCTTTCTGTGCCGATCGGAAAAGAGCGGGTAGAGTTTAATGCGCACAGAGTATTTTTTGCAAGTACGATAATCGATTGTTTTCATGGATTAGAATTGAAGGAATTTTCATGTGTATTTGACGGCAAGATAGAATATGACGTGGACATACATAAATATGATGATGATCCACATAACGGCGAGTGGAGATACGGGCTGTTTCATTTTTGCAATTCATAGAAATCTGAGAGTGCAGCGGGAGGACAGAAAATGAAAAAAGGGATGATATCAATATTGTCAGCAACAGCAGGGGCTGCCATCGGCGCAAGCGTGGTGGGAAAGACAGTCCTTAGGGAAAAGGATAAGGCAAAGTCTATGGCAGACAAGCATCTGGCACTCTTTCTGATGATGAATCAGTGGGTGAAGGTGAAACAGGAGGGAAAGAGTATATCGGCATACCTTGCGGAAAATGGCTATAAAAAGATTGCCGTTTACGGCATGAGCTACGCAGGGGAGACACTCTTTGACGAGTTGAAAGACACGGAAGTTACGGCGGCATATGGGATTGACGAAAAAGCCGATGCGGTCTATACGGATGAGGAAGTGTTTATGCCGGAGGATGACCTTCCGGAGGTGGATGCCGTGGTCGTGACGGCAATCACGTTCTTCGATGAAATTGTGGAAAAGCTGTCGGGGAAACTGGACTGTCCCATTCTCTCGCTGGAAAATATTTTGTATGAGGTATAGGGAAAATGCTCAACAGACGCAAGGAGGTGTAACGCACCAGTGATCATTGTACGGATATGGGAAGGACTGGGAAATCAAATGTTCCAGTATGCTTATGCGCGTGCACTCGCGAAGGAGAGGCAGGATGTATATTTGGACTTGGGTAAGGCATATGATGATTTTTTCCCTCGGCTGCTGACGGCTGCGCGGAGAGAGACAACCGTTGATCATTTTCGGATTACCCTGCCGTCTGTGGATGTAGAAAAGCTTGGACGTTATTCTTATCTGAGGCGGAAAAACGGGGTGGAATATTTGATAGCGGAGATGGCACAGAAAAAAATGTGGCCGTTTGCCTTTATAGAAACAAAAGTGCCTGATGAGATTCCGTTAATTCATAAGTGGAACAGGAATTGTTACATAAAGGGCTGGTTTCAGAATGAGAATGTATTTGCTGGAATCAGGCGGGAGCTTTTGAGAGAATTTTCACCAAAAGAGAAAATTAGAATCCCTAAGATGTTAATGGGAAAAATATTCGAAAAGGAGAGCGTAGCGGTACATATAAGAAGAGGGGATTATGTGACAACTCATATTGTGCTTCCGGTGACGTATTATAAACGTGCTAAGACGGAAATAGAAAAAAGAGTGCAGGATCCAATTTATATTGTATTTTCTGATGACTATAAGTGGGCGAAAGAGCACGTCGATTTAGGCGAAAATGTTGTATATGTGGATGAGGTGACAGACTGGAAAGACTATGAACAATTATATGTCATGAGCAGATGCAAAAATCAAATCATTGCCAATAGCACGTTCAGCTGGTGGGCGGCTTGGTTGAATCAAAATCAAGATAAGGTGATTGTCATGCCTAAACAATATGTTATGAGCGCATCCAATTTAAGGATAAAGAATTCGATTGTTATTTAGAGGAAACAAACCCGAACGGGAGACAGGATAGTATGAATGATAAAATGATTATTTTTGGTAGCGGTCAAATCGGTCACGACGCGCTTGTGTTTTTCGGGAGCGAGAATATCGACTGTTTCTGTGACAACAACCCGGTGCTCCGGAGTACGGAAAAATATGGAAAGACGGTGGTCTCGTTTGATGATCTGAAAACCGGTTACAGGGAAGCGGTGGTCATGATTGCGGTGGCGGGAGCCAGTGCTTATGATATTGTGAGACAATGTGAAGAAAACGGTATACAGGATTATCTGGTCTATTCCTTTCTGAGGGAAACTTGTCCGGATTTTGACGGGAAACGGATGCTTGCCTTGATTGAAAGACCTGAGGACAGGCTTGGCATACGCAAAGATATTTATTTGAAAAGGACCCGTCAGTTGGAAGAACAGCTTCAATATTTCATGAGACATGCGGATATCCATTCCATGAAACCTGCCAGAGGGGAGCTCAGACGCAGACAGCGGGATTGCGTGCGGGTTTCCGCGGAGTTTTTCAGAAAGATAGGAGTACTTGGCATCAGTCCGATGCTGTATGCGGGAAACCTGCTCGGGTATGTCAGGCACGGCGGATTTATCCCTTGGGATGATGATATTGACTTTGCGCTGATCCGTAAAGAGTATGAAATGCTGAAAACGTACTGCAGGAAATATATGTATTCTTCGAAAGAGTGGGATGAGAGGACGGTCACGGAGGGGAAGGAGATTGCGCCCGGCATGGAAGGCTATTTCTGGTTTTCACAGCATGACTATTTCTCCGTGGTGGCTGTGTTTGATAACGATTACAGGATAAATATGGACTTTTTTTCACTGGACTATTATGCGGACGAGAGCAGCATGAAGAAATTAAAGCGGCAGACAGGCATGATAAGGGAAAGGCTGGTCGGCTTGGAGTCAGAGACGGAGAAAGCAGCGTATGTTGAGCGCCTGATTGCGGAAAACAGTCTTAACACGGTGGAGGAAAGCAGCAGAATATATTTTGGGATTGACAATATGGAGATGTTTTGCAGACATCAGAAGGAGGACTTTATCCCAAAGGAAACGGTGTTTCCGCTGCGGCGGGTTCTATGGGAGGGCGAATGGTTTTTTGCCCCAAACCGACCGGAAGATTTTCTCGAGCATGAATTTGAAAATCCTTGGGATTTTCCTTCGGATATCGGTATTCCGGGGCACTATAAGATCGACGTGGAAAAAGAGCAGCAGGGGGGTTGACCTGATATGCAGATGAGGAGTATGAGATGGCAGGGGACAGAGTTAAGGTATCGGTGATCATGCCTTCCTATAATAAGGCACCGTATATTGGCAGGTCGATCGAATCGGTCATAAATCAGACGTTTGCGGACTGGGAACTGATTATAGTGGACGACGCATCCACGGACAACAGCATGGAAGTGATAGCCGGATATGGGGATGGGCGGATGAAAGTGCTGCGCAACGAAAAGAACATGGGGATTGCGTATACGAGGAACAGGGCGCTGTCCACGGCTGCGGGAGAGTATATCGCGGTACTGGATGCCGATGATATCAGCCCTGATTACCGGTTTGAACATGAGGTGGATTTTCTGGAAAAGCGAAAAGACATATCCGTTGTGTATGGCGGCTGCCAGGAAATTGATGCCGATGATAAGCACGGAAAGCTGTATATATCGGCATTTCATAACCCCAGCTTTGTCAAGGCAAATCTGCTGGTCCGGGATGTGATCCCGAACGGCAGCGCGATGTACAGAAAACATTTTGCCGAAAAGCACAATATCCGATACAGGGAGGAGTTTATGGGGATGGACGATTACCTGTTCTGGATCGAATGCGCGGCATGCGGGAGAATTGCGGGTGTCCCGGAAACAATGCTCTACTGGAGAAATCTTTCTGACAATGCAACGGCACGCTCGGTAAAGGAAGAAAACGGGACAAAAAGGGAGAAGAAATACTGTGAGATACATGGGGAAGCGCTGAGACGGTTCGGATTCAGCCTGGATGCGGGGGAGTTGGAGATTTATAACATGTGTCTGGCGGAGGGCGGATACAGGCTGTCAAACAGCAATGAGGCGGAAGGGTTTTTGCGGGTAATGAGAAAACTCTGCGGTCAGGCGGCTGGTAAGGAGGAACGGGCAGAGTACATCAAAGTATTCCGTCGGGAATTCGGCAGGGCGCTTGAAAAGTCTTATATCTGGGATTAATCGGGGGTAACAGAGAGTGCGTATCTTACTATTTGGGACCGGGGATTACTACCGCAAATACAGGGACTGGTTCAGGCGGGAGGATATTCTTGGTCTGGTTGACAATGATGAGAACAAAAGAGGTACCCTGGTTGACGGATATAAGGTGTATCTGCCACAGGAAGCAGTTCAGCTGTCCTTTGACTGCGTGGTAATATTGAGCGTGCACGAAGAAGGGATGCGCAGACAGCTCCTGGAATTGGGTGTGCCGGATGACACGATATATATTTTTTCGGAACTGTATAAGCATCCCGAACTGATCATGCCGGAACGGGCGGTCTGTTTGTGGGGTGGTGACAGGCTGCTTTCGGGGATCCTGTCAGGCGGGCATGCTGGTGCGGTTCTGCTCATGTCGCACAATCTGGACTTGAACGGAGCGGCGCTGGCAATGTTTTATCTGGCGCGGATTCTCGCCAAAAATGGCTTTTCTGTATTTTTTGCATCCTGGACGGACGGTGCGCTTCGGCAGTATCTGTATGAGGAAAACATTCCGGTAGTCATTGACCCGAATCTGCAGATGAGAACGCAGAGGGAGGTGAAGTGGACGCACAGGTTTCGCAGAATCATATGCAATACATTAAATTATTATCTGTTTTTAGCGGACAGAAGCCCGGAGAATCAGACCATATGGTGGCTGCACGATCCCGTCATGTTTTACAGAAGTCTCGATCAGGAGCTTTTACATAGAATAAAACCTGAGAATCTGGCCGTATATGCGGTCAGCCCGATAGCGGAAGGAGCATTTAAAACGTATTTTCCTGATTTTGAGGTAAGACAGCTGGTATATGGTATTCCGGATGTCCCGCTTCAAAAAAAAATCCATTATAAAATGGAATTGATTGTGATCGGGAATGTCCAGGAGTAT
The DNA here is from genome assembly GCA_910588955.1 of uncultured Lachnospiraceae bacterium. Taxonomy (GTDB): domain Bacteria; phylum Bacillota; class Clostridia; order Lachnospirales; family Lachnospiraceae; genus UBA3282. The sequence continues at coordinate 58,964 of CAJURQ010000018.1, forward strand.
AAGGGACAGGATATTCTGGTCCGGGCGCTTGAGATGCTGGACGATGAGATTCTAAGCCGTATTCATGTAAAAGTGGTTGGATTCCGGTCAACGGCGTATGCGGATGGGGTGAAACGATCGGCGGAGAAATTGGGAGATGTCATATCGTTTATCCCGCCTGTAGACAGGGAGGGCGTCCACAGGCTGTTAGATGAGTCGGATGTCTTGATCTGTCCGTCCCGGGTGGACACGATGTCCATCGTCACAAATGAGGGAATGCAGCATGGTCTGCCGTGTATCGTTTCAGATGCGGCAGGGGTCTCTGCTTATATCAAAAACGGCGAAAATGGATTCATTGTGAGACGGGGTGACGCCAGCGCGCTGGCAGAGAGGATTGCCTGGTGTGTGGAACACCGGAAAGACCTGGAACAGATCGGGAAGGCATCCCGGATGGTCTACGAGCAGTATTTTACAATGGAAGTCTTTGAAAAAAATGTGCTTAAGGTTATTCGGGAGGTCCTATAAACAGATCAGAATCCGAAGGGGATGGACGCGGAAGAAAAATGTAAAGAAGATAATGAGGAAGGAAAATGTTTATGGAACAGGATGCTAAGCTATTTACAGTTGGACCGGCACAGATGTATCCGCATACGTTGGAAGTGCGAAGCCATGTGGTGCCCTATTTCAGGACGCCGGAGTTTTCTGCAATGATGCAGGAAAACAGGGAGATGTTGTTAGAATTGACGGACGCAGATGATGATGCAGAAGTGATTTTTCTGACGGCATCGGGAAGCGGTGCGATGGAAGCGGCTGTGATGAATTGCTTTGACGAAACTGACAGGCTTTTGATTGTTTCTGGAGGGACTTTTGGGGAGCGTTTTGAAAAAATTTGTGAAATTCATCATATACCCTTTGAGGCTTTGCGATTAGGACCGAATGAGGCACTGACGGAATCGCATTTGAATAGTTATAACGCAGGAGATTATACAGGTCTTTTGGTAAATTTGCATGAGACCTATACGGGGCAATTATATGACATTGAGATGATTCATAACTTCTGCAACCGAAATAATCTGTATTTAATCGTAGATGCAATCAGTACTTTTTTGTGTGACGAGTATCATATGCGGCGGTATGGGATAGACGCAACTATTATCAGTTCGCAAAAAGGATTGTGTTTGGCTCCGGGGCTGTCAATGATTATTTTAAGCAGAAGAATCATCACGGATAAGATTGAAGAAAAATCCGTCAACTCGTTATATTTTGATTTTCAGGATTATATACAGAATATAAAACGAGGGCAGACGCCGTTTACGCCATGCGTGGGCGTGCTCTTCGAACTGCATGATATGCTATCGCGGATCATCAAGGCGGGAGGCGCGGATAGCCGGGTAGGTGAGGTGAGAGCGAGATGCGAGTATTTCCGCTCAAAAATAGAGGAGCTGCCGGTACATTTGCCGCCGTTTCCGATGTCTAATGCCATCAGCCCGATCCGGTTTGAAAAGGATATTGCAATGGACTTTTTTACATATTTGAAGGATGAGAAGAATATGATGGTCAATCCTGTTGGCGGAGATTTGGGGAAATGCAGTATCAGAGTGGCACATATCGGGGATTTGCAATTTGCGGATTATGATATTCTGATCGAAGAAATGAAGTGCTATTTTAATATGTAAGGATGCAAGTTTTTGTATGCGTGGAGGCGGAAGATGTTAAGGGACGAGGTGCGGAGTTATTTGCATACGCTTAACCGGGATGCAGAAGGGATTCTCATAGACCCAGGAAAGCTGATTTTTGAAGAAAACGTGAAGATGAACTGCTTTTACTGCGGAAAATACAATAATAACTGGAAATGTCCGCCTAATCTTCCGGATATTGATTATAAAAAAATGATGAGCGAGTATGACATAGGGATGGCTGTGGTCTTAGCGTTTCAGATTAAACAGCAGAGCGAGTATGACAAAATCAGAAATGATTCCAGCGTGATCTTACACAGACTGCTGCTGGATTTGGAAAAATGGATGTATAACCGCAACAGTTCAAACACAATTTCTTTTATTGGTGGTTCCTGTAAGTTGTGCAGGGGAGGATGTGGAAAAGAGAAATGTAATAATCCGTATATGTCCAGATCACCGATTGAAGCAACGGGGATCAATATGGTAAAGAGCATGAAGCAGTACGGGGTTTCGCTGGACTTTCCGACGGATCGGGTATTAAAAAGGATCGGGCTGCTGCTGTGGCAGGAAGTATAGGGGACAGAAGAGAGGAGAGGCGTACATGAAATATATTTTTTTGGTGGCCGGGAAAGGATCAAGACTGAATCCGCTGACTTCGGATATGCCGAAATCCATGTTTATGCTGGGACGAGATACAACCCTGATTGCAAGGATGGTGACTCTGATCAGACGCTATGACCGAGAGGCGGATATCGTAGTGGTGACGGGACACAGGCATAAAAGCATAGAGGAGGAGTTAAACGGTGTTACCTTTATTAATAATCCCTTTTATGAGGTGACAAATTCCATTGCATCACTGTGGTTTGCAAAGAGACATTTGGATACGGACAACGTGGTTTTGATAGACGGGGATATAGTAATGTCGGAAGAACTGGTTCGGGATGTGCTGTGCAAGCCGGTAGAAAAGGCGCATGTTTTGCTAGACAGCTCCATCAGTGAGAATGGGGATTACAATGTGCAGATATCCGGAGAAAGAGTTCTTGTAATGAGTAAGGAACTGGACCACTACTATGGGGAATATGCTGGCGTCACGAAACTTGACAGGGAAAGCGCGTTGGCCATGCGAAAGGAAATAGAAAGTATGGTGGACGGCGGTTACTATGACCAGTGGTATGAAAATGCATTGGTGCAAATGATTTTCAGGGATGATTTTGAATTGTTTTATACCGATATTTCAACGTATGATTGGACGGAAGTGGATAACGTGAGCGATTTGATTCATGCCAAAAGCATCCATATGAGTGAACAGTAATTTTGGATGGAAGAAGAGTACGGGGAAAGGATTTAAGGGGGGACGTTCATGAAATTAGTGACCTACGGCGCCCAGGGTTACGCCCTCAGCGCCTTTGAAGCAATAAAAACCTTATATCCGAAACGAGAAATCTCCTGTTTCCTCGTCACACATAGGGACGGCAACGCCCCAGTCCTCGGCGGGATTCCCGTGCGGGAACTCTCCGCCTACGCGCAGGGGCTTTCCACGGAGGAAAAGCAGGAGGTCGAAGTCCTCATCGCCACCCCGGAACAAGTACAGCCGGAGATTGAGGAGACGCTGGAAAACTATGGGTTCCACCACCACAGGCGGCTCACCTTTGCCCGCTATGCGGAACTGATGAAGTTGTTCCATGCAAGGCTCGGGCGGTTCCTGCCCCTTGCCGCACTGCCGGTGGGCTGTCATATGCCCTTTGTCAGAATGTATATGGCGAAGTCCCATGTGGACAAGCCCCTCAGAGAGAGCGTCTTCCTGCCAGACTATGTATTCCCGATTCAGGCGGGTGCGGCATGCTGCGATGTGCGAGTGGCGGACCTTGCGGATAACACCGGGGACCATATCTCGGATAGGAACGGGAATTACTGCGAGCTGACCGCACTCTACTGGGCGTGGAAGAATAAGATGGGCAGGGACGGCTGTGCGGACGGCGGGGAAGGGCAGTATTACGGGCTGTGCCAGTACCGGAGGGGCTTTGAGCTTACGGAGGACGACCTGCTGCGGCTGGTGGACAATGAGGTGGATGCGGTGCTGCCCTATCCCCTCCCCTATGAGCCGGACATCCATGCACACCACGAGCGGTACATAAAGGAGGTCGACTGGAAGGCGTTACTGCAGGCGCTCTCCGAGTTGCAGCCGGCATATGCGGAGGCTTTTCCCGAAGTCCTCTCACAGCGGTATCTGTACAATTATAATGTGGTTCTTGCGAAGAAGGGTGTGCTGCGGGATTACTGCGAGTGGCTTTTTCCGATCCTTATGCGGACGGAGGAACTGAGCGTTCCGAAGGGGAGTGAGCGAAGGGACAGGTATCTCGGGTATATGGGGGAGACGCTTTTGACGCTCTACTTTATGAAGAATGCGGAGCGGCTGAATGTGGTGCACGCGGAGTGCAGGCTGCGGGTGTAAAATGTTTTGATAATCATCCCAATATGAAATATGTTACTGTGAGTGATATTGCTGGGCATATTTTATATTGGGAACTTTATTTGCGGATATATTGGCAATACACTTCTAAAACTTGTACATTTATATCCAATATGCTAAAAAGGGATAATCCAGAGGGAAAAAGTATATTGGAATGGGAATTAAATCCTTTGGATCGGATTCATGATCATAATCCTAAGTACCTTTTGAACATGGATTTTACGCCACTTACATCGCATAACGGAATTAGGCAGATGAATGCGCTGGAGTGACTGCTGGGACAGAATACAATTTGTAAGCAAAAATTTTGTCATATTATTGCTATTTGTGTTGCATAGATGTATGATATAAACAGAATATGGCAGGGAGGTCATAGTGATATATAAATTTGAGTGATAATTGAAAGTTATCTGTTAGATCCATTGATATATGGAGGCAAACG